>NZ_JBIAII010000002.1:0-1381092 GCF_042871345.1 Streptomyces sp. NPDC005863 | reverse complement strand
CCGGCTCCCGGCTCCCGGCTCCCGGCTCCCGGCTCCCGGCTCCCGGCTCCCGGCTCCCGGCTCCCGGCTCCCGGCTCCCGGCTCCCGGCTCCCGGCTGGGGCAGTTTCTTAGTATATCCCACTCCATGTGAGATAATCGTCAACTTGCCCTGGATAGAGGCGATTTGGCCGCCGAAGCTGGCGGAGACCGCGAGATCCACCGGCGTCGCGAGCGCCTGCTCCCACGGCAGTACGGGAAGCCCCAACTCGGCGAAGAGTTCGTCGATCCCGCCCTGAAAGGCGGACGACCCCGTCGAGGTGACCAGGAGCTGCACGCGGAAGTCGTCGTGGAACAGGGGCAGCACGTCCAGCAGACGGCCCGCGGCGGTGACGTTGTGGACCACCAGCAGGACCCGCCGCTGCGCCGTGCGGCTGGTCCACCGCGCGGACCCTGCCCCGACGGGGACACGTATCGGCAGAGGTTCAACCCGCACTGCTGCGCCTCCCGCGTCTGGCCTGGGTTCCCGAGTCCGGCCTGGGTCTGGTTGATGCCATCGAGCGATCACCCTAACCGCACGGCGATGTCACTCATGCGTCACGCCCACACGGAGCGACCCCCAAGTGTGCCCGTGACGCCCTTGCGCCGGACGCGGTCGGTGTAGTCGGCTGACACGCATGGGGAAGAAGAGCATGGCTGTGATGACCGCCGCCCTCGTTGCGGGGTCCCTTCTGACGGGCGTACCGAACGCGGGTGCGCAGGCCGCCGGGCACGATGGCGACGACGCGTCGCCGCCGACCGGCTTACCTCGGGTGGCGGGGGTCGACCTCGACACCGTGACGATCCCGGAGCTGCAGGCGCGGATGGGGAAGGGTTCGCTGACCTCGGCGGCGATGACCCGGGCGTATCTGCGGCGGATCAAGGACATCGATCCCAAGATCCACGCGGTGCTGCGGACGAGCCCGACGGCCCTGCGTGAGGCGGCCGCCAGCGACGCCCGGCACCGGCGCGGCAAGCCCCTCGGGCCGCTGGACGGCATCCCCGTCCTGCTCAAGGACAACGTGGACACCCGTGACATGCCGACGACGGCCGGGTCGCTCGCCCTCGCGGGGAGCCCGCCCCGCAGCGACGCCCCGCTGGTGACCCGGCTGCGCGAGGCCGGCGCGGTGATCCTCGGCAAGACGAACCTGTCCGAGTGGGCCAACTTCCGTGCGGCGAAGCCGACATCGGGCTGGTCGGCGGTGGGCGGGCAGACCAACAATCCCTACGTTCTGGACCGCAACCCGTGCGGTTCGTCCGCCGGTTCCGCCGCCGCGCTCGCCGCGTCGCTGTCGCAGGTGGCGATCGGCACCGAGACGGACGGCTCCATCGTGTGCCCGGCCGGGATGAACGGCATCGTCGGCCACAAGCCCAGCCTCGGCCTGGTCAGCCAGTCGGGTGTGGTGCCGATCTCCGCCGAACAGGACACGGCCGGGCCCATGGCGCGTAACGTCATCGATACGGCGCTCACGCTCGCGGTGCTGAGCGGCGACAAGAGCGCGCGTGCCGACGTGACCGGCATGGCTGGCGTGACCGGAGGGGCTGGGGTGGCCGGTTCGGGTGCGCTGGGTGCGCAGGGTGAGCGAGGCACAGGTGCGGGTCTCGGCGGTGATCTGCGGGGCAAGCGCATCGGCCTGTGGCGGCTGCCGTCCCTCGGCGCCGACGTCGACGCGGTGATGACCCGTACGGCGCAGAAGCTGCGCAAGGCCGGGGCGACGGTCGTCGAGGTGACGCCCCCGTACCAGGCGCGGCTCGCCGAACTTGAATTCCCCGCGCTGCTCAGCGAGTTCCACCGGGACATCGACGCCTACCTCGGTTCGCGCAACGGGCCCAAGGATCTCGCCGGGCTGATCGAGTTCAACCGCACCCACGCGCAGGAGCGGACCTGCTTCGCGGGCCAGGAGCTCTTCGAGCAGGCGCTCGCCGCGCCGTCGACCACCGACCCCAAGTACCGTGCGATGCGGGCCGAGTTGAAGGATCTGTCGCGCCGCTCGATCGACGAGACCATGGCGGCTTACCACCTGGACGCCATCGCCGCGCCCACGAATCCGCCCGCGTGGACGACCGATTGCGCGCGCGGCGACAACGACGTCATCCCGTCCTCGACGCCGGCGGCGGTCGCCGGGTACCCGTCCCTCTCGGTCCCGGCGGGAACCGTGGACGAACTGCCGGTCGGCCTGCTCATGATGGCGGGCAACCGCCAGGACGCCGAGCTGCTGTCGCTGGGGGCGGCGGTGGAACACCGCCTGAAGGCCTGGCGTGCACCGCGCTACCTGCCGACGGTGGGGCAGGGCGGCGCGCAGCGCTGATGCGGGTGACCTGCTGAAGCTCGCGGTGACTCGGTGACTCGGTGACTCGGTGACTCGGTGACGCGGTGACGCGGTCGCGGTGGCGCGGGCCGTTGGGGGCGACCTCTCGTGCCTCTGCGGTCGGCGTCACCCGTGCAGCTCGGTGTAGTGCGCGCGCAGTAGATCGATGCCCCAGTCGTGGCGAATGTGCCGCCACACCGAGTGGGCGTGGTTGCCGTCGTCCTGGGTGTTGTCGTACTCGATGAGGAAGTCCGGGGCCCGGACGCAGTAATAGTGGCGGTCGCCGGGCGCGCGACCGCCGGCCCAGGCGAAGGTGAGGGCGTCGAGCCCGTGGGCGAGGGTGTCGGACCAGCACTCCTCGGCGTACGCGGCGGGCGCTCGGTCGAGGTAACGGCGTACCAGGCGTACGAGCAGCCGCTGTTGATGGGGCGTCATGTCCCCGTGGGACAGGCCGGCCGGCAGCAGGTTCGGGTCGGCGAACGGGTCGTCGCGGGTCAGGATGTCGTCCGGAGGTGCGGCGGCGAAGACGGCTTCGGCCTGTCGTCCGGCGCTCAGGTCCGTGACCAGTTCCCGGGCCAAGTCCTCCTCCAGGCCCAGGAGTCGACGGCCGGCCTGCGGGCCCTGCTCGATGCGGGCCGGTTCCGCTCCGATGAAGTGCGGGGTCACGCGGATGCCGGCGGGCGTGACGAGTACGTGTACGGCGAGGTGGTGGCCGTTCATCCGCCAGCTCCAGGGGGCGTCGCCGTCCGGGTCGCCCAGCAGGCGCAGCCAGTAGCGGTCGCCGCCCGTGCCGCCCGCCATCGCGCGACGGTGACGCTCCACTTCGATGGCCCCGCGGGCCAGTTCGGTGCCCGCCGCGCCGTGTGCCGCGACCAGCAGCGCATCGACGGCCTCGCGCTGCGGCCCGGTGAACCCCTCGGTCGAGAGGCCGGGCCGCGACCCCGGCAGGTACGTCCACTCCCGCAGCTCGGGCGCGTCGAGCCGAGCGGGTCCCGCGCGCAGCTCACGCACCTGCTCCGGATCGAGCACGGCCACCAGCGCACGAGCGGCGTCCCGCATCCCGTCGGCGCCGCCCCCTCGTTCGCCTCCTCGTTCGCCCCCTCGTTCCCGAACCGACCCCATCCGCGACTCCTCCCGCTGCCCACCGCACGCCGACGTTCTGCCACGTCGACGTCCACGATCCCCGAAATGGGTTGGCGCGGCACGTCGCCGCGTCGGTTGGGAGTCGGTCGGGAACCGGCGCCCAGCCGTCGTACGTCACCGCGTGAGGCGGGCCTCGATGCCGTCGAGCAGGAAGTCGAGGCCCATACGGAAGGTGCGGTCGGCGTCCAGGTGTGCGGCGTCGCGGACCACCGTGGACAGGGCGGGGAAACGGCCGGTGGCGAAGGTTCGTTCCAGGTAGGGCCCGAGTGAGGCCTGCCAGCGCCGCTCGTCCATCCCGGTGGCCCGTTCGGCGCGACGCTCGGCGATCTCGCGGCGCACCGCGCCGATCACGTACGCGTCGACGGCGGTGACCACCGGCATGACGTCGTCCACGTCCACACCGTCCAGCGCGGCCATCACGGCCTCGCCCCTGGCCAGCGCGTGCGGGCCGAGTTGAGGTCGCCCGCCGAGCAGGTCGGCGAGCCATTCGTGCTCGTGGACGGCCTGCCGGGTGGTTTCCGCGAGGGACCGCAGCACCTCGCGCGGGCCCTTTCCGGCCGGCCGGATCTCCGCATGGATCGCGTCGACCATCAGGTCGAGCAACTCCTCCTTGCTGTCGATGTACCCGTACAGCCGCATCGGCCCGACGCCCAACGCGGCCGCGACCTTGCGCACCGACACCGCATCGAGGCCGTCCGCGTCGGCCAGCCGGATCGCCGCCCGCACGATGCGCTCGCGGTCCAACGGGGCCGGCGCGGGTCGATACGGCGGTTCCGGCCTCTCCCACACCAACATGCGGCCCACCATACAGAGCATTGACCGATACGGAGCATGGGTCGATACAGTGTATTGACGAATACGCCGTATCGAATGATGGCGGTGATACGACGGCGCCTAGGAAGGGGAACCCCATGCGCGAGTCCAGCCCTGCCCTGAATCCCAGCCCCAACCCCAACCTGAACCCCACCCCCACCCCCACCCCCGGCCCCGTCGCCATAGTCGGCGCCGGCCCCGTCGCCATCGTCGGCGCCGGGCTCGGTGGTCTGGCCCTGGCTCGTGTGCTGCACGTGCACGGCATCGAGGCCGTCGTGTACGAACGCGAGACGTCACGTCACGCGCGCGGCCAGGGCGGCATGCTCGACATCCACTCCGGCCAACGCGCGCTGCGCGAGGCCGGTTTGATCGACCGGTTCCACGCGATAGCCCGTGGCGAAGGCCAGGACATGCGGCTTCTCGAGCCGGACGGCACGCTGCTGCTCCAGGAGGACACACCCGACGACGCCCCGCTCGACCGCCCCGAAGTCGACCGCGCCGATCTGCGTGACCTGCTCCTGGACTCGCTCCCCGAGGGCACCGTGCGCTGGGGGCACGCGTTCGCCTCCGCCGATGTCGACAACGGCCTGCTGCACTTCGCCGACGGCAGCAGCGCGACGTACGGCCTGCTGGTCGGCGCGGACGGCGCGCAGTCCCGGGTCCGTACGCTGCTCACCGACGCCCGCCCGGTCCACATCGGCCAGAACGTGGTTGAGGTCGGCATCCCCGACATCGACCGCACACACCCCGACCTCGCGGCGATGGTCGGGCGCGGCAACTACTGGGTGCTCGGCGACGGCCGGTCCCTGGCGGCGCAGCGCAACGGTGACGGCCGCGTCCGGATCGGCCTCAGCTTCTACGGGACCGACGAGGACTGGTTCGCCACCAGCGGGATCCCGTTCGACGACCCGGCCGCCGCGCGGGCGCGGCTGATCGAGCTGCTCCCAGGCTGGGACCCGCGGTTCACCGCGCTGATCGCGGCCTGCGACGACACGGTCGTACCGCGGTCGATCACCACGCTTCCGGCCGGTCTGACCTGGCCGTCGCGGCCGGACGTCACCCTGCTCGGCGACGCCGCGCACCTGATGCCGCCGGTGGGGGAGGGCGCGAACATGGCCCTGCTCGACGGCGCCCAGCTCGCTCTCGCACTGGCCGCGCACCGGGACGATGTCGCCGCCGCCGTAAAGGAGTACGAGAGCGAGATGTTCGCACGCACCAGCGCCGCCGCGCGGACCTCCGCGGCCCTACAGGAATTGCTGATGGCGCCGGACGCGGCACAGAAGATGCTCGCGTTCTTCCAGCCCGACTGACGCGGCGTCACTGGGGGGCCTCGCTGGGGGTGGCGGTGCCGGGGTGGCGGTGCTCAGATGGGGTGGCCGATGGTGGCGCCTCCTGCGTACGGGGAAACGTGCGGGGAAACGCACGGACTAACCGAGCGCGAGCATCGCCTCCGTGACCTCTCCGATCGCCCCGTCGGGGATCGTCGTGGCGGCCTCTTCGAGGACGAGCAGCCGGGCCCCGGGGATCTCGCGCGCGATCGCCTCGCCGTTGCCGACGGGGAAGAAACGGTTGCGGCGGCCGTGCACGACGAGCGTGGGGACGTCGATCTCCGGCAGGCGCTCGCGCCAGCGGGGCGTGCAGTCGAGTCGGGAGAACACCATGCCCATCTGGTTGGCCATCTGTACGGCGGGCGCGGTGCCGGGCGTGCGGTCCCAGACGCGCGCGGCGGTGGCGCGCGCCGCGACGGGGTCGTCACCGAGGAGCTCCGCCCCGGCGGCGGTGAACTCCGCGACCGCCGCGCGGTCGGCCCAGTCGGGCATCGGCTGCGCGAACAGCTTGCTCATCGTCGCCTGGTCATGGTCGGGGAGGTCGTCGTCGGGCGGGCCGGGGGCCACCGCGCGGGTGCCGACCAGGGTGAGCGCCGAGAAGGCGTCCGGGTGGTCGAGCGCGGCCACCTGGGCGACCATCCCGCCGACGCCGATCCCCGCGAGGTGCGCGGGCGCCCCACCGAGCGCGTCCGCGAGGGCCGCCGCGTCGGCTGCGAGGTCCCGCAGCGTGTAGGCGGGCACGTCCGGATCCGTGGTCGTCGACTCCCCGCTGTCGCGCAGGTCGTAGCGGACGACACGGCGCCCGCCCGCGGCGAGGCGCGCGCAGAGCGCGTCGGGCCACGAAAGCATCGTGGTCCCGCCCACGAGCAGGACGAGCGGCGCGTCCTCGGCGCCGAAGGACTCGATGCCCAGGGCGATGTCATTGGCTTTGATGATGCGCGTCATACCAGGACAGACCTGATTTGCCGCCGGAACTCATCGCTCACCCATCACCGCTCAGGGCGGGTACTGGGGAGAGCATCCCGCCGGTCACGGTCAAGATCCGCTGGGTCACGGGTCTGTCCCAGCGGACGGTGAACGCGTACGAGGGTGGAACTGACCGGTGCGGCAGGGGAACCACCACCCCGGGCCGGCTCTCGGCATGCCCCCGCGCGGCGGAACGTACCCGTGTTCGAGCCGTGTTTTCCAAGGCCGGGCGGGGATCGAGCTGACGGGCGGCGAAGGTGTGACGGGGGCGGGGCGCGGGTCGGGGCGCCGATGGCGGGGCCGGCGGTGGTGCTCGTCGTGCCTGGCTGTGCGTGTAACAGGAATGTCTTGGTGGGGAGTTGAGCGGAACGGTTCGCCCGGCCGGACCGCTCCTGCTGGTCAGCAACGCCCGCTCGTACCGACTCGCACCGGCCCGACCGAGCGGCGGCGTCGCGCCCCACCGAGACCACGTAAGACCAGTAGTAACCACGCAAGACCACAGCAAGACCCCCCAGACCACAGCAACACCACAGCAAGACCACCCAGACCACCCAGACCACCAAGACTGAGACTGAGGAAATCCGATGCGCGTTCGTAAGCTCACCACCATCGCCGCCCTGGCCGTCGTCGCGAGCCTGTCGCTCACGGCCTGCAACGGCGATGACGTGACGGCGGACGGCGACGCCTCGTCCGCGAGCGCCGGATCCTCGTCGGGCGGCGGTTCGGACCAGGGCGACGGCCAGGACTCGGCGGGCAAGGGTTCGGGCGGGCAGGGCTCCGCCGGCAAGGACTCCGGCGGCCAGGCCTCGTCGGGCGCAGGGAACGGTTCCGGTTCGAACGCCAAGTCCGGCGCGTGCCACACCGACGACCTGAACATCACGGCGTCGGACACCACCATCGACGGTGACGACAAGGGCTCGGTCGCGGTGACGTTCGAGAACGGCGGCGCGGACTGCACGCTGGCCGCGTACGCGGGCATCGACCTGAAGACCAGCGAGGGGAACCTGTCCGCCAAGCGCTCGGGCCAGCAGGCCCAGCCGATGACCCTGAAGAACGGCAAGTCGGTGTCGTTCAACATCAGCTACCCGATGAACGAGTCGGGCGGTTCCGGTGTCAAGATCACCGGACTCGTGGTGACCCCGCCCAACGAGACGAAGTCGTTCTCCCTGGAGTGGCCGGGCGCCGCCACGCTGCCCGTCACCGAAGGCGGCGGCTCCTCGGTCGAGGTCGGCCCGATCGGCAGCGCGGGCCAGGGCGGGGCGAGCTGACCGTACGCGTAACCGACGACGCTTACCCTCCCCCCCCGGCCGACCGCGATCCTTGGCCCCGTCCCGTCCTGCCCCGCCCCGTCACTTGGTCGGTGCGGAGGATCGGCGGACGACCGGAAGATCGGCGGCGAGGAAAGGACCAAGAAGCGCGAGCAACGCGTCGGGGCGGTCAAGGGGGATGATGTGGCCGCAGTCCTGGAGGTGATGAGCGACCAGGTCATCGGCGATGGGGCGGAGTTGCCGCTCCAGCCCGGCACCGACTGGATGGGAGCCGACGGTCATGGTGGGCATGGTCAGCCGGGCCGTCGCAACGGCATCCTGGATCTGCCGCGCGCTGGTGGGCAGGGCCCGGTAGTAGGAGAACGCGCAGCGCAGGGCCTCAGTTCCCGTGTACGCGTGGACGAAGGCCGTACGAATATCGTCGGGCACCCCGCGCCCGAGCGTCCCGGAATCCAGGAACCATTGGATGTACGCGGCCTCGTTGCCGGCGAGGACGGTCTCGGCGAGACCGGGCACGGCATGGAAGCCGAACCACCAGGGGGCGCCGCCCGCGAGGGTCTGCTCCGCTCCGGGCAGCCGGCCGAGCAGTGCCTCCATCACGACGAGGCGCCGGACGCGAGCGGGCCGGCGTAGCGCGAGCAGGACGGCGGGGGCGGTTCCCGCGTCGATGCCGACCACCGCTGCCGACGGTTCGTCGAGGGCGTCGAGCAGCCCTTCGAAGTCGGCGGCGAGGGTGCCGGCGTCGTAACCCTCGACGGCACGTGTGCTGGCGCCGAGGCCCCGCAGGTCCGGAGCGATGACCCGGTACCGCTCGGACAGCGGGCCCATGATGTCGCTCCAGAGCCGCCAGGTGTGCGGGAACCCGTGCAGCAGGAGAACCGCGGGCCCGTCCCCGGCGACGGCGACATTGAGTTCGACGCCGTTCGTCGCGATGCGACGGAGTTGGTGTGCGGTGGTGGCGGGCATGACGGCTCCTCCATGTGGTTACCATTGGTGACCACATGACGATAGGTAACTGTCGTACCGCTTCCTAGACGGCACTTTCAGGGAAGGTGGTGAGCTCCAGGTGACCACCCGAGGATCCGAGGCCGGAGCCGAGGCCACAGCCAAGGCCAGGGCTGGGGCTGGGGCTGCGGCCAGGACTGGGACGGCCGGTCGCGGAAGCCGCGGCGATCTCTTCGATCCCCTGTGCCCGACACGGCAGTTGCTGGACCGCATCGGAACGAAGTGGACGTCCATGGCCGTCAAGAAGCTCGCCGACGCCGCACCGGACGAGGTGCGCTTCGCCGAGCTGAGACGCCGGATGCCCGGCGTCTCGCAGAAGATGCTGTCCGTGACACTGCGCAGCCTGACCCGCGACGGATTGGTGTCGCGCCGGGTCGAACCGGCCGTACCGCCACGGGTCTTCTACCGGCTCACCGAACTCGGCTCGTCCCTGGAAGTCGCGCTGGCGGGCCTGCGGACATGGGCGGAGGAGCACATGCCCGAGATCGACCGCGCCAACGAGATGGCCGACCAAGAGGCCGAGGAGAGGTACTAGCCGGCGCCCAGGAGGGGTGGCCGACACCCTTGCCGAGAGGTGGCGGCCCTCCCGAGGGGTGGCGGCGCCCCCGACAGCTTTCAGGCCCGCATGCCGCCGTCCACCCGGAGAACCGTTCCGGTCACGTAGGAGGAGCGGTCGCTGAGGAGCCAGGCGGCGGCCTGGGCGATCTCGTCGGGTTCGGCTGCACGGCGCAGGGGAGTCTGCGCGTTGAGCCGGTCGATGACTCCGGGAGAATTCGCTTCCCAGGAACGGATCATCTCGGTCATCGTGGTGCCGGGGGCGATCGCGTTGACCCGTATGCCTTCGGGTCCGTAGGTGACGGCAGCCGACTCGGTGAGACTGTTGAGCGCCCGCTTCATCGCGCCGTAGGCGGGCAGTTGGGGGTTGCCCCGCAGGCTGCCGATGCTGGAGTTGTTGACGATGGCCCCCGTTCCGGCGGTGGCGCGGATGGCGGTGACCTCGGCGACCATGGCCAGCCAGGGGCCCCTGAGGTTCACGCCGTAGATGTGGTCGAAGTCGGCCTCGGTCACCTGGTCCATCGGGCCGGGAGGGATCCCCGTCGCGGCGTTGTTGAAGGCGACGTCGAGTCGGCCGTACAGGTCCACGGTGCGGTCGACGGCGGCGCGCACGCTGGCCGCGTCGGCCAGATCGCACACCACGTAGTCCGCGGCGCCGCCCGCCTCCCGGACTTCCTTGGTCACCGCCTTCAACTGGCTCTCCGTACGGGCCGCGAGCATCACCCGAGCGCCCTCCTTCGCGAACAACCGAGCCGCTGCGGCCCCGATCCCGCGTCCGGCACCGGTGATGAAGGCGACCTTGCCGGCCAGCAACCCCTGTGCGGTGGGAGTGGCGGCGGAGGTGTCGGTGGTCGATGTGTTGTCCATGGGGTGATTCTGATCTACGGGATGGCGGTGAGGCCAACTTGCCGGTGCGCGAGCATTGTTGGGCCTGGACCTGGACCTGGACCTGGGCCTGGGTGCAGGTGCGGGTGCAGGCAAGGGCCACCTCGGAGCCCCGAGCCCCGCCCGAGCGCGCGCGGAACGACGTGGCCGGCGAGGCCCCGATCCGCCAGGCGGACATGGCATTCCCGGCATTCCATCTCGCGGATGCGGCGCGCCCCGAAACGGTCCTTTGCGGACGTACTACCTTCGGAAGCGGCAGGCCGCCCCTGCGGCCATGTTCCCGTGCAACCGACTCCGTGAGGCAGTACGACCATGAGCCTGAGCGTCCGCAACCAGCTCCCCGGCACCGTCGCGTCCGTCACCACCGGCGAGGCCATGGCGACCGTCAAGGTCCGCCTCGCGGGCGGCCAGGACATCACCGCCGCGATCACCACCGAATCCGTCGAGGACCTCGGCCTCGCCGAGGGCGACCAGGTCCGGGCCCTCGTGAAGTCCACCGAGGTGTCCCTGGCCACCGGCCCCGTCTCCGGCCTCTCCATCCGCAACCAGATCCCGGGCACCGTCGCCGGCATCGCCACCGGCGGCGCGATGGCCTCCGTCAAGGTCGACGTCGAGGGCGCCGCGCTCACCGCGGCCATCACCAAGGACGCGGCCACCGACCTCGGCCTCACGGTGGGTTCCTCCGTGGTCGCTCTGATCAAGTCGACGGAGATCTCCCTCGCGACCGCCTGATCGCCGGGCGTACGACGACGCGGCGCCGAGAGAGGCCCTCACGCCTGCGCATCACCGCATCAAGGGTCAAGGGCGCCAAGAGCATCAAGCGCCGCGTCGCCGTGGCTCACTCCCTCCGTCAGCATATGGATCGGCTCGATCAGCTCGACCAACTCCCCATAATGTGCGGGACCTTCGCTGATGCGGTCGTGCGTGTCACCACCCAGCAGACGGGACGCCCGGCGACCCCAAATCCTCACCGTCGTGGACGCACCCGAGCCACGCCCCTCCCGACCGAGGTCCTCGACCGCGCCAAGGCGATCGGACTGAACCCGACGGAGGCGCACCTGCGTGCAGGCGAGTTTCCGCTGATCGTCGACGAGGTGATCGATTACACGGAGGTCGACTTTGCCGAGGCGGTCCGCGACGTCGACGTCATACTCGACACGCTCGGCGACGACACCGCCGACCGGTCGCTCGGAGTGCTGCGTCCAGGCGCCCACTTGGCGGCGGCGGTCGCCGAGGAGGATGCGGGCTCATCGCCAAGTACAAAGCAACGGGCCTGCGTTGCGGCTGGCGCCACACGGGAGACTCGCTAACGACCTTCGCTCACGACTCCCTTGTAGGTAACTGGTCTGCCGGTGTGAGCGTCGAGCAGAACGCGGTCGCCCAGGGGGTGTTCCAGCGCTACCGTGACCTGCTGCATCTTTGCTTGAGCGGTGCAGTTGCCGGTATTTTTCCGGGACACGACGGAGGCCGACAGTACGGCGCTGCCTCTTGTTTCCAGCACGCTCACCGCAGGCTCGCCTTCGCAGACACAATGAAGGGCAACCACGGTCACCGACCGCCCGTCTGCGGCAACCCGGACGAGCTGATCGATCGGGTAGCCGGGGATTTCGCTGGTTCGCTCAATCGGAGGGTGGGGGTCTTTCGACGGGGTGGCAGCAGCCAGTTTCAGTGGTGAGGCGTAACCGTCCAAGGTGAAGAGCCATGCTGGGACCGTCGCCGTTCCGCGGCTGGTAGCCAGGCTCATCTCGCCCAACTTCGCTCTGGTCACGGTGAGGTGCGGCTTTCTATCGGCTCGGCCGCCGGCCAGGGACTCGTACGACTCACGCACCTCCATCAACGGCCGGGTGAGCGACTCATTTCCCTTCCCGGGCCAGGTCACCCGCTCGGCCTTCGGTGCGGCGTCGGGCAATTTGCTCCGCAGGACGAAATTCCGTTCTTGGTAAGCCTGTTCATCGGCCTTGCTGTGCAGGCCGCCGCGCGGTAGCTGGACGACCTCACCCATCGGGTGGTAGCCGGCACGCCACGCAGCAGCTGCGGTCGACCCGTTCCAGGCCGCGGCGACCTGCCGAGAGCGACGTGCAAGCAGATCCGCGCCGCCACTGTCGTCACCGGTCTCGTTCTGGCCGCCGCAACCGGACGCGGCGGCCAAGCCGAAAGCGAGCAAGGGCGTCGCTACCAGCCGGCCGGCGATGCGCGAGGATTTGGTACACATACGACCTCCGGCTGGGTCGGTGACGGCGGCAGGGATGTGTTGCCCTCTGACGCGTCTGCGCCAGGAAAGGTTCCACCCGTGGTGACGGATGGGCGATGTGGCGTCAGCGGGCGTGGAGGCCGCGTTGCTTCAGCACCATCCGCGCCAACGGCGACAGCCGGAAGGCCTACCTGGCGCGTGAGCTCGTATGCCGAGTGTCGCGGGCTGCTGATCAGTGCCAGGGCATCGCGCCGAAGTTCATGCCGCCCATGTCTGTGCTCGTCCCCTCGCTCTTCCGCCGCCCTCCAGCGGGCGGCGGACCGTCGGGCGCCGGCACCTCGAGCGTCGAGGTGAACGGCTGGTGTTGCAGCCACACCGTCGCCGAGGTCGTCACCGGCGACATGCCTTTCTGGCCGATGCGGTCGCCAACGAGTTGACCAGTCAGGGACCGCGGCATCCACGTGGCCATCCACCCCCAGTTCGCCGTGCGCCGTGACATCACCGGCAAGCTGCTGGAGATCCTGCATCCGGGACTCGACGGTGGCTTCTGCGGGCCCCCGGCGGTAAAGCGCCTGATGGCGCGAGCAGGCGTCCAGATCCCTACGTCATCTCTACGTCGCACCGCACGGCGGCATGTCGCGCAACGGCGCGCGACGGGAGCCATGGATGTACACGTCGATACGCCAGGACTACGAGAGGACCGCACGTCATGACGGGAACCCGCAACATGGACAGCAAGCAGCGTCCATACTTCGAGGTCCGCTGCGGCGGCCTGCACCTGACTGTTCAGCGCGTACCGATGTGGCTGATTACGTTGATGTCCGCTGCTACCGGCACAGGGGCAGCCTGGTGGACCAGTCGGTAGCACCGACACTGACGAGTCGACGGCGGCATCGGTCTGATGACCTGGTCGAGGCCCGGCGCTCTGACCGGCCGGCGCGCGTCGCGACGGGCTCAGTCGCCCAGCAGCCGCAGCCGGAATGCGGGGCAGGCGTCCGGGGCGTCCTCCGTGCAGAGATGGGTGCGTCCGTCGCCCTCGGCGACAGGCAAGGAGTCGTGCACGGTGACCGTGCCGCTGCCTGCTTGCTCTCCGACGCCTTCAGGGTAAGCGTCACACCCTCCGCGTCCCTCTCGCCCCGGTAGGTGGCGGCGAGTTCCCCGGAGGGTGCACCGACAGCCTGCCTATCCATGCAGCCCTCGGCTGCGTGAGGGCATCTCGCCCGAGCGGCACCCGGATTGCCCTGCGGCCGTGAACGGTGTGGCGCGCAAGAACGGCGGCCGCACGCAGCGGCCCGAGCCCGGACCAGCCGGCCGGCCCGGCGTGACGGGCGCGAGCGGCGGTGGGTCGGTCCGCGTATCCCGGTCTTGGCGAGCACTGTGACGGTGGTGTTGGCAGGGATGGTAAGTCGGGCGCGGAGCGGGCGCGTGGGGCGCGGATGCTTGCCGGTGGCAGAACACCGTCCCCGGCCCGCCGGGTTCTCACCTCTTGTGCGACTCCACTCGGTTCACGATGAGGTTCGCCACGACCCCGAGCACAGTTGCCGCTGTCGCCGGAAGCCATGGGTTGGTCGCGTGCAGCCCCGGGGTGAACTCAAGGACGAACAGGGCGGCCAGGAACGTCGTCAGGCATGAAATGACCTCTTCTGCTGCCCGCTTGGTCCGCTCTGCGGAGTTGCTGAGCCGCAGGAGCAGGCGTACCGGAGCAGTGAAGAGACCGGCGAGGATTCCGCAGGGGAGAGACAGCAGTGCGGCCCAGAACAGCGCGCTCAATCCGTCGAACTCGATCAGGTCGCTGAACAGAGCCGTGACCACTAGGACCACAAGCAGGAGGAACAGCATGACGAGGGCTGCGACAGCGAGCCCCAGCCCGGTGAACCCGGCCGCGGCAAGGACCTTTCCCCCGGTGCTGAAGGAACCCCATGTCGGCTCTTTCTCATCATCTGGCCGACGTTCGTCGCTCATCGCTGACACCTTCCTGGCGCGAGTGGGCAGTTCCTGAGGCGGGCCGCGCCCTCGTGGGGCAGGCAGGGTGCGGCCCGATGCTCATGAGAAAAGGCTCAGATCGCGACGAGCATGATCGCGTGCGCGAGGTCATGGGCGACGTCGGTCGGGACGCCGGCGCGGACCAGGGCGATGCTCAGGGCGGTCTCGCTCCAGCCCTCGACGTCCTCGATCGCGTCGGCGATCTTGTTGCCGTACTTGCCGACGTACCGTCCGGTCTTCTTGTTGACCTTGCCGAGGATCTTGCCGGCCCAAGTGCCGCCGTGACGCAGACCCGCGACGATCAGCTTGCGCACGATCGTGCCCATTCCCAAGGCCCGCTTCGTGCGGTGGTGAGGGTCCTCCAACTGCTGGGCGTACAGCTCGAACTGCTGGATCTCCTGCTCGTTCGCGCCATCGGTGCGCATGCGCGAGATGAGGTCTCGCACGTCGCTCGCTGTCGGGCGCAGCGACTCGTCGAGTTGCACGGCTGCTTCCTGTGCGCGGTGGGCTTCGGTAGCCGATGCCATCGGGGCGGCGACTCCGAAGGCGACGCCGGCCATGGCGACGGTGGCGGCTATGCGCAGTCCCTTGCGGTTCACGTATGCTCCTTGATTGAAGGTGAAATGGGTGCGGGCGTCACGAGTGCACCTGGGCTTGCGAAACCTGTGCACTGGCGCCCGCATCCGCCTTTAATTCCGTACCTCGGGGCGAAGTTGGGCTGGGCTCCGAGCGGAATGATCATGAACATAACGGACCACTCAGAGATGCCGCCAATCACCATTGCGTGACGATCATCACTAAAGTCGCATGCAACCTACACGTGGGCGAATCGGTCACTTCGTTTCGGGGTGACCCCTATGTGATCCCACTACGGGATGGCCTCCGCGTCACGATGGGGTCACTCAGATGTCAGGTGTGCGCGGATAGTTCAGCTGGACCGAGCCTGGGATGTGAGCGAAGTCGACCTCGTCTCGGATTTCACGCGCGACGTGACCGGCATCGGACACCACGGCACGGGATCGCTGGAGGTGCGGCTGCGCTCAGAGAAGGACCTGGAGCGCGCCGGAAGCCCGTCCCAACTCGCATACTCGGCTGCGTAAGCAGAGGGAGGGCCTCTTGCCTCAGCCGGTGTGCACCCTGCCGCTACGGTCGCGGACCGTTCTATGATCGCTACTCCGCGTACGAGGGGGCTGGGTATGGCGGCAGGCGGGTCGGCGTCGCGACGAGCGCAGGAGGCACGACGGCAGGAGCGGGTGCTGCGTGAGCAGTGGCAAGCCGCTCGCCAGCAGGCGCGTCAGTGGGAAGCGGGGAGCGAGGGCGAACGCCGGGTTGCCGCTCAGCTGTTGGTGCTCACGGAGCGCGGGTGGCGGCTGCTCGTGGATCGCCGATGGCCAGGGACCCGCAGCGCCAATGTGGACATGCTGTTGGTGGGGCCGGGCGGTGTGTTCGTCATCGACGTCAAGAACTGGCGCTCTGCCCCAGAGGTCTCGGATGGCAAGCTCCGCGCCGGAGGTGAGCCGCGTGACGAGCACGCAGCGAGGCTGCTTGCGGTGACGAAAGCCGCCGAGGGAGCAGTCGCATCGCTCGGCTTGTCTCCGGTGGCGGTCCAGCCGCTCATGGTCTTTGCAGGGCAACGAGTCGACGCTGGCCTCGGCCGGATCCGGCTCCTGGGCGAGCACGAGGTTGGCCCCGCGTTGCTGTCGGAGTGCCGCCGACTGCGTACGGAGTCGGTCCGCGCAATTGCCGACCATTTGGAACGTGTCTTCCCCGACTACGAGGGATCGGCGGTTGCGCAGAAGGTGCCTCCGGCGCCGGAGCAGTCGCAACAGGCCGTGCCCGACGGACTGTTCGACCTGGAGGGTCTGCGGGACGCGGCCCTGGAGGAGGCGTTGCGGGCCCCGATCGAACAATGGATGACCTTCCTCCATCCCGATCAAGTTGCCTTGGTACGCCGCAACTGGTCGGGTCCTGCGCGCATCAGCGGTCCGGCGGGCACGGGAAAGACCGTGGTCGGTCTGCACCGCGCGGCCCACCTCGCCAGGCGCACCGGCGGCCGGGTCCTGTACGTCACGTTCGCCAACAACCTGCCCCGAGTACAGGGCACTTTCCTCAGGACCATGTCCCCGGCGATCGCGGATCGCGTGGACTTCCGCAGCCTGCACTCCTGGGCGCAGGAATTCCTGCAGGCGCGAGATGTCCCGGTGCGGCTGCACGGAGACAAGGCCGAGACCGCCTTCAGCCTCGCCTGGAAGCACGTGGGGCGCGACAGCTGCCTGGCCGAGATCGACCCGGCGCCGGTCTACTGGCGCGAGGAGATCGACCACGTCATCAAGGGCCGCGGTATCACCACTTTCGAGGAGTACGCGACCGTGCCGCGGCGCCGGCGCAGGGCGAGCTTGCGCCGCCCGCACCGGCAAGCGGTGTGGGCGCTGTACGAGGCATACGAGTCGCTGCGCACCGAGCGCGGCGTCCACGACTTCAACGACGTACTGTCCCTCGCTCTGGCAGAAGCGGTGCGTCACACGGGCCAGCCGTCTTATTCGGCCGTCATCGTGGATGAGGTCCAGGACCTCACGCTCGTCGGGGTACGACTGTTACACGCCCTGACCGGTGATGCCGCCAACGGGTTACTCCTGGTCGGTGACGGCCAGCAAGCCGTTTATCCGGGCGGGTTCCGCCTTGCTGACGCGGGCATCGATATTCGCGGCGACCGCGGACAGGTGCTGCACACCAACTACCGCAACAGCAAACAGATCCTGGACGCGGCACTCACGGTCGTGGCCGACGATGCCTTCGAAGACATTGACGGTCTGCGTACGCCCGGACGCCGCGAGGTCGACCTCACCTACCACGACGGGCAGGTGGTCCGAGTCACGAGGCAGACGGTGGGCGCCCACGATCAGGTGCTCCTGGAGGCTCTGCGCGCCCTGCCCGATTCCGCGCTGGCCGACGCCGCGGTGTTGTGCCCCTCCATGCGGTCCATCGGCCATTACCAGCGGCTGCTCACCCAGGCGCACTTCCCGGTATGCCTGTTGGAGCACTACGACGGCCGCCCCACCGACGCGATCAAGCTGGGCAGCTACCGAAGGGCCAAGGGCCTGGAATTCAAGCATGTGTACCTGCCCCAGCACGATGCAGCTCTGTCGAACAGGCCGTCAGCCGACGGCTCCAGCACTGCTGTCGTGGCCGAAACGACTCGGGAACGCGAAGAGCTGCTACGGAGCCAGCTCTTCGTGGCGATGACCCGGGCGCGTGACTTGCTGTGGCTGGGCAGCGTGACCAGGTAGGGCATCAGAGCGTCGTCCAGTCGAAAGCAGCCTAGTCGCCTGCGTGCAGGCGGACACCCGAAGCGAAGCGTCTACTGCGGTCGGCGCTTTGGCGGCACCGGTCCTGGGATGACGTCGAGGTCCATGTGCTCCTTGAAAAGGTGGACGAGGTTCGCTCCGTCGAGGAGTTCGAGGCGGCCGTGCTGGTTGGCGAACGCCTCGCTGGCCCGTCCGAACCAGGACGTCGTCACGAGGATGCCTTTGGCGGCCCGCTTGTGCTCCACGACGCCGGCGAGGGCGGAGACGGTCTCGAAGGGCACCACGTTCTTGGTGCGCTTGGCCTGGATGATGCACAGGCCCTTCATCACCGGGGCGGTATTCATCGCGACAGCGTCCACACCCTCGTCCTTGGATGGCTGGGTGTTGACGCTGTCCAGGCCGATGGCCTCGAAGAGTTGCCGGACGAGGTGCTCGAACTCGGTGGGCGTCAGGTCCATCAGGACTGGGCGGCTGTCGAGGCCGGCTACGACGTCCAGGCTGTCCATGAGCCGGAACTTGCTCAGGTCGAACGTGACGAGCGGACGTACCGGCTCCAGCTCGTAAGGGTTCGGTGAGACCAGCGAGCGCAGTCGCTTCAAGCAGGCTCGTGGATCCACCTGAGTCAGGACCAGCTCGCCGAACTCCTCTCGGCCCGCTTGGAGAGTGATCAGACACGGGTGTACCTCGCGCCCGGTGGCCCGATCGATGGTGGCGACGTGTCCGTTGAGGGCGATGGACTGAACGGCGCCTTCGGTGTCGGCGGCGAACAGCTCGTGGACGGTACGCAAGGCGGTCTGGGCGAGGACGGAGGCGTACAGCTCCTTGCGGTCCTTGTCCGGACGCGGCACGGGGTTCATCTCGTCGCGGGTCTTCACGTAGCGGTACGCCCGAGCCGCAGGCACGATGTCTTCCAGCGGCAGGTCCATCTCGACGAGCAGGTCACCGGTGTCCGCCTGGTAAGACACCCGGTGAGCCTTGGGGAAGCCGTGCGGATACTTGGAGGCGGCCAGAGCCTGGTCGATGAACCACTCGACGGCATCTACGTCCCGCTCGCGGTAGGCGCTGCGTCGTTCCTCGAGTCGACCGTTCCACTCATCGACCCGGTTGGCTTCTTGTTGGTTCTGCTCCTCGTGACGGGCACGGGCCTCGCTCACCTTCTCGGCCCGCTTCTTCTCGTCCCGTGCGTGGTCACGCAATGCTCGGTCGAACCGCTTACGGGCGGCCTCGACTTCGGCGTCGTACCCCTTGCGCCCGAAACCGAGTGCGCCGAGAAGACCGCGTGGTGGCTCGGGCTCGAATTCCTCCCAACGCGGCAGCGTGGCTGCCTTGGTTCGTCCCCTGGGCGGGAGGTACGGCGTGGGGGTGAACTGCTGCTTGAGCCGGTCGAAGGTCAGTGCGTTTCCGTCCAGCACGGCCGTCCGGAGAAGCGACGACAACTGCTCGACGTCGTTCTCGACCACGTAGGTACGGTCGATCGCTTCCTGCGCCCGTGCCGTTTCGTAGGCGGCCTTCTCCTCACGCGCCTTGCGTTTGGCTTCGGTCTCAGCAGCCTTACGCGCCCTCTCCTGCTCCTTGGCCTGCCGCGCTAGTTCCCTGGCATACGGATCGTTCCCGCCCGCCCCAGTCCTACTTGCCACTGTGCCCCCAGGTCAGTGCATGATCCTTCGGCCGAACCTCCGCAGTATTTCTTACCCCCGGGGCAGCGTCAGTTGGCTCGGAAAGTGTGGCGATGTTCATGTGACATGGCCGGAAAGAGGTGCTGTTGGACCGCAAGGGAGCGAGCTTCTCGAACGCCTTCGAGACGGCCGTCGGCGCCAGGCACCTCGTACGCAAACCCATGCGCGCCAGTCGGTGCGGTGGCCCGAGGTGCCGGAGGCTCAGCGGGAGGCGTGGCCGCTGAGACCGCGCAGCGCATGCGGGACGCGATCAGAACGCGCTACCGCATCGCGGTCGTGGTCGCACTCGGCTGTGGGCTGCGGCAGGGAGAGGTCTTTGGTCTCTCGCCGGAGGACGTCGACTTCCAGCGCGGGGTCATCCGCGTACGCCGACAGGTCCAACTACTCAACGGCCGTTTGTACTTCACCTTGCCCAAGGCCGGGAAGACGCGCATCGTCGACATGCCCGGCTTCGTCGCTGCCGAGTTGGCGGCGCACTTCCTGCAGTACGCGGCCGTCGAGGTCGAGTTGCCGTGGGGTGGCCCGGAGCCGGAGCGGGAAAAGCGGACTTTCCCGCTCGTCCTGACGACGACGTACGGCAACGCGCTGCGCGCCAACATCTTCAACGACGAGGTCTGGAAGCCCGCCCTTGCTGCGGCGGGGGTCATCCCCATGCGGGAGAAGGGCAAGCGCTGGAAGGCGTCTCGCAAGGACGGATTCCACGTGCTCCGGCACACCTTCGCCTCGATGATCGTCGAACGGACGAGTCCGTCGTCACCTTGGCCTGCTGATCGGCCACTTCAGCCCGACCATCACCCTCGACCACTACGCCCACTTCATGCCGGAGGCTGGCGGGAAGGGACGAGCGGCCGTCGACGCGCTGCTCGGTGTGGTCCCCGAGTGCATTCCAGACATCCTCTCCAGGGCGTGAGGGAACGGGTGGTACAGCACACGCTGTGCCACCCGTTTCGCTGTGCGGACTCTGTGGCGGTTCGTCGGGGTCAGCTCGTGAGGCTCGTGCGGCGAACACGCAGGGAGTACGTCTTCCGTCCCCCCGGCGCACCACTGATGCTCCAGCCGCCGCTCTTGGCCATGTCCCATCCTCGCTGTTCCTTCATCTGGGTGGCGAAGGCGCGACGGTCGTGGATCTCGCAGCCGCAGTCCAGCGTGAGGTCGACGCTGATGTAGGGGCTTCGAGGGCTGTCGTTCGCGTAGGGGTCCGGCTTCCATCGCACATCGTGGACATGCTCTTTGAGACCGGTGCGCTCCTCGGCGTGCTTGATTCCGTGGGCCTTCGCGTACTCGTCCAGGTCGTCGATCACGAACAAGTGGCTCGACCACTCGCCGGGCCAGACCGCGAACAGGCGTGACTTGCTGTTCACGGCTCGTTCGTACGCGGCGCGGTCGTCCCCGTGCGTCACTGTTCCGCCCTCGTGGACCTCGATGTAGCACGTCGTACGTGCGGTGTAGGGAAAGTCCTTCCCTACCTGCGCGGCGCTTCTCGGTTCCAACCGATCCTCCCGGCGTACGCGGTTCCATGTAGCCGTTCAGTCAACACTCACTGTGACGGTCGGCGCAGGGCAGTCGGCGGAAGTTGGCTGGGCGAGGCTTGTGGAATGGCCGGCGATGCGGACGGTGCGCTGCTCACCAGCGCCGCCCATTCTCCCCAGGGGGCTCGACGGAGCCCTCGGAGTCATTCGCGTACGCGAAGTCGATCAAGACTCTCGACTCCTCGCTACAGCCAGTCCCGCTTCTTGAAGATGAAGTACAGGCTCACGCAGACGGCTGCCATCAGCAGAATCGCGAACGGGTACCCGAACGCCCAGTGCAACTCCGGCATCTCGTCGAAGTTCATCCCATAGATCGTTCCCACCAACGTGGGAGCAAAGAGAATGGCCGCCCACGAGGAGATCTTCTTGAAGTTGTCTGCCCCGCCGCTCTGAACTGCAGTG
Organism: Streptomyces sp. NPDC005863; assembly: GCF_042871345.1. Classification (NCBI taxonomy): domain Bacteria; kingdom Bacillati; phylum Actinomycetota; class Actinomycetes; order Kitasatosporales; family Streptomycetaceae; genus Streptomyces; species Streptomyces sp. NPDC005863. The sequence goes on along the minus strand of NZ_JBIAII010000002.1, from coordinate 1,359,718 downwards.
ATGGAGTCAGGTTGCTCTCTGAGCTGCCTGAACCGATCTTTCAGGGGCTTTCGGCTGCATCTGTGGCTACGTGGTTCGTTCTCCCCACGCGCTCCCCAGCGGCTGTCGTTCTCCCCAGATTCTCCCCACAGGCGGTCACCTCGGAGATGCGGGGCTGCAGCGTATCTGGGGCCGTCTGATGAGGCGAGGCAATCACGATGGGTAGTCGCAGAGTGCGAGACCTTAGGGCAGTTAATCAGTGGCCAAGCGTCTACCGGATGGCGTCACGCTTCATCATCCGGACGTTGGCCGAATGCCGCAGTCGCCCGTAACGAGGTGCGGTTGCTGGACGCGCGTGCGCCGTGTGTGGTCGCGTCCGTAGAACGTCCACACGCATCGGAGTTCGACGCGGCGGGAGGGCTTGGGTATCGGCCCTGCACGGCCATTGACGCGCGGTGAACGCTACCGGGTCGTCGACAGGACCCGTTCCAGCGTCGCGTAGCCTGCCGGTTCCCACGTCGGCCTCCCCGGGCAGGCCGAGCCGTCCGTTCCTCCGATGGAGAATTAGATCGAGGGCACGCAGGACGGCCCGGGTTCGGGCGCGCGACCGTGGCCTCGTCACCACGTCCCCCTTGGCCAGGCACCAAGAGCCGCCGCAATTGACACAATTGCGCTTACTTTCGTCGGCGATGCGCCTTGTCCGCCGAGCGAAAGAACGAATTCCCGCACCGCTACCGTGAACGCGGCTGGGTCAAGGACGCCATCACCATCAACGACAGTGAACTTACGTTCTACGACGGCACCCGGCACCCGGCCCCTGGGGCCAAGCCCTGGGGGCAGAGTCGGAGGTGCTCTTCTTCCTGGGTTACCGCTGACCTGTCCCTGGCCGCTGACCTCGACGACGGAGCAGCGGTCCCGGGCCTGCTGCTCCTGGATAGCCCAAAGACCAAGGCCCCCACGCAGGGGTGGGGGCTCGACCTCTTGGATGCCGCATCCTAGGGTGGGGCGTGTAGCCATTGGACGCTCGGCCTCAGGTCAGAGAACCAGTCGAACAGCTAGCTGCGTCACAGCCCACTCTGCCTACTCCTGGGCCTGCCGAGGATCGATGGGAATCTCGCGTGCCGTACTCTCGGCGCGCTCCTCGGCACCCAACTGCCGCGCCCTGGTTCCACAGCAGCGGTTGAACTGACTCTGCCAGTCCGTCATGAACGCGTCGTAGTCGGACTGGCCGATGAATTGCAGGTCCGACTCGTCGTTGTGCCAGATGCCGTTGCTCGTCCAGTTCGAGGAGCCGACGAACACGATTCTGGTGTCGGACGCACTCGCGTAACCGCCGCTGACCAGCATGTATTTGTCGTGGGTGTAATGCAGGGCGTTGCCGTTCGCGTCAGTGCCGCGGGTGGTGTCGTGCACCTTGATATTCGGCCGGTCCTTCAGGTAGTCCTGCACGCTGTCATCAACCATGCCGGCGGTGACGAGTATGTGGATTTTTACGCCAGTTTTTGCCAGGCTGACCAACTTCTTCGGCAGCTCCAGATAGTTCCGGTCGCCAGGTTCGCCGTGAGAGGTCCACTCGAACATGGCGATGTTGATCGTGGCCGGCGCCTTGACGTTGTTCAGGAAGTCGACCCAGGTGTCGCTTCTGTCGCGCGCCTTGGGCCACTGATAGGAGGCTGGATACAGCTTTCGGGCCGCCAGACCGCTGTCGGAGTTGTAATAGTCGGGCACCAGCGGGCCCGGGCCGTTGAGTGCCCCCTTGGACATGGCTGTGAAGTAGCGGAGATAGGAGTTGTACAGGTCGACGTTGCCCTTGACGGTGGCGGCACTGTTCCACGCGGTGTTGGCCTGGGCGGAGGTGGGGTTGGCGCTGCTGACGGTCACCGTTCTGTTTGCGTCGCTGCCGCCACTGAGCATGTAGTACTTCGCGTGCAGGGCGGAGCCGGAGAAGTGGGTCAGGCAGCCGCCCGGGCACAGCGCGGCGAAGCTTTCGGCTTGTGGGTCGTTGCCCAGCTCGCTGACCATCGACTGCCAGGTCGCGTTGTCGCTGTGGGAGTCCATCAGCGCCTTGACGATGACGCCACGCTGGTGTGCGGCGATCAGGGCACTCGCGAATTCCGGGCCCGGGTTCGTGCTTCCTATCGAATACATGGCGACGCGTATGGTCTGCCCGCAACCGGCGCTGTTTATCGATTCGATGATCGGACCCATGACGTTCATCCGGGCATTGGCATCCTCCGGATCGCTGAAGCTCGGTCCCGGTTTTGAGGTGAACGTCCGCGACTCGCAGCTGATTGGAGGCTTGGCCCGTTTGACTGCCGCGTGCGCCGTAGTCGGCGACAGCGCGGTCATGGCAAGCGCGGTGATCAACGTGAGTGTTCGCTTCATGGATGGGCCTCCTGCTGGGCTGTTGACGGTGACAAAACAGGGGTGTTGCTGTGTTGATCGAGCAGTGAGTGGTACTCAGAGGTCGCCAGGTGGAGGACCTAGTGGTACCGGCCTGTTCACCCTGGTTGGTGTGGCGGGCTGCCTAGTCACCGTCCGGTTGAACACGCCCTCGGATAAGTGAGCCTGGAACCAGCGGAGAGCCCTGCGTGTTGGGCGTTTCCCAGCGACTGGCGAATGGGAATTGACTCTCCAAGAAGTCGCGGAGGGCGCCCGCTACGCGCTCCAGCTCAGGGGCGGCGGTGTTGACGTCGTTGAGGCACAGAAAATCGTGTGGGTGCCCCGGCTGGAACTCGTCGAGAGCCGCAGCTATGCCCGGCTTGCCTACGTCGATGTAGCGCAGTTTGAACGTGCCGGGTACGGCGCGTCCTGTGAGGTAGGCGTGGTGGTGGTGCAACGAGTTTGCCATGGCGATGTCCGTCGTGGCACGGAACCGGGACCGGCTTGTCCGCTGCACGTCCTCTGTGAAGAGTTCTTCCAACTCGGTTAACACACTGCGAAGTTGAGGATGCGGGGTGTGTTTGAACTTGGAGACGGTGAAGCGGCTGTGGGTCTTCTGCAACAGCTCGCGGACGTTCTTTCCCGCCGAGTTCGGTGCGGGTTCGTCGGGGTGAGGGGCGTCGACGCCGAGCTGGAAGGGAGAGAAGGGGAGCTTGGCGATGCCGTTGCCGTGGAAGAACTGTCCGGCGGTGGCCGGGCGGGTGAAGAAGACGTCGTCGTTGAGGTAGAGGTAGTGCTCTGACAGGCCCGGTATGTGGTGCAGCTGGGTTTCGATGGCGTGGGAGTTGAAGACGGGAAGCGCGGTCGGATCAGCGAAGATGTCCTTGTGGTCGATCACCTGGATGCCGGGTGCGTGCGGGGCGAGCCAGTCGGGCCTCTGGCCGTCGGTGACCAGGTAGATGTTCCGAATGAATGGGGCGTACATCTCCACCGAGCGCAGGGAGTACTTGAGCTCGTTCCGGCTGGTGTAGCGGGAGGTGCCGGTCTCGCGCGCGTGGATGCGTGGGGCGTCGGGCCCGGTGCGGAAGGATTCGCGTCGGGCCGTGAGGTCGGGGTCGGAGCCGTCGACCCAGGTGTAGACGAGGTCGATGGGGAAGTTGGCGGCGTCGATGCGGAGCTGGGTGAGGCTCTCGTATGTCGGGTAGTCGCGGCGCTCGATGGTGCGGACGGCCGTGGTGCGAGCGACCGAGGGCAGTACGTCGGTGACCGCGTTGGAACGCGGTGCGACCAGAGCGTCGGCGAGCACCGCGGGCGGTGCCTGGGTGCGCAGAGCCTCGATGCGAGTGGCGCCGCGGTCGTCGTCCAGCAGCCGCTGGCCGTCCTGCCAGAACTCGACGTCGCAGCCGTAGGTGAGGTCCGCGAGCACTTGCCCGTGCGGACCGAGCAGGATTTCGCCGAAGCGGATGATGTCCTGCCGCTTGAGCGTGGTGGGCAGGGAGCCGTCGGCGTACAGAACCGCATCGTCCGGTAGGGGGTGGCGGGTGGGCCTGAGCGCGTACAGCGGGCTGGTCCCGTAGGCGGCCCGCAGGGCGTCGAGGAGCTTCTTGCGGTCGGCGCGGCGCACGGCGACCACGTGGCGGGTGCGAGAGCGGCCGGGGACGAGGAAGAAGTCGATTCCGGTCTGCTCCAGGGCGTCGGCGATGAGGGCGAGGTTGTGGGCGCTGGCGCCGGCTGCGGTGAACCGGTCGACGGTACGGCCGTAGTAGGTGCGGCCCTCGAAGGGGATGGTGCGCACCGTGGTGTCCGACTCCAGCAGGGCGTGTCGCCGATCCGCGATCTTCTGCTGTTGTCTTCGGGCCGCTTCGGCGGCCTGTGTAGCTTTGGCTCGTGCGGCCTGTTCCTCGCGGGCGCGGGCGCGCCCGGGCATCAGACGGTCGGCGAGTCGATGGATGCGGGGGGGCATAAGGGTTTCCTGCCTGGGGTGGTGGCCGGTGCGGGTGCCACCCCGTCGAGCCGTCGGCGTGACGGCACCTGCTGGGTCAGATTGGTCGCCGGTGTTGCGGTCTTGTCCTCCGGGAGGTCAGAGGTCGGCCTCGATCCACGCGAGGATCTTGTCCGGCATGCCGGGGGATGCCGAAGAGGGCGCCGCCGTGGGCACGGCTGTCGGCGACCGTCTCGTCCGTGACGCCGTCGGTGGGCATGTAGTGGCCGACTTCCTCGGCTTCCTCCAGGTCGAGGGAGTGCTGCATGGGCACGAAGTCGCCTTCGGAGTGGATCAGGTACATGGCGGCGCCGTAGGCCGCACGCAGCGAGGTCCTGGTGTCGGTGGAGTCGGGGAAGCAGCGGGCGAGGATGGTGGCGCTGTCGCGGACCTTGCGCTGCTTGGCCGTGCCGGTGTCGTGATTGCCGTCGTTACACGCCCGGTAGGGCGAGGCGACCGGCGACAGGGCGACGCCTTCGCTGACGCGACCGCCGCCGACCCCGTGGGTGGCGAGCGACTTGCGATCCGGCCACCGGCCGAGGAGCCGAGGACGACGAGCCGGTCCGGGTCGAGTTCGAACTGCGGGGCGTTGCCCCTGATCCAGTCGATGGCGGAGATGGCGTCGGTCCTCGGAGTGGGCCAGGCGGCGTCGAAATTCAGCCGATTGTCGATGGACGAGACGGCGCATCCCTGGTCGGCGAAGTAGCGCGACCAAGTGGCCCAGCCGGAGTTCTCGTACCAGTAGCCGCCGTGCAGGATGGCAATTCCCGGCTGGCTCGAGTTCGAGGTACTCCGATAGACGTCGAGTTCCTGCCGGGCGCGTGACCCGTACGAATCGGTCGCTTCGCTGCGCTCTGCGGCGGTGCTGGGGTACACGTCAAGAACTAGCAAAGCCGCGACAATTGCCGCATATGCAACTAGGCGCACCCACAGGCGTTCCACAGGCTTTGCGTCCCCTCGGCCCCCGAGCAGGCGACCTGCAAAATTCGCCGGTTCGCCCCCTTGCGAACCTTTTCGACATCCTCTGGAGTGCCGAAAACGCGAACAGCCTGCGAGTTCGCGGTGAAGAAACTATGTGCTTCGGACTGATGGTCCGTCAAGCGTAATTTTGCAATTTGTCCGCCTTGCTCACAATTTGACCAGCAGGAGATGATCCTGTTCTTTCGATTTCAACCGAGACGGCGTGACCGACACGATGATCGCGGAGCCGCAGGCGACGCTGAACGGGGCGGTGCGGGCCGGTTTGGTGCGCGTGGTCCTTGGCAGCGGCAAAGGGGTCTTCGAGATCTCCCGGGCGACCACCGGAATGCTGGGGTGTGACGGTCCCGGGTGGCTCCTCCGGGGCATCGTGCCAGGTGCCAGGTGCCAGGTGCCAGGTGCCAGGTGCCAGGTGCCAGGTGCCAGGTGCCAGGTGCCAGGTGCCGGGCGGCGAGCGAGAGCCGCTCGGCGTGGGGCTACGACACGTTCCTGCAGGCCGTGGTCGTGCCGGCCGCGCGAAATGGCGGTGTGGATAAGGCGATTCACCTGCATTGGGGGGTGACGCGCTGTTCCGGCAGGAAGGAGAAACGACCACACTCGGTCACGGCGTCGGTCCGCCCCAGGCCATCGGGGGTTTGTGATGAGGTGCAGTAGCAAACCGCGTACACGGTACAAGTGGGTCGGTTCGCCTCTACAGCCAGTCCCGCCGCTTGAAAATCACGAACAAACCCGTACAGACAACCCCCATCAAGCCCACCGCGAAGGGATATCCGAGGCTCCAGCTCAGCTCGGGCATCCTCTCGAAGTTCATGCCGTAGATCGTGCCGACCAGTGTGGGGGCGAAGAGGATGGCCGCCCACGACGAGATCTTCTTGAAGTCGTCGCTCTCGGGGCGCTGACCTGCGCGGACTTGCTGGTGACGCGCTTTGGCCTGGGGCGATGGCCATTTCCGGCTCTTTCGTCGTGCTGCCGGTTTGCGCGGTCGATTCTCCCCAGGCGCTCCCCGACGAGGCTTCGTTCTCCCCAGATTCTCCCCATGGCGCGGGTCGTGCCGGAACCCGGTTAGGCGGCGTCACGATGCTGCGTCACCCGGGAGTGTCGGTCACACTCCGTCGCTGTCAGCCCTGCGGCGCCCTCTATGACCGCGGGGTGCCGCGAGAAACGTGTGCAGCAAAGGTGGGAGCAGAGAAGCTCGGGCCTTCTGTGAGCCATGCCGTGATGGGGAGGCGTACTACGTGATCGATCACCCGTTCGTCTCGGGCCTGGTAGCGCCGTAGCTGGGGAAGTAGGTTGTCAGTGAGGCTGGCATTGCTTGGGGGGCAGCGTGGAGGAAAAGGCATTCAACACCGCTGTGGGGCGGCGCATCAGGGAGGCCAGGATCAAAGCGCGGCTGACGCAAGAACTGCTAGGGCGCCAGGCCGGGCTGTCGCGGGCGTCGATCACGAACATCGAGAGCGGGACGCAGGCGCCTCCGCTGTACCGGCTCGTCCGTATCGCGGCGGCGCTGCGCGTGCAGCCGGCCGAACTCCTTCCGCAGCTTCTGCCAGCGGAGGCCGCTGGTCTTCCGGCCCAGTACGCGGCCGACGTCGCTTCGGTGTGGTCTGACTCCGAGAAGCTGAAAGATACTCATGGCCAGGGCTGACACCGCCGCGCGGGCTCTGCTGCAGGAATTCGAGATCAATGCCGCTCCGATCGACCCGTTTGCACTGGCGGGGAGCCTTGATGTTCAGGTCGTACTGAGGGACTTGGACGACGATATCTCAGGCATGCTGCTGCGGCGGGAGGGCCGATGTGTGATCGGTGTGAACCGTACGCATTCCCCCCTGCGGCAGCGATTCACCGTGGCGCATGAACTCGGGCACCTGCGGATACACCGTGGCCGCCCCTTGATCCTGGATACAGACACCCGGGTGAATTACCGCAATACGGTGTCGAGTATGGCGACGGATCGTGAGGAGGTTGAGGCCAACCGCTTCGCCGCCGCCTTGCTCGCTCCCGAGGCGCTGGTCCGGGGTGCGGTGCACCAGACCTCCTTCCGAACCGTCGGAGAGCTGGTGACCCAGTTGGGGCGCACATTCGCGCTGAGCGAGATCGCGATGACCTATCGCTTGATGAATCTGGGCATCATCTCGGGTCCACCGCAATAGAGTTCAGGCGCTCCGCGTCTTCACAGGAGGCCGCCGCCGGCCCGACTCGCCCCAGGAGCACGCCCGGTGAAGCGATGTCAGCGAAACTGACCATCAAAAGATGTCTTGCGTGCTGCTCGCCGTGTGTGCTGTCATTGTTACGCCAGGGAGCAGGCAAGCTCTTTGGGGACAACGTGCATCTTGCCCAGCATGTTGCCGGGCAGGTAACCACCTGACCAGGGTCGTACCGCGCATTGCATGCCGGGCCGTGACGACGGACCGCGGCACTGACCGGACGGCACCACTGCACGCGCGGTCTGCTCTATAGACGCCGCCCCAGCCAGCGGAGCACAGTCGCCAGTCGGCCTCTGATCACGACGCCCGGGGCGCAAGGCGCCAGCACCGTCAGATGTACTCACTTGCTGCCGTGATATCCCGCACCTTCTCGGATACGCGGCCACTCCGTCACCTCTGCCCTGCGCGGACAGCTCGGCGCACACCTCTTCCGTGTGCCCATCGCGACGATCCGGCCGGCACGTGGCCTGCGCGCTGCCCACGCCCAAGGACCGCGCAGCATCCCCCGACATGTACGGCACCCACGCCGTCGTACGGAGAGCAGGGCAACTCGCCGTGTAATCAAAGGAGAGACCTCCATGCAGCACGTCAACTGCTTCACCACGTTCCTGCGGGACGTCGTCAACCTCAGCCAAGCCAAACTCGATCTCCTCAGCTACCGGGTGGAGGCCATCTACCAGGCACTCAAGAACGACCCGGAGCTCGGACCGCTCATCCTCGGCAAGAAGCCCCAGGGTTCGTGGGCACAGCGCACCATCATCAACCCGGTCGGAGACAAGGAGTTCGACGCCGACTTCATGCTCCACCTCCAGGAAGTCCTGGATTGGGCGGGTAACCCCGCAACCTACATCGACAAGATCTATGCCGCGCTCCACCGGAACAGCACCTACAAGGGCATGCCGCACACCCGTAAGTGCCGGTGCGTGCAGCTGACCTACGCCAACTCCATGCACGTCGACATCGTCCCCTCCCTGTGCCTTGCCGACGGCCGCGAAGTCATCGTCAACCGTGACGAGGATCGGTTCGAGCCGACCAACCCCGCCGGGTTCACGGCTTGGATGAAAGAGAAGGACGACATCGCAGGTGGCAACCTCCGTAAGGTCATCCGCCTCATGAAGTACCTGCGTGACCACAGGAACTCCTTCACCGGGACCCGCTCCATCATCCTCACCACGCTCCTCGGCGAACGCGTCACTCAGGCCACCGCCCTACTTGAGGCGGGCTGTTACGCCAACGTGCCCACCGCACTCCTCACCATTGTCGAAGACCTCGACGAATGGCTGCAGGCCCGCCCCTACAAGCCCTCCATCCCCGACCCGTCCCAATCGGGCCTCACCTTCGACCACCGCTGGAACCAGGCCACTTACGCCTACTTCCGCGACCGGATCCACACCCACGCACGAGAGATACGCGCGGCCTACGAGGAGACGGGCCCCACTGCCAGCCTGCGCCTGTGGCGGGATCTATTCGGCGACCGCTTCCCCGAGCCGCCCGAGGCGTCCTCGTCGTCCGCTACCCCGGCGGCCGGTCCCAAATTCCCGGTGCCGCCCCTGATCACCCCCACCCGGACTGGACGTGCCGGATGACCAAGCGCAAGCCCCCCGCTCTCAAGGCGAACCCGTGGCAGCAGGACCTGCTGTCCGGTCTCAAAGCTCTTGCCGCCCAGTACCCAGCAGACCTCCGGGTCCTGGGCGGCCCCCAAATCCTGCCCAACGGCACGGCTCTGGCTTCCATCTGCCTGTTCACCGCCGGCATCCCGCACGTCGAGGGCGGTCTTGCTCTGGGCGAGGCAGAGGAGTTCATCCTCTGCCTCCCGCCCACCGAGCGGGTGCCTCCGCAGGTACTGACCCCGCACACCCGCTTCGCCGGCACCCCGCATGTGCTGGAGGGAGTGCGCCTGTGCATCTACCTTGACGCCGCTCGCGAGTGGAACCCCGAAGGAGGCATTGCCGCCGTCCTGAACCGACTGTGGCAGTGGCTCACGGACGCTGCTTCCAACCGATTCGACGCCACTACCGCCCTGTACCACGCAGTCGGGGGAGTCCTCCACCGCACCGATGGCACACCCACCATCGTTGCCCGGGAACCGGACGAGCACCGCACCGCGCACACCGCCTGGCTCACCCCACGCTCCGGTCAGCGACTCGACCTGTCCAGCCACCGGGTCAACGAGGACAGTCAGCGCCTGCCCGTACTACCCCTCAGACATCATCTGCCGCTGGCAGCTGGTCAAACCCTCGCCGCTCTCCTCGACCGCATCGACAACCCCACGCCCAACGAAACAAGAACCCTCCACCAGACCCGACGTTCCTCATCCGCCTTCTTGACGGCTCTGACTCAAACAGCCCGCCGTAACCCCGAGGGAACCAGTCAGTACTTCGTCCTCGCCGTGCCCCACCCCCGTCTCCCAGCAGACCCTCGCTTCCTCCTGGCCGGCCGCCTCCCTACCCCGGCCAGTGACGCCCTCCGTCGCATACCCAGCGTCCAACAAGGTCCATTCGCACTGCCAGCCGAGGTACGCGACAGCGCCATCGAATGGTGCTACCTCTCTGACGAACGGGAAGCCGTGACCACTCGACGTGACGTCCAACGACCCGTCAACGCCTTCTACAACACACATGTTCATCTCTGGGGCTGCGGCGGAATCGGCTCCTGGGCCGCAGAATTGATTGCCCGCGCAGGAGCGGCCCGTATCAGCCTCAGCGATCCCGGCACCCCCATCACCGGGGGGTTGCTCGTGAGACAGAACTACACTGAGGCCGACATCGGCGAGAACAAAGCGGTAGCCCTGGCCAAACGCCTTCTCAGCCTGCGCGACGACCTCACCGTCGACATCTGCCCGTCGCCACCCTCACCTGAATTGTTCGACGCAGCCCACCAGGCCGACGTCGTCATCGACGCCACTGTCAGCGTCACCGCGGGACGATTCCTCGACCTTCTGGCACGCCTCCCAGGCCGCAAAGCAGTGCTCGCTCAGATGGCCACCGACGTCACCACAGCCAGTCATGGCATCCTCTCGGTCTCAGCCCTCGACACCAGCCACGGCCCAGCGTTCATCGATCACACCACCGGCAAACATGTTCTGGCCGACCCGACCCTGGAGCCGTACCACTCGCTGTGGAGCGAACCACAGTCGGGCCAGGAGATCCGACCCACGCGTGGCTGCTCCGTGCCCACTTTCCACGGATCCGCTGCTGACCTCGCCGCCATCGCCGCGAGTCTCATCACCCTTCTGGGCAGGCAGATGCACCACCCAGTTTCCGGAACCCATCTGTGTGCTCAGCCGCACACCGGAACCCAACCGGCTCAGCACTTCGTCCCCTACACCGCCCATCCCGAAGACCCGCCAGCCGCGCTGGTCACTGTCCCCTCACTTGACCCGCTGTCTCCGCCCACTTCAAGCGTCGGCACGTAACATCCGGCCAGCCTCTCGTAGACCATCAACTGAGGGTGAACCTGCGGGTGATGGATACGGCCCAGTACGATCGCGGCGGATATGGGCAGGGCGGGCAGCACATGCAGGCGCTTCAACATCTTTGCCTCTGACTCCAGTTCGGCGAAGAAGCCCCGAAGCACGTCCGTGAAGCGCTCTAGGCAGCCGCGAGCAGCCATGATGTCCGGTCCCGTCGGCGCCCCAACCGGACGAATCTCCCAGCGACGCATTCCACGCAGCGGCGCCGGCACTTCCTGTGCCCCGATCACCCCCGACACGTTTATGAGCACTACGGCCTCACTCCCGGACGGCACATCGTGATCGACCCGTGCGGCGAAACTTGGGGCCAGACCGTCCTCCTCGCGCCACACCCACGACTCGTCCTCACGGTGCCGCTGGTAGATGTCCGTAGGCACCGTGTCGTCCAGCCGGGAACCCAGATGCACCAGCAGCGGCAGGCGTGCGAAGCCGAACACACTCACATGCCGCACGGCATCGCGCGTGATGCCGGGCCGTAACTGCCGTTCGATCACGTCGTCGACCAGCTGGGTCGCCATGCGGTAGTACGCACGACTGCCAGTAGCCTGCGACGCCGCGCACGGGGCGGCCAGCGATTCGCCGGGCACACCACGCAGGTCGATTTCGACGCCATGGCGCGTGTAGGACTCCAGGAACAGCGGATATCGGTCCCTGGCTATGACCGCAGCCGCAGCGGTCTGCCGGGACAACTCGACCTGATTTCCGTGCACCGAACCCACCATCCGCACCACCGTGGTTGCGCGGTCCGAACCAAGACCCGTCACATGCCGAATCCGGTCCTCATGTTCTTGCTTGACCCGGCGCAGTTTCTCCACCGTGAACAGATCCAACCCGCCTGCCGCATCGACCTCATCGTGCTGATCGGCGCACAACAGCATCAGATTTTCCGCATCCTCCCTCTGCGTGCGGTCCAGTGGATGCTCACCCCGTGGAGAGCGGACGCTGCTGCCGCGGCCGACGATGTGAGCCAGCTCGCCAAGATTCAGCGTTCGCCACGACATGGAACCCTCCAACAGGTAGGCGTTGCAGAGCGCGCACCTGCCCCCACTGCGCACCCATACCTCCCGGCGTACCGGTTCGGACGGCTTGCCGCTCGCACCTCGTGTCCTGCCTTGTCTCTTCACGGTGCACCACCCTTCGAACCAGTTGACACTTGCTCTTCGAAGCTAAGCTGCAACGGCCATTACCTCGAGTGGACTTGACAAACTCCGGGGCGGTGCCGTGCGCTCCGGTCAAATCAGCGTCGTGCGCCACAGTGAAGTCCGGGGTCGACATCGGCCCTGAGTCGACGGGGCGCCTGTTCCCCAGCAGGACTGGGGTGGACGTATGTTGGCGGCTAGGTGATCTCTATTGGGGGCTGCGGTGCCAGGTCGGGATCTGCGAGCACTGTTCAGTACGAACGACCGGACGCTGGTGACTGCGGAGGCGTTCACGAATCGCCAGGCACAGTGGGCGTTCGCGGTGGCGGCGCTCACCGAGCATGTGCGGCACGTCAACAGCCCTGCTTTTGACCCTGAGGACTTGGAGGCTGCCAGGGACAACGTGGTGGTCTTCCATGGGATCGGTGGCATTGGGAAGTCCACGCTGTCGCGCAAGTTCGAGGCGTCCCTCGCCGACCCGTGGCAGCGCCCCGCCCAGTGGGGTGCTCCCGCATGGGGTGGAGCGCGGATCCTGCCCGTACGGATCGACCTCGCGCGCTCCGCGAGTCCCGATTTCGAGAAGGTCGTGCTCTCCGTGCGCCTCGCGCTGGCCGCTATCGGCCAGCCTCTGCCTGCCTTCGACTTGGCGTTGCGCCGCTATTGGGAGCATCAGCACCCGGGTGATTCGCTGGAGGACCATCTCAACCGAGGGGGCCTGGCCGCGCGGTTCGGCAAGGCGCTGCCGCAGCAGATGCAGTCCGCGCTCGCCGACGTCGCCCAAGCCCTGCTGCTGCCCGGCACGATGGGCTCCGCCATCGGGCAGGTGACCGGGGCGCTTGTAGGAGCGCTTCGCGAGCGTCGGCAGACCGTGCGCGCGCTCGCCGGCTGCGCACGCCTTGCCGACCTCCTGGAGAGCGAACCGGATCTGCACTCCCTCTCCTATTATCCGCACCTGCTCGCCTGGGAAATCGCCCGGCTACCGGCCGAGAAGAGGGTTACGCCGGTGATCTTGCTGGACGCCTTCGAGGAGATCGGAGACCGTACTCACCGAGACTTCGAGCGACTCCTGCAGCGCCTGGTGTGGTTGATGCCGAACGCCTTCTTCGTCATCACTGGCCGCTCTCGCCTGCAGTGGGCCGACGAAGCTCTCCAGGGGCAGCTCGACTTCACCGGCCCCGGGCGGCCGTCTACGGAGAGGCGGCGGGCGAGGTAGTCGTCGCAGTCCTCGAAGGAGAAGTCGCCGATCAGCATCTGCCGCTCGCGGCCGGGGGCGGGGAACCCTGTACGGGCCTGGGGGACGCCGTAGCCTCCGTGGTGATGTGCTCGGTCGTTGCCGGGGGATGCGTGTGTCCCGACCTGGCGCGGGGCCGGTGCCGTCACCTCTTGACCAGCGCTGCCTCAGCTTTGCTCGCCCCCGAGCAAGCACCAGCAGGGCCGGGCAGCGGTTGCCGCCGGCTGCGGGTGTGCACGCGTCGTGGACGAAGGCTAAAGGCAGGCCCGAGACGGTTCGAACCGGACGATCGGCATTCGGGTGGCGTCAGGTCAGTTTGGCGAGTATGCCCCGTGGCTACCAGTTCGGTTCCTCCTCTCGCGCCTGGGCCGGGATCTCGACGGCATGGGTGCAGCGCCCCATGGCGGTTGACTCGGTCTCGGGATGAACGACTTCCTTAAGTCCAATGTGGTCGCAGTGGGCACATGCCTCGATGACTTCGCGGTTGTACACCCTACGAATATCTGCGGCCAGTCGCCGCAAGCTGCTGAGTGCGAGCGGCGCCGAGTGCCAGCGGGGGACCTCGTACTCAGGAACAGCGTGGTGGAGCTCGATAGCCTTGTCGATCTTCCCGTTGAGAGTGGTCACCGAGGCAGAGGCGGCTTCCGGCGGCCCCATTCGCGCGTTGCGCTCTTTCCAGGCTGCGGCGGAGTCGGCGGCCCGCCATACGAAAGTGATCATCTGCCCAGCGGTGTATCCATGGTTGAAACCCTTGCGGATGATGTCCGTGAGCTCTTTCCGCCGTGTTTCCGGGACTTCGGGGTAGCCGTATCTCCTGGTGAGCAGCCCGTTGAGATACGAGGTGATGTTGGCGACCTCGATCTCGTCCGTCAACAAGGCGACGGCTTCGCGCGCGGTGGCTCCCTGCGGGCCAAGTCGGGTCTTGAATCCGCTCGTGATGTCCTTGACACGCTCCTGAGCGACTGACCGGTCGCCGATGAGCCGCCATACGACATCATTGGCGCGGAACGTGATGTCGTCACCATCCTTGGCGAGGACGAAGGCCGACGGCGGTGTTTCCCGGGAGATGGCAAGTAGGTTCGAATAGTAGAGCGCCAGCAGGAGTTCGCTGTCCTGCGCGTTGTCACCAGTCCAACCCATGGCGCCGATACCCGTGATACTCGGGAGTTGCTTGCCAGGATTTCGGGTGGCGTAGCTGACCAGCGCCACGTAGAGGGCAAGGGCCCGAGGGTTGTCGTCCGGGAGACAGCTGGCGGACTCGGTCTTCGCCTCCTCGTCCTCGATGGCCCCGGCAACCAGGTGCTTGAATTCTTCGGCCTTCTGCTTCTCACGTGTCTGCTCGGCACGTTTCTGCTCATCGGCGAGCTGCTGCCGCTCAGCCTTCTCACGCTTCTGGATTGCCGAGCAGTCCCCACAGAGGTAGGAGGGTGCTTCGACGTCGAGGTACTTGCCGCCAACCTTGTTGGCCCAGGACCGGTTGGCGACATGGATTGGTTCGGAGCAGTTCGCGCACGGGGAGCGCAGGAGGATGGCGTGAGAGTGAGCCGTTGCCACCGCTCCGACGTTGGCGGGCACTCCGATGCTGGTAACGGTTCGAGTCCACGTGCCGTCGTCCTTGATCTCCCAGTAGAGGGCACTGATCCTCTGGGCATCTTCGGAAGCGTCATGCGTGATCACGACGCGGATGCGGGGGGAATCTTCCGGGTACTCCCGAATGATCGGCTGCGGAGCAGTCGGCTGATGTGGTCGGTGTTGCTTCTTTGCTCGTTCCCGTCTACGGCGGCGTTCGCGCTTACCCACACGTTCCTCCCCAGTCCATGTCGGGATGGTGACGTACTTGCGCCGTGCATGGGCGGGTTTTCGCCGCACACAGTGGGTGCCGGAGGGGACTTCGGGCGGGAATATTCCTGCGAGTGGGGGACGGCAAGGGAATGGCCACGACGGTGGCGGCTCGGTCAAAGCGGTCACCAAGATCGCCATCGGTGGTCGAATCCTCAGATGCTCAGGCACTCTATCGGATGTCAGAGGCCGTTCCTATGCTGGACTGATGGCCAATGGCGTGTGGCACACCGAGTACGGCATTGAGATCAACTTGTCGAAACCTGATCTTGGAGTGGACGGCTACCCCGGTCTACTCCAAGAGATCATGACCAGCGTCTCCGATCGGAACCCTCAACTGCTCGAATGCCTTGCTCACCACCAGGGAAAGGAATGCGCGTCAGAAGCAGGCGGAAAGTCGCCCTGGATGTTCCTCAGGCGTGCTCGCGTCGGCGGGCGCTCCCCTCTGGTTGCCGCGCATCTGCCGATCACGCACAAGGCGACCTCAGCGGAGAGCGCTCAGCACAAGGCCACGAAGGAGCGGATCGTCGAGACTGCTTCACGATGCGGTCTCGACGCAGAAACCGAAGTTTCCACAGGGAACCGACGGACCATTTCTGACGCCCTCGTAGCCGGACCTGGGGGTATCCGCATCGGCTGGGAAATCCAGTACCACCACATCAGCCCCAGTAGTGTTCATCGCCGGTCTGTCAACGCCGTGCACCACGAGATCACGCCCCTGTGGGTGGCCAAGGACCGCACGGCCTCGCTGATCGACCGGGCGCCCTGGGCTCGCGTGGACGACATGCCGTGGAAGGACATCACCGACGGCAAAGAGATGGTCATCCGCGGTGGGTACCGCTACCTCCGAGTCTGGAAGTGCGTACCTAGCAGCGATCGCCACTGCCCGCTGTCCGAGGGAGTCGGCCATTGCAGCGGAATCCATGCCGACTGGTTCCTGCCCGCTCTGTGTCAGCCGGAAAGGAAGCCCGTGTATATCGAGGATCTCGTTCTCTCCAGTGCGACGGGCGAGAGCGTGCCCGTTTACGTGCCTAATCGGGGCAACGGGCGGGCCGGACGGCACATGTGGGTGCCGACGGACGACTGCGAGTTATGGCGGGAGCTCGTCGAGGAGAAGGAGCCGCTTCCCATCGCTCCGGAGCAGGAGGAGGACGACCGGATCACATTTGCCGAGCAGGAGATCGACCGGACGTGCCGTGCCGGTGGTTCGTCAGCGATACCCGGCCCATCCGGGATCTGGGACAGCCCACCGGTGGTGTCACCCTGCCGCGGATGCCGCTGCAGCGGCCCGTGAAGCCGACCCTGATCACGCCCGTCGAGCGGGCTGCCGCCTCGGCCGCGCTGGCGTGCCCTCCCTGGGAGCTGGGGCTATGTGCAGGTTGCGGTCAGCTGATGCGCCGGCACGGACGCCATGTGGCCATGTACTGCGCGGTGTGTCGCTGCGAGCTCAACGGTCGATAGCTGGGGATCCTTCGGCCCAGATGGACGCGATCGGGGGTCTGGCCCGGTCCTATGGAACCCGGATGAAGGCCATCGGTTCCGAGGTGCTCTCGTGGCCGCTGCCGGGTGAACTTCAGGACGGCTCATGTGGATGCTGCGCGCCTGTCCCGACAGAGTAGGGCCGGAACAGCATGGAACTCCGCAGAATGCCGTACCGCCCTTAATCAGCGGGGGGCCCCCAATGGGCCCATAACCGTCGTGCGGACCTGGGTGATCGGGCGGCTGCGGTGCACGAGCCGGTGGCGGAATCGGTGACCTGGGCACTGGCAGATCAATCAGGTCACCTACCTCGGCCACCTGCTGGAGCGTGCGTGCCAGTGACCGCAGTGCCTGTCGGGTGGCATCCAGCTGGCGCCGCAGCTCGTCGGCCTCGGACCAGGCCCGCTCGTAACTCACCGGATCCGTGCCCTCTGGCCGCAGCGCCTCGTACGCCGAGAGCCGTGGATGCCACACCGTCAGCAGCGGCCGCAGCACGCGGTTGAGCGTCACCATCGCCAGTACCCCGAAGGTGAGTCGGCCCGGCGGAACCGGCGGTGCAACAGCCGGGCCGTGCTCGTGCAGGATCCCGCGGGTGACGTCATAGAGGGAGTACAGCGAGGTGAGTGCCTCGCGCAGCACACCTTCGTCCCGCTCCAGGGGAACTACTGCGATCCGACTGGCCAGTTGAAAGTACAGCTCCCAGGCGGCCGTGCGCTCGGCGTCGGCCGGCTCCCACAGGCCCGTCACCTCACCGACGAACGGGATCGTCAGTTTCGCGGTGACCTGTGATGGCCCCGTACGCCCCCGCCGCGGCGCCTCGTCGGACTGCGTCATGATCGCCTCCCCGGTTCCCCACAGTAGGGTATGACACCGTGTGGGACGTCTTTCTCAGCTACAGCCGCCAAGACGCCGGGCACGTCCGCCGGTTCCATGAGGAGCTCATCGCGGCCGGGCTGACGGTGTTCACGGACGAGTCCGCGGTCGCCGGGTTCGCCGGCATCAGCGACACCATCCGCCGCGCGCTCGCCGACTCCCGCGTCCTGCTCGCGTACTACTCCACCGGCTACCCCGAACGCCCGGCCTGCCAATGGGAGCTGACCGCCGCCTTCCTCGCGGGGCTCGGCGAGGGGGATCCGCGCCGCCGCGTCCTGGTGGTCAACCCCGAGCCGGACACCGCACACATCCACCCTGTGGAGCTGCGCGACACCCGGCACGGTGAACCGGAGACCCTCGTCCCGGACGTTCTCGCCCACTTGCGGCAGGTGCCCGGTCCCATGCGGCTGGGCTCCGCGCCCCCGCGTGTGCACGGCGCGCTCCCCTCTGCTGTAGGGGAGTTCACGGGCCGGTTGCCCGAACTATGGCGCCTGCACAGCGCCCTGCACGTCCAAGAGGCACCCCTCGTCACTGGTCGGACGTCGGCCCGACCTGTGCAGTTGCGCGGTATGCCGGGCATCGGCAAGACCCGGCTCGCACGGGAGTACGCGCTGCGGTTCGGCGCCGCATTCCCCGGCGGCGTGCACTGGGCACGTGCCGACGCGCCACAGCCGCCGCCTTCACCCGACAGCCCCTGTCTGTACGTCCTGGACGACGTGCCTCACGGTCTGCCACCCCGCGCTGTATCGGAGCTCACCTCCCCGCACCCCCTGGTCCGCACATTGCTGGTCACTCGCAGTCGCGCCTACGGGGGACATGGCGAACACCTCGACTTGGAACCGCTCCCCGATGTGGTCGCCGCCGTCCTGGCGGGTGCCTCCGAGATCGCCGATGCCGCTGCCGGGCACCCCGGGGCGCTCGGACTGTTGGGCCGCGCGGTGGGCGCTGGCCAGGATCCCGCGGTCCTGGCCAGGCGGCTGTACGAACCGGGCCGTTCTCTGCTCGACGTCCTCGCCGGCGAGGAGTTCACGGCGGATCACGTGCACGACGCGCTTACCGCACCAGCCGAGGCCCAGGATGTGCTGCGCTGCGCAATGGCCCTGTCACCGTTGCCGGTTACCGCCGAGGCCGCGGCCACTGTCCTGGCTGCGGTCGACCAGCTGCCGCGTGCCGTAGCTCTGCGCCGTGCGAGTGCTGGCCTGGCCGAGCTGACCGCCCGCGGACTGCTCACGCCCTTCCCGTACCGCCTGCACCCGGTCACGGCCCATTCCTGGCTCCATCACGATGGTGACTCTGCCCGCGCCGAGACGCTGCGCCGTGCGGTCCTCTCCAGTCTCGGAGCCATGGCCACTACGCTGGGCGCTCCCGGGCCCTCGGTTCCCGGCGTACGGAAGGAGAGCATGCCGATGACGGTCAGCGAGGCCGAGCGGATGGCCGCCTTCGACCTGCAGGTTGAGCTGGTGAGCCGCATCGGCGTACAGCAGCTCCCGGACGGCAGCGGCAGTCTGCGCGAGGCGCTCACCTCCCTGAACAGCCTGTTCCCGTTCACCCGCGACACACTGCACCGCTACAGCGTCGGGCTGGAACCGAGCACGGCGCCCTCCGTCCAGTCGGTGTCGGACCATCTCCTGAACGAGATCCTCCGCCCCTTCTTGTCTCGCTGGCACCCCCTCCTCAAGGCTTGGGAGGCCGACCGGCCGCCCCACACCAGCCCGCTGGACCACGAAAGCGCCTGGGATCAGGCTGACACGTTCCGCACGGACCTGAACGCCTTGCAGGAGCCACTCCGGGGGGTGACTGCTTCGCTGGCGGGGATCTCAGGGGCGGAGTTCGGGATCTCAGCTGAGGTCTGAGTGGTCCTTCCGGGTCAGTTGTAGGTCTCCCTGCTGAGCCCGTGCGGGCGTCTCAGGGGCCGGAGTCACCGTGCGTCAGGCGGGATCGTGTTCCATCCAGGCCAGTACCTGGACTGTCTCAAGGGGCCAATGACGGTCCCGGTTCCTGTCGGGGTGTTGAGCCTCCGCCTCTTGTACGAACTGCTCGTTCCAGTGGGCCTGTTCCCGGTGGAGTGCAGGTCGGGACAATCGTCCGATGGCGGGATGGCAGGCCGCGACGACCTGTGCGAGGACGAGTGCGGTTTCGGCATCGCAGGAGGGATCACCGGGGCGTTCGTGCGGGATGCCGTACCACTCGGCGACGGCCTCCAGGGAGCGCCGGCCGAAGCGGAAGGGTTCGGCGTGCCGGTCCAGGACGAGTGGGTCGCAGATCGGTGACAGGCCGTTTGCCAGGCGATCGGTCAGTGACGTGAGCCCGTGCCGGAGGAGCTCGTCTCCAACGAGGTCAGCACGAACGGGGCGTGCCAGACCACCAGAGGCTCCTTTGTCACCAGATGCCCGACGAGCGTGGTTGTCAATTCCTCCAGCGCCTGGGCGGCAGGCTCCCCGCGAGCACGTGCGTGCTCCACCGAGATGCCGTGATTCTTGCGAGGCGTGACAGACAGCGGGCCGGGGCCAGGATCGATGAGCCAGGTTTGCTCCGTCCCGTCGCTCGTGCGCAGCGCGGCACCGAGGATCCGATCGACGTTGTATCGGTTTCCCGTGGTCGCGATGTCCAGGGCCATGAGGCGACGTCGGTGCCACCCCGGGTGGTGATGGCGGGGTGGCGGTGCAGGCTCGCGGGCATGTTCGCGGTGGTACACGTCCCATCCGCCGAAGGCGGTGTCCACCAGTACGCCGAGCCCTGCCGGAACGATCGAGCCACACACCTCGCACTCCCCGTCCCTCCGGTTGGGCCGCATCGCGGAGGGGTCCGACGTGGTGCCGTCCGGATCGGGTGCCGGCGCGTGCGCTGGGTGATAGACCACCCAGCCACCCCATGCGCTGCGGAGCAGTACGCCGGCCTCAGCCGCGACTTCCGCGCTGCACCGGGCGCAGTGACCCGCGAATTGGTTTGTTCGAACTCGACTGTTCATCGGCCACCTCAATGAGGATCCAATGCTGCCGGGTCAATACCGCGGTCGTAGATCTCCCGTAGCCACGGTTCCAGGACGGCGGCATCCGCGCCAGCGTGTGCCTGAGGGCCTCGCCAGAGGGCCGGAATGGCAACCACGGGTGTGGCGGCAGCGGATCGATGGGGCGGGAAGACCAACTCGGCCCCGTGGCCTCGACGGGCACAGCCACGCCGCCGCTCTCGGCTGCCACATCTCGCCGGTCTGCGG
The DNA here is from genome assembly GCF_042871345.1 of Streptomyces sp. NPDC005863. NCBI lineage: Bacteria > Bacillati > Actinomycetota > Actinomycetes > Kitasatosporales > Streptomycetaceae > Streptomyces > Streptomyces sp. NPDC005863. Next base: position 1,338,950 of record NZ_JBIAII010000002.1, on the reverse strand, counting down.
ATGTACCGCACCAGCACCAGCTCGGCGGTCGGCTCACTGAGCCCCGGCCTCGCCAGGTCCAGCCGTTTCGTGCCCTCTCCTGCAGGCAGTAGCTCGGCGAGAACCAGGCTGAGGAGCTCGGCGACAGGCCCGGGCACCACCTCTACTGGTCAGCCCCTGGCGGCCACCACCACGTGGGCGAGGGCCACGCCCGCCGGGATGTCCGGGTACTCGCTGAGCCGTTGCCAAAGTGCGCCGGTGGCCAGCAGTTCCGGCCAGTCCATGACGGGCCGATCCGCCGGCCGGGCAGCCGCACGATCGCCTGCGGGAGGAGTCGGACGACCTGCCAGCATCCGCAATCGTCCATCCTCGTTCGGATCGGCAGATCGCACCCCACACAGGGAAGGTTCGGTCTGTCCCTCCCGTCTATCCCCGTGCAGTAACCTGCGGCTCGCTCGAGCATCAGCCTGGTGCCGCGCATGTCACCGGGCGCGAGCAGGACGGTGTCCGACGGTCCGGTTGCCGGACGGGGTGAAGATCCCTCGCGCGGCCGCCTCCTGCGTTCCGATCTCTTGCCGAGGCCGCCGGGGTGGACCGTACGGGTCGGGGTCGACGGCGTAGGCCACCGCCTCCAGGGATGGTGGGTGCAGCCTCTCCCAGTGGGTGTCGCTCACGTGGATCGGCAGTGTCACCTCCGACAGCGCCTCCGTCAGCACCGCACCTCAACCCGCGCACGGCCAAGCCGTCCCCTCCCGCCATCGAAATCCCTCATCGCCCCAGGAATGCGACCGGCGAGCAATGGGTTTTCGGCCGATGCCGAACGCCCCGCCAGCCACTCTCGGTGACGGTCAACTGCAGGTACTCGACTGGAGCCGGGACGCTCGTCAGGTGTGGAACCGCAGGTTGGGGAGGTGATCGCGCACTCCCCAGCGCAGCGCATTCTCCCCTGATTCTCCCCAGGAAGTCGGGAGAGGATCTATAGGGACTTCGCGTACGCGAAGTTAATCAAGTCGGTGAGGTCTGTAGCTACAGCCAGTCCCGCCGCTTGAAGATGAAGTACAGGCTCACGCACACCACTGCCATCAGCAGGATCGCGAACGGGTAGCCGAAGGTCCAGTCAAGTTCCGGCATCGCGTCGAAGTTCATGCCGTAGATCGTGCCGACCAGCGTCGGCGCGAAGAGGATCGCCGCCCAGCTCGAGATCTTCTTGATTTCCTCGTTCTGTTCGAAGCCTGCCTCCGCCAGTGCTCGCATCTCTGCGTTCTGCTGTTGAGTCACCAGGGTCGCGTTCACCGTGAGGATGTCGGTCAGGGCCTGGCGGAAGCCGTCGACGCGTTCGCTGGTGTGGGTTACGTGGTCGGCCACGTCGCGCAGGTAGCGCTGGAGCTCCTCGTCCGTGCCGTACTTCGCGAAGCCCGCCATCAGGGCGTGCAGCATGCTGACCAGGGGGCGGGTGGCGCGTTGGAACTCGACCATTTCGCGGGAGAGTTCGTAGATGCGGCGGGACACCTCCGGGTCGCCGCTGAAGACCTCGGTCTCGATTTCGTCGATGTCGTTCTGGACGCCCGCGACGACCGGGGCGTAACCGTCGACCACCGCGTCCAGGATGGCGTACAGGACCGCCTCGGGGCCGAGTTTGAGGAGGTCGGGGGAGTCCTCCATGCGGCGGCGGACCGATGTGAGGTCGGGGGCCGCGCCGTGTCGGACCGTGATGACGAAGTCCGGCCCCACGAAGACGTGCAGCTCGCCGAAGTCGACCTCCTCGGGCGCGTCGAGGTAGCGGGCGGCGCGCAGGACGACGAAGAGCGTTTCGCCGTAGCGCTCCAGTTTCGGGCGCTGGTGGGCCTCCATCGCGTCTTCCACGGCCAGCTCGTGGAGGTCGAACTCGGCCGCCAGGGACAGGAGTTCCGCCTCCGTCGGGCGTGCCAGGCCGATCCACGCCATGCCGTCCGGCTGGTCACGCAGCTCGCGGAACGTGTCCGCCAGGGTGGCTGGGGTCGCCACCCGTACGCCGTCCCGGTACAGCGCCGCCTGGACGAGGGTGTCCCCGTTCGGACGGGCGGCCTCGACGCCGGTGACGGCGTCGGCTCCGGCCCCAGCCCCTGCCCCGGCTCTGGTCGTTCTCGCAGGTCCCCGGTTCCGGTTCCGGTCCCCGTTCCGGTCCGTCTTCGTGCCCCTTGCAGCCTTGGATCCTCTGGCTGATCCGTCCGGCTGAGGCCTCGCCTGAGGGCGCGTCATGCGCAGCCACGAGGGCTTCCTCGCGGGCGACGGGTTGGACGGGGTGGATGTGGGTGGCTGCCCGGGTGTCGTGGGCGTCTCCCGCCGCGCCGGCGTTCTCGGCCCCGTCGGCTCCGTCGACCTTTCCGGCCCCGCCGACTCCTCCCGCCCCGTCGACCCCGTAGGACGCGCTCGGCGCTCCGCCATTCTGGCCGCCTCCTCTGTCGAACGCCTGTCCCGTCGACCAGGGCGCGGTCGCGGAAGGGCCACCTCCTGGCCCGGAGGCAGGATATGCGTCCCGGTGGCGTCCGCCCGGCGCATCGCGGACCGTACGTGTCCGCGAGTCCCGCTAGCGTGCCCGCATGACCAAGTCGACGCCCCGGACCCAGTCCCGTACCCAGTCCCGGACCGCCGCCCGCGCTGCCGCACCTCTGCTCGGCGCCCGCGCCCTCAACCGCGCCACGCTCGACCGGCAGCTCCTCCTGCGCCGGTCCGGTGAGCTGTCCGTCGAGGATGCCGTCGCCCATCTCGTCGGGCTCCAGGCGCAGAACGTCAAACCGCCGTACTACGCCCTCGCCGCGCGGCTCGCCGGCTTCGACCCCGCCGAACTCTCCGCGCTCCTGGAGTCGCGCCGACTGGTCCGCATCGTCACGCTCCGCTCCACCATCCACCTGCACACCGCCGCCGACGCCCATACGCTGCGGCCGCTCGTCCAGGAGGCTCGCCAACGTGAACTCACCGCGTTTCGGGGCGGGTTGGTCGGCGTCGATCTGGCCGTGCTCGCCCGCGTCGCCCGCGAGGCCGTCGAGGCCGAACCCCGCACGATGAAACAGCTCCGCGAACTCCTGCACGTCCGGTGGCCCGACGCCGACCCGCAATCCCTCGCCGTGGCCGCTCGCTGTACGTTGCCGCTCGTTCAGGTCACCCCGCGCGGGCTCTGGCGACGCAGCGGACAGGTCGCCCTCACCACCCTCGAGCGGTGGCTCGGCGAGCCCGAGCTCGGAGCGTCTGAGCTCGGAGAGCCTGAGCCTGGGGCGCGGCCCTCCGGCGGCGGGGCGCAGGGCCTCAGCGACTCCGCCCGTATCGACGCCCAACGTGACTCCGCCGTCCTCCGCTACCTCGCCGCCTTCGGTCCCGCCTCCGTCAAGGACATGCAGGCCTGGGCCCGGCTCACCCGGATGCGGGACGTCTTCGAGCGTCTCCGGCCCCGGCTGCGGACCTTCCGCGACGAGAACGGCGTCGAGCTCTTCGACCTGCCCGACGCGCCCCGCCCCGACGCCGACACCCCGGCCCCGGCCCGCTTCCTGCCCGAGTACGACAACCTCCTGCTCTCGCACGCCGACCGCAGCCGCGTCGTACCGGCCGAGTACAAGGGGCGTACCTGGGAGGGGAACCAGCCGTACTGCGTCTTCCTCCTCGACGGGTTCCTCGCCGGGGTGTGGCGGCTGCGGGAGGACGCGAAGGCGGGGACCGCCACCCTCACCATCGAGCCTTTCGGGAAGTTAAGCCGGGCGCAGCGGGACGAGTTGACGGAGGAGGCCGAGCGGATGGTGACGTCGACCTCTTCCCCGGGTTCGTCCCGGTCCTCTTCCCCGTCCCCGTCCCCGTCCTCGTCCCCGGACTCCTTCTTGTACGACATCCGCTTCGGGAGCGTCCGGCGTACGTGAGGGCTCTCAACTCGTCCGCACAACTCGTCCCCACGCCCCGTCCGCTCAACTCGTCCGCTCAACTCGTCCGCTCGGCCAGGAACGCCTCCCAGGTGCGTGTGCCCGACGCGCCGCCGACCGTGGACAGGTTCTCCCCGCTCCGGTACGCCCGGCCGACCTTTCCGGGCATGCGGACCGGCATCAGGGGGCGGCGCTTGCCGGTCGACTTGAGGTAGCCGCGTACCAGCTCACCCAGGCCGTACACCTCCGGGCCCGACAGGTCGGCGACCAGGCCGGCCGGTTCGCCCAGCGTCAGCTCCACCAGGCGGGCCGCGACGTCGCGGGCGTCCACCGGCTGCCAGCGCATCCCGCCCGGCGCCGGTACGACCGGCAGCTTCCCCATCTTCTCCGCCAGCGTCAGCGCGAGGTCGTGGAACTGGGCCGCCCGCAGCGTCGTCCACGGGATCCCCGATTCGGCGACGGCCCGCTCCGCGCCCAGCTTCGCGCGGAAGTACGCCAGCGGGATCCGGTCCGCGCCGATCACCGAGATGTAGACCAGGTGCCGCACCCCGGCCGCGCGTGCGGCGCGCACCAGGTTCTCGGTCGCCTCGTCGTCGCCCTTGGGGCCGCCCGCGAGGTGCAGCACGGTTTCGATGCCCTGGAGCGCGTCGTCCAGGCCGTCGCCCCGCAGCAGGTCGCAGCTCCGGTACTCGATGCCGGGCGCGGGTTCGCGGCTGTTCCTGGTCAGGATGCGGACCGAGTGGCCGGCCTCGCGCAGCAGCGGTACGACGTGGCTGCCGAGCGTGCCGGTGCCTCCGGTGACGAGGATGGGGGAGGGAGTGGAGGTGGGGCCGGTGGCGGGGGTGGGGTTGGTCATTGTTCTCTCCCTGGCAGAGGTGGACCTCGTGGGCCGTCCTTGTGGACTCACTGCCATGACGGGTGGCGCGACGAGAGTGTGACCGGTGAGCGGGAAAACTTTTTTCGTACGAAGCCTTCGGCGATCTGTCACGTCTCTCCGCCGGGATCCGTCAGGGAGGTGAAAGCGAAAGCAGCAGCACCCCAACCCTGAGGAGTTGTCGACCATGGAAACGCGTGCGATCACCGAAGAGGTCCCTATGGTTCCGCGTATGTCCGAGGACCCTGGAGCGCTCGTTCCCGAGCTGGCGGACGTGTCGGCGGCGCTGTTCAAGCTCGTCGGCAACGGCTCCGTTCCGCGGGCCACGATCAGTCTGGTCCAGCTGCGGGCGGGTCAGCTCGTGGGCAGCACGTATCTGACCGTTCTGCACACCGGGTTCCTGCGCAAGGGCGGGGAGGCGGAGGAGCGGATCACGTCGGTGGCGTCCTGGTGGGACTCGCCGTACTTCACCGCTGCCGAGCGCGCCGCGCTCGCGCTCGTGGAGGCGGTGCACCAGCCGTCCGCGGGGGGTGAGCGGGTGTCCGACGAATTGTACGCGCGGGCGGCCGAGCACTATGACGCCAAGGCGCTCGCCACCTTGATGTTCGCGATCGGGCAGGTCAACTTCTTCATCGCCGTCGCCCTCATCGCCAAGCCGGTCCCGGGCCGCTCCTTCAGCGAACCCTGGAAGTAGCGGAAGCAATTTTCAGGGTTTAGCGGAAGTAGCGCCGACCGCGCCGACCGCGCCGACCGCGCCGGCGCCCCGTCGACCCCCGGGGCGCTGCCCGCTGCATAGGCTCCCCGCATGGAACTGCGGCAGCTCAGCTACTTCGTGACCGTCGCCGACGAGCTGCACTTCGGGCGTGCGGCCGAACGGCTGCACATCGTCCAGTCCGCCGTCAGCCAGCAGATACGGCGCCTGGAACGGGAGTTGGGCGCCGAGCTCTTCGACCGTTCGCCCCGTCATGTGCGGCTCACCGGCGCGGGGGAGCGGTTGCTGCCCGAGGCGCGGGCGGTGCTCGCCGCGGCCGAGCGGGCGCGGGCCGCGGTGGCGCCGCCCGCCGGGCTGCGGCTCGCCACCAGTACCGGTCTCGGCGAGCACCTGGAACGTGTCCTCGCGGAGTTCGCCGTACGGGCGCCGGGGGTTCCGGTGGAGCTGGTGTCGGGCCGTGCGGGCGAGCGGATCGAGCAGGTCGTCGACGGGCGGGCCGACGCCGCGTTCGTACGGTCCATGGAGCCCGTGCCCGGCGTGCGGATCGAGCCGCTGTGGGACGACCCGCTGGTCGCCGTCCTGCCGGCCGGGCATCCGCTGGCGGCGGGGCCGGACGTGGCACTCGGCGACCTGGCCGGGCTTCCGCTGGCCATCACCGCGCGGCGCAACAACCCCGCCCTGGTCGACCTGGTCGTCGGGGCCTGTCATGACGCCGGGTTCGAGCCGGTGCCCGGGCCGGTCGAGGGGTCGCTGCAGGACCGGCTCGCGACGATCGGTGCGGGGGTGGCGCGGCAGTGGACCGTCGTGTACGCGGCGCATGCGCGGGTGCTGCGGAGTCCGCGGGTGGCGTTCCTGCCGTTCCGTGCGCCGGGGCTGGCATTGCCGACGCAACTAGCGCTCAGGAGTGGGGAGTTGGCGCCGGTGCTCGACATCTTTCTTGCGGCTTGCCGGGCGGCGGCGCCTTCGTCTGCCCCCGTATCTCCCGCTGCTTCCTGACTGGTCCCGCGTCCGTCTCTTACCCTCTCTGACCTGCGGCGATCTCGAACGCTGATCGCTGTGGTCGCGGGCTGCCCCTTGGTCGCGGGGCGCGGTCGCGATGGACTGGAGTCGTACCGAACGCCCCGGCGAACACCGGGGCCACCCGGCCGGTGAACCCGGCCTCGAAGCACAGGAGTTCAGCATGCCCACCGTGACCGTTCAGCAGGGCCCCCGCGACGTCGAGCTCAAGCGCGAGCTGGTCAAGCAGATCACCGACGCGTTCGTGGACGCGTACAAGATCCCGGCGGAGACCGTGACCGTTTGGATCCACGAGACCCCGGCGGACAGCTGGGGCGCGGCGGGGAAGCTGACCGCCGACAAGTAGTCCGCGCGTCCGGGGGGCCTGGCCGTGAGGATCGCCCCCCGGGGAGGTGGCGGAAGCGGTGGTCCGCCGCCTCCCGCGCCGCTGCCTCTCGCGCCACCGGCTCGCCCCGTCAGCCGACACCCATTCGCCCTCCACCTTGCGACACCCCGTCCGGGGGTGGTGAGATCCGCCTCCCGGATTACACGATGTTCCGTAGCGTCCGGCATTGAGTACGGCGGCCGGGGTGATGGAACCTGCAGAAGCAGCCCGGAGCCGGACTGCGCGTTCGAGTATCGAGCAGGTATGAGCAGGTATCGAGTAGGGGTGCACATGACGATGACCGGGACGAGCGCCACGGAGCAGTTCCGTACCGCACGGGACTTTCTCCTGCGGCACCGAGAGGACTACGCCACCGCGTACGAGGGCTTCGCCTGGCCGCGGCCCGAGCGGTTCAACTGGGCGCTCGACTGGTTCGACGTCATCGCCGACGGCAACGAGCGGACCGCGTTGCACATCGTGGAGGAGGACGGCAAGGAGGACCGCTTCTCCTTCGCGCGGCTCTCCGCCCGTTCGAACCAGGTCGCCAACTGGCTGCGCGCGCACGGCGTGCGGGCCGGTGACCGCATCGTCGTGATGCTCGGCAACCAGGTCGAGCTGTGGGAGATCGCCCTCGCCGCGATGAAGCTGCGCGCCGTCGTCATCCCGGCGACCCCACTGCTCGGCCCCGTCGACCTGCGCGACCGCATCGAGCGGGGCCGGGCCCGGCACGTGGTCGTACGCCCCGAGGACACGGCGAAGTTCGACGACGTACCGGGCGCGTACACGCGCATCGTCGTCGGCGGGAACGCCACCGGCGGGAACGCCTCCGCAGGGAAAGTCATCGGCGGGGACTCCGCCAGCCCTGGCGACTGGCTCTCGTACGACGGGGCCGACGACGCCCCCGAGCCCTTCGAGCCCGACGGCATCACCCTCGCCGACGACCCCCTGATGCTCTACTTCACGTCGGGCACCACTGCACGCCCGAAGCTCGTGGAGCACACCCATGTGTCGTACCCCGTCGGCCACTTGGCGACGATGTACTGGATCGGTCTGCGGCCCGGCGACGTCCATCTGAACATCTCGTCGCCCGGCTGGGCCAAGCACGCCTGGTCGAACCTGTTCGCCCCGTGGAACGCCGAGGCCACCGTCTTCATCCACAACTACGCGCGGTTCGACGCGGGGCGGCTCATGGCGGAGATGGACCGGGCGGGCGTGACGTCGTTCTGCGCGCCGCCCACCGTGTGGCGCATGCTGATCCAGGCGGACCTGACCCAGCTGCGCACCCCGCCGCGCGAGGTCGTCGCCGCCGGTGAGCCGCTCAACCCGGAGGTCATCGAGCAGGTACGGCGGGACTGGGGGGTCACGATCCGCGACGGCTTCGGCCAGACCGAGACGGCCGTGCAGGTCGCCAACTCGCCTGGCCAGAAGCTGAAGCCGGGCTCCATGGGCCGCCCGACGCCCGGCTTCGTCGTCGACCTCCTCGACCCGGTGACCGGCGAACCGGGCGCGGCGGAGGGCGAGATCTGTCTCGACCTGAGCGCGGACCCCGTCGGCCTGATGGCCGGCTACCACGGCGATCCGGAGCGCACGGCGGAGGCGATGGCGGACGGTCACTACCGCACGGGTGACATCGGTGCGCGCGACGCGGACGGCTACATCACGTATGTGGGCCGCTCCGACGACGTCTTCAAGGCGTCCGACTACAAGATCTCCCCGTTCGAGCTGGAGAGCGCGCTCCTGGAGCACGAGTCGGTGGCCGAGGCGGCCGTCGTCCCCGCCCCCGACCCGGTACGGCTCGCGGTCCCCAAGGCGTACGTCGTCCTGGCGAACGGCTGGTCGCCGGGTGAGGAGACGGCCGACGCGATCTTCGCGTACACGCGCACGGTGCTGGCCCCCTACAAGCGGCTGCGCCGCATCGAGTTCGTGCCGGAACTGCCTAAGACCATCTCGGGCAAGATCCGCAGGGTCGACTTGCGCGAGCGGACGGCGGCCGGGGGAGCGTCGGAGGGGGAGTGGACGGAGCGGGGGAGGGGCTGAGCCCTGCCGTCGCGTCCCCTCTCTGGCCCCAGCCCCAGGCCCAGGCCCCGAGCCCGAGCCCAAGCTCCGAGCCCAGGCCGCAAGCTCCGAGCCCCCAGCCCCCGGCCCTCATCCCTCGGCCCCCGCGATCCTCAGGCCTCGACCCCGCCCAGTTGATCCAACGCCGCCTCCACCGTCGCCTTTCCGGCCGGCAGAAGCGGCAGACGCACGTCCGGCGTCGGGATCAACCCCCGCGCGTGGAGGACCGCCTTGATCACCGTGGGGTTCGGTTCGGTGAAGCATGTCGCCGACAGGCGTGCGAGCGCGTGGCCCAGTCGGCGGGCCCGCGTCACGTCGCCCGTGCGCCATGCCGCGTCCAGGGCGACGAAGTGGCTCGTGGCCAGGTGGGCCGTGGCGAGGATGGCGCCCGTCGCGCCCATCGCCAGCAGGGGGGAGACGAGGAGGTCGTCGCCCGCCAGGACGGTGAAGTCGGGCGGCAGGTCGGCCATGAGGGCGACCGTCTCCTGACCGATGCCGCCGGGCGCGTACTTGACGGCCACCACGCCCGGGATCGTGCCGAGGGTCCGCAGGGTGGCCGCGGAGAGGGGGAGGGCGGTGCGGTACGGGATGTCGTACACGACCAGCGGCACCGGGCTGACCTCCGCCAGCCGTCGGAAGTGGGCGATCACCCCCTCTTGGGAGGGACGGGTGAAGCTCGGGACGGTGACCAGGGCGGCGGACGGCGCGGGGCCGCGCCCCAGTTCCGTGAGCGCCGCCTCGCTGGCCCGCGTGTCGTTCGACCCCGCGCCCACCGTCAGCCACGCGCCCCGCTCCGCGCAGACGCGGGCGCACGCGTCGACCACCTCCCGTCTCTCCTCCGGGCTCAGAGTGGCTGCCTCCGCCGTCGTTCCGAGCGCCACGATTCCCGCCGCCCCCGCGTCCAGGACCCGGCGCGCCAGGCCTTCGAGGGCCGAGTGGGCCACCCCGCCGGCAGCGGTGAACGGCGTGATGAGAGGGACGTGAATACCCTGGGGGAATGTCTGGTCTGTCATGACGACCAGCCTGGTCCGCCCCGCGCGGCGGGTCCAGGTCGCCTTACTGAAGTGAAGAGTCAGCAGAACTGATGCTCGCCGATGCTTGATGTCCGACGCCTGCGGCTGCTGCGGGAACTGTCCTACCAGGGCACCATCGCGGCCGTCGCCCAGACCCTCTCGTACACCTCGTCCGCCGTCTCGCAGCAGCTCAGCATCCTCGAACGAGAGGCGGGCGTCGCACTGTTGGAGCGCACGGGCCGCCGCGTCACCCTGACCCCCGCGGGCCGCCGCCTGGTCGGTCACGCCGAGGCGGTCCTGGAGCGGCTCGAACAGGCCGCCGGTGAACTCACCGGCTTCCGCACCGGACCCGCCGGGCCCCTGCGCATCGGTGCCTTCCCGTCGGCCGTCAAGGCGCTGCTCCCCGCCGCTCTCGCCGCGCTCTCGGCGAGCCACCCCGGCCTGGAACCGATGATCTCCGAGGTCGACCCCGCCGAGGTGGCGCAGGCCCTGCGGGCCGGCGAGCTGGACGTGGCCCTGCTCCACGAGTACGACTTCGTGCCGCACCCCCTGGAGCCCGGCCTCGGCGCCTCGCCCCTGTTCAGCGAGCCCATGTATCTCGCCTCCCGCACCGCCCCCGCGAGCGACGGGGCGCTCGCGTCGCCGGCTCCGTGGCGGAACGAACCCTGGATCACCGCGACGCCGCGGACGCTGTGCCACGCGATGACCGTCCGGGCCTGCGAGGCGGCGGGCTTCACACCGGGCATCCGTCATCAAGTCGACGACTTCGGGACGGTGTTGCGCCTCGTGGCGGCCGGCCAGGGCGTCGCGATCGTGCCGCATCTGGGCATCGCCGACGGCCCTCCGGACAACGTCGTCCTCACCCGCCTGCCCATCGAGCGCCGCACCGCCGTCGCCTACCGCAGCGGCGCGGAGCGGCATCCCGCCGTCGTGGCGGCGGTGACGGCCCTGCGGTCGGCCGTGCCGTCCGAACTCGTGCCGGAGCGTTGACGGGTGCGTCGGGGGTGGGCCCCGGATGTCGCGCGTTCACGGACGGGTGCCGAACGCATCCCGGGCCGCAACCCGATCACGTACTGGCGCCCGGCGCCTCCCCGGGTCACACTTTTCCTCCATCGATCTGTGTGCGGCGGCGGGCCGGTGTGCCCGGTGCCGTGAGGAGGACTACGGGTGAGCGAACTCTCGTACGCGCACGGCACCAGCGGCACCCCGCTGCTCGGCGACACCATCGGCCGCAATCTCGACCGGGCGGTCGCCGAGTGGCCCGAGCGTGACGCCCTCGTGGACGTCGCGGCCGGCACCCGCTGGACGTACGCCGAATTCGGGGCGGCCGTCGCACAGTTGGCCCGCGGCTTTCTCGGCGCGGGGGTGGCCAAGGGGGACCGCGTCGGGATCTGGGCGGTGAACTGCGCCGAGTGGGTGCTCGTGCAGTACGCCACCGCGCGCATCGGCGCCATCATGGTGAGCGTCAACCCCGCCTACCGCGCCCATGAGTTGGAGTTCGTCCTCAACCAGGCGGGCATCTCCGTCCTGATCGCCTCGCAGGCCCACAAGAGCAGCGACTATCGCGCGCTCGTCGACGAGGTGCGGCCCCGCTGCCCCGACCTGCGCGCCGTCCACTACGTCGGCGACGGCTCCTGGGACGCCCTCCTGGACGCCGGGCGCACGGTGGAGGTCGAGCAATTGCGGGCACGCGAGGCCGAGTTGAGTGTCGACGACCCGGTGAACATCCAGTACACCTCCGGCACCACGGGCTTCCCCAAGGGTGCCACGCTCTCCCACCACAACATCCTCAACAACGGGTACTGGGTGGGCCGCACCGTCGGTTACACCGAGCAGGACCGGATCTGTGTGCCCGTGCCCTTCTACCACTGCTTCGGCATGGTGATGGGCAACCTCGCCGCCACCTCGCACGGCGCGTGCATCGTCATCCCCGCGCCGTCCTTCGACCCCGTCGCCACCCTGCATTCCGTCGAGCGGGAACGCTGCACCTCGCTGTACGGCGTGCCGACGATGTTCATCGCGGAGCTCAACCTCGCCGACTTCGCGACGTACGACCTGAGTTCGCTGCGCACCGGCATCATGGCGGGCTCGCCCTGCCCGGTCGAGGTGATGAAGCGGGTGGTCGCCGAGATGCACATGGCGGAGGTGTCCATCTGCTACGGCATGACCGAGACCTCGCCCGTCTCCACCCAGACGCGCCGCGACGACGACCTGGAGCGCCGAACCGGCACGGTCGGCCGCGTCCTGCCGCACGTCGAGGTGAAGGTCGTCGACCCGGCGACCGGTGTCACCCTGCCGCGCGGCGCGTCCGGCGAACTCTGCACCCGGGGCTACAGCGTGATGCTCGGCTACTGGGACGAGCCCGAGCAGACCCGTGAGGTGATCGACGACGGACGCTGGATGCACACGGGCGACCTCGCGGTCATGCGCGAGGACGGATACGTGCAGATCGTCGGCCGCATCAAGGACATGATCATCAGGGGTGGCGAGAACATCTACCCGCGCGAGATCGAGGAGTTCCTGTACGGCCACCCGAGGATCACCGACGTGCAGGTGGTGGGCGTCCCCGACGAGCGGTACGGCGAGGTGCCGCTGGCCTGCGTGATCCTGCGGGACCTCGACGACGTACTGACGCTGGAGGAGCTCCAGGCGTACTGCAAGGGGCAGTTGGCGCACTACAAGATCCCGGCCGGGGTGCGGGTCCTGCGCTCCTTCCCGATGACGGTCTCCGGGAAGGTCCGCAAGATCGAGCTCAGGGAGCGGTACGGGGAGTGAGCGGCCCGTCCGGGATGGCGCGGCGCATGCACAGGCGGGGCCAGCGGTCCAGGCCCAACTCCGCCTCGTGCGCGCGGATCCGTCGCAGGGCCGGGGTGAGTTCGGCGTCCCCGAGCGGGCGGAAGCCGATCCGCGCGTAGTACGGGGCGTTCCACGGGACGTCGGCGAACGTGGTCAAAGTCAGCGCGGTCGCGCCCAGCATGCGGGCGTGGTCCGTCGCGTGCCCGATCAGGGCGCGGCCGATGCCGCGCCGGGCGGCGCGGGGGTGCACGGACACCTGCTCGATGTGGAACGCGGGACCGGCGCCGTCCGGTTCGGCGAGGGGGTCGGCGAGGGGGTCGGCGAGGAGTTCGCCGGCGAGGTACGCGACCGGGGTGGCGTCCGTGTCGGCCGGAACACCGGCGGCGACCCAGGCCCCGCCCGCGCTGCGGTACCGCTCCAACTCCTCGATCGTGAACGGCTCGTCGTCGGCGATCGCTGCCATGCCGAGGGCGCGGAACGCCTCGCCCGCGGCGCGCTCGATGTCCTGGAGCGCGGGCAGATCGGCGGCCGTGGCGGGACGGAGGATGGGCAGGGGCATGGGCATGGGCGCGGGCATGCGGCGAGTATGCCGTGGCCAAAACCGGTTGTGCGGCAAGGGGGCGACCGGCGATCGTGAGCCGGTCCTTCAGCTGGTTGGCGTGCCTGCCGGCCCGGCAGCCGATTCCGTGAGGTGAGAGTGCACCAGCCGCACCAGTCCCAGACCGGTGAGCCCGCGAGCCCCAGAGCCGGGCAGGAGCGCGCGCCGGGCCGCCCCGGACTCAGCCGCGGCATGGTGCTGCTGCTCGCCGTCACCTGCGGCGTGGCCGTCGGGAACGTCTACTTCCCGCAGGCCGTCAGCCCGTTGGTGGCCGACGGCCTCGGCGTGTCGGCCGACACCGCGGCGCTCGTCGTGACGGCCACCCAGTTCGGGTACGCGGGTGGCATCTTCCTGCTGGTGCCGCTCGGCGACCGCATCCCGTACCGGACACTCATCGTCACCCTCCTCGCGCTCACCGGACTCGGCCTGCTCGGGGCGGGCGCCGCGCCGGGGCTCTCGCCGCTGGTCGGGGCGAGCGTCCTCGTCGGCGTCACCACCGTGATCGCCCAGGTCATCGCGCCGATGGCCGCGGGCCTCGTACCCGAGGAGCGGCGCGGCGCCGTCACCGGCACGCTGCTGAGCGGGTCCATCGGCGGCATGCTGCTCTCCCGTGTCTTCGGCGGCGCCGTGGGGGAGTGGCTGGGCTGGCGTGCCCCGTATCTGATGACGGCGGTCGTCACCCTGCTCATCGCCTGCGTCCTGGCCCGCGCCCTGCCGAGGTCGACCGCGCCGTCCCGGCAGCGCTACCCCGCGCTGCTCGCCGAGGCGCTGCGCCTGCTGCGCACCGAGCCCGACCTGCGCCGCTCCGGTTTCTACCAGGCGATGATCTTCGGTGCGTTCTCCGCCCTGTGGACCGGCGTCGCGCTGCTCCTGACCGGTCCCACGTACGGTCTCGGCGCCTCGGCGGTCGGCGTGCTCGCCCTCGTCAACGCCGGGACCATGATCTGTACGCCGGTGGCGGGGCGGCAGGTGGACCGCCGGGGCTCCGACGCGGTGAACCTCGTCTGCATGGTCGCCGTCCTCGTGGCCGCCGCGGTCCTCTTCTTCGGGGGGCTCGGCGGGGCGGTGGGGCTCGTGGCGCTCGCGGTGGGTTCGCTGCTGCTCGACGTGGCGATGCAGTCGGGCACGGTCGCCAACCAGGTACGGATCTTCGGCCTGAGCGACGAGGCGCGGGCCCGGCTCAACACGGCGTACATGACCTGCGCGTACCTGGGCGGAAGCGTCGGTTCCTGGCTGGCGGTACGGGCGTACGGCGCGTTCGGCTGGGCGGGGGTGTGCGGGCTCGTGGTCCTGCTGACGGGCCTCGCGCTCGGCCGGCATGTGGCGCATTTGATGCGGGTGGGGCGGCCGGTGGACGTGGGGTAAGGGGTACGAGGAGGGCGGCCCGGCTCGTACGGTTCAGGCGGCCCCCTCACGCCCCCGTGGCGACCAGCTCGTCCGCCGCGCTGTTGACCGGTTGGGGCGTGCCGGTCAGGTCCATGGTGAACAGGGGGACGCCCAGGGTGTCGGCGCGGGTGCGGGCGCCCGCCGTATATCCGGCGAGGGAGAAGCAGGCGCAGGTCACCGGGGTGTCCCCGGCCTCGGTCATGGCGGTCAGCCACAGGCACTCGACGTCGCGCAGGGTGGTGGGCCGCAGCGCTGCCTCGACCTGGGCCAGCAGGCCGCGCGCCGCGATCCGGGCGCCGGAGGGCGGTCGCCGGGCGGCGCTGCGGGTGTCCGGGTAGCCGAGCCACCGCAGATACAGGGCGGCCACCGTCACCGCGTCGCGCGCGTCCCGGATCGTCACGGGGCGGAAGGCGGGGCGCGGGCGCGGAGCCGTGCGGGGCAGTGAGATGTGGGCGGGCGGTTCCGGCGGGTCGGGAGGCTCGGGCGGGGCGTCCTCGCGGGGGTCATCCCGACCGGGGCCGCCGCTGCCGAGCCCCTCCCCGCCGGCCGAAATGACCGGAACGCGCAGCACCACCCCGCACACGCAGTCAAGCTCCGGCTGCGGCCAGTGGCCCGGGCGGCCGCAGGCCCCGCACCGCACGGTGACCCACTCGTCCGCCCAGGCCCGGTCCGTCACCGGCTCCGGCGCGGCGCCCCGGTCCACCGGAGGGGTCACGGGGGCCCCGCACGCGCAGGGGTAGGCCGGAGGAACGTACAGATGCTCGCGCCGGCACCCCGGACACCGTATCGGCGCGCCGCTGTCCGTCACCGTAACCACCGCCTGCCGTAACCGCCCCGCCCCGCCCCGCAATGCCGTGCCCTGCTGCCGTGCCCTGCTGTGCCGCGCTATGCCGTGTCGCGCTGTGCCGTGCGGCCCGCCTTCGGGCCGTCCCCACCCATCCTCCCCCTAACGCGTCCCCCGCGACCGGAAGTTGGCTCAACGGGCGAACCGGGCTCCGGGGTGGACGGCTCACGGGGCGGTCGGCGGTCCGCGAGAAAGAGCCGACCGCCCTCCTCTCGTGGTCCCTCTCTTGACGGTCTCCCGCACGCCCGCTTACATTGCTTCCATATAGCAGAACTAAATTTCCACAATGCGGAAACAGAAGCTCACCGCGGGGCGCGACGGGAGCCGGATCCGCCAGCCGTATCCGGCAGCCGAAAAGCTGTCGAAGCTGTCGAAGCAGGAGAACCCCATGGCTCGTATGACCGCTGCCCGTGCGGCAGTTGAGATCCTCAAGCGCGAGGGCGTCGTCAACGCGTTCGGTGTGCCCGGCGCCGCGATCAACCCCTTCTACAAGGCGCTCAAGGAGGGCGGTGGCATCGACCACACGCTCGCCCGCCACGTCGAGGGCGCCTCGCACATGGCCGAGGGCTACACCCGGGCCAACCCGGGCAACATCGGTGTCTGCATCGGTACGTCGGGTCCGGCCGGCACCGACATGATCACCGGCCTGTACTCGGCGATCGGCGACTCCATCCCGATCCTCTGCATCACCGGCCAGGCGCCGACGCACCTCCTGCACAAGGAGGACTTCCAGGCGGTCGACATCGCGACCATCGCCAAGCCGGTCACGAAGATGGCCGTCACGGTCCTGGAGGCCGCGCAGGTCCCCGGCGTCTTCCAGCAGGCCTTCCACCTGATGCGCTCGGGCCGTCCCGGGCCGGTCCTCATCGACCTGCCCATCGACGTCCAGCAGACCGAGATCGAGTTCGACCCGGAGACGTACGAGCCGCTGCCGGTCTACAAGCCGACCGCGTCGCGCGCCCAGATCGAGAAGGCGATCCGCTTCCTGGTCGAGTCCGAGCGTCCGCTGATCGTCGCGGGCGGCGGCATCATCAACGCCGACGCCTCCGACCTGCTGGTCGAGTTCGCCGAGCTCACCAGCACGCCGGTCGTGCCGACCCTGATGGGCTGGGGCACGATCCCCGACGACCACGACCTGAACGCCGGCATGGTCGGTCAGCAGACCGGCCACCGCTACGGCAACGCCACGTTCCTGGAGTCGGACTTCGTCCTCGGCATCGGCAACCGCTGGGCCAACCGTCACACCGGTTACGCGCTGGACGTGTACACCGAGGGCCGCAAGTTCGTGCACGTCGACATCGAGCCGACCCAGATCGGCAAGATCTTCGCGCCGGACTACGGCATCGCCTCGGACGCGAAGGTGGCCCTGGAGCTGTTCGTCGAGGTGGCGAAGGAGCTCAAGGCCGAGGGCAAGCTGCCCGACCGTTCGGAGTGGGTCGCCTCCCACCTCGAGCGCAAGGAGACGCTGCAGCGCCGCACGCACTTCGACGACATCCCCATGAAGCCGCAGCGCGTCTATGAGGAGATGAACAAGGCGTTCGGCAGGGACACGCGGTACGTCACGACCATCGGTCTGTCGCAGATCGCGGGCGCGCAGATGCTGCACGTCTACAAGCCGCGCAACTGGATCAACTGCGGCCAGGCCGGCCCGCTGGGCTGGACCATCCCGGCCGCGCTGGGCGCCGCGAAGGCCGACCCGGACGCGCAGGTCGTCGCGCTCTCGGGTGACTACGACTTCCAGTTCATGATCGAGGAGCTGGCGGTCGGTGCGCAGCACCGCATCCCGTACGTCCACGTCCTGGTGAACAACGCCTACCTGGGCCTGATTCGTCAGGCGCAGATCGGTCTGGACATCAACTTCCAGGTCAACCTGGAGTTTGAGAACCAGAACAGCCCCGAGCTGGGTGTCTACGGCGTCGACCACGTCAAGGTCGCCGAGGGCCTCGGCTGCAAGGCGATCCGCGTGACCGACCCGAACGAGCTGGCGACCGCGTTCGAGCAGGCCAAGAAGATGGCCCAGGAGTTCCAGGTGCCGGTCGTCGTCGAGGCGATCCTGGAGCGCATCACGAACATCTCCATGAGCCCCACGGCCGACATCAGCGCGGTCAAGGAGTTCGAGGAGATCGCGACGGAGCCGGGCCACGCGCCGACGGCGATCCGCCCGCTGAAGGTCTGACCAACCGCTCCTCCGAAGCCGGGGCGGCCCACCCGTGGGGGGTGGGCCGCCCCTTCGGCGTGCGTACGTGGGGCGTTGTCAGTGGCGGGCGGCACACTGGGCGCCATGGCGATACGGGCGGACGCGACGCTGGAAGAACAGGTGCGGAGAGCGGCCGGAGAGGCTGTGGATGAGGGGGTGCGTGGCGGTCTCGACGCCGTGGGCTCGCATCTGCGCGGGGGCAGGGGAGGGAAGCTGCGGGGCGGCGACAAGAAGCTGCTCGTGCTGCTCGCGCAGGCGCGGGCGGCGGCCGCGGCGGCCGGTGAGTGGCACGTCGTGCGTCTCGTGCAGGACGCCGTGGACTATGCCGAGGGGCGCCTGCTCAAGCCTGAGTTGCAGGATCGCTTGCGGCTGTTCCGCGACGGTCGCAGACCGGTGAGCCAGCAGACGTATCTGTCGCGCGTGACATCGTCCGGTTACGACCACGCGGCGGACGCCGGGGAGGAGTTCCTGTTCGGCCACCCGGACGCCGGGCCGAAGGAGCTGATCGGCCACCTGCGGTCCCTGGCGGGCGACGCCCGGTTCCTGGATGCCCCGCCCGACCGTCCGGGGCGGTACGTGATCCCGCGCGGCGCCGCGGAGATCGCGATCTGGGTGGAGCGCATCCTGCGCGACGGCCGCATCGACATCGAGGACCCCGCCGACGCGGCCCGGCGGCTCGTCACCTCACCCGACGCCCTCGCCCTGCTCGCCGCCGACCACGAAGGGCAACTCGTGTTGCGGGCAGCCGAGTTGCGGCGCCGGGCGGCAGGCCTTGATGCGTTGCGCAAGGTCGTCGAGGACCCCGAAGCTTCCGAGTACGACCTGCAGCAGGCCCTCCAGGGGCAGCCCTGGATCTTCGGCGGCCGCTATGTCGCCGAGCTCGCACAGCGGCGCCTCGTGCCCGGTGACGAGCTGGACATTCCGCTGCTCCGTGGCGACGGTGCCCTGCACATCGTGGAGCTGAAGCGCGCGAGGGGCCTGAAGGGAGCGCTGGTGAAGAAGCACCGCGACGCCTGGGTTCCGACGGCGCAGGTGCACGACGCCGTGGGGCAGGCCGTCAACTACCTCGTGGGCCTCGACGAGAATCGTGACCGCATCCGTGCTCAGTTCCGCATCGAGACGCGCAGAGCGAGCGCCCTGGTCCTGGTCGGCCACCCCGATGTGCAGCCCGACGTGCCGGAGGAGCAGCTCAACGAGGCGCTGCGGACGTTCAATTCCCACGTCAGCCGCGTCGAGGTCCTCACCTACAAGGAGCTCGTCGACAACGCGCACCGCTCCCTGGCGGGCGCCCCGCACACAGAAGAGCGCCGAGTACGGGACCGTCCGTACTCGGCGCTCTGGCCTGACGTCGTGTGACGTTGTGACCGCCCGACCGCGCGCGACTGGCGGAACATGCATACGCGCTGCCGGGCGGAGTCCATGTGTCTCCGGGGCGGGCGGAGAATCGGTCGGGGCCGCGGCGGCCGGCTGCGATGGACCGAGGATTCCCCTCCCTCAGGTCGAGAAGGGAAGCGTCGGACCTTGACCACCGCACTGGCTCGCAGAGCCGCCGCGGACCCGTGCCTGTCCGCGTCAGCGGACTGCCCGCGGTGCGCACGGGACCACCCCTCATCCGGGTCCGTGGCGGTGCGGGCTCAGCACCGGTGGGTCGACCTCCCGTCAACCCACCGGCACAGCATGGGAGTTACCGCGCTCGCTCAGTCCTCGCGCAGGGCGCGGACCGCCTCTTCGACGCGCTTGCCGTAGTCGGCGTCGGCGGCGTGGAAGTGGGCGAGGTTCTTCTCGATGACGTCGTCGCGCGAGACCTGCGACAGGCCGCCCGCGATGTTCGCCACCAGACGGGACTTCTCGTCCTCGGACATCAGCCGGTAGAGCTCGCCCGCCTGGAAGAAGTCGTCGTCCTTGGTGTGGGTCGCGGCCTCGTGCGTGCCGGTGTAGCCGGCGACGGCGAGCGGCGCCGACAGCGGCTGGCCGGTCTCGGCGGGACCGTCGTACGAGTTGGGCTCGTAGTTCTTGCGGTCACGGCCGTAGGCGTTGGACGCCATGAGACCGTCGCGGCCGTAGTTGTCGACCTTCGTCGCCTTGGGCGCGTTCACCGCGAGCTGGGTGTGGTTGACGCCCAGGCGGTAGCGGTGCGCGTCCGCGTAGGCGAACAGGCGGCCCTGGAGCATCTTGTCCGGCGAGGGACCGATGCCCGGCACGAAGTTGTTCGGCGAGAACGCGGCCTGCTCGACCTCGGCGAAGACGTTGTCGGGGTTGCGGTCGAGGACCAGACGGCCCACGCGCTGCAGCGGGTAGTCCGCGTGCGGCCACACCTTGGTGAGGTCGAACGGGTTGAAGCGGTAGTCCGCCGCCTCGGCCGCCGGCATGATCTGCACGTGCAGCGTCCAGGACGGGTTCACGCCGCGCTCGATGGCCTGCAGCAGGTCCGTCTGGTGCGAGTTGGCGTCCTGGCCCACGGTCTCCGCGGCCTGGTCGGCGGAGAGGCTGCGGATGCCCTGGTTCGTCTTGAAGTGGTACTTGACGAAGAAGGCCTCGCCCTTGGCGTTCGTCCACTGGTAGGTGTGCGAGCCGTAGCCGTTCATGTGACGGTACGAGGCGGGGATGCCGCGGTCGCCCATCAGCCAGGTCACCTGGTGCGTGGCCTCGGGGGCGTGCGCCCAGAAGTCCCAGACGTTGTCCGGCTCCTGCTTGCCCGTGAAGGGGTCGCGCTTCTGGGAGTGGATGAAGTCGGGGAACTTGATCGGGTCCTTGATGAAGAACACCGGGGTGTTGTTGCCGACGAGGTCGTAGTTGCCCTCTTCGGTGTAGAACTTCAGCGCGAAGCCGCGCGGGTCACGGACCGCGTCCGCGCCGCCGAGGCTGTCCGCGACGGTCGAGAAGCGCAGGAAGACCTCGGTGCGCTTGCCGATCTCGTTCAGGAAGTCGGCGTGGGTGAAGCCGGTGACGTCGTCGGTCACCTCGAAGTAGCCGTACGCGCCGGAGCCGCGGGCGTGCACGACGCGCTCCGGGATGCGCTCACGGTTGAAGCGGGCCAGCTTCTCCAGGAGGTGCTGGTCCTGGAGCAGGATCGGGCCACCGACGCCGGCGGTGGCGGAGTTCTGATTGTCGGCGACGGGGGCGCCGGACTCGGTCGTGAGCACACGCTTCGACATGGTGGCGAGGTTGACCTTCCGTACGGAACTGCTTCGACTGCAGACGGTGTTCGGGAGCGTATGGAGCCCTGAGCAGCTACGTCAACAGTTTGTTGAAGTTTTTGGGTGGGCCTTGGTGCGACGGGTGGAGCGGGTGGTGCGCGTGGTGTTCCGGGCCGCGGCGACGCCTGGGCGCGACAGGACAGGTGTCAGCGCCGCCACGGCCCGGAAGTTCAGGGGAGCTCGCTGTGGCTCAGAGCTCGGCGCCCGACAGGCGCTCGACGGAGCGCAGCAGGGCGGAGTGGTCCAGGCCGCCGTCACCCTGCGCGCGCAGCGAGGCGACGAGCTGGGCGACGACGCCGCCGACCGGGAGGGCCGCACCGACGTTGCGGGCGGCGTCGGTGACGATGCCCATGTCCTTGTGGTGCAGGTCGATCCGGAAACCGGGCTTGAAGTCGCGGTTCAGGAAGTTGTCCTTCTTGCGGGTCAGCACGGTCGAGCCGGCCAGACCGCCGTTCAGGACGTCGAGCGCGGCCTTCAGGTCCACGCCGGACTTCTCCAGGAAGACCACGGCCTCGGCGCACGCCTGGATGTTCACGGCGACGATGAGCTGGTTGGCGGCCTTGACCGTCTGACCCGAGCCGTGCGGACCGCACAGCACGATGGTCTTGCCCAGCGCGTCCAGGAGCGGCTTGGCCTCGTCGAAGTCGGCCTGCTCACCGCCGACCATGATGGAGAGCACGGCCTCGATGGCACCGGCCTCGCCGCCCGAGACGGGGGCGTCCAGGACGCGCAGGCCCTTCTCCTTGGCGGCCTTGGCCAGGTCCACCGAGGTCTGCGGGGTGATCGACGACATGTCGACGATCAGCGCGCCGGACCTCGCGTTCTCCAGGATGCCGTCAGGACCGTACGCGATGGCCTCGACCTGCGGGGAGGCGGGCACCATCGTCACGATGACGTCGGCGTCCTTGACGGCCTCGGCGATGGACTTCGCCGCGGTGCCGCCGGCCGCGGCCAGGCGGTCCAGCTTGTCCTGCTCAAGGGTGAAGCCGGTGACGGAGTAACCCGCCTTGATCAGGTTCTCGGACATGGGGGAGCCCATGATGCCGAGGCCGATCCACGCGATCTTGGGAAGGTTGCTCATGAGGGTGTCTCTCCTACTGCTCTCAAGCGTGTCGTACGTCGGTGAGTTGGCGCTCAGCGCGCGGCGCGGGCCTCGGCGGGCAGCCAGTCGAAGGCCTCGGCGCTCGGGCGGTCGCCCGCCTTGTACTCCAGGCCGACCCAGCCCTCGTAACCCGCCTTCGCGAGCTGGTCGAGCAGGCCTTCCAGGGGGAGCGAGCCGGTGCCGGGGGCGCCGCGGCCGGGGTTGTCCGCGATCTGCACGTGGCCGGTCTTGGCCGCGTACTGCTCGATGACCGACGGCAGGTCCTCGCCGTTCATGGACAGGTGGTACAGGTCCATGAGGAACTTGGCGTTGCCGAGGCCGGTGGCCGCGTTGACCTGGTCCACGACCTCGATCGCCTTCGGCGCGCTCACGATCGGGCAGCGCGGCGACTCGGGCTTGTTGAGGGCCTCGATCAGCAGGATCGCGCCGACGCGGTCGGCCTCGCGGGCGGCGAGCACCAGGTTCTCCAGGGCGAGTTCGTCCTGGGTGGCCGGGTCCACGCCCTCCACGCGGTTGCCGTAGAGCGCGTTGAGCGCCGTGCAGCCGAGCGACTGCGCGAAGTCCGCCGCCACCGCGAGGTTGGCGCGGAACTTCTCGCTCTCCTCGCCGGGGATCGACAGGGCGCCGCGGTCGGGACCGGGCAGCTGCCCGGCGTAGAAGTTCAGACCCACCAGCCGCACGCCCGCGTCCTCGATCGCCTTCTTCAGGGCGTCGAGCTCGGACTGCTCGGGGGTGGGGGCGTCGACCCAGGGCCACCACAGCTCGACCGCGCTGAAGCCGGCCTTCGCGGCGGCCGCGGGGCGCTCCAGGAGCGGGAGCTCGGTGAAGAGGATCGACAGGTTCACATTGAAGCGCTGGTCGGAGTATCCCATGGGGCTTCCGCGCTCCTTCCGTATTGCGGAAGTTCATTTCTGCTTGATGGAAGACTGCCTGCGGTCTGCGGAAGCTGTCAAGAGGGGGCTGCCGAAAATTCGATCGGCGGCATTAGGTTGTGGACGTGCGATTGAGAGTGGAGTTCACGACCGAACCCTTCGATCTCGACGAGGCCCCCGCGCATGCGCTGGTGGCCCGTGAGGTCATCCAGGGGGCCCCGCTGGACGCCGTGGACGTAGGTCCGTTCGGCAATACGGCCGAGGGGGACGTCGACGCGGTGCTGACCGCCGTCGACGCGATGCTGCGCCGGTCCCTGGGCGCGGGCGCCACCCGCGTCTCGCTCCAGGTCAACGTGATCGGCGAGCCGGGCGGCCCGGCGGACCCGGGGGAGGCGGATAAGTGACCGGTTTTGGGGACGACCCCTTCGTCACCGCGGTGAAACCGCTGGTGGACGCCATGGGCGGCGAGATGATGCCGCCCGAGCAGGCGGGGAGCGACGACGTGGTCCTCGCCTGGGAGGGCGAGGACGTGGTGGCCGTACGGCTGCCGCAGCTCGCCGACTCGCTGGACCACATCCTGCTGGCCCTGGAGCGCAAGCAGGGCAGACCCCTCTCCGAGCTGGACCGCAAGGCCAAACAGGAGGTCGTGCGCATACTGGAGGCGCGGGGCGCCTTCTCGGTCCGGCACGGCGTCGAAACGGTCGCAGGCGCGCTCGGCGTCAGCCGCTTCACCGTCTACAACTACCTGAACAGGGAGAATGCCGCGAAGGGGGAGTAAATCCCCCCGTGGGACCCCCGCGCACCCCGTCCTTTTCGTCACGCTGAGCGGCCGAGCCGTCACCCTTTCACCGGGTGACGGCTTCTTTGTTCAAGTTATTTCAACAAACTGTTGACGCGGTGTTGTTCAAGGTCTTAGCTGTTCCGCAGCCCGTCCAGCACAAGGCCACGGAGGCTCCCGTGACTTCGAGTACACAGCGTTTTGTGGGGGAGGCCCCCACGCCCCCGGCGGGTCTGACCCGGTTCAACGCCTTGGAAGAGGCCGCGGCCACCGCCGCCCTCCACGAGGCCTGCGCCTCTTCGGCCTGGGGAAGCAGACTGCTCTCCCAGCGCCCCTACGCCACCGCCGACGACCTCCTCGCCGCGAGCGACGCCGCCATGGCCGAGCTCACCGCCGACGACCTGGCCGAGGCGATGGCGGGGCACCCGCCGATCGGGCGCCCGAAGCCCGGGGACCCGACCTCGTCCCGCGAACAGCGGGGCATGGCCGATGCCTCCGAGGAGCTCAAGGCCGAACTGCTCGAACTGAACCTGGCCTACCAGGAGAAGTTCGGTCACGTCTTCCTGATCTGCGCGACCGGCGCGACCGCCGAGTTCATGCTCGGCCAGCTCAAGATCCGGATCGAGAACGAGGCGGAGGGAGAGCGCGAGATCGTCCGCACCGAACTGGGCAAGATCAACCGCATCCGCCTGACCCGCCTCGTAGAAGAAGGAAACGACGCATGAGCACGGAAACGACCGCCTCGGTGTCCACGCACATCCTGGACACCAGCGTCGGACGTCCCGCCGAGGGCGTCGCCATCTCCCTGTCGGCCCGCAGTGGCGCCGGCGAGGAGTGGAAGGCGCTCGGCGGCAGTGCGACCGACGCGGACGGGCGCTGCAAGGACCTGCCGGCCCTGCCGGAGGGGACCTCGCACGTACGGCTCGACTTCGAGACCGAGCCGTACTTCCTGAGCAAGAACCATCAGCAAGCCGAGGCGCAGCAGGACGCCCCCGCGAATCGGGACAGCGGTGCGACCGGAGCGTTCTTCCCGGAGGTGGCGATCACGTTCGCCGTCACGCCGGGCGAGCACTACCACGTACCGCTGCTGCTCAACCCGTTCGGCTACTCCGTTTACCGAGGGAGCTAGCAGACATGCCCACCATTCTGGGACAGAACCAGTACGGCAAGGCTGAGAACCGGGTCGTAAAGATCACGCGGGACGGCGACACCCATCACATCAAGGACCTGAGCGTCTCCGTCGCCCTCTCCGGCGACCTGGACGACGTCCACTACAACGGCTCGAACGCCAACTGCCTGCCGACGGACACGACGAAGAACACCTGCTTCGCGTTCGCCAAGGAATACGGCATCGAGTCCGCCGAGCAGTACGGCATCCACCTCGCCCGGCACTTCGTGGACAGCCAGCCCTCGATCCACCGCGCGCGGATCCGGATCGAGGAGTACTCCTGGGAGCGCATCGGCGGCTCCGACAGCAACGCCAAGTTCATCGGCGCCGACGAGGTCAACCACTCCTTCGTCCGCAAGGGCCAGGAGACGCGGCTCGCCCAGATCACCTATGACGGCGAGAAGTTCGAGGTCCTCTCGGGTCTGAAGGACCTGACCGTGATGAACTCCACGAACTCCGAGTTCTGGGGCTTCATCAAGGACAAGTACACGACCCTCCAGGAAGACTACGACCGCATCCTCGCCACCTCCCTCTCCACCTGGTGGCGGCACAACTGGACCAGCGACGAGCAGCGCATGCCGAGCTGGGAGCGGTCCTACGCGCAGGCGAAGAAGCACATCCTGCACGCCTTCGTGGAGACCTACTCGCTGTCGCTGCAGCAGACGCTTTACCAGATGGGCTCGCGGGTCATCAACAACCGCAGCGAGATCGACGAGATCCGCTTCTCCGCGCCCAACAAGCACCACTTCCGTCAGGACCTCTCGCCCTTCGGCCTCGACAACGCGGCCAAGGACGGGGCGGTCTACTACGCCGCCGACCGTCCCTACGGCCTCATCGAGGCCACGATTCTGCGGGACGGCGTCGAGCCGAAGATCCCGGTCGACATGACCAACCTCTGACGCGGGATGCGCGCCCCCACCCCACCGCAGTGGGCGGGGGCGCGCCACACCGGAGGGAACATCCGCAATGGCACAGCCTGCAAAGGGGCCGGCAGCAGCCGAAGGCCCGTGTTCCACCCCATCGGACACAGCTGACAGCGCATCAACTCCCGACTGTCACCCGGTGGATGAGAAGCTCCATCCCTCGCGGCTCGTCCCCGCCGCGCTCCAGCACATCGCCGCCATGTACGCGGGTGTGGTCACCCCTCCGCTCATCATCGGCCAGGCCTGCGGCCTGGACACCGTGGCGCAGACCCGGCTCATCGCCGCCGGACTGCTGATCGCCGGTCTCGCCACCATCCTGCAGACCCTCGGCGTCAAGGGCTTCGTCGGCAACCGTCTGCCGTTCGTCAACGCCGCGTCCTCGGCGGGCATCGCGCCCATCCTCGCCATCGCCGAGACCAACGCCAAGGGCGACCAACTCCCCGCGATCTACGGCGCGGTGATGGTCGCGGGCGTCTTCTGCCTCGCCGTGGGACCCTTCTTCGGCAAGCTGCTCCGCTTCTTCCCGCCGCTGGTCACCGGCGTCGTCATCACCCTCATCGGCGTCACGCTGATGCCCGTGCCCGTCAAGTGGGCGCAGGGCGGCGACGACACCGACCCGACCTTCGGCGCCATGAAGTACCTGGCGCTCGCCGCCTTCACGCTCGTCGTGATCCTGCTCTTCCAGCGCTTCGGACGCGGCTTCCTCAAGCAAGTCGCCCTGCTCGCGGGCATGTTCATCGGAACGCTCGCCGCGATCCCGTTCGGCATGGCCGACTTCACGTCGGTGCAGACGGCCCCGCTCGCCGCCCTGCCCACGCCGTTCGCCGCCGGCGCCCCCGTCTTCCAGCCCGCCGCGATCCTCTCCCTGTGCATCGTGATGCTGGTCCTGATGACCGAGTCGGCGGCCGGCATGCTCGCCCTCGGCGAGATCTGCGAGCGCAGGACCGACGGCAGGACCATCACCCGCGGCCTGCGCACCGACGGCATCGCCACCCTGGTGGGACCGGTCTTCGGCGGCTTCCCGACCTCCGCCTTCGCGCAGAACGTCGGCGTCGTCTCGCTGACCCGGGTGCGCAGCCGGTACGTCGTCGCCGTCGCCGGTGGCGCGCTCATCGTCCTCGGCGCCTTCCCGGTGCTCGGCGCGGTCGTCAACGTCGTCCCGATGCCGGTCCTCGGCGGCGCGGGCATCGTCCTCTTCGGCTCCATCGCGGTCAGCGGCATCCGTACGCTCTCCGAGGCGGGCCTGGACGACAGCTCCAACATCATCCTGGTGGCCGTGTCGCTCGGGGCGGGCATCATCCCCCTCGCCGCGCCCACCTTCTACGCGGAGTTCCCCGCCTGGGCCCAGACGGTGCTCGGCTCCGGCATCAGCGCCGGCGCGCTCGTCGCGGTCTCGCTCAATCTGTTCTTCCACCATCTCGGCACCCGTGGCTCAAGCGCCGCGGCACTCAAATCTTCCTAGGGTCATGCCGTGCCCACATCGCATCGCCACCAGTAGAGAAGGAAGCACCATGGCAGCATCGGCAACCCCCAACGGAAACGACGGCGCCGTAGAGCGCATCGTCATCGAGAACGCCGCGATCGCCACGGTCGACGCCCAGGACACCGAGTACGCCTCGGGGTACGTCGTCGTCGCCGGCAACAAGATCGAGTCGATCGGCGCCGGCAAGGCCCCCGAGGGCCTGGCGAACGTCGTGCGCCGCGTCGACGCCACCGGCCACCTGGTCACCCCGGGCCTGGTCAACACGCACCACCACTTCTACCAGTGGATCACCCGGGGCCTGGCCACCGACCACAATCTGTTCAACTGGCTGGTGGCGCTCTACCCGACGTGGGCGCGCATCGACGAGCAGATGACGTACGCGGCCGCGCAGGGCTCCCTCGGCATGATGGCCCGCGGCGGCGTCACCACCGCCATGGACCACCACTACGTCTTCCCGCAGGGCTCCGGCGACCTCTCCGGCTCGATCATCCGCGCCGCCTCCGAGATGGGCGTCCGCTTCACCCTGGCCCGCGGCTCCATGGACCGCAGCGAGAAGGACGGCGGGCTGCCCCCGGACTTCGCCGTCGAGACCCTCGAAGGCGCGCTCGCCGCGACCGAGGAGACCGTCAAGAAGCACCACGACGCCTCCTTCGACGCGATGACGCAGGTCGCCGTCGCGCCGTGCTCGCCCTTCTCCGTCTCCACCGAACTCCTCAAGCAGGGCGCCGAGTTGGCCCGCCGCCTGGGCGTGCGGCTGCACACCCACGGCAGCGAGACGGTCGAGGAGGAGAAGTTCTGCCACGAGCTGTTCGGCATGGGCCCGACCGACTACTTCGAGTCGACCGGCTGGCTCGGCGAGGACGTGTGGATGGCGCACTGCGTCCACATGAACGACTCCGACATCGAGGCCTTCGCCCGTACGAAGACCGGCGTCGCGCACTGCCCGTCCTCCAACGCCCGCCTCGCCGCCGGCATCGCCCGCGTCCCCGACATGCTGAAGGCGGGTGTCCCGGTCGGCCTCGGCGTCGACGGCACCGCGTCTAACGAGTCCGGCGAGCTCCACACCGAACTGCGCAACGCGCTCCTGATCAACCGTCTCGGCGCCCACCGCGAGGCCGCCCTGAACGCCCGTCAGGCGCTGCGCCTCGGCACCTTCGGCGGCGCGCAGGTCCTCGGCCGCGCCACGCAGATCGGTTCCCTGGAGGCCGGCAAGCTCGCCGACCTGGTGCTCTGGAAGATCGACGGCATCGGCCACGCCTCCATCGCCGACCCGGTGACCGCCATCGTCTTCGGCGCGGCGGCCCCGGTCACCCTGTCCCTCGTCAACGGCAAGCCGGTCGTCGAGAACGGCACCCTGCTGCACGCCGACGAGGACGCCATCGCCCGCTCCACCCGGGAGCAGGCCCAGCGTCTCGCGCGGATCGCCGCCGGGAGCTGAACCCGAGAACTCCGGTCGGGGGGGACGGCCCCCGACCGGACTTGAGCAGCCGAGCGGGCTGCTCAAGAGCCGCCCCGGAACGCGGCCCAAAGCTTCGCGTTCCTGGGGCGGTCCGTACTACCTGGGCGCATTTTCCCACCGGCCACGCCGGTGCTCCGCGGTACCCACAACTTCACATCGAGCAAGTCCTTGCATTACGCACCACCTCCCAGAAGCGAAAAGTGCCGGCGGCCCGCCGGGACCGGAAAACAACCGGAGGAGCCACAGTGGCCACTCAGCCCAGGTTCACCAAGCAAGGCACCACCTCAGAACCACCACAGAACGACGAGGAATCCATACCTTCGACCGGGTCCGTGCACCCGGTCGACGAGAAGCTCCCCGCCCTGAAGATGGCGACGACCGGCCTGCAGCACGTGGCCGCCATGTACGCGGGCGTCGTCGCCCCGCCGCTCATCGTGGGCGCGGCCGTCGGACTCTCGCCCAAGGAGCTGACGTTCCTCACCGGCGCCTGTCTGTTCACCGCGGGCCTCGCGACCTTCCTGCAGACCCTCGGGTTCTGGAAGATCGGCGCCCGGCTGCCCTTCGTCAACGGCGTCACCTTCGCCGGTGTCGCGCCGATGCTCGCGGTCGTCGACTCGACCGACGACAAGAAGGACGCCCTGCCGCTCATCTTCGGCGCGGTGATCGTCGCGGGCGTGCTCGGCTTCATCGCCGCCCCGTTCTTCTCGAAGATGGTCCGCTTCTTCCCGCCGGTCGTGACCGGCACGGTCATCACCCTCATCGGCATCTCGCTGATGCCGGTCGCCTTCGGCTGGGCCCAGGGGCCCGTCCCCGGCGCCGACGACTACGGCTCGACGAAGAACCTGGGGCTCGCCGGCCTCACCCTCGTCATCGTCCTGCTCCTTCGCCGCTTTACCACCGGCTTCGTGAAGCAGATCGCGGTCCTGCTCGGCCTCGTCATCGGCACGCTCATCGCGATCCCGTTCGACGCCACCGACTTCAGCCCGATCGGCGAGGCCGACGTCATCGGCTTCCCGACGCCCTTCCACTTCGGCGCCCCGCAGTTCGCGGCCGCCGCCATCGTCTCCCTCTGCGTCGTCATGGTCGTCTCGATGACGGAGTCCACGGCCGACATGCTCGCCCTCGGCGAGATCGTCGAGCGGCCCGCCGACGAGAAGACCATCGCGGCCGGACTGCGCGCCGACACCCTCGGCTCGGCGCTCAGCCCGCTCTTCAACGGCTTCATGTGCAGCGCCTTCGCGCAGAACATCGGCCTGGTCGCGATGACGAAGATCCGCAGCCGCTATGTCGTCGCCGTCGGCGGCGCCTTCCTGGTCCTCATGGGCCTGTGCCCGATGGCCGCGTCGCTCATCGCGGTCGTGCCGCGCCCCGTGCTCGGCGGCGCGGGCGTGGTGCTCTTCGGCTCGGTCGCCGCGAGCGGCATCCAGACGCTGGTCAAGGCGAACCTGGAGCGGGACAACAACGTCCTGATCGTGGCCGTCTCGCTGGCGGTCGGCCTGATCCCGATCGCGGCGCCGGAGTTCTACCACGCGTTCCCGGAGACCGCGAAGATCATCCTCGACTCGGGCATCTCGACGGGCTGCGTGGCCGCCGTGCTGCTGAACCTGGTCTTCAACCACATCGGTCGAGGCGCCGAGGAGGACGACGTCACGTCGCCGATGGAGCCGGGCAAGGAGATCGCCGAGACGCGGGTGCCGGGCCAGACCGTGGCGCACTGACGTACCGTCAACTGCCTTACGCACAAAGGTGGTCCCTCGCGCGGTCAGGTCCCGGGCGAGGAACCGCCTTTGTGCGTGCGAGGCACCGCCACTTTCGTGCGCGCGACGCTCGCTCAGTCGCTGTCGACGTCCATCGCGTCGCCCTGCTGCTGCCCCGCCCCGGCGCCGCCGGCCGGAATGACCTTGAGGATGTTGCCGTCCTTGTCGCACAGCTCCGCGCGCAGGACGTGACCGGACGTCATGCCCCGCCAGAAGATGACCTCCTGCTGCTGGGCGAAGGACGTGGTGCCCAGCGTGTCCACCAGGTCGATGCCGCCGGGCGCGCTGATCACATAGCGGTAGCCGCTGCCGTCGGGCTGGCGCGCCCAGTCGGGCACGTATCCGCCGGGGGAGCGGGTGGTGCTGACGAAACCGGTCTTGGTCAGCAGCTTCTGGTAGTGCCGCAGGCTGGCCGGCAGCTTGTCGTTCCAGGAGTCGAACCCCTTGCCGAGGATCTGGTCGGGGGTGCGCTTGTCCCACCGGTACAGGAGCTCGTTGTCCTTGCGGTAGCGCAGCGGCGGGAGGGCGCGGCCCTGCTTGCGGTCCTCGCGCATCGACTTCACCTTGCCGGGATCGGGGCCGTACGTGCTGTCCCCGAAGCCCACCGTCGGCTGCGGGGTCGGCGTGGTCTCCCGCGGATACTTGTTCCGCTCGTCCAGGAACGACGCGTAGTCGTACTCGCCCGCCTCCGAGTCGGTGCCGCCGTCCGTGAGCTCCTCGGCGTCGGAGAAGTCCCGCGCGTCGACGTCCATCGCGTCGGGGCTCGCGGGCGCGCGCTGCACGGTGGCCTCCCCGGCCGCACCGGCCTGCCCGTGGCCGCAGCCGGCCCCGTGCCGGTGCCGCTCCTCGGCCCGGCCGTCCTGCCGGAGCATCTGTACGACGGCGGCGTTGCCCGCGGACCCTTGCAGGGCGAGCAGCCGCTGCAGGTGCGAGTCCGTCTCGGCCGCGGCCTTGCCGGCCGGGGTCCGCGGCTTCCCGGCGGCGTTCGTTCGGGCGGGCTCGCGTTCGTGTGCGCGCATCGGGGCTCCTCGGTCACAGAGACTCCAGTCTTCTCACAGAGCACCCCCGTGGGGCCAGGAACCGAAGGGCAGGCCTGGATGACTGAAGGGGCAATTCCGTTTATCGGGGGGCTTCCGTAGCCGGGGTCTGCTGGCGTAGGTTCGTGCCGCCGTCAACCGCATGGCGGAAGTTACTTTCCAGTCGGATGTGCCGGTCTCGGTTCCGCGTCTCTCGAACTCCCACGGAACCGAGCCGAATTCCGGCGTCACGCAACGGAAGAAGCGCCACCCATGAGTTCTGAAGTGAAGTCCGCCGGTACCGGTGACGACGCCCCGAAGGTCCATCCGGTCGACGAGATCCTGCCGCCGGGCCGCATGCTCGTCGCCAGTCTCCAGCACGTCGCCTCCATGTACGCGGGGGCGGTCTCCGTGCCGCTCGTCGTCGCCGTCGCGGCGAAGATGTCACCGGGCGACACGGCCGTGCTCATGGGCGGCAGCCTCTTGATGGCGGGCATCGCGACGCTGCTGCAGACCCTCGGCATCGGCACCTTCATCGGCTCGAAGCTCCCGTTCGTCAACGGCGTCTCGTTCGCGGGCGTCGGCGTGATGCTGACGATCATCGCGACCCAGGGCGGCGTCGAGGCGGGCATGCCGGTCGTCTTCGGCGCCATCATCGTCTCAAGTCTCTTCGGTTTCCTGGTCAGTTCGTACTTCTCACGGCTCGTCCGGTTCTTCCCGCCCGTGGTGACCGGCTCGGTCATCACCCTCATCGGCGTCTCGCTCATCCCTGTCGCGTACGACTGGATCGTCGACGACTCGGCGACGGGCACGCCGGAGCCGAGGAGCATCGGGCTCGCGGGCGCGACCGTCCTTGTGATGCTCCTGCTCCAGCGTTTCACGCACGGGTTCCTGAAGCAGATCAGCATGCTCGTCGCGATGGTCTTCGGCACGGTGCTCGCGATACCGATGGGCCTCGCCGACTTCTCGAAGCTCGACGGCGCCGACCCGGTCGGCATCCCGTCCCCGCTCCACTTCGGCGCACCGGAGTTCAACATCCCGGCGATCATCTCCATGTGCGTCGTCATGCTGGTGATCCTCACGGAGTCCACCGCCGACATGATCGCCCTCGGGAAGATCGTCGACCGCGAGGTGGACGAGAGGACCATCGCGCGCGGCCTGCGCGCCGACGCGCTCGGCTCCGCGCTCAGCCCGCTCTTCAACGCCTTCCACGCCAGCGCGTTCGCCCAGAACATCGGCCTGGTCGTCATCTCCAAGGTGCGCAGCCGCTTCGTCGTGGCACTCAGCGGCGCGATCCTCGTCCTGATCGGCCTCAGCCCGGCCGCCGCGGCGCTGATCTCGGTCGTCCCGATGCCGGTGCTCGCCGCCGTCAGCCTCTTCCTCTTCGGCTCCATCGCCGTGAGCGGCATGCAGACACTGCTCCAGGCCGACCTGCACCGCGGCGACAACGCCCTCATCGTGGTCGTCACCCTGGGCGCCGGCCTGGCCCCCGCCCTCTCCGACGGCTTCTACGACGCGTTCCCCGACTGGGCGCAGATCGTCCTCGGCTCGGGCATCTCGACGGGCTGCATCCTCGCGGTGTCGTTGAACCTGGTCTTCAACCACCTGGATACGAAGCCGGGTTCGGCACCGGAGCCGGTGCCGGAGGCGGCGGCGACGCACTGACGGAACGAGGGGGGCTTGTCCCGGTCCTCCGTACTGCCGGGGCTTGACCTCAAGGGCGCTTGATGTTCGAACATGGCCGTCATGCGCACCGAATCAGCCACCACCGAACCGTCGTCCACGAAGTCGCCGTCCGCCGAGTCCGCGGACCTCGTCGCGATACGTCAACTCGTCGACGCCGCCGTCGCGTCGCAGTCCGACCCGGACCGCTTCCTGCCCTTGCACACCGCAGACACCAGCGTCGTGAACTTCCGCGGGCGCCGCGTCGCGGGGCGGGAGACGCTGGACGCGGCGATGCGTCAGGCCCTCGCCTCCCCGCTGGCCGACGTGGTCACCACGGTCGAGGTCGAGGACATCCGCCTGATCCGCGACGACGTCGCCCTCGTGGCGAGCGTCAAGCACGTCTCCGACCGACGGCAACCGGGGGCTGACGGCGACCCCGTCACACCCCTGCACGCCACCTCGGGCCGGCTCACCTACGTCGTCGTGAAGGAGGCCGGCACCTGGCGGATCGCCTCCGCCCAGACCACGCCGATCCTGGACTGACCCGGACCGACGCCCGGGACCGTCCGGGCGCCCCGCGCACCCCGTACGACGTTGACGTCGAATTCATGCCAGACCCGGGCGGGTGGCCGCTGCTGAACTCGGACCATGTCCGCACCGACGTCCACTCCGGCCCCGCCCCTCGACGCCCCCGCCACCGCCACCCGCACACCCCTCATGGGATGGCTCGCCGTCGTCTCCGTGACCCTGGGGATCTTCTCCATCGTCACCACCGAGATCCTGCCCATCGGCCTCCTCACCCCCATCGGCGACACCTTCGGCACCTCCGACGGCATCTCCGGCCTGATGATGATGCTGCCGGGCCTGCTCGCCGCCCTCGCCGCGCCCACCGTGACCGTCACCACCGGCCGCGTCGACCGGCGCCGCATGCTCTGCCTGCTCATGCTGGTGCTCGCCCTCGCCAACTTCATCGCCGCGACCGCCCCCGCATACTGGGCGATGATGGTCTCCCGCGTCCTCGTCGGCCTCGTCATCGGCGCGTTCTGGTCCATCGGCGCGGGCCTCGCCGCCCGCCTCGTGCCCGAGGCGCAGGCCGGGCGCGCGACCGCCGTCATCTTCTCCGCCGTCCCCCTCGGCTCCGTCCTCGGCGTCCCCGCGGGCACGCTGCTCGGCCAACTCGCGGGCTGGCGCACCGCGTTCGTCGCCATGGGCGTCCTCACGCTGGCCGTGCTCGCGGCGCTCCTCGTCTCCCTGCCGCCGCTGCCCCCGCAGCACGTGACCCGGCTCGCCGTCCTGCGCGAGCTGCTCGGCGCGCCACGTGTCCGGCTCGGCCTCGTCGTGACGTTCCTGGTCGTGGCGGCCCACTTCGGCACGTACACGTACGTCACCCCCTTCCTCGCGGAGGTCACCGACGCGGGCCCTTCCCTCATCACCGTCTTCCTGCTCGCCTACGGCGTCGCCGGCATCGGCGGCAACTTCCTCGCGGGCACGTGGGCGCGGCGCAGGCTCCGGGCGACCTTCGCCGTGGCGGCGGGCCTCATCGCCACGGCGACGCTGCTCCTGCCGGTGCTGGGCACCGCCAAGGCCGGCGCGTTCGTGCTGCTCCTGGTGTGGGGTCTCGCCTACGGCGCGGTGCCGGTCTGCTCCCAGGCATGGTTCGCCAGCGCCGCGCCCCACGCTCCGGAGGCGGCGTCCGTCGTCTTCACGTCCTCGTTCCAGGCGACGTTCGCGCTGGGCGCGGTGGCCGGCGGGGCGGTGGTCGACGGGATATCGGTCTCGACCGCGATGCTGTGCGGGGGCGTTGCGGCTGCGCTGGCGGTCATGTCCCTGCGGTGGGGGCGTACGCGATGAAGTCCCGCCACGCGGCGGGGGCAAGGGCCAGGGCGGGGCCCTGGGGGTTCTTGGAATCGCGGATGTGGACGGTGGCGGGGCAAACGGCGACCTCCAGGCAGTCGCCAGAACTCCCGCTGCTGTAACTGGACTTGTGCCAGTTGAGGGCGACCTCCACGCAGTCACCGTCACCGCTGCTGCTGTAGCTGGACTTGCGCCAGTCCAGGGCGACCTCCACGCAATCGCCGCTGGAGTCGCCGCTGTAGCTGCTCTTGAACCAGGAAAGTTCGATCGTGCTGCTCATCGCGCTCCTCGCAGTCGCTCCAGCAGGTCCGCGGAATCCTCGGGCGTGAGGGCCTGCGTGCGCAGTTTCGCATACCGCATCTGCAGAGTGCTGATTACCTTCGGGTCGGAGATGAACTGGCCGTTCTCCTGCCCCTCGCAGTACCCGAACCACCGGTTGTCCGGTGTTTCCAGGAGCTGAATGGGACCGTTCAACCCGGAGTGCACCCCGCGCTTCAACGGCATGATCTGCAACTCGACGTTGCGAGAAGCAGCAAGGTCCAGTACGTGGTCGATGAGCTCCCGGGCGGTCTCCACACCCCCCGTGCGACGCAGGAAGATGTGCTCCTCGATGATGAAGCTGAAGTCCGTGTTCGGTCGGTCCCGCAAGAGGTGCTGACGCTCCAGACGCGCAGCCACCTGAGCTTCCAACTCCTCGTCGGACAGGGGTGGGACACGGGCGCCGAACAGGGTTCGCAGGTACGCCTCCGTCTGCAGCAGACCCGGCACCAGCCGACACTCGTACGTATAGAGGTTGAGCGCCTCCTGCTCCAACTGCGCCCACCGCCGGAACCAAGAAGCCAACCCCCGCTGCCGGGAAAGCTGATGCACCACCAACCGCAACGTCCCGAACGCGTCCAGCGCCGCCTCGCACCGGTCCACGAAGCGCGACGGCGGAAAGCGCCGTCCCTGCTCGACGGAGGCGATGAAGTGCGGGGAGTACCCGATCTCCGGCGCGAGGGACTCCTGCGTGAACCCCGCCCGTTTGCGGAAACTCTTCAGTGCCGCTCCGAACGCCTTGAGGCCGTCCGTCGGTTCGGGCTCGTTCGCGCCCTGCGTGCTTGACGACGTCACGCGCGTCCCCTGACACTCGCTCACCGGTCCCCGCCAACCCGCCCATGGTCACGGTCGGTTACGCGTACTGTCCACACTTCGCACCCGTACAAATACGGAGCGTACGAGTCGGGTGCCTGGTGACAGGGTGGGCGCGGGGCCACCGTGGGCGTCATGTCACAGCGAGTGCAGACGTCCGTCTCCGTCCACATGTTCACGGAGCGTTTCAGTGCGACGCCGCGAGGAGCCCGGCTCGCGCGTCGGATGGCGCGGTACCGCCTGGATGGGTGGGGCATCCCGTACGGGGGTGAGATCTCCGAGCGGGCGGCGCAGATCATCGCCGAGCTGGCGGCGAACGCCGCGACCCACGGCAGGGTCGCGGGCCGGGACTTCGAGCTCCGGCTGACCTGCACGGGCGAGGCGGTCCGGATCGAGGTGAGCGACGCCCGTACCGAGCGGTGCCCCACGGAGGAGCCCCGGCGCCCGGACCCCGACGACGAGTCGGGGCGGGGGCTCCTCCTGGTGGCCGCGCTGGCGGACGAGTGGGGGGTGGCGCGGCGCGACGTCGGCAAGACGGTGTGGGCGTGGATCGACCGCCGCCCCGCGGCCGGCCACCCGCCCAGCGGTTAGTTCAACGCCCGCACAGATCGGCTGAGTTGACGTACCCGCCCGCGTTCTCGTCGTCCGTGCCGAGGACCGCAGGACCGGAACCCGGCGCGCACTCCACGGCCTCGATCTTGTGCCCCTTGAACTTCCGCAGTACGTCGGGGTGTTTGGCGACGGAGAGCCGTATCTTGCCGGAGCGGTTCACGGAGAGCGTGCCCGCGTCCATCACCGCCGAGTCGAAGGGGCCGTCGTCGCCCACGTCGGACGCCGAACTCACCAGCAGGCGGCCGGAGTCGGTGACGGAGATGTCCGATGCGTGCCGGACCGCGCCGGTCGGGTAGGGCGCGCGGAGGCGGGTGGTGGAGACGCGGCCGAACTCGGCCTCGTCGTACTCGTTGAAGGAGAACGGCGCCGCGTGCACCGTCGCGGGGCGCTCCTTGCCCGCGCCGCGGTCCGCCCAGACCGCTGCCATCCTGCCGTGCCGGGAGGTCAGCGCGAAGCTCTCGTAGTCGTCGCCCTCGGCGATGGCGGGGAGCGGGGAGGTGTCCAGGACGTGGGCCTCGGAGCCCCGCACCTTCAGGTGGTAGACGAGGCCCCGGCTGGCCAGGGCCACGAACTCGTCGGAGGCGCCGGGCACCGCCTCGATCGCCTCCAGGTCGATGGGCTCGGCACCGTCCATCCAGGTGAGCGGTTCGATGTGGGCGGAGCGGCCGGGGCGGTAGGAGAGCTCGCCGATCCGGTTCTGGCCGGGCTTCTTGTTGTCGCGGACGACGAGCGCGTGAGCCGTGCCGCGCGAACCCTTGGGACCGCCGGGGCTGTCGGCGAGGGCGAGGCCGCTGATGCCGGAGGTGATGTCGTCACCGGCCTGCTGCCAGCCGGGCGTCGCCGAGGAGGCCGCCCCCGGCGAGGGGGCCGCGCCGGGGGCGGCCGCGGGGGTCGCCGCGGCGCCGGTGGACAGGAGCACGGCGGCGGACGTGGCGACGGTGACGGCTGCGGTGCTCAGCACGGTCGTTCGGGGAAACATCGGGATCTTTCACCTCGTGCAGATGGACGCGCGTAGACGGGGGAGCTGGCCGGGACCGTACCCATGTCACCCGCTGGGAGGCAAGAGGTGCGTGCAGGCGCGCGGGACGCCTGAGGCGCCCCGCGCGAAGGGGTGAACCGAAGGGGGCGAATCGGGGGAGGGGCGGCCGTTACCCGATGTGGTACGGGTCGCCGTAGACCTTCCAGTCCAGCGGCGGGTCGAGGTTGAGGTTCCGCTTCTGCAGGAACACCCGCTGGGCGGTGTCGACCCGGCTGGTGTCCTCGTGGGCCTCCTCCTGCTTCATCGCCCAGACCCGGGCGTCGAGGAAGGCGTTCAGATACGTCACCTCGTTGCCGCCCTGGGCCGGCGGCTTGGCCGAGCGCAGCGCGCGCTTGCGGATGTTGCGGAAACTGGTGGAGTCACCGCCGTCGCCGTGCATGACGATGGCGTCGTAGTAGCAGAACTGGCCGAGGGTGCCGATGCCGTCCGTCTTGCCCTGCTTGACGGCGGGGTTGAAGTAGACGCGGTCGCGCTCGTCGTTCTGCGCCGTGCGGAACGCCGCGTCCGTGTCGGCGGCCCGCTCCCAGTCGCGCTTGAAGTTCGGGTCGAGGCCTTCGTGCGAGTCGGTGCCGTCGACCTCGCGCAGCGCCGGGAGGTACTTGGCCAGGACGTTCCCCGGCTTGCGCTGCGTGTAGAGCTCGACCAGGTCGAGCATGTCGCCGGTGCCGGAACAGAACCCGATGATGCCCGCGGTGTAGCCGCGGCCGTCGTCGATGTCCTCGCAGTACCGGTACTGCTTCTTCCAGTCCAGCGAGGAGTTCTCCGCGCTGCAGACGATCTGCATCGCGAT
Organism: Streptomyces sp. NPDC005863; assembly: GCF_042871345.1. Classification (NCBI taxonomy): domain Bacteria; kingdom Bacillati; phylum Actinomycetota; class Actinomycetes; order Kitasatosporales; family Streptomycetaceae; genus Streptomyces; species Streptomyces sp. NPDC005863. The sequence goes on along the minus strand of NZ_JBIAII010000002.1, from coordinate 1,300,385 downwards.
CTCCTTCTTCGCCGGGTCGTCGAGCCCGCCCGCCGCGAGGCCGCCGGCCGCGAGCCGGACCGGTGAGACCGGGGCCGGGGTCGCGTTCGCCGCCTGGGTGACGAGGAGCGGGCCCGCCACGGCCGCGGCGCCCATGAAGGCGAGCAGCGTGCGGCGGGAGGTGAGGGTGGTGTGGGTGGTGCGCGGGCGTATGTGGGGGGTCTCCACGAGGGCCTCCAGGTAAGGGAGTTCATGGTTCCGCGTCGGTACCGCGTCTGTTAGGAAGGTTTCCTACCAGAGATTCGATGTGACGTATACCCGTCAAGACGCGACGGGTCCGCGATGCGGAATGGCCGGACCTCGCTCTGGCAGCGCGCCTCAGCGGTCCGTACGCTCCCCCTCGCTCACGCAATCCGCTCCGGGCACCCGCAATGCGTTCCACGCACCACAGGCACTTCTCCAACCCCCCTCCTCAGAAACGGAATGGAGAACCATGGCCGGTGCACTGCTGCTGAGCGGCGCCATCGTGGCGCTCTTCGGCTCGACACTCCCCGCTCAGGACACGACCGCGATCCTCGATCCGCCCCCGGACAAGATCGTGATCGAGGTCGCCACGGTGAACGGTTCCGGCTGCCCCCTCGGCACCGCGGCCGTCGCCGTCTCCGAGGACAACACGGCCTTCACGGTCACCTACAGCGACTACCTCGCCAGGACGGGCGGCGGCGCGGATCCCACCGCGTTCCGCAGGAACTGCCAGCTCAGCCTCATCGTGCACGTCCCGTCGGGCTTCACCTACGCGATCGCCAGCGCCGACTACCGCGGCTACGCCTCGCTTCAGCAGGGGGCCAAGGGGACCGAGAAGGCGTCGTACTACTTCCAGGGCTCACCGCAGACGGCCTCGATCAGCCATCAGTTCAACGGCACGTACACCGACAACTGGCAGGCCACCGACACGACCGACTGGGCGCAGCTGGTCTGGGCGCCCTGCGGGGTGAAACGGAACTTCAACATCAACACGGAGCTGCGGGTGGACGCGGGGACATCGGACCCGGCGAAGTCCAGCTTCATGACGATGGACTCCACGGACGGGGACATCAGCACGATCTACCACATGGCGTGGAAGGAGTGCCCCCGCGCGTGAAGCGGAGGCGGTGCCCCGGGGCGTCGTGGCCCCGGGGCACCGCTGTCCGTCCGTCCCTTACGGGGCGGCGCTCAGCCGGTCGCGCACCCGCGCGGCGATCTCGTACGTGTCGCCCGTCGGCCGGGTCGCGAGCCGGCCCGGGTCGCGGATCCACGCGTCCTCGACGGCGAACCAGTCGATCTTCCGGGGTGCGCGGTCCTCCGCGAGGGCGGTGCGCAGCTCCGTGAAGTACCGCTCCCAGCGCAGCCGGTAGAGGCCGCCGACCAGCCCCGCCCACTCGCGGTTCGCGTAGTCGCGCAGCCCCGCGTCGGCGCCCGCCCGCCCTCCCCACACCGTCACCAGCGACAGCTGGTCGTACGCGAGCCGCTCCCGTTCCGCGGCGCCGGCGCCCCACGCGCGGGCATCGGCCACCCAACGGCCCAGCAGATGGCGGGAGTCGGTGGCCAGGAGCCGGTCGAGCAGCTCCATCAGGCCGAGCCAGTCGCGGGTGAGCGCGTCGAATCCGGTGGCGTCCCCGGCGTCGTAGGCCTTCTTAATGCGCGGCAGGAGGACGCGGCTGCGGTTGGACAGGGTCTGCCGGGCGACGTCGAGCAGATCCCTGCGGTACGCGGACGAGCCCCGCAACCCGCGTCGCACGGCAAGGAGTTCGCCGAGGGCAGGCTCGAAGTCGGCCGGCTCGTACCGCATCTTCTTCGGCGACCAGGCCGCCGCCGACTCCGCGCCCAGGTCGGGCCGCGCCCCGAAGAGGCCGTCGGCGCCCTCCGCCCAGCCGTCGGCGCGGGTCGTGCCGTAGGCGGTGCGGCGCAGCACGTCCCAGGCCGCGGCGGCGTGCGGATCGGCGGCGCCGTAGCGGGTGGTGGCCCAGGTGGCGAACCAGGACGTGAGGTCCAGGTCGCCCGTGCGCCAGGCAAGCTCGGAGAAGAGGGCGAACGCGGCGGGGTTGTTGTCGGCCGCCTCCGGCATCAGCGATATGCCGCACAGGGTGCTGCCCTCCTTCGTGCGCCACGTCTCGAACAGCTCGGCCCAGTCGGGGGTGTTGGCGCCGAGCGTGGTGTGGCCGCCGAAGTTCCAGATGGAGCCGAAGGTGTACGGCGTCGAGCCCCAGTCGGACTCGCGGTCGGTCACCTCGGGGAAGCGGTCGGAGATGCCGTCGACGACGAGCATCCGGCGCTTGTCGACGGCGTCCGTGATGGCCTTCGGCGGATTGTGCTGCCAGCCGAGGATCACCCAGGTCGCACCGGGGTGCGCGGTGCGCAGGGCCTTCTCGACGCCCTTGGCGGCGTCGCCGACGGGCACGTCGCCGGGCTGCCCGCCCTCGTGCAGGAGGTCCATCTTGTACATCGTGGACGGCCCGAACAGCTCGTCCTGGGCCCGGTAGAACGCTGCGGCGACCCGCGCGAAATGGCCGGTGCGCGGATCCAGCCAGTCCGGTCTCGTGAAGCCGACCCACTCGCCCTGCGGCACGGTCCTCGCCCCCGGATTCCTCTCCTCGAACTCGGGCGGGACGGTCCCGAAGTACCCCGGCAGGACCGGCGTCATGCCCAGGTCGCGCAGCCGGTCGCAGATGCGGCGGCCGAGCCGGGCGCGGGCGTTGAGCAGCTGCCGCGACACCGGGTGCGGAAACGCGGCCATGTTCTGTAGGAGCCACCACGGCTGGTGGGCCGGCGCGGGTATCCAGGACCGCAACTCCGCGTCGGTGTAGCCGAATTGCCGGAAGGCGCGGTGGTAGACGGCGTCCGCGCCCGCGTAGACGAGGACCTCGTTGTAGCCGTGCAGCGCGAGCACGTCGATCTCGCGCTCCCAGTACGCCCAGTCGTGATAGGCGCCGGTGTAGCCGTCGTTGGTGTCGTTGAGGACGAAGCGGTGCGGGGTGTTGGCGGCGCCGGGGCGGGGAGCCGGTCGGGCAGCTGGTCGGTGCTGCTGCCGGCCCAGGTGATGTCGGCGTGCGCGACCCGGGTCAAGTAGTGGCGCAGGCCGACCAGTTGGGTGGCGGGGTCGGTCGCCGTGACGGTGATGCGGCCGCGCTCACCGGTGACGTGGAAGGAGTCGTCGGCGTCCGGCTGTTTCGGGGCGGTCCGGAACGTCAGCTGGTCCCCGTGGCGGGGGAGCAGGCGCCGGGCCGCCTCGGCGGCGGCCGTGCGGCGCGGGGCGGGCACGCCGTCGGCCGGGGTGCCGGAGCAGGCGACGGCGGCGACACCGGCGGTGCCGGCGAGTCCGGTGAGGAAGGTGCGGCGGGGGAGGGGCATGGGGGCTCCGTCGGTGGGAGGGGTGGCGAGGGGGGTCTTCCCCCGGGCTGCCCGGTCGACCCGTGGTGGTCCTCCGGGGGTGGGGTTCGGCCTCGTACAACGCGGATACATCGGATCGATGGCAGATCAAGAACAGATCAATGGCGGAGCGGCGACGGCTCAATGGTGGCCCCGGCAGCGTAAATCATGGCAGCACGGCGGGAGTTGGTCCCATTGACATCCGATGTATTCCTCCCTACGTTCCCGAGCGACCCCCCAACCCCCCAGGGAATCCCGGGAGCCGCCCCATGCGCCACAGAGCCACTGGACTCGTCCTGCTCCTCGCCGCCGCCCTCGCGGCCACGGCCGTACCGGCCGCGACGGCCCTCCCCGACGGCGCCCCGGCCCCGCACCCCCCACGGGCCGCCGCCGGACCCGGCACGGACCACGCGGCGGACGACCCCTTCACCGCCGACCGCACCAACTGGTTCCGGCAGGACCGCTTCGGCATGTTCATCCACTTCGGGGCCTACTCGAACCTGGAGGGCGAGTACCGGCTGCCCGACGGCACCACCTGCCGCGACGCCGAGTGGATCAAGCGGCAGTGCGCGATCCCGATGGACGCGTACGAGAAGCAGGCGCAGCAGTTCGACCCCGCCGACTTCGACGCGAAGGCCGTCGTCAAGGCCGCCCAGGACGCCGGGATGCGCTACATCGTCATCACCGCCAAGCACCACGAGGGCTACGCGATGTGGCCGACGAAGGTGAACGACTGGAACCTGCGCGACCACTCCTCCTTCGACAAGAACCGCGACATCATGGCCGAGTTGAAGAAGGCGGCCGACGACGCGGGCATCAAACTCGGCTTCTACTACTCGATCTGGGACTGGCACGACAAGGACTTCGCGGACCCGGCCACGTTCCCCGCGTACGAGAAGCGCATGTACGCCCAGCTCAAGGAGCTCATCGACCGCTACGACCCCGCGCTGCTCTGGTTCGACGGCGAGTGGGACACCGACAACCCGCACAACCCGTGGACGGCGCGGGACGGCGAGCGCCTGGAGTCCTACCTCCGCGGCCTCGACCCCGGCCTGGTCATCAACAACCGCGTCGGCAAACGCCGCGTGGTCGACGGCGACTACGGCACCCCCGAGCAGGAGATCCCCGCCGCCCCGGACGACGGCCAGCTCTGGGAGTCCTGCATGACCCTCAACGGCCACTGGGGGTACGCCCGTTACGACCAGGACTGGAAGTCGTCCCAGACCCTGACCCGCAACCTCCTCGCCACCACCTCCCGCAGCGGCAACTACCTCCTGAACGTCGGCCCCGACGCCCGCGGCCGCATCCCGCGGCCCTCCGTCGACCGCCTCAAGGAGATGGGCGACTGGCTGCGCGAGGACGGCCAGGGCGAGGCGGTCTTCGGCGCCCGGTACGCCGGGCTCGTCGAGGAGCCGGCCTGGGGGTCGGTGAGCCGCAAGGGCGACAAGCTGTACGCGGCGGTCACGCGGTGGCCCGCGGCGGGCGGCACGCTGCACCTGACGGCGCGCACGGACATCCGGGTGAAGGCGGCGCGGGTCCTCGGCAGTGACCAGCGGGTGACGGTCACCGAGGCCGGTGACGGCTTCGATCTCAAGCCGTCGGGCGCCGCCACCAACGACACCGCGACCGTCATCGAGTTGAAGGTGGACCCCGGCCCGACCGCAAGGGTCGGCCACGGCACGGGGCTCAAGCAGGAGATCTTCGACAACGCGACCCTCTCGGGCGACCCCAAGATCACGCGCACCGATGCCACCCTCAACCACGCCTGGAAATACACCGGTTCGCCGGACCCGGCCATCCCCGCCGACCGCTTCAGCGTCCGCTGGACCGGATCGGTGGTGCCGCGCCGCTCGGAGACGTACACCCTGACGACCGTCTCCGACGACATGGCGCGCGTCTGGATCGACGGCAAGCTCGTGATCGACTCCTGGACGCCGCACGAGCCGAAGATCGACAAGGCACAGGTGAAGCTCACCGCGGGCAAGCGCCACGCGGTGAGGGTCGAGTACGCGGAGCAGACGGGTGAGGCCCACCTGAGGCTGTTGTGGTCGAGCCCCGGACAGGAGCAGCAGATCATTCCCCGTTCGCAGCTGTACACACCTTGACGGCTGCGATACGTCGATAATCGGGCCTCAAGTCCTTGGAATCAGGGACTTGGGGCCCTCGGCGTGAGGACCATCGGCGGCCACTTCGACTTCTCGCGGCTTGGCAATGTTGATCGACGTCCGACCGGGGTAGCCGGGCGGAACGACCAAGGTGCCGACAGAGAGAGTGACAGTCACGTGAGCGCGCCAGAAGCCCCCGAAACACCGGCACCGCCCGCGCCCGAAGCCGTGGCCCGCCACCGTGCGCTCTTTCGCGCGATCCACCGCCGCAAGAACCCCAGGCTGCGCCAGGCGGACATCACGGTCACCGAGGAAGCCCAGGTCAAGCGGGCGGTGAAGGCGACCGCGCTGGGCAACGCCATGGAGTGGTACGACTTCGGTGTCTACGCCTACCTCGCCGTGATCATCGGCAAGGAGTTCTTCCCCTCCGGGAACGACACCGCGCAGACGCTCTCCTCGCTGGCCACCTTCGCCGCGGCCTTCCTGGTGCGCCCCATCGGCGGCATGTTCTTCGGCCCGCTCGGCGACCGTGTCGGCCGCAAGAAGATCCTCGCGCTCACCATGATCATGATGTCGTCGGCGACGCTCGCCATCGGCCTGATCCCCGGCTACGCCTCGATCGGCGTGTGGGCGCCGGTCCTCCTCGTCCTCTGCCGCATGGTGCAGGGCTTCTCGACGGGCGGTGAGTACGGCGGCGCCGCCACCTTCATCGCGGAGTACGCGCCCGACAAGCGCCGCGGATTCTGGGGCTCCTTCCTGGAGTTCGGCACCCTCATCGGCTACACGGTCGCCGCGGTCCTCGTCACCGCGCTGACCATGGGGCTCAGCGAGGACGCGATGCAGTCCTGGGGGTGGCGCATCCCGTTCCTGGTGGCGGCCCCGCTCGGCCTCATCGGCCTCTACCTGCGGCTGAAGCTGGACGAGTCGCCCGCCTTCCAGAAGATGGAGGAGGGCGAGGGCCCCGCGGCCGAACGCCAGAAGAAGTCCTTCCGGGAGTCCTTCTTCGGCCAGTGGCGCGCGATGCTGCTGTGCATCGCGCTGGTGGCGGCGTTCAACGTCACGGACTACATGCTGCTCTCGTACATGCCGACGTACCTCACGCAGCTCGGCTTCGGCGAGACCGGCGGGCTGATGTCCATCGTGGTCGTGATGCTGATCCTGATGGCCCTGATCAACTCGGTCGGCCGCCTCTCCGACCGCATCGGCCGCAAGCCGGTCCTGATGGCGGGCTCCATCGGCTTCTTCGTCCTGGCCCTGCCGGCCTTCCTCCTCATCAAGCAGGGCGGCACGGTATCCGTCTTCGCCGGTCTGCTCATCCTCGGGCTCGCGCTGGTCTGCTACTTGGGCGCGATGTCCTCGTCGCTGCCCGCCCTGTTCCCGACCGACGTCCGCTACGGCTCCCTGTCGATCGGCTTCAACATCTCCGTCTCCCTCTTCGGCGGTACGACGCCGCTGGTGGTCGCGGCGCTGATCGGCGCCACGGGCAACGACCTGATGCCCGCGTTCTACACGATGCTGGCGGGCCTGGTCGGCATCGTCGCGGTGGCCGCGATGAAGGAGACGGCGCGCAAGCCGCTGGAGGGCTCGCCGCCGTCGGTGGCGACGGACGAGGAGGCGCGCGAGCTGGTGGACGCGCAACGCGGTTGACCTGTTGGGCAGTTGGGGCGTCGCGCCGAGAGCAAGGGCCGGCGCCCTAGGGGCGGCGGAGTGGCGCGGACGCCGCTGGGGCCCGTGATTCACCCTGTGTACATTCGGGCGGGGTGTTACCGGACGCGCGCCGTACGCCGGAGCGACACGGACGGGCCCCAGTCTCACGCACGATCATCCATCCGTTCCCGGAACGAGGAGACATCGCGTGACCAGACACCGTCCGACCCGCCGAACGACCGGTTCGGTCGTCCTGGCCCTGGCCGCCGTCCTCGCGGCGGCCCCCGCCGCACCCGCGGCTGGCGCCCCGCTGCCGGCCGTCACCCCGAGGGCCGAGACGCCCGCCCTGCACGACGACGACGCGGGCGGCAACGCGGACGCCGACGACCCCGCGATCTGGCGCGACGCCGCGGACCCGGCGCGCAGCCTGGTGATCGCCACGGCGAAGGAGGGCGGCCTGCGCGCGTACGACCTGGACGCCCGGCCCGTACAGTCGATCGCCGCGCCGCCGGCCGAGGGCCCCGACGACGCCCCCGGCCGCTTCAACAACGTCGACCTCGTGCACGGCCTGAAGCTCGGCGCCGGCCGCGCGGACCTGGCCGTCACGAGTGACCGGGGCCACGACCGGCTGCGCTTCTACCGGATCGACCGCGACCGCCCCGGCGGCCCGCTCACCGACGTCACGGACCCCGCGGCCCCGCCGGTCTTCTCCGCGAACCAGGCCGAGATCAACGAACAGCGCACCGCGTACGGCCTGGCCACCTGGCAGGACCGGTCGACGGGACGCTCGTACGCCCTGGTCAGCCGCCGCGAGCGCACGAGCGTGGCGCTCCTGGAGCTGACCCCGAACCGGGCCGGCACGGTCACCTACCGCACGGTCCGCACCCTGGACCTGCCGTCCACGTTCCGGCTGCCGAACGGCAGGCCGTGGACGCCGTGCGCCGAGCCGGGCGAACTCCCGCAGGTCGAGGGCATGGTGGTCGACCCGGCCACCGGAACGCTCTACGCGGGCCAGGAGGACGTGGGCATCTGGCGCGTCCGCGCGGACCTCACGGGAAAGCCCGAACTCGTCGACAAGGTACGGGAGTACGGAGTCCCCGGTGTCTACGACGAGGAGACCGAGGAGTGCGTGCCGGGCCCCGACCCCGGGTACGGCGGCAAGCGGATCGCGTCCGACGTGGAGGGTCTGACCCTGGTGCGGGAGCGCGGCGGCGACGGTTACCTGCTGGCCTCCAGCCAGGGGGACGACACGTTCGCCGCGTACGACCGCGAGCCGGGCGAGCACAATGAGTACGAGGGCGGCTTCCGCGTCACCCCGGCGGGCGGCGCCCTGGACGGCTCCGAGGAGTGCGACGGCGCGGCCGCCCTGAACGAGCCGCTCGGCCCGAAGTACCCCCACGGCCTCCTGGTCGTCCAGGACGGCCACGACGCCCCCGGCGAGGGCGACCGCCCCTCGACCGACTTCAAGTTCGTGGATCTGGGGAAGGTCTTGGAGGCGCTGGACGACTGACGGACGCGCCGGGCGGGCCGTAAAATGTGGCGCCGGTGCACCAAGTCGCCCCGGGCCGCCGCACGGTGGAGGCGGACGGGGTGGGGAAGCGGGGGAGACGTGAGTGAGCCCATCGGTGTCGGCGAGGCGGTGCAGGCGCTCCGGGACGAGTTGTTGAGCGCGGCCACGGCGGGCGCTGCCAGTGACGTGCAGTTCGAAGTCGGGCCCATCGAGCTGGAGTTCGCGGTCACCCTCACCCGGGAGGCCACCGCCCGGGTCGGACTGGGGCGCGTCCTGAGCGCGGTGGTCTCCGCGGGCGCCTCCGGAAAGGTCGCCAAAGAGGACGTCCACCACGTCAAACTCGTCCTCACCCCGCGCGACCGGACCGGCAACCCCCTCCTGATCAGCAACGACGCACCGCCGGAGACGGGCTCGCTGGACTCCTCCTACGGGCGCTGAGACCCGGCGGCCCGTGGTGGACGACAGACGCCGCACCGCGGTGGTGCGGGCGGCCGGGCAGGGGTCGGGTTACGTGCTGGCCCCGCGGCTCGTCCTCACCGCCCGGCACGTGCTGGGCGACCGGACGGACGCGACCGTACAGACGCCCGGTGGGGAGCCCACGCCGTGCCGGGTGGTCTGGTCGCGCTCGGACGGTCCGTACGACACGGCCCTCCTGCTGGCCGAGCGGGACCTCGCACGCGATCCCGCCCCGGTGCGCTGGGGCCGCCTGGTGACGCCCGAGCCGACGCAGACCTCGGTCCGCGGCTACACCGGCCTGTCCGGACGCGACGGCCGCCTCGGGTCCACGTCGTTCCGCGGCACGCTGGACCCGATGGAGGCCGTCGAGTCCGACCGCTATGTGCTGGGCCTGACCGGCAGCCCGCCCCTCGGCTCCCCGACGGTGTCGCCGTGGGCCGGCCTGTCGGGCGGCGCCGTGTGGTGCGCGGGGACGCTCGTGGGCGTCGCCGTCGCCGACCTGCCCGGCTGGCCGCACAGCAGGATCGAGGCCGTCCCCAGCTATGTGCTCTTCGCCGACGAGGCCTTCCGCGAACTGGTACGCCGGCACACCGGGTCGGCCGTCCACCTCGAACCGGCGGAGTTCGCCGACCACGCCGAGCCGATCGAACCGCTGGTGCCCAGGTCCGCCGCCACACTGCTCCACCCCAGGGCGGAGACGGTGCGGTTCACCGGACGCCGTGAACTGCTCGACGAGATGGTGGCCTGGAGCACCTCGGGCGACGACGTGTCGGTGGCGCTCCTCGCGGGGGCGGGCGGCGCCGGAAAGACCCGCCTGGCCCGCGAGGTCGGCCACCGGCTCGCCGCGTCCAGGTACGCGGTGGTGCACCTCAGGCGGGGCAGTGCACCGGAACAGCACCGGCTGCTCGCCGGCACGACGGCTCCCGTCCTGCTCGTGGTCGACTACGCGGAGAGCCGGGTGGAGGAGCTGGGCGACCTCCTGCGCCACCTGGGCCGACGCCCGCGCGGCGCCCCCTTCAAGGTCCTCCTCGTGGCGCGCGCCGTCGGACCCTGGTGGGAGGAGGTGCGCTCCCACGCGGGAGCCGAGGCGGCCGACATGTCGGGGCAGGCCCGGCGCTGGTCGATCCTGGACACGTCCTCGCTCGGCGTGGACGAGGACGAGGTGTTCCGTACGGCCGTGGAGGACCTGGCGCGCGGGGCCGCGGCGATCGGCCTCGCGGTGGGGCCGCCGACGCCGGGCGGCGGCGGGCCGTCCTCGCCGTCCTCCTCCTGGCCGGGCGTCCCGAACCCGGCGCGGCGGACCGTGCTCGACATCCACATGGCGGCCCTCGCGAGCGTCCTCGCACCGAGCGCGCGGACGCAGGTGCGGGGCGCCCAAGAGGCGCTTCTGGGCCATGAGTTGGCGTACTGGAAGGAGACGTCGCGGCGCGCCCCGCTCAGCACCCTTGGCGACGCCGCACTGCGCAACGCCGTGGTGACGGCGACGCTGGTGGGGCCGGTCGCGCGAAGCCGCGCCCACACGATGCTCGCCCACGTGCCGCGCATCGGCGACCACCGGGAGTCGGTGCGGCGGGCCGTGGCGGACTGGCTGCACGAGCTCTACCCGCGCCCCGACTCCGCCGAGGGCGGCGGCGCGTGGCAGTGGGGCCCCCTGCAGCCGGACCCCCTGGGCGAGTACCTCGTGGGTACGCGCGTGGCGGCCGAACCGGAGATCTTCCTGCGCCTGCTGCACGTGCTCGACGCGGAGGAGACCGTGGGCTCCCTGGTCGTGCTGAGCCGCGCCGCCGCGCGGGTCGGGGCCGAGCCGCTGGCGGAGGTCCTGCGGACGGCCGTGCGCGCGTCCCCGGAGCGTCTCGCGTCGCTGCTGGTGGCGGCGGGGACGCGCAGCGCGGAGCCGGCGATCCTGATCGCCGCGCTCGACCAGATCCTGGTGGAGGAGTTGCTGCCGCCGGACCAGCTCCTTGACCTCGCCCAGCGCATCCCGGCGCTGACCCGGGCTTTGGCGTCGTGGAGCATCCGGCTGCACGAGAAGCTGGTGCAGGTCATCGACGAACAGTCGTCGGCGTCTCCCGCTCTGCAGCGCGCGAGTTCGCTGCACAACCTGGCGATGAGACTCATGTCGGCACACCGGTACGAGGAGAGCCTGGACGCTTCGACGGCGGCCCTGGGCATCCTCGACGAAGAGGGCACGACGGACCCGCTGTTACGCGGGCTGGCCCTGCACCAACGGGCGGCGGCTCTCGGCAAACTGGGCCGGGTGGCGGAGGCCGTCCGGGAGGGACGCGAGAGCGTCGACCTGGTGACCGCGTGGCGGCCGAAGAGCGAGGCCGACCGGCGGTTCGTCCTGGCGGCGGCACTGAACAACCTCTCGCACCACCTCGCCGACGCGGGGGAGCACGACGAGGGCCTGGCGGTCGCGCGGACCTCGGTCGGCCTACGACGAGAGCTGGCCGAACAGTATCCCGGGACGCTGCCCGACCTCGCCCGTTCGCTGAACACCCTCACCCTGCGCCTCCACGACGTCGGTCTCCTCGACGAGGCGCTGGAGGCCGCCGAGGAGTCCCTGGTCGTCCGCAGGACGGCGGCGGACGACCAACCGGACGCGTACCTGGCAGAACTCGCGTCCACCCTGACCAACAAGTCGAACGTGCTCCTGAGCCTCGACGACGTCACCGGCGCGCTGGAGGCGCGGGCGGAGGTGGTGGCGATCGAGCGTCACCTCGTCCGCTCCGGTACGGAGTCCGCCCAGGCGGACCTCGTCCTGACCCTGCACAGCGCCGTCGAGCTCAGCGTCCAGGTCGGCACGGCGACGGAGGCGCTGCACCTGGCGGACGAGGCCGTCGGCCTGGCCCGCCGGCTGGTGGTCGCACACGGCCACGCCTACCTGCCCCTGCTCGGCGGGTCCTTCCTCATCCAGACACTGGCGTTGACCCATGCGTCGTGCATGGCGGTCGCCTTCCGGGTGAACAACAAGGCCGCACAGGTCTTCAGGACCGTCCACCGGGCGGACCCGAGCGACTACAGAGGCCTGTTGACCGCACTGACCAACCAACTCCAGTTCCTGCGGCCGTCCCGGCGTCACGAAGAGGCCGAACAGGTGGCGGCCGAAGCTGTCGCCGTCCTGACGGAACTGACGGACCTGACGGGACTCTCCGAGGATCTCGACAGCGAGCTGGCGGAGGAGTGCGCGGCGGCCCACGTCCGCCACGCCGGAGCTCTCATCGCCTTGGGCCGTCAGGAGCACGCCCGCCAGGCGTACGACTCCGCATTGGACTTGTACCGGGCGCTGGACCGCGCGGCCCCGGGGTCGTTCGCGGACGACATCGCCGAGGTGGAGCGCCTCAGGGACGCCGAAGCCTGAGGTGACCGCTGGGGCTCACACCGTCGCCGCGTACCGCCAGAAGTCCCGCATCGCGGCCGGCGGTGTCGGGCCCGTCATTTCGAGCTGGGTCATGAGGACCGCCACCGTGCCCGTCGACGGCGTGACGTGGGCCGTGGTGCCGGTGCCGCCGACCCAGCCGTAGCGGCCCGGGATGTTCCACGGAGAGGTTGGGACGACGTCGACCGAGCCGCCGTAGCCCCAGCCCTGGCCCTCCGTGAAGAGGCCGCTCGCCTCGCGCTGGGCCGCGGTCAGGTGGTCCGTGGTCATCCGGCGCACCGACTCCGGGGAGAGGAGCTCGCGGCCGTCGTCCGACGTGCCCCGCGCCAGCAGGAAGCGGGCGAAGGCGTGCCAGTCGTCCACCGTCGAGACCAGGCCGCCCGCACCCGAGGGGAAGGCGGGCGGACGGCTCCACTGGCCGTCGGGCGCGTCCACGAGCTGCAGGGGCCCGTCCGCCGGACCGGGACGGTAGGCGGTGGTGAAGCGGTGGCGTCGGTCGGCCGGGACGTGGAACGCCGTGTCCTTCATGCCGAGCGGCTCGAAGATCCGCTCGGCCAGGAACTCGTCCAGCGGACGGCCCGACGCGCGGGCGATCAGCACGCCCTGGATGTCGGAACACGTGTTGTACAGCCAGGCCTCGCCCGGCTGGCGCAGCAGCGGTACGCGGGCCAGCGCGGCCATCCACGCGTCCGGCCCCTGGACCAGCTGCGGCTGCGGCGGCCCCTGCTTCAACTCGCTGAACAGCGCCTGCACCGCCGGGAGCGAGAAGTCGGCAGGGAAGCCGTATCCGGCACGGAAGGTGAGGAGGTCCTCGACGGTGACCGGGCGCACGGCCGGGACGACGTCGTCGACCGGCGAGGACGGGGTGCGCACCACGCTCGGCGACGTGAGCTCGGGGAGCCAGCGCGCGACGGGCGCGTCGAGCGCGAGGCGGCCCTCCTCGACCAGCATCAGCACGGCCGCGGCGACGATCGGCTTGGTGATCGAGGCGATGCGGAAGAGGGAGTCCCGGGCCATCGGCGCGCTGCCGTCGGCGTCGACCGCGCCGACGGCCCGCACCTCGACGCGGTCGCCGCGCGCGACCACGGCGACCGCTCCCGGCGCCATCCCCGGCCCCTTGCCGACGTGTGCCTCCAGCACGTCCCGCAGTTCCGTCCCGCTCATCGGTCCATCACGTCCATCACCGTCTCCTCGGGTCCTCGGACCGTATGTACGCCGCATACGCCACGTACATAGAGGAGACCTTCCGCGGGGCCGGAACTCATCGGTGGGAGCGCCACGGGACTGGAGGCCCGCGCCGCGTTACGGCTTCCTGCCCACCGCCCCGTACGCGTCGACCTCCGTCGCCTCCCCCTCGTCCTCCGGGCGCCAGCGCGTGACCTGGGCCACGCCCGGCTCCAGCAGCTCCAGGCCGTCGAAGAAGGCGCCGATCTCCGCCACGCTCCGTACGTAGTACGGGATCGCGCCGCTCTTGTTGTACTCGTTCGACGCCGCGATCATGCCCTCGCTCGTCGCCGTCGAGTCGCTGATGACCAGGTAACTCCCGGACGCCAGGCCGGACATGAGACGGGTCACGAGGTCGCGCGCCTGTGCGTGGTCGGCGACGTGGCCGAGCGTGTTGAGGATGATCAGGGCGACCGGCTGCGAGAGGTCCAGCGTCTTGCCGGCCTCCGCCAGGATCGCCTCCGGCTTGTAGAGGTCGGCGTCGATGTACGCCGTGTGGCCCTCCGGGGTGCTGGTCAGCAGCGCCCGCGCGTGCGCGAGGACCAGCGGGTCGTTGTCGACGTACACGATGCGCGAGTCGGCGGCGGCCCGCTGGGCGACCTCGTGCGTGTTGTCGGCCGTCGGCAGGCCCGTGCCGATGTCCAGGAACTGCCGTACGCCCTGCTCCGCGGCGAGGTGGCGCACCGCGCGCCCGAGGAAGAGCCGGCTGGTGCGCGCCACGTCGACCAGGCCGGGGAAGATCTGCTTGATGTGGTCGCCGAGCTCCCGGTCCTTCTCGTAGTTGTCCTTGCCGCCCACGAAGTAGTTCCAGAAGCGCGCGGAGTGCGGTGTGCTGGTGTCGATGCGCGTGCGTATGGCAGCGGCTGCTGAGTCGTGCTGAGGGTCGTGATCTGACACGGTTGCCTCCTGGCAAGGTGCTTGCGTCCTGCGTCCGCCGTACCGGGTAGTTCGACGATCGAGCGACAATCTAGACGGTTTTCCGCCCTGTTCCATGCCCTGTTCCACGCTTAGTGCCGGACACCTTCGCGTCGCCGGTCCCTCCCGGCCCTCTCAGGTCGAACTCGTGCGCCCGCAGGCCCGCTTGAAAACGGGACGTGGCGCCGAGCACCGTCATCAGTCCGGCGACGCGTCTGCGGTACGTGCGCAGCGACATGCCCAGCTCGCGCGCCGTCACCTCGTCCGTCTGCCCGGCGCCGAGCGCCCGCAGGATCCGGCGCTCCTCCTCGTCCAGCGCGGGCGGCCGGGTGCGGCGGAACTCGGCCAGGTCGGCGGCCGTCTCCCACGCCGCGTACACCAGGGCCCTGACGCCGTCGACGGCGATCGGGGACCGGATCACCGTGAAGGTCCGCACGCCGCGCACCGGGGCGCCGGCGAGGATCGCCACGCGCCGGTCGATGACGATCGCCTCGTGGGCGAGCGGCGCCGCAGAAATGCGCACGTGCGCCCCGGACTCGGCGATCCTGAGCAGCCGTTCCTCGGACTCCTGGTTCGCCAGCGCCCGCGGCGTGTACAGCTTGCGCATGGTCAGCCCGCCGGGGGTGAGCGGCGGCCGTCTGCCGCCGGCGAACGCGGCGTTCACGCCGGGCGAGAAGGTCACGAGATCGGCGGCCGCGCACAGGAACTCCTCGCGGGCCCCGGTGAACAGGCCGCCCGCCCGCCGCACCAGCTCCCGCTCGCCCCGCAGGGTCACGATCTGATCGTTGTCCGATGTGCTCGCCATGGTGGCGACAGTCTGCGGCGCCGGGTCGAGGGGGTCAACGGTGGCAGCAAGTGGCCATGTGTTCGCGTACGAAATGCGTACGACTGAGGATCTCGCCCATGACGACGACGAACGACGGCGACACCTCGGCCGCCGAGGCCTCTGCGGCCGCCGCGGGCCACTTCCGCATCGGCGGTGAACTCCCCGTCCGCCGCATGGGGTTCGGGGCGATGCGGCTGCCCGCCGCCCAGTGGGACGGGCCCGCACACGACCCCGACCGGAGCGTCGCCGTGCTGCGCCGCGCCGCCGAACTCGGCGTGAACCACATCGACACGGCGGCCTTCTACTTCTTCGAGGACATCGCGGCCAACGACCTCATCCGCAGGGCCCTGCACCCGTACCCCGACGACCTCGTCATCGCCACCAAGGTAGGCCCGGGCCGTCGGCCGGACGGGAGTTGGACGGATCCGGCAGGCCCCGCCGAGCTGCGCGCGGCCGTGCACCGCAACCTGCGCGAGCTGGGCCGCGACCATCTCGACCTGGTCTACCTCCGCTTCCTGCGGACCGACGGCCCCGGCGACGACCGCTTCGCCACGCTGGCGGCGCTGCGCGAGGAGGGCCTGATCCGCCACCTCGGCGTCAGCGGCGCCACGCCCGAACAGCTCGCCGAGGCACGGGAGATCGCGCCCGTCGCCGCCGTGCAGAACAGGTTCAGCCCGCTGTCGCGCGAGCACGCGGGCCTGGTCGACCTGTGCGCGGAGCAGGGCATCGCGTACGTCCCGTACTTTCCGTTCGGCGGCGCGGGCGCGCCCGACCTCGATGTGCTGCGGCGCGTCGCCGACCGGCACGGGGCCACGCCCGCGCAGGTCACGCTGGCGTGGCTGCTCGGCATGTCCCCGGCGACGCTGGTGATCCCGGGGACGTCGTCCCCGGACCACCTGAAGGAGAACGTGGCGGCGGCCGGACTGCGACTCGACGCCGACGACCTCGCGGAACTCGCGGAACTCGCCTGATCTACCAGACCTCTTCCACCCATTCCGGGTGGTCGATGAACGGGTTCCGGTTGTGCTGGAACTTGTCGAATATGACCTGGTTGCGGTTCTTCTCGAACGCGTCCGGCGGATCCTCGTCGCTCCACTGCTTCAGGACCGAGAGGCGGCCGATCGCCGGTGCGCTGCCGTTGTCGACCTTGTCGTTGGGCTCCAGGTCGGGGAAGCCGCCGT
This sequence comes from Streptomyces sp. NPDC005863, assembly GCF_042871345.1. Lineage (NCBI taxonomy): Bacteria > Bacillati > Actinomycetota > Actinomycetes > Kitasatosporales > Streptomycetaceae > Streptomyces > Streptomyces sp. NPDC005863. The sequence continues at coordinate 1,283,758 of NZ_JBIAII010000002.1, read as the reverse complement.
CGCCGTCGTACCGTACGGCCATGTAGAGGATCATCCGGGCCACGTCGCCCTTGACCGCGTCGCGCGGTTCGAAGGAGTCGTCGTCGGTGAGGCTGCCGGGGGCGCCGTCGACCGCGCTGCCGCCGTTGTCGAAGTCCTTGTTGCCGCGGATGCTGTTGACCGTGACATCCGCGGGGCGCAGGTGGTGGATGTCGGTGCCGGGTCCGGTCGCCGTACCGAAGTCGCCGTGGGACTTGGCCCAGACGTGCTCGCGGTTCCAGTCGCCCTGGTCGCCGCCGCTCGCGCTCTTGCTCCGTGAGGCGCCGCTGTAGAGCAGGATGACGTTCGAGCTGTTGGCCGGGTCCTGGTCGGTGGTCTTGATCGCGTCCCAGACCTGGTCGTACGTCAGCTTGGTCTGCTCGCTGATGATCGTGTGCAGCGCCGACTTCAGCTCGGGGCCCGTCTTGCCGAGCGCGTCCTTGTAGTACGTGTCGTCGTAGTACGTGCCGGCGTGGGCGCCGACGGACGTGCGGGGCGGCGCGGGGGCGGCCGGGGTCGCCGTGGCGGTGGCCGGGACGGTGACGCCGACGAGGAGGGCGGCGGCGGTCAGGGCCAGCGGTTTCCAGTGGGGTACACGCGGGAGGGGCATGTGGGGGTGTGTCCTTTCCCGAAGGTCTCGCGCACGCCGCGCGCCCGGCCGTGGGGGGCCAAGAGGCGTGCGGTCTACGCGAGTTGACTAATCAACCATCGGGAGAGTGGCACGGATGTGTGTACGGCCGTGTGAACGGATTGCGGCGGTTGGGTGACGATGTCATGTGCACGGTCGGTGGGGTGCGGGACTCGGTGCCGCGCCGCGGGTGCGTGTCATTTCGGAGTGCGGAAGAACTATTCTAAAAACTGAGTGGCCGGGCCATCGACCCGGCCCGGTGCGCGGGTTGGCTCACCGCGCGCCGCCCGTCGCGCACCGCCGCCGTACCCGTGAGGAGCTCCCGTTGCCCGAGGCTCTGCCCACCGCCGACGCAGGCGCCGCCGGACATGACGAGACGAAGGGATCGGCACCCGGCGGCCTGGTGCTCGGCGTGCTGCTCTCGGCGATGTTCATCGTCCAGTTCGACTTCTTCGTCGTGAACGTGGCCGCGCCGTCACTGGAGCGCGACCTGCACGCGAGTGCGGGCATGCTCGAACTCGTCGTCGGCGGTTACGCGTTCGCCTTCGCCAGCGGAATGATCACCGGCGGACGCCTCGGCGACCTCTACGGTCACCGCCGCCTGTTCGTCACCGGCATGGCCGCCTTCGGCATCGCCTCGCTGCTCTGCGGCGTCACCGTCACGGCCGGACAGCTCGTGGCGGCGCGCCTGGTGCAGGGTGCGGCGGGCGCGCTGATGGTTCCTCAGGTGCTGGCCGTGATCACCGCTCACTTCCCGGCCGCGTCGAAGCCGCGCGCCCTCGCCGGGTACGGCATGGCGAGCGGGCTGGGGTCCATCGCGGGGCAGGTGCTGGGCGGCGCGCTGCTCGAAACGCAGCTGTTCGTGCCGGGCTGGCGGCTGATCTTCCTGATCAACGTGCCGGTCTGCGCGGTGGCCGCGGTGTTGGCGGCCCGTCACCTGCCCGCCCCGGCGCCGGGCGGCAAGGCGGGCCTCGACCCGGTGGGCGCGGTCGGGGTCTGCCTCGCGCTGGTCCTCGTCCTGCTGCCGCTCTCCCTGGGGCGGACCTCCGGCTGGCCCGCCTGGTCGTGGATCTGCATGGTGGCGGCGGCCCCGGTGGCCGTCGGCACGCTGCTCTGGGAACGCGCCCTGACCCGCCGCTCGGGCAGCCCCGTGCTCGACCTCACGCTGTTCCGCAGCGCCTCCTTCAGCTCGGGCATGATCGCGGGGATCGCCTTCCAGCTCTACTTCGGCAGCTTCATGTTCACCCTCACACTGCTGCTCCAGTCGGGCCTCGGACTCGGCCCGCTCGCCGCCGGTCTGACATTCGCTCCCATGGGCGTCCTCTTCGGCGTGAGTTCACTGCTGGGGCGACGGTTCATGGACCGGTACGGGATGAAGGTGCTGCTCGCGGGCAGCGCGACGACGGGGGCCGGTCTGCTGGCGCTGACGCTGCTGCTCCACGCGTCCGGTGCGTCGGTCGGGGTGCCGTGGGTCGTGCTCTGCCTCTGCCTGATCGGCTTCGGCAACGGCCTCGTGCTGCCGGCGCTGATCGGCGCGGCCCTGGTGCAGGTACGTCCGCACAAGGCGGGCGCGGCCTCCGGAGTGCTCACCACCTCGCAGCAGTTCGCGAGTTCGGCGGGCGTCGCGGTGGTCGGGGCGACGTTCTTCGCCATGCTGGGCGCGTCCCCGACGGCGAGCGACTACGCGCACGCGATGACGGTTTCCGCCCTGATCGACCTGGCGCTGGTGGCGGCGGTCCTGAGCATGTGCGTGCTGATCAAACGCCGTACGGAGGCGGAGGGGGTGGCGGGGGCCTGACTCTGGCGTCCCGCCCGCGCCTGCTGCGGCCCGGCGAGGGATGCGCAGGAGGCGGTGGTGCCGGTGGGCGCCTGACCCCGGCGTCTCGCCAACCGCTGCTGCGGCCCGGCGAGGGACGCGCCGAGCAGGCGATTCGGCCCGCTCCCGTACCCCCTCGTTCCCGCAGCCCCGCACGCCATCGCTCCCGTACGCCCTCGCTCACGCCCCCCCCGGCGAGCCGACGCAGCCGCCCCCCCGGGGCTCACGCCCTCCGCGGCGACGCCAGTACATACCGTCCTCCGGCGCGCCGCTCCGCGTGTTCGCTCGTCTGCCAGCCCGCACGGGACAGGGCGTCCGCGCACGCCCGCAGGCCCTCCCGCGTCGGCTCCCGGACGGCCACCGCCTCCGGCTGCGGGGTCTCCTCCACCCGGTAGCCGGGGGTGCCGGGGGCCGCCGGGCGGCACGCGGCCGCCTCCAGGGCCAGCGCCGCCGCCTGCACCAGGTGCGCCCGCTCCCAGCCGCACGGACGGTCCCGCGCGCCGTCCGTGTTCGTCATGCGGCGCAGCTCCACCAGGCCCTCCCAGGCGCTGCGGACCTCCCGCGCGCGGGCGGCGCCTTCGGTGCCGGGCCGCTCCGTCTCCGTGCCCGTCCGCGCGGCGAAGACCGCCGAAGCAGCCGCAGGTACGGGCGGCGGGGAAGGGGCCGGGGCCGCGCCCTCCTCCCGTACGCGATGGCCCGCCGGCGTCAGAAAGCACGCGTGCGGCGGCCGGGGATGGCGGAAGGCGAGGCGCGCCCGCACCAGGCCCGCGAGCTGGGTCTCGGTGCCGGACAGGCGCCCGGTCTCCGGGTCCGCGGCCTCGATGATCCGTCGCTGAACGGCAGTAGGCGGTCTCACCGCACGCACCCCTCTCCCGGCCGGTCCCTCACCTCCTGCCGATGGTGCACCGAGCCACTGACATCAGGGCGCCGTCGACATCACGAGCTCGAGCACCCGCCGGTCCTCCGCCGCGTCCGCCCGCTCCCCGGGCGTGCCGGGATACGTGTCCAGGAGTACGTCCGTGGCGCCGAGCACCGCCAGCGTCTCCAGGTCGGCGCGGACCTGCTCCGCGCTGCCGTGCCCGAGCGGACGCTCCGGGGAATCGGGGAGCTCGCCGAGCCGGATCTGCAGACGCGGCACCAGGTCCGGCACCGGACGGCCCGCCGCCTCCGCCTGCGCCGCGATGCGCGGGAGCGCCTCCTCTAGCAGCGCACGGCTCGGCATGAACGGGTGCCAGCCCTCGCCGAGACCGGCCGCGCGGCGCTGTGCCGCCGGGGAGTTGCCGCCGACCCAGACGGGCAGGTGGGGCCGGGTCGCGGGCGCCGGGGCGGTGCGGACGCCCTCGTACGCGACGTACCGGCCGGCGAAGGACGTCGGGTCCTCGCTCCACGCCGCGCGGATCGCCGTCAGATACTCGTCGGTGATCGCGCCGCGCTCACGGAAGGGCACGCCGAGCACCTCGTACTCGGCGGCGGACCAGCCCACCCCGGCGCCCAGGATGAACCCGGCCTCGTTCAACTGGTCGATGTTGGCGGCCATCCGCGCGGTCTGCAGCGGGTGCCGGTACGGGATGACGGTGATCGTCGTGCCGAGCCGCAGCCCCGGCACCCGCCCCGCGAGATACGCGGCGAGCACGAACTGGTCGTAGAACGGCGCCGGATAGACCCCGTGGACGTCCGGGGTCACCGCTATGTGGTCGGAGATCATCGCGAACTCGAACCCGAGGTCGCGGGCGTCGGTGGCCTGCCGCAGCAGGGAGTCGGGGGTGGTGCCGGAGCCGAAGTTGAGGAGGTTCACGCCGTATCGCATGAGCGCAGTCTTGATGATCATCGGCGGGCGTGTCGAATACGGAAGGGGCCCGGCACCCCTGGGACAGGGCGCCCCGTCGGACGCGGTCCGTCAGTGCAGCAGCTGCGGCCGCAGGTTCCAGCTCGCCACCACATGGCGCCGGTGCTCCGTGCTCAGCCGGCTCACCGTGCCGGTGGCGAGCAGGAACATCGAGCCGCCCGACGCGGGCAGGCCGAGCCTGCGGGCCGTCAGGACGCGCAGGAAGTGGCTGTGGGCGAAGAGGACCACGCTGCCCTCGTTGTCGGCGAGCGCCGCGTCCACCTTCGCGAGCATCCGGTCGGCGCGCTCGCCCACCTGCTCGGGCGACTCCCCGGGGTGCTCCGGCGGGCCCGGGGCGACGCCGTCCGTGAAGAGGTACCAGTCGGGCCGGGTGCGGTGGATGTCGAAGGTCGTGACGCCCTCGTACGCCCCGTAGTCCCACTCGGCGAGGTCGGGGTCCACCCGGGCGTCGGCGAAACCGGCCAGCTCAGCGGTCTCCCGCGAGCGCTGCCGGGGGCTGGTGAAGGCGGCCCCGATCCGGAACCTGCCGATGAGCGGGGCGAGGGAGCGGGCCTGCTCCCTACCGTTGTCGGTGAGGGGGATGTCCGTCCAGCCGGTGTGCTGCCCCGAGAGGGACCACTCCGTCTCGCCGTGCCGCACGAGGAGCAGATCACCCATGGTCGCGCCGTTCCTGTTCTTCCGGTGGTGGCGGCGCCGTCCGGCACCGCCACCACCGAGCCTGCCACGCCCCCGGGGACCGGCGCCCGGCGGGGACCGGCAAGCGGGCGCTACACGCCCTGCGGCGCCCGCGCGGGACGGCCCGAGCCGCGCGTCAGGGCGTAACCGCCGACGCCCGCGAGCGCCGCGAGGACACCGCCGGCGCCCGTCCACAGCCAGCGCGAGGACCACCAGCCGCCCGCCCAGCCGTCCTCGGGCTCGACGGCGGCCGCGCCGGCCTGCTTCTCGTCCGCGCCCGCGCCCGGCACCAGGGGGTCGCCGAGCGTCCCGTCCACCGCCTGCGCGCCGCCCGCGTCGGTCGTGGTGACCTTCGCCTCGGCCCGCACCGGAAGGCCCAGGTCGTCGGCCTTGAGGTCGGCGACGGTGAGCCGCGCGTAGTACGTGCCCGGCAGCGGGTCGTTCGCCCACTGCTCCGACCAGGCCCGCACCGTGCGCAGCGTGCACGTCAGCGTCACCGACGCGGCGTCCTGCCCGACCGTCCTCGACGGCGTGCCGAGCCGGCAGGCCTGGCGGCGCCGCAGCCCGTCGTACACGTCGACCCGCCAGGTGGACGCGGCGTGCCGGGCCGCGGCGTCCGGCAGCTTCACCGTCGCGTGCACGGTGGCGCGCTGACCGGTGTCCACGGGGAACGCCCAGTAGAGGTAGTCACCCGTGGACGCCTCCGCGGAGGCCTCCTGGTCCGGGCGGATCGCGGTCGCCGTACGGAAGGACGTGCCCGCCTCGGTGACCTTCTCCGGCGCCTCGTCGTCGGCGGTCGCGGCCCCCGCGGCGCCGGTCAGCGCCAGCAGGGCGGTACCGGTCACGGTGGCGAAGCGCCGCACCCCACGTGTCGTACGCATCAGTTGGTCCTCCAGACCGCGAAGCGCCAGCGCGACAGCCAGCCCCAGAGCACACCGGCGAGGAAGCCGACGAGGACGAGCAGGCCGAGCAGCCACCAGCCGTGGCCGAGCCCGAAGAAGGCGACGTCGGACGCGTCGTCGGGGGAGTCGACCAGGTCGACCGCGAGCTCGACCGGCAGGCCCGGCGACGTCTTCACCGACGCGGGCGCGGAGAAGGAGTTGCTGATACGCAGGCAGACGGTCTGCGACGCGGCGCTCTCGTCGTCCTCGTCGTCCGCCTCGGGCCTGGGGTAGCGCAGGCCGGTCGAGATCACGTCGGTGCGTCCGTCGCCGGACTCCTGGCCGCGCACGATCTCGCGGCCCTTGGGCGTCTCGGCGCGCAGCAGCACGCCGTAGTCCTGGTTCACGGCACGGTCCGCGGCCACGCTGACGGAGGCGCGCAGCTCCTTGCCGGCCGGGACGTCCACCCGGTACCAGCGGTGCTCGCCGAACTTCTCCCGGTCGGTGTAGAGGCCCGAGTCCAGCTTGGGGGCGGCGGCGCACTGCGCGGCGCCCTTCGCCTCGACGGGCGTGACGACCGGGTCGGCCGCCCGGTCCACCAACTGCTTGACCCGGCCGGAGAGTTCATCGGTGTGCCGGACCGAGGTGTACGTGCCGCCGGTGGCCTCCGCGATGCAGCTCAGCTGGTCGCGGGTCTTGGCGTCGGGCACCAGGCCGAGCGTGTCGATGGTGAGGTGGATGCCCTTGGCCGAGATGTCACGGGCGACCACGCACGGGTCGAGCGGCTGGCAGGTGTCCTCGCCGTCGGAGATCAGCACGATACGGCGGCTGCGCCCGGCGGTGTCGTCCGTCAGGTCGTGGGCGGCCTTGAGCAGCGTCGGGCCGATGGGGGTCCAGCCGGTCGGCGCGAGCGTCGCCACGGCGGTCTTGGCGTCGGTGCGGCCCGCCTTGTCGAGCCGCTCCACGGGGTAGAGCAGCTCGGTGTCCTTGCAGCCCGTCTTGCGGTCGTCGCCGCGGTAGTTGGCGCCGAGGGTGCGTATGCCGAGCGCGACCTCGTCGGGCGTCGCGTCCAGGACCTCGTTGAAGGCCTGCTTCGCGGCGGCCATGCGGGACTTGCCGTCGATGTCGCGGGCGCGCATGGAGCCGCTGACGTCGAGGACCAGCTCGACCTTGGGGGAGGGCCGGGCCGGTTCGTCGCCGTCGTCGGCCGCGGCGGGGCCCGCCGTGACGAGTCCGGCGGTCAGGGCGGCGAGCAGGGCGATGACCCAGGCCGCCGGCCGTTGTCTTGTGATCATCGCCGGATCTTATTGATCTCCGCGCCCATCCCCCAAAACGAGGTGCGTGCGTCCCCGAAACGAGGTGCGTCCATCCCCGAAGCGTGGTCAGTACGGCACGCACAGCCACTGTCTGATCACGCGTCACACCGTGCCCGCGCGGGCGGATCAGCGCTTCAGCTCCCGGCCGCCGAACGCCCCGGACCCGTCCGCCCGCTTCCACCACGTCTCCAACGCGGCCTGGTCCATGGCGTGCCAGTCGGGGGTCGCCTGGACGAGCGCCCCGCCGAGCCGCCTCCCGAGGTCCACCAGCGCGCGGCCGGAGACGGTGCGCTCGGCGTCGTACGCCGCGAGGGCGTCCGTCCAGGTGTCCGCCGAGGTCAGGGCGGCCTCCAGGGCGGTGGCGTCCTGCAGCGCCTTCACCGCGCCCGCGCCGGTGTGCGGCCGGGCGACCGCCGCCGCGTCGCCGAGCAGCAGGGTGTGGTCGGCGGTGCAGCGCGGCGCGGTGAAGTCGTACATGGGCTGCAGGAAGAGCTCGTCGGGCGCCGTCTCGCGCAGCAGACTGCCCCAGTACGGCGGGAGGAGTTCGTCGGCGACGTACGCCAGGTGCGTGGCGAGCGCCTCGGTGAGGCCGCCGGGCGGCAGGCTCGTGGGGCCGGTCAGCCGCAGGTCGAGGCCGAGCCCGAGGTCGAGGTCCGGGGGCGGCGCGGTGTACAGGACCCAGTTGACGCGGTGGCCGCCCGTGCCATCCGGGATGCGGTAGATGATGACGTGACCGCCGGGGAAGACGGCGTACACACAGATGTCGTCGGCCCACAACTCCGGGTCGCTCAGGCGGGCTTCGGGGAACGCGCCACGCCAGGCGAGATACCCCGCGTACGCCGGACGCACCGTACCGAAGCGGGCCTCGCGGACCACCGAGCGGTAGCCGTCGGCGCCGACGACGAGGTCGTGGCGCGCGCTCCCCGTCTCGGTGACCACCTCGACGCCGCCGTCCCCGCCGTGCGCCGGCCGGACCGACCGCACTTCGGCGCCCGTCCGGAAGTCGACGCCCTGCGGGACGCGCCCGCGCAACTCCCGCCAGAGCGGACCCCAGTTGTACGTACGAAAGGGGAACGGCAGCACGCCGATCTCCCGCCCCACGGGGGATCCCGCCGCGTCGTCCCGCACGTACCAGCGCCGCCGCGTGAGCCGCACCCACGGCATGCCCGCGTCGAGGTAACCCGCCGACTCCAGCTCCGCGTAACGGGAGTTGTGCACGGCGAGCCCCACGCCCCGGTCGGCCAGGTCCCCGGCGGCGCGCTCGTACACGGTGATCCGGTCCGCGCCGCCCCGGTGTGCGGCCAGCGCCGCCGCGCACCCGGCGATGCTGCCGCCGACGACGGCGACGTTCCCTCCACGCATCATGACGGCATCCTGGCAGCACCGGTGGCCTGTGTCAGCGCAGCGAGACCCTGCGCCCGGCGAAGAACGGCTCGAACTCGCCGGGGGAGAGCCGAGCGGTGCGGGTCGCCGCGTCGATGCCCGAGGGGTTGTGGAAGTGCAGGTCCCCGTCGGCGGTGCGGCCGGTCACGAGGACCAGGTGGCCGCCCCTGCCCGGCGCGGGGCGGTGCGGGCGGCGGATCTCGAAGTGCACCGAGGCGATGACCTTGTGACCCTCGTCGAGGAGGGCGCCGATCTCCTCGACGGTCAGGTGCCGGTGGACCTCGGCGTCGACGCCGTGCGCGGCGCGGGCGTACTCCGCGAAGGGCGCGTAGATCATGCCGCGGATTTCGCCGTCCACGTCGGTGTAGGCGCCGAACTTCAGCGCTCCGTCCCGCAGTTCGAAGAGGGAGGGCGCGTCCGGGCCGAGCGCCATCCGGTAGCAGGTCAGACCGCACAGGTGGCCGCACCAGCGGGCGTAGTCCTGCACGGTCGCCGCGCCCGAGGCGGGCCACGCCGGGTCGGCGGCGCGGTCGAAGCCCTCGTACACGATGGGCCCGACGAGGTCGGGCGAGGCGAACTGCGTGTGGACGGGCACGGCGCAGGTGGCGCAGGACGGCACGGGGCTCCAGGGGTCGGTGTCGGCGGGGCGGCGCGCCCTCAGTGGCTCCGGGGCCTCGGCGGCGGGTCCGGTGTCACTGACGATATCCGCTGAGGAAGCGGCCGATGCGGCTGATCGCGGTGTCCAGGTCGTCGGCGTGCGGGAGCGTGAGGACGCGGAAGTGGTCGGGGCGCGGCCAGTTGAAGCCGGTGCCCTGGACGACCTGGATCTTTTCCTGGAGGAGCAGGTCGAGGACGAACTTCTCGTCGTCGTGGATCGGGTGGACCTTCGGGTCCAGGCGCGGGAAGGCGTACAGGGCGCCCTTCGGCTTCACGCAGGAGACGCCCGGGATCTCGTTCAGCTTCTCCCAGGCCCGGTCGCGCTGCTCGTGCAACCGGCCGCCGGGCGCGGTGAGTTCGTGGATGGACTGGCGGCCGCCGAGCGCGGCCTGGATGGCGTACTGCGCGGGGGCGTTCGGGCACAGCCGCATGGAGGCGAGCATCGTCAGCCCCTCCAGATAGCTCTTCGCGTGCTGCTGCGGCCCGGTGACGACCAGCCAGCCCGACCGGAACCCGGCCACGCGGTACGTCTTGGAGAGCCCGCAGAAGGTGAGGACGACGAGGTCGGGGGCGAGGGCGGCGACGCTGTGGTGCACCGCGTCGTCGTACAGGATCTGGTCGTAGATCTCGTCGGCGAAGACCATCAACCCGTGCCGGCGCGCCAGGTCGAGGATGCCCTCCAGGATCTCCTTCGGATAGACCGCGCCCGTGGGGTTGTTGGGGTTGATGATCACGACGGCCTTGGTGCGGTCGGTGATCTTCGAGGCCATGTCGTCGAGGTCGGGATACCAGTCGGCGGCCTCGTCGCACACGTAGTGGACGGCCTTGCCCCCGGAGAGGGTCGTGGCGGCGGTCCAGAGGGGGAAGTCCGGGGCGGGGATGAGGACTTCGTCGCCGTCCTCCAGGAGCGCCTGCACCGCCATGGTGACGAGTTCGGAGACGCCGTTGCCGAGGAAGACGTCGTCCACGGAGACCTCGTCGAGGCCGAGCGCCTGGTAGCGCTGGGCGACGGCGCGGCGGGCGGAGAGGATGCCGCGCGAGTCCGTGTAGCCGTGCGCCTGCGGGAGCATCCGGATCATGTCCTGGACGATCTCCTCGGGCGCCTCGAAGCCGAAGAGCGCGGGGTTGCCGGTGTTGAGCCGCAGGACGCTGTGGCCCGCCTCTTCCAGGGCGTTGGCGTGCTCGATGACGGGGCCCCGGATCTCGTAACAGACCTCGCTGAGCTTGCTCGACTGCCGGAACTCCATGCGGTGCGCCTCCCGTGACGTGTGTTACTTGGTTTTACCAAGGGGGCGCTTGGAAAGTCCAACAACTTGCATAGACTATGTCGCATGCCACCTCGCCGAAGCTACGACCAGTACTGCGCGGCCGCCCGGGCGCTCGACGCCGTGGGCGACCGCTGGACCCTGCTGATCGTCAGGGAGCTGCTGGCCGGCCCCCGCCGCTACACCGACCTCCACGCCGACCTGCCGGGCGTCAGCACGGACGTGCTGGCCTCGCGCCTGAAGGACATGGAGCAGCGGGGCCTTGCGACGCGACGCAGGCTGCCCCCGCCGTCGGCGGCGTACGTCTACGAACTCACCCTGCGGGGGCGGGAGTTGCTGCCCGTCCTGGAGGCACTCGCCGCGTGGGGCGCGCCCGCGCTGGCGGAGCGTGCGCCGACGGACGCGGTGCGGGCGCACTGGTTCGCGCTGCCGCTGCTGCGGTGCCTCGCGGCGGCGGCGGGAGCGGGGCCGGGGGCAGAGGGTGTGGTGGAGATGCGGCTCGACGAGGGCTGCTTCCACGTGCGGCTCGGCGGCGCCGCCGACGCCGACGACCGGACGTACGGGGACGGGCCCGCGCCGGACGGGGCCGACGCCGCCCTCACGCTGGACGCCGCGACGTGCGTGGCGGTGAGCCGTGGCGAACTCACGATCGGGCAGGGCGTACGGGAGGGCCGGATCGAGGTCAGCGGCGACTCGGTGCTTGCGAAGGCGCTGCGGGAGTCGTAACGGCGGCCGGTTTCCGAGGACTCGGGCTCCCCGGCCGCTCGCGCGGGTCACGGCAGCGGGCCGCCGCGGGCCGTGATCCAGAGCTCGTACCACTCCTCGTGGGTGAGTTCCGGCTCGCGGGTGACGGCGTCGCGGCAGGCGAGGATGCGTTCGGGGCGGCTCGTGCCGATGACCGGTGCGATGCGGGCCGGGTGGCGCTGGAGCCACCAGAGCAGGATCGTCTCCGGTGTCGTCCGCTTGCGTTCGGCGAGGGCGGAGACGAGCGTCGCGGTGGGGGAGTCGGTGCCGCCGGTGTAGCGGCCCTGGGCGAGCGCGCCCCACGCCTGCAACTGGACGTCGTGGGACCGGCAGTACTCGATCGTGCCGTGCGGAAAGCCGTTCTCGGCGGCGGCCGGGGTGTTCACGAGGACCCCCGCCTCGACCCAGTCCCTGCTGCTCAGGCTCATCTCCAACTGGTTGGCCACCAGCGGGAATTCGAGGTGTTCCTGAAGGTGCGCGATCTGTGCGGCGCTCATGTTGGAGACCCCGAAGTGGCGCACCAGGCCCTGGTCGCGCAGGGAGGTGAGCGCCTCCGCGATCTCCTCGGGGCCGGTCAGCGGGTCCGGCCGGTGCAGCAGGAGTACGTCGATCACGTCCGTGCGGAGCCGGCCGAGGCTCTCCTCGACGCGCCGGAGGATGCTCGGGCCGCGCAGGTCGTACCTCCCCGGCAGCTCGCCGTCGGCCTGCCGGATGCCGCACTTGGTCTGCAGCACGATGCGGCCGCGCAGCTCGGGAGCCCTGGCGAGCAGCTCGCCGAAGACCGCCTCGGCCTTGCCCTTCCGGTAGATGTCGGCGTGGTCGAACACCGTGATGCCGACGGCCAGCGCGGCCTCGACGGCGGCCTCCGCGTGGGCGATGTCCGCGGCGGTGTACGGGGCGGTGTCCCAGCTCCCGCCGAGCCCCATGCACCCGTACAGCGGCTGTCCCGCGGGCAGGTCGTTCTGCGCGGTCATACGTCTCCCTCCATGGTGAACTCCGTGACGCGTCAGCTCATCGTCGCTCCACGCTCAATGGTCGCTCACCCGCTCAATCGTCGCTCACCTGCACAGTCGTCGCTCAACCGCTCAGCGGGCGGGCTGGACTTCCGACCGGCGGGCCGCCGTCCGGGCGGCGGCGAGCTCCCGCGCGGTGGCCATGTCGCTGAAGGCGAGCAGCTGCCCGCGGACGGTCTGGTGCGGTTCGCTGCCCTTGCCCGCGATGAGCACGGTGTCCCCGGGGGCCGCCGCCGTCAGGGCGAAGGCGATGGCCTCGCGGCGGTCGGCGAGCCGCTCGAACGGGGCCCCGGCCGCGGCGAGGCCGGGCTCTATCTGGTCGAGGATCGCCTCCGGGTCCTCGTCGCGCGGATTGTCGGAGGTCAGGACGCACAGGTTGGAGTGGTGCCCGGCGATCCTCCCCATGTCGGCCCGCTTCGTCGTGTCCCGGTCGCCGCCGCACCCGAAGACGGTGATCACCCGGCCGCGCGCGTAGCCACGGATGGTCGCGAGGACCTTGTCCAGGGAGTCGGGGGAGTGGGCGTAGTCCACGACCACCGAGACACCCTCGGCGGTCTCGAAACGCTCGAACCGCCCCGGCACGGGCGGCAGTTGACCGAGCGCGGCGACGAGCGCGTCCAGGTCGTGTCCCAGCACGTGGCAGGAGGCGAGCGTCGCGAGGGCGTTGGCCACCGAGTAACGGCCGGGGAAGGGGATCGACGCCGGGCGGGCGCGCCCCTCGTGATGGAGCACGAACCGCGTGCCCTCGGCGCTCACCACCAGATCGGTCGCCCGGTAGTCCGCCGGGGCGTCGAGCGCGTACGTGGTCACCGCGCCCGGCATCATCGCGCCGATGCCGGCCCCCACCGGGTCGTCGGCGTTGACCACGGCGTGCCGGCACAGGCCCTGGAAGAGCCGGAGCTTGGCGTCGCGGTAGGCGGCCATCGTGCCGTGGTCGTCGAGGTGATCCTGCGTCAGGTTGGTGAACACCCCGACGTCGATGAACGTCCGGTCCACCCGGTGGTTCAACAGCGCCATGGAGGTGGCCTCCAGCACCACGCTGCCGGTCGCGCGGTCGCGCATGTGGCCCAACAGGTACTGCAGATCGGGTGATTCGGGCGTGGTGAGCACCGAAGGCGGCATCGGGATCCGCTCGTCACCGATGCGGCTGCCCGCGGTCCCGATGACGCCGACCTTCGCCCCGGTGGCGAGCCGCAGGGCGGACTCGACCATGTACGAGACGGACGTCTTGCCGTTGGTGCCGGTGACCGCCACCACGTCCATGTGCCGCCCCGGTTCGCCGAAGTACCGGGAGGACACCACGGCGGCGGTCCGCCGGGTGTCCGCCACGCGTATGGTGCACCCGGCCGCGGACGGTGGCACCGTCGTACGTGTCGGGTCCGCCCCCTCGACGATGACAGCGGCGGCGCCGCGGGCGAACGCGGCGGCCACGGAGTCGGGCCCGCCCTCCCGGTGACCGGGCACCGCGACGAAGAGGGTGCCGGGCCGGACCCGGTCGACGTCGAAGGTCACGCCCGCGGTGACCGCGACCGAACGCGGCTCGCCCCGGAGTACGTGGTGGTCGTGTCCGGCCAACAGCTCGTTCAGTTTCACGGTGATCCCTTCGAGGCGGCGCGGCCCGGTCGTGCGGTCGCGGCCGTGCTGCGGCACCGGCGGGGGCCGGGGCGCGGTGGGGTGGGGGGGGAACCCTGAGGTGGAGAGGGAAACCCTGAGAGGGGAGAGGCGGACCCGAGCGGTGCGGCGGGGAGGGCCGACGGGGGCGGCCCTGCGGGGATGCCGACGGGGGCGGCCGGTGGGCCGCAGGGAGAATCGCTAGCCGTGCTCGTGCACGGCGATGCGGAGGGCGCGGGGCGCTCCGGGACCCGTAGTGGTCACCGGTCGAACGTCTCCGGGGCGTGGTTCCGAGGCGGCCCGCTCTCGGCCCTGCCTGGTGGAACCCGTGTGACCCATGGGGCCGAGTGTACGGCTGTTACGGGGACCGAGTCCCCAGGTGCCCGCTCGGCTACGCGCTCACAAGGCCGACTGGATGCCGGAGCCGACGGGGACGCCCAGCCGCTCGGCGACCGTGGTGAGCGCCGGTCCCAGCGGGAGCGAGATCCGTGTGACGGCGTGTTGGTCGCCCCGGGTCGGGTCCTGGTTGACGATCAGCACCGGCGTCCCCGCGGTGGCGGCCTGGCGGACGAACCGGAGGCCCGACATCACCGTCAGCGAGGAGCCGAGGACCAGCAGCGAGGTGGCCCCGCGCACCAGCTCGCGGCAGTGCTCGACCCGTTGCGGGGGGACGGTCTCGCCGAAGAAGACCACGTCCGGTTTGAGGACGCCGCCGCAGACCGTGCAGGGCACGACGTGGAAGTCGCCGACCTGCTCGTCGTCGAGGTCGGCGTCACCGTCGGGGTTGATGCCGGCGGCGACCGGCGAGAAGCCGGGGTTGGCCTCCTCCAGCCGGCGGGCGAGCTCGCGGCGCCGGCCGAAGGTGCCGCAGGTGAGGCAGACGACGCGGTCGAGGCTGCCGTGCAGCTCCACGACGTCCTCGCTGCCGGCGCCCTGGTGCAGACCGTCGACGTTCTGGGTGATCACGCCGGAGAGGAGCCCGTGCCGCCCGAACGCGGCCACGGCGCGGTGCCCGGCGTTGGGACGGGCACGGCCGAAGGTGCGCCAGCCGAGGTGACTGCGCGCCCAGTACCGGCGCCGGGCCCGCTCGGAGGTGGTGAACTCCTGGTAGGTCATCGGGGTGTGCCGGCTGAGACTCCCGCCCTCGCCCCGGTAGTCGGGGATCCCGGACTCCGTGGAGATCCCCGCCCCACTGAGCACGAGCACGCCACCCGCGCCGAGCGCGTCGGCGACGGGCGTCAGATCCACGGTCGCGGGCGGCAGATCCTCGGGAGGGTTCCAGCTAAGGGTGGGGCGCATCCGCATGGGCCCCAGCGTACGCAACGCCTGGGCGGCGGGCCTGGACGGTTTCCGGTGCCCCCGGCGCGGGGCGGGGGCCTGGACGGTTGGGGGTGCCCCGGCGCGGGGTGGGGGGCTTGGACGGTTGGGGTGCCCCCGGCGCGGGGCGGCGGGTTTGGACGGTTGAGGGTGCCCCGCCAGCCCGGGGCGGGGCCGGCAAGGCTGCGGCGCAGCGCTTCGCGCACGGCGGGTGCACCCCCAGCGTGGGGCGGGGTCGGGACGGTTGAGGTGCGCCCCCGGCGCGGCGCGGGCCGGGACGGTCGACGGTGCCGCTCCCGGTACGGGGACGGCGGGCCAGGACGGTTGACGGCCCCGGGGGCGGTGTCCCCGGCGCGGGAGAGGGGGCCGCCGCGCGCGGCCCGGCATCACCCCGCCGCCTCGTCGGCGCTCGGGCTTCAACCCGTGGCGGGTGGGGGTGATCACCCCTGTCGGGGGGGGCAAAGAGAGGTCGTCCCGGCCGGGGGGGAGAGAGACCGTCCCGGTGGGGGACACCTGCTCTGCGCCAGCAGGGCCTGAGCCCTCCGGACCGGTCTGCGACCGGCGGCCGGAGCCGTTCAGCGGCTGCCCCGCCCCCGGACCATGCCGAGCATCCCGTCCAGTTCGTCGACCTTGAGCCGGCGCGCGAGGGCGACGTAGAGGACCACGAGCACGACACCGCCCGCCACGAGGGCCGTGGCGGAGCCCAGGGCTCCGGTGCCGAGTGCGTCGAGGAGGAAGAAGGCGAGCGCGCCGCTCGCGAGGGCCGCCGGGAGCGAGGCGGCGGTGAGACGCCCGTACGTCCGCACGACCCGCGCCCCGTCCAGGTCGCCGCCAAGGCGGGCCCGCAGTCGGCGCCAGGCCACCCCGACGCCCACGGCGAAGGCCAGCCCGTACGAGGCCGCCATACCGACGACGGCCCAGCGCGCGGGCAGCACGAAGAAGGAGAGGGCGGCGCCGGCCGCGTTCACCAGGGCCACGACGACCGTGTTGTAGAAGGGCGTTCGGGTGTCCTCGAAGGCGTAGAAGCCGCGCAGCACCACGTACTGCACGGAGTACGGGATCAGGCCGAGGCCGAACGCCATCAGGATGTAGCCGATGTTCCGCGCGCCGCTGCCGGCGGTCGCGAACATCAGCGTGGCCATGGGCACGCCCAACGCCAGGAAGGCGAAGGCGAAGGGCACGATGGCGACGGCGGAGGTGCGAAGCCCGTAGGAGATGTCGGCACGCACGGCACCGGTGTCCCCGGCGTCGGCGGCGCGGGCGATCCGCGGCAGCGCCGCCGTCATCACGGACACGGTGATGATCGCCTGCGGCATCAGCCACAGCTGCAGGGCGACGTTGTACGCGGCGATGCCCGTGCCGGGGTGCCCCTGCTTCTCGGCGATCGGCCCCGCCCAGGTGGCGAGTTGGGTGACGACGATCAGGCCGAGCTGGTTGGCGAGGACGAACAGGAGGGTCCACTTGGCGAGGCCGAACGCCCGCCCGAGACCGTGCCCCCGCCAGTCGAAGCGGAGCCTGAGCCGCACCCCCGCCGCGCGGACGTACGGCACCATGGCGAGGGCCTGGACCACGAGGCCGAGGAGCGTGCCGATCCCCAGCAGCCGCACCCCCTGCGGCGTGATGCTGCCGGCGTCGAGGCGGGAGTCGGAGAACGGGCCGAAGGCCCAGATGAACGTGCCGAACGACGCGATGATCAGGACGTTGTTGAGGACCGGCGTCCACATCATCGCGCCGAAGCGGCCCCGGGCGTTGAGGATCTGCCCGAGCACGACGTGCGCGCCCATGAAGAACATGGTCGGCAGGCAGTAACGGGCGAAGGTCGTCGCCAGTGCGAGCTGCTCCGGATCCTTCCGCAGGGACGGCGACATCATCTGCACGAGGAGCGGGGCGGCAAGCACCGATATGAGGGTGATGGCCCCGAGCAGCACGAGGACCAGCGTCGTGAGGCGGTTCGCGTACGCTTCGCCGCCGTCGTCGTCCTCCTTCATCGACCGCACCAACTGCGGGATGAAGACGGAGTTCAGCGCGCCGCCGCAGACGAGCACATAGATCATCGTCGGCAGGACGTTGGCGACCTGGTAGCTGTCGTTGAGCGTGCCGACGCCGATGGCCGCGGCCATGACCAGCGTGCGCAGGAACCCGGTCAGCCGGGAGGCGACGGTGCCGACGGCCATCAGCGCACTGGACTTCAGCAGACCGGAGTCACGACCGCCCGCGCCGTCGCCGCCACCCGGCCCCTGGCCGCCGGGCACGGTCTCCTGGGCCGGGGGTGGGCCCGGCCTCAGGACGCCCAGGTTCAGGGTCGGTTCGGGCGGAGGGACGGGCCGGTCGATGCGCATGAGGCTCCAGGGGGTTCGCGGATACGCGGGTTCGCGGGTTCGCCTGTTCCACGGAACGGGCGGTGAAGGGACGGCAGTTCCTTCGAACCGGTCCAGAAGCCTAATAGATGGTCAGATCAATCCCTTTCCGCGCGGCCCGCCGGGCCCCCGCCTCGATCGGCCGCATCGGTGGGTGTGCGTGTTATGCCCGGATGTCGGCGGGTACCTCTGTGCGGACGAAATCGGTGCCGAGGTGCGAGGAGACGAGAGGTACATGCAGATCGGATACAAGCTGGCGGCCGAGGCGTTCGGCCCGGCGGAGCTGGTGCGGCAGGCGGTTCTCGCGGAGCGGGCCGGCTTCGACTTCGTGGAGATCAGCGACCACTACCACCCGTGGCTCGACAACCAGGGCCACTCGCCGTTCGCGTGGACGGTCCTCGGCAGCGTCGCGGCCAAGACCGAACGGATCGGTCTCGCGACCGGCGTGACCTGCCCGACGGTGCGCTACCACCCGGCGATCATCGCGCAGGCCGCCGCCACGCTCGCCCTCCTCTCGGAGGGCCGGTTCGTGCTCGGCCTCGGCTCGGGGGAGCGGCTCAACGAGCACGTCACGGGCGTCGGCTTCCCCGACGCCGTGTCCACCCGGCACGAGATGTTCCGGGAGGCCCTGGAGATCATCCGGCTGCTGTGGCGCGGCGGCTACCGGTCGTACGAGGGCAAGCACCTGCGGCTGAGCGACGCCCGGGTCTTCGATCTGCCCGACGAGCTCCCCCTGATCGCGGTCGCCGCCAGCGGCAAGGCCTCCACGGGGCTCGCCGCCGAGCTGGGCGACGGCCTGTTCGCCACGGAGGACAAGCCCGAGATCGTCCGGCAGTACCGCGAGGCGGGCGGGAACGGGCCGTGTTACGCGGAGGTGCCGATGGCCTGGGCGCCGGACGAGCACACCGGGGCGAAGGCGGCCCTGGAGACCTCGCGCTGGGCGCTGACCGGCTGGAAGGTCATGAGCGAGCTGCCCAACCCGGTCAACTTCGACGCGGCTACCGCGACCGTGCGCGAGGAGGACATCCGGGAGAAGTTCGCCTGCGGCACGGACCCCGCCCGGTTCGTCGAGGTGGCGCAGCCGTTCGTGGACGCGGGCTTCGACCGGCTGGTCATGCAGAACGCCGGGCCCGACCCCGACGGCTTCATCGACTTCTACCGGAGCGAACTCGACGGGCGCATGCGTGCGCTGCGGCCGGGGGACGGGCGGGGCTGACCCGCCCGGTCGCCGAGAGGGCTGTCCGGCCTCCGCCCGGGGCCCGGTTCCGTCGCGGTCGCCGTATCGTTCAGCCCGCCGCGTTGTCGACGCGCAGCCGCACCTGTTCCTCCAGCCGCTGCAGGCTGCTGTCCAGGGCGGAGTGCACGGCCTGCTCGCCCGGGTCGTGCGCCTCCTCGAAGAACGACAGGTGCACCGTGACCTCACTGGTCCCGCCGTCCAGGCCCGCGACCTGCAGCCAGCCCGTGTAGCCGCCCTGCTCGCGCGTGCCCCATTCGAGCCGCATCTGCTCGGGCTGGGCGCGCAGCAGGGCGGACACGTCCTGGTCGGTGCGGTCCTCGTGCACGGTGACGGCGGGCAGCTCCCCGGCGTCCACGTGCAGCTCCCGCGGCAGCCACTCGTCCATCTGGGCGACGTCGGCGGCCTGGTCGAAGACGTGCTCCGGCAGGGCGGGCATCGTGCGCGAACGCTCGTACTCGGTCATCGGGACACCGTTCCTCGGCTCGGGGAGGTACTCGGGACGTACTCGGGGACGTACGAGACAACGCATGCCCGGACCTCCGGACGGGAAGCCGCGGTGCGACAAATCCACCCGATTGCGCGCGGGGCGGCGCCGGGCTCGCGGTGAGCCCTCGCCGTCACGTCACGCGCGGGGGACGAAAAGCCGGGCCCCGTGCATGGAAGCGGAATGCCGCACGGCGCCGATCCCCGTACAGCCGAGCGACATGATCGCCCGATCGTGACTTCCGCCCACCCGGCGCCCGGCGCGTCCCGATGCTGGAGAACGCGGCGCCCGACCGGCGTCGACGGACGTGCTGGGGGTGGGGAGCGCCATGACACGAGACGCCGGCAGTGGTGGAACCGGAAGGGGCGGCGGGGGAAGCGGAGGCGGCAGGGGCGGGGGGCTCGACGAGCGGATGGTCCTGCTGGTGGCGGGCCTCGCCGATCTGGCGGTGAGCACGGCGGGGTCGGTGCTCGGGACCGTACGGGAGCTGACGCGGCGCTCCGACGCCACGGAGCTGGCGGCCGACGCCGAGCACGACCTGCTGGCCCGCGGACGCCTGGCCCTCGACCGGTACGCGGCCGCGCCCCCGGCCCACCTGGAGATCCTCGCCCGCCAGGCCATGGCCCGACGGGCCGCCGATGACGTCTGAGCGGTGGGAGCCGGCCGCGTTCAAGGCACGCGTCGACGCGGTGTTGCATCCGTTCGTGGCCGAGGAGGGCGACCGCTTCGCGGCCGTCGACCCGGCCCTCGAACCGGTGGCCGAGCAGCTGGGCGCGGCGGTCGCGGACGGCAAACGCCTGCGGGCGGCCTTCTGTTACTGGGGCTGGCGGGCGGTCGGGCAGCCCGACAGCGACGCCTTGGTGCGGGCCGCGGCCTCCATGGAGCTCGTGCACGCCGCCGCTGTCGTGCACGACGACCTCATCGACGACAGCGCGCGACGGCACGGCCGGCCCACCGCGCACGTGGCCCTGCGCGGCGCGGTACGCGGCCGGCCGCGCGCCGTCGCCGCCGCCAGGTCCCTCGCGATGCTGGTGGGGGACCTGTTGATGGGGATGGCCGGGCAGCTGTTCACCACCAGCGGCCTGCCCGCCGCGTATCTGGCCAGGGCCCGCCCGCTGTGGTCCGTGCTGGCCCGCGAGCTGATCGCCGGGGAGTGTCTGGAGATCCTCCGTACCGGTGCCGAGCCGGACACCGCGGCGTCGCTCAAGGTGATCCGCTACAAGACCGCCAAGTACACCGTCGAGCAGCCGCTGCTGATCGGCGGCGCTTTGGCGGGTGCGAGCGGGCGGCTGCGCGCGGGGTTCTCCGGCTACGGTCTTCCGCTCGGCGAGGCCTTCCAGCTCCGGGACGACCTGCTCGGTCTGTTCGGGGACCCGGAGCACACGGGCAAGGCCAACGCCGACGACGTACGCGGCCACCGGCCGACGGCCCTGCTGGCCGAGACGTGGCGGCTCGCCGGAGACGAGGACCGCGCACGGCTCGGCGCTCTGCTGGGCCGGCGTGATCCGGGCGGGGAGGGCCTGCGGGAGGTGCGCGAGGTGATGCGGCGGCTCGGGACGCCCGACCGCGTCGAGGCCATGATCGCCGCGCGCGTGGCGGAGGCCTTCGACGCCCTCCAGGAGCTGAACCTGCCCCCGCACGCGGAGACCGCGCTGACCTCGCTGGCGCACTCGGCGGCGGCGCGGGTGTCCTGACGACCCGCGGGCCGGGACCGACCCCACGTACGACCCGCCCGCGCCGCCCCGCGTACGACCCGCCTGCGCGCCCCACGTACGACCCGCCCGCGCTGTACCCATCCCGTACGAGACGAGGAGCCCGCCATGACCCGCTACACCGACGCCTCGATGGACGCCCTCAGGACCGCCGGTGACGAGCTCGCCGACGCCACCGTCGCCACTCTCTTCGAACGCGGGGAGGTCGGGAAGTTCAACACCCTGATGCGGTACGTCTCCACGGTCGGCGCCCCGCTCCCGGAGGGCCTGCCGGACGTCGCCCGCGAGTACCTGCGGGCCACCGCCGCGCCGCCGGACTGGGTGGACTGGGGCGAGATGGAGAAGGCCCGGCTGTTCTTCATCGACAACAACGTGCACATCTCCACCGCCCTCTCCTTCGCCTCCATGCCGGCCTGCTACGTCGTCCCGCACGTGGCGAAGCTCCTGTCGGCCACCCACGGGCTGAAGTACCCCTCCAAGCGGATGGCGGAGACCGGGCAGTTCACCGTCCACCTGATGCGGCCGGACGCCTTCGAGGCGGGCAGCCGCTTCATCCCCGCCGCCCAGAAGGTCCGCCTCCTGCACGCCTCCATCCGCCACCACCTGAAGCGGGAGGGCCTCTGGGACACCGGGACCCTGGGGGTGCCGATCTGTCAGGAGGACATGATCGGCGGGCAGATGTTCTTCTCGATGCTGGTCCTGGACAGCTTGCACCGGCTCGGCATCCACATGTCCGACGAGGGCGCGGCCGCGTACTACTACGCGTGGCGCGTGGTCGGCGCCATGCTCGGCGTCGACCAGGACGCCGTGCCCAAGTCCCTTGAGGAGGCACGGCAGTTCCTCGACCTCTACATGGTGCGGCACATGGGCCCCTCCGAGGAGGGCGCGCATCTGACGCGCCAGCTCATCGACCTCTACGAGGAGGTCGTGCCCGGCACCTTCTTCGACCCGATCGTCTCCGCGCTCATCCGCCACCTCACCGGCGACACCTGCGCCGACTGGCTTGAGGTGCCCCGCACCTCGTGGGACACGGTCGTCAAGGCGGTGCCGCACCTCCTCGGCGTCCTGGAGACCATCGAGGACCGCTCGCCGCTCGGCGCCTGGGCCCTCGACCGCCTCGGCCACCTCACCGCCGTCCTCGAACTGTCCTCGCTGACCCGTGGACGCGTCATGCACTACGCCATCCCCGAACAGCTGAAGACGGAGTACGGGCTCGAGCACACGGTGCCGCCGGGCCACCGCTGGACGCCGCCGGCGCCGAGCGTCCCCTCGTGAGGCCGTCGCGGACATGCCGTAGGACCGGCGCGGACATGCCGTGAGACCGGCGCGGACTCGCTGCTTCGAGCCGGGGAAATCCGCTTGCCCCGGCGGCGGGCCGGCGTTGGACTGGGGCGCGGCGCCGCGCACCGTGGTGCCGGTGTTCCGAGGAGGCAGCGGCCGCGATGCAGATCCGATCGACCACCGATGAGGACTTCGACGTCTTCGTCGACACCGTCCATACGGCGTTCGGCCGTTTCCCGGACACCCCGGTCGACGGGGGCGGACTCTGGTGGTCGGCGCTCGAAGCGGAACGCTGCCTGCTCGCCCGTGCGGACGACGGACGGCCCGTCGGCACCGCCGCCGCGTACTCCTTCGAGCTCACGCTGCCCGGCGAGAGCGTCATCCCGGCGTCCGGGGTGACCGCGGTCGGGGTCCTGCCGACGCATCGACGCCGGGGCGTGCTCAGCGCGCTGATGCGGCATCAGCTCGCCGGCCTGCGGAAGCGCGGCGAGTACGTCGCCGTGCTGCTGGCGTCCGAGGCACCGATCTACGGGCGGTTCGGCTACGGGCCCGCGACGTATGCGGCGCGGCTTACGGTGCCGCGTCACAACGGGGCGTTCGCGGCGTCGCGGGCGGGCGCGGGCGCGGGCACGGAGGGCCTGGACTCGGACTCCGGCGGGCCCCGGGTTGGGCTCCGGCTCGGACGCCGGCTCGGGCTTCGGCTCGGTCGAGGTGCTGCCTCGTGCCGCGTGCGGGGACATCCTCGCGGAGGTCTACGACCGGTACCGCCGCGCCCAGCCCGGCGCGCTGTCCCGGCCGCGGATCTGGTGGGACCGGCGCGCGGGCCGGCCGCCGATCTCGCCGGCGCCGCGCCACATCGCCCTGCACCGCGACGCCGACGGCGTCCCGGACGGCTACGCGAGCTACTCGATGGGCGAGGGCGGCACGTTGACGGTCGACGAGACCATCGCCACCGACGACGGCGTGTACGCGGAGCTGGCCCGGTTCGTGCTCGGCCACGACCTGGTCTCCCGGGTCGTGTTCGCGTCGGTCTCCCCCGACCACCCGCTGCGCCGGCGGTTCGCGGACTTCCGCGCCGCCGAGGTGAGCGACGACTCCGACTGGCTCTGGGTGCGGCTCCTGGACGTCCCGCGTGCCCTGACCGCGCGCGGCTGGTGCACGGACGGCGAGCTCGTCCTCGACGTGGACGACCCCTTCCTCGGCGAGCACGGCCGCCATCTGCTGACCGTCCGGGACGGCAGGGCCGACTGCGTCCCGACGGACCGGGCGCCCGACCTCTCCCTGGACGTGCGCGACCTGGGCTCGGTCTACCTCGGCGGCACGGCGCCGAGCACGCTGGTGCGGGCCGGTCACATCCGGGCGCACCGGCCGGGCGCGGCCGCGCTGGCCGACGCGCTCTTCCGCGCGGAGCGGCCGCCGCACTGCCTGCACTGGTTCTGAGGGGGTGGACCGAGGGGACGGAATCTGTAGGTGGACGAGAATGTGAGCGTGACCGACCCGAGGCAGACCCCCCGGCCCCACCGGGACCCCCAGCCCCTCCAAAACCCGCAACCCCACCAGGACCCCTGGCCCCACCAGGACCCCCAGCCCCACCAGGACCCCTACCCCGCCTACGCGGCGATGCGCTCCGCCTGCCCGGTGCAGCGCGTGCCCGCCGGTTCGGGCGGGCGGCACAGCTACGTGGTCACCGGGTACGCCGAGGCCAGGGAGGCACTCGCCGACGCCCGGCTCTCGAAGGACACGGCCGTCTTCTTCGCGGACAAGGGTTCACGGCGCCGGCTGCACCCGGCGGTCGCCCACCACATGCTGGCCACCGACCCGCCCGAACACACGCGGCTGCGGCGGCTGGTGACCAGGGCGTTCACGACGGGAGCCGTAAGGGAACTGCGCCCCTTCATCACCGACGTCACCGACGACCTGCTGGACCGGTGGGACGCCGGCGAGCCGTTCGACTTCGTGGCCGGTCTGGCGGTGCCGCTGCCCGTCATCGTCATCTGCGAGCTGCTCGGCGTCCCGGAGGCGGACCGGTCCCGGGTGCGGCGCTGGTCCGCCGAGCTGTTCACGGCGGGGGCACCGGACGTCATCGACGCGGCGTCGCACTCCCTGGCCGACTACATGACGGACCTCATCGCCGCCAAGCGCCGCGACCCCGGCGGCTCGCTCCTGGACGGGCTCATCGCGGCCCGGGACGGCGACGACCGCCTGAGCGAGGAGGAACTGGTCTCCCTGGCGGTCCTGTTGCTCGTGGCCGGGCACGAGACGACCACCAACTTCCTTGGCAACGCCCTTCTCGGGCTGCTCCGCAGCCCAGCCGATCTGGCCCGCCTCAGGGAGGACCCGGACGACGTCCCCGCCGTCCTGGACGAGCTGCTCCGGTTCGACGCCCCCGTCAGCACGGCCACCTTCCGTTTCACCACGGAGCCCGTCACGCTGGGCGGCACGGAGATCCCGGCCGGTGCCCCGGTCCAGATCGCCCTGGGGGCGGCCAACCGCGACCCGGCGCGCTTCCCGGCACCGGACCGCCTCGACCTGGACCGGGACGCCGCCGCCCACCTGGGCTTCGGCCACGGCATCCACCGCTGCGTTGGCGCTCCGCTGGCCAAGGCGGAGGCGGAGATCGCCCTGCGAGCGGTACTGACCCGCTTCCCCGCCATCCGCCTGGCCACCCCACCGCCCCAACTGACCTGGCGCCACACCCGCCTGGTCCGCGGCCTGACGTCGCTTCCGGTACTGGCGTGACCCCGTGACGGAGGGGATGGCGATTGCGTCTCACCAGGACTCCTCGCCACCGCCCCGCGCCGCGGACGGCTGTGACGCGGCGTGGCCCGCGCGGAGTCTGAGGGCCAGGAGGGGGAAGACGAGGACGGACACCATGGCCGCGCCGACCAGGGCGGCGGCCTCGCCGGTGGTGATGGTTCCGTTGTCGAGGCCGAGCGTGGTGATGGCGACGACCAGGGGAAGGCAGGTGGAGCCGTGCAGGAGCAGGGCCGTGCGGTCCCGGCGGGACAGGCCGGGCGGGGCCAGTAGGTAGAGGGGCGTGCCACGGACCAGGAGGAAGAGGAGGAGGAAGGCGAGCAGCAGGACGAGCGGGCGGCCGTCGTCGAGGAGCGCGTCGAGGTTGAAGTCGATTCCGGTGACGACGAAGAACAGCGGTACGAGGAAGCCGAAGCCCATCGCCTCGACCTTGCCCAGCACTTCCGCGCTGCTCCCGGGCGCGGCGCTGCGCAGGATCAGACGCGTGATGACCCCCGCGGCGAAGGCGCCGAGCAAGGTGTCGAGGCCGAAGGCGTGGGCCAGACCGAGCATGCCGGCGAGCACGAGCATCACGTAACGGACGGCGAACTGGCCGCTGCTGTGCAGGGTCTTGTCGATGATCTGGGAGAACCACGGCGGGGCGGGCCGCAGGGCCCAGTGGACGGCGCCCGCGGTGATGACGGCGAATGCCAGGAGCAGCGCGGTGGAGACGCCCGGCCGGCGTCCGCTGAGGAGCAGGGCCATGGCGATGATGGGGCCGAACTCCCCTACGGCGCCGAAGGCGAGGACGGTGGTCCCGAACCGGCCGTGCAGATCGCCCGAGTCACGCAGGATCGGCAGGACGGTGCCGAGGGCCGTGCTGGTGAGCGCGGTGCCGATGACGAAGCTCTTGGTGGCGGCGCCGCCGGTGAGGGCGAAGGCGATGCCGAGCCCGGCGCCGAGGGAGATCACCCAGGCGGTGACCGCCCGGCGCAGGGTGCCACCGCGGACGGCCGCGAAGTCGAGCTCATATCCGGCGAGGAAGATCAGCATGGTCAGGCCGAGGTCCGACAGGGTGTCGATGACCTCGTCGTGGTGCGCCCAGCCGAGGACGTCGGGGCCGATCAGGATGCCCAGCGCGATCTCGAAGATGACCAGCGGGATCGAGAGCCTGCGGCGGAGGCCGTAGGCGAGCAGGGGCGCGAGGACCGCGATGGCCATGATCAGGATGAGCGTGCCTGGCTGCGACATGCCTCGATCTAAATGGGGCCGGGCAAAGCGGACAACCTGGGTGTCGGCGTCACGGTGACGGCTGAGGGTCCTGGTGCGTCGCCAGGCGCCGGGCGTCCCGCTCCGGACGCAGAAACCGCAGGGCCACCAGCCCGCTGAGGCCGAGCAGCGTGGACGTGAACAGGAACGCGGTGCGGTACCCGGCGCCGACCGAGTCGGCGGCGTCCACGACGCGGCCGGTCGTCCAGGGGGCCAGCGCGCCGGCGAGCGCGTAGACGAACGCCAGCGCGCCGAGGACCACGCCCCGCTGCGAGGCCGGGGCGATCCGCGCGCACGCGGTCTGCGCCACCGTCATGAAGACGTTGGCCAGCGCCATCGGGCCGAGCATCAACAGCACCTTGAGCCATACGGCGTCAGTGAGGGCGAACAGGGCCACGGCGACCGCGGCCAGGCACATCAGGGCGCCCGTGCCCGGTCCGTTCGCGGGCCGCGGCCGGCGCTGGGCCAGCAGCCCGTGTCCCACGAGTACGACGCCGTTGGCGAGCGCCGCGCCGGTCACCAGGAGGCCGGCCTGATGCAGGCTCAGGCCGGTGACCGACTCCAGGTAGTCCGGCATCCAGGTCAGATTGGCGCTGAGCATCCAGTACGCGGCGAACGCTCCGAGCGCGGCGCTGATCCAGGTGCCCGAGAGCAGGATGCGACGGTAGGGGACGGTGTCCTGGGTGGTCCCCTCGTCTCCGGCCCGGCGTGCGTACGGGCCCTCGGCCCCGCGCACCGCCCAGTAGGCCGCCCACGCCAGGCCCGCAAGGCCGACCGCGCCGAACGCCCAGCGCCAGCCGAAGCGGTCGATCACCAGGGTCAACGTGGGCGCGGCGACGGCGACTCCGGCCGCGGCGCCGGTCAGGAGCACCGCGGTCGGCAGGGTGCGCTCCCGCTGCTCGAACCAGCCGTGCAGATGGTGGGTGGCGACCGGCATGGCGGGCCCCTCGGCCGCGCCGAGCAGCACCCGCGTGGCCACCAGCGTGCCGAACCCGGCGGCCGTCCACAGCATCGGCAGCTGCGCGGCCGACCACAGCAGCGCCATCGCCAGCAGCAGCACCGTCGTACGGACCGTGCGGGTCAGCGAGGAGACCGCCAGGGCGGAGACGCTGAACAGGGCGAAGAACGCCGCGGAGGCGGTGCCGAACTGCTCCCGGGTGAGGCCGAGGTCGTCCATGATCGGGTTCGCGGCGAGCCCCAGCACGGTCTTGTCGGCGAAGTTGACGAGCATGAAGGCCAGCAGCACCCACGTGGTCCGCCAACCGGAGCCGTACACGGACCCGTTGGACCCGTCAGGGCTGTGCCGTGTCATAGCGGACATGGAGCTCCTTGGGGGGATCGCGTCACCGGCATGGCGCCGATCTTGCAGGCAGAGAGGGTGGGGCGGACACCCGTCGGGGTCACAGTCGTGGGCGCCGGGTACTGTGACGGGTCACAGTCGTAGGCGAGGTGTGGACCATGACGCGAGAGGGACCGCGGGACCCCGGGCAGTCGGCCGGCCTCTCCCCGGCCGCGGTGGCGCTGGCCGCCCGCTGCGAGCCGAAGGTGAACGAACTGGCCCGGCGCATGGCCCGCGAGGTGTTCGAGCAACTGCGCGGATACTCCGGCTTGCCCGCCGACGTCAAGGACGTGGAGATCGCGGCGACGGCCCGGCACGCGATGCGGCTGTTCCTGCGCGGTGCCGACGGGGGAGTGGCCCCGGACGCGTTGGAACACTTCCAGGAGCGTGCCGCCCAGCGCGCCGAGGAAGGCATGCCGCTGCACCTCCTGCTGCGTACGTACGGCCTGGGCGTACGGGAGTTGTGGCGGGTCCTGCGGGACACCGCAGCCCCCGAGGAACGCGACGCACTCGCCGAATTGGCCGAGGCGCTGTTCACCGCGGAGGACCGGGTCGTGGGCGCCGTGACCGAGAGCTACCTCGACGAACAGGCCGCTCTCGTCGCGGAACGGCAGGAGCAGCGCCGGTCCCGCGCCCGCGCCCTCCTGGAGGGAGCCATGGACCCGGGCGGCCCCGTAGTGCACGGGCCCACGCTGGTGCTGTACGCGCGGTTCATGGAACCGGAGCCCTCCGGCGAGCGGTCGCCGGTGGCGGTGCGGCGTCTGCTGCGCCGGGCCCAGACCGCACTCGACCGTGCGTTCGGCGCCGAGACCCTCGCCCTGCTGGACGCCGGGGGCGGCCACGTCGTCGTCCCCGGCTGCGGCGAGGCGCCCCCACGTCTCCTCGACGCGTTGCGGGAGGCGGTGGGCCCCGAGGTACGGGTGGCCTGGGCTGCGTCACAGTCGGCACAGGGCATCCCGGCGGCCGGCCGGCAGGTCGCGGAGGTGGTCCGCGTGGCCCGGGCATGCGGCCGCCCACCCGGTCTGCACCGGCTCGACGACGTCCTGCTGGAGTACCACCTGTCCCGCCCGAGCGACGCGAGTGACCGGATCGCCGCCCTCCTCGCCCCGCTGGGCGCCCGCCCCGAACTCCTCCAGACCCTCCGCATCCACCTGGGACAGCGTCAGGACCGCCGGGCCACCGCCCGCGTCCTGAGCCTGCACCCCAACTCCGTGGACAACCGGCTCACCCGGATCCAGGAGTTGACCGGCCTCGACCTCGGCTCACCGAGGGACACGGCACTGGCACTCGCGGCCCTGTCGGTGCGAGCCGCCGACGCCACAGGAGGAGGCGTCGCGGACGGCGGCGCCACCGCCCGGCCCGGCGCTACGGGGTGACGATCGCGAAGTCCGGATCGGGCGCGTCCAACAGCCCTCCGAACGTCAGCAGCGCCTGGGCGTCACCGTCGAGCGTCACGCCGCCCCCCGCGATCTCGGCGGCGAACGTCGTACGTCCGCCCAGGACCGCATCGAGGGTGGTGCGCGCCAACCGGAGGGTGGCGACGGGCCGTTCGCCGCGCGGGGCGTCACCCCGCATCGGGGTCAGCGCGCCGTTGGACAGGAGCAGGGTCCAGTCCTCGCCGGTGTCGGTGAACTCCCAGCGCAGCACCAGCCGGCCGGCCTCGGCCGCGCGCGGGCCGTTGAGCCGTACCGCCATCGACTGGAAGATCTGCTCGGCGGTGAGCGCGGCCAGGATGTCCGGCGCCGAGCGCGTCGGGGTGCCGAGGACGCCGTCGCGCAGCTCCGCGGCGCCCATGAGGTAGAAGTTGCGCCACGGCCCGCACTCGGAGCCCTGGCCGATCCGCTCGAACGTGTCGGCCTGCAGAGCGCGCGCCCCGGCGTGTTCCGGCTCGGCGAACAGGACGTGGCCGAGCACTTCCGCGACCCACCGCAGATCCCCGGCCTCGTAGGACGTACGCGCCTTGCCGACGACAGCGTCGGCGCCGCCCATGAACTCCACGTACCGTCGGGCGGATTCCGTCGGCGGGTGCTGCCACAGGTGGGTGGGGTTGCCGTCGAACCAGCCCATGTACCGCTGGTAGACCGCCTTGGCGTTGTGACTCAACGACCCGTAGTAGCCCCGTGCGTGCCAGGCACGCTCCAGGCCGGGAGGGAAGCGCAGCTCCTCGCCGATCTCCGCACCGGTGTGCCCGGCGTTGATCAGCCGTACGGACTGGTCGTGCAGGTACGCGTAGGCGTCGCGCTGCTCCTCCAGGAAGCGGACGGCGCGGTCCTGCCCCCAGGTCGGCCAGTGGTGGGAGCCGAAGACGACGTCGGTGTCCTCGGCGTACAGCCGGATCGTCTCGGTCAGATACCGGGCCCACGCGCTCGGGTCACGGACGAGGGCCCCGCGCAGGGTGAGGACGTTGTGCAGGGTGTGGCAGGCGTTCTCGGCCACGCACAGCACCCGCAGCTCGGGGAAGTGGAAGTTCATCTCCGCCGGAGCCTCGGTGCCCGGGGTGAGCTGGAAGACGACGCGCACCCCGTCGACGGTCTCCTCCTGACCGGTTCGGGTGACGTCCAGGGTGGGCGCGATCAGGCCGACGCTGCCGGTCGACGTGGTCTGCCCGAGCCCGCAGCCGATCTGCCCGGCGGGCCCCTTGGGCAGCGCCGCCCCGTACATGTAACTGGCCCGGCGCGCCATCGCCGTACCCGTGAAGACGTTCTCGCTCGCCGCGTGTTCGAGGAACCCGGCCGGCGCGATGACCGGCACCCGTCCGTCCGCCACCTCGGCCGCGTCGACGACGCCGCGCACTCCGCCGAAGTGGTCCACGTGGGAGTGCGTGTAGATCACCGCGGTCACCGGCCGTTTACCGCGGTGCTCGCGGTATAGGGCCAGCGCGGCGGCCGCGACCTCCGCGCTGATCAGCGGATCGACGACGATGACGCCGCGGTCGCCCTCCACGAAGGTGATGTTCGACAGGTCGAGGCCGCGTACCTGGTAGATCCCGGGCACCACCTCGTACAGCCCCTGCCGCGCCACCAGCCGGCTCTGCCGCCACAGTGCGGGGTGCGCGGTGGGCGGACACTCCTCGTCCAGGAAGCCGTAGGCGTCCGCGTCCCACACCACGCTTCCGTCCGCGTCGGTCACCCTGCCGGGCCGGAGCCGGCCGAGAAGACCGCGGTCCGCGTCGGCGAAGTCCTGCACGTCGTCCCAGGCCAGCCCCTGGCTTACGGGTTCCTGCTCGCTGCTGCCGTTCATACTCACCGATGGTCACAGCCGGGGGCGCGGAGCGCCTGAGGACGTGTCACAGAGGCACCGCTGACGCGTCACACCGAAGGCGGGGGACAGCGGCGCGGCGAGGAGAGGCAGCCCTCGCCCGCTGGCTGACTTTGCACCGGGTGGCTTGGTCCCGCTGAACCAGAACAGGACATGTAACTGGCAGCACGGACGGCCAGGGCGGCGCGGACGAGCAAGGCGACGACCAGGGCGACGACCAGGGCGCATAGGGGATCCGCCCTTGCGTCGAGTGACCGTGCTGTCAGTCGGACACGAGCTGGAGGATGGCCGTACCGTCCTTGCCGGTCGCCGCCTGGATCACCACGGCGTCGGGCTGGGGGCTCGGCCGGGTGGCGTCCCCCAGACCGCCGCAGGAGTTTCCGCTGCCGTTGCGGCGGAGGACCGTGATGCACCCTTGGCCCGGGCCGCTCGCCCCGCCGCGGGAATGACCGGTGCCCGACTTCACCGTGTATTCGACCTTGTTCGGGCCGACCTCGGTCACGGACAGGGTTGCCGGGCCGGCCGGGCCCTTGAAACGGAGCGTCGCCGGCGCGGATACCGCGATCTCGCAGTTGCCGTCCGCGCAGGCCCTGACGTCATGCCCGTCCGCCGCCGACACCGACGGCTTCGCCGACGGTTGCCCGGGGGAGGGCCGAGCGGACGGAGCATGCGAGGTCTGCCGCTCGGGTGAGGACGCCCCGTCGGCCTCGTCCGAGCTGGTGCAGCCGGCCACCGACGAGCCGACCAGTGCGGCAAGCGCGATGCTCATCGCCCACCGATACGCACGCCCTGCTCGCCGCCTGCATGTGGATGTCGTCGCGGCCATGATGTTTCCCCCGTTTCCCGCCCTGCCGTGGTTCGCTGTTCGGCTGCCAGCCTTCCCTCTCGCCGTCGCCGTCACGCGCTACGGCGGCGGCTTGTCGGCGCGGGCCGGGTCCACGCCGTGGCAGGCCCCTCCGGCGTGCCAGCTGTGGTCGGCGATTCCCCGCAGGTCCGGTCCGCGGTGGGCGTCCGCCTGCTACTTGATCACGATGGTCGTCATGCCGGGACCGGCGAGCGGTGCGAGTTCTCCGATGACGGGATAGCCCGGAACCTCCCCGGCGATGAGCAGGCCGCCCGAAGTCTGGGCGTCGGCGAGCAGGATGAGTTCATCCTCGGGCACGGTGGCGGCGTCGAGGTGTTGAGGGAACGCGGGGGTGCTGATGAGCCAGGGCGGCTCGGTCGATCTGCCCGCCGACGCGTTCGCCCCGGACACCCTGGGCACGGCTGGCGGAGCCGACTGCGACAGCGGCCTTCGACGCGGTCGCCGATGGCTATGCGCGATCCGAAGGGTGCGTCGCGCTGGTGCTGGCCGTCACGGGGTGGTGAGGACCAGTACGGCATTGTGGCCGCCGAAGCCGAAGGAGTTGCTCAATGCCGCATCCAGCCTTGCCGGGCGTGGACTTCCCGTCACGATGTCGAGGTCGAACGCGGGGTCCTGAGCGGTGTGGTTGGCCGTGGGCGGGATGGTCTGGTGTTCCAGTGTGAGGGCGGTGACGGCGGCTTCGATGGCGCCGGCGGCTCCGATGGCGTGCCCCCAGACTCCCTTGTTGGCGGTGACCGGGGGAGGGGTGCCGAATACGCGTTGGATGGCGTGGTACTCGGCCGCGTCGTTGAGGGGCGTGCTGGTGCCGTGGGCGTTGATGTGGTCGATGTCGTCCTGCGCGAGGCCGGCGTCCGTGAGGGCGGCGTGCATCGCCCGCACCGCGCCGTGCCCGTCGCTCGGCGGGGCCGTCGGGTGGTGGGCGTCGCACGATGCGCCGTAGCCCGCCAGCAGGGCGTGGGTGCGGGCACCGCGTGCGCGGGCGTGCGCGGGATGCTCCAGGACCAGCAGGGCCGCGCCCTCCGCCAGGACGAAACCGTCGCGTTCGACGTCGAAGGGGCGGGAGGCGCCTGCCGGGTCGTGCACCCGAGTCGAGAGCGCGCCCAGTTGGGAAAAGCCGCCGGAGGAGACGCGGTTGCAGACGGATTCGGCGCCTCCCGCGACGGCGATGTCACAGGCTCCGGAGCGCAGCAGCATGAGCGCGGTGCCCAGAGCCGTGGCCCCGGAGGCACACGCGGTACTGGTGGCGAGGCTGGGGCCACGGGCGTGCAGAGCGATCGCCACCTCACCCGCGGCCATATTGGGAATGCTGCGGGGAATCATCAGGGGTGAGACGGTGCGCACGCGGTTCGCGGAGAGTTTGACCACCTCGGTTTCCAGGCGGTCGAAGCTGGCGGTACCGACGCCGATGACGGTGGCGACCCGCGTGCCCTCCCACGTTTCGGTGTCGAGGCCGGCGTCGGCGACCGCCTCGCGGGCCGCGATGAGTGCCATCTGTGTGAAGCGGTCCAGGCGCAGCGCGACGCGGGCGGTCAGTCGCGCTGCCGCGTCCAGGTGGGCGACCTGGCAGGAGAAGTCCACCGGCATGCCGGCGAGTGCGGGATCGGCGCCCGCGGTGGGCTTCGCCGACAGCAGTCCGTTCCAGGACCCTTCGGTGCCCACGTCGCAGGGGGTGACCAGGCCGATTCCGGTGATGGCCACCGGTTGCCGTTTCACTGTGCCTCCCTGGCCGCCGATGCCTGGACGCTGTCGGGGCTGCCCAGGGCCTCGAGTGCGGCACTGGCTTCGGTCAGTGTCGACTGCGGTGTGATGCCGGTCGGTTCGTGGCCCGTCTTCTCCTCGTAGATGACGGTGAGTTCGAGCAGGGCGAGCGAGTCGAGGCCGAGGTCCTCGAAGGTGACGTCGGGGGTGATGGTGTCGGCAGGCACACCCAGTCCCTGGGTGAGGCAGTGCACGAGGTCGTCACGAATATCAGCCATGAGGGGCTCCTACGTGGGTGGTGGTGCCGTGAGTTTGCGGAACAGCGAGAAGAGGAGAGCCTCACTTACGGTGGCGGCCGCGTGTGTAGAGCCATCCCCCCAGGGCGCCGGCAGCGAGCAGGCGTCGGCCCAGGTACTGGATCCGATGGTCGATGCGGTTTTCCACCAGGGACGTCTTGCCGGCCTGGACGGGCGCCGCTTGGATCGTCAGGTCGCCCTGGGCGAGTGAGCGGGTGATGGTTCGCAGCTCACCGGGGAGGGCCGCGGAGGAGGCGATCAGCTGCATGAGGTGCGTGGCGAGTTGCTCCTCCGAGACCGTCTCGCGGGCGTACGCGAAGAGGACTTCACGCATGTTCTCGACGAAGACGTCGGTCACGGACAGCTGCGGAGCAAGGTAGCGCACCGATCCTTCGATGTTGGCGAAGGACTTGGCCAGGATGGAGATCATGGGGCTGGTCTGGATACCGCGTTTCGTGGAGCACTTGAGAACGTTGCCCAGGGAGGCGCCGAAGTTCAGGTGCTCCAGAGGGGCGGCGTGGATCTTGGGTACCAGGGCAGCCATGTCCTGACCGAAGCCCGACACATCGGCCCATTGAGTCGGCCGTCCCATCTCGAGCCAGCCGGACGTAACAGCCGGTCCGTCGTTGCGGGCCAGCCCGAGCAGGATGAGGACCACGCTCATGCTCAGCCGCCGGTCGATATGGCCGACCATCCCCCAGTCGATGAGCGTGGTCGGCCCCGAGGGGCACACGAAGATGTTGCCGGGGTGGGGATCCGCGTGGAATCTGCGGTCGGTGAAATACCCGTGGTACATGAAGGTGAGCAGGGTGGTACCGATGGCCTCGCGCTCGTCGTCCTTGAAAGCGCTGGGGTCGGCGTCACGGATGCTGGTTCCGGGCGCCATGCTCTGGACGAGGACGCGAGGTGTGGCATGCAGAACCTCGGGAACGCACAGATTGTCGAAACCCGCCACTGATCGGCGGGCGGTGTCCATGTTCGCCGCCTCGAGAGTGAAGTCGCATTCGGGACGCATGGCGTCGAAGACGACACCGAGCATGGCTTCCAGGTCGATGGTCATGTTGAAGTAGGGCGCGCGTTTGGCGCCGAATCGAACGGCCTTCTTGATCATGCGCATGTCGTCGCTGACGATCTCGCGGACACCCGGCCGTTGTACCTTCACCACCACCTGTTCACCCGTGGTGAGCCGGGCGCTGTAGGCCTGCGCCAGTGAGGCGGCGCCCAGGGGCTGCGCCATGTCGAAATTCCGGAACCGCCCGGCCCAGCCCGGCCCCAACTCGGCTTCCAGGACCGGTTTCATGGCACTGAAGGGCAGGACCGCCGCCTGGTCGTGCAGGCTCTCGAGTTCGGAGGCCAGTGTCTGCGGGACCAGGTCCTGGCGGGTGGAGAGGATCTGTCCGATCTTGATGTACAGCGGGCCGAGCCGCTCGAGGGAGGTGCGGAGGTCCACGGCACGTCGATGAGCCCGATCCACCGGCTCACCACAGCCGGAGGCGGGTGTGCCGCGGCGCTGGGGCAGTTCGCGTGCGGCCAGTTGCGCCATCACCTTGAACAGCAGCTGCGCTCGTGCCCGGCTCATGCGCCTGCCCCCGGCCGGTGCCGCTCACCAACGCGCGAAAAGCCGGCCAGGAGGCGGTGCACGGGCATCGTCCGGGCCTGGCAGGGCTCCGGTGCTGACGGACAGGTCGGCGGTGTGCCACTCGCCTCCGTGGGACAACACGGGTTGTTCCGATGCGAGGTGAACATGCTCTGCTGGATCCGCTCCAGCCATGTGTCGAGTCGGTCGAGGCCCAGGGAGACAGCCTGCAACAGAGTGTCCAGGGTCAGGTCTCGCCCTGTGGACGCGTCGGTCACCGTGAAACGACGGCCCTCGCGCAGGTCGCTGACGAGGTCGTGCATGCACAGTCGGCGGCCGGTTTCGCCGTCGAACAGGTCATGGTGGCGTCGGAACACCTCACGGGGTGTCGGCGTACGCGCCGGATACGCGCCGGCGCCGGGAAGGTCTTCCGGGCGGGGATCGCTCGGTTGGTGGTTGTGGGCCGGTAGGGGCGGCGTGGTGGGCACAACAGCATCGAGATCCGGTTGCCAGGGGTGTCGGGGCATGCTGCCTCCTGCGTGTCGTCGAAGGGGGCTTGGTGCGAACGGACGGCCGGGTGCACAGCCCCGCCTGCCCGATGCCTGTTCAGGTCGGGGCAGGCAGGGCGGTGAACGCCGCGGGGGCCGCGGCACAGTTGGGCTGGGCGGCCGCCGCGCGGCGCGGTCTACTTCGAGGCCGAGCCGGCCTTGGCCGACGTTCCCGCCTCCTCGTCGTTCTTGCCGAGGAGTTCCACGAGACGGTGGAGTTCTTCGCGCAGGCCGGTGAGCTGAGTCTCGAGGCCTTCTGAGCGGTCGCGGGGCCCGTGGTCCCCGTAGTCGTCGTCCCGCTCGCGCCGGGAGCGACCGCTTCGCCGGTCGTGATCGCGCTCATCGGGGCGCAGCGCCCGGCTCACCGCGGAGCGGGTGTCGTGTTCGACGTCGCCGATGGAGTCGGTGACCTCGTCCAGGAGGTTCTTGGTGTCCTCGACGATGTCGTGGAGGAACCGTGAGAGGCCCTTGCGGTGTCGCATCATGGTGTGTCATCCCTTGTTCGGTGTGTCCGGGTGGTGCGCAGCGGTGGATACGTGGCCTCACGGGCGGACGCCTGCGTTGTGGTGCGCGGGGCGTGCGGCCGTGGCCGACAGTGGGCCGGCTGATGGCGGCGGGGAGGCCTGGGGCTCAGCCGGCCGGGTGGGTGGCGCTCTGGCTGAGCGAGGGCGGGAGGTAGGCGCGTATCTCTGGGTGGGTGTCGGCGTGCAGGGGCGCGAGTCGACGGGCCAAGAGGTCGTCCCGCACTCGGGTGCGCTGGGTCTTTCCGCTGGTGGTGCGGGGCACGGTGGAGCGCGCTACGAGGATGAGGCTGACGGGGGTGCCGGTCGCACTCTTCACGGCTCTCTTGACGCGGGCCGAGAGGTCGGCGTAGGAGAGGCCCGCAAGCTTGTTCTCGTCGACTTCCTGGACGAGTACAGCGTGTTCGTGACCGGCCTCCACGCCGAAGGCGGCTCCGGCTCCGGCGGCGGCGTGGGCGCTGCGTCCGGCCTCCTCCAGGTCCTGGGGGTAGAGGTTGCGGCCGTTGACGATGATGAGTTCCTTCAGGCGCCCGGTGACGAAGAGTTCGCCGTCCAGGAGGAATCCCAGGTCGCCGGTGCGCAGGAAGGGACCGGTGCCGTCGTCGAGACGGGCCCGGAAGGTGTGGCGGGTGGCGGTTTCCTGTTGCCAGTAGCCTTCGGCGATGCTCGGGCCGGCGATCCAGATCTCGCCGATCCTCCCTTCCTCAAGCGGCGTGCGGCTGCCGGGGCCCACGATGCGCAGGTCCACGCCGACGGGGCGGCCACTGGAAGCGAGTTCGACGCCGTCGACGTCTCCCCGTGCGCTGATCGCTTCGTGACGTTCGAGGCCCGGCGGGTCGAAACGGCGGATACAGGCTCCCAGGCCACGCCGGGTCCCGGTCACCAGAACCGTTGACTCGGCCATCCCGTAGGCGGGCGCCCAGACGTGTTCGGTGAAGCCGATGGGACCCAGCCGGTCCACGGCCGCTCGCAGCGTGGAGACGCGGACCGGCTCGGCACCGTTCAGCGCCCACTGAAGACAGGAGATGTCCAGTTCGTCGAGGTCTTCGTCCCGCGTGCCGCGTAGCAGCCACTCGTAGGCGAAGTTGGGGGCCATGGTGAAGGCCGCCCGGTACTTGTCGATCATCTGGAGCCAGATCAGTGGCCGGGCGACGAACGTGATGGGGGAGGAGAACACCATGTTGCCGCCTGCGTACACGGGTTGCAGGAGCTGACCGACCAGACCCATGTCGTGGTAGTGCGGCAGCCAGCCGGCGCCCGTGCCGGTGTCGGGGAAACGCAGGACGGCGAGGATCTGCTCGGAGTTGTGCAGCAGATTTCCGTGCGAGACGACGACACCTCGCGGCTCCCCCGTCGAGCCCGACGTGTACTGCAAGTACGCCGTCGTCCGGGCATCGACGGGAGGCAGCGGCCTGGCCTCGGGCGAGGGCAGCCGGGCGGTGTCGGTGGCCCAGCACTCCACCTTTTCCTGTTGGCCGATGCTGCACAACCACGCCCGCAGCGACGGCTCGTTGGCGGCATCAGTGAGGATCAGGCGGATGTCGGAGTCATGGATGATCTTCTCCGCACGTTCCAGGGCGCGCGGGTCGGTCGCCGGCAGCGGGGCGGGCACGGCGACGGAACGTGCGTAGAGGCACCCGAAGAAGGCGCCCAGGAATTCCAGGCCCGCCGGGTAGAGAAGCAGTACCGCTCGGTCACTCACCCCGGCCTCGTTCAGGGCGACTGCCAGGGACCGCGCCCGGCGATCCAGGCCGGCGAAGGTCAGCCTGCCGGTCTCCACCACCGCGCCACGGTGGTACTCCACGAAAGCGAACCACCTGCTCTCCCCATAACGTTCGGCCTGCTTGCTGAGTTGGTCCGCGAAACTGGTCACGCCTCCCTCCCCGAAGCCTCGAACGCCATGAGTCCTGCCTGCGCCGTCCTCGGCGGCACACCGCTCAGGTCGGCGGACCGCAGGGCGTCCTCGATGTAGGTCACGGCATCGGCGACCGTGCGCAGCTCCCAGGCGTCCTCGTCGCTGATGGTGACGCCGAACCTGTCCTCGGCCGTCACCACGACCTGAACCATCCGCAGCGAGTCCAGCTCGAGGTCGGCGATGAATGCCGCGTTCTCCTCGACCCGTGCGGCCGGCGTGTCGGTGACGTCCTGAATGATCTCGCCCAAGGCCCGCATGATGTCTTGCCTGTTCATAGTCGCTTCCCTTCTCCGCTCTGCCGCCGAGCACGTGCTCCCACGGGCCTCTCTGGACCCGTGGCAGCACATGTGGGGATGGGAGTCAGTTCGGGCGGACGGCGTTGGGACTCCAGGCGACCGGCAAGGCTTCCAGGCCGCGTTCGAACTGGCCGGGCCTCCAATGGACGGCGCCGGTCAGGTGCAGGTCGGGCAGTCGCCGCAGCAGCGTGCTGATGGCGGTCTCGGCGGTCAGCCTGCCGATCTGTGCGCCCAGGCAGTAGTGCACTCCGTGGCCGTACGCCAGGTGGTGGTTGGGGCTGCGGCGGAAGTCCAGGTCATCGGGGTCGGCGAACTGAGCCTCGTCGCGGTTGGCCGAACCCAGGGATACGATCAGTGACTCGTTGGCCGGCACGGTCACCCCGCTGAAGTCGACCGGCTCCAGAGTGCCGCGCCAACTGGTGAAGGTGAGCGGGCTGTTGTAGCGCAGCAGCTCATCGGTCGCACTGGAGATCAGTTCGGGCTCGGCGCGCAACTGCTCCATGTGCTCGGGGTGGGTGAGCAGTGTGTGCATGCTGTTTCCGATGCTGTTGATGCTGGGGTCCTGCCCGGCCACCAGCATGAGCAGGAACATGCCCTGGAGTTCGTCCTCGGTGACGAGGTGCTCCGTATCACAGGCCTGCACCAGCAGGGACAGCAGGTCCTCGCCGGGATGGCGCCGCTTCTCCGCCAGGATGTCGCCCATCATGGCGTCGGCCTGATAGGCCAGCGCCCGGAAGTAGGGCACGGAAGTGTTCCAGTCCACCAGCCGCCATGTCAGGGCGCGAAGCAGCGGCAGGTCGGGCGCGGGGGCGCCGAGAACGGAGAACAGGACGTGTGCGCCCAGCGGGTAGGCGACCTCGGCCATCAGATCGCCGTGTCCGCGCGCCGCCATCCTGTCGATGCGTTCGTCGGCGATCTCACTGATCCGCGTGTGCCAGCCCTTCTGGCGTTGCGGCGTGAACAGCGGGGCCATCAGCCGCCGCAGCTCGCCGTGGCGCGGGTCGTCGGTGTCCAGGAGGTGGGTGAACAGGCGCTCGCGCAACTCCCTGGGCCACTCACCGCCCCACAGGATGCCGGCGGGGGTACGTTTGCTGTCGCAGCTGACGCGCTTGTCCCGGTGGGCCTTGCGTACGTCGTCGTACCGGGTCAGCAGCCATCCGACACCGTCTGGAGTGACGATCTGACTCACCGGGCGGTTCTTTCGCAGCCACTTGAGTGTGGGGTGCGGGTCCTGCTGAAAGCGCGGGGTGAAGGGCGCCGGCAGACCACCGGGCAGATCCTCCGGCGGCCATCCGAGGGGATGGGCCTCCCTGGCTCGTACCTCGGGCCGAGGTGGAAGCGTGAGATGTACATCGATGCCCGCCCTGTCGCCCGTCTCGGTGAGTGCCCGGCGCGGCGAGATGCCCTGGGCGACCGACACCGTCTGCAGATGACTGGTGCGCAGCATCGGGTAGTTCGCCTCGCCGAACGCGCCGCCGCTCAGTCCGGTACCGCCGTGATTGGAGAGGTAGGGGCCCGACGTGAGATGCGAGTCGTTCACCCGCAACTGGCCATACGTGGTCGTCCTGTTGAGGAACTCGGTGACGACACCGTCCTCGTGTGTCCACAACGAGCAGCGCAGCCCGTATGCGTTGGCCCTGACGTAGTCCAGGACGCTGTCCAGCAGCTGTCCTTCGTCCTCGGCGGCGGGCACCACCACGGTCAGCAACGGGAAGAACGTCTCCTCACAGGCCGCGCGCAGACGGCGCGCCCGCGCCAGACCGTCCACCCGCACCACGGCCGGCTCGAGGAAGATGCCCGTGTCCCGCTCCTGGCCGTGCACGTCCAGGTGCCTGCCTCCGGTGAGGACCAGGGCGCCGTGCGCGCGGGCATCGGCCAGGGCGGCGTCGTAGCCGGCCGCGCTGGGAGTGGGGACGAGAATGACATCGGGATCGTCGGGGTAGCCCGGTCGCACTGTCCGGGCGGCTTTGAGCAGCCGCTCCAGGAGCTCGTCGGCGATCGAGGGATGCGCGAGCACGACGTTGGGGCCGCAGCAGATCTGCCCGGCAGCGTAGAACGACTCGGTGAGTGCCTCGGTCGCGAACTCCAGGTCGGCGTCGTCCCAGACCACGACGATGTCATTGCCGGCCAGCTCGAGCACCGGCTTCTTGCCCCGCGCCAGACAGTCACGTTGAAGGCGCAGGCCGCGGGTGCTGTCACCGAAGTAGAAGATGTCGTCGACCAGCGGGCTCGACAGCCACGACGTCAGCGTCGCACCGGGATCCGCGCACAAGGCCGAGAGGACCCCGGGTGGTGCGCCGAGTTCCTCCAGGGCTGGCGCCGCCACGCGCTGCACGAGATACATCGCGGCCAACGGTGCCTGCCGTGAGAGCCGGACGACCACGCTGTTGCCTGCGATCAGAGCCTGCAGCGCAGCGCCCACGCTGATCACCGGGGTATTCTGCGGCGGTTGGACGCACACCACCCCGTCGGGGCGGCGGTGCAGCGTGAGCCGTCGCCCGTCCGACTCCACCTCGGTGAGCATCTGTCCGGCACACCACCGGGTGGTCTCGGGCCCGAAGAACGCCAGCAAATTGGAGAGCTCCGAGACGGCCAGCCGTCGCGGATGACCTTCGCCTACCAACAGCTCGATCAGCTGCGGCGCGTGTTCCTCGACGCCGCGTCGGAACAACTCGGCGAACCGCACGCGCTGATCGAAGGGCATCGCGCCCCATATTGGGGCGGCCTCCGACGCGGCCAACAACGCCGCCTCCATCAACTCGGCGCGCGCCACAGCGCACCGGCCTAGAACGATCTCCGGATACTCGTGGACGGTCATCTTGCCCTGGTCGAGGGACCTCTTGTACGCGGTGGCTCCCAACGGGTCATCGATCAACGCCGTGGCACGGACCGAGTATGTCCAGTCGGTCTCGTCCGCCACCTCCCGTCCTGCGACGTAGGAACCGAAGCCGCGCGCACTGCCCGCCGTCGGTTCGCCAGGCGAGAAGGTCATCGCTGTGCGTTCTTCCGAGATGGTCATGTACTACCGCCTTCAGTTCGACCATGGCCCGCTCCGTCACGGGAGCCTGCGGAGGGGTGGAGAAGAAACGACCGTGAGAGGTCGGGGGCGGCTACGGGAGAGCAACGCCACAGCCACAATCTAGGTAGGGAAAATGGAGAGCGGAAGGCAGACATCCGCCATTGCGACAACAAAACGGAACGGCGGACAAGAATTCGGGCGACCTGTGCAGGTCCAGGCTGCAAGAGCGATGTGGGTCCAGCAGGTAGTCGGCTCAATTCGAGCGGCGCACGAGGCAACAGGACATCAATGTGATGTCTAGAAAGCAGGTACCGATGTCCGAATGCGTCATCAACTGCGTTCCGAAAGCAGGGGGAGGGGGCCGGGAATCCAGGCACAGGTCGCGCCGTTTGGATGGTCGGGGCAGTGCCCATGGCTCGGCTCTCTTCCTTCGATGGCAGTCAGGGAAGCTGCCGCAACACCGTTGAACAGAAGGCAAGTCGAGGGCACTCCTTGCGAGACCTGGGGCACGCCAGCGCACTCTCCCGCAAAGGGCAGCGCCCGGCGCAATTACGCGCCGTCAATTCTGCCTCTGGTGGACTTGCACTCCCGCAGTGCGCTGATTTCCACCACCGCGTACGCCAATGCGACCTTGCGGAACTACCGAAGGCGGGGAAGTGGCAGGAAATTAGCGCACCAAAACCGAGGGGGCGTTCATGCAGTCAGGCAACACAAGCGGAAGCCCAGGGGAAAGGCGCCTATAGCGCCGGCCGGACGGATGGAGGGTGACGTCCAGCCGAGGGGAGGCCTCGCTTGACGCGGTGGGTATTCGCTGCCTGGGCTGCCCTGAAGTGTCACCGCCACGGGCACCCGAGTGGGGGCGTATGCGGGCGCGGACATGGAGGGCCGAGCGCCGGTGGTCAGACGTCGCGCACGCCGTGCGGGCCCGGCCCGGTGGACCTACCGTGCGCCGCGGCCGAAGGGTTGTCCCCTCCGGCCGGGGGTGGTGCGCTCTAGGGGGCGGCGGCCGCCAAACCCGGTGAGGGGAGTGGGGCGGCCTCGACCGGAGTGTGATGCGTCGCACGGGCGGCCTGTGCGCAACGGGCTGCAGTGCGCCAGGCCCCCTGACAGCCCTCCACCCTCAGAGACGCGCCCTTGGCCGGCCGGGAGCCTGGCCCAGTGAGCGAGATGCTGCAGCAACCGAATCGCAGGAGCCCACTGTGCTGAGCGCCCCCCGCGGAATCCTGTTCTGGCTCCTCCTCGTCGTCGTGCTCTTCCTCATCACCACCGCCCCCGTCCAGAGCGCCCATGTCCTGGCCGACGTCGTGCACGCCATCGGTCAATTCTTCACCGGGCTGAAGACGTTCGTCGAGACCCTTCGTTCCGCCTGACCACCACCGAATGCGTGATCGTTGGAGGCGACAACCATGCGAAGCCTGCTGCTCTTGCTCGTCGTCTGCTGCACCGGTCTGGCTGCCGCAAGCTGCACCGGTGCGCCCCTGCTGAGACCTCCGCCGGAGCCACCCTCCGTCACTGCCCCGCCCTTCGAGGTACCCACCACGACCGCTCGCACCCGGGTCTACGTGTTACAGCCGCCCCCTTCCACCGTCACTGCGACCGCACCCGTGCCCACTCTCTCCGCTGCCCCCGGCCGAGCGAATGAGCGACCCCCCACCACCCCGCCCGCGTCCGACAAGCCTTCCGGCGACGCAGCCACCCCCGCACCCGCATCCCCCTCCACCTCGTGCAGCGCCTCGCCTACTGTCGCGCCTTCCGCCACGCACACCGGAAGTGCGGCCCCACCGGCTGCAACCCCCCGCGGCCCCACGCCTCACGCCGAACCGTCACGCCCGGCCTGCTCGCCCGTGCCGCCACAGGACAGCCCGCCCGCCCCCACCCCGCCACAGTCGAAAGCCCCCTGAACGTGCCCACGTCCATAGGTGTCCCTCCT
Source organism: Streptomyces sp. NPDC005863 (assembly GCF_042871345.1). Classification (NCBI taxonomy): domain Bacteria; kingdom Bacillati; phylum Actinomycetota; class Actinomycetes; order Kitasatosporales; family Streptomycetaceae; genus Streptomyces; species Streptomyces sp. NPDC005863. The sequence continues at coordinate 1,240,254 of NZ_JBIAII010000002.1, read as the reverse complement.
CCTACGACCTCGAAACTGGCACCGTGGTCAACCACTCGACTTCCGCGCTCGGACGGCGTGGTCCGGCGAGTGGTACCGGGGCATGGGCAAGCGGTCCGACAACTCCCGTACCGCCTGGGCGGTCTGCGCATCGAGAGCTGCTGTGGCCATGAGCATGACCATGAACTGTTCCGTCAGTGTGGCCTTCAGTTCCGCCAGGGGCGGCTGTTTGTGCTCGGCGAGCCAGAGAGTGGAAGCAGTTTCCACCGCAGCGATCCACATGCGAACGGTCATCCGCAGGCGGAGTCCCGGTTCGGTGATCTCAAGAAGACCATGGATGTGCCTTGCGGCCGCCATCCGTACCACGTCCACCGTCCTGCCTCCCCGTGACAGTGCGCGAAAGCTGGTGTCGTGAGCGTCGACGAAGGCCAGGTACCCGCCGACGGCTTCGGCCAGCATATGGGGAAGCGGCCCTTCGACGCGGTGGGCGAAGCAGCCCCTGAGGTCCTCGGCCGCGGACCGTAGAGCAGATTCGTAGAGCTGCGCCTTGCCGCCGGGAAAGTAGTGGTAGACGAGGGGGCGCGAGACGCCGGCGGTTCTCGCGATGTCGTCGATGCCGACCTCTTCCGGCGCTCGGTCCGCGAAGAGGGTGAGGGCGGTCCGCACAAGCTGCGCTCGCCGCTCCTCGATGCTGAGCCGGCGACGCGTGGGGGGATTCGCCATCGTCGGTCCGGCAAGCTCCTCGGTCAACGCGTGTTTCCCATGAGCACGTGTTCCTTTCCAGGGTGCGACGCGTGGATGTCCGACCCCGTCGCCAAGCTGTCTCGGGCCCACCGTGCTTGGCGTGGTCCGCGTCCGTGTGCGAGACCACGTGGCGACGGCCTCATGAGCGGGCGTGCCGGTATCACCCACGGGCAGACGCGGTTGACCCAGGAGGGCGTACATGCGACAAGCGATGAACCAACGCCATTGGGTGCTAGGCGTGTTGGAAGATCAGGACGCTGTTGTGACCGCCGAAACCGAAGGAGTTGCTGGCGACGGCCCGCAAGGTCTGCCGACGGGAGGACCCCGACGCGACGTCGAGGGCGATGCCGGCATCCGGAACACCGAAGTTGGCTGTCGGAGGGATGAGTTGGTCGCGCAGAGCGAGGAGGGAGAAGGCTGCTTCGATGGCGCCGGCTGCGCCGAGGGTGTGGCCTGTGACGCCTTTGGTCGAGGTGACCGGGGGAGGATCGTTCGCAAAGAGCCGGTCCAGAGCCTGCGCCTCGATGCGGTCGTTCATGGGCGTTGACGTGCCGTGGGCGTTGACGTGGTCGATGTCGGCCGGTTCCATGCCGGCATCGGCGAGAGCCGCGTGAAAGGCCCGGCTGATTCCCTCGCCTTGAGGGTGGGAGGCCGCGTAGTGGTAGGCGTCGGTGGCGGATCCATAGCCCTGGAAGTAGCCACGGACCGCTGCCCCCCGCGCATGCGCGTCCGCTCCCCGTTCAAGGACAAGGATGCCGGCGCCTTCACCGAGGACGAATCCGTCACGGTCTCTGTCGAAGGGCCGGCTGGCGTGCGCGGGGTCGTGCACGCGCCGGGAGAGCGCCTGCATCTGGGAGAAGCACAGTGCGGTGAGAGGGTGGCAGGAGGCTTCCGAACCGCCGGCCAGCACGATGTCGCACCGCTCCGCGAGCAGGAGGTCGCGCGCCACCCCCAGGGCGGTGGCGCCGGAGGCGCATGCGGTGCTCACGGCCAGGCTGGGACCCATGATCCCGAGGTCGATGGCGACCTCGCCCGCGGCCATGTTCGTGGTCGAACGCGGGACGGTGAGCGGGGAGACCGTCAGGGGTTTTCCGTCGTACATACGCCGCGTGGCGTCGGTCATGGCGTACTTGCTTTCGGTGCCCACACCGATGACGACGCCGACGCGTGCCCCGTCCCAGGTCCGAGGGTGAAGACCGGCATCGGAGACGGCTTCGCGGGCGGCCGCCATGGCGAGTTGCACGAAGCGGTCCATGCGCCACACCTGGGGTCCCAGTGTCGCCGCGGCGTCGAAGCCGGGTACCCGGCACGAGAAGTCCACCGGGCCGGAAGCGAGTTCGGGGTCCGTGGCGGCGGCGGAGACGCCGGCGCAGACGCTTCGCCAAGAGGCAGCCGCTCCCACCCCGCCAGGGGTGAGCAGGCCCAGGCCGGTCACGGCGATGTCGGTGCGGCTCATGAGGGAGCCTGTGTGGCGGAACGTGACGGCTGCCCTTGCGACATTGTGCCCGGGGGTTGCATGCCTTCGAGCGCGGTGACGAACTGGGAGAGGGTCATGGCCTGAGGTTCCGTGCCGGTCTCGGTCTCCGTGAGCGGCGTCAGGCCGAGCTCGTCCTGCAGTACGCAGGAGAGCTCCACCAGAGCCAGAGAGTCCAGTCCAAGGTCCTCCAGCGTGCTGCCCGGGTGGATTTCTCCGGACGCGAGGTTGAAGTGACGGGTGAGACAGCCCTTGACCGCTTCGTACAGCGAGGACGTCATGCAGGCCTCCAGGTGGAGATGGGGCGGGCGATTCGGTGTCAGGCAGGGTCAGCTGTGGTTGCGCGGCGCGAAGGACTCGGCCAACTCCGGCAACCGGGAGTCCCAGCGTGGGTGGGGGGCGTACGCGAGGTCGCGCCGGGCGGCGGAGATGTCGAACCAGTGGGAGGTGACGAGTTCCGCGGCGACGAAGCGGGTCAGCGGGGGCTCGCTCCTGGTGCGCAGGAGCCGGTAGAGGAACTCCGTGCCCGCGCCCAGCGGTTCTGCCCAGCGCCGCGGCAGGTGGCGGATGCGGGCAGGGCGCCCCAGAACAGCCGTCAGGAGGGCGGTCAGGGTTTCGTTGAGGGTGTGGGGTGACCCTTGGGTGATGAAGTAGGGCCTGCCTGCCAAAGGGCTGGTCGGCGTCAGCTGTTGCAGGGCCAGCCGGTGGGCGACGGCGGCGTCGGTGACGTGCACCGTGTCGATCCGATTCTCCCCGTTTCCCGGGATGGTGATGGTCGAGCCGTGCACGTGCCTGCGCAGCGCCGGGATCAGGTGTGGGTCGCCCGGTCCCCAGACCAGGTGGGGTCGCAGGACTGTGGTGGCGAGGTCGGAGCTGTTGGCCGCGAGGACGATCTGCTCCGCGAGTTGTTTGGACTGCGAGTACGAGCCGAGATGACCACGGGCGTAGGGCAACGATTCGTCGCCGCCTGTGATGTCGCTCCCGTCGAAGACAACGCTCGGGGACGAGGTGTGGACCAGGCGGGAGATGGAGTGGGCGCGGCAGGCGTCGATGACGTGGCGAGTGCCGCACACATTGATGTCCCAGAACTCCCGCGCCGTACCCCAGGTTCCCACCTTGGCGGCACAGTGCACCACGGCATCACAGTGCCGGGCTGCCGCGTGGACCTTCCCGGCGTCGCGCAGGTCGACGGTACGCTGCTCGACTCCGAGACCGACCAGGCTCCGTACGGTGCTCCGGCTGAGGGAACGGACCTCGTGGCCGGCGTGGAGCAGCTGATGGCAGATGGCCCGGCCGAGGAATCCGGTGCCCCCAGTGACCAGCACTTTCACCTCTCCGTATCCCTTCTCTCATGAGCCGAGGGCTTCGTATGGCGTCGTAGACGCCCGGACCGGCGACGAGACAGCAGAGCGCGGGCGGCCCAGCGAGACAGCGAGGCTCGATCGATCTTTGAGTTGTGCCGGACGTCGACGGGCAGTCTCCTGCGGAAGAGGACCAGTGCGATGGACGCGCCGTGCGGCAGTGGTGCCGCGGCCGCCAGGACACGCACCATGAGTTCGTGCCGCCGACCGTACCCATGAGACGCGTCCGGCTGGACGCACAGCACGGGCACCTGACAACCCGCCGGACCGATGCCCACCAGCGCACAGCGTCTGACGCCGGGCACGGCGTCGAGCGCCGCTTCGATGGGTTCCGCCGCGAAGTGGCCCATGGCGGCGTGGATTTGGTGGTCGATGCGCCCGCAGAACCAGAGGCGGCCGTCGTCGTCGATCCATCCCAGGTCGCCGGTGCGGTGCACCACCCTGGCCCCGTCGTGGACCTTGGTGCGTTCGGTGGCGCGTCGATTGCCGGCGTACCGGGTGCTCACGTTCGGGCCGGCCACGGTGATCTCCCCGATCTGCCCCGGTGGGACCAGCCGACTGTCGGCCCAGTGAGCCACGGGTCCGGGCCGTACCTCGGCGACCCGGACCGTCAAGGAGGAGACGGGACGGCCCAGGCACACACCTTGGCCACGCAGAACTTGGGGGCGTCGGCTGAGCAGTTCACGACTCTCGACCGAGCTGACCGGAAGGCACTCGGTGGCCCCATAGATGCTGTGCAACCGTGCCGCGGGCGGCAGAGCCCGTCGCAGCCGGGTCAGAACGGGCAAGGGGAGCGAGGCGCCGAAGGAGTACACGTCGGCCAGGCTGCCAAGGTGTGCACCGCGCTTGGCGCAGTGGGCGCTCAGCGCGGTCAGGACCACGGGGGAGGCCAGCAGCGCGGCGGCGGTGCTGCTGGTGAGGGCGGCCGTCAGCTTTCGGGGGTCCACGCGGCGGGGGCGGGAGAAGTCCATGTCGGGCAGCACACTGGTCACACCCAGGAGCGGCCCGAACAGAACGAAGGGCAAAAAGGCGGATACCAGGACACGCCCCGGCGCCATCCCCAACTCCTCGCGTAGAAGCTGTAGCTGGGCGCTCAGATGACTGTGGGTGTATACCGCGCCCTTGGGCGTGCCCGTCGAGCCGGAGGTGAACGCGATCAAGGCGGTGTCATCTGCGGCCGGACGAAAGGTCACCGGCTTCGGCTCGTGGTGACGGCGACGCCTGGCGTCGGGCGGCAACAGGAAGACGGAGGCCCTCGAGCGTGCCCAGCCGTTGGCCAGTCGTGCAAGGTGCGCGAGCGGGTCACCCAGGAACACCGTGGGCTGCGCGTCGGCCAGACAACGCCGGACGGCTCGGGGCGGCAGATGAGGATCGACCAGGACCGGAACGGCTCCCACGGCGAAAGCGGCGTAGACACTGATCAGGAAATCGACGGGAGACCTGACGAGGATGACGGTGCGAGCCCCCGCGGTGACGCCGGAGCCGGCCATCCAGTCAGCAGCCCGCAGGCACTCCTGGTGAAACGCCTCGAACGTCCAGGTGACGGGGCGGGTGGCCGCATGGTCGACAAGAACCGCCGAGCCGGCCCGCTCAGCCTTACGCCGAGCGAAGATGTCCAGCACGTTCTCCGTCACTGGGGAGCTCCTTCCTCGCGCGCCATGTCCGCATCGGGCGGGTGGAGAGGTGGAACGTCGGATGTGGCCAGGAAGGCGCGGAGGTCTCGTACGACTTGATCGGCTGCATCCTCCATGACGTAGTGCCCGGCGTATGGGTAGAGATGGAGCGCTGCACGCGGCAACCGGCGCGTCCACTCCGCGAGCGTCACCCCGTCGAATACGGGGTCCTGCATGCCCCAGCCGATGAACACCGGCAGATCGACGAAGCCGTCCAGTTCCTCGCCCAGCTGCCGGGCCTGGGGCCAACCGATGTCCCAGGGGGACAACGGGATGTCCCGCACGAAGCGCAGCACCGCGCCACGGTCCTGCGCACGCCGGTAGGGGGCCAGGTACGCGGCACGAACTGCCTGAGGCATGGGGCGGCACACGCCTTGGCGGACGGCGGCGTGCGCGAACGCGTTGGTGTGGTGGATCAGCGCACCCAGCGGCCCTCGCCTGACGACGCGCAGCCGCCACGGGAGTCGGTAACCAGGAGGCCAGGGAAACCCGATGGTGTTGAGGAGAACAAGCCTGCCTACCGTGCCCGGGCGCAGGTGCGCCAGCCGCAGACCGATGGGACCGCCCCAGTCGTGCGTCACCAGCGTCCATCCGCGCGCGGGGGCACCGTGCTGCGCGGTGAGGTGGTCCAGGAGGCGGACCAGCTCCGTCGCACGGTACTCGGCGATCGGCGTCCCCTTCAGGTCACGGGGACGGTCCGAAAGCCCCATGCCCATGAGATCCGGCGCGACACATCGGTATGAGCCGCGCAGCCCCAGGATCACGTGACGCCACATGTAGCTCCACGAGGGGTTCCCGTGCAGCATCAGCAGCGGTTGACCGGCGCCCTCGTCCAGGTAGTGCTGGTGAGCTCCTCCTTGATCGAACCAGCGCCCCTGGAAGGGGTAGTCGGGATACCGGCGCGCCTGCTCGGCCGAGAGCCTACGAGTGCCGGTCACAGCCGGACCACGCCGAGCCCGGCACTGGCGCCGGCGGCCAGACCGATCAACGCCACCAGGTCTCCTGCCTTGATCCGGCCGCTGCTACTGGCCTTGGCGAGTTGCAGGAGAAGGGAGGCGGAGGCCACGTTTCCGTGGTCGGCGACCGTGACGAGGACTTGCTCGCGCGCAAGTCCCAGGCGTTCACAGACCTCCTCCACGTCCGCCACGGCCACCTGATGCAACGCTACGAAATCGAAGTCGGCCCAGGTGAGCCCGAGGGCTTCCAGGGCCTTCCAGCGATGGGAGCCGAGACCGCGGAAGGCTTCGCGCATGGCAGTACCGTTCATGGAGAAGTAGGCATGTTCGTCCGCGCCGCGGGGGTGAACCGTCCCGCCGGTGGGGATGGTCGCGCACTCCCACACATCCGATCGCGCCGCGAACTCCGTTGCCAGTACCCCGCGTTGTCCTACCGAGGATGTCGCGGCGGATGTCCACAGGACGGCACCCCCGGCATCGGAGAAGCCGTAGGACGCGAATGACCGGGCGAAGGAGGCGGCGTCCGGAACCGACCAGCGCACCGAGCGCGAGGGTGCCTCCCCGGTCACCACCAGCACCCTGCTGTACTGGCTTGAGGTGATGAGCGCCTGAGTGACTTCGATGGCGTTGAGGATGCTGTTGCAGGCGTTCTTGAGGTCGAAGACGGGGCACCGCAGACCCAGCTTGGCCGAGACGATGTGCCCTGTCGCAGGTTCGATCATGTCCTGACTTGACGAAGCGAAGATCAACAAGTCGATGTCTTCCGGCCCGGTACCGGTCTCGTCCAGCACCTGAGAGGCCGCGGCGGCCGCGAGGTCCGACGCCTGCTGGTCGGCATCCAGGACATGTACGCCCTTCACCCCGGTCAATTGCGAGATCAGGCCGGGCGGGGGGCGGAAGCCGGGGCTGGATCGATTGACCAGGCCTTCGATCTCCACTGCCGGCACGTACCGGTCCGGGAGATGGACGGCGATCCCTTCCAGCAGTGCCCTTGTCTCCGGCACGGAGCAGCACCTCCACATATTGGTCCTGGACATCTTTCAGTCGCAGATTTCGCGCCAGGAGTTCCTCGAGCAGCCGACGGAAATCCCTGTGATGTGGCCGCGTTGCGCTGTTACCGACGTGCAAACCCGAAGGGCGCGCCTTTTGGATTCAGCAGACGGAACCGGTGGCTGAGCTCGCCTGCCTTCCCCAAAGAGAGGAGGGGGATTGTTCGAACAAGGAAGACGCAGCGCGAGTGGTCGGGAACCCGAGCGAAAAGCGCTATCCGCAGGTGTCTCTGTTGCAGACTGCATGAGCCGGTAGGGCGCCGTCCATCCCTGTACAGGGGGCGCGCGGTAGCGAAGTCCTCATTACCTTCCTGCCCCATGCGGGCTGTAGACGTTCCCTTCGCGCCCCCTTGCCGCATTGGGATACCTCAGTGTCACTCACTGGCCAAGGCGTGACGCATTGGAAGAGGCTCAGTCGCTGTGGCGTGCCGGGCGGCACAACTACTAGCGGCGAGATTGATTAGTGAAATAATATGAAGAGGCCGGAAGGTGCCCCCCTTGTGCCACGTGGACATGAGTCCTATCCTCCGAAGCGGACCTGTCCGCATAGGGCGACCCCAGCCCGCGACGAAGCAGGTCCTTGAGTGAACTCCGCGACGAGAAACGTGAGTCGGTCGACGCGAACGGTCGCACCGAGCGAGACCGGGGCAATAATAGGCGACTGGGCTGTGTGTCGATAAGGAAGGCAAGCCGGCGTCGACATGACCGACAAGGGCTTGCACGCTCAGGTTCGCCCGAAGGCCATCGAAGTCGAAGACCCGGCCTTGCAATGGTCATCCCTCCCACCGCATACGCGTATCGGGCATCAACGTAAAGCTTGTGGCTACGAGACATGACCAGCAACAGGAGGGCAACGTTTGTACGCGCGAAGCAAGCAAGTGGCATCCGCTGTCGTCGGCCTTGCCGCACACGAAGCGCGCGAGGCTCTCACCCGGGTGTACCGAGGCACTTCATCCACCGCGGTCGGCCCGGCATCGGCATGCTCCGTGCGCCGAGCGCTGGAGAACCTGGGACCCCTGTACATCAAACTCGGCCAACTCATGTCGACCCGGCCCGACCTGATACCCGACGCATTGGTGAGGGAGCTGGCAAGCCTGCATGATCGGGTCCATGTTCTGCCCTTCGCGGCGATGGAACCGATCTTGCGCGACAGTCTCGGCCCCGCCTGGAGAACCAAATTCGAGATGTTCGACGAGCACTACCCTCTTGGTTCCGCCTCCATCGCCCAAGTCTACGCGGCGCGTTTACGCGGCGGTGCCCAGGTCGTCGTGAAAGTACAACGCCCAGGTGTGGCCGATACAGCTCGGGATGACATGCGGATCCTCCGGGTCCTGACCCGTCTCTTTGCCCGCCGAGCACGAGAGTTGAATGAGCGGCTGGGGTTGGAGAACCTGTTGGAGGCGTTCTTTCAACCGATGGCTGCGGAGTTCGACTTCACCGCGGAGGCTCGAAACATGGAGGAGGCGCAGAAAGTCGCCGCGAAATTCCAGCGCATCTGCGTTCCGCAGGTCATCGAGGTCACGCCTCACGTGCTGATCCAAAGTCGTGCCGATGGCACAAGTGTCGAGGAGGCCCAGCCGGCCGACTTCGAACCGGAAGTTCGATGTGCCATCGGCCGTGAGTTGATGGGTTTCATGTGTGAAGGCTACTTCCTTAACCGCTTCTTTCACGCCGACCCACACCCCGGCAACGTCTTCGTCGATCCAGGAGGGTGTGTCACGCTCCTGGACTGGGGGATGGTCGGCCGGGTCGACCGTCGGTTGAGCCTGTCCCTGCTGAGCGCCCTGGTCGGCTTGGCGCAGAACGACGCACATGCCGTCTCGAGAAGCTGGGCGGCCTTGAGCCATCGCACTCGAAGTGCAGATCTGTCGGCCTTCCGTCAGGACCTGTCGCTCCTGGTGCCGCAGATTCATTTCGCTTCGCTGGGCGAACTCGACTTCGGTGCCAAACTCACCCAACTCCTCATGCTCTCCACGCGTCGTGGCATCCAAACGCACCCCATGATCGCTCTCTTGGGCCGGTCGTTCGCCAATCTGGAGGGCTCGGTCCGACGCCTGGCCCCTGAGCTCTCCTTGGTCAATACCTTCACCGCCTTGATGCCTCATCTGGTCGAAGGCTTTGTTAAAGAAGCGATTTCACCCGCACAACGGGCTCACTCCACCCTGGAGTTGGTCGCAGCCCACGACAAGCTCCTCGGAAACTTCGACTCGTTCGCCGATGATCTCGCCGCCGGCACACTGGCCTTCCGTGCCGATGCAGGGAAAGACGCTCATACGCAGCCCGCTCACCGCATAGGCGCCTGCCTAGGCTCGACGTTGCGAACTCTCGTGTGCGCGTTCGCCTTGTACGAATGGCGGCGCAGGAACCGGGACGCGCCGTAGTGGTCTACGCCTCATACGGTTGCGCCGGTATGCAGGGTCGAGGTGGGCCTTGTCAAGTCCACAAGTAGCCGAGGGGAAGCGCCCAGCTCCGCCGTCCTCTTGGCCCTCGTCTGTCCCACGCACAGGTCGTCTCTCGCCTTATGTCGCCCTGCTGAACGCTGGACGGCATCTGCGACGGCTCCATCACACTCGCCGACTACATCGCGACGTACTGCGCCGGGCCGGGGCGGGGTCCCCAAGACCAGAGACAACCAGGAGCGAAGAGCGCGCCCTCCCATCATTGCGCACCTGGGTCAACTCCCCCTGCAGGACATCACGGCGGCAGACCTGCGCACCTTCATATCCAAGCTGGAGTCGACTGTCTCCTCCACCGACCACCTGCGGGGCATCCTGTCCGAGCTCTCCTCCCTTCTGGCGGCGGCCGTCGAGGACAAGCGGCTCGCGAGCAACCCGATGCACGCGAAGTCCGTGCGGTGACCAAGGCTGCTAAGGAGCGCCGTGAGGCTCGGCCGCTGGGGACAGCTCTGCGAGTCCGTGACGTCATCAACCCGCGCAATCGGATAGCCGTCGTCCATGGTCTGGTGTGCGGACTCCGCCAGGGCGAGGTATTCGGTTTGAGCCCGGAGGACATCGATTATACGAAAGGTCTCCTCCATGTCCGACGCCAAGTCCAGGCGATCAGGGGGCGGTTGCCCTTCGCCTTGCCGAAGGGCAAGAGGACTCGTGTCGTCGATACCCCCCTCGGTGGCCGATGAACTCAAGCGCCGTGTCGAAGCGTTTCCTCCGGTGGAGGTGGAGCTCCCGTGGGGGAAGCCGAAGGGGCAGCCAAGGAAGGTCTCCCTGTTGCTGACCACTCGGTTCGGCAACCCCATCGCGGTGAACATGTCGAACACCTACAGCGGGAAGGCTGCGTTGGCCAAGGCCGGGATCATCCCGCCGCGCACTGTGGAGGCGAAGAAGTGGCAGTGGTAGGCGGCGCCGAAGGACGGCTTCCATGTGCTGCGGCACACCTGCGCCTCCATCATGCTGGAGGCGGGGGAGTCTGTCGTGACCGTGGCTCGGTGGCTCGGGCACTCCTCACCCGGCGATCACCCTCGGTTACTATGCTCACCTCGTGCCGGAGGCCGGAAGCAAGGCCGGACGGCCATCGTCGGTTTGCTGGCTAGGCAGGGAGATCCGCATGCCATTCGAAACTCCCCAGATTCTCCCCAGGGCTGATGGCCGACCTTTCTTGCTTCGTAACGCCCCCTGGGGTGGGTTTGGATCGTAAGGTTCAAGGGAATGGTGGCCTAGGAAAATGCTGAGAGATGTCACTGCAACCCGCTATATCGAACCCCTGAGGTCCGGTGGCTCCGTGCCCGGAGTCGTCGAGGCCGACGATCTCGGTACGTACGTCGTGAAGTTCACCGGCTCCGCCCAGGGCCGCAAGGCGCTCGTCGCCGAGATCATCGTCGGCGAGCTGGCGCGCCGCCTCGGGCTGCGCTTTCCCGAGCTGGTCCTCGTCGACTTCGACCCCGCGGTCGCCGCCGACGAACCGCACCAGGAGGTCCAGGACCTGCTGCGGGCGAGCGCCGGGGTCAACCTCGGCATGGACCTGCTGCCGGGCGCCGCGGACTTCACCCCCGAGGCGCTGGACGTGGACCCGCTGGAGGCGGGCAAGGTGGTGTGGCTCGACGCCCTCACCGCGAACGTCGACCGCACGGTGCACAGCTCGAACCTGATGATCTGGCCCACGTTCGGCGTCCACGCACCACGCCTGTGGCTGATCGACCACGGCGCGGCCCTGCTCTTCCACCACCGCTGGGGGGCGACCGCCCCGGACAAGGCGTACGACTTCCGCCACCACGCCCTCGGCGGGTACGCCCCCGACACGGCCGCCGCTGACGCCGAACTGGCGCCCCTGGTCACGGAGTCGGCGCTGCGCGAGATCGTCGCCCTCGTGCCGGACGCGTGGCTCGCGGACGAGCCGGGGTTCTCGTCGCCCGCCGGGGTGCGCACGGCGTACGTGGAGTTCCTGCTGGCCCGCGCCCGCGCCTCGGCGGCCTGGCTGCCCACCGACTTCCCCAGCAGGGGAGAGCTCGCCGCCGCCGACGCGCGGCGCGCCGCCGCCACCGAGAAGGGCCGCCCCGCCTGGCTGAAGCGCGTCCCCGACCTGCACGGGAAGCCTTCGGCGGAGCAGGACTGGTCCTCACATCTCGGTTAGCCGGAAGACGGTGGCCGGTGGCCGGGCTCCTGGCGCGCGGGCACGCCAAAGCCCCCGGCGCTGTGCGGTGCCGGGGGCCTTGTCACAGGTGTGACGTACGGACGGACGTCAGCGCAGCTGCTCGTACGCCGGGAGGGTCAGGAAGTCCGCGTAGTCCGCGTCCAGGGAGACCTGGAGGAGGAGGTCGTGGGCCTGCTGCCACTTGCCGGCCGCGAAGGCCTCGTCGCCGATCTCGGCGCGGATGGCGTCCAGTTCCTGCGCCGCCACCTTGCGGGCGAGCTCCGCGGTCGCCGACTCGCCGCTCTCGAAGACGACGCCGGCGTTGATCCACTGCCAGATCTGCGAGCGCGAGATCTCGGCGGTGGCCGCGTCCTCCATGAGGTTGAAGATGGCGACGGCGCCGAGGCCGCGCAGCCACGCCTCGATGTAACGGATGCCGACCTGGACGGCGTTGACCAGACCGTCGTACGTGGGCTTCGCGTCGAGGGAGTCGATGGCGATCAGGTCGCCCGGCGCGACGTGCACGTCCTCGCGCAGGCGCTCCTTCTGGTTGGGCTTGTCGCCCAGGACCGCGTCGAAGGACTTCATGGCGATCGGGACCAGGTCCGGGTGCGCCACCCACGAGCCGTCGAAGCCGTCGCCGGCCTCGCGGTCCTTGTCGTTCTTGACCTTCTCGAACGCGACCTTGTTGACCTCCGCGTCCTTGCGGGACGGGATGAACGCGGCCATGCCGCCGATCGCGTGCGCGCCGCGCTTGTGGCAGGTGCGGACGAGGAGTTCGGTGTACGCGCGCATGAACGGCGCGGTCATCGTCACCAGGTTGCGGTCCGGCAGGACGAACTTCGAGCCGCCGTCACGGAAGTTCTTGACGATGGAGAAGAGGTAGTCCCAGCGGCCGGCGTTGAGGCCGGAGGCGTGGTCGCGCAGCTCGTAGAGGATCTCCTCCATCTGGTACGCGGCGGTGATCGTCTCGATCAGGACGGTCGCGCGGACCGTGCCCTGCGGGATCCCGACGTAGTCCTGCGCGAAGACGAAGATGTCGTTCCAGAGGCGCGCCTCCAGGTACGACTCCGTCTTCGGCAGGTAGAAGAACGGGCCCTTGCCGAGCTCGATGAGGCGCTTGGCGTTGTGGAAGAAGTACAGCCCGAAGTCGACGAGCGCGCCGGGCACCGGCTTGCCGTCGACCTGGAGGTGGCGCTCGTCCAGGTGCCAGCCGCGCGGCCGCATGACGACCGTGGCGAGCTCGCCGGCGTCCTTCAGGGCGTACGACTTGCCGGTGCGCTCGTCCGTGAAGTCGATGCGGCGCTCGTAGGCGTCGGTGAGGTTGAGCTGACCGAGGACCACGTTCTCCCAGGTGGGCGCGGAGGCGTCCTCGAAGTCGGCGAGCCAGACCTTGGCGCCCGAGTTCAGGGCGTTGATGGTCATCTTGCGGTCGGTCGGGCCGGTGATCTCCACACGGCGGTCGTTCAGCGCGGCCGGGGCCGGGGCGACCTTCCAGGAGTCGTCCTCGCGGATCGCGGCGGTCTCCGGGAGGAAGTCCAGGGTGGAGGTGCGGGCGATCTCGGCACGGCGCTCGGCACGCCGGGCGAGGAGCTCGTCACGCCGGGGCGTGAACAGCCGGTGCAGCTCGGCCACAAAGGCGAGGGCCGCGTCGGTGAGCACCTCTTCCTGCCGGGGCAGGGGCTCTGCGTCGACGATGGCCAGCGGCGACGGCGCTAGTGCGGACATGTCCTGTCACTTCCTTCAGAGAGCTGCACGGACGGGTGCCGGGCCAGCCGCCGGGCAGACACGGTGGCACTGGGTGCCACGGGAGCCGAGGTACGGCTGCGGGCCCCGTCCGAGGTAACGGGCCTTCTGGTCAGTGGATACTAGTTTCCTCATAGTGGAAGTTCAATGGTTTGTTGATGTCGAGATTCTCTTCGTCGACAGAACGTGTCGCTGAGTGCCATGCCGGTCACTCCACGTGGGCCGGGGCATCCGGCGTGTCGGAGGGCGAGATTCCGGGGGCCGGTTCCAGGCGTACGAGGTCCTCCGCCGTGTCGATGTCGTACTCCTCGGCGATGTCCCCACACGGGACGAGGACGATCTCCGCGGCGTGCTCGCGCAGATAGTCGCGTGCCCCGCGGTCACCGACCGCGCGCGCCGCGATCCCGGCCCAGTGCCCGGAGCCGAAGAGCACCGGATGACCCCGCCGCCCCTCGTACGAGGCGGCCGCGAGCGTCATGGGGGAGCGGTACGCGGCGCGCACGCGCGCGATGGCCGCGGGGCCGATGCCCGGCTGGTCGACGAGGGAGACGAGGGCGGCGCCCGCGGTTGCGGCTGTGGCTGTGCCGGTGGCCGCGTCTGTGACCGTGCCTGTGTCCGTGGCCGTGCCCGCTTCCGTCTCTCGGAGTGAGTCGAGCCCGGCCCGCAGTGAGGACCCCATGCCCTGCTCCCAGTCCGGGTTGTCGACCAGGACGCAGCCCGTGAGCGAGGCGCGGGCGCGGACGATGTCGGCGGAGGCGCCGAGCACGACGTGGATCCGCTCACACCCGGCCTCGCGCAGCACCCGTACCGCGTGCTCCACGAGCGGCCGCCCCCGGTGCTCCAGCAGGGCCTTCGGCCGCCCCCCGAGACGCCGCCCGCCACCCGCGGCGAGCAGCAGCCCCACGACTTCGCCCGCTGCTCCCGCCTTTTCCGCCGCTCCCGCACCGTCGGCCCGCGCGTCCGTCGCTTCAGTCGTCATGCCTCCTGGATACACCCAACGGACACGTCGCGTTCGAGACGGAGATCACGCCACTCACCGACGCCACAAAAGTCACAGCGCTCACAGCATTCGCAAAGTGGCGCATCGCTATCGGGAACGGTTTACTGACCCGCGGTCCTCAGGTGCCCGACCAGCATCGGACGGACCGGTGAAGAGATGCATGAGAACGGCCGCACGGAGACGTGCGAGGGGGAGAACCGTGTTGCGGAGTGTGGAGCAGAGGCGAGTGAACGGCGAGGACGAGGACCCGAGGGTGGCGGAGCTGCGCTCCGCCGTGTCCCGCCTGCGCCGTGAACTGGCCGCGCACCCGGCGGAGTTCACGGACCGCGGCATAGCCGAGGACGAGTTGGCCGCGCTCGCCGCGATGGCCCGCGACGGCGCCCCCGAGGTCCCCCGGATGCGCAGGTCCCTGCTCCTGGTGGCCGGTGCGATCGGCTCTGTCAGCGCGCTGGCCGCGGGGCTCGCGGGGGTGCGGGGCGCGGTGGAGATGTTCGGGGAGACGGCCAGGTAGCAGCGCCGTCGTTGCTGTTGCGCGACGACCGACCCCGGAGTCTTCTGCGCGGAGGCGGGGGGCCGGAACGCCCTGCGGGGGCGGGGCGGGGGCGGAGGTGGCGAGCGGGGCGGCCGCCGCCGGGGTCTTCCGTTCGGGTCAGGCCACCCAGTGGCGGGGGCCGGTGCCGGTGGTGGGGTCGCCGGTGCTCCGCAGGTCTCCGGCCAGCGCGGTCGCCAGACGCCGTACCGCCTCCTCCAGACGTTCCGGCGGCAGTACGTACGGAACGCGGAGCCGGTGCTCGTGCGTACCCGGGTCCGCGCCGAAGCGTGCGCCGCCCTCGATCCGTACGCCCTGCGCCGGCGCCGCCCGCGCCAGGGACGACGCGATCGGGCGGCCCAGGTCCACCCAGAGCGAGAGCCCGCCCGGCGGCAACTGCCAGCGCCACTCCGGCACATGGCGGGCCAGCGACGCGGCGAGCGCCTCCCGCTGTACCCGCAACCGCTCCAGCCGCTCGCGCAGCACGCCGTCCATGTCGCGCAGCAGATGGAGCGCGATCAACTGCTCGATGACGGGCGTCGCCATGTCGCTCGGCACGCGCTTCGTCGCGAGTTCGGTGATGACCCCCGACCCCGCTCGCACCCAGCCGATGCGCAGCCCGCCCCAGTGTGTCTTGCTCAACGAGCCGACGGTCACGACCTGTTCACCCGTTCCGTGCGGCGCGAGCGACGCGAACGGAGGCGGCGGCGGGACGTCGAGCGCGATGTCCGCGATGGTCTCGTCGATCAGCAGCCACGTGCCCGTCGCGCGCGCCGTCTCCAGGATGCGGACGCGTTGCTCGCGCGGCATCAGACTGCCCGTCGGATTCTGGAAGTCCGGTACCAGGTACGCGATACGGGGCGCCGCCTGCCGCAACGACGACTCGACGAGCCCGCTGTCCCAGCCGTCCTCCGTGACCGGCACGGGGACCGCCCGCAACTGCGCGTCGCGGATCGCGTCGACGGCGTTCGGGTACGACGGGTTCTCGACCAGCACCCGGTCGCCCTGCCCGCCGAGCAGGGACAGCGTCAGGGACAGGGCGTGCTGCGCGCCGGTGGTGATCAGGATCTGGTCGGGGAGGGTCGGCAGCCCGCGCCGCGTGAAACGGTCGGCGACGGCGGCCCGCAACTCCGGTATCCCGTACGGGTGGTAGCCCGGCGTCGGCGCGTGCCGGGCCAGCATCGCGCCGGCCGCGGCGAGCGCCTGTGAGAGTTCCGCCTCGGGGGCGCCGGGCGCGGCGGACGCGAGGTCCAGCATGTCGTCGCCGGCCGGGAACGCCGCGACGTTGGAGGGCCGGCCGCCCTGCGGGAGCTCGGTCCAGGTGCCCGCGCCGCGGCGGCTGTGCGCGTAACCGCCCTCGCGCAGCACGTCGTACGCCGCCGTGACGGTGGCCCGGCTGACCGCCAGCGCCGAGGCGAGCTCGCGCTCGGCGGGCAGGCGGGTGCGGAGCGGGATGCGGCCGTCGAGCAACAGGGTGCGGACGCCCTGCGCGAGGGCGCGGTAGCCGGGGCGCTCCCCGGAGACGCCGGTCAGCAACCCGGCCAGCTGACGGATGCCGAGCCGCCTGTCCACGGTCTGGACCACACGTACCCCACCCATGCCAACTCCCGCCGATTGGCCCTGCTCTCCAGGCCAATCAGAGTACAGACTCCGGTTTGAGAGAGCTTCAGTCGGCTGTTTGGCCTGGGGAGGGGCATCGATGTCGGGGCAGGAAAGGGAAACGGACGCCAGGGAGCGGGCGTCGAGTGGGCGGACCGCCGGGCGATCAAGCGCGCGCGGCGGGCGCGTCGTGGTGGGGGTCAGCGGCTCGCCCGCGAGTCTCGCGGCGCTGCGGGCCGCGGCGGAGCAGGCGCGGCGCGGGGGCCGGGTGCTGGTCGCGGTGCTCGCGTGGGAGCCGCCGGAGGGGGAGGCGCTGTATCTGCGCCATCCGCACCCGGAGTGGGCCCGGCACTGGTGGGTCGAGGCGCGGGCCCTCCTCGACCGCGCCTTCGAAGCGGCGTTCGGCGGCGCGCCGCCCGGCGTCACGGTCGCGCGCCGCGTGGTCCGCTCCCGCCCGGGAGCCGCGCTGTGCGAGGTCGCCTCGCATCCGGACGACCTCCTGGTCCTGGGCGCGCGGGCCGGCCGCCGCGGCGTGGGCCAGACCCAGCGCCACGTCCGTACGCACGCGCCCTGCGCGATCCTCACGGTCCCGGCCCCTCGCCCCCCGAGGGGCTTCCGCCGAACCCTCCGCAGAATGACCCCACAGGACTTCGCCCTGGCAAGCCACTGATCGCCGGGGGCGGGGGCGGGGGCGGGGGCGGGAGCGCCGCTCTTGGGGTGGGGGGTGTGCTTGGCGCGGGGCGCCTCCCGGGGTGAAGCGGTGCCTTCGGGGCGGGGAGGCGTGCTCGGGCCGGAGCGGTGCTCTCGGGGTGGAGTGGCGCACCCGGAGCGGAGCGGTGCTCTCGACGCGGAGCAGCTCACCCGGAACGGAGCGGTGCTCTTGAGGTGGGCGGGTGTGCTCGGAGCGGAGCAGTGCTCTCGCTGCGGGGCGGCCCACCCGGTACGGAGTGGTGCTCTCGTCGCTGGGTGGTGCGCGCGGACCAGAGCGCCGCTCTCGGGGCGGAGCGGGGCGCCCGGAGTGGAGCACCGCTCTCGGCGCAGGGCAGTTCACTCGGAACGGAGCGCTGCTCTCAGCGCGGAGCGGCACACCCAAAGCGGAGCACCGCTCTCGGCGCGGAGAGGTGTGCACGAAAGGGAGCACCGCTCTCAACGCCGGGGCGGCGCAGCCAAACCAGAGCACTGCTCTCTACGCGGGGCGGCGCACCCGGGCCAGAGCACCGCACCCGGACCAGAGCACCGCTCTCAAACCGGAGCGTGGCGTGCCAGTCGACTCAGAGCCAGCGCTCGCCCCGGAGTTGAACGCGCCCGGCGGCTCAGGCCCAGGCCCCGCCAAGGGCGCCCCCCCTCAGCACCCAAGGCTCAGGAGCCGGCCCCCGCCCGGGGCCACAACCCCCCGCCCAAGGCTCAGGAGCCAGGCCCCGCATTGACCAAAGCCGCCGACAACTCCACCGCCACCTGCTGCAGCACCGGCACGATCTTGTCCGTTGCCGCTTCCGTGACGCGGCCCGCGGGGCCCGAGATCGAGATGGCCGCTGCCGTGGGGGAGTTCGGGACCGGGACCGCCAGGCAGCGGACGCCGATTTCCTGTTCGTTGTCGTCCACCGCGTATCCCGTGCGGCGCACGTCCTCGAGGGCGTCGAGGAAACCCTCCGGCGTGGTGATCGTCTTCTCCGTGGCGGCCGGCATGCCGGTGCGGGCGAGCAGGGCCCGTACCTCGTCCGGCGAGGTGTTCGCGAGCAGGGCCTTGCCGACGCCCGTGGAGTGCGGCAGGACCCGGCGGCCGACCTCGGTGAACATGCGCATGGAGTGCTTGGACGGCACCTGCGCCACGTACACGATCTCGTCGCCGTCGAGCAGCGCCATGTTCGCCGTCTCGCCGGTCTCCTCGACGAGCCGGGCGAGGTAGGGCCGTGCCCACGTGCCGAGCAGCCGGGACGCGGACTCGCCGAGGCGGATGAGGCGGGGGCCGAGCGAGTAGCGGCGGTTGGCCTGCTGGCGCACGTACCCGCAGGCGACCAGCGTGCGCATGAGGCGGTGGATGGTGGGGAGCGGAAGACCGCTGCTGGCGGAGAGCTCGCTGAGACCGACCTCGCCCCCCGCGTCCGCCATCCGCTCGAGCAGATCGAAGGCGCGCTCGAGGGACTGGACACCACCGCTGGCGGCGGGGGTCTTGGTGGCGGCGATTTCAGCAGGGGCGTCGCTGGCGCTTGACGTCGGCACGGCGCGTTCCTTTCGGTGCTGGCGGGCAAGGAAGCAGCCTACCGTTCGGTTCTTCGCGCAGGGGCTCGCGCGGCGGGCCGTCGTCGCCGGTCAGGGGGCCTTTGTCCGTGTCTCCGCGGGGTTGTCCCGCGACCCGTCGGCGCACGCGTTGTGCGTAGCTACGTTCTGGTGAGCGGAATTCTAATTCCACGTTGTGGAAACGTCCAGTCCGTACCGGAATCAGGGCGAGTCACCTGCGGGGTGGCGGAGTCGACTCTTGACGTCGAGGACACAAGCGTGAAAACTCCTTCAACAGAACGTTGAATTCCGTTAAGCGGAACCAAAAGGTCTGTGTAGCGGAAGAGAAGAGAGCAGAGAGGGGACGCGGGTGTCCGACAAGGACGTGGACGTGGACGCGGCGATGGATGCGAAGGTGGAGCTGGTGCTCCGCTCGACCCGCGTCGTCACCCCGGACGGAACGCGGGCCGCCTCGGTCGCCGTCTGCGGCGGACGGATCGTGGCCGTCGACGCGTACGACGCCGCGGTGCCGACCGGTGCCCGCGTCGAGGACCTCGGCGACGACGCCCTGCTGCCCGGCCTGGTCGACACGCACGTCCACGTGAACGACCCGGGCCGCACCGAGTGGGAGGGCTTCTGGACCGCCACCCGCGCCGCGGCCGCCGGCGGCATCACCACCCTCGTCGACATGCCCCTCAACTCCCTGCCGCCCACGACGACGGTGGACAACCTGCGCACCAAGCAGGACGTCGCCCGCAGCAAGGCGCACATCGACGTCGGCTTCTGGGGCGGGGCCCTGCCCGACAACGTCCAGGACCTCAAGCCGCTGCACGACGCCGGCGTCTACGGATTCAAGTGCTTCCTCTCGCCCTCCGGCGTGGACGAGTTCCCCGAGCTGAACCAGGACCAGCTCGCCACCTCGATGGCCGAGATCGCCGGGTTCGGCGGACTCCTCATCGTGCACGCCGAGGACCCGCACGAGCTGGACGCCGCCCCGCACAAGAGCGGCCCCAAGTACGCGGATTACCTCGAGACCCGTCCCCGTATCTCGGAGGACACCGCGATCGAGGGGCTCATCGCCGTCGCCAAGCGGATCGGCGCGCGGATCCACGTCCTGCACCTGTCCTCCTCCGACGCGCTGCCGCTCATCGCCGCCGCCAAGCGCGAGGGCGTCGAGCTGACCGTCGAGACCTGCCCGCACTACCTGACCCTGACCGCCGAGGAAGTCCCCGACGGCGCCAGCGAGTTCAAGTGCTGCCCGCCCATCCGTGAGGGCGCCAACCAGGACCTGCTCTGGGACGCGCTCGCCGACGGCACCATCGACTGCATCGTGACGGACCACTCGCCGTCCACCGCGGACCTCAAGACCGACGATTTCGCGACCGCGTGGGGCGGCATCTCCGGGCTCCAGCTCAGCCTCCCCGCGATCTGGACCGAGGCCCGCAAGCGCGGCCACACCCTCGACGACGTGGTGCGCTGGATGTCGGCGCGCACCGCACAACTGGTCGGACTCGAGCAGAAGGGCGCCATCGAGGCCGGCCGGGACGCCGACTTCGCGGTCCTCGCGCCCGACGAGACCTTCACCGTGGACCCCGCGGAGCTGCAGCACCGGAACCGGGTCACGGCGTACGCGGGCAAGACCCTCAGCGGCGTCGTGAAGTCGACCTGGCTGCGCGGCGAACGCATCCTGCACGGCGGCGAGTTCAGCGAACCCGCAGGCCGTCTTCTGGAAAGGAACAACTGATCACCGTGACGGCGATACCTTCTTTCACCGGCGACGCGAGCCCCTACGGCGGCGGCGAGCCCTACGCCGACTACCGCACGGCCGACTTCCCCTTCACCCAGTACGCCAACCTCGCCGACCGTCAGCTCGGCGCCGGTGTGATCGCCGCCAACGACGAGTTCTTCGCGATGCGCGAGAACCTGCTGCTCGCGCACCCCGCGGTGTTCGACCCCGAGCACTTCGGCCACAAGGGCAAGGTCATGGACGGCTGGGAGACCCGCCGTCGGCGCGGCGTCTCGGGCGAGCACCCCTGGCCCACCGAGGACGACCACGACTGGGCGCTCGTACGCCTCGGCGCCCCCGGTGTCGTACGCGGCATCGTCATCGACACCGCGCACTTCCGCGGCAACTACCCGCAGGCGGTCTCCGTCGAGGGCACCAGCGTCGCGGGCTCGCCGACCCCCGAGGAGCTCTGCGGGGACGACGTGAAGTGGACGACGCTCGTTCCCCGCACGCCCATCGGCGGCCACGCGGCCAACGGCTTCGCCGTCGACGTCGAGCAGCGCTTCACGCACCTGCGCGTCAACCAGCACCCGGACGGCGGCATCGCCCGCCTGCGCGTGTACGGGGAGGTCGTCGCCGACCCCGAGTGGCTCGCCGCGCTCGGCACGTTCGACGTCGTCGCCCTGGAGAACGGCGGCCAGGTCGAGGACGCCTCCGACCGCTTCTACTCGCCGGCCACCAACACCATCCAGCCGGGCCGCTCCCGCAAGATGGACGACGGCTGGGAGACCCGCCGCCGCCGCGACAACGGCAACGACTGGATCCGCTACCGGCTCGTCCAGCAGGCCGAGGTCCGCGTCGTCGAGATCGACACCGCCTACCTCAAGGGCAACTCCGCCGGCTGGGCCGCCCTGTCCGTACGGGACGGCGAGAGCGGCGAGTGGACCGAGGCGCTGCCCCGCACCCGGCTGCAGCCCGACACCAACCACCGCTTCGTCCTCGCCGCGCCGGTCGTCGGCACGCACGTGCGCGTCGACATCTTCCCGGACGGCGGCATCTCCCGGCTGCGCCTGTTCGGTTCGCTGACCGAGGACGGCTCGGCCAAGCTGGCCGCCCGTCACCAGGAGCTGGGCGGCTGACCCGCCCCCCCCCGAACGTGGGGCGTACCGGGTGGACAGCCCCGGTGCGCCCCACTCTCATGTCCGCGGCGGGACACATGCGGCGGGTTACGCCGAGTGGCCGCCGTCCACGGCGAGTTCGGCGCCCGTGAGGTACGCGGCGTCGTCACCGGCGAGATAGCCGACCAGCGACGCCACCTCGTCGGCCGAACCGAACCGGCCCAGCGCGGTGTTGTTCTTCTGCGGCTCCGCGAACGGGCCGTCCGCCGGGTTGAGTTCCGTGTCGATCGGGCCCGGGTGGATCAGGTTCACGGTGATGCCGCGACCGCCGAGCTCGTGCGCGAGCGCCTTGGTCATGCCGGTCAGCGCCGACTTGCTCAGGGCGTACAGGGTGCCGCCGGGCCCGCCCGCGTACCGGGTGAGCGCCGTGCCGACGGAGACGATGCGGCCGCCGTCGCGCAGCAGCCCCGCGGCCGCCTGCGATGCGAGGTAGGCCGAGCGCACGTTGACGGCGAGCACCCGGTCGACGTCGCCGAGCGTCAGGTCGCCGATCGGGCCGAGCACGCCGATGCCCGCGTTGTTGACCAGGATGTCCAGGCGTCCCAGGTCGTCGGCCGCGCGCTCCACGGCGCCCGCCGCGTCTCCGGCGTCGGCCGCGTCCGCCCGGAGGGCGAAGCCGCGCCGGCCCATCGACTCGATCTTCGCGACGACTTCGCGGGCCGCGTCCTCGTTCCGTACGAAGGTGATCGCGACGTCGGCGCCGTCCGCGGCGAGACGCAGCGCGATCGCCGCGCCGATGCCGCGGCTGCCGCCGGTGACCAGGGCCGTCTTGCCGTTGAGAGAAGACATGTCCGAACCTCTTCCAAGTGACTTTCAGTGGTTACGGGTTCAATGAAAGTCGTTCGCGGGGGTGTCGGCTGGCGGTCATCGGACACGGTTCTCCGCGGGTGGCCGGGTGGCCGGGTGGCCGGATTGCCAGGTTGCCGGGTGGTGACGGGTGATTAACTCCCGGAAAACTTCACAGACTTGACGTTGACACGCCAACCTCTACGCGCGTCACACTGGACCCATGCGAATCCCCCCACGAAGCCGATTCCTCGGCGCCACCGCCCTCGCCGCCGCCCTTCTGCTCGGCGGCCCCGCCGCGGTCACGGCGACCGCCGCCCCGGCCGTCCCCGTCGCCCCCACCGCCTCGACCGCCCCGGTCTCGTACGCGATCACCGCGGTCGGCGACATCTGTTACTCCGCACTGCCCGCCCAGGCGCACGACACGCTCGACCTGATCGGCAAGGGCGGCCCCTACCCGTTCCCGCAGGACGGCACCGTCTTCCAGAACCGCGAGAACGTGCTGCCGCAGCAGGGTTCCGGCTACTACCACGAGTACACGGTCATCACGCCGGGCTCCCAGGACCGTGGCGCCCGCCGCATCGTCACCGGCGAGAAGAATCAGGAGGACTACTACACCGCCGACCACTACGCGTCGTTCGACCTGGTCGACCACGGCTGCTGAGTCGGCCCAAGCTGCTGAGTCGACCCAAGCTGCTGAATGGATGGTTCTCGGGCGGCGCCTCAGTCCGTCCCTTCGCTCCGCACGGCCGCGAACAGCGCGCAGGCCAGCACGATCAGGGCCACGCTCGCGTAGATCTCGTAGCCGTCGAGGACGTCGAGGCGCTGTACGAGACCCCAGCCGCGCAGCTCGCCGGAGAACCTGTTGACCAGGCCGATCACACCCTGGACCAGCAGGATCACACCGAGAAACTCCAGTAGCTGCTTCATGCGGAGATCCTCGCTCCGCGTTCCGGCCACGGGCATCGGCCGCGGGGCGAGGATCCACCCCGCGGGTGGTCCGAAAGTCGACGACCCGCGCGACTTTGGTCGACGGTCATGCGCGGAACGCGGGCGGGGCCGCCACGGGTGCGTAGATTTGTCGACCATGAGCGGCACTGATCCCACGCGGCGCCCCGAGCCCCCCGACGGCGGTCCCCTGCCGGGCAGCCGTCCCTTGCCCGGCAGCCGTCCCTTGCCCGGCAGCCGTCCCTGGACGCTGCCCTCCGCCATTGCCCGGGAGTTCGACCCGGGCCGCGCGGGGCGCAGGTCCAGGCGGACCGCGCGCGACTGGCTCGTCGACTTCAGCTGCTTCTGCGCCGCTGTCCTCATCGGCATGATCGGCGCCGACGCCGTCAGCGCGAACCCGCATGTCTCCCCGGGATACGCCGAGTTCGACCAGGTCGCCGGCGCGCTCGCCTGTGCCGCCGTCTGGCTGCGCAGACGGTGGCCGACCGGGCTCGCGCTCGCCATGGTGCCGGTCGGGATCGCCTCGGACACGGCGGGCGGCGCGGCCGCGGTGGCGCTCTTCACGCTCGCCGTGCACCGGCCGTTCCGGTACGTCGCGTGGATCGGCGGCGCCTCGATCGCCGTGGTCCCGCTCACGTTCTGGCTGCGGCCCGACCGCGACATGCCCTACGGCGTCGCCGTCGGGTTCGGCGTCCTGGCGAGCGCGGCGGTCACCGGCTGGGGCATGTTCGTACGTTCCCGTCGCGAGCTCCTGCTCAGCCTGCGCGACCGCGCCGTCCGCGCCGAGAACGAGGCCGCGCTCCGCGCCGAACAGGCCCAGCGCCTCGCCCGCGAGGACATCGCCCGCGAGATGCACGACGTGCTCGCGCACCGCCTCACCCTGCTCAGCGTGCACGCCGGGGCCCTGGAGTTCCGTCCCGACGCACCCCGCGCCGAGATCGCCCGGGCGGCGGGCGTCATCCGGGAGAGCGCGCACGAGGCGCTGCAGGACCTGCGCCAGGTCATCGGCGTCCTGCGGGGCGGCGACGCGGACGTCGCGGGCCGCCCCCAGCCGACGCTGGCCGCCCTGGAGACGCTGGTCGCCGAGTCCCGCGACGCGGGCATGAAGGCCGTCCTCGACAGCCGTGTCGCCGACCCTGCCGCCGTGCCCGCAGCCCTCGGCCGCACCGCCTACCGCATCGCGCAGGAAGGCCTGACCAACGCCCGCAAACACGCCCCCGGCGCCGAGGTGACCGTGACCGTCGACGGCACGCCCGGCGCGGGCCTGACCCTGACCGTGCGCAACCCCGCGCCGCCCGGCGACGTGCCCGAGGTGCCCGGCTCCGGGCAGGGCCTGATCGGACTCGCCGAACGGGCCTCGCTGGCCGGCGGCAGACTCTCGCACGCGCGCGGGCCCGACGGCGGATTCCACCTGGAGGCCTGGCTACCGTGGGCGTCATGAAACCGATCAAGCTGCTGCTCGTGGACGACGATCCGCTGGTGCGCGCCGGACTGTCCTTCATGCTCGGCGGCGCGGACGACATCGAGATCGTCGGCGAGGCGGGCGACGGCACCGAGGTCGCCCCGCTCGTCGCCGAACTCCGCCCGGACGTCGTCCTGATGGACATCCGCATGCCCACGATGGACGGCCTCGCGGCCACGGAGGCGCTGCGGCGGCGCCCCGGCGCGCCGGAGGTCATCGTCCTCACCACGTTCCACGCCGACGAGCAGGTGCTGCGTGCGCTGCGTGCGGGCGCGGCGGGATTCGTGCTCAAGGACACCGCGCCTGCCGAGATCGTCGCGGCGGTCCGCGCGGTGGCCGCGGGCGAACCGGTGCTCTCGCCGACGGTGACCCGGCAGCTGATCACCCAGGTGGCCGGGGTGGACCCCCAACTGGACCGCAGACGGCGGGCGTTGGAGCGGCTGGAGACGCTGGGGGAGCGCGAGCGCGAAGTCGCCGTCGCGGTCGGCCGCGGCGGCTCCAACGCGGACATCGCCGCCGAGCTGTATCTGAGCGTCGCCACCGTCAAGGCGCACGTCTCGCGGATCCTCACGAAGCTGGACCTCAACAACCGGGTGCAGGTGGCCCTGTTGGCGCACGACGCGGGTCTGCTGGACCAGGACGTCTGAGAGGAGCCGGCCCAGGGGCGACCCGCACCGCGGGGGCGGGGGCGGGGGCGAGGGTCAGCGGTGACGCTAGGACAGACGGCCCAGAACCCCCTGCTCAAGAAGCGTGGCCATGTGCGTGCGGGCGGGCTTGCCGCTCGCGGTGCGTGCGACGGCGCTGTGCGCGACCTCGACCACGGACCGCGGGGCGAGACCGAAGTCGGCCGCCACCCGTTGGGCGACTTCGGCCGGGTCGATCCGCTCGCCCCGCCGGGCCACCACGACCAGGGCGAACGACTCCTCGTACGGCAGTGCCACGCACTCGGCGACACCGGGCAGCTCCGTCGCCGACTGCTCGACGTCCGCGGCGAAGACGTTCACGCCGTTGACGCTGATGCGGTCGCTCCTGCGGCCGCTCAGATGGAGCCGGCCGGAGCGCAGGCACCCCACATCGCCCGTGTCGAACCAGGCGACGCGGTGATCGGTGGTCCCGTCGTACCCGTTGAAGAGGGTGGCGCCGCGCAGTTGTACGGTGCCGGCCTCGGCCTCCCCGCACTCCC
This sequence comes from Streptomyces sp. NPDC005863, assembly GCF_042871345.1. Taxonomy (NCBI): domain Bacteria; kingdom Bacillati; phylum Actinomycetota; class Actinomycetes; order Kitasatosporales; family Streptomycetaceae; genus Streptomyces; species Streptomyces sp. NPDC005863. The sequence continues at coordinate 1,214,060 of NZ_JBIAII010000002.1, read as the reverse complement.
GGCCCGACGCGTCGACGACCCGCAGGTTGAGACGGGGCATCGGGATGCCCAGGCACGCCGTGGTGACGGGGCCTTCGGTGTGGAAGGCGGTCTCCGCGTCCGTGTAACGGTGCGAGGTGGCCATCAGAGCCGCCTCGGCGAGGCCGTAGCAGAACACCAGCGCCGTCGGGTCGAAGCCCCAGCCGCGGGTCGCGCCGACGAAGGTGTCGATCGACGGCTTACGGATGGGTTCGGCCCCGCAGAAGACCGTGCGCCAGGCACCGAACAGACCGGGGTCGGGCGCCTCCTGCCCCGCCGCCTCCCCGATCCGCGCCGCCAGATAGCGCAGCATGAAGTCCGGGAAGGCGCTGTGCACGGCCTCCGCGTCGCGGACCAGGCGCAGGGCGGCGAGCGGCCTGCGCAGGAAGGTGCCCGGCTCCTCGACGACCAGGTCGATGCCCCGTACCAGCGAGGTCAGCACCCCGATGAGGCCCATGTCGTGGTGGAGCGGCAGGGCGATGAGGCCCGCGTGGCCCGGCTTCATGCCCGCGACGTCACTGATCGCCTCGATGTTGCCGAGGACGGCCCGATGGCTGAGCGGAATGGGCCGCGGCATGCCGGTGGAGCCGCTGGTGTACTGGATGAAGGCCACGTCCTCCGGGGCACCCGGTGCGGGCCCCGGCGCGTCCCCCGTGCGCAGCACGAGCCGGAGCTCGGTCAGACCGGGCCCGGACACGCGGAAACCGTGGCGAGCGCCCTGCTGTTGCGTCACCGCGGCGAAGTACCGCTCGACGGCCGTCCCGGGGACGTGCGGCTTGACGGAGACCGGCACCGCGCCCAGGTGGATCAGACCGAGCAGGGCGAGCACCCCCTCCCTTGAGCTGCCGACGCGCAGCAGCACCCGGTCCCCGCGGCGTACGCCTTGGTCGGCGAAGCCGCCGGCCGCCGCGGCGATCTGCGCGGCGAACTCGGGGTACGTCAGGCGCTCCCGCCGCGCGGAGGTGCCGAAGGTGACGGTGGCCTCCGCCCGGTGGGCCTGCCCGGCGAGGGCCTCCTGCAGGGTGGTCGCGGTCATGGCGTGCTCCTCGGGAGGTCGAGCAGGGCGTCGAGGTCGGCCCGCCGGATCCGCTTGGTGTCGCGGTCCACGAGCCCGAGCCGGACCCGGCCCCTGGCCACCACGGTGCCGTCGGTCCGCTCGACGTCCTGGACGAGCGTGAAGCTGTACGCGGTCCGCTCCGCCAGCGAGGTGCGCACGACGAGCCGGCCGACCGGGTCCCAGCCGACCGCCTCCAGGTAGTCGAGGCGCAGCTGCAGGACCACGGCGACGGGTGCGCTCTCGCGCAGATCACCGCCCCAGGCCCGGCCCCACTCCCAGCGCCCCGACTCCAGGAGCTGCACGTACACGCTGTTGTTGAGGTGGCCGGCCCAGTCGAAGTCGTTGGGGCGCAGGGCGACTTCGCAGGTGTGCTCCAGCGTCGGCGGCGGGGCGGTGGTCATGGGGTGTGTCCCTTGGTCATGGCGGTGTCCCTTCCGTCGCTCGGCGACCGGGCCAGGAGCACCACGACCGCGCCCGCCAGATCGCCGGTGTGGCTGATCGACAGCTCGACGTCGATGAGCCGCTCCCGGCACCACGCGGCGATCCCTCCGTGCAGGCGCACCCGGGGCTGCCCCGCGGGGCCGTGCACCACCTCCACCTCGGGGAAGGTGTGCGCGGGCCCGCCGCCCAGCGAACTGAGCGCCTTCACGAACGCCTCCTTGGCCGCGAAGAGCCCTGCCAGGGAGGCGTCCGGGCTCGGGCGGGAGCGGCAGTGCGCACGCTCGCCCTCGGTGAACAGGGCGCCGCTAGCGAGCAAGTGCCGCTTCTCGCGCAGCTCCGTCACGGACTGCAGATCGAATCCGGTCGACATCGTTCGTCCGCAGGCTGGCGAAGTAGGCACGCTTGAGGTCCTCGTACGACTGGGTGTGGATGCCGGTCACCTCGCGGACCAGGGCGAACACGCTGGTCAGCTTCTTCATGTGGACGGAGCCCTCGTGCAGCGCGTCGTCGCCGAGGCCGAACTCCTCCTCGGCGTTGCGGGTCCTCTCCCACCAGTTGACGAAGCCCTCGCGCTCGGTCTGCGCCGCACGGGCCGAGCCGAACGTCTCGCCGCCGTCGGGGCGGACCCAGGTGTACGCCATCGAGAGGACGTCCTTGATGGGGTAGACCCCGGACTCGACGAGGGCCTTGGCGAAGGAGGCGAAGTACTGCCGGTGCTGCACCTCGTCCTTCATGATCGTGTGGAAGACGTCACGCACCAGGCCGTCCTCCGTGGTGCGGGACTGCCAGCCGTACGAGACGCAGGCCTCGATCTCGACGCAGGCCTGGAGGATGCACACCCGGGCGTAGTTGTCGGTGGGGAAGGCGCCCCGGTGCTCGATCACCTCGTCCTCGTCGATCGGGTCGACGCCCGCCATCTCCATGAGCCGGCCGAAGGCGACCTCGTGGTGCGCCTCCTCCTCCAGCCAGTACCGGGCCGACCAGGCCGCGGCGATGTGCAGGACGTTGGCGCCGAGCGGATTGGTCTCGCGTATCTCGTTGGCCAGCTTCACGCCGTCCACGGCGAGCCGGATGCCGGCGGGCTGGGTGGTGAGCTCGGCGCGCGAGGCGTGCCAGAGCGCCGCCTTGTCGCCCGGGGCGGGCCGGGACAGCCTGCGGCCGTCGAAGAGGGTGTCGGTGCCCCAGCGGCGCTGCTCGTGGTAGCTCTGCTGGACGCGCAGCACATCGCTGACGGTGGCTCCCGCGCGGAGCTCCTTGACGATGTCGGTCATGATCAGCATGGGTCGGGACGCCTTCCGGTCAGGAGGTGGTGGTGGCGAGCTGCTTGCCCAGCGCCGTGACGACGTCCTCGGCGGTGTGGTCGAGCGTCATGGTCGGCAGTTCCACGTCGTCGTCGACGCCGGTGTCGGCGAGGGCGCCCGCGAACGCGTCGAGCAGGTCGATGGAGTTGATGGCGTCCGGCGACGCGACCAGGACGGCGGAGAGCGGCCGCCCGTCGAAGACCTCCTCCTGCGGCAGGCCGAGCCGGCGCGCGACGTGGGTCCTGAGGTCGGCAAGCATGGATGTCTCCCTGTGGGTCGGTGCTGCGGTGATGTCCCGGGCGCCCTGCTCGCGGTCGGCCGGAGCGGTCCAGTCGGGTGTGCGCCCGAGCGCCGCGAGGGCGAGGTCGAGCGTCCCGGCTCCCCGGGCCGGGGCCAGCGCGGGGCGGAACTGCGCGTCGGGCCCGTGCCTGCGCTCGTCGTCGGGCACCCGCAGCGCGAAGACCAGCGCGGCCTCGGCGACGTCGTCGTCGGGGCGCGGGTCGAGACCGATGGCCCGCGCCACGTCCCAGCCGTGCACGACGTGGTCGAGGAAGTGGAACCCGATGGCGACCGGGGCCGGGAAGGTGATCGTCGTACTGATCTCCGGCAGGGCGAACTCGCGGGTGAGCGCGCCGGGTTGGGCGAAGGCTTCGAGGACTTCGTCGGCGGCGGCGCGGTAGGTCCGCACCGGGTCGTCGCCGAGTTCGGCGGGCCGCCACACGGAGAGGTCCGTGCCGCCGCCCGCCGCTGCGGCCGCGAAGCCACGGTGCTGGCCGGCCATGTGCGCGACCAGCTCCCGGAGGTTCCAGTCCGCGCACGGAGTGGGCGCCGCCCAGTCCTCGGGTGCCGCCTGCTCCAGGATGCGGACGCTCTCCAGTACGGCCGTCCTGTCGAGCTTCCGGACGTCCATGGGGATCCTTTCGGCGAGTGGTGCCCAGGAGGGCGGCCGCGGCGCACGTCGCCGTGTCCCCACGGTGCCCGGGCAGAAAAACAATAGCACGACCGTACGTTTAGTTATCGGGGAGCGTCGCGTGACGCGGCCCGCTAACCGGTCGCCGCCTCCGCGGCCCGTTCCGTGATGAACGCGGCCAGCCTCCCCACGCCCTCAACGACCTGTTGGGGCGTCAGAGCGCTGCAGGAGAGCCGGAGTTGGTTATCGCCGCCACCGGCCAGGTAGAAGTCGCTCATCGGCGTCCAGAGCACGCCGAAGGCGCGGGCTGAGTGCTCCAGGGCCTTGGCGTCCGCCACGAACGGGACGCGTACGACGAGGAAGAAGCCGCCGTCGGGACGGTTCCAGTCGACCCCGAGCTCTTGCCTGCGATCGGCCGGGAAGTGCCGTTCGAGCTCCGCGAGAAGGGTGTTGAGGTTGGTGCGGTAGTACGCGACGGCTTCCGCGTTGGCCTCGCGCAGCCGGCAGCCGGACTCGACGAGGAATCCGCCGATGACGGCCTGGCCGATGGCCGACGTGTTCACCGTCGTCATGCTCTTGATCTTCGAGAGCTGGTCGGCGAGCAGCGTCCGCTCGCCCGCGGGCCCGACCACCTCCTGGTCGGCCACCACGTAGCCGACGCGCGCGCCGGGCAGCGCGGTCTTCGAGAACGACCCCAGGTGCAGCACCCGGAGCCCGCGGTCCAGGGCCTTGAGGGTGGGCCGCGCCGAACCCTCCCGCACGAAGAACCCGTACGGATCGTCTTCGAGGATCAGCAGGTCCTCCTGGCCGGCGATCTCCAGGAGCCGTTCGCGGGCGGCGACGGTCATGCTCGCGCCGGACGGGTTGGCGAAGTCCGGCACCACGTACAGGGCGCGCGGCCGTCGTCCCTCGGCCCGGGTCTCCCGCACGGCGGCCAGGACCGCGTCGGGGTCCGGGCCCGCGGCGCCCTCCGCGACGGGGCGCACGGCGATGTCGAGCACGCGTGCGGCGCCGGTGACCCCCACGTAGCAGGGCGAGCTGACGAGCAGGGTGTCCTCGGGCCGGGCGAAGAGGGCCCGCAGGGTGAGCAGCATCGCCTCCTGGCAGCCGGTCGTCACGACCACCGACTCCGGGCTCACGACGATGCCCTCGTCGTTGGCGAGGGTGCGGGCGATGAGGTCGTGGATGATGCCGTTGGTGCGCCCGTACTGGAAGAGCACCGTGCGCACCTGGTCACGCGTCCAGCCGCGCTCCCGCTCCAAGTGGTCGGCGTAGGAACGGAGATGGCGTGCGAGGTCCTCGGGTTCGAACGTGCCCTCGGAGGGCCTGCCGGGCGCGAAGGAGACGGCGTCGGGGAAGCGCGCGACGACCTCGTTGAGGAAGTTCATCGCGTCGAGCACCGGGTCGGTGAGCGAGCCGTGCAGCTCGCCGAGGGCGAGCGCCCCCGACGCGGGTGCCGATGCGGCGGATGCGGGGGAGGTGTTTTCTGCCGTGACGTCTGCCGTGATGTCTGCCGTCGTGTCCGACGTCGTGTCTGCCATGGGGTCAGTCCTTCTTCGGGGCGTCGGCGAAGGCGGTGCGCAGATACGCGGCGGCCTGCTCGACAGCGCGACGGCCTGCGTCCAGCGTCCCCGCCATGGCGAAGAAGCCGTGGGCCACGCCCGGGTAGCGGGTGGCCTCGACGGGTACGCCGCTCTCGCGCAGGCGCTCCGCGTACTGCTCGCCCTCGTCGCGCAGCGGGTCGTACTCGGCGGTGATCACCAGGGCCTGCGGGAGGCCGGAGTGGTCGGGCGCCCGTAGCGGGGAGACCAGGGGGTTCAGGCCGTCCTCGGGGGAGGTCAGGTAGTTGTCCCAATACCACTGCACCGACTTGTCGTTGAAGAGCAGCGGATCGGTGTTCTCGCGGCGCGACGCGGTGTCCGCGAGGTGGTCGGTGTTGGGGTAGACGAGCAGTTGGGCCAGGATGTCCGGGCCCCCGGCGTCGCGCGCCATGAGCGAGACCACCGCGGCGAGGTTGCCGCCCGCGCTGTCGCCGCCGACGGCCACCCGCGCGGGGTCGCCGCCGAGCCGCCCGGCGTGCTCGACCGCCCAGCGCAGACCGGCGAGGCAGTCCTGCGGCGCCGCGGGGAACTTGTGCTCGGGCGCCAGGCGGTAGCCCACCGCGACGGTGAGGCAGCCGGCGGCGTTGGCGAGACTCCGGCAGATCGCGTCACTGGTCGCGATGGAGCCGAGCGTCCAGCCGCCGCCGAAGAAGTAGACGAGCACCGGCAACGGGCCCTCGCCCGCGGGCCGGTAGACGCGCACGGGGAGCGGGCCCTGTGGCCCGGGGATCGACTCGTCGGTCACCCGCGCCACCGGCTCCGGGGTCCCCGAGTCGGCCTGGATGGCGGCGAGATCGGCGGCCCGCGCCTCCTGCAGGGTCATGGTGTACAGGGGGCGGACCCCCTGCGCCGCGCGCTGGTCGTACAGCGCCTGGAGTTGTGGATCGAATGCCATGGTGCCTCCGGGCAGAGCCGCGGTCCGGTCGACCGCGGTGCGGGTCAAGGTGTGGTGCGGGTCAAGGTGTGTCGGGCAGCAGGGACGGCTTGGTCGCTACGGCGCGCAGCCGGTTCAGGATGCCCTCGGCCGCTCTCGCGTAGCAGGTGAAGTTCGCGTGCAGCACGGATTCGGAGTTGGCCATCTCCAGCAAGGCGACCAGCTCGAAGGCGAGTTGGGGGATGTCGGTGTCGGCATGGACCTCACCCGCGTCCCGCGCCTCCGCGATCGACTGCTCGAGATAGGTGAACCAGCTGCCGTGGGCGCCGGCGACCGTGTCGTGGACCTTGCCCTCGCGTGCGTCGTACTCCGCCGAGACGGAGTAGAAGAAGCAGCCGCCGGGGAAGACCCGCTGTTCGGAGTAGGTGAGCCAGCTGATGCACAGGCTCCACAACCGGTGTATCCCCGAGGGGAGTTCGCGGTTGGGCTGCACGACGTACTCGATGTAGATCTTGATGGCGGCGCGCACGGTGGCCAGTTGCAGCTCTTCCTTCGAGCCGAAGAGGGCGAAGACGCCGCTCTTGCTGAGCCCGAGTTCACCTGCCAGACGCCCCAGGGACAGCCCTTCGAGGCCTTCCACCGATGCGATCTCCACGGCGCGTCGCAGGATCACCTGCCGGGTCTGGTTTCCGCGTGCGATCCGCCCGTCGGTGCGGGTCGTGGTCACCCACCACCTCCTCAATCTCCCTGGTCGGGGGGTCCGTGTCCCAACGGTCGGACAGCGCGTGCCACTAAGTGGACGACCGTGCGGGCTTTGTGCAAGAGTACAGTTACTGTACGGCCGTGCGTTTAGTTTGGCGCACGGCCGAGGGGATACGGGGATACGGGGGAGACGAACTGTGGCGGCGCTGACGTTGCGCGAGTACCGGACCGAGGCCGAGGGGCGCCTCCCGGGGCCCGTGTGGGACTTCCTCGAAGGGGGCAGCGGCACCGAGTCGATGCTCACGGCGGGGCGTGCCGCGCTCGACCGGATCCGGCTCCGCCCCCGCTGTCTCGTCGACGTCTCCGCGTGCGACCCGGGCGTGACCCTGCTGGGTTCGCGGTGGGCCGCACCGCTGGGCATCGCGCCCATGGCGTACCACCAACTGGCCCACTCCGAGGGCGAGGTGGCGACCGCGCGGGCGGCCGGTGCGGCGGGTGTGCCGCTCACCGTCAGCATGTTCGCGAGCCGCACCCTGGAGGACATCGCCGAGGCGGCGAACGGGGCCCTGTGGCTGCAGCTGTACTGGCTCAGGCGGCGGGAGGCGCTGGCCGAGCTTGTACGGCGGGCGGAGGACGCCGGCTACGAGGCGCTGGTGCTGACCGTGGACGCGCCGCGCGTGGCACATCGCCCGCGGGACGCGCGCAACGGGTTCGCCGTTCCGGCGGGCATGCGCGCGGTGAACGTCGACCCGGCCGTCATGGCCGCGTCCCACGGGGGTGTGGCGGGCGAATCCGCCATTGCCCGGCATTCGAGGGAGCAGTTCGACCCCTCCATTACCTGGAGCGATATCGGCTGGCTCCGTGAACGCACCTCTCTGCCCCTGGTATTGAAGGGTGTGCTCGCGTCCGAGGACGCCGAACTCGCCGTGAAATACGGTGTGGAGGCGCTCGTCGTCTCCAATCACGGGGGCCGCCAGCTCGATTTTGCGATCCCGGCCGTCGACGCCCTCGAAGGGATCGTCGAGGCCGTGGACGGGCGCTGTCGGGTCATCCTCGACGGGACGATCCGGCATGGCGCGGACATCGCGAAGGCGCTCTGTCTCGGCGCCGACGCGGTATTCGTGGGACGCCCCGTGCTCTGGGGTCTCGCGCATTCCGGGGCCGCGGGCGTCGCCGGCGTGCTCCGGGTCCTGATGGACGAGTTCGAGGAAGTGATGGCGCTCATGGGGGCGCCACGAGTGGGGGACTTCGGGAATTCAGGAATTCTTCATCATTGATACGGGTCCTTCGCCTGTAATTGCTTGAGTCGATTCCCGTTCGCCCTTTTACCGGGTGGAGGGGTAATTCGGCATGCCGTGGAACAGAAGTGCAAGTCCCTTGTCGGCGGGCCTGCTTGGAAGCTACTTGGAAGTAGTTATTCGACGGAAATCGTCACTTGATTACTCGATGGTAGTGAGCAACGATAGAGGTGTCGCCCAGGGGAAACGGTGGTTCTGACACCGTGGGGTTGTGGCGACTACCTGCCCGACATGTATATGGACAATGTCGTCACGAAGGCATTCGGGTTGTTCGCGGGTTTTCAGATGGGTGGGGATTCCAGTGGGGGAAACGGCACCGAAACGGTGCACCGAGGGCGCCTGGGTCGACGACATATTGCTCCAGGGCGAGGGGAGGGACGTCGCCCTGCACCTGGGCGAAGCCGTGAGCCGCGCCGAACTCCGCGAGCTCGTCGCCGCCGAACAGGCCCGTTTCGAAGCGGCGGGACTGACCGCGGGAGGCGTGGTCGCGGTGCGGCTGCCGCCCTCGCTCAGCTGTGTCGTCGCGATGCTCGCCGGCTGGCGTACGGGGGCCCAAGTCGCCCTCCTCGACTACCGGTTGACCACCCACGAGGTGGGCAAGGCCATCGCGCGGCTGACACCGCAACTGGTCGTCGAGCCGGTCACCGACGTCAGCGGCACGCTCCGCGGCTTCTTCGACGTCACCTCCCGGATCACCCCCCTGCGCACCGGCCGCCCGGCCGCCACACCGCACATCCTGCTCCAGCTCAGCTCCGGCTCCACCGGCCCCTCCAAGGTCATCGGACGCACCGTCGGCAGCCTGCTCGCGGAGATCGACCGGTACGGCAGGCTCGACGGCTACCCCCGCAGGGGCGAGCGCATCGTCGTCCTCGCCTCGATCGTGCACGTGCTCGGCCTGGTCGGCGGACTGCTGTACGGCCTCGCCTGCGGCGCCCAAGTGGTCCTGCCCGCCCGCCAGACGGTCGACGGGATCCTCAAGGCGGTCGCCGCGGGAGACGAACCGACGACCATCCTCGGCGTCCCCTCGCAGGCGACGGTCCTCGCCGCCGCACAGAACCCGCCCCGGCTGCCCCAGCTGCGCCGCATGATCACCGGCGGCGAACTCGTCAGGCCCGACGTCCGGGAGCGGTTCATCCGCGGCTACGACGCCGAACTCGGCGTCATGTACGGCATGACCGAGGCCGGCGTCATCGCCACCGACCTCACCGGAGCCACCCGACCGGGCCTGACACCCGCACCCGGCATGCGGGTACGGGTCGACGAGGGCCAGATCCTGCTGGCCCTGCCCGCATCCCCCTACGTCGGCCCTTCCGACCCCACCCGCTTCGTGGACGGCTGGCTGCACACCAAGGACGCCGGCAGCCACGACGACGCCACCGGACTCCTCACCGTGCTCGGCCGGCTCGACTCACAGGTCTCCGTCGGCGGACTCAAGGTGGACCTCACGGAGATCGAGGCGTCCATCAGCGCCCTGCCCGGCATCACCGAGGCCGTGGTCGTCCACGGCACCGGCATCGAAGCCTTCGTGATGGTCGAGGAACGCGCCGTGTTCGACGGCCTCGCGGACTGTCTCGCCGGCCGGCTCGCCCCCTACAAGCGGCCGCGCACCCTGCACGTACTGCCCGAACTGCCGCGCACCGCCACCGGAAAGCCGGTGCGCAACGCCGATGTGCTCCGCGCCGCCGCGCGGTCCGCCGCCGGGGTCTGACCCCGGCTCAGCCCAACTCCGCCACGGACACCTCGCGGACGTCGAGGCGCACGTCGCCCGCGCCCGGGGCGTCACCGGCGCCTCCGTGCAGCGCGACACCGACGACGCGCCGCCCGCCGTCCACCCGGACGGCCGCGGAGACGACATCCGGATCACCGGGCAGCCGCCGCGGCGCCAGAGGAGCGTCGTCACCGGGCGGCCACTGACCGGGCAGCGGCACCCGGCGGCTCATGCCGCCGCGCCGCAACCCCCGGCCGAGCGCCTTGCCGACCGACTCCTTCTGCGTCCACAGCCACAAGAACGCCACCGACTGCTCGCCCTCGGGCAGCGCCGCGACCCAGGCCGCCTCGGCGGGGTCCAGCCACGCCCGGGCCATCGCCGCGGCACGCAGCCGCCGTACCACTTCCACGTCCACACCCACGGGGGCGAGGCCGGTCACCGCGACGGCCAGCGCCCCGCGCCCGTGAGCCACGCTCACGTGCAACGACGCGCCGGCACCGCCCAGTACGGGGCGGCCCCCGGCCTCGTGCTCCAACCAGATCTCGGACGGCGCGACACCGATCAGACCGGCCGCGGCCCGCACCACCAAGGTGTGCGCCCCGCGCCGCTCGTCGCCGTCCGTGGCGCACCACAGCACCGTCACCGCGTCCGGGGAACCGCCTGGATGCCTGTACATGAAACGGGAGTCAATCAAATGTCCGCTGAGGTTGAGAAGTTCATCATCGAGGCCCTGCAGAACATGAACTACGACGTTTCCGACGTAACCGGCGAGACCCCGCTCGGCCCGGCCGGCCTGGACCTCGAATCCCTCTCCGTCGCGGAGATAGCCATCCAGGTCGAAGACACGTACGGCGTGAAGTTCGAGGAGGACGAGATGGAGACCGTCGCGCTCCTGACCGTCTCCGGCCTGGTCAAGGAGATCGTCGAGCGGGCGTCCGCGTCCGCGGCGACGACCGGCTGAGTCCGAGAACCGTCCCGGCACGCGGGCCGTACGCCGAGAGCACGATCCAGAGAGCGGAGACAACGGGGAATGCATCCCAAGAACGAGCGCGCAGAGCTCGCCGGTGACCAAGGTCTCGGCGTCGGCAACGTGCTGACCACGCTGCTCGAACGGGGCACCGGCCTCGACGCCCCGAGCATCACCTTCGACACCGAGGTCGACGGGCACCCCGCCTGGCGTGCCCTCACCCTCGCCGAACTGGGCGAGCGGGTCGCGGCCCGCGCCGCGGCCCTGCACGCCCTCGGGGTCAGGCCCCGCGACGTGGTCGCCGTCTTTGTGACGGCGGGCGCCGACCAGGTGCTCGGCTACCTCGCCCTGACCCGCATCGGCGCGATCCCCGCCCTGGTCAACGGGCGGGTCCCGGCCGAGCAGGCCGGCGAGTACATCAAGCGGCTGCGGGCCGTCGGCGTCATCGCCGACCCCGCGCACTGGGACTCCCTCGAGGACCTGGGCATCGGCACACCGCTCCTCGCCGACCCGGCCGGCCTCGGCGAGGCCGACCCGGCCGACGCGCCCAAGCCCTACCGCCACCACGGCAACGAGCCGGTGGTCATCACCCACTCCTCGGGCACCACGGGGCTGCCCAAGGCCGTGATCCACTCGCACCACAGCCTCTTCGCCGCCATCCGCCACCGGCTCTCGCTGCCCAAGGGCCAGGGCATCGACCGGATGCTGGGCGCGCTGCCCTCGGCGCACGCGGCCACCGTCATCGCGGTCAACCTCGCGCTGACCAACCGCACCCAACTCGCCGTGCTCTCCCAGCAGTCCGGCGGACCGGTGCTCGACGCCATCGAGTCCTGGCGGCCGCACGCCGTCCTCGGCTTCGCCACCACCTGGTCGGAGCTCGCGGGCCAGGACCTCTCGGCCCGCGCCATGGACTCCGTACGGACCTGGTGGAACACCGGGGACTGCGCCCACGAGGCGCACATCCGCAAGCTCATCGCCGTCGGCACCCGGGAGTCCGTCACCAGCGAGGGGCGGGTCCGCACGCGGGGCTCGTTCTTCGTCGACGGCCTCGGCTCCACGGAGATGGGGCACTCCCAGTTCCACATCACCCACACGCCCGACACCAGCCGCTACGGACGCTGCATCGGCAAGCCGCACGCCTTCTCCGACGTGGCGGTCGTCGACGACGACGGCGAGAAGCTCGGTACGGGGCAGGTGGGCCAGCTCGCCATCAGCGCACCGACGCTCTCGCTCGGCTACTGGAACGACTCGGTGACCACCTACCGCACCCGCAGGGACGGCTACTTCCTCACCGGCGACCTGGTCTTCCGCGACGAGGCCGGCTACTACTACCACGTCGACCGCATGGTCGACTCGGTCGATCTGGGCGACGGCAAGAGGCTCTTCACGATGCTCTGCGAGGAGCAGGTCCTCGCGGACTGCTCCGACGTCCTCGAATGCACCGTCGTCGCGGTCAGGACGGACGAGCGGGTCGCCACCTCCGTCCTGCTCCTCCTCGACCCGCAGGCCGACCAGGAAGCCGACCGCACCCCCGAGGTGCTCGCCGCCCTGGACCCCCACGCGGCCGCCACCGTCGAGCGCGTGGTGGTCGTCAGCCCGGACCGCATCCCCCTCGGCGCCACCGGCAAGGTCCGCAAGATCCTGCTGCGCCGGCGCTTCCTCGACGGCGAACTGCTCTCCGCCCAGGCTCCCGCGGGGGTGGCGGCATGACCCGACCCACCGCGGGGCCCGGCGCCGTCGTCACCGGCCTCGGCGCCTTCACCCCGCTCGGCCGCGGCGCCGCGCAGAACTTCGACGCGCTGTGCCACGGCAAGTCGGGGCTGCGCAGACCGCCCGAGGACCACCTGCTCGCGGGCAGCATCGACGTCGCGGGCATCGCGCCGGGCATCGTGGCGCGCGAGGTGCTGCCGCCCAGCGAGGGCCGGCTCGTCGACCGCTACGCCCTGATGGCGCTCGCCGCCGCGGACGACGCGCTCGCCGACGCGGGCCTGGTCGTCGGCCGCGACGTCGACCCGCACCGGGTCGCCGTGGTCGTCTCCAGCGGCGCGGGCGGACTCTCGACGTACGAGGCGCAGACGCAGGCCAGGGCGGAGCGCGGGCCCACCGCGGTCAGCCCGTACCTGCTGCCCGGCATGCTGCCGAACATGGCGGCCGCCCGCATCGCCATCAAACACGGGATACGGGGCTGGAGTTCGGCCATCGCCACCGCCTGCGCCGCCGGTGCCCACGCCGTCGCGGAGGCCGCCCGGCTGATCCGCTACGGCGAGGCCGACGTGGTGGTCTGCGGCGGCGCCGAGGCCCCGCTCAACCCGACATCCGCCCTCGCCTTCGCCCACGCCAGGGCGCTGGCCCAGGGCTGGGGCGACGATCCCGAGGCCGCAAGCCGCCCCTTCGACCGGCGCCGCAACGGCTTCGTGCTCGCCGAGGGCGCCGGCGTGCTCGTCGTCGAACGCGTGGAGCACGCCGACGCCCGGGGCGCCGCGGGCTACGCCGACCTCCTCGGCTGGGGCGCCACCACCGACGCCCACCGGCCCACCGCACCGCGCCCCGACGGCGACGGGGCCGCGCACAGCATGCGCGGCGCGCTCGCCACCGCGGGCCTCGCCCCCGAGGACATCGGCTACATCAACGCGCACGGCACGGCCACCAAGCTCGGCGACGTCGCCGAGACGAAGGCCGTACGGGCCGTGTTCGGGGCGAACACCCCCGCCATCAGCAGCACGAAGTCGATGACGGGCCACCTCCTGGGCGGATCCGGCGCGGTGGAGGCGGCCTTCAGCGCCCTGGCCCTCTCCCGGGGCGTCCTGCCGCCCACCCACAACCTCGACGAGGTCGACCCCAACTGCGACCTCGACCACGTGCGGGGCGAGGCGCGCCAGCAGCGGGTGGACGCCGTGATCTCCAACTCGTTCGCCTTCGGCGGGCACAACGTCAGCCTGCTGCTCGGCGCGGCCAGCAGCCGCAAGAAGCGCTAGAGGAACTAGAGGAAAGGCAATCGTGGACATCGGAGCTGTCGACCACATCGAGTTCTACGTCGGTGACGCCCAGCAGTCGGCGTTCTACCTGTGCACCGCGTTCGGTTTCCGGGTGTGCGGGCAGGCGGGCCCCGAGACGGGCCAGGCCGACCGGCGCTCGCTGCTGCTGCGCCAGGGCGGCATCGAGATCGTGCTCACCTCCGCGCTGACCCCCGAGCACCCGGCGGCCGCGTACGTGGCCCGGCACGGTGACGGCGTGGCCAACATCGCGTTCGAAGTCACCGACGCCACCGAGGCGTTCGCCCTCGCCGTGGAGCGCGGCGCCACCGCCGTCGAGGAGCCCCGCACCCACGCGAAGGACGGCACCGAGGTCGTCACCGCCTCCGTGCTCGGCTTCGGTGACGTCGCCCACCGCTTCGTGCAGCGCACCGGCGACCGCTCCGAGTTCCTGCCCGGCGTGATGGACATCATCGCCGAGGACCCGGACGAGGGCGCGCACCTGCTGAACACCGTGGACCACGCGGCGATCTGCCTGCCCGCGGGCCAGCTGCGCCCCACCGTCGCCTTCTACGAGAAGGTCTTCGGGTTCCGCCAGATCTTCGAGGAGTTCATCGAGGTCGGCGAGCAGGCCATGGACTCCAAGGTGGTGCAGAGCCCCTCCGAGAAGGTGACCTTCACCCTCATCGAGCCGGTGACCGACCGCAAGCCCGGCCAGATCGACGGCTTCCTCGCCCGGCACGGCGGCGCCGGCGTACAGCACCTCGCGCTCCTGGCCGACGACATCGTCTCCGCGGTGCCCGCCCTTCAGGCGCGCGGCGTGCGGTTCCTGGAGACCCCGGACGCCTACTACGACGAGCTGGAAGAGCGCATGGGCCGCCCGGACCTCAAGACCGAGGACCTGCGGCGCACCAACGTCCTGGTCGACCAGGACCACTGGGGCCAGGTCTTCCAGATCTTCACCCAGTCCCCGCACGTCAGGAAGACCTTCTTCTGGGAGGTCATCGACCGCCACGGCGCCCGGACGTTCGGCAGCGGCAACATCAAGGCACTCTACGAGGCCGTGGCCCGCGAGAAGGCGACCGCCTGACCGCCGGAGCCCCGCATCCGCGGCGCAGCCCGCACCGCAGCACTCGCACCGAAGGAAGACCCGTGACCGTATCTGACCCCACGCTCTTCGCCCTGACGGAGGAGGAGCGCGCACTCCTCCCCACCGACGAGGACGTCCACTTCTACGCCGAGCACGGCTGGTACCTGTCCCAGAAGCTCTTCACGGACGAGGAGATCGACCTCCTGGAGTCGGCGAGCGAGAACTTCTACGCCGGCCACCGCGACCGCACCCTGCCGGTGCGCCCGCCCAAGCTGGCCTACTGGAAGCCGGAGCACGGCCCGGTCCAGCGCCACAACGACTACATCCACTACGAGGACGACACGATCGGCCGCATCCTGCGCAAACCGCTGCTCGGCGCGGTCGCCGCGAGGATCGCCGAGGCCGAGCAGATCCGGGTGTTCCAGTCCACCCTGATCCTCAAGCCGCCGGTGGCCGAGGAGCAGTCGAACATCGTGCCCTGGCACTTCGACCGGCACTACTGGGCCACCTGCACCTCCGAGCGGATGCTGACGGCGTTCATCCCCTTCCACGACTGCGGCGAGGAGATGGGCACGATCACCATGGTGGACGGCAGCCACCGGTGGAAGGAGATCGCGGAGAACGACGCGACGTCGCTGCACTTCGCCGAGCGCGACCGCAGCGAACTCGACGTCATGCTGGAGGAGAACGCGCGCTACAACGGCGTCGAGGTCCGCAAGATCCCGGTGGACATCCCCAAGGGCCACGTCAACTTCCACCACTGCCGCACCTACCACGGCAGCGGCGCGAACGTCAGCGACCGCCCGCGCCGCGCCATCTCCTTCCACCTGCAGGACGGCGAGAACCGCTACCGCGAGTTCCGCCGCTCGGACGGCGCCGAGGTCGCCTACAACCACGACGTGCTGGTGCGCAGGACCGCCGCGGGCACGCCGGACTACAGCGACCCCGAGTACCTGCCCTTGCTGTGGAGCAGCCGCTGATGCGCAGTGCCGCGGTGGTCGGAACCGGTCTGATCGGTACGTCCGTCGCCCTGGCCCTGCGGGGCCGGGGCGTGCACGTCCACCTCATCGACCGTGACCCCGAGGTGGCGGGGGTCGCGGCCGATCTCGGGGCCGGCGTCGTCGGGTTCCCGCGCACGCCGGTGGACCTCGCCGTCATCGCCGTACCCCCGCAGCATGTCGCGGCGACCCTGCACGAGTACCAACTGCGGGAGCTGGCACGGGACTTCACCGATGTGGCGAGCGTGAAGGTGCGGCCGCAGGAGGAGGCGGCGGAGCTCGGCTGCGACCTGACCCGCTACCTCGGCGGCCACCCCATGGCGGGCCGGGAGCAGTCGGGGCCGCTCGCGGCGCAGGGCGACCTGTTCCGCGGCAGGCCGTGGGTGCTCACGCCGACGCCGCAGACCGGTGAGGCGACCGTGCGGCGGGTGCGGGAGTTGGCCGCGCTCTGCGGGGCACGGCCCCTGGTGATGGCCCACGCCGCGCACGACAGGGCGGTGGCCCTCACCTCGCACGCCCCGCATGTGGTGGCGAGCCTGGTGGCCGCCCGCCTCCTCGACGGGGACGCGTCCCAGCTCCAGCTCGCCGGGCAGGGGCTGCGCGACGTGACGCGGATCGCCGGCGGCGACGCGGAGCTGTGGACCGACATCCTCGGCTCGAACGCCACGGCGGTCGCCGAGGTCCTCGCCGAGGTCGCCCTCGACCTCGGCACCCTCGTGGAGGCGCTGCGGGACATGGGCGCCGCCTCGCCCGCCGTGCCGCCCGAGCGGTACGGCAACAGCAGGGCGCACCTGACCTCGGCCCTGGTGCGCGGGGTGCGGGGACGCGGCCTGATCCCGGGGGTGGCCTCGGGCGAACCGCGCCTGACCGGTGCGGCGGCCGGTACCTGAGATGGCGGCGACCGAGGTGCCGACGCCCGGCCGGGCGGCAGGGCCCAGACGACTTCCGACGCAGTGGAGAGACTGACTATGACCAGCCGACGGCTCGACGTCTGCCTCATCGGTGCCGGGCCCCGCGGGCTCTCGGTCCTCGAACGGCTGTGTGCGAACGCCGCGTCGGCCGCGCCCGGGACGGCGGTCACCGTGCACGTGGTCGACCCGTTCCCGCCCGGTGCCGGACAGGTGTGGCGCAGCGACCAGTCCGCACACCTGCTGATGAACACGGTGGCCTCCCAGGTCACGATGTTCACCGACGAGAGCGTGGAGCTGCGCGGGCAGCTCTCGCCGGGCCCCAGCCTGTACGAATGGGCGCGCTTCCTCGTCCTCATCGGCTCGATGGACGACCGGCATTACGACGAGCGCGTCCTCGCCGAGGCCCGCGCGCTCGGACCCGACTCCTATCCCTCCCGCGCCTTCTACGGCCACTACCTGCAGTGGGTCTTCCAGCGCGTCGCGACGACGGCCGCGGGCCTGCTGACCACCGTCGTGCACGCGGCCCGTGCGATCTCGGTGGCCGACGCGGCCGACGCGGCCGGCACGGCGGACGGGCCGGACGGCGCCGCCCAGAGCGTCCTGCTCGACGACGGCACGCTGATCGAGGGGCTCGACGCCGTCGTCCTCGCCCAGGGACATCTGCCGGTGCGCCGCTCACCCCGCCAGCGTGAACTCGGCGGCTTCGCACGGGCGCACGGCCTCGGTTACGTGGCGCCCGCCAACCCCGCCGACGTGGACCTCTCACCCGTACGGCCCGGCGAGACGGTCGCGCTGCTCGGGCTCGGCCTGAACTTCTTCGACTACATGGCGCTCCTGACGCTCGGCAGGGGCGGCAGGTTCGAGCGCCGCGGCGAGGGGCCCGGGGCCGGGCTCGTCTACCGCCCTTCGGGCCGCGAGCCGCGCCTGGTCGCGGGCTCCCGGCGGGGTCTGCCCTTCCACTCGCGCGGCGAGAACCAGAAGGGCGCGCACGGCCGCCACGAGCCCGCCGTCCTCACCCCCGAGGTGATCGGGGACCTGTGCGAGCGGTCCCGGCTGGAGGGTGGCATCGGCTTCCGCGCGGTGCTGTGGCCGCTGGTCGCCAAGGAGGTCGAGACCGTCTACTACACCGCCCTGCTCGCCGGCGATGGCCGCCCCGTCGACGCCGGACGGCTGCGCGACCGGTATCTGGCGGCCGCATCGGGCAGCGTCCAGGAGCGGGAGATCCTGGACGCGTACGGCATTCCGGCGGCGGACCGCTGGGACTGGGATCGTATCGAACGGCCTTACACGGGGCGGGAGTTCGGCACGCCCGAGGAGTTCACCCAGTGGCTCGTCGGCCATCTGCGCGAGGACCTTCGGGCGGCGCGCGCGGGGAACGTGGCGGGGCCGCTCAAGGCCGCGCTCGACGTCCTGCGGGACCTGCGCAACGAACTCCGCATGATCATCGACCACGGCGGCCTGACGGGCCGTTCGCACCGCGAGGACCTGGACGCGTGGTACACGCCGCTGAACGCCTTCCTCTCCATCGGCCCGCCCGCCCGGCGCATCGAGGAGGCCATCGCCCTGATCGAGGCCGGTGTGCTCCGCGTGCTGGGCCCCGACACACGGGCGGCCGCAGACGAGTCCACGCGGGCGTTCACCGTCGAGTCGGCCGCCGTGCCCGGCTCGCTGACCCGGGCGACCACCCTGATCGAGGCACGCCTGCCGGAGATC
Source organism: Streptomyces sp. NPDC005863 (assembly GCF_042871345.1). Classification (NCBI taxonomy): domain Bacteria; kingdom Bacillati; phylum Actinomycetota; class Actinomycetes; order Kitasatosporales; family Streptomycetaceae; genus Streptomyces; species Streptomyces sp. NPDC005863. The sequence continues at coordinate 1,195,499 of NZ_JBIAII010000002.1, read as the reverse complement.
GACCTGCGCACGACCGCCGACCCGCTGCTGCTGCAGCTCCTACAGGACGGTCAGTGCCGCCCGCACGAGGTGACGGACCCCGACGGATCCGCGTACGAGACGGGCGGAGTCGCCGTCACCGACGCGCCGTTCCACCTGATCGACGCGGACGGCAGCCCGCACCCGCGGCGCTTCGTCTTCGGCGTGCCCACCGAGTCCGTGCACTGGGCGACCGCGGCGGGCATCCGGCCCGGCGTGAACTCCGTGACGCTGCAGGACTCCGACGCCGTCGCCCTCGCCGTACTCGGCCTGGCCCCGGGCGCCGACCGGCACGACGAGATGATCGGAGAGCTGACCCGGTGACCGGCACCCCACCCACCATCGACGCCGGGCTGCTCAGCCCCGTCCGCGCGGGCACGCCCGCCGAGGCCGCGACGTCCGACGGTGCCTGGCTGCAGGCCATGCTCGACGCCGAGGCGGCCCTCGCCCGGGCCCAGGCCGCGCTGGGCACCGTCCCCGCGCGGGCGGCCGCCACCATCACCGAGCTGGCCCGCGCCGACCTCCTCGACCTGCGCGAACTCGCCCGGCTCGGCAGGGGCGCCGCCAACCCGGTGGTCGCCCTGGTGCAGGCGTTCACCCGGGTGGTGGCCGACAAGGACCCGGCGGCCGCCGACCACGTGCACCGCGGCTCCACCAGCCAGGACATCTTCGACACCGCCCTGATGCTGGTCGCGGACCGCACCCTCGCCGTCCTGGTGGCGGACCTGGAGCACATCGCGGGTTCGCTGCGCGCGCTGACCGAGGAGCACATGGGCGCGCTGATGGCCGGGCGCACCCTCGCGCTGCACGCGGTGCCGACGACGTTCGGGCTCAAGACGGCGGGCTGGCTGACCGCGGTGTGCGAGGCGAAGGACCGACTGCGGGCGCTGCGCGAGGGCGGACTCGTCGTACAACTGGGCGGCGCCGCGGGCACCTTGGCGGGGTACGTGGAGTACGAGAGGCTGCGGCACGGCGGGCGGGGGAGCGAGGGGTGCGCGCGGCGTCTGACCGAACGGTTCGCCGCGGAGACCGGCCTGAGCGCCCCGGCCCTGCCCTGGCACAGCAACCGCCTGCCGGTCGCGGCGCTGGCCGGTGAACTCGCCCTGGCCACCGGGGTCCTCGGGAAGATCGCGGTGGACGTGCAGTCCCTGGCCCGCACCGAGGTCGCCGAGGTCGCGGAGCCCGCCGCGGCGGGCCGGGGCGTCTCGTCGGCGATGCCGCAGAAGCGCAACCCCGCGCTCGCCACCCTGATCCGCTCGGCCGCCCTGCAAGTCCCCGCGTACGCCGGTGTGCTGACGCACGTGATGCTGTCGGAGGACGAGCGCTCGGCCGGTGCCTGGCACGCGGAGTGGCAGCCGCTGCGCGAGTGTCTGCGCCTGGCCGGCGGCGCCGCGCACACCTGCCGCGAGCTGGTGGCGGGTCTTGAGGTGCGGCCCGGGCGGATGCGGGAGAACCTCGGCATCACCGGTGGGCTGATCGTCTCCGAGCGGCTCGCGGCCGTGCTCGCGCCCGTCCTCGGCAAGGCGGCCGCCAAGGACGTCATGAGCCGGGCCGCACACGAGTGCGCCGCCTCCGGTCGCACACTGCCCGAGGTGCTGGCCGGGGAGCCGGAGGTCGCCGCGCGCTTCGATCGCGGGAGGCTCGACGAGCTCCTGGATCCGGCCGGATACACGGGCGCCGCAGCCGAGTTGGCGCACGAGGCCCTGCGGCTGACCGCCGCACCCGCCGCCTCGACGCGCCGGACCGCACCCGCCGCTTCGACGCGCCCGGGGGAGGGGGTCGCATGAGCCGCGCCGAGCTGTTCGTCGGCTCCCTGCTGAACGCGGTGGCGCGGCCGGCCCCCGCCCTCGCGGGCCGCATGGCCTTCGCGCTCTTCCGCATTCCGGTGCGGCGCGGCAAGGTCCTGCCCGCCGAACGCGCCGTCCACGAGCGCGCCACCACCGAGGAGTTGACGGTCAACGGCAAGCGGGTGCGGGTGTACCGCTGGGGCACCGGCGAGCGCCCCGTCCTGCTGGTGCACGGCTGGCAGTCGAGGGCCTCGCGGTACGCCGCGTTCGTGCCGTACCTGGAGGCGCTCGGCCTCACTCCGGTCTCCTTCGACGCCCCCGGGCACGGGAGTTCGGGCGGCCGTGCCACGACGATCCTCGAATACCGCGAGATCATCGGCCGGCTCCAGCGGACGTACGGCGCGTTCCACTCGGTCGTCGCGCACTCCCTCGGCGCCACCGGCGCGCTGCTCGCGCTGCGCGGCGAGGTGAAGGCCGGGCGCCTGGTCACGGTCGCCGCGGTGAAGGACTTCGGGCACTTCCCCGACGAGTTCGCCCGGATCCTGGGGCTCGGCGAGGGCCTGCGCGAGGACCTGCGCGACCGCATCGAGCACCGGCTGTTCGCCGAAGTGACCGCCCCCTGGGAGGAGTTCGACGCCACGTGCCGGCCGGAGGAGATCGACGTGCCGATGCTGATCATCCATGACACGGACGACGACATGGTATCGGTGGCGCAGGCCCGCGCGCTGAAGGCGGCGCACGGGGACCGGGCGGAGCTGGTGGTCACCAGCGGGCTCGGCCACCGGAAGATCCTCGCCGAGCCGGCGATCGTCGACACCGCCCTGGAGTTCATCGCCCGGTAACCCGGTAACCCGGTAACCCGGTAGCCCGCTGTCCGTGCCGGTACGCCCTTTTAAATGAACGCACGGTCGTTTAGTTTTACCTGGCACCCGATGCGGCTGCGGATCCGACCACGAAGGGAACCACCCATGACCACCAGTTCACCTCCCTCGCCCGGGGCAGGGCAGCGGGACGTCGCAGGTGTCGGCGACGAGCAGAAGCACGAGGCCGCGGCCGGCGCGTCGGCGTCCGCGAAGCTCGCGCTGTTCGTCGCCTCCGGTGCCACCTTCCTCGCGGTGCTCGACACCACGGTCGTCAACATCGCCTTCTCCGACCTGCGCAGGGACTTCACCGACGCCTCCCTGTCCCAGCTGACCTGGGTCGTCACCTCGTACACCGTCGTGTTCGCCGCGCTGCTCGCGGTCGCGGGCCGCGTCGCCGACGTCATCGGGCGCAAGCAGCTGTTCCTCTGGTCCACGATCCTGTTCACCCTCGCCTCGGTGCTCAGCGGGTTCGCGGGCGGCGTGCCGATGCTCGTCGGGGCCCGGGCGCTGCAGGGCGTCGGCGCCGCCGGCATGATCCCCTCGGCGCTCGGCCTGGTCCTGCAGCACACCCCGGCAGCCCGCCGGCAGGTCGCCGTCGGCGTCTGGGGCGCGGTCGGCTCCATGGCCGCGGCCGTCGGGCCGAGCCTCGGCGGACTCCTCGTGGACGTGTGGGGATGGCGCAGCGTCTTCCTGATCAACCTGCCGATCGGCCTCGCCATCGTGGCGATCTCCGCCCGCCTCGCCGGTGACACGCCGAGCGGGCGCAGGCTGCCCGACCCGGTCGGCACGCTCGCCCTGGCCCTCGGCATCGGCGGTGTCGTCTTCGGTGTCACGCAGGGCGCGGAGTGGGGCTGGGGCAGCGGCAGGGTCCTCGCGCTGATCGTCGGCGGCCTCGTGCTCGTGGTTGTCGCGCTGCTGCTCTCCGCGCGCCGGGCCGAGCCCGCCATCGAGTTGGATCTGTGGCGCAACCGCACCTTCGCCGCCACCAACGTCTCCTCGCTGCTCTTCGGTGCGGCGATGTACTCCTACCTGCTCAGCTCGCTGCTCTTCCTCAACGCCGTCTGGGGCTACTCCGAGCTGAAGGCGGGCCTCGCCGTCACGCCCGGCGCCTTCAGCGCCGCGATCGGCGCGATCGTGGTGGGCCGCAGGGTCGGCGCGCGCTCGCAGTGGGCCGCGGTGGCCGGCGGCTCCCTGCTCTTCGGCGCCTCCTGCGCCGCGATGTACCTGCTGCTCGGCACCGAGCGGCAGTACGCGGTCGTCTGGCTGCCCATCGGGATCCTGGGCGGCCTCGGCATCGGTGCCGCGCTGACCGCCATCTCCAACGCCGCCACCGCCTCGCTCGAACCGCGGCGCTTCGCGTCCGGCACCGGCCTGCTGATGACGACACGTCAGATCGGCGGCGCGCTCGGCATCGCGGCGCTCGCGGTGATCCTCGAAGGCCACGACGTCCTCGACGACACCGGGTACCTGCAGGTGTTCCTCGCCTGCGCCGTCGGCTCCGTCGCGGCAGCGGTGGCGACCCCCTGGATCCGTGCGCGCGCGCAGTAGGCGTACGGGTGGCCGGTCCTCGCGGGCCGGCCACCCGCCCCGTACCCGTAACTCCGTAGCCGGCCCGCCCTGCACCCCGTAACCCCGTACCCCGCCCCCGATCCCGCCCCGGATCCCCGCAGCCCAGATCGACCACGACGTGAAGAGAGAGCCATGCCACCCATCGACCGGTCCGACCGAGCCGCCGCGCGCGTGGAGCACTCGCTCCTCGCCGAACTGCAGCCGGTGGTGGAGGAGAACCTGCACCGCCACCACGGGGTCGCCAAGGAGTGGTTCCCGCACGAGTACATCCCCTGGAGCGAGGGCCGGGACTTCGAGGGTCCGCTCGGGGGCGCGGCGTGGGAGCCCCGGGAGGCCACCCTCCCGGAGGTCGCCCGCACCTCGCTCGTCGTGAACCTGTTGACCGAGGACAACCTGCCCGGCTACCACTTCGCGGTGGCCGAGTTCGGCAGGGACGGGGCCTGGGGCACCTGGGTCAACCGCTGGACGGCCGAGGAGGCCAGACACGGCACCGCGCTGCGCGACTACCTCCTGGTCACCCGGGCCGTCGACCCGCGCGCCCTGGAGCGGGCCCGGATGGCGCACATGGAGGTGGGCTACGAACGCCCCGACGACTTCAGCGCCGTGCACGCGATCGCGTACGCCGCCTTCCAGGAGCTCGCCACCCGCATCTCGCACCGCAACACAGGACTGGTGAGCACCGATCCGGTCTGCGACGCCCTGCTCGCCCGGATCGCCGCGGACGAGAACCTCCACATGGTCTTCTACCGCAACCTCGTCGAGGCCACGTTCGAGCTGGCGCCCGACACCGCCATGGAGGTGGTCAGGGACGTCGTGACCGGATTCGAGATGCCCGGCTCCACGATCAAGGACTTCGGGCGCAAGTCCGCGGAGATCGCCATCGCGGGCATCTACGACCTGCGGCTGCACCACGACAACGTGGTCATGCCCATCCTGCGCAAACTGCGCGTCTTCGAGCGCGACGGGCTCGGCCCTGCGGGCGAGGCGGCCCGCGAGGAGCTCGCCGCCTTCCTGGCGAGGCTGGACGCCCAGGCCACCTCCTTCACCGACCGGCGTGCGGGCATCCGGGCCTCCCGTGCCAAGCGGGCGGCCGCCCTGGCCTCTTGAGGGGAGCCCCGCACGGCATCAACTGGAGAACAGGACAAGCTCATCAGTACCGACAGAGTTCAACTGTCCCCGTACCAGCGCGACATCTGGTTCGCGGAGTACCGGGCGCCCGGCAGCCCGCAGTTCAACGGTGCCGTCCACGAACGGTTCACCGGGGCCGTCGACGGTGAGCTCCTGCGCGCGTGCTTCACCCGCGTCCTGGAGCGGCACGACACCTTCCGGCTGCGGTTCGACGACGCCGGCGGCGTGCCGAGCCAGTGGCTCGCCGACGCCCTGACCGACGACGGCGAACCCGCCGTGGACCTCGTCGACCTCTCCGCGGAACCCGACCCCGAAGCGGCCTGCCGCGCCTGGCGCGAACGGGCCATGGCCACCCCGTTCGAGCTGCGCGGCCGGCGCCTGTTCCGGGCGGCGCTGCTGCGCGAAGGGGACGACGCGGTCCAGCTCTTCCTGAAGGGGCACCACCTGCTGCTCGACGGCCGCGGCGCGGAGGTCCTGCACACCGAGCTCCTTGAGGACTACGCGCGCCGGAGTCGGGGGCAGCTGCCACGGGACCGCGGCCCCGCCCCGTCCGTGCTCGCCGCCGTCACCGGCCGCGACGACTACTTCACCGGCCAGGAGTACGCGGACGACCGGGCCCATCACGGCGCCGAACTGGCCCTGATGGAACCGGACTTCTTCGCCCGGCGCGTCCCGCCGGGCGGCTCCTCCTTCGGACTGCACTCCTTCACGCTGCCCGGCGCCGTGGTGGAGAGCATCAAGGAGAGCGGCAGCACGCCCTTCGCCTACCTCGCGGCCGCGCTCGGCACCTGGCTCGCCCGCGTGCACCGGTCCACGCAGGCCGTGATCGGCGTACCCCTGCTCAACCGGCGCACCCGGGCCGAGCTGACGGCCGTCGCGCAGTACGCCAACACCCTGCCGCTGCGCATCGAGATACCCGAGGGGAAGCCGCTCGCGGGCGTCGCCGCAAGCGTCCAGGGGTCGGTGGACGCGCTCCAGCAGCACCAGCGGCTGCCGATCGGGGACCTGCTGCGGGAACTGCCCGCGGACGGCTCCAAGGAGCGCAGGCTCTTCGACGTCACCCTCTCCTACATGACGCTGCGCCACCCGCTGCCGCTGGACGGCGTGCGACGCGGGGGAGTGTCGTTCACGGCTCCGCCGCACGACCAGGAGGCGCTCGCGGTCGCCGTCGTCGGCGCCCGGGGCAGCTCGGACCTGCGGGTCGAAGTCCGGTACGCCACCGACGTGTTCGACGCCGACCTGACCGTCACCTCGCTGGTCGAGCATCTGACGGCGCTGATCGCGCACGGCCTCGACAAGCCCGAACTGGCCGCGGACGAGCTCCACATGCTCGGCTCCCGCGAGCAGGAGGACCTCCAGCGCTTCGCCCGGGGCCCGTCCGTCCCGTTCGCCGACCACACGACCCTGCACGCCCTCTTCGAGGAGCGGGCCGCCCGCCACCCAGACCGTACGGCCGTGCTCGCCGCCGACGGCCAGGAAAACATCGACTACGCCGAACTCGACGCCCTCGCCAACCAGGTGGGCCGGTCGCTGCGCGCACGCGGCGTGGGCCGCGACGACCGGGTCGCCGTGCTGATGGAACGCGGCCCGCGGATGCTCGCCACCCTCCTCGGCGTCCTCAAGTCCGGAGGCGCGTACGTCCCCGTCGATCCAGGACACCCCGCGGCGCGCATCGGACACATCCTGCGGGACAGCGCCGCCAAGGTCGTCGTCACCGACGCCGGCGCCCCCGCCGGCCTGCCGGTGCCCGCGGGGACGCCCGTGTGCCCCGTCGACGACCTGACGCGGGGCCCCGCGGACCGGCTCGAACCCGTGTCGGGCCCCCGCGATCTGGCCTACGTCATCTACACCTCGGGGTCGACGGGCCGCCCCAAGGGCGTGATGGTCGAGCACCGGTCGGTGGTCAACCGCCTCGCCTGGATGCAGCGCGCCCTGCCGATCGGCCCGGACGACGTGCTCCTGCAGAAGACCCCCATCTCCTTCGACGTCTCGGTGTGGGAGCTGTTCTGGTGGGCGATCGAGGGCGCCCGCGTGGCGCTGCCGCCGCCCGGCGCGGAGAAGGATCCGCGCCGGCTCCTGCGGACCATCGCCCGGCACCGCGTCAGCGTCGTGCACTTCGTGCCCTCCATGCTGGGCCCCTTCCTCGACCTCATCGAGGAGTCGCCCCACCACCGCGCCCTGGCGGGCTCGCTGCGCCACGTGGTCTGCAGCGGAGAGGCGCTGCCCCCGGGCCGCGTCGACCGGTTCAACCGCGTCTTCGCCGGTCTCGCGGCGGCCCCGACGCTGAGCAATCTGTACGGGCCGACCGAGGCGACCGTCGACGTCAGCGCCCACACATGCCCGGCCGACCCGGAGCGGCCCGTCACCCGGGTCCCCATCGGACGCCCCATCGACAACACCGAGTTGTACGTCGTCGACGCGGGCGGCGCGCCCCAGCCCATCGGCGTACCCGGCGAACTGTGCATCGCGGGCGTCGGGCTCGCCCGCGGCTACCTCGGCCGGCCCGACCTGACCCGGGACGTGTTCGTCCCCGCGCCGTTCGTCGAGGGCGGCAGGCTCTACCGCACCGGGGACCTCGCCCGCTGGCTCGCCGACGGCACCCTGGAGTACTTCGGCCGCATCGACGGCCAGGTGAAGATCCGCGGCAACCGCGTCGAGCCCGGCGAGGTGCGGGACGCCCTGGCCCGGATACCCGGCGTACGGGACGCCGCCGTCGTGGACCGCGCGTCGGAGCGGCGCGGCACGCATCTCGTCGGCTACTACACGGGCGACCACGACCTCGACACGGCGGAGCTCAGGCGCCAACTCGCCCTGGAACTGCCCGACTTCATGCTCCCCGCGCACCTCCTGCGGATCGACGCGATCCCCCTGACCCCCAACGGCAAGCTGGACCGGCGCGCACTGCCGGAGCCAGACGCGGGCCGCCGCGAACCAGGTGCCGCGCCCCGTACCGAGGTCGAACGCGTCCTCGCCGGCGTCTGGGCGGACGTGCTCGGCGTGGCACGGGTCGGCATCCACGACGACTACCACGCGCTCGGCGGCGACTCGCTGATGATGCTGCGCCTGCGCGCCGACGCCGAGCGGCAGGGCGTCCACTTCGCGCTCAACGACCTCGTGCGCCACCCCACGATCGCGGCCCTCGCCGCCCATGCCACCACGGGACCCGCGGAACCCGCAGCCGAGCTGCCGCCCTTCGCGCTCGTCCCCCGCGTGGACCGGGCCCGCCTCGGGGACGCCGTCGACGCCTTCCCCCTCAGCCGCCTCCAGCTGGGACTCGTCTACCACAGCCGGCAGAGCGAGCGGTCCGCCGTCTACCACGACGTCTTCCGCTATCAGTTGGCGACGGCCTGGGACGAGCCGCGCTTCCGCGCCGCCTTCGAACGACTCGTAGCCCGGCACCCCGCGCTGCGCTCCACCTTCGACCTCGGCGGCTTCACCGAGCCCCTGCAGATCGTGCACGCGGACGCGACCGCGGCCGCGTCCGGTGGCCTTGAGGTGGTCGACCTGCGTGGCCGCCCCACGCGGGATGCCGAGGCCGAGGTCCTCGCGCACGTCGAGCAACGCCGCTTTCACCGCTACGAGTTCGGGGAGGCACCGCTCCACCTGTTCCGGGCCCATGTCCGCGAGGACGGCGTCGACCTGGTCCTGAGCTTCCACCACGCGCTGCTCGATGGCGGCAGCGTCGCGAACCTCATCAGGGAACTCCTCCAGGACTACCTGCACACGCTGGGCGCGAACATCGGCCCCGTCACCGACGACGCTCCGCCCGCCGCCGCCCATCACGTGCGGGGCGAGCACGACGCGCTGGCCGACAGCGCGGCACGCGAACACTGGAAGGCCGTGACGGCGGGGGCCGAGGCGCTGCGGCTCGACGGCTTCGGGCCCGCCGAACCCCCGCGCGAGCAGGAGCCGGTGGTGCGGCTCGTCGTCCTTCCCGACGACGTCGTGCACCGCGCCCGCGCCCTGGCCGGGGAGCAGGCCCTGCCGTTCAAATCCCTGCTGTTCGCCGCGTACGCCCTGACGCTGCGGCTGTTCTCCGGTGCGGACGACTTCACCACCGGTCTGATCACCCACAACAGACCGGAGCGCGCGGGCGCGGAGCGGATGGCGGGGCTCTTCCTCAACACCGTGCCCATCAGGGTCGGCGACTCCGTTTTCGCCAGCACCGAACAGGAATCCGGGGGTAGTTGGCTCGACGTCGTACGGGAGCTGCTCCGGCAGGAGCGCGCCGGGCACCCCCACCAGCGCTACCCGCTCAGCGCCATCCAGGAGGACCACGGCGCCCCGGTGCTGCACACGGCGTTCAATTACGTGCACTTCCACGTCCTGTCCGACGTCCTCGGCCTGCCCGGCCTGCACCTCAAGGAGTTCACGGCCTGGGAGGAGACCGACTTCCAACTCCTCGTCAACGCCTTCACGCACCCGGTCGACGGCACGGTGACCCTGCGCGTCGACGGGGAGGGGCGCGGCATCACCCCGGCCCAGGCCGAGCTCTTCGGCGACACCTGCGCCGAGGTGCTGCGCCGGATCGTCACGGAGCCGGACGAGCGGCCCGACTTCGGTTTCCTCGTCGAGGAACACGCCACGGAGCTGGAGGGCAGAGGTGCCGGCGGGGCGAGTGACGACGCGAGGGGCGCCGGTGCGACAGGCGACGACGCCTACGACGAGGACGTGGTGTGTCTCTTCAGGCGGCAGGCCGACCGCACCCCCGGCGCGCCGGCCCTGTCCGACGGTGAAACCACCTGGACCTACCGCGAGTTGAGGGGTCACGCCGAACGCGTGGCGCGACGGCTCGTCGCCATCGGCGCCCGCCCCGGTGACCGTATCGCCATCGCCATGGACCGCTCGCCGGAGACGATCGCCGCCATCCTCGGCACCGCCATGGCCGGTGCGGCGTGCGTTCCGCTGGACACGGGCTACCCGGCGGCCAGGATCGCCGCCATGGTGGCGCGGGCGCGGCCGCTGCGGATCATCGCCCGCGGGGCGGACGCCGGTCCGCTCGGCGACCCCGCGCTGCTGCTGACGGCGGAGTCACTGTTCGACACGGAGACGCCCTCGACTCCAGAGGCTCCCTCGACTCCAGAGGCTCCTGGGACACCCGAGGCTCCTGGGACACCTGAGGCCCCTGGGGCGCCGGGGACGCCGGGGACGCCGGAGATGCCGGAGATGCCGGGGACGCCGGAGATATCGGAGACGCTGGATACGCCCGAGATGCCCGAGACGGGCGAGACGGGCGAGACGGGCGAGACGGGCGAGGTCGGCGAGGCGCCCGAGGTGCCCGAGGCGCCTGGGACGCCAGAGCGGCCTGAGACAGAGCGGCCTGAGACGCCCAACGCCCCGAAAAGCTCCCGCCCGGCGCCTCCCACCGACCCCCTCGACCCGGACAGCCCCGCGTACATCCTGTTCACCTCCGGCTCCACCGGACGCCCCAAGGGCGTGGTGATGCCGCACCGTTCGCTCGCCAACCTGATCGGCTGGCAGGTCCGGGCGGCCAGTGCGGCCGCGGGCGAGCCCACCGCGCAGTACGCGCCGCTCAGCTTCGACGTCTCCTTCCAGGAGATCTACTCCACGCTCTGCTCGGGCGGCACCCTGTGCCTGGTGCCGGAGGACGAACGGCGGGACATGCCGGCGCTGCTCAGGCGGCTCGACCGCGAGGGCGTGGCGCGGATCTTCCTGCCCTACGTCGTCCTGCAGCGGCTCGCCGAGGCCTCCGCCGCACTCGGTCTCGTGCCGCGCGGGCTGCGCGTGATCTGCTCCGCCGGGGAACAGTTGCGGGTCACCGACGAGATCCGGACGCTCCTCGCCGCGCTGCCGGGGGCCATCCTGGAGAACCAGTACGGGCCGACCGAGTCCCACGTGGTGTCCGCCCACACCCTGGCCGGCGACCCGGCGGCCTTCCCGGCCATCGTCCCGATCGGCACACCGCTCCCCGGCACCGGCGTGCTGGTGCTCGACCCCTCCGGCCGCCCCGTGGCGACCGGGGTGAAGGGCGAGCTGTACCTCACCGGCGCCGCGCTCGCCGACGGGTATCTCGGCGAACTGTCGCTGACCGAGGAACGTTTCGTACGTCTCGCGCGCCCCGGCGGCGACGTCAGCGCCTACCGCACCGGTGACCTGGGGTTCGTGCTGCCCGGCGGCGCCCTCGTGTACGCGGGCCGGGCCGACGCGCAGGTGAAGGTCCGCGGCTACCGCGTCGAACCTGCCGAGGCCGAACTCGCCCTCGTACGGCTCGCGTCAACACCCCCGGGCGTCGGCGTCAAGGAGGCGGCCGTGGTCGCCCGCCCCGACGCGGACGGGGCCACCGAACTCGTGGCCTTCCTGGTCGGCGACCCCGCCGCCACCGACCTGGCCGCGCTGAGGGGCTCGTTGCGCGCGCTCCTGCCGGAGTTCATGGTGCCCCGGCACTTCGCATGGCTGCCCGCGCTGCCGCTGACACCGAGCGGCAAGAGGGACGACAGGGCGCTGCGGAGCCTGCCCCTCGGCCGGACCGGCGCGGCGGACGGGCCCGCGCCCAGGGACGGGTACGAACGGACCCTGGTGGAGCTGATCGAGGGGCTGCTCGGCGTCGACGGCGTCGGGCTCCACGACGACATCTTCGCGCTGGGCGCCACCTCGCTCACCACCATGCGGCTCGTGGTCCTCATCGAGCAGCGGTACGGCGTCTCCCTCCCCATCTCGCGGTTCGTCACGGCGCCGACCCTGGCGGCGCTCGCGGAGCTCCTGCGGGCCGGGGGAGCCCGGCTCTCCTTCGACCCTCTGGTGCCGATCCGCGGCGAAGGCGACGGGGCCCCGCTGTTCCTCGTCCATCCCATGGGCGGCAACGTCCTCTGCTACCTGCCGCTGGCCCGCCATCTGCCCGACGGCAGGCCGCTCTTCGCCTTCCAGGCGTCCGGCGGCGACCCGGGCACCGAGCCGCTGCGCTCCGTTCCCGCCATCGCCGCGAGCTATATCGAGGCGATGCGCAGGGTGCGTCCCGAGGGCCCGTACACCGTCGGCGGCTGGTCCTTCGGCGGCTTCGTGGCCTTCGAGATGGCGCGCCAACTGCGGGCCGCGGGGCACGAGGTGGCGGAGACGATCCTCCTGGACACCGTGGCCCTCGGTCCCGTCGAGGAACGGCAGGGGTACACCGACGAGGCGCTGCTCGGCTGGTTCTTCTGGGAGCTGCTCCTGCTCGGCCGCGGCGGCGACTCACCACTGGAGGCCATCCCCGCCGAACTCAGCACGCTCAAGGAGAAGTTCGGCTTCATCGCGAGGACGGCCGCGGACGAGGGCATCCTGCCCGCGGACAGCGACGGTTCGCTCGTCGGAAGGCTGTTCGGGGTGTACGAGGCCAACTGGCGCGCCACCCAGGACTACCGGCCCACCCCCGGCGCCGACGACATCACCCTCGTACGAGCCACTGAGCCGCTGCCGCAGGTGCTGCGGGCGATGCACGGCGCGGGCGGCACACAGCACACCGACCCCGTGAACGGGTGGCGCTCCCTGACCACCGGCCACGTGAAGGTCGTCCACGTACCCGGCGACCACCTTTCGATCATGGAGGAGCCGCACGTGGCCGACGTGGCGGCCGCGATCGCCGGACCGAGCAAACCGGCCGGACCGAGCGGACCGGCCGGACCGAGCACCACCGACAGCAGTCAGAGCACCGAGAGCACCGCCGAGAAGGGACACCCACGTGTCTGAACGCACCGCCCCCCGAGCCATCGTGATCGGCGCCGGCATCGGCGGCCTCGCGACCGCCCTGACCCTGCGCCGCGTGGGCATGGAGGTGGAGGTTTACGAGCGCGCGCCCACCCTGCGCCCCGCGGGCTTCGGCATCTCCGTGATGAGCAACGCGGTGGCCGCTCTGCGCGCCCTGGACATCGACCTCGGCCTGGAGAAGCGCGGGCAGACGATCCTGCACACCGGGATCATGACCGACAAGGGCCGCACGCTCCGCTCGCTGCCGGTCGAGACGGCGGGCGACCGGCTCGGCGCCCCGAGCGTCGCCATGTACCGGGGCGACCTCCAGGAGGCCCTGCTCGACGCGCTCGGCGGCCTGCCCGTACGGACGGGCGCGGTGGCCACCGGCTACACCACCACCGGCGAGGGCGTACGCGTCACCTTCGAGGACGGCAGGGAGGCCACCGGCGACATCCTGATCGGCGCCGACGGCATCAACTCCGCGATCCGCGCCCAGGTCGTCGGCAGCGCGCAGGCGCCGACCTACGGCGGGTTCCTGTGCTGGCTGTCCGTGACGCCGTTCTCCCACCCGAGGATCACCAAGGGGTTCAACGCCCACTACTGGGGGCTCGGCCGCAGGTTCGGCATCCACGACGTGGGCAAGGGCCGCGCCTACTGGTGGGGCACCGTGAACATGCCGGCCGAGGCCGCCCGCACCTGGGACGGCGACAAGGACCGGATCACCCGCGCCTACGCGGGCTGGGCGGACGAGGTGCGCGAGGCGATCAGGACCACGCCGGCCGAGGACATCGTCGCCGTACCGGCGCAGGACCGGCCGTTCCTGGAGAACTGGGGGGACGGACCCGTGACGCTCCTCGGGGACGCCGCCCACCCCATGCTGCCCAGCCTCGGCCAGGGCGGCAGCACCGCCATCGAGGACGCCGTGGTCCTCGCGCAGTGCCTGGCCGCACGCAAGGACGAGGTCCCGGTCGCGGCCCTGCGCGCGTACGAGCGGCTGCGGCGCGAGCGCACCAGGGAAATGGTGGAGGTCTCCCGCAAGTTCGCCGCCTTCGAGCAGCTGGAGAACCCCGCCCTGCGGGCCGTGCGCGACGTCTATCTGCGCTACGCCCCGCAGTCCGTGCTCTTCAAGCCGTTCCAGCGGGCCCTGACCCCCCAATTGCTCGACGCATGACCCACCGACCCACGGGAGCAGCCATGCACCACCCCGATTCCGCCGCCCGCGCCAAGGACGTCGTACGCGGCTACCTCACGGCCCTGCGCGAGCGTGACGCCGAGGCCCTGCCCCGACTCATCGCCGCCGACGCCGTCTTCCGCATACCGGGCGACCACCCGGTGGCGGGCACCTGGAAGGGCCTCGCGGAGATTGCCGAGAAGTTCCTGCTGCCGATGGGGGAGCGCTTCGATCCGACGGCGGAGTACACGGTCGACGTCCGTCACGTCATCGCCGAGGGCGGCGAGGTGTCGGTCGAGTGCGTCACCCGGGCCACGACCCGGGACGGCGCGCCGTACGCCCTGGACATCACCGCCCAGTTCACGGTGGAGGACGGCCGGATCACGAGCATGCGGGAGTACTTCGACACCCAGTACTTCGCCCGCACGCTCTTCGGGCGGGACTGAGACGGGAAGAGACGGGGCGGGGTGAGGTGGGGCGGGGTTCGTCCCGCCCCACCTCACGTATGCCTACGGTCGGCGTCCCACCACGAGGCGTAGACCGAGCGTCACGTCCTCCCACTCCGTGCGGACCTGACCGAATCCGGCGGCCCGCAGCGCTTCCTCGACGTCGATCCCGGGCGCCAACGCGCCGCCCATCACGGCGAGTTCGAGCCGCGCCGCCGAGGCCCCCAACCGGCGCCGGGGCGGAAGCGGGCACGGCACGACGAGCCAGCCGCCCGGCACGAGCGCCCGCGCGGCGTCGGCCACCTCCCGGCACAGTCCTTCGGCCGTGCGGCCGCCCGCGGGCAGCCAGGCCAGGGCGAGCCCGTCGTCCGCCGCGAAGCGCGCACGGTCCCCGGCCCGCACGTCGACCCGCGCGAAGGCGCCGTCCCGGGCCGGCGAGTCGAGTTCCACCTCCACCTGTTCCGGCTCCAGCGCGAGCACCGGCACGGGCGGGATGTGCCGGGCGAGGTGCGCGGCGGTGCGGCCCCCGTCGCCGGCCGCGCAGCCCACGCGCGCGCCGGGCCCGTCCAGCGTCCAGGGCAGCCCTTCGAGCCGTCCGAGCAACGTGTCGACGAGCGCGTCGACGACTACCGGCGCCTCGCCGCCGCAGCCCGGTGCCATCGTGCGTACCGGGTCCACGGTCCCTGCGCGCAGCCGGGCGCTCGCGACGGCCGTGCGCCGCAGCCGTGCCGCGAACGCCGCGGCGCGCGGCCCGCCGACGAGGACCCGCCGCAGACCGGGGTCGACGACATGGCGCCCCGTGTCGTCCCTGCGCGTCAACGAGCCGTCGGCGAGGACCCGCAGGAGCCCCTCGGTCAGGTCCTCGGTCAGGTCCTCGGTCAGGTCTTCGGGGAGGCCGTCGGTCGCCGCCTCATCGGTCGTCGCGGGCCGTATGAGGCGGTTCAGGAGCCCCGTCTCGTACGCGACCGTGCACGCCACCAGGGCCCAGGCCCGCTCCGCCACCTCGGCGAGCCGGCCCTCGAACAGGCCCGCGGGGCCCGGCGGCAGCGCGTCGGGCCGCTGCCCGGAGCGTACGGCGGCCAGGAGGGTGTGGGCGCGGTCGAGCAGCGCGGTCAGCGCGTCGAGCCGGTCGGGCGCGATGTCCTCGCCGAGACCCGCGGCGGCGACCACCTCGCGCACCACGTCGGCGGGCGCTCCCTTTCCCGATGCGACGACTCCCGGCGTGCCGACTCTCGACGTGCCGATTCCCGGCGTGCCGACAGCGTGCCGCTGTTCGACGGCATGCAGCGCCCACCAGGCGTCCGCGCACCGGGCGACGGAACGCTCGGCGGCGTCCTCGCGAGCCCGCCTGCCCTCCAGGTCGACGATCGCGCGCTGCCCGAGCTGGATGAGCAACGTCTCCTGGGAGCCCTGCCCGGAGACCAGACCGAGGACATCGCGCATGAACCGCTCCCAGGGGAACGCGGACATGTACGCCTCGCCGCCCTGCAGCCCCATCACGAGCCGGCCCACCCGCAGCGCGCACTCCGCGGTCCGGTGCTTGGCGACGGTCGCGAACTCGTCGAAGTGCGGGTCGCGTCCGGGCGAGCGGGTGCCGTCGAGGGCGCGGTGGACGGTCGCGCGTGCGCTCTGCAGCAGCATGCGCATCTCGCCGACCGTCCGCTCCACGTTGCTGTGGTCGAGCACGGGACGGCCGCCGCGCCTGCGCGAGGCGAGCGACTCCACGCACGCGTCGACGACCCCGTCCAGGGCGCCGAGCACGCCGCAGGCGCTCATGGTGCGGCGGATGCGGGCGTACGTGTTGAGTTCGCTGAGCGCGTCGGCCCGCCACACCAGGCGCCACGCTGGCAGCCGCACTTCGTGCAGGACGACCTGGCCGAGACCCATCGTGTGCAGGCCCATGGTGTCCATGTGCAGGGCGCTCACCCCCGGGTCGTCCTTCTCGACGGCGAAGGCGAGCATGTCGTTGGACGCCTCGTCGCGCAGGAACAGGATGAACAGATCGGCGAACCGGGCCCCGGCGAGGAACCGCTTGGCGCCGTTCAGCACCCAGGTGTCGCCGTCGAGGCGCGCGGTGGACCGGTAGTCGTACGGATCCCGGTTCTCGTAGGCGCCCTGCACTCCGAAGCGCCGCCCGGCCAGCAGGTCGGGGACATAGGCCTCAATCAGTTCCGGTCTGCCGCTGGAGAGGATCAACTCGGTGATCTCGACGGTGATGTCGAGCAGCACGGCGAACCCGGGATCGCGCGAGAGCCGGGCCACCTCCTCGACCACCACACCCCAGGCGAGCTTGTCCCTGCCGTCGCCGCCCGCCCCGACCGGCAGCGAGAAGCGCAGCAGACCGAGGTCGCCCGCCTCCTCGAAGAGGCGCCGGTCGAGCGGCTCACGCCGGTGGTTGAGGAAGTACGAGCCCGGATTGACGCGGTCCAGGACGAAGCCGCCGAACCGGTGCCGGGCCTCCAGCCTGATCCGCTCCACCTCGTCGTCGAGCGTGGCGTGCGTGCGGTCCCCGCGGTTCATCACGTCCACCGCGTGGGCCCGGCGCGTCACGCCGCCCCGCCGGAAGCGTCGTGGCCCGCGTCGCCGCCCAGTGCGCGCACCAGGTCGTCGAGGGTCTCGTCGCCGAGGAACCGTTCGAGGGCGATGACGGCGCCGGTGCGCTCCTCGACCTCCACGGAGAGCTGGGCCGCGGTGAGCGAGTCGATGCCGAGTTCGCCGAGCGGCCGGTCGACGGCCAGTTCGTCGTCGATGCCGAGCAACTCCCCGATCAGCGCCGGGAGCCAGGCCCCCGCGGACTCGGCGTGTTCGTGCGTATGGTCGATCGTGGTGATGGCGTACTCCCAGGATTCGTTCTGACGCCGGCCGACGGCCGGTCACGGGTCGGCCGCGGTGCCGTCGCGGTGCAGTCGTTGGGTCAGCCGCGGTTCAGTCGCGGTACTGCGGTGCGATCCGCAGCGGTACGAGCGAGAACGCCCGGTCCCCGTCGTCCAGTTGGACGAGATGGCGCACCAGTAGATCCTCGGCCTCGGGGTCGGGCGCGACCGGACGGCCGAGCCGGGCGAGCACACGGCGCAGAGCGAGGGAGACCCAGTGCCGCTCCGCGGCGAGCCCGCCGAACTGCTCGCCGCGCAGGCGCCAGGTGTGCAGGACGCAGGCGGCCGTGTGCACCAGGCAGTGCGTGCGGGCCGCCTCGTACGCCTCGGTCGTGCGCCCGGTGCCGAGGGCTCGGAACGCCGACCGGTTCTCGTCACGGATCGTCAGCAACATGCGGGCCAGGGGCGCGAGTTCGGCGTCGTCGGCCAGGTCCTGGACCGTCTCGTCGAGGGAGTCGACGATCTCGTCGGCGCCGCCGAAGGTCAGCGAGGGTCGCAGCTCGCGCGGGGCCGGGGACGGCGCGGGATCGCCGAACCCGAAGAGCAGCGGCAGTGGCACCTGCGCAGGCCCACGCGGGCGTCGTGCGGCGGCCGCCAACTGGGATCGCACCGTGTCGAGTTGGACGAGTTCGGTACCCTCGAACACCGGCGTGACGGACACGTCGCGCAGCAGCTTCTGGAACGCGCCGCCCGCGACGCTCTCGCGCAGATGGGCCCGGGCGGAGAGCACCTCGCCGCAGGCGTGCACGGCGTCCACGCACAGCCGCGGCACCGCGTACTTCGCCACCGCGGACCACAGCGCCATCCGGCGGCGCGCCACATCCAGCCCGCGGGCGGCCGCCAGCTCCGTGCACTCGGCGACGAGCAGATCGGTGAAGGCCCGGGCGAGCAGCGAGCGCACCGGAGGCAGGGCGAGCGCGGGCTGCCCGTACAGGACACGGTCGCGGGCGTGCCGCAGCGCCACGCGCAGGGCCGTGTCGGCCGCGCCGAGGCTGCTCGCGCCGACCAGGGTCCGGGTGAACTGCAGCATCCCCGAGACCATCTCGATGCCGCGCCCCGGCCGCCCGAGCACGGCGTCGGCGCCGACCCGGCACCCGGCCAGTTCGAAGCCGCTCAGATCGTGCCCGCGAAGCCCGTGCGTGCGGACCTTCGGCAGCCGCCGCACGCCGTGGCCGCCGATGGCCTCGAAGTCGAGCAGGAACAGGCCGTACGACGGGTCGCAGGCGGCGAGCACGGTGGCGAAGGCGGACCTGCTGCCGTTGCCCACCAGCCACTTCCTGCCGTCAAGCACGTGCCCCCCGGCGGCGGGGACGGCGCGGGTCGCGGTGGCGAGCAGGTCGCTGCCCGCCGCCTCCTCGCTGATGCCCGCCGTTCCCCAGGCCCGCCCGAGCACCAGGTCGGCGACGCGGCGCCGCTGCTCCTCGCTGCCCCAGACCCAGACCGGTGTCGCGGCGAGCAGCGTCGAGCCGAACCCCACGGAGACCGCGAGATCGCGGCGCGACACCACGCGCGCCACCGCCGCGAACGCCTCGAACGAGGCGAGGGCGCCGCCCTCGGAGACGGGCACCAGATGCCGGTGGAGTCCGGCCGCCCAGGCCGCCTCGTAGGCGGCGATGGGTTCCCTCTCGTGTTCGTCCGCGCGCAAGCCCCCGGCCAGCGACATGCCGCTCCCGGGGTCGAACGGGCAGCCGAGCGCCGACTCCAGGCGCGCCGCGCCCTCGAAGGCGGACGGCGTGACCCCGGCCACGGCCGGGGGCTCCGCGGCGACGGCAGGGGACCCCGCGGCGCGCCGTGTCTCTTCCCCGGCCCCGACGGCGGTCATATGCGCTCCACCACAAGGGCGCAGGGCCCGCCGTCGTCCTCGGCGAGCCCGATCTCGTGGACGAAGGCGAGCTCGTCACCGTGCCGGTACGCCGTGCTGCGGATCTCCAGGAGGTCCCACAGCTGACCCGAGCGCAGCCAGGTCACATCCACCCTGCGGATCCCGTCGGCCAGCGCGCGGCGCAGCTCGGGCGCCGAACGGCCGTACCGGCGCACGAGCTCCTCCCGGGCGCCCGCGGCGAACCCGAGCGTCTCGGCCCAGTACCACTGGTCGGCCACCTCGCAGTGGTGGCGGTGCACCCGGTGCGACGTGGTGCCGGCGGCGAGCCGCTCCCCGTCCCGCTCGAACCGGGCGCGCAGCGCGCGGACGGCGGAGCGGTGCGGCGAGTGCTCGAACTCGTCGTCCTCGAAGGCGGCGACGAGCGCGCCGGGCAGCGGCGCGGGTGCTCCGGAGAGCGCCTGGTCGCCGCCGAGCCGCAGCGGCACCGAGGCGCCCCGTGTGCGCACCGCGACACCGGCGGGGCCACGGAGCGTCATCTCCACCTCCAGCTGCGAGGAGGCGGGGCCGCGCAGCCGTGCCCGGACGTCCACGAGCGCCGCGTCGGCGTCGTGGAAGCCGAGGGGCGACGCGTACTCCAACTGCCAGGACCACAGCACGAAGCCGACCCGGTGCTCGTCCACCAGGGCGCGGTGGCTGCACACGTGGTCGCGCATCCACCGCGCGCCGGCCTGGAAGGCGAGCCTGCCGACGGCGGTGGTGCCCAGCTGCGTGGGCGTGAACTGGCCCGCGTCGAGCACGGTCTCGTAGGTCGAGGTACGGGGCATGGGGCTAGCCCCCGGAGATCGCGGTGACGATGTCCACCCGGTCGTCCTCGCCCGCCTCGCGGTCCAGCTCGCCCTGGGTGAGCCGTTCGCCGTTGAGGGCGATGAGGTGGGTCGGGCGTACGGTCCCGTCCCGGTCGAGCAGCACCTCGCTCAGCCGCGGGTGGCGCTCGGTCAGCCCGGTGAGGCCGGCGCGCACGGTGGCGCCGTCGACCTCGATCTCGTTCTCGTAGTCGGTGAAGCGGAGCAGGACGCCCCTGACCTTGACGATCATCGCCGGGCCCTTTCGTCGGTGCTTGCGAGTTCCGCCAGTTCGCCGGCGAGGTAGTGCCGGCGGGCCAGCCGGCGCTGGACCTTTCCGCTGGAGGTCTTGGGGACGGTCCGTGGCCGCACCAGGACGACGGCGCCCGGCCTGACGTCCAGCTCCCTCGACACCGCCCTGCGGATGCCGTCGATGGTCTCGGCGTACCGTTCCTCGTCGGCGACGTCCGCCTCGTACACCACGACGAGCCGCTCGGCACCGCCCGCCGCGTCCTCGACCGCGAACACCGCGCCGCAGTTGCGCCGGATGCCGGGAACCGCGGCCTCGCAGACCCGCTCGACGTCGACCGGATGGAGATTGCGGCCGTTGATGACGACGAGATCCTTGAGCCGCCCGGCGACGAAGAGTTCGTCGTCCAGGACGAACCCGAGGTCGCCGGTGCGCAGATACGGGCCTTCGCCGGCCGCGGTCCGCGCGCCGAACGTCTCGGCGGTCTCGTCGGGGCGCCGCCAGTACCCGTCGCTGACGCTCGGCGAGTCGACCCAGATCTCGCCGACGGTCCCGTCCGCGAGGGGCTCGCGGGTGGCCGGATCGGCGATCAGGAGACGGGTGTCGGGCCCCGGTCTGCCGCAGCTCACCAGCGAACTCGCCGGCTGCCCCGGCCGCGCGGGCCGTGCCGTGCCCTGCGTCTCCAGCGCCTCGCGGTCCACCGAAACCGTCTGCCATCCGCCCAGCGGCTTGCCGCCCGTCACGTACAGCGTCGCCTCGGCCAGCCCGTAGCACGGCAGGAACGCGGCGGCGCGGAAACCGGCGGGCCCGAAGCGCGCCGCGAACCGCTCCGTCGTCTCGGCCCGCACGGGCTCCGCGCCCGTGAAGGCGAGCTCGACCCCGGACAGGTCGAGCCCGTCGACCTCCGCGTCCGTCGCACGGCGCACACAGAGGTCGTACGCGAAGTTCGGCGCCCCGATGATCGTCGCGCGGTACCGGGAGACCATCCGCAGCCACGACAACGGGCGGCGCAGGAACGTCACCGGTGACATGAGGGTCACCGGGATGCCGGTGGCGAGCGGGGTGAGGATGCCGCCGACCAGGCCCATGTCGTGGTAGGGCGGCAGCCACAGACCGCCGGAGCTGCCGGGGTGGATCCCGAAGCCGCGTGCGATCTCCGCGCAGTTGGCCCGCAGCCTGGCCTGGTCGAGCATGACGCCCCGCGGCAGCGCCGTCGAACCGGAGGTGTACTGCAGCAGCGCGGGCACGCCGGGTCTGGGCGCGGGCGGCGCCACCCCCGGGCCTGCCGAGTCGAGCGTGTCGGTGGCGAGCAGGCGCGGGGCCCGGCCGCCGAGGGTGGTGGTGAGCCAGTCCGCCATGAGCGGCGCGATGTCCGACGTGGTCAGGACGGTGCTCGCCCCGGCGTCCTCGATGATGGCGGCGAGCCGGGGCAGGGTGCGGGCGAGCCGGGACGGGTCCGGCGGGAAGGCGGGCACCGCGGGTACGCCCGCGTAGAAGCAGCCGAACAGGGCGGCGAGGTACTCGGGTCCCGGCGCGAACAGGAGCAGCACCGGTTCCGGGCGTCCGTCGGTGGCCGCCAGGATCCCCGCCGCTACGGCACGTGCGCGGGCGTCGAGCGCGGCGTGGGTGAGCTCGTCGGCGGACTCGTCCTCGTGCACGAACCGGTGGGCGACGACGTCGGGCGCCTGCCGTGCCCGCTCGTGCAGGAGACGCGCGAAGCCGACTTCCTCGAAGCTGTCGGGATCAGGAACAGCTGACACGGGGCGCCTGTTCCAGGGGGAGGGTGCCCCACTTGCCGGGTCGGTCCCGCCACTGTTCGCCGTCGGGCAGCGGCTCGACGCGCGTGGTGGCCAGGGGGAGGTCGGCGGCGAGCCGGGCGTTCCATTCGAGCGCGGGCGCGAGTTCGGGCGGCAGCTCGTCCTCGGGGTAGATCGCGTCGGCCGGGCAGGCCTCGACGCAGTTGCCGCAGTCGATGCACTCCGCGGGGTCGATCACCAGGAAGGTGCCGGCCTCCCGGAAGCAGGCGACGGGGCAGTAGGTGATGCACTCCGCGAACTTGCAGTGGACGCACTGCTCGGTGACCACGTGTGTCACGCGCCCGCCTCCTGAACTCCGGTGCCGGCCTGAACTCCGCTGTCGGCGGCGGTCGTTGCCGGGGCGTCCGGCGGGAGCAGCTCGCCGTGGGCGTCCACGAAGCGGTGTCCCGCGTCGAGTCCGAGCTCGTAGGCCTTGACGAGTCCGTCCGCCGTCGCCGACGCGTAGTCGACGCCGAGGTTCTTGAGGTCGTCCGCCGGCTTGATCACCAGGACCCGGGCCTGCCCGATGACGGATCCGTCGACGATCTCCTCGGACGCGTACAGGTCGCGGAAGAGGGGGAAGGGGTCGCAGCCGATCGCGATGAGCACGTCCACCCCCTTCGCGGCGACCTCGCGCGCCGGACAGGAGCAGGTGTACGAGGCGTCGACGTACGCCTCTCCGTCGATCTCCGCGGGGACGGCCCAGGCGTGCAGCATGCGCGTCGAGGCGTAGGAGACGGCGTCGTAGTTCTCCGGGGTCAGCCGCGGCTCGGTGCCACCGGGCTCGGCGCGCGAGGAGAAGACGACGGTGGCGAGGTTCTCCTCGACCCAACTCCGGTCCCCGGTGAAGACGTTGCGCAGCAGGTCCCTGCCCAGCGCCTTCGCGCCGGACCCCTGGGTGACCTCCGCGGCGGCCGGATTCGTGACCTTCCCGGTGGCCAGCAGGAACTCCGGCGCGTCCGCCCGGAAGAGGCCCTCGCGCAGGACGGGTCCGTACTCCCCGATGCTGTCCAGGACGACCGCGCTCATGCCCTTCTCCGCGGCGGCCGCGGCGGCCTTGAGCCAGTAGTCCACGCCGGTGCGCCGGGCCCGGCCGACCGCGGCGAGCCCGCCGGAGAGGGCGGAGGACGACGCGGTGCCGTAGACGTCGCCGCGCAGTCCGCGTTCCTCGAACGCGGCCAGCACGCCGTGGCCGTAGACCCCCTTGAGCATCCCCGACGCGACGGCGATGCCTATGCGCTCCGTGGCGCCTGCGTCAGTCATTTCGGCCCTTCCCTGGCTGGTCGGTGAGGTCGGTGAGGTCGGCGAACTCGGCGCAGCCGGACAGGAGAGTCGAGTCGATCAGGCGGTCCAGGTCGTCCTTGAACGACTGGTTCGGCCCGGGGCGGCTGCCTGCCGTCGCGTCCGCGGCGGCGGAGCGCTGCGTCACGTGGTGCGGGAGCGTCATGGCGTCCTCCAAGCAGGGGAGAGCTGACGGGCGGAACGTTAGCACGACCGTCCGTTCACTTTTCTCGTACGAAGCCCCTTCTCCCCGCTCGACAATCAATATGAGCGAACGGTCGTGCTAACATCCCGGCATTCCTGATCATCTGGAGGGCGTGGGATGAATCCCGCTACAGCAGCCGCACATGCTGCCCCGGGCGACCGGGGCGAGCCGATGTTCGACCTCTTCCGTCGCCCTCAGGGCCGCAGCAGGGCCCGGCCCGACGAGCGGGCGGTCATCGAAAGCGCACGGATCTCGGAACTGGCGGTCGACGGCAAGGTCGCCGTCGTCTACCGGTGGGGCGACGGCGAGCGGCCGGTGCTCCTGGTGCACGGCTGGGAATCGCGCGCCTCGCGCTACGCCAAGACCGTCGCCCGGCTCGTCGAACTCGGCTACAGCCCGGTCGCCTTCGACGCGCCGGGGCACGGCGAGGCCACCGGGGACGGCACGACCCTGCTGGAGTACCGCGACATCATCGTCGAACTCCACCGTGCGCACGGCGACTTCGAGGCGGTCATCGGACACTCCTTCGGGGTGATCGCGACCTACGTGGCGCTCCAGCACGGAGTGCGCGCCGGCCGGATCGTCGCGATCAGCCCGGTCCCCGACTTCGGATACCTCGTCGACAGCTTCTCCCGGGCGGCCCGGCTGTCCGCGCCGGCCGACCGGGAACTGCGGGGCCGCATCGAGCGTGAGGTGTACTCGGGCGAGCGGGACATGTGGACGCGCTTCTCCGTCTTCCACGGCACCGCGGGGCTGCACGTGCCGCTCCTCGTCGTCCATGACGAGGACGACCGCGCGGTCGACCCCGGCCAGGGGGCGCGCATGGCCGAGTTCTACGGGGCGCGCCTGGTCACCACGCGGCGGTTCGGGCATCTGCGCATTCTCGGCGCACCCCAAGTCGTCGCGGAAATAACGGAGTTCGTCACGGCCGGCGCCCTTGAGCCCGGCAGGAAGACCGAGGTGGTGGCCGGATGAGCGGCATACTCGCGGGCAAGCGCGTGCTCGTGACCGGGGTGCTCATGGAGTCCTCGATCGCCTTCCACGCGGCCAGGATCGCCCAGGAGCAGGGCGCCGAGGTGGTGCTGACGGGGTACGGCAGGCTGAGCCTGGTGGAGCGCATCGCCAAGCGGCTGCCGCGCCCCGCGCCCCTGGTCGAGCTCGACGTGCGGGACAAGGGCCACCTCGACAGCCTCGCGGACCGCGTCCGGGAGAGCGTCGGCGGGGACGCGCGCCTGGACGGCGTGGTGCACTCCATCGCCTTCGCCCCGCAGGACGCGCTCGGCGGCAACTTCCTGGAGACCGGCTGGGACTCCGTGGCGACCGCCGTCGAGGTCTCCGCGTACTCCCTCAAGGCGCTCGCCATGGCCTGCCTGCCGCTGATGGAGGAGCGGGGCGGCGCCGTGGTGGGCCTGGACTTCGACGCGCGGACCGCCTGGCCCGCGTACGACTGGATGGGCGTGGCCAAGGCCGCGCTGGAGTCCACCTCGCGCTATGTCGCGCGGGACCTGGGGCCGCGCGGCATCCGCTGCAACCTCGTCGCGGCGGGACCGATCAAGACGATGGCGGCCAAGTCCATCCCCGGCTTCGAGACGTTCCGCGAGGTGTGGCGCACGCGCGCGCCCATCGGCTGGGACCTGTCCGACCCCGAGCCCGCGGCCCGCGCGGTGGTCGCGCTGCTCTCGGACTGGTTCCCGCGCACCACGGGCGAGATCGTGCACGTCGACGGCGGAGTGCACGCCATCGGGGCCTGACCGCGCGGGCATCGCGGGGCCCCGGCCCCGCCCCCCATACGCGCCGTGCGAGGGCCGGTCACCCCCGGGCGGACCCTCGCACGGCGCCCCCCATGTCCGTCCCGGCGAGGCTCTAGCCGTCCGCCGGCTCCGCGATGTCCTCGGGCAGCAGGGATGGGTCGGTGGCCACGCCGCGCAGCCGGTTCAGGATGGCGGTGGCCGCCTTGTCGTAGCAGCTGAACTCGTCGTGCAGCACGGACTCGGCGTTGGCCATCTCCAGGAACGCGACCAGTTCGAAGGCGAGTTGGGGGACGTCGACGCCCTCCTCGATCTCCTCCGTCTGCTGCGCCTCCCAGATGGTCTGCTCCAGATACGTGGACCAGTTGGTACGGGCCGCGGCCAGGGTGTCGTGCACCTTGCCCGGACGGGCGTCGTACTCCGCCGACGTCGAGTAGAAGAAGCAGCCGCCGGGGAAGACACGCTCGCGCGAGTACGTGAGCCAGCTGGTGCACACGCGCCACAGCCGGGTGATCCCCGGCGGGAGTTCACGGGCCGGCTGGACCACGTGCTCCAGGTAGACCTTGATCGCCGCACGCACCGTGGCCAGCTGCAGGTCCTCCTTGGAGCCGAACAGCGCGAACACACCGCTCTTGCTGAGCTTGAGCTCGCCCGCGAGCCGGCCGAGGGAGAGGCCTTCGAGGCCTTCGACCGATGCGACCTGCATGGCGCGCTTGAGGACCAGCTGACGGGTCTGATTCCCGCGGGCGACCCGTCCGTCGATGTGTGTCGCTGCCATGGTGGTGCCTACCTGTCTCCTGGGCCGGGTGCTCGCGGTGCCCGATAGGTGACCAGTGTACCGAGTAAGTGGACGATCGTGCGGTCAGCGTGGGAGGGCGGTGACGGCACGACCGTGCGTGCTCCGAGGTTGACTCAGGGCGACGCTCAGTCCGTCACGGGAACCGCGTCGGGCAGCGCCTCCGTCCGGTCCGCGGCGGTGGATTCGGCGGTGGCGGCGCTCCCGTGCCCGACGAATTCCAGGACGGCGCGCACCACGTCGGGGTCGCCGAGGATCCTGCGGTGCCCGAGGCCCCGCGTGGTGATCATCCGCGCCCGGTCGCCGAAGGCCGCAGCGATCCCGTGCCCCTGGTCCAGGCCGATCCGGCCGTCGTCCTCGTCGTGCACCACGAGGACCGGCGCCGTGACGGCCTCGGAGGCGTGCGAGACGGAGAAGGGCATGCGGTCGGCGGGTGCGCCGGGGAAGAGGTTCTTGCCGACCCGGGCCGTCAACTCGCGCTTCAGGGAAGGCCGGAGCCTCAGCTCCGAGCAGAACGCGTCGACGAGGTACGCGAAGTCGCAGACCCCGCTGATGGCGACGATCCGCTGCGCCCGCACCCCCTTGGTGAGCGCGTGGAAGGAGCCGAGCGCGCCCAGGGAGTGCGCGACGAGGGCGTCGAACGTGCCGTACTGGTCGTGCAGTTCGGCGAGGATCGTCTGGTACTCCAGGATGGTGGTGCTGCGGCCCGTGGCGTCGCCGTGGCCGGGGGCGTCGAAGGTGATGACGCTGTGGCCCAGGGCGAGCAGGCCGGGGACGAAGTCGCTGAAGCGTGAGCCGCGCGACTGCCAGCCGTGGACCAGGAGGACGGGGCGCTCGCCGGTGCCCCATCGGTAGGTCACCGCGGACTTGCCGTTGACGCGGATGCTCCCGCGGTGAGCCGACGCGAACAACTCGCGCTCCGTGGACCGCATCGCGCTGCGGGCCAGCGGCATGTGGAACAGCGCGTAGGCGCCGGCGCCGGCGAGCCGCCCCGAGATGCGGGAGACGGCATTGATGGTCGTACTCACGACGGCCTCTGTGGGGCCCATGTCCAGTACTCCTCGGTCGGCGGCATCAGGAACGTGGTATATTAGCACGACCGTCCGTGCTGTTAATTTGGAATGCGTCCACGGGCTCCGGCGCTCACGAGGGGAACGCGATGCCGTCCACCATCTGGTTCACGCCATGGACGCCGGGACCCGCGGCGGAGGCCGCCCATGAGAAGGACGTCACGGGTGCGGCGGTCGTCAGCGTCACCGAGTTCACCCCGCACCGGCCCTGGACCGCCGTGGGCGTCAACCTCACCGGGGTCGCCCTGCGCAGATCCTGGGGCGAGGTCACCGGCGCCGTCGGGCTCTGGCTGTGGGTGGACCCGGACCCGCGCCGCCCCCGGTCGGGTTCGGTCTCGGTCTGGCGGGACGAGAAGGGGCTGAAGGGCTTCGTGGCGCGCCCCGACCATCTGCGCATCATGCGCTCGTACCGCGACCGGGGCACGACGCGCTCGGCCCTGTGGCGCGCCCCGGACTTCGACGCGACGGCGACGCGGGAGGCGGCCCGCTCGTTCCTCTCCGGGCGTTCACCGTGGCCGCGCGATCCCTCGGCGCAATGACGCCCTGCGGCGGGAGCCGGCCGCGTACGGTGGGCACATGGACGTTCGACCTCGCCCCGCCCGCAGGCGGTCATGACCGAGCACCCCGCGGACCCGGTCTCCGCGGCCGGGCCGCCCGCGGGCCAACCGCCCATTGGCCAGCCCCAGATGGGCGAGCCGCCCACCGAAGCCGTCGACGACCCCATCGGCCTGGCCATGGCCCGGAAGGTCCTGGACGCCCAGCCGTTCAGCCGCCTCGTGCAGGCCCGCATCACCCGCTTCGGCGAGGGTGCGGCCACGCTGGAGATCGACGTACGGCCCGAACTCCAGCAGCAGAACGGGTTCGTGCACGGGGGCGTGCTCGCTTACGCGGCCGACAACGGCATCACCTTCGCGGCCGGCACCACCCTCGGCCCCGCGGTGCTGACCTCGGGCTTCTCCATCCAGTACGTACGCCCCGCGACCGGCGTCCGGCTCGTCGCCCGCGCCGTGGTCGTCCACACCGGCCGCCGTCAGGCGACCGTGCGCTGCGAGCTGTACGCCGTGGCGGCCGAGGGCGCCGAGACGCTCTGCGCGATCGCCCAGGGCACGGTGCTCTCCACGGCCTGAGCGGCCCGCTCCTCCTCCTGCTCCTACTCCTCCTCCTACTCCTCCTCCGGGGACTCCGGGATCTCCGCCATGCGCACCAACCGCCGCTCGCGGCGCGACAGTTCGCACGCCTCCGCGATCCGCAGCGCGTGCAGCGCCTCGCGCCCGTCGCAGGGGTTGATGCGCTCGCCGCGGACGACGTCGACGAAGGCCGCGAGCTCCGCCTCGTACGCCGGGGCGAAGCGCTCCAGGAAGCCGGGCCAGGGCTTGACGGGTGCGGCCGGGCCCGTCGGCTCCGCCGAGGTGAGCGGCGTGCGCTCGTCCGTGCCGACCCCCAACTGGTCCAGCTCCCCGGCCAGTTCCATCCGGACGTCGTACCCCGCGCCGTTGCAGCGGGTCGCGGTCGCCGTGGCGAGGGTGCCGTCGTCGAGGGTGAGGACCGCAGCCGCCGTATCGACGTCGCCGGCCTCGCGGAACATCACGGGGCCGAGGTCGGAACCGGTCGCGTACACCTCCGTGACCTCGCGGCCGGTGACCCAGCGCAGGATGTCGAAGTCGTGGACCAGGCAGTCGCGGTAGAGACCGCCGGAGAGCGGGAGGTACGCGGCCGGCGGCGGCGCCGGATCCGAGGTGACCGCCCGTACGGTGTGCAGCCGGCCGAGCCGGCCCGCCCGCACCGCCTCGCGCGCCGCCGTGTATCCCGCGTCGAAGCGCCGCTGGAAGCCGAGTTGCAGCACCGTCCCCGCGGCCTCGACCTCGGCCAGGGCGGCCAGCGTGCCCGGCAGGTCGAGGGCGATGGGCTTCTCGCAGAACACCGGGAGCCCGGCCCGCGCGGCCCGCGCGATGAGTGCGGCGTGCGCCGCGGTCGCCGCCGTGATCACCACGGCGTCCACCCCGGCCGCGAAGACCTCGTCCACCGAGGACACGGCCGTCGCGCCGGTCCGTGCCGCGAGGTCCGCCGCTCTCGCGGCGTCCACGTCGGCGATCACCAGGGACGACACCGCCGCGTTGCGGACGAGGGCCGCCGAGTGAAAGGTGCCGATGCGGCCCGTTCCGATCAGTCCGATGCGCATGGCTCCACCCTCGCGACGCCACACCCTCCTGTCAATCCTTTGTCCGGACAACAGAACTTAAGAACTTCCCGTCATCCTCTCCTGGGGCTACGCTCGCCCCGTGTCCAAACCAGTCGCCAAAGCAGCTCAGGACAAGCCGGTCCGGGACCCCACGGTGGACCTCCGGCTCGGCGTCGACCGCAGCAGCCCCGTACCGCTCTACTTCCAGCTCGCCCAGCAGCTGGAGGCGGCGATCGAGCGCGGCGCCCTGACACCGGGCAGCCTCCTCGGCAACGAGATCGAGCTCGCCGGGCGGCTCGGCCTCTCCCGGCCCACCGTCCGCCAGGCCATCCAGTCCCTCGTGGACAAGGGACTCCTGGTGCGGCGCCGGGGCGTCGGCACCCAGGTCGTGCACAGCCAGGTGAAGCGCCCGCTGGAGCTCAGCAGCCTCTTCGACGACCTGGAGGCCGCGGGCCAGCGCCCCGAGACCCGCGTCCTGCACAACACCCTCGAACCCGCCTCCGCCGAGGTCGCGGCGGCGCTCGGGATCGGCGAGGGCGACGAGGTGCACCGCGTGGAGCGGCTCCGGCTCGCCCACGGCGAACCCGTGGCCCGGCTCCGCAACCATCTGCCGACCGGGCTCCTCGACCTCGACACCGCCCGCCTGGAGGCCACCGGTCTCTACCGCCTGATGCGCGCCGCGGGCCACACCCTGCACAGCGCGCGCCAGTCCGTCGGGGCCCGCGCCGCCACCGCCGAGGAGGGCGAGCTGCTCGCCGAGCCCGTCGGCGCCCCGCTGCTCACGATGCGGCGCACCACCTTCGACGACACGGGCCGGGCGGTGGAGTTCGGCTCGCACGTCTACCGGGCCGCGCGCTACTCCTTCGAGTTCCAGCTCCTCGTACGGCCGTAGCGGCCCGGCGCCGCGCCAGCCGTCAGAATGTTCTGACAAAGCCATTGACGCTCCCGGGCGCCCCCCGCTAGAACTCCTCCAGCCGCACCGAGGCGGCCGGAAGGCAAAGGGGTGGTCCACCATGCGCACATCCCGTACGGCGAGGGGCGTCACGGCCTGTCTGGCGGTGATCGCGCTCGCCGCCGGCTGCAGCAGCTCCGGCGGCAAGGACGACGAGGACGGGTCCGGGGGCGGCGGGGACGGCAAGGGCGTGACCACGCCCCGCCTCAAGATCGCGATGGTCACGCACTCCGGCGAGGGCGACACCTTCTGGGACATCGTCCGCAGCGGCGCCAAGCAGGCCGCCCGCAAGGACAACGTCGACTTCCTGTACGCCAACGACAAGGAGGCCAAGGGGCAGGCCGAACTCGTCCAGTCCTTCGTCGACAAGAAGGTCGACGGGCTCGTGGTGACCCTGGCCAAGCCCGAGGCGATGCGGGCCGTCCTCGCCAAGGCGAAGAGGGCGGGCATCCCGGTCGTCACGATCAACTCCGGCGGAGAGTTCTCCCCGCGCTTCGGGGCGCTCAGCCACATCGGCCAGGACGAGTCCGTGGCCGGCGAGGCGGTCGGCGATGAGCTGAACACGCGCGGGAAGAAGAAGGCCCTCTGCGTGATCCACGAACAGGGCAACGTCTCCCTCGAACAGCGCTGCGCGGGCGTCGAGAAGACCTTCGACGGGTCGGTCGAGAACCTGAACGTCGAGGGCACCAACGCGCCCGGCGCGCAGTCCTCCATCAGCGCGAAACTCCAGGCGACCAAAGACATCGACGCCGTCGTCACGCTCGGCGCGCCGATCGCCGCGTACTCGGTGAAGGCGAAGGACGAGGCGGGCAGCAAGGCCGAGGTCGACACGTTCGACCTGAACGCCGAGGTGGTCAGGCGGCTGAAGGCCAAGGAGGTCGGCTTCGCCGTCGACCAGCAGCCCTACCTGCAGGGATACCTCTCGGTCGACGAGCTGTGGCTGTACCGGACCAACGCCGACGTGCTCGGCGGGGGCAAGCCCGTCCTCACGGGGCCCGCGATCGTCACCGGGAAGGACGTGCCGAAGCTGGAGAAGTACACCGCTCGCGGTACCCGATGAACACATGCGTGATCCGCGTGGTCGATACTTGGGCGGCTGGGGCCGGGGATCCGGACCGGCCGCACAGAGCAGCAGAGCAAGAAGGGCACGGCGTCGTGGCAAGGGTGAAGACAGGGGTACGTACGGTGGGCGCCGTGCTGGTGGCGGTGCTCGGCGTCACCGCGGGACTGACCGGATGCAGCAGCACCGGCGGCAAGCGCGCGGAGGACGCCCGCAAGGCCGCTGCCGCCGGGGGCAGGGCGGCGGTCGACACACCGCGCTGGACCTTCGGCATGGTCACCCACTCGGGTGACGGCGACACCTTCTGGGACATCGTGCAGAGCGGCGCCAAGCAGGCCGCCGTCAAGGACAACATCAAGTTCCTGTACTCCCATGACGACGAGGCCCAGCAGCAGGCCCAGCTCGTCGACTCCTACATCGACAAGAAGGTCGACGGGATCATCGTCACGCTGGCCAAGCCGGACGCGATGAAGGGCGCCCTGGCCCGCGCCGAGAAGGCCGGCATCCCGGTGATCACGGTGAACTCCGGATCCGCGGAGTCCAAGAAGTTCGGCGCCCTCACGCACATCGGCCAGGACGAGACGATCGCGGGCGAGGCCGTCGGCGACCAGCTCAACAAGCGCGGCAAGAAGAAGGCGCTCTGCATCCTGCACGAGCAGGGCAACGTCGGCCACGAGCAGCGCTGCGCGGGCGCCAAGAAGACGTTCAAGGGCACGATGCAGAACCTGTACGTGACCGGCACCAACATGCCCGACGTGCAGTCCTCCATCGAGGCCAAGCTGCAGTCCGACAAGTCGGTCGACGCGGTCGTCACGCTCGGCGCGCCCTTCGCGGACACCGCCGTGAAGGCCGCGGACAGCGCGGGCAGCAAGGCCGAGGTCGACACCTTCGACCTCAACGAGAAGGTCGCCGCCGGGCTGAAGTCCGGCTCCCTCGGGTTCGCCGTCGACCAGCAGCCCTACCTCCAGGGGTACGAGGCCGTCGACCTGCTCTGGCTGTACAAGTACAACGCCGACGTCCTCGGCGGCGGCCGCCCCGTCCTCACGGGACCGCAGATCATCACCAAGGACCAGGCTTCCGAGCTGGAGGACTACGCGAAGCGAGGGACTCGATGACCGCCACAGCACCCGCGCCGGCCCCCGACGCCAAGGCGGACGAGCGCCTGGTCAAGACCTCGCCGCTGAAGAAACTGATGGGCCGCCCCGAGCTCGGCTCGGTCGTCGGCGCCATCGCCGTCTTCATCTTCTTCGCGATCGTCGCCGACAGCTTCCTGCAGGCCACCAGCCTCGCCACGGTCCTGTACGCGGCGTCGACGCTCGGCATCATGGCGGTGCCGGTCGCCCTGCTCATGATCGGCGGCGAGTTCGACCTGTCGGCGGGCGTGCTCGTGACGACGTCCGCGCTCGTGTCGTCGATGTTCAGCTACCAGATGACGGCGAACGTCTGGGTGGGCGTCGGCGTCTCGCTCCTCGTCACGCTCGCCGTCGGCGTCTTCAACGGCGTCATGCTGACCCGTACGGACCCGCCGAGCTTCATCATCACGCTCGGCACGTTCCTGATGCTGACCGGCATGAACCTCGGCTTCACCAAGCTGATCAGCGGCACGGTCTCCACGAAGTCGATCGCCGACATGGAGGGCTTCGAGTCCGCCAAGGACGTCTTCGCCTCCACCATCACCATCGGCGACGTCGACTTCAAGATCACCATCCTCTGGTGGCTCGCCCTGATCGTGGTCGCCACCTGGGTGCTGCTGCGCACCCGGGTCGGCAACTGGATCTTCGCGGTGGGCGGCGGCGAGGACGCGGCCCGCGCGGTCGGCGTCCCGGTCGCCGCGACGAAGATCGGCCTCTACATGGGCGTCGCGTTCGGCGCCTGGATCTCCGGCCAGCACCTGCTCTTCAGCTACGACACCGTGCAGTCCGGCGAGGGCGTCGGCAACGAGCTCATCTACATCGTCGCCGCCGTCATCGGCGGCTGCCTCATCACCGGCGGCTACGGCTCCGCGGTCGGCGCGGCCGTCGGCGCGCTGATCTTCGGCATGGTCAGCAAGGGCATCGTCTTCGCCGAGTGGAACTCCGACTGGTTCAAGTTCTTCCTCGGCGTGATGCTGCTCCTTGCGACGCTGCTCAACCACTGGGTCCGCAAGCGCGCGGAGGCGACGAAGTGACCACGGACATGACGAAGCCGCAGGCGGCGCCGGAGAGCGAGGAGCGCACGCCGCTCGTCGAGCTCGACGACGTCAGCAAGTACTACGGCAACATCCGCGCCCTTGAAGGCGTCTCCCTGGAGGTGCACGCGGGGGAGATCTCCTGCGTGCTCGGCGACAACGGCGCGGGCAAGTCGACCCTCATCAAGATCATCGCCGGTCTGCACCGGCATGACGCGGGCGGCTTCCGCATCGAGGGGAACGAGACGCGGCTCGGCTCGCCGCGCGAGGCCCTGGACCTGGGCATCGCCACGGTCTACCAGGACCTCGCCGTGGTCCCCCTGATGCCGGTCTGGCGGAACTTCTTCCTCGGCTCCGAGCCGACGAAGGGCACGGGCCCGTTCCGCCGCATGGACGTCGACCTCATGCGCAGGACGACCCGCGCGGAGCTGCTGCGCATGGGCATCGACCTGCGCGACGTGGACCAGCCGATCGGCACGTTGTCGGGCGGCGAGCGCCAGTGCGTGGCGATCGCTCGCGCGGTCCACTTCGGCGCGAAGGTCCTGGTCCTCGACGAGCCGACCGCCGCGCTCGGCGTGAAGCAGTCGGGCGTGGTCCTGAAGTACGTGGCCGCTGCGCGGGACCAGGGCCTGGGTGTGGTCCTGATCACCCACAACCCGCACCACGCGTACCTGGTCGGCAACCGCTTCGTCCTCCTGAAGCGAGGCGTGATGTCCGGCTCGTACGCACGCGACGAGATCACCCTGGACGAACTGACCCGCCAAATGGCAGGCGGCACGGAACTGGACGACCTCCGCCATGAGCTGGAAGGCCGCGGGCCCCGTTAGCGGGGTGGGGGTACCGCACCCCGTACGGTCCGCAGTCGCGTTTGCGTGGTGTCCCGGCAGACGCGTCTGCGGCTTGTACGTGGCTGAGCGCGCAGTTCCCCGCGCCCCTGGGGTCACCCGGCGTGAAGCCCCGCTCAGGGGTGCCCTTTAAGGGGCGCGGGGAACTGCGCGGCCAGCCACGTACAACCCGCAGCCGCACCCGGGTGGTGCCCAGGCAGTCGCGTCCGCGACTTGTCGCGGGTTGCTCGCGCAGTTCCCCGCGCCCCTTACGGGGCGCCGCCCGGTCGGGGCTCGGCATCGGGTGGCTTCAGGGGCGCGGGGAACTGCGCGGCCACCCCGTCCCGGGCCACCGGGAGACGACCCCGGCCCCGGGGTCCCGTTGTGCGCGCCCCCGCGAGCGTGAGGCAGAATCGCCGCAATGAGCACCTACCGCGACCTCGCGCACCGCGGCTCCGCACGAGCCACCGTCCTGCGGACCGTGGGCACCCGCGAACGCCGATCCCATCTGACGGCGCCCCGCGTCAACACCGTCGGCATCGACATCGGCGGCACCAAGGTGATGGCGGGTGTCGTCGACCCGGACGGCAACATCCTGGAGACCCTCCGCACGGAGACCCCGGACAAGTCCAAGAGCCCGCGCGTCGTCGAGGACACCATCATCGAGCTCGTCCTCGACCTGTCCGACCGGCACGACGTGCATGCCGTCGGCATCGGCGCCGCGGGCTGGGTCGACGCGGACCGCAACCGCGTGCTCTTCGCCCCCCACCTGTCCTGGCGCAACGAGCCCCTGCGAGACCGCATCTCGGGCCGCCTCGCCGTGCCCGTCATGGTCGACAACGACGCCAACACCGCCGCCTGGGCGGAGTGGCGCTTCGGCGCGGGCCGGGGCGAGGACCACCTCGTCATGATCACCCTCGGCACCGGCATCGGCGGCGCGATCCTGGAGGACGGCGCGGTCAAGCGCGGCAAGTTCGGCGTCGCCGGCGAGTTCGGCCACATGCAGGTCGTCCCCGGCGGCCACCGCTGCCCCTGCGGCAACCGCGGCTGCTGGGAGCAGTACAGCTCCGGCAACGCCCTGGTCCGCGAGGCCCGCGAGCTCGCCGCCGCCGACTCCCCGGTCGCGTACGGCATCATCGACCGCGTCAAGGGCAACGTCCCCGACATCACGGGACCGCTGATCACCGAGCTCGCCCGCGAGGGCGACGCGATGTGCGTCGAGCTCCTCCAGGACATCGGCCAGTGGCTCGGCGTCGGCATCGCCAACCTCGCCGCCGCCCTCGACCCCTCCTGCTTCGTCATCGGCGGCGGCGTCAGCGCCGCCGACGACCTCCTGATCGGCCCGGCCCGCGACGCCTTCCGCCGCCACCTCACCGGCCGCGGCTACCGCCCCGAGGCCCGCATCGCCCGCGCCCAGCTCGGCCCCGAGGCCGGCATGGTGGGCGCCGCCGACCTGGCCCGTCTGGTCGCCCGCCGCTTCCGCCGCGCCAACCGGCGCCGCGTGGAGCGCTACGAACGTTACGAGCGCTACGCAGAGGCGCGCCGCACCAATGACCGCACGTCCCAGGGAACCCAGTAGATGACCGTGCCCCGCCAGCCCTCGCCCCCGGACCGCCCCGGCGCCCACGAACCGTCGGACCGCGACGGCGGCAGGGCCGGCACGACGGAGGACCACAGCCACATGATCCGCCGCCGTTGGCTGACGGCGATCATCATCGTGCTGCTCATCGGCGTCCCCGCCGGCTATCTGGTGATCTCCGCGGACCAGAGCCGCAACAGCGGCCGCGACAAGGAGGACAAGTACTCCGCGACCGGCCTCACCGCCGGCTGGCCCTCCAAGGTGCAGCGCCGGCTGTACGACGTGCCGGTGCAGCCGTACTCCGAAGAGGTCGCCTACTACGAGACGAACAACTGGCGCACCAGCCGTCTCTACGTGCAGTTCCTCACCAGCAACGCGGGCCTGAAGCGGTTCCTCAAGCAGATCGGCACCACCGAGGACAAGCTCAAGCCGCACGACATCACCATCAGCGCACGCGACCGCAACGTCGTCGGCTGGGAGTTCACGGGCCCCGGCCCCTGGTCGGGCCTCACCCACGCGCGGAAGAACCCCACGCCCACGCAGGACGTGGTCGTGGACCGCTCGAACCCCCGGCATCCGATGGTCTACGTGGTGTCGACGACGACGCCCTGACGGCCCGAAGGCGCCCTGAGGCCCAAAGGCGCCCTGACGGCCCGAAGGCGCCGCGATCCGCTCATGTCCGGAAGTTTGCGTCCGTGTGAAGAATGCGGGCGTTCCGCCGCGGGCCGCCGTGCCGCCTCCTAGCGTGTGGCCATGACCAGGATCCCGGAAGCAGAGACGGCCTACGACCGGCGCAGACGGAACCAGTGGCTGGCCGGGGAGGCCCGCGCCGAGGGGGTCGGGCGTCGCGACATGCTGCGGCTCCTGACCGCCGCGGGCCTCGTCACGGCGGTGCCGGTGTCCCTGCCGGCCGCGACGGCGAGCGCGGCGGCGGGGAGCGCGAGGCCGGCGGGGCCGACGGAGCCGTCGCGGACGACCGTGTCGGCGGGGGAGGGCATCGTCAAACCGCTGCCCCCGGAGCGGTTCATCGTGCACGGCACCAACGCCGAGACCCGCTTCGAGGCGCTCGCCGGCACCGGATACCTCACCCCTGTCTCGCACTTCTTCGTCCGCAACCACACGACGACCCCGCGCCTGGACGCCGCGACCTGGCGGCTGCACGTCTGGGGCGACGGACTGACGCGCGGGGAACGGCAGTTCGGGCTCGCGGAGCTGAAGCGCCTGCCCTCGGTGACCCGCACGGCGTTCGTCGAGTGCGCGGGCAACGCGCGCAACTTCTTCAAGACCCAGCAGAACCAGCCGGCTTCGGGCACCCCCTGGACGACGGGCGCGATCGGCACGGCCCGGTGGCGCGGCGTCCGCCTCGCCGACGTCCTGCGCGCGGCCGGCCTCTCCCACAAGGCGGTCGACGTGATGCCGCGCGGCCTCGACGACGAGTACGTCACGCCCGACGGCACGAACTACGGCCGCGTACGCCGCCCCATGCCGCTCTCCAAGGCCCTCGACGACGTCATCCTCGCGTATGAGATGAACGGCGCACCTCTGCCTCCCGACCACGGACACCCGGTCCGCCTCCTCGCCCCGTCCTGGGTCGGCATCTCCTCGATCAAGTGGCTAGGCGACATCGAGGTGTCGACCACGCCGCTCTACTCGCCCTGGAACACGGACTTCTACCGGCTGTACGGCGACGCCTACCCGCCCGAGGGCAGCGCCCCGCTCACCCGCCAGACCCTCAAGTCGGCCTTCGAACTCCCCTGGAACGCGACCCTGTCCGCGCGCACCCGGCACCACCTCACCGGCCGCGCCTGGTCCGCCCACGGCGGCATCACCCGCGTCGAGGTCAGCACGGACGGCGGCGCCTCCTGGCGACGGGCCCGCCTCCACGACCCCGCACACCGCGGAGCCTGGACCCGCTGGTCGACCCCATGGACCCCCACCAAGCCGGGCCCCGCGGAACTCCTCTCCCGCGCCACGGACTCCACGTCCCGAACCCAGCCAAAGACGACGGTCCCCAACACACAGGGCTACCTCTTCGACGCGGTGGTACGGCACGCGGTGACCGTGGTGGCTTGAGCGAGGCACCGCGGGGACGGGACCCGCGGCGGCCGACGGTGCTCACGACCCGCCGGCCACCCACCGCTCGTACCCCGCAGCCGCCACCGCCAGGTCCTCCCAGGCCATTCCGGCCGACTTGAACAGGCGGGGCCGTCCCTCCGGTGGGCTTGCCTCGCCGCGTACCAAGGCGTCCAGGGTGTGCAGTGCGTCCATCGTGAAGGGGCCTTCGGCGGACGCCAGGAGCAGGTCGCCGCACTCCTGTTCCGCCACCGCGCGGGACTCCGCCACGACCGTGGCGCGGCCCACGAATTGGGCGTCCACCTCGCGGGCGTCCGGCTCGTGCGAGCCGACCGCGGCGATCGTCGCGTGGTCGGGCGGCAGGGAACCGTCGAACAGCGGTTCGCGGGATGTGGTGCAGCAGCAGATCACGTCGGCCCGCGCCACCGCGTCCGCGTCGGCCGCGGCGGCCGAGAGTCCGGCGGCGCGGCAGCGTTCGGCGAAGGCCGCGACCCGCCGGGCGTTCCGCGCGACCACGTCGACGTGGCGCAGGGCGGGACGCACCGCCCGTACCGCCTCGACGTGTCCCCACGCCTGCGGCCCCGTCCCGAAGACGACCAGCCGTTCGGCGTCGGGCACCGCCAGGTGACGGATCGCCACTCCGGACACCGCGGGGGTGCGCAGGGAGGTCAGCGCGATCCCGTCCAGGAGGGCCAGTGGTGCGTGCGTCACGCCGTCCAGGAGCAGGTAGAGGCCCTGCACGCGGGGCAGGCCGCGCTCCGCGTTGCCCGGCGTGACCGTGGCGACCTTCACGCCGGTGTACGACGCCGTGGCCGACGGCATCAGAAGCAACTGGCCCCCGGGCACGTCGACGACGGAGCGGGGCGCCTCCGCCGCGGGGTCGAGCCCGGCGGCCAGGACCGCCTCCAGGGCGTCCACGGCGGCGGACATCGGGACGAGCCGGGCCAGCGTGCCGGCGTCGAGGTGGGGCGGGGCGGCGGGGGAGGGGGCCGTTGTGCTCATGCGGTTCCTTGTCCGGAGGGCTCGGTACCGGGGCAGTACGAGCCGCGCAACCGCTGGTACGAGCCGCGCAAGTGCTAGTACGAGTCGCGCAGCCGCTCCAGGATGGCGAGGCTGTCCTCCGCGTTCGGTGCGGCGGTGCAGACCCGGTCCATCACCAGCATGTAGTGCTCGACGTCCGAGCGCTTGTCCAGGTACAGGGCGCTGGTGAGCTGTTCGAGGTAGACGATGTCGGGCAGGTCGGGCTCCAGGAAGCGCAGTATGGTCACCGGGCCGCCGACGGCGGTGGCGGCGCCCGCCTCCAGGGGGGCCACCTGAAGGGTGATGTCGGGCACCTGGGACATGTCGATGAGGTGCTGTATCTGCGCCCGCATCGCCGCGCGGCCACCCATCGGGCGCAGCAGCGCCGCCTCGTCCACCACGAACCACAGCTTCGGGCCCCCGGGGCGGGTGATCAACTCCTGGCGGCGCAGGCGCAGTTCCACCTTGCGGGTGATCTCGCGCAGGGAGCCCGACGCCTCGCCGAGGCTCGCCACCGCGGTCGCGTACTCGGCGGTCTGCAGCAGGCCCGGGACGAACTGCACCTGGTAGCTGCGTATGACGGACGCGGCTTCCTCCAGGCCGAGGATGGTCTCCAGCCAGCTGGGCATCACATCGTTGTACTGCTGCCACCAGCCGGGCGTTCCGGCGCGTTTCGCGAGGCCTATGTAGCCGGCGCGCTCCTCGGGATCGGTGACGCCGTACAGCGTCAGGAGGTCGGCGACGTCCCGTTCCTTCTGCGCCACCCGGCCCAGTTCCAGGCGGCTGATCTTCGCGTGCGAGGCGCGGATGGCCTCGCCCGCGGCCTCCCTGCTGATGCCGCGGCTCTCGCGCAGTTTGCGCAGCTGGGTGCCGAGCACGATGCGCAGCACGGTCGGGCCGCCCCGCCGGTTCGCCAGGGACTCGCCGCTCGGCGTAACGCCTTCTGCCGCAGAGGACATCGCGCCGTCCGCCCTCCCCTGGTCACCCGCTCGTTCGTCGCGTCAGTGTGGCATCGGCCCGGTCCGCCTGTACAGCGATCCGATCAGCTCGCGGGCGGCTGCAGGTCGTCGAAATCGCCGTCCTTGGCGCCCTGGATGAAGGCCGCGATTTCCGCCCGGGTATAGATGAGTGCCGGTCCCGCCGGGAAGCGGGAGTTGCGCATCGCGACCTGTTCACCGGCCAGTTCGGCGAGTTCCACGCACTCGCCGTTGGGATTGCTGCGGCCGCTTTTCCGCCAGCCGGCTCCGAGAATGTTCACAGCAGGAATGCCGTTGTCATATTCCGTGTCGTGGTCATTCTCAGGTGGCATGAGGGCTCCCTGACCTCGCCCCGAGCCCGCACCTGGCGGGGGAAGGCCATTCCGGATGCAAGTACATCTGCACGTGCAGGCGTACTTACGATTGTACTTGCGGATGTGCTTGCAGATGTAAGTGCGCCACATCACCATGGGGCGTGGGGGCCCATTCCTCCAAGTTCCGGCACAGGTGTGGGAGTTCAGATGACGGAAACCGTGGGTTGGGCCGGCGCGCCGGCTCTTGAGTACGACGTTCTGGCCTACTCCGCCTGCTGCTTACTGGTGGACGACATCAAGTCCCGTGAAGGCTCACTGGACTTCGTCACGTCGACGCTGGAGAAGTGGGAGCTGCTCGACCAGCTCCCGCGCGTCCGCGCGACCGTCGACGAACTGGTCGGCAACGCCCTGACCCACGGCCAACAGGAGATATGCGCCGGGCCCGCCCCGAGCGTCGGCATGGTGAGCCTGATCCGCGACGGCCGCGACCTCGCCTGCGCCGTCTTCGACCCCGGCACGGCGACACCGCGCCTCTCGGCCAGGGGTGTCGGGCTGCGCATCGTGGAGGCGGCCGGCGACGTGTGGGGCTGGACGGCGCCGGGCCTGTACGGCAAGGCGGTCTGGTGCTACTTCTCCGGTTCCGGCGCCGCCGCTGCGGTGCCCGAGCCGATCGTCGAGCAACTGCTCATGATGGTGGAGATCTTCACGGGCAGCGGTGACCCGCGCACCGTGACCGCGCACCCGGTGTAGGACGCGCACCGGGTAGGACGCGCACCGGGCGAGGCAGCAACGTTTCGCCGTGCGGACGGGAGGGGTGTCGTACGTCGCGCCCTCGTGCGGGGCCCCCTGCGGGGTTCGGCCCCCCTTCCCGTAGGGGTGCCGGGCACACCATCGACCGGGTGTCCCGCCCCATTCCGCGCGGCGGCCGGTGTTTCTACCGTCCTTGTCATGACACAGAGCGAAGAACGCAGCGAAGACCAGGCCCGGCGCGACGACACGACGTCGGACGAGAACTCGGACAGAAAGACAGCGTCACGTAAGGGTGCCGCGTCACGCAGGGGCGTCCTCCTGGGCCTCGGAACGGCGGCGGCGGGCGCGGCCCTCGCCGCCACCCCGGCAGCGGCGTCCGCGCCGTCCCGGTCCCGCTCCCCGCGCGGAGTGTGTACGTACGTACTCGTGCACGGCACACACAGCGCGGGGGCGTACTGGATGCCGATCGCCCAGGAGTTGACCCTGCTCGGGCACCGCGTCGTCGCCGTGGACCTCCCCCTGCACGGCGCACGGGCCTTCGTGCCGGAGTCGTATCAGCGGCAGGACCTGGCGGCCCTGGCCACCGAGCCCTCGCCCGTCGCGGCGCTGAGCCTCGACGACTACGAACGGCACGTCACGCGCATCGTGCGGCGGGCCGCGGCGCACGGTCCCGTCGTCCTCGTCGGCCACAGCCTGGGCGGCGCCACGGTCACCCGGGTGGCCGACGCGGTACCGGAACTCCTCCACCACATCTGCTACATGGCGGCGTTCTGCCCCAGCCCCGTACTGCCGTCCCCCGACGCGTGCACGGCGGCCCCGGAGAACGCCGACGCGCTCATCCCGCTCGGCCAGGTCGTCGGCGACCCGGAGCGGCTCGGCGTGCTGCGGCTCAATCCGCGTACGGGCGACCCTGACGACCTCGCGGCGCTGTGGAAGATGATGTGCGCCGACTATCCGGAGGACGTGTTCCGGCAACGCCTCGGCGGCATGCAGACGGACGAGTCGACCACGGCGTACGCGGGGCGGGCCGTGGGCCGCACGCACACCTGGGGGCGCCTGCCGCGCACGTACCTCCGCTTCGGCAAGGACCGCACGATCGCCACGCGGCTCCAGGACCGGATGATCGCGGAGGCGGACGCGCGCACGCCCCGAAACCCCTTCCGCGTCCACGACTTCCCGACCGCATCGCACCTCGGCCCGCTGGACCCCGCACCACTGGTGACCGCGCTCGCGGGCCTGGCCCCGTAGCGGCCCGGCCCCGTAGGTCGCCGCCCACCTTCCGGCCTGAGGGCGGGGCGCACCTCGCTCCGTCCCACCGAGGCGCAGCGTCACCCCGACCGATCAACTCCTTGGCCTGATACGGCCGTTGGTGGAGACGCCCCCGTCCATGACCTGTTCGCATTGCGTATGTCGACCATCGTTCAACGGATCTTATCCGGCCAACATCTGACCAAAATGCTGACATGTACCTGGTTGGAATGACACTCTTCCCCGCAACACGCTGCACGTGCGGCACCACGCTGCACGCCCGCATCGCGTCTTTCTCTGCTCCGGGGGGCCCTCCAGGCCTCCCGGGCCCCCACAGATGGAGCCCGCGTGACCTCTGACATATTCAGCAAGCGTTCGACGCTCGCGATCGCCACCGCCGTCGCCGCCGGAGCGCTGCTCACCGCCGGACTGACCACCGGCGCCTCCGCCCAGCCGGACCAGGACAACGGGCCGTCCGGCTCTCCCGTCGCCCTCTCGGCGTCGGCCCGTGCGGATCTCCTCCGGGACGCGGGCGCCGAGAGATCGGCGACCGCCGAACGGATCGGTCTCGGTGCCAAGGAGAAGCTCGTCGTCCGTGACGTCGTCAAGGACGTCGACGGCACCACCCACACCCGCTACGAGCGCACCTACGACGGCCTGCCCGTCCTCGGCGGCGACCTCGTCGTGCACACCGCCAGGAGCGGCGCGCTGAAGGGCGTCACCAAGGCGACCGAGGCCACGGTGAAGGTCGCCTCCACCGACGCCAAGCTCGGCGCGTCCTCCGTCGCCAAGTCGGCCGAGTCCACCGCCGCGAAGGCGAAGACCGCCAAGGCCGACGCGCAGTCGCCGCGCAAGGTGATCTGGGCCGCCACCGGCAAGCCCGTCCTCGCCTACGAGACCGTCGTGACCGGTGTGCAGAAGGACGGCACGCCCAGCAAGCTCCACGTCATCACGGACGCCGCGACCGGCAAGAAGCTGTACCAGTACCAGGCCATCGAGAACGGCACGGGCAACAGCCAGTACAGCGGCAAGGTCACCGTCGGCTCCAAGAAGGTGTCGAGCGGGTACGAGCTGACCGACAAGGCGCGGGGCAGCCACCGCACCTACGACCTGAAGCACGCGGAGAGCGGCACCGGCAAGCTGTACAAGGACGCCAACGACGTCTGGGGCAACGGCAAGCCGACCAGTACGCAGACCGCCGCCGTCGACGCCGCCTACGGCGCCCAGGTCACCTGGGACTACTACAAGTCCGTCCACGGCCGCAAGGGCATCAACGGCGACGGCAAGGGCGCGACCTCGCGCGTCCACTTCAGCAACAACTACGTCAACGCCTTCTGGGACGACAGCTGCTTCTGCATGACGTACGGCGACGGCGAGGGCAACAAGAAGCCCCTCACCTCGATCGACGTGGCCGCCCACGAGATGTCGCACGGCGTCACCTCGGCCACCGGCAACATGGAGTACAGCGGTGAGTCCGGCGGCCTCAACGAGGCCACCTCGGACATCTTCGCCACCGCCGTGGAGTTCAAGGCCAAGAACTCCAAGGACGTCGGCGACTACCTCATCGGCGAGAAGATCGACATCAACGGCGACGGCACCCCGCTGCGCTACATGGACAAGCCGAGCAAGGACGGCGCCTCCCTGGACAAGTGGAGCGCCAACGCCGGCAACGTCGACGTCCACTACTCCTCGGGCATCGCCAACCACTTCTTCTACCTGCTCTCCGAGGGCAGCGGCAAGAAGCGGATCAACGGCGTCGACTACAACTCGCCCACCGCCGACGGCACCAAGGTCCTGGGCATCGGACGCGCCAAGGCCGAGAAGATCTGGTACAAGGCTCTGTCGACGTACTTCACGTCGACCACGAACTACAAGGCGGCCCGTAAGGGCACGCTGAGCGCCGCGAAGGGCCTGTACGGCGCGAACTCCACCGAGTACAAGCGCGTGGCCGCCGCCTGGGCCGGCGTCAACGTCAAGTAACTCCCGGTCAGTCACGCAAGGGGCGGCGTCCGCAACGGACGCCGCCCCTCTCGCGGTCCGATGCGCCCCCCGGGTACGTCACCTCGGTGCGTCCTCCGTGAGCGGGTGGGCGTTGCCGCCGGCGTCGCACCGTACCGTCCACGGGGCGGGGGAGCGGCCGAGGTTCTCGTGGAAGCGGATGTCGACGGCGGTGGGCGGATCGTCGCCGGGTACCTCGGAGTGGGCGGCGGTGCAGGCCAGTTGGC
This sequence comes from Streptomyces sp. NPDC005863, assembly GCF_042871345.1. NCBI lineage: Bacteria > Bacillati > Actinomycetota > Actinomycetes > Kitasatosporales > Streptomycetaceae > Streptomyces > Streptomyces sp. NPDC005863. Next base: position 1,150,783 of record NZ_JBIAII010000002.1, on the reverse strand, counting down.
TGGGCGGACAGTTGCTCGTACTCGTCCACCTCTGCCGCTGTCCACGGCGCCTCCGTGTCCTCCAACTCCGAAATGCGCAGCTTGGTCATGGCGGCACTGACGACGGCCCGGGATGCGTTGAGGAGGCGACTCGCGGATTCACCGGGGATGTTGCCGAGGAGTACGTCGAGTTCGTCGGGGGCGGGAAGCGCCGGGATGCCGAAATCGAGCCAGTAGTCCCCCCAGAGGCGGCGGCGCCGAGCCTCCGGGTCGACGTCGTTCACCACATCGATGCCGCCCATTTCGTTCCGCCGAATCGACAGGCCGGACCGGGCTGCCAGGTCGGTGGTCATGGCGGCGAACCCGTCGTCGCTGTCGGGGGCTGCCCCCGGCGGGGGTGTGCCGAGGAAGGCTCCCAGCTCCACCATCTTGCGCGTGTGCTCGTCCACGTCGGGCAGTAGCGCCATGTCGTCAGGGAGCATCAAGGTGTCCGGCGCGGCCGCGCCCAGGCGTGCGTACTGCACGGGCGTCCCGTGGACCGCGGACTTCCACGCCGCCATGGCCGCGTCCACCCACCAGCAGACGAATTGATGCGCCGCGTCACGGTGCGCGTTCGCACACCGGATGGCCAACCTCAGGCGTACGGAGAGCAGCACGCACTCGGCGTCGTACCACTTTCTCCGGTCGCCGGCGCGCTGCTCGATCCCGGCTTCGCTGAGCTCGTTCAACTCCTCCATGCGCTGCTGCTCCGCTTGTGATTCCTCGAGGAGGGCGGTTGAACACCGGGCCAGGGTGGACAGTGCCGCGTCGACCTCAGGCGCCGTCATGGCCTCGGCCGGGCGGGGCCTGGGCGCGGGGAAGGGAGGGTGGCCACTCACGTCGGGCTCCTGAAGAGTGAGGAGGTGCGGAACGAGGCGGAGGGGTTCTCAACGAGGCGGGGGAGGGGCTCGTGGAGCCATTTCGGGTGCGGACATCAACGGACGGTAGTCCTTACAACGACAGAGCGTGCGTGAAATGGCACAAGATGACATGCGGGACGAGGCGTGGGGCGTTCTCCGACGACCTCCAACACCCGGACCGGGGCGCCGAAACCGGACGCTCCTTGCCTCGTCTGTTGCCGCACGGAGTGCGCTTGAGCGGCTTCCGGTGAGCGTCTTCCGGTATCTCGCTTGATCGCGCCGAAAGGCCCGCCGGTAGAGTCGCGTTGAGGACGGTGTCACCCGGGGGGCCTGATGACAGCAGCAGCGGACGCGGTGCCCATAGTCTTCGTTCACGGGACGCGCTTCAGCGCGGGACAGTGGAGCATGCAACTCGCCGCACTCCGGGAGGAGTTCCCGGTAGCGGCCATAGACCTGCCCGGCCATGGGGAGCGTTCGGCCCAGCCATGGAGCCTGAGTGCCGCGACGGAGATCATCGCTTCCGCGGTGGACTCGCTCGACCGCGGACCGGCCCTGGTCGTCGGGCACTCGCTCGGTGGATACGTCTCACTGGAGTTCGCGCGGCGCTATCCGGAACAACTGCGGGGGATGGTCCTGGCGGGCGCCAGTGCTTCCACGCGCGGGTTCCGGGCGATGCCCTACCGGTGGCTCGCCGGGCTGGTTCCCCGTATGCCGGCGGACCGGCTGACCCGGTGGAACGACCGGTTGCTGCGACGGCTCTACCCGCCGGAAGTGGTGGAGGCGACCATCCGTTCCGGCTACGCCTTCCATACCTCGCCGGCAGCCTGGCACGAGATACTCGGACGCTACGACGCGGATGTGATGCGCCAGGTGAAGGTGCCGGTCCTCATCCTGAACGGCGAAAAGGACGCCGTTTTCCGCGCCGGGGAGGCGGACTTCGCCCGCGCGCATCCGCACGCCCGCGTCGAATTGGTCCCGCGGGCACGCCATCTCGCGAACTTCGATGACCCAACTGCCTTCACCGACGCGGTCCGCCGCTTCGCGCGCCAACTCCCGGCGGTCAGCTGAGCGCACCACAGCCGCGATCACTCTGCCGCTCCCGCCCCTGCCGCCGCTCCTACCGCTCCGGCAACTCCCGCCGCTCCCGCCGCTCCGGCAACTCCCGCCGCTCCCGCCGCGCCCGACCCGCCGACGGGGCCCGGCCCTCCGGCTTGACTTCGAGCGCGCTCCAAGTCCTAGCGTCCGAGGGATTCGTCAGCCCTTGAGGTCCGCCCGGTCCGCCGGGCAGGAGGAGTGTCCGCGCATGATCACTCGAACCACGCTCGGCTCACCCGGTCTCACCGTCAGCGCGATGGGCCTGGGGTGCATGGGGATGAGCAAGAGCTACGGCGCCGCCGACTGGGACGGCGGCCTGGCCACCATCGACCGGGCCCTGGAGCTGGGCATCACGTTCCTGGACACCGCCGACGCCTACGGCACCGGGCACAACGAGGTGCTGGTGGGCCGGGCCGTCCACGGCCGCCGGGACCAGGTGCAGCTGGCCACCAAGTTCGGCATCGACCGCAGTGCCGGCGACCGGGCACGCCGCATCCGCGGTGCCCGGGACTTCGTGCTCCGCTCCTGCGATGCCTCGCTGCTGCGCCTTGGCGTCGAGGTGATCGACCTGTACTACGCCCACCGTCCGCCCCAGGACGTCGAGATCGAGGAGACCGTCGGGGCGATGGCCGAGCTGGTCGAGGCGGGCAAGGTCCGCCATCTGGGCCTGTCCGAGGTCGACGGCGAACTGCTGCGCCGCGCGCACGCGGTGCACCCGATCACCGCGGTGCAGAGCGAGTTCTCGCTGTGGACCCGCGACGTCGAGGCGGTCACCCCGGTGATGGCCGAGCTGGGGGTCGGACTCGTGCCGTACTCGCCGCTGGGGCGGGGGTTCCTGACCGGCACCCTGGACCGCTCCACGCTGGGCGAGAAGGACTTCCGGCGCACCAACCCCCGCTTCGCCGGCGAGGCGGGCGAGGCCAACGAGAAGATCGCGCAGACCGTGCGCGAGGTGGCCGACCGGCTGGGCGCCACCCCGGCCCAGGTGGCGCTGGCCTGGGTGTACGCCCAGGCCGAGCGGCTCGGGGTGGCGGTGGCCACCATTCCGGGCACCCGCAGCCCGGCCCGGCTGGAGCAGAACGCGGCCGCGCTGGAACTCGCCCTGGACGCCGAGGCACTGGCCGCGCTGGACCCGCTGAGCGACCAGGTGAGGGGAGAGCGCTACACCTCCGCACACACCGCTGAGGTCGCTCAGGGTTAGGACTCCAGTCCGACGTCACGATCTGCCCGGCCCGATGCGGCGCCTGCTGCGGTACGCCCGCTGGGACGCCGCTGCCGTCCGCGACGATCTGCGCGCCTACGCCGCCGAACACCTCGGCACCGACGGTGCTGTCCTGGTCGTGGACGAGACCGGCTTCGTGAAGAAGGGGCCCGCCTCGGCGGGTGTCCCATTAATCCCTGGCCGCGTGGGCGTTGAGCTGGCACGATGGCAGCCATGACTGCAATCCGAAAGGCCGATGCCGCGTAGACGGCCCGGCGACTTGCGCGCCCAGCACCATGGTCCTCGTGTCCGGGAGGATCCGCCGCCGACTCGGATCCACGGGCTTTCCGCCCGTACCAGCCTGGCGATACACCGAGCGGAGCGCCTCTCGGGTGACTACTACCTCTTCCCTGGTGCCACGGCCCGTGCACTGCGGCGATATCAAGCGTTCCTGCAGCCGCCGGGGCGGCGGCCCTTGTATCCCCAGGACGCCCGCTGCTCATGCCGCGGCTGCTCCTTCGACGATGTTCGTCATGCCCGTGACGTGCTCGAAGAAGTGCTGCCGAAGCTGCCCTTCCGCTCCCGCGCCGAGCTGAAGCACCGGATCGCCTCCCTGGACGTCATGTACCTCGACCGCACCCTGCCTGATCCCTTCGCCGCTCGTCGGCAGTGGCGTGCCTACCTCTGGTGGCGTCGCCGTCTCACGGCAGGCGGAGAGGCGATGTGAACTTCGTGGCCCGGGCCGACACCGTGAAGATCACCGCATGACTGGTGCGATCACTGCTTCGGAGCCTTTGAGGCGGCACCGGCCAGCGGCCGGCTGACCACGACGGCCACGGGGCCCGCTGCTACGCCCCCTCCGAACCACCTGAGTCACCCGCGCCCCCGAGTCGGTCGCCCAGCTCGCTGCGGGCGTAGAGGACACTGCGGCCGGCCCGTGCCCGGCTGACGAGGCCGCACGCGGCGAGGACGGCCAGGTGCTGGGAGACCGCGCTGGGGGTGACGCAGAGTGTCCGGGCGAGGGTGCCGGTCGTCGCCGGGGTGTCCAGGGCCGCGAGCAGGGCGGCTTTCGGGCGTCCGACCAGTGCGGCGAGTGCGTCGGCGGGCGGCGGCGCGACGGTTTCCCACAGGGTCGCGACCCCGCGCGCGGGGTAGTCCACGCGCGGCACTTCGCCGATGGGCGCCGTCGCCTTGCGTCCGAACAGCGTCGGGCACAGGGTCAGCCCGCCACCGGCCGGCACCCGGCTGTGGGCCCCCATGGGATGCAGCCGCAGGATCCCGGCCTCCCAGCGCACGTTGGGGTGCAGATCGGCGAAGAGGGCCTCCGCGCCGCCGTCCGTGAGCTGTTGGGCCCGGTGGAGGATGTCGGCCTCCTACACCGCCCGCATCCGGCGCCAGTGCGGTTCCAACGCCACGTACCAGTACGCCTCCAGAGCGTCGGCGATCCGGTCTCGCAGGACGACGGGGTCGCCGCGCAGCACCGCTGGCATGCGCTGGTCCTGGTAGGCGGTCGCGATGTCCTCGCGTACGACGGCCGGCGCGGTGGCCCGGACGGTGGCCAACTCCTCGCTCATCTCCGGCACTCGCGACAGGGGGCGCGGGGTGATGAAGTCCGGCAGCCAGCGGCGATCGCTCACCAGGGCGAGCAGCAGTGCGCCGTCCAGCCCCGCCAACTGCGCGCGCACCAGGCGCATCCACCGCGTGTGCAGCGGGAAATCACCGGGGTCGCGCAGCGCCCACAGGCTGTGACACGTCTCCTGCAGCGGGGAGATGGCGAAGCGCACGCGCGCCAGGTCCTCCACTCCGAGTTCGATCTCGATCACGCCGCCGCCCGCCCCCTCTGGATGTCGAACCGTATGGATTTAGCTCCACCCTAAATCTCTGTCACCCGCCCGGGTGCGACGGTTTCAGTGAGCGGCATGATCCTGCCTCCGCGCGGCCCTTTGCGGGTCTATGCCACCCTGACCTTCTTCGACTCGCTGGTGCCCGGCATCATGCTCGCCGGCGGCGTCCTGTTCTTCACCAAGGTTGCCCACCTGGGCGCGGTGCAGGTCGGCAGCGGCCTGTCCCTGGCCGCGCTCGCCGGACTGGTCGTGGCCGTTCCGGCTGGCCGGCTGGGAGACCGCGTCGGACACCGACGCCTGCTCATCGGCCTCAGCGTGCTGCGCGGCCTGATCCTCGCCGGATACCAACTCGTCGACTCCTACCCGGTGTTCTTGGCGGTGGCGTGCCTGGCGGGCTTCGCGGAAAGCGCCGTGGCGCCCGTACGGCAGGCGTACCTCGGCGCCATCACCACGCCGGAGAACCGTGTGCGGACGCTTGCGTTCAACCGCGTCGTGCGCAACGTCGGCGCCACCCTGAGCACGCCCGCCCTCGGGGTCGCCCTCGCGCTGGACACCCCTGTGGCCTTCCGTGCCCTGATCGGCGTGGGAGCGGTCAGCGTCCTGACCGTCGCGCTGGTCGCCACCCGGCTGCCGGAAACCACCACCGCCGCCACCACCACCGCCACCACCACCGCCGGGCCCGGGCCCGACGGCACGGCACGCGCGAAGAGGATGAACCCGAAGAGGACCGGTCCGAAGGGGACCAGCCCGAAGGGGGCCAAGCGGTCGGGGGTCCTGCGCGACCGGCCCTACCTGACCCTCTCCCTCCTCAACGGCGTCCTGATCATGCACATGGAGCTGCTGGAGATCGGCATGCCGCTCTGGGTCACCCACCACACCCGGGCGCCCGCCTGGGCCACCTCCGCCCTGCTGTTCACCAACGTCCTGGTGGCCATCGGCTTCCAGATGCGCGTCGGCCGCACCGTCACCACCGTGTCGTCGGCGGCTCGCGTCCTGCGCCGCGGCGGCTACTTTCTGCTGACCGCCGCAGCCCTTTTCGCCCTCGCCGAAACCCTCGGCCCGCTGCTCTGCCTGACGGCCCTGTTCACCGCCGTCGTGCTGCTCACCCTCACCGAACTCCTGCAATCGGCGGGCTCCTGGGGCCTGTCGTACGACCTCGCCGACGCCGCACGCCTCGGCGAGTACCAGGGTGCCTGGAGCGTCGGAACCCACCTCATCCGCTCCTGCGGCCCCGTCCTGGTCACCCTGGCCCTCTCGACGCTCAACGCCACGGGCTGGCTCATCATCGGCCTGATCTACGCGGTGGCGGCAGCGGGCGCCGTCCCGCTGGCCCGCCGCGCGGAAGCCGCCCACGGAGCGAGAGCGAAGACCCCACAGCCCACGACCGACACGACGCTCCCGGTCGAAGTCCCGGCCCCCCACAAGGCGTGAGGCTCCCTCCCTCCCGCTCGTCCGGGCCATGGGCGACACCTCGGACGAGGTCCACGTGCTGCTCCGCCGCGAAGTGCACCATCGCCGCCGGCTGTACGACGTAAGGTGACATGGCCGATCGACCGGGGGGCCGGACACTCCGCGTCCGCGTTGGGGGAACTCGCATGCGTACTCGTACTGCCGCAGCTTCGGCAGTTTTCATCCTGTGCACCGTGATGGGCTCAGTGGCCTGCTCGTCTTCCTCGGACGGCAACTCGCCTACGGGTACCTCGACCTCGGGCGAACAGGGGAAGAGCCGGCGCCAGGCGCACAGGGTTGCCCCCGATGTCGACCCCTCGGCCTGCGCGACTTCCGGCGAGAAGATCCCGGAAGGCTGCGCGGTCGACATGGATGTAGCCGAGATGGACGAGGCAACTCCTGCCGCGGAGCCGCCTGCGACGAATGCGTACGTGCCCCCGACGGAGTGACTGCGCCCACGAGAGGTGGCCTGGCTCGACGATGGCCGGGCCGGACCGGGCCGGACCGGGGGCTATCCGCGGGCGGCTAACTGCCCGGGGAAAGACCCGAGTTCGGAACAGTCACCGCTCCCTGACCGCGTAAGTCACATGCGTCACCCGCGAAGAGGGCTCCGCGTGGACCTGTTCCAGGGCGACGCGGCCCGCGTCCACGCCCTCGAACAGGCGGATTCCGGAGCCGAACAGCACGGGGGAGAGGGCGATCGAGAACTCGTCGATCAGGCCGGCGTTCACGTACTCCAGGATCGTCGCGCCGCCACCCGCGACGCGGACGTCCCGGTCGCCGGCGGCCTCGCGGGCCTGGGCGAGGGCGGATTCGATGCCGTCGTCGACGAAGTGGAACGTGGTACCGCCCGGCCGCTCCCAGGGGTCACGCTTCTCGTGCGTCACGACGAAGACCGGCGTGTGGAACGGCGCCTCCTCCGGCCACATCCGCTCGCCGGCGTCGAACATGCGCTTGCCCATCACGCTCGCGCCGGTGCGCTCGAACGTCTCACGCACGATGTCGTTGTCGCGCCCCTCCTCACCGCCCCCGCCCAGCTTCAGGTTCTCCCGGAAGAACCGCTGCGGGAAGACCCACCGTTGCAGCTCCATCCACTGCTGCCCCATCAACTCCTCGGAGGACTCGGGCGCGATGAACCCGTCCAGCGACATCGACACGCTGAAGAACACCTTGCCGACCATCAGCCCTCCGCTCCCTTCCGGGCGATCTCGGTGACGTAGGCGGCCAGGTTGCCCAGGGTCTGCCGGCCGGCCTCGATCGCGTGGTACTTCTCGACCGCCTCGTCGCGCTGCTCCTTGGTGGGAAACACCGTGTGCATCCCGATCCGGGTCGCCGTGCCGTCGGGCTCGAACGTCTCGAGCGTCTCGAACGTCAGGACCGACTCGAAGGCGTTCGGGTCGTCGCGGGTCTCACCGTGGAGCATCGCGATCCGTTCCGGCGGGGTGAGCTCGGTCCAGGTGATCCACTCCTGGTAGTCCGTCCCGTCCGGCGCGTGCATCACGAAGTCCCACACTCCGCCGACGCGGAACTCGAACGCCCGCGTGGTGGTGGTGAACCCTGCCGGCCCCCACCATCGCGACAGGTGCCGGACGTCGGTGAACGTCTCGTACACCAGCTCCCGTGGGGCGTCGATGATGCGGGAGATGACGAGCTCCCGGTCGGCTGGCGACGACTGCGCCGTAGTTCTTTGTGACGGATGCGCCGGCTTTCCTTGTGACAACTGCGGCGGCGCCCCTTGTGGCGACTGCGCCGGCGCCCCTCGTTCTGCCGTGCTCATCAGCTACTCCGCTTTCCTCGTCTGCTTCAGGTCCTGTACGTAGGTGTCCAGTCGGTCGAAGCTCTCGTTCCAGAACTGTTCGAAACCGCCGGTCCACTCGTGGACGGGCCGCAGCCCGCCGGCGTCGAGCCCGTACAGGCGCTGCTTGCCTGCCTTGCGGTCGCGCACCAGCCCGACCTCCCGGAGTACCCGTAGGTGTTTGGACGCCCCCGGCTGGGTCATCCCCAACCCCTCGGCCACCTCGGTCACCGACCGCTCGCCCGCCCGCAGCAGCACCAGGATGTCCCGGCGCTGAGGCTCGGCGATCGCGTTGAAGACGTCCGACGTCGTCGCTGCTCTTGCCATGGACAAAATCATATGCCGATATGGGCATACGTCAAGCGGTCGGGGTCGAGGTCGAGGTCGAGGTTGAGGTCGAGGTCGAGGAGCAGCGAGCCGGATCCCTCCCCCGTGGACCCTCACTCCTCCGTCACGGGCAGGCACTCGGCGAGCAGGTCGACGACGTCGCGCCAGGCTCGCTGCGCGTGCCGTGGGTGGTAGCCGACGCCGGGCACCGCGGGATGGTCGACCGGCGGGTGGTGGAAGGCGTGCAGGGCGCCGCCGTAGATCGTGAGGCGCCAGTCGACGCCCGCGGCCTGCATCTCGGCGGTGAACGCGTTCCGTTGCGCGGGCGCCATGATCGGATCCTCCGACCCGACCCCGGCCCACACCGGGCAGCGAATGCGTGCCGCCTCGCCCGGCCGGCCCGTGGTGGTCGCGTTGACCGTCCCGATCGCGCGCAGGTCGACGCCGTCGCGGCCGAGTTCCAGCGCGATGGCGCCTCCGGTGCCGTAGCCGACGGCGGCGATCCGGTCGGGGTCGGCCCGGGGATCGGCACGCAACACGTCGAGCGCCGCGTGGCCGATGTCCCGCATCCGGTCGGGGTCGGCGAGCAGCGGCATGCAACGGGCCAGCATCTCCTCGGGCTCACCCAGATAACGCCCGCCGTGCAGATCGAACGCCAGCGCCACATATCCCAGTTCGGCGAGAGCATCGGCCCGGCGCCGCTCCACGTCGCTGAGCCCCATGCCCTCCGGTCCGACCAGCACCGCGGGCCGCCGGCCGGCACCGGCCGGGAGCGCGAGGTGCCCGATCATCGTCAAACCGTCGGCCGGGTACGCGACCGTACGCGTCGAAATCGTCGTCATGAGCCCGGACTGTAGTGATCGTCGAGCCCGGTCCGGCCAATGTTCTGCCGCAGGCAGAGCGCGGGTTGCGGCGGGGCCGGGCGCGCGCCACCACGCGTCGAGGGCGGCCGGGAAGCCACCTGACAGGCGCACTGCCGCGACCGGAACGGGGTAGTGGGTGGCAGAAGGGATCGGCGGCGATGCCAGTCCTGTGACTCGCGGAAGAGGTGGGGCTGTGGAGTTCCTGCACTTTGCCGCGGACAAGCCGACACCGTTCTGGCCCACGGGCGCAATCATCCTGGTCGCCATCATCCTCATCGCCGGACTGGGCGGGATCTGGCGTGAGCGGAGGATCAAGAAGGGCAAAAAGACCTAGGCGACGATCAGGTTCGCCACGACCCCGAGCACGGTTGCCGCTGCCGCCGGAAGCCAGGAGTTGGTGGCGTGCAGCCCCAGAGTGAAGTGAACTCAAGGACGAACAGGGCGGCCAGGAACGTCGTCAGGCACGAAGTGACCTCCTCTGCCGCCCGCTTGGTCCCCTCCGCGAACTCGCTGAGCCGCAAGAGCAGCAGGCACCAGCCCCAGCCCGGTGAACCCGGCCGAGGCAAAGACCTTTTCCCCATGTTGGAAGGAACCCCATGTCGGCTCATCTTCATCACCTGGCCGACGCTCGTCGCGCATCGCTGACACCTTCCTGGCGCAAGTGAACAGTTCCTGAGGCGGGCCGCACCCTCGCGGCGCACGCAGGGTGCGGCCCGACGCCGACGCTCATGAGAAGTTCGGCCGCTAGTACTCGTCGTTCGGCCGCTCGTATGCGTCGATCGTCCCGTCTCCGTTGTCGTCGTACGAGTAGTCGTATGCATCGCCGTAGTTGTGCCGGTAGCGCATGCATGTGCCCTCGGCGAGCAGTTCGGGCTCGTCGTCGTAGTAGCCGAGGCGGAGGGTCACCCGGATGCCGTCGTCGAGGATGGTGGTGATGCCGTCGTCGACCTTCTCGACGGTGCGGCCGTCCTCGCGCCAGGTGGCTCGGAGGGATGCCAGCGCCGCACGGTAATCGTCGTCGGTCACGGGGTCACGCTGGTGGGCTGGCTCAGCAGATTCGCTTGCGCCCCACCGAGACGGCCCTGATGTCTGTCAGCGGAGATACGCCGCTGACAGACATCAATCGGAAGTTTCCACCCGGAAGGCGCTCTAAATTTCAGGTTACACCGGTTCGGATTTCCACAAGTAGACCGACAAGCCCAAAGCCCACCATCACCCATGCGAAAATCCGAAGTTGGCGTGGCGAAGACCTCTCCCCAGGGCCAGGGAGTGAGGCCAAAAGGAACGCGAAGAATCGATCGGCAAGATCTGCGACGTTGCGCGCGAAAGGGATTCCTATAGCGGTCATTGCCGCATAGAAGATCACCGCCAAGCGAACACAGTGATGCCCGGGATCACCCGCCTTTCTGGCATAGCACCCATCTATGGACGTCACCTACTCAGGGCAGAGCCGTACCACGACGTCTTGTACGCGAGCTGCTGGCGGATCTCTCCGAATCCGACGTCCAGCGGGGCCGTGTTCAGCCCGGCCCTCTGCCGCACGTTGCTGGGCGGAGCCTCAGCCATACCCCCGCGACCGGCAGCCCTGAACAGGAGCCACGACGCATGACCACCCGCAGCCATGCCAACCACGCGCCGAGGAGGCAATCCGCGCCGCTCCTAGGGGGAAGGGAGCAGCCCCGCACGCCTTCGGCGCGTGCGGGGCTGCTCCGTGGGTCAGGTCAGGCGCCGACCTTGTGCAACTTGCCAGGATATGCCCAGCTTGTCTTCCAGGTCTTGCCGGCGCGGACCCTGTGCCACTTGTCCGGCTTGTGGTCGAGGATCACGTGGTAGGTGACAGAAGAGGGACACTTGTTGTGCAGCTTCAGGTGGTCGGTCCAACCGGAGGTGACCAGCGAGCCGTGTCGGGCGCACTTCGGCACGCGGTCCCGCCCCTGCGTGTCCCACCGGATGTCTGACGTCACGGTCACCGACTTGCCTGCCCTGTCGAAGAGGTGTTCCGTCGCCGTACTTGTCGGCCGGTGATCGGCTGCCGACGTCGTCACCGCCGAAGACGGACGTTCCCCAGACACCGTCCCGTGGTTGTTGGCCAAAGCATTGCCGGGAGACAGCGTGAGCAGCCCCGCTGCGAGTGCGCTCGCAGCGATGCCCTGCACCGCCTTTGTCGCGTACCTCATCTGACGTCCTCTCAAAGGTCAGGCCCTGATGGGCCTCGGTCGTTCGGCATTTGCGTGGCCCCAGTCCCCTATCCGTCCCATAGACGCGGTAAGGGGGCCCCGATAGGAGGGGAGAGAGCACAGTGCGACCGCTCTCCCGGTGCCACGAGTGCTAGTTCAGCGGCCGGATCGTTGTCTCACAGCCCCCGTTCGTGCACGTAGACAATGAATGAGGTGGCCCACCGGTCCGTGCTGGCAGCCCTGGCGAGGCCAGTCATGCGGAGCCTGGCCGTCGTTCGGTCGTCCTGGTTGACCGCCCAGGCGCGAGGGGGGGACCTGCCAGTCTCGCGCCGGGAGGATGCCGATGACTGCATCGATACCTGACCTGCCTACCTCGACCAGTTCCGCTACGACACCGCCAGCACATGCGGGTGGGCGATCGCCGTCGGCGCCTACTGCCACCTCATCGCTGCGGCGTCCTCGACATCACCGGCTCTCCGCGCGGGCTTACACGGAGCCAAAGCCGTCCTGAGACTCCACTGGGCTGGCTTGCGGGTGCCTTGTTGCTGGTGTGGTTGCGTGATGGGCTGATCATGAGCGCTGAACATCGGGGGGAGAGGGCTGAGATCGCGGTGGGACGTCGTGAGAAGCCGATTGATCCGGTCACCGGACCGGTGCAGCGATTCGCTTTCGAGTTGCGCAAGTTGCGCCAGGAGGCGGGCAGCCCCACGTACCGGTCTATGGCGCACGAGTCGGGGTACTCCGTCGCCGCGCTGTCGCGCGCTGCGGGCGGGGAGGTGTTGCCGTCGTTACCGCTGACGTTGGCCTATGTGACGGTGTGTGGTGGCGACCCGGCGGACTGGGAGCGGCGATGGCGGACGGTTCATGAGGAACAAGTTGCTGAGCCCCGGGCCATGGACGAGGAGTCGGCGGACCCGCCCTACCGCGGACTGGCCCGTTTCGAACCGGGCGATCGCGCGCGGTTTTTCGGCCGGTCCCGCCTCACGGATCGTCTCACCGCCCTGACACGGGCTCACCGTTGTGTCGTAGTGCTGGGGCCTTCGGGGAGCGGCAAGTCTTCACTGTTGCGGGCGGGCCTCATACCCCGGCTGCGGGAGGCCGAGGATCCAACGTCGCGTCCAGCGGCGATCCGGATTTTCACTCCCGGTCCCCGGCCGATGCGTGATCACCATCAGCGGTTCGTTCCGGCTGACGGGTCGGGAGATACATGGCTGGTGATAGACCAGTTTGAAGAGGCGTTCACCCTCTGCAGGGACTCCCGCGAGAGGCGGGAGTTCATGGATTCGCTGTGGACATCTCAGGCTGCTGACAGCCGTCTTCGGGTCGTGCTGGGTGTACGAGCGGACTTCTATGGCCGTCTTCTTCAGCACCAAGGTCTGGCCACTGCCGTGGCCGAGGCCGCTCTGCCCGTCGGGCCGATGTCCGCCGACGAGTTGCGCGAAGTGATCGTCAAGCCTGCTGCCGCGGACCGGCTGATCGTCGAACGGGCGCTGACGGCGCGCCTTATCCATGAGACCGAAGGTGAACCCGGTGCGCTGGCCTTGCTGTCGCACACCCTCCTCGAAACCTGGAAAAGACGCCGCGGTCGCACCCTCACACTGGAGGGCTACGAAGCTGCCGGCGGCCTGCACGGTGCCATATCCCAAACCGCAGAAGCTTGTTTCATCCAGTTCTCGCCCTCGCAGGCCGAAGAGGCCCGCCGTATCCTGCTGCGTTTGATCACCCCCGGTGAGGGGGTGCCGGATACCCGGCGGCCTGCAAAACGGGCGGAGTTGGGCCTGACCGAATCCACAGGCCGGGAAACCGTCCTCGACCACCTGGCCGACGCCCGGTTGGTGACCTTGGATGACGACACGGTGGAGCTGTCCCACGAAGCGCTGATCTCCGCCTGGCCCAGGTTGCGGAACTGGGTGGATGAGAACCGTGAGCGGCTGTGTCGGCACCGGCGCCTGACCGACGCGGCTCGAAACTGGCACGACCGTGGCCGCGACAGCGGATCGCTGTTACGGGGCGCTGAACTTGCCGAGGTCGAAAGCCTCTTCCACATCACCGGTGCTCGCGCCGAACTTACCGCTCCGGAAAGGGACTTCCTCGATGCCTGTATAGCCTCTCGCGCCCGCGCACGTCGGATGCGGAGCGCTGTCGTCTGCGTGGTGTCGCTGGCCGTGGTGGGCGCGCTGATAGCAGGAGTGATTGCTTGGCAGCAGAACAGGACGAGTGATCAACGGCAAGCTGAATCAGTCGCTCGTAGGGTGAGCGCCGTTGCTCAGAGCCTGCGTTCGTCCGAGCCGGTCCTCGCGATGAGGCTCAGCCTCGCGGCGGGGGCGCTGCACGAGAGTCCGGAGACTCGCTCGGCGTTGTTGGGTGCCATGAACCAACCCGAGCAGGACGCCTACCGCCTCGCCGGAGCAGAGGATGGGAAGGCATTCCTCAGTAAGGATGGTCGTATCGCGGTGACTGCGGATGACCGGACTGTGCAGATGTGGGATGTCACCGCCCATTCAAGGACAGCGTCGCGGCCAGTCAGAGGGTTGGGACCGTTGTGGGATGTCAGCCCTGACGGGCGCAACGGGGTCACGGCCTCGGGCGGACTGACCAGCCTGCAGGACGTGCGTACGGGAAAATTCATAGGCTCCGGCGTGGAGGACAGGGGGTATTACAGGAACTCCTTCGGGCCCAGTGGCCGCACTGTTCTGGTCGAAGACGGCTACGGAGGTGTGCGGCTGTGGGACATGAAGGACCACCGACTGCTCTTCAAGAAAAGCCGCTGGGTGCAGCGCCCGAGCCTCAGCCCGAATGACCGTTTTCTGGCCCTGTGTCCTCGCGCCGGGGGACGAGTTCAACTATGGGATGTGGTCAAGCACCGCGAGCTGCCCCTTCGACGGCCGCAAGCGCAACTGAAGCTGGCATGTCGTTCTCGGGCTCTGAGCTTCACGCCGGACAGTCGCGGAATGGCCGTATACACCTCGAAAGACCTCCTGATCTGGGACCTGGCCTCCGGGCGGGTATCAGCCCGGATCCGGCACCGAGGACTGGATGAGTTCGAGTTCAGCCCCGACGGAAAGTTCGTGGCGGCCACCGACGGTCAAGAGATCCTCATGTGGCGGGTCGCGGACCCCGCAAGACCGGTCATGCGATTCCCGCTCGCTGACGAGTACGCCACACAACTCCGCTTCGACACAGACGCTGGAGTGATCCGCTACCTCAGCGGTCACGGATCTTACGATCGCACCGTGCGCACGCTCTCATACGGATCCGTCATGACGGGAAAGTGGCACAAGGAACCGGCTACGCAAGGAACGTTCACTCCAGACGGCCGCTCGTTGGGGCTCAAGCGGCACAGCGGAGACTTCTCCTGGTTCGAAGTCTGGAGGCTGCCAGAGGCGAAACGCATCACTCATACACCGAACCTGCACTGCCGCGAACCACGCGAGCGTCACGTGAGGGGACTGTGCTCCACCACCTTCGCTCTCAGTCCCGATGGCGAAACTCTCGCGTACGGCCGAACCCTCTTCAACGACGATGGCAACCGAGTACGTGAAAGTCTGACGCTCTGGGATATGCAACGGCAAGGCCCTGCTCACTCGATCACCTTCCCCCGGCCGTTACCCGATGTGGGTAGCGGCGAGATGGAGGGAATCACCTTCAGCCCTGACGGGCGATCGTTATTTTCCCTCCGAGAAGGCTTTGAAGACATCGACGTATGGGACACCTCGCGAGGGACGAGGAAGAGAAGAGCCAGCAAACCGATTGCCATCGGTTACTCGCCTCCTCCTGCCGCCGTCAGTCCCGGTCAGGTCGTCTTGCGCCCGAGCGGCCGAACACTTGCCACTGCGGGACGGATCCTTTCCGGCCTCCCGAGCTCGGCCACCTCTCGCACGCTGAAGATGCCGCAGCCATCGGCTCTGGCGTACAGATCCGACGGTGGGCAGCTGGCGGCCGGCGGCGACCTGGGAAGCGTCGTTCTGTGGGACGGAGCGGTCAAGCAGCGGCTCGGAGCTCTCGATGGAACCTATCGACCCGGCCGACCGGGAGGCGCCGAGGCGGTGTCCGCACTGGCCTACTCTCCCGATGGAAAGGTTCTGGCAGTCGGAGGAGAGAGAGGCACGCTTCAACTGTGGGACATCGCCTCCCGTCAGCCTCTCGGTCTGCCCTATCCCACGCGGGGCGATGCCATCGTCGCTCTGGTCTTCGCTTCAGACGGGCGCACAGTTGTCGCTGCCGGCGAGCACACCCTTCCGCAGTCCTATGCAGTGGATTCTCGTCGTGCCACCGCTTCTGTCTGCGCACGTGCAGGCGGTGGTCCGTCCCGGGTGGAATGGCAGGCCTATCTACCGGAATTCGCCTATCGCAAGCTCTGCTGAAGTACCGGCGGGCAGATCCTTTGGCGCTACCCGTCTGGCCGTTGCGCTACTTCACCGCGGCCACTGGTGCCGACGCCGTGGACGCCGGTGTCCTTACCGAGGACCAGGCCGCCGCCGGGCACAGCCTCGCCGCGGACTACGTGCGCTGGCAGACCGCACGCAACCGCGCCCAGCTCGGGCGCGAGCGGCTGGACCTGGTCCTGCTGCACAACCCCGAGCGCGCCCACCGCGGCGACCGCGCCGCCCTGCACGCCGCGATGCGGGACGCGTTCGTCGTCCTGGAGGCGGAGGCGGCGGCCGGGAACGTGGCGGGTTACGGCGTCGCCACCTGGGCGGTCTGGAAGAAGAGGGGTTCACGGTGGGGCAGTTGCTCGCCCTGGCCACGGAAGCCGCGGGCGGCCGGCACCACCTAGTCGCGGTCCAGATGCCGGTCAGCCTGGTGATGATGATGCCGATCGTGCAGGCCCTGCACGGCCGGGGCCCGCTCCCGGCCGCCGTGGACGCGGGGCTGCGGGTGATGGCGTCCGCGCCGCTGCACGGCGGGGAGCTCCCCGGCATGGTCGACCAGGAGCTCGCCGACCTCATCTGGCAGGGACTGACCCCCGCACAGGCTTGCGTCCTCACGGTCGCGTCATGCCCAGGAGTGACGGACGTCCTTCTGGCCGCCTCCGGTGCGCCACACTGGAGGGAAGCGGCCGACGCCGTCGCCTAACCCTCCCTGACCGCCGCCAAGTTGCGGGAGATCACTGGTGTACTCGCCGCCCCCTGACCCGGACGCCGAACAGCGCATGCGCGCCCACCACACGCACGCCGCGAAGGCCCTGGACGTCCAGGTGGAGCCGGGCGCGGAGTTCTGAGGGTGGGCCGGGCGCACCCTGGGTGCCCCGGCTCGCACCGCTGCGGGCCTGCCCGCCTGGCTGCGCCTGGTGTCCGTGCCGCAGGACAAGGCGTCGGGGAAGTTGTGGGACGGCGCCCTCGAGGCCCAGCACGCCTTCGGCGACCTCGACGGCCAGCGGCCCGCCCTCCTGGCTCTCCACGACGCCGTCGACCACCGGGCGGAGCTGTCGGTCCGCGTCGATGCCCCGGTCCTGTCAGCCGACCCGCCCCTCCAGCACGAGGCCCAGCTGCCCGACTCCTGGTGGAACGACCTCGCCGAGACACTCGGGTAGGTGGCGTCCGTCGACACCGGCCGCGTCGCCGTACGACAGCAGTACATGGAGCGGGCCATCCCCGAGTTCGTGGGCATCCCTGCCCCGGCGGTCTCCTGCTGGACCACAGCCCACGCAGATCTGCACTGGGCGAATCTCACCGAACCGCTGCGCCTGTTGGACTGGGAAGGATGGGGGCGGGCCCCGGAGGGATTCGACGCCGCCACGCGCTACGCCTACTCGCTGCTCCAGCCGGACACTGCCGCCCGCGTCCGAGTCGCCTTCCCTGTCCTGGGCAGCAAGACGACACCGCGCCGACGACCGCCCCGCCGGAACCCCCACCGGTGGGGCGGCCCCGTCACAGTTCGTCGGCACCGTGAACGCCGCCCTCGTCGGCATTTTCAACGCCGGGCAACGCCGTGTCCGCCGCATCACCGTCATCGCCGATCACCACTCCGCTACGCGCTCTCAGTCTCAGGCAGAAGCGCCGCTTTGGCCGGTGCCACAGGGTACGGATCAGCGCCAGCGGTTGTTGCTGGTGTGGTCTCCGGCGAGCCAACGGGCGAGGTCGGCGTGTGCGGTGGCGCGCTGTTCGGCGTCGATCTTCTCCACGTCGGGGTGGTCGACGGCGAACTCCAGGATCAGTCCGTTGGGGTCCGTGACGTACAGCGAGACACAGAAGCCGTGGTCGATCACGTGAGGGTTCGCGTCCACGGAGCCGGCCGCCTCGACGCGCTCGCGGATGGCTTCTTGTGCCCCGGCCTCGACCTTGAAGGCTATGTGACGCAGAGGAGTTGAGTTGATGCTGGTCCTGAACTCCTTCTGGTCGTTGGGGTCCGCGAACTGAAAGAAGGCGAGCGCGCTGCCGTCGGCCAGGCCGTAGAGAGCGTGACTATAGGCGCGCTCGACGCCGTGCATCACCTCGCGCTCGGTCCACGTGGCCACTAACGGCAGGCCGATCACGTCCTCGTAAAAGCGGCGGTTGGTTTCCTGGTCGTCGGTGATCCAGGCGTGGTGGTGGAGACGGAGGGGCAGGGATCGGACCTGGGCGTGCGGCGCGGGCCGTGTCTGCGTCGACGTCTGCGTCATGTCGGTCATCTCCTGTACGTAGGTGCCTAGTTGGGCCAGGCCGCCGATGCTGGTCGGCGTCGCCCTGGAAAGCATTCCACCAGGATAGGTTGAAGGTTAAATCATTTTTGGCCATGTTCGGAATGCGGGCCATCTCCCGGAGCTTGCGCTGGGCGGGCCTCGATGGCCTCGGTCGGGTAGACGGCAGCGAGTGACACCCCCACACCCCCACAGCCGCAGGGACGCGTGGTCGCCAGGAAGCCAGTAACCGAGAGGCCTGGGAAAGGCTCCCCTGTATCCCGTCAACTCGGGTTGGGGGAGCCTTCGGCTTTGCCGAGCGCCTACATCTACTCGGCCAGCTGTTTCTTGAGCTCTGCTGCGTTCGGCCCGGTGTCCGTGGCGGGGACCTTCCACCGGTGCGCAGCCTCGTCACCGTCGACGTAAATCAGGGTGCCGCCCTTCGCCTGCGCCGGGGTGAGATCGAATGCCCGCAGCCGCCGCTGGTAGGTCCCGGGCTGAACCGGATCTTCGTTGTTGAACTTGTCGACGACCACGTTGTACGACTCGCCGCCACCAACGTCGATGGTTTCACCGTCAGGCGCCATCCACTTCCAGCCCCCACCGGAGACCGGGGCGACCTCGTCGGCCGGCGCGCCCGTCATCGCCTTGTCTTTCAGGGCGACGACGGCGAAGACACCGTTGGCCGCGGTCTCCGTGCCGTTCTTCTTCACGTACACGACGGTGTCGGGCGTGATCTGGAGGACGCCGGTGCCGCTCTCGCCGATGGTCTGTGCCGGCTCGCCGAACTTGAGGTCTGCAGCCTGCCCCTTGGCCCCGTCGCCGCCAGTCCCGGCGCCCTCATCGGAGCGGTGCTTCATCCAGTCGGACTGGCTGATGTCCTCGTCCATGCAGTCGACCTTCTTCGAAGCTGCGGCCTTCTTGCCCCCGGACGTCTTCCCGTCGGTCTTGCCTTCGTCATCACTGCTGCCGCAGGCAGTGAGAGCGGCCAGTAGCAGAAGTGTTGTGGCCGCCGTAGCGCGAACGCGCATGTGCCCCCCCCAGGGTTGAGCTAGAGGGACACCGTTGGGCAGAAGCGATGAGCGAGGGAGGGCGGTGGTTGAGCTGTGACATGTGGACATGACTGCGCCCCGCCCTCGGATGAGAGTGGGGCGCAGCGCAGCCGATGCGGCGAGAAGTGGTCGGATCACAGCCAGTTGACCTCGCTGACGGTGGGCGGCAAAACCTACGACGGCCGCTACGGCTCCACGGACCAGAGCGAGCGCATCAAGCTCGGCGACACGTACTTCCACAACGGGCCGCTGGGCCTGTCGGCGACCTTAACTGCGGGCGTGGACACGGGCTTCAACCGCGAGCCCGGGGGCACATTGAACTCCATGACCCGGGACGGGAAGACTTACTTCTACCTCACCGACGCACTCGGCTCCGTCGTCGGGGTCACCGACGAGGCCGGCGAGAAGGTCAACACGTACTCCTACAGCCCGCGCGGCGTGGAGCGGTCGACCACCTCGGAGAAGACCACGCAGCCCTACCGCTTGCCGACGGCTACCAGGACCCCACCGGCATATACCACTACGGGGCCCGCTACTACGACCCCAACATCGGCCGCTTCACCCAGCCCGACCCCTCCGGCCAGGAACAGAACCCCTACCTTTACGCCGAAGGCGACCCCGCCAACCGCATCGACCCGAGTGGCCTGCTCTCGTTCGGTGATGTCGTCGGAGCCGCCGCCGGTGCGGTAGCGACTGCTGCCCTCGACGGGGTCTTGGGGTTGTGGCAGGAGGTGCGGTCGGCGGCTGTATCGGAGGAGGAATCACAGCGGCGGTCGAAGGAGAGGACCTTGGCGGAGTGGGCAAATCCTGCCTGGAACAGGGAGCACTCGGAGCCGCAACCGGTGGTCTCGGTGCGTTGACGAAGGCGGGCATGAAGGCCTACAAGAAGTAGCTGAAATGGCCTCTTTTGCGTGCGGGGAGCGGTGGCCCGTTCCCCGCACGCCGAGGGCGGAGAGAGAACGTACCTTGCAAAGCCACGCCAGCAGGCTGGGAGTGTTTCTTGCCGGTCTCGTCGTTTTCGGTGTTGCCGTTGTGTCCATACTCATGGCGATGAGCGGTACGCCAAGGACTGTTGTGGGTGGCTTGGCGCTGGTGGTCACCGTCCTGCTTTTCATGTTTGGCGGTGCCTGGGTGAATAAGGGGTCTCGTGCAAGATCCCGGTGAGGCCCGTCCCGCTGACTTGCCCAGACGCCCCGGCTGCCGGAACGGACCGACTACAGGATCAACTGCTCCGTCCGCAGGTGGCAGTCCCCCTCGGGTGACGCGCTCTCGACGTTCGCGTTGGCCCTCCTATGGTGCTCTCGAAGGCCACGCGCTGGCCCTCGGCACGAGCAGCATCGGGCTCGACCGCCACCCCGTTCAGGCCCCTCGTCCTCTCGGTTGCAGGGTGCCTCTCCGCGCTAGTGTCCTTGGCAACGAACCCGGACTTGATGGCCATCTCGCCGGTCTTGGCGTGCTGTTCGGCCTCGGTGCGGCGGCCAGGCAAGGCCGCGGCGGCGCGGTGCGGGTCGCCTTGGAGCCAGTAGAGGTCACCCAGGACGCGCTGGTGGCGTCCTTCCCAGCCCAGGTGCCGGGCGGCGGCCAGTGTGGTGGGGAAGTCGCCGGTGAGGCGTGCGGCTTGGGTCAAGCCGCGGCGGGTGGCGGGGGCGAGGCGGCCGCGGCCGTCGGCGACCTGCTGGTAGCCGCGGCGTGATTCTTGGGCGCGGCCGTTTGTCGCGCAGGGCTTTGGCCCGGTAGTACAGGGCCATCTCCTGCAGCTCGGCGGGCAGCAGCGCGGCGTTGATGGCGGCGGTGAGCCGTTCCACGGTGCGGGCGCGGTGTTCTTGCTGATGGCGTGCCAGGGTGCTGAGCAGTTCGACGAGCGCGTCGGCCGGCGTCGACGACGGGGCCGGGGTCGCGGCTGGTGCCGAGCGGGGCGAGCGGCGCCCATACGGAGTCCCCGACGTAGGAGAAGGCCGCCTCGGTGAGCCAGTCCAGGTCCAGGTCCAGGTCGAAGTCGCGGGCGAGGCGCAGGCCTTGGCGCCAGCAGCCGATCAGGGTGGGGCGGTCGAGGCGCGGCCCGTGAGCCCATTCGTGGCCCAGCGCGGCCAGCGCGGCCAGGGCGCGCCCTGCTGCTCGTTGCCAGTCCTGGTCGGACCAGCGGTCGTCGGTGTGGTCGGGGGCGTGGCGGATCGCGGAGCGGACCACCTGGTGCAGGTGGAAGGGCCACAGGCCGCTCGGGTTCTCCAGCACGAAGGGCCGCTCGCTCAACCGCAGGGCGGCGGCGTCGTGGCTGAGTCCGGCCACCTGGGTGGCCAGCGGTACGGAGAAGGCATCGAGCAGGATCACCGAGCGCAGCACATGCCGTTCTTCGGTGCTCAGGTCGCTGACGGTGCGGGAGATGAGCGCGGGGAAGTCTCCGAAGGCCTCTGGCTGAGGCCAGCACATGGGTGGCGAAGCTGAGGGGCTCCAGGTCCGGCTCGGTGTCCAGGATGTCGGCCAGGCGCGTGCAGCCGGCCAGGGCGCGCACGGTCTGACGACGCTCGCGCAGCGCGCCCACCAGCATGGTGGTCAGTTGGGAGACGACGCCGCCGACGGTGGCGGGAAGGGCCAGGGCCTGAGCGATGTCCGCTCCTCCTCCTCGGCGAGCGCCTTCTGGAGCGCGGCGACCCGCCCGCGCAGGTCCTCGCCCCGCGCCCGCGACGCCGACGCCCTGGCCCGCAATTTCTCCATCAGTGACGCCATGAGCCCGCCCCCTCACCGCGAGATCGACACCTCCAACGGCCCGTGGGGCAGAGCATGTTGGCGTACAGCCCACCCCCATACTGTAGGAGCGGATCACGAAACATCGCCAACAGATCCCAATGGTCCTGCAACTGGGTAAATCAGGATCATGCGCCTTGTAGAGGCGGCGCCCGCGTCCCGCGACTCGGGCAGATGTAACCGCAGGGGCCAGGCTGAGACTTTCAATAGGCCCTCCCGGCCGTGGACCGCCAGGTAGCCACTCAGCTATTCGCGTACTCTCGATGGTCTCCCACGGCTCCATCGGTCAGCTCTCTCACGATGTCCATGTGCCCTGCATGCCGGGCTGTCTCCTCCAGCATGTGAATGAGCACCCACCGCATCGTCACCTGGCGCCCGTCCCATGCCGTGCCCACTTCCTCGAGTCCGGTCTCGGCGATCGCACGGTCGGCCGCAACGCGCGCACGCCTGTAGAACGCGAGGATGTGCTCGGCCGTCTCGTCATTGGCCACCGACATGTCCTCCGATTCCGGGTCGAACCACAGCGGCTCCGTCTCGCGTCCGAACGTCTCGCAGAACCAGCCGTACTCCACGGCCGCCAGATGCTTCACCAGGCCCAGAAGACTCGTCCCCGAAGGCGTCATCGGCTGCCGGACCTGCACCTCATCCAGCCCCTCCAGCTTCCACAGGACAACATCCCGGTGCCGGTCCAGAGCAACATGCAGGCTCTCCTTCTCGCCCCCTTGGTGAGGGACGTGCCGGGTTGTCCCGCCTACCTCTGCGTTCATCTGAGCGCCTTCCTACCCGTGTCCGCCGACGTCTCGCGGAACGTAGCAGCGGCCACTGACAGCACGACCAGCCGGACAACGATCACCCCAGCAAGGGAGTCGACTCTGGTGCGGGCCGACGCCATCAGCTACCTGAGCATGTGCGAGAACCAGATCAGGGTCTCCACGCTCGGACGTCTCGCTCGGCGCGGCGAGCACGGCATCGGTGTTGAACGTCAGCCCGGTCTCCTTGATCGCGGCCGCGGTGCCGTGCTCCCCGTACCTGCGGGGATGTTCTCCTGGAGAGCGCAGCCAAGCTGTCAGCGCAGCTGTGCTCCCCGCGCCCGCGGGGATGGGTCCCGAGGGAACCACCCCGCTCAGCCCGGACGTACGGTGCGCTCCCGCTGGGATGGTCCCCAGGCCCCGGAGAAGCTGGCAAACGATGACGACAGGCGCGGCGAGCGTCCAGTGAACTCGGACTTGCCGGGGCCTGACGACGGCTCGGGTTCAATGAGATCCGACGGCGGTGGACGACAGGGGTAGGTGGCCCTCGGGAGTCCGATGCGTCGCCCCGCTGGGCTCGAACTTTGCTGGAACGTCTGGATCTGCCTCCCGAGCTCTGTAATTTGTCCTGGAGCGGCTGCACACCACCTTCACTCATGCGGCGATCCTCCTGAAAGGTACGCAGATGTCGGACGGTTCATTGGGGCGCTTCTCCGGACGTGGAAGGTCTGAGTTCGAAGTACCTGTTGCCCTCGCCGGAAAGACTTTGCTCGCTGAGGCCTGGGGGAGGGTTCTCAGTCAGGGGTTTACGGTCGAGGGTGACTACCGGGAGGGAAATGCCGTCCTGAGGGAATGGGTCGGGCAATCGGGTTGGGGCAACGAGAAGGCTCACATCGTGATACCGCCGAAATACAAAACCCTCGTCATATCCAAGGGCGGACGGAATCCGGGGCGCTGGCACCTCTCCCTCAGCGAACTGACGGACGCACCCAAACTCTCGGTGGAGTCATCCGGGACCACTTCCCGCGTCTATTCCTACCTCGGAGAGAAGACCGAGGCGGAAGTGGATTTCGAAGGAAATGGCGCCGTGTGGTTCAGCGACTTCCGGTGGCGCAGGAGGCAGAAGCTGATCGGGCACACCGGAAAATTTCGCGGCACGATCGTCATTCCTGGACCGGGGCTCGTCGCGGTGACCGGTGGCCACGGCGGCGCTTTGGCCTGGGGGTCCCAGCCTGGCTGGAAAGTGATCCTGAGTCCCGCGTGAGCGCCTGCTTGTCGTCCCCCGGCGAGCGTCACGAGAAGAAGGCAGACAGTTCCGCCGACGTCGGTTCGACGCCGAGCCCTCGTGCCAGAGCCGACACCGGGCATACGCTGCGGAGCAGCAGACGGCTCAGCGGGATGTTCACCGCATGCCGCAGCGCGCGGGCCCGCCTGATCGTGCTGCTGCTTGTACGGGCGGGGCTGCGACGTGGAGAGGCGGCCGGACTGCGCCGCAGCGACGCTCCTGCTGCCGGACTCGCGGGCTCTGGGCTGCGAGTATCCCGGGGCGCGCCACGTGCGGATGGAGTCCACTCGGTGCGCTCCACTGGGTGCGGAGTGCGTTACATGTGGTCCCAGCTCCATCGTCACGGCCATGGGCAAGCTGCTGTGCTCCCCTGACTTTGTCCACGGGAATGGGTTCTGGTCCACTTGCTGTGGACGCGTACGCAGCGTGACTATCGATCTCATCGTGACGGGGGCTGAGATAGTCCGAAAATCGCCCGGCCGGTGTGCGGTGTGGTAGTGCTGCGTCGTGAACGAAGTACGGCAGGGCCGGGGCTCGCATGACTGACGTCTTAGGGGCGCCCGCCAGCCGCAACACCCTGCTGCGGCTGATCGCCTCGCTCCCGGATCCGCCTATTGCCACGCCCCGTGTGGTTGGGGTGAATGAATACGCCCAGTGCAAGGGACAGGTCTACGGGACCGTACTCGTCGACATCGAGACACGTCGTCCGATCGACCTCCTGCCCGACCGGGAGGTGGACACCCTCGCGGCCTGGCTCGCCGAGCGACCCGGCATCGAGATCGTCTGCCGAGACCGCGCCCCCTTCTTCGCCGACGGCGCCACCCGCGGTGCCCCGCAAGCCAACCAAGTGGCCGACCGTTGGCACCTCTGGCACAACCTGGGCGAAGCCGCCGAGAGGTGCGTCTACCGTCATCGCGGCTACCTGCGCCCTACGCCGGAACAGCCGGAGGAACCCCAGGAGCAGGTGGAGTCGCTTGTGTCATCGCCGTGGCCCACCGGACACCGCTTCGCCGAACGCACCCGCGCCAAGCACGCCACCATCCACGCGCTCCTCGCCGCCGGGCACAGCAAGCGAGGAGATCAAGGAACGGCTATCCCCGCGGTTACGCCGGCGTCCGTGCCCACGTCTGCAGGAACCTGCGCGGCAAGCCTCGGCCGGTCGGAGCCCGCCCGCCATCGGCCCGCGCCGTCACGCGCCGGCTTCTCACCCACCCCGACGCCCTACCCGAAAGCTACCGGATCCAGCTCGAGGCTGTCCTGGCCAACTGCCATGAACTTACGGCGCTTTCCGAACACATCCGCTCCTTCGGCCACATGGTCGCTCACCTTCAGGGCCATCAGTTGCCGACCTGGATCGAAGCAGCCACCGCACTACCGACCTGCCCAGCCTCCGGCACTTCGCCCAACACCTCGAACGCGACCTCGACGCCGTGACCGCGGGCCTCACGCTGCCCTGGAACTCCGGCGTCGTGGAAGGCCATGTCAACCGGATCAAGATGCTCAAGCGGCAGATGTTCGGCCGCGCAGGATTCGAACTCCTCCGCAAACGGGTCCTGCTCTACGCATAGGACTCCAGATCAGGAGTCTTCCTCGACGAGGCCGAACCCTTCAGGGAAGCCCAGCAAGAAGTCGCGACGCGACGGATCGTTCTCCTGCGAAGCCATCGATCCGAGCAGATCCATGAACTCGCTTCGCTGATCACCCGACAGATGAGACATCAGAGCAGCGACACTCTCCAGGACCTTCACCGCGTCATCCGGGTCCATCTGCTCGTCCTCACACCTTTCGACGAACCAGAGGACGTCGACCAGCGCCTCTGCCAGAGCACAGGTCAGCGACGGGTACCCAGACACAGAACGACCTCCTCGACGGCGACTGACAGAGCACGGTCATCTCACCACACACCACTGACGTCACCGCCGGTGAGCTCTTCACAGTAAGTGGACCAGAGCCCTTAGAGGCTCTGGTCCACTTACTGTGGTCGCGTACAAAATATGACGTTTCTTCCTTCACCAGCTCACCGCCCGAGACGATGGGTGCACCGTAATCGTCGGAGAAGAAGCGTCGGCGATACGCAACAGCACGGCGCCGCTGATGATCAATCGTCTACCGTCTGGGGAGGCCGAACGGTAGGCAGGGTCCGCCTTCGATGCGGCCTTCGGGCAGATGAGCGGCGCGGGGGAGGATGGCTGTGGCTGTTCCTTGGGAGTTGGTGATCTCGACCGCAGGTGGTGTCGCCGCTACCGTCGTGGGTGTCCTGGCGGGAGGTGTCATCGGACGGCGTGGTCAGAACGAGCAGTGGGTCCGGGACAACCGGACGGCCACGTACGCGTCGTTCCTGCGAGAGTTCGTCGCGGTCGAGATCGAGCTTCGTACGGCGTTCCTCGCAGACCGCGCGCACCGGCTGGACTGGGCTCCGTGGAACGCGGCACTGGTAGCCCTCAGTCTGGTCGCCACGCGGGAGGTGGCTGCGGCGGCCGCGGAACTGACCGGCGCGGTCGGCCGGTTCGCCGAACTGGTCGCTCGCTCGCCAAAGACCCGTGAGGACCTCCGAGAAATCCAGGAGGCGCTGGCCAAAGGCCAGTTGCGTTTCGTGAACGCGGCCCGCATCTCGCTGGACCACTCGCAGCCGCCGCTCGACTGGCAACTCGGCGGACCACCGGCCTGGGCGATGACCGAGCCGTACGCCCCTGATCCGGCTGCCAACGAACCCGCATAGCGGGCAGGGCGCAGTCACGTACAGATTTCGATCACACCCCGTGCGCGACCACAGAGAGTGGACCAGAACCCGATTAGACCTCCACAGCCACTGCACGGTTTCGGTTCCTGCCTGCTGCCGAAGCGACTCGTCCTTCCCCAGGGGCGCAGGTGCGCGGGCTGCTGGTGGCCCGCCACGGACAATCACGATCGGCGAGTGCCCGCACGACTGGCTCTTCCCCCGCGTGTCCGCCCTCGTCCACCACGCCGGCTCAGGCACTGTGGGTGCCGGGCCGGTGTGCCCGCTGTACCGGTACCTCTCGTACTCGACCAGCCCTTCTGGGCCCGCCGCCTGACCGCCCTGGGCCTTTCCCCCGGGGTACGTCAGCGCTCGGCGCCTGACAGCCGACAGCCTCTCCACCACCCTGCGCACGGCACTTCAGGACACGCAGTACCGCGAACGGTGCACCAAGATTTCCAGAACCATCGAGAGCGACGACGGAACGATCGCTGTCCGGGACGTCACGCGCCTGGACGGGAACCGGCTGCTGCCGGAGAGCGACGACATGCGATGTGGGCTGTGCGAGTTCCTGACGTAGTTGCTGGTTCTCCAGCGTGAGCTGGTTGATGGTTCGGACGAGTGCGGGGACGTCGGCGCGGAGCTGATCAAGTGCTGCGTTCTTGTTCGCGATCGTCTTTTTGAGCTGCGTGATCGTCTTGCGGAGGCGGACTTCGACGTCTGGTGTCTCTCCGCGTTGCTTGACCCGCGTGCAGAACTCGTTCTTCAGGTCGAGATGCCGCTGGGTGAGGGCATTTCGTGGGACGTCGGCTTCCTGGGCGAGAGCGACGATGGTGAGGGCGCCGTTGGATGCCTGTGAATCTTCATGACACTGATCCTGCCTGTTCGTTCCGTCCCTGTGCCACGACATGCTGCGCGGAGCCGCCACCAATTGGGATGGCCTGCATGGGTTTGTGGGGGAGGGGTGATCGCGAGGTGTGGGGACTGTCTGACGCGAGACTTGCTGCGTCATACTCGCCCGGAGGCGGGCTTCTACAGGCCCGGAAGGCATGGTGTCTCGGACACCGGTGGTCCGGCACGGTAGCGCCGGAGCGGGGCAAGGTCAGGTAGGCCCACCCCGGCGCAGTGACTTTCAGTGACAGATGAGAGGGTCTGGCGGGTGAGTGAGCCACCGAAGAACACCCTGCAATACCGCTTCGACGGGCCCGAAGACGCCCCCGTCCTGATCCTGGGCGCCTCCCTCGGCACCACATGGCACATGTCGTAGAAACCGTCTTCAGGCGTCCACGTGGTCCGAAACGATGGCGTTTGCACCTGTCCTGAACGCCGTGATCCCGGTGCGTCGATGGTGTTGGTGACTTTCCTGTGACTCGTGGGGCGCTTGTGGCGCCTTGCACATGCGGCAGGACGGGCCTGCCGGGACGTTGTTCGGCGAGGCCCGTCCTGCCGCACCCGACCGGTCTCCGACGCCTGTTGAGGGCTGCTCGCCACAGGGTCGTCTGCTCGGCTGGTGCGTCGGAGGTGGGAGGTGCCGTGGCCAGGCGGACGCGCATTGTTGTTAACGGCGCGGGGTTCTGTCTGCACGGCTTCTGTGTCACGTCGTTGTCGGGCGGCGTCGATAACTTGGCCGGGCCGGTAGACGTTTTCCAAGAAGGCGTATCGCTTGAGTTCGGGCATGGTTCGGTCGTCGGGAGCGGCAGCGATGTATTCGCGCAGGATGCGTCGCAGCGGTGCGGTATCGGGTTCGAATACGAGGTCCAGCTCTGGGGTGGGATGTCCCTGGGAATGAGGTAGCGGTCGCCATATGAAGGGTCTACCTTCCACATGACGTCCTTCATTCTTTTCCAGTCTCAGTTCTTGACGCGTTCCGATGAGGGGACTTGATCGAGAATGCGTGGCTGTGGACATGCAGTGCTCGTGCGGTGTCGCGTTCAGACTGCTCGCAGAGCTTGAAGTGAGCATCCTTGGTGTTTCCGGATGGAGTTGCTGGGGCGGGCGGGACGATGGTGAGTGCTGTCCCGGGTCTGGGCTTGGCTCCTGACTTTTCTGACCGTGGTGTCCTGATCTCACCCTGCCGGCTGGTGTCCGGGGATGGTGCGTTGTCGGTGCCGGGCCGGCGGGGCGTGTCCCGATAGGGGCTTGCTGTTCGTTGTGGCGTCTCACGATTCTGACCGCCCGTCAGGCCCGGTTCCGGCAATGTGACGCGTCGGCGGACGGACCGGAAGGGGAACGAGCATGGCCAGTGCGACCGTGCCCACGGCAACAGCAGTTACGCGGACGCGTCGCCGTGAAGTGGCTGGGGAGATCGTGCTGGGAGTGGACACGCATCGCGACGCGCATGTGGCGGCGGTGCTGTCGGTCACGGGGACGGTCCTGGACACGGGTGAGTTCCCGGCCACCGCGGCGGGCTATCGCGAGCTGCTGAAGTGGGCAGGGACGTTGGGCTCCGTGCGTCGGGCCGGAGTGGAGGGGACCGGCTCGTATGGGGCGTCGTTGTCCCGCTATCTGTTGAGCCAGGGCGTTGATGTGTTTGACGTGAACCGGATGGACCGGGCTGATCGTCGTCGGCGCGGCAAGTCGGATCCGCTCGATGCGCAGAACGCGGCGCGGGCGGTGCTGAGCGGGCGGGCGCGCGCCCGAGCCAAGGCGGGCGACGGGCCGGTGCAGATCGCGCGTATGTACAAGCTCGCGAAGGCGTCGGCGGTCAAGGCCCGCACGCAGGCCATCAATCAGCTCAAGTCTGTTCTCGTCACCGCTGATCCTGTCCTGCGGGAGGAGTTGGCGCCGCTGGGCAGCGCCGAGCTCGTTCGGACCTGTGCAGGGTTTTCCGGCTCGGTCGTTCAAGGCGAGGGCGGTGAGGAGACGGTGCTGCAAGCCACTCGGATCACCCTGGGGCTGCTGGCCTGCCGGATCGGCCAGCTCTCCGAGCAGATCGAGGAGGTCGAGGCGCGGATGGCGCGGCTCGTGGCGTGCCATGCTCCGCAGTTGCTCGAGGTGGTGGGGGTCGGTCCCACTACGGCGGTCGCGTTGCTGGTCGCGGTGGGCGACAACCCCGAACGCCTGGAGAGCGAGGCGTCGTTCGCCGCGCTGTGCGGAGTCAGCCCGGTGGAGCGTTCTTCGGGGCGCCGGCAATTCCGCCGCCTGAACCGGGGTGGTGATCGTCAGGCCAACGCCGCGCTGCACCGCATCGTGTTCACCCGCCTACGCGTTGATGCGCGTACGCAGGAGTATTACGAGCGTCGGCTGAAGGAGGGCAAGACCCGGCGGGAGATCATCCGATGCCTCAAACGCTATGCGGCCCGGGAGGTCTTCTCCTTGGTCCGGCAACTGCCGCTCAGCCCTCCTTGTTGAGGTGGCGTTTCGAAGCGAGACGGCGCGCAGGTAACGCTACGAGCCTGGGTTGTCGTCCGCGATTTCGTATGGGGCAGGCGCGGTGAGCGGGATCAACTGCTCTTGCGGTTCTGATCCGCTCCGGCTGTTCTCGGAGCGGATCAGAACGACGGTCGGGCGGATTAGTTCAGGCCGCTCACCCGCGGGATGTCGCCCGGTGCTGCCGCGTCAGCGGCCGGGAGGGCGTTGTTCCAGAGGCGGACGTCGCTGATCTGAGCGTTGGCGTATTCGCCGTAGCTGCCTCGGTATAGGCGGCGGCCGATCTCGACCGGGCCGTTCGCGTTCCAGGACGTTCCGGCGTAGTGCCCACGCGTGCTCAGGCTGCCGTTGACATAGAGACTGAGGGTTTGCGACTCGGCTGACAGCGGCCAGCAAGAATTCCCCACGTACGGCCAGTTGGAATGGTTACTCAGGGTGTGCAATTGGTGGGGCGCGCTCTGGTCAGAGCCGAATGGCCCTCCGGGCACCGCCCGTACCGCGAGCGGTCAGTGTTTGGCGCCGCACAAGCGCATCACTGACGACCGGTACTGCTTCGCTGCGTGCTGCGCATCCATGTGGCCGACGCGGATCTGGTGGTCGGCGGCGTGGCCGAGAGCGATCACCGCGGCGACCAGCCACTCGGTCTCCAGGCTGACCGTGAACTCGCCGCTTTTGCGTCCACGGCGGATCAAAGCCTCCAGGCGCTGCTCGACGGGTACGTGACGAGACGCGTCGGCCTCCGGCTCGCTGCCTGCATGGTCGAAGGCCGCCTGCTCGGCCAGCAATGTCCCGGCCGCGTCGAGGAACCGGCCGAGGGCTTCCGTGGCGGTGCCAGCCTCAAGCGCGGCAGCATCCAGCACAGCGAAAGCACGACGGCTCAGCTCATCGCGCACCGACGCCAGAAGTCCCTCACGGGTACCGAAGTGCACGTAGGCGGTCTGCCGTGTCACACCGGCCGCGGAAGCGATTTCCAACATGCTCGCCTCAGGGCGCTCGGCAAGCACCCGGACCGCCGCCGACAGCACGGCTGCGCGATTGCGTTGCACCTCTACTCGCTGACGGCGACGCCTTATCTCTGACACGATTGACAACTATATGGCACATCCCAAGACTGACAGGTATGTCAGAAATAACTGAAGAGGCGGCGCGCCGCCTCCTGATCGACTACACGCGCGACATGGCCCTCTCCGACGAGGACCCGGCACAGATCGTGGGTCGCACCCTGACCGACGACGCGGTCTGGGTCACCGACGGCACCGAGCTCACCCGCGACCAGTTGATCGCGCACGCGGCACCGGCCCGCAAGAACGTCACCGCCAGCGAGATGCGGGTCGATGATCTCCTCGTCGACGGCCATCGGTTCGCCGCACGTTGCTGCCTCAGCGCGGAACACCGCAAGCTCGGACACGTGGTGAGCGAGTGGCTCCTGATCGGCGAGGTCGCCCATGACGGACGGGTGCGGCATATCCATCAACTCGGCCGTACTCCCCCCGCCAAACCGGAGACGGGAGAGTGATCCGCCTGCGCATCCGGCCAGTTCAGGGCCTGGCCCTGATGTCCACCGGTGCGCTCGCCGGCGCATTCGGCTACGGAGCGGCCAACCTCGTCCCCGCCTTCAACGCCGTACCGCTCGACATGAGGCTGTCCTTCCACACCCAGTTGATGCAGATGAACGGCATCACCATGCAAGGCGCCATGGGCGTGTCCGCGCTCAGCACCCTCGTACTTGCCGCCATCACGCGTGGCATCACACGGCGCCTGGCCGGAGGAGCCGGAATCCTCGTCGTCTCGTCTCTCTTGATCACCCGCCTCGGCAACGTTCCCATCAACAGCCGAATCAAGCAGTGGGCGGCCACCTCGGCACCTGCCGATCACGCTGAGATCCTGGCGCGCTGGGAGATGTTCAACTACGCACGCACGGGCGCCGCATTCGCTGCCTTCGCGCTGCTGATTCTTCTCTCCCTACGCCGAAGCCACTCTCGTCAATCTCCAAACGGCAGCCCCTGGGGGCCTTCGAGGCGTGCCACCTGAATCGACAATGGGCACGCTCTGTGACATTGGTGGCCAGATGACTCCCCGCTAGATGGCCGCCAGCGGGGAATTCCAACTGGCCGCTGGCACTCGGCGTCGAAGACGCCGACGAGGTGGGTCCACTTGCCGAGGGCCGGTCATCTCCCGGCCCCCGCACTCATAACGAGCGACGTACTGAACTGGCACGTGATCGACCGTATCCTCCACTTCGAACGCGCGTGCCGTGAAGGAGGTGTTGGGATCGCGGCCCGCTCCACGGATGGTGGACGCGTCACAAAGGGGCTGTGCCGTGCCAGGTGGGGTGCGGCGGTCGACTTCGTGTCCACGTGTTCCCGATGACCCAGCACGTTGAGTGTGTCGCGATCCTTGAGCCTGCTGGGAACCCGCGCGGCCTCCGCATCGGCGGACAGGTGGCACGTCCTGCTGACACGGCGACGAAAGGGGCCCGGGGCACTGCGAGTCCAGCCACGACGGGCCCGCAGACGACGCACCGCACTTCCGGCGGAGCGCTCAGCCCTGAGCCGCGCTGAAAGGTCTCCACCTGTTCGCGAGCAGGGAGGTGAGTTCGTCGGCGGCATCGCGGCATGCGTCCGTGGTGCGCCAAGCGATGTGGCCGTCCGGTCTGACCAGAACGGCTCCTTGCTCACCCACCTCGTAGAGGTCCGGGAGGTTTTGCTGATCGCCGGGCGTGAGGGCGACCAGGCCGACCACCTGGAAGGGAAGAAAGGTCTCGAACCGGCTGCGCCGCAACGCGTGTGTCCATCCCTCGGAGTCCGCGGTGATGAACGTGAGTCCGTTGTGCAGGAGGAGGTCGTGGATCGGGTGTGGTCTTCCCTCGTACAGGACCATGGCATGAGGGAGGCGGGCGCCGGGCCAGGTCGTGGGGCGATAGCTGACGACACCCTCGCCTTCGAGCGGCTGCGGGCCTTGTTCGCGGCAGATGAGGGGACCGTCGTAGGCGTAGCCGAACTCCATTCCCGTGGAGGCGAAGTGCTCCAGTTGCGCCGGGATCCTGGAGGCGATTTCCGTACGGAGCCGACGTGCCCGGAGGCTGTCGCCCTGCAGCACTCGGGTGCGGCGCAGCTGCAGGCGTGTCACGAGGTCCGCGGTCGCGGCCATCAGCCGTCCGGGAACCGGTGAAAGCAAGGGGTGGCTGACGGCTTCGGTGGCCGCGCGAAGAGCCCGGTTGGTGATGCCGAGCGGCCTGGTCACCTCGTCGAGGCGGAAATGGTTGGCGACGCTCTGCTCGGCGAAGCATTCGACGACGGGTCGGCGTTCTGTCTCGTAGGTGTCGAGGAGCGTGTCGTTGGCGGAGCCGTCGAGCACCGCAGCGATCTTCCAGGCGAGGTTGTGGGCGTCCTGGACACCGCTGTTGAGGCCGAATCCGCCGGTGTGCGGGAAGCGATGTGCGGCATCGCCGGCGAGGAGCAGCCGACCCTGGCGGAAAGTGTCGGCCGTGTGGGAGGTCATGGTCCAGGTACCGGTCGAGCGGATCTCGACGGGCACGTCCGGTCCCAGGACCTTGGGGAGGATGTGACCCCAGTAGGCCCGGCTGTCGCGCGCGATCCGCTGTTCCGTGTGGAGGTAGGCGGTCATGAGCACGTAGTCGCCGCCCCCGTGGGAGATCAGGACGCCACAGAGGTTCGGTTCGTAGATCCAGGTGAGCAGGGGTGCCCCCTTGCCCTTCGGGTGGAGGTCGGGGGCGTTGAAGAAGACGCTGCCCATGTTCGCCAGCACCCTGCCCCGCATACGGATCCCGGCGCTTTCACGGACGGCGCTGTTGGCGCCGTCGGCGGCTATGACGAACCTCGCGCTCACGTCCTTGATATGGCGGGCCGTGGTGCCGCGCCGGAAGTCCACGAGCGGTTCGCGTTCCAGGGCGTTCCAGAGTACGGGCATCAAGAGATGCTGTCCGATGTGGGAGATCAGGAACGGGCTGTGGGTGCGTACGCGCGCGAGTTGTCCGGAGTCTTCGAGGAGGTCGATCTCGCCCAGGGGTTCGTCGGCGAGCCGGGAGTTCCAGCGGATCATGTTGATGGTCTCGACCGGTGGGGCCAGCGCCGTGATCTCCTGTGCCAGCTTCGGTGACGCGTGGTGCCAGATTTCGAGGGAGCGCGCGTTGAGCACGTGCGCCGCGGGATGCAGCAGAGG
Source organism: Streptomyces sp. NPDC005863 (assembly GCF_042871345.1). Taxonomy (NCBI): domain Bacteria; kingdom Bacillati; phylum Actinomycetota; class Actinomycetes; order Kitasatosporales; family Streptomycetaceae; genus Streptomyces; species Streptomyces sp. NPDC005863. The sequence goes on along the minus strand of NZ_JBIAII010000002.1, from coordinate 1,116,461 downwards.
CTGCGTTCGCCGTTCGAGGACGGTACTGGGTATGCCGTGGCGGGCGAGCAGGAGGGCGAGGGTGCATCCTGTCGCCCCCGCTCCGACGATGAGGATCGGCTCGGCCGGTTTGGTCGTTTCGATGGGCATGGCTCAGAGCGTCTTCCATGTGATCGCCCGCTTGTTGGCCCGCGGCTTCGTGCCTGGGCGGGTACCGGCGCCGGGCTTGAGCAGGTCTGTCGGGGATGCACCGCTCCTGAGGCGTTCGAGCAGGTAGCCGGGGTCGATGTCGGTCCCGATGGGGTTGTCGGCGAAGGCGGTGCTGTCGAAATGTTCCGCGGTCGCCCGGGACGTGGGGAAGTTCTCGGTCTGGAATTCCAGGCGGATGCCGTCGGGGTCCTCGTAGTAGAGGGAGATCGTGGGGCCGTGGTTGATCGCCCACACCGGCAGGACTCCGGCCTGCCTGAGGCGGTCGTAGTTCGACAGCAGCCGCTCCAGCGACCGGAAGGTGAAGGCGAGATGGTCGATTCCGTAGACCTTCCGGCGGAACCGGGCCAGGGGGAAGGCGTATCGAAGGAGGCGCGGGACCTTGACGAGGGCCAGGCGGTGGCTCTCCTCGTCCCAGGTGAGGAAGGCGATCTGTTTGTCCTCGTGGACGACGTGCGCTCCGAAGACGCTGCGGTACCAGGCGATCATCTCCTTGCTGCGAGCGGTCTTGACGACCCAGTGGGCCAGGAAGTCCGGAGTGAGGGCGTCCGCGGGAGGTGATCCCTGGGCAGCCGCGGTGTCGGGGTTCGTGTGCTGCATGTGCTGTCCTTCCACGGGTCCACTCAGGGCGTGGTGATGGTGGTGTGCTGCATGCCCAGGTCGATGGACCGGTCGGCGTTGTGGATGGCGGCGGTGATGACGTCACCCGGCGCGAGGTAGGGCTTCTTCAGGTTCTGGCGGATGAACAGGGCCCACAGTTTGTCCTCGGGCAGCAGGGCGGTGGCGAGCCGGCGCAGCAGGGCGGGAGGTGTCGTGGCCGTGCACCCGTGGGGGGTACCGGTGAGGAGGAGGTCACCGGGGCTGAGGTTGCAGAAGGTGGTCAGCTCGGTGAGGGTCTCGGCGGGGCGGTAGAGCAGGTTGGCGGTGCTGTCCTGCTGACGGAGCTGTCCGTTGACTTCGAGGCGCAGGGCGAGTTCGTCAAGGAGGGGGAGCTCGTCGGGTTCCGGCACGGCGAGGAAGGGGCCCACGGGGCAGAACCCGCGGTAGCTCTTGCCCTTGAGGTACTGGCCCTGGGGCAGTTGGACGTCGCGGGCGGAGAGATCGTTGGCGATCGTCACCCCGAACACGTACTCGTGGAGGTTCTTCACCGTGACCTCCTCCGGCTCGGTGACCTCCTTGCGTAGCACCAGGGCGAGTTCGATCTCGTGGTCGAGGAGGCGCACGTGGCTCGGCCGAGCGACAGACGCGCGCGGGCCGGTGAGCGAGGCGTCGGTCTTGTCGAAGAAGAGGTTGAACGCGCGGGCGTCGGGGTCCATGCCGGAGTCGATCGCGTGCTGACGGTAGTTGGTTCCCTGGCAGATCACCCGGCAGGGCCTCGTCACCGGGGACAGCAGCTCCACGTCGTCCAGGTGGAAGGGCGCGGGCCGGCGGCTCGCGGAGCGCCAGTCGTCGGTGCCGTGCTGGATGAGATCCGCAGTGGTGCGGTAGGTGTCGCTCAGGGGCGAGAGCCCACCGTCGACGACGACACCCCACCTGATGTCGCCGCCGTCGGAGCGGTAGTGGGCCAGATGGGTGACCATGGACGAGCCTCCGGGGTGGTGGGTCTGGCGTAGGAAACGGGGGGCGGGTTGGCGTGTGGGCGGCCGGTTCGGTCGGCTTCAGTCGACGAGGTCCAGGGCGGCGCACACGATCGCCGACTCGTCGATGCCGTGGTGGCGGTACACGCTCGCCAGGTCGCCCGACTGCCCGAACCGGCTGACACCGAGGTGGGCGGCGGGAACGCCGTGCACTCCGGCGAGGAAGGCCAAGGTGTGCGGATGTCCGTCGAGCACCGTGACCAGGGGCCTGGCCGTCGAGGCGGGCAGCAGGGTGTCGAGGATCCGGTCCGGTGCGGCGCTCATGCCGCGGCGTGCCTGTAGGGCCTCGAAGAGGAGACCGGGGCTGGTGACGCACAACACGTCCGCCGGCTGGCCCAGGGCGGTGAGACGGTCCGCGGCCGCGACGGCTTCCGGCATGAGCGCACCCATGGCGGCGATAGTCACGGCGGCACCCCCGGTCCGGCGCAGCACGTACCCGCCCGCGACGGTCTGCCTGCGGCGTCGCTCGCGTGCCACGGGGTCGACCGGCACGTCGGCGAGCGTCTGGTCGACCGGCCTGGTCGACAGGCGCAGATAGGCCGAGCGGCCGTCCTTCCTGCCCAGGCGGGCAAGGGAGGCGAGCAGGACCCATTCGGTGTCCTGGGCGAAGGCCGGTTCGTAGGTGGTACAGCCGGGCTGCTCCAGGCCGATCGAGGGCGTTTTTACCGACTGGTGTGCGCCGCCCTCGGCAGCGAGGGTCACACCGGAGGGGGTCCCGACGAGGATCGACTGGCCGCCGGAGTAGATACCGAAGGACCACGGCTCCAGGGCCCGCTCCACGAACGGGTCGTACAGGACGCCGATGGGCAGCAGCGGCTGGCCCCAGCGGCTCCACGTGGAGCCGAGCTCGCCCAGGGCGCACACGAGGTTGGTCTCGGCGATGCCGAGCTCGATGTGCTGGCCGGTGGGGCTTTCCCGCCAGTGCAGGAGGGTGTCGGGGTCATCGGCGAACCAGTTGTGGCGTTCAACGGCGGACCAGGCGCCGACCTTGTTGACCCAGCCGCCGAGGTGCGTGGTGGAGCTGACGTCGGGGCTCAGCGTCACCACGCGCGCTCCGGTCTCGGGGGCCGACCTGAGGAGGTCGAGCAGGGTGCGGCCGAGGGCCGCCTGGCTCGACTGGGTTCCGGAGACGGTCCGGCCCAGGTCGGCCGGTACGGGCGGAGGGTCGGCCTCGGGGACCGGGGGGCGGGCAAGGCGTGCCGAAGCCTCGGCACAGGCGACGGCCTCGGGGCTGTCGGCGGGAAACCGGGCCCACTTGTCCGCGAGGTCCACGCCGAGCTGGGCAGCAAGATCGGCGACCTGGGATGCGGTCAGCAGCGAGGAGTGGTTCTGGGGATGCCCTTCGGTGGGCAGGCCGTACCCCTTGACGGTGTAGGCGAAGATCACCGTGGGGCGGCTGTCGTCGATGGTGTCGAACGCGTCTGCGAGGATCTCGTGGTCGTGGCCGCCCAGGTTGCGCAGCGCACGCAGTAGATCCTCGTCGGGGACTTCGGCGAGGAGGGAGCGGATCCGGTCCGTGTCGGCGCCGGTGCCGGGAAGGCGCTCGCGCAGGTCGGAGGCCGAGAGCCGGAGCAGCCGCTGGTACTCAGGGTTGGTCATCGTGTCGAGTCGCTCGCGCAGGGCGCGACCACCGGGGCGGGTGAACAGGTTCTCCAGGAGGCTGCCGTACTTGACGGTGACGACCTGCCAGCCGGCGGCGGCGAACATGCCCCGCAGTCGGTGGGCGGCGATGTCGGGCACCACGCGGTCCAGCGACTGGCGGTTCACGTCCACGATCCAGACGACCTCGCCCAGGTCCGCGACCATCGGGTCGAGGATGGCCTCCCAGCAGGCGCCTTCGTCCAGTTCGGCGTCGCCCATGAGGGAGTACTGGCGACCGCGGCCGGCTCCACCGAAGCGGGCGTCGACATAGCGCCGTGCCAGCGCGCCCCAGACCGGCGCCGTCGCCCCGATGCCGACCGATCCGGTCGAGTAATCGGCCGGATCGGGGTCCTTGGTACGGCTGGGATAGCTCTGCAGGCCGCCGAACTCACGCAGCGTCGTGAGGTATCTGGCGTCGAGGTCGCCGAGAAGGTACTTGATCGCGTGCAGCACCGGTGACGCGTGGGGTTTGACCGAGACGCGGTCCTGCGGTTGGAGGTGCTGGAGCCACAGCGCGGTCATGACCGAGACCATCGACGCGCTCGATGCCTGGTGGCCACCGACCTTCAGGCCCGAGGGGTTCTCTCGCACGTTGTTGGCGTGGTCGACCATCGCGGCGGAGAACCACAGGACACGCCGCTCGACGGATTCCAGCACCCCGGCCGGAAGGCGGGTCGGGTTGTTCGTGGCAGCCGGCATCACGGGCTCCTGGCAAGGGCTGACGTACCGCGTCAGCGGTGTCGGGGGGGGGCGGAACGGACCCCACCATGAAGCCCCGCGTCGCCGTGCCGTCGCTTGGACTGTGGTGCAAACGTACGCGCCCGGCTTGTACTCCAGTCACCTTGCGGGCCGGGAAGCCCGTTCCTGACTGCCCGAGGACGGCGCCGGGTCCAGGTAAAGGACCGCCTCGCCGAGCTCCTCGACCAACGTCAAGGCGGCCTGGAGCTGCATGCGCCGCACGCCGATCTCTCTCCCGCGCAGCTGTTCCGCCCGCTGCACCCGGTAGGCGACCGTGTTGCGTGCGACATGTAGATGTTCGGCCGCGCCGTTGAGGCTGCGCTCCTCGTCCAGGTAGCACTTGAGCGTGGCCCGAACCGTGGCGGTGGACTCACCGGGACCCGCTAGTCCGCCGAGCTCGCGCAGCACGAACTCGCGGGCCAGGTCGATGCGGTAGCTGAGCATGGCCACCAGGTCGAGTTCTCCGTAGTCGAAAAGCCAACGACCGCCGGACGATGGATCGTGGGACATCATGCCGACCCGGGCGGCCTCGAGCGCCTGGTGGTGGCTGTCCCTGAAACCGCCGAGCGACGGGGCTGTCAGCCCGGCGGCGATCCGGATTCCGGGGCTGGGCCGGGGTGTGCCGTTCGCGGGGAGACCAGGTGACCGGCGGACACCGGAACCCCAGGCCCACACTCTCCGGTCGCCGACCGGCACCACCAGGGTCGACGTGCAGCCGGCCGCACGCAGCAGGTCGACCGCGGCCTCCTCCAGCCGGCCCGACCACACGGGGGTCGGATCGTCGGCCCAGGCAACGACAGCCAGATGCTGCCTGGTCAGGTCGTACCCGAGAACGCGCGCGGCACGATCCAGCGGCACCGGGTCGCCGTGCACGATGCTCTGCACGATCTCCATACGTGCGGCGGCGGCACTGGCCAGCCACGCCTGCTGCACCTGACCGAAGTCGCGGGCCATATCGGCCGTCAGTTCGTCGACGACTCTGAGCATCAGCTCGCAGACGCGCCGCATCGCCGTGAACCGCTCGTCGCCCGACAGGAGCCGTTCACAGGCGTCCAGCACCTCGTGGACGGCGAAGGAGTGGCCCACGTTGATGGCGCGCAGCATGTGCTCGATCCCGACGCCCCGGCTCACCACCTCGGCCGTGCCCAACAAGACCTCGGGAACGTCGGCAACATTGAAGTCCCGCTGGTCGGACAAGGCGGCGACCAAGCCCAGGGCGACCGCCTCGCAGCCCCTTCGAAGTTCTTGCGCGATCCCGTCGACGGCGAGTTCCGGGATCTCTTCGGTGATGTGTACCGCCATCGCCGCGCCGAGCTCTATCGCCCAGCCGCAGGGGCCCGCTCCGACTCGGGTCGCGAACTCCGCCAGCCTGGGCGGCGGCAGGACCGAGTGGGCCAACGTGTCTGTGTCACGTGGACTGAGCTCACCCAGCCATGTACCGATCACGCTCAGGGCCTCCTTCTGCTGCTTCACACCACCGTCGCCGACCTGGCGAGCATCACCAGCCCGCAGCTGGAAAGCCGAGGAATGCTTCCAGAGCGAGCGTCCCCAGTGAACCGCCTGCGGTCCGAAACCGAGACTGGCTGGGGGCGTGGCGGGGGAGTCGTCGAAAAGCAATGCGCCGTTGGTCCCCTCGCATGTTCGGCCTCCGGGCCGGTGAATCCGGCCGTCGCGGACTGCGCACCGATGGTGGTCGTGGCGCGCGAGCGGGTCCGTCCCCGGGAGTGGATGTCCGTGGCCGTACGAGCCACGTGTGCCGCAGGTACGTGGAGTGCATCTCGTGGGCCATGGCGGTGACTCGCGCCCCGCAGCGAGGTGCGGCTCATTCGGCGACGCCTGTAACAGGAGAGACTCCGGTGCCACTCATAGTGGTAGGCGTCATCGCCTCAATTGCGGTGCGGGTGCTGGTGAGGATGTCCTCGCTCGAGATGTGGCCGATATAGCCATCGGGGCGGACGAGCAGCAGGGTGTCCGCGGCGAGCCCGTGGACCGCCCCGAGTGTCCCCGCGGAGTCGGTGAGGACGTGGTCCGCGTGTTCGGCGGGGGAGCCGACTGCGATCCGCTTCAACTGTGCGCCGACCGCGGGCCATTCGAGCTGGTCGAGGGCGTCGGAGGCGCGGCGGCCGTGGGCGAGGGCAGTGAAGTGCGGTCCGCGGAAAACGTCGAACAGCCTGACGTGCTTGCCGTCGCTGCCGGTCAGTGCGGCGTCCGGTGCCCGGTCACCCACGCGCAGTGTCTTGGTGCGGTCGCTGTCGGCGGGGGCGAGGGGGCCGCCGAAGTAGGTGAGGGCAAGCTGCTGTTCGTCCTTGCCTCGCTTGAGGCTCGATGGGTCGAGCTTGGCTATTCCGTCGTACTTCTTCGTGGACAGTCCGAGCACTTCGGCGGCGATCGGCATCCGTTCGGCCTCGTAGGTGTCCAGGAGCGCGGGGTCCATGCCGGCCAGGACCTGGGCGAGCTTCCAGCCGAGGTTGTAGGCGTCCTGGATGCCGGTGTTCAGTCCCTGGGCTCCGGCCGGGGTGTGCACGTGTGCGGCATCGCCGGCGAGGAAGACGCGCCCCTGACCGTAGCTCTCGGCGAGGCGGATGTTGGGCCGGAACACCGACGTCCACTGGATGTTGCTCAGTGTGATGCGCCGGTTGCCGGTGGCCGAGCGGATCCGTTCGTTGAGCTGTGCCTCGTCGAGCATGGGCTCCTCGTCGGCGTCCAGCCGGATCATCCACTGAAACAGTTCGCTGTGGGGAAGCGGGCAGGCGCCGGTGAACTTGCCCCCGGTACGCGGCCACATGTGCCACCGGTCGCGGGACAGGCCCGTGGTGACGACATCCACGATGATCATCCGGTCCTGCTCGTCCGTCGAGCCGGTGAAGCCGATGCCGAGTTGCTTGCGGACGGTGCTCGAACCGCCGTCGGCGCCGACGACATACCGGGCGGTGATCTCCTCGATTCCGTCGGGGCCTGTCACCTTGGCGGTAGCGAGGTCGCTGTCCTGGGTCAGTTCGACGAGCCCTGTCGCGAACTCGACGTGGTGGCCGAGCTGTTCGAGGCGGGCGTGCAGCGCGCGGTCGGTGCTGTACTGGGGTATCAGCCAGGTGTTGGGGTACGGAACGTCCGCGCTCGGCTGCCGGTTGCGCATCATCCGCCATGGTGCCGCCAGGGGGCCGAGATGGATTCCGAGGAGCGGATAGGTGGTGCCGCCCGCCAGGATGGAGTCGAGCGCTCCTAGGTCCTCCAGCACTTCCAGGGTGCGGGGCTGGATGCCCTTGGCCCGTGAGCCGTCGAAGGCGTGGTCCGACTTGTTGACGATGCGGATGGCGAGGCCGCGGCGTGCGAGGTCGATCGCCAGCGCGGTGCCGGTCGGCCCGGCGCCGATGATCAGGACGTCGAGGGGCTGAGTGTGGTTCATGAGTCTTGCCTTTCCGTGCGGGTTGCCATGAACGAGGCGATCCGCTCGGCGACTTCGCGGGGCCGTTCGTAGGCGGCCATATGGCCGCAGTCCGGAATGACGTGGCACTGCTGCGGCTTCAACAGGGAGCGTGCCGTGTCGAGTTGGTCGATGGGCGTGACCTTGTCGTCGTCGCCCCACAGCAGCAGCGTCGGTATGCCGAGTTCGCCCGCACGTCGGAACAGCTCGGTGCGTCCGGACAGCGGCAGATGCTGGAGCGTGTCGAAGAACGCGTACAGCGAACCCTCGTACCGGTAGGCGTCGAGCACCATCGCGGCCAGCTCGGCGGAGAGCTGCGGATCACGCACGTTGGAGCCGAGGTGGCTCTCCAGCAGCCGGCGCCCGAACCGCCGGGCCACGAAGCCGGCCAGCAGATCACTGGCGAGCAGCCGGTGCGGCGGCACCTTCTGCGGGGCGAGCCCGGCAGGTCCCGCCAGTGTCAGGGTCGCCAGCGACTCGCTATGCCGTCCGGCGTACTGCATCGCGACGAGGGCGCCCATGGAGGTGCCGACGAGATGCACCGGCCGCTTGATGCCGAGCTTTTCCTTCAGCTCGACGAGCTGGCGGACGAACAGCGTTTCGTCGTATGTCGCCCGCACCCGGTCGGAGTATCCGCGTCCGTACGCGCTGCACGCCAGGGTGCGCAGCCCGCGTGACCGTAGCTCCGCCGCCGTCCGGTCCCAGTAGGACAGCGGAACCGTGAGCCCGCCGGCCAGCAGGACGGTGTCGCCGCCCTCGGGGCCGGCCAGCTCGTAGTGGGTGACACCGTCGGACAGCTCGATGAAGCTGCCGCGCAGGCTCTGCCGCGCGGCCGGGAGGCGGCGGTCTTCGCCGGCGGCTACGAAGTACTTCACGGTCGGCCTCCTTGCTGCCACTGCGAGCTGTCCGCAGGGGAGTCGAGGAACTTTGCGATGGCGCCGCCGACCCACTGCGGGTCCTCTTCCGGCAGCAGATGGCCACCGTCGGCGTGGACCAACTCCTGGGCGCCCTGGATGTCCTGGGCGAAGTGCTGGGCATTGATGCTCGCGCTGCGCAGCACCAGCGTCGGCACCGCGATGCGCGGAATCTCCGCGCTGCGGTCGGGCTGGTCGGTGTTGACGAAGTCGACGAAGGCCGATCGGTTCCCGGGCCGGCTCATGAGCTGGTACGAACGCTCGACCATCGCGTCGTCGACGATGTCCGAGTGCGGGCCGACGGCCGCGAGCAGGTTTCGCTCGATCGCGCGGCGCGGCATCGTCCGGCGGAGCAAGGGACGCAGCAGCGGATTGCGGGCCAGCCGCAGGCCCGCCGGGACCGCCTTCTCCGGGTAGCCGGTGGCGTTGACGATCACCAGACCGCTGACCCGCTCCGGACGGTCCAGCGCGAGGTTCCACGCGATGTTACCGCCCAGCGAGTTGCCCACCACGGCACTGCTGCGCACGCCCAGTACGTCCAGAAAACGGGCGACCGTGGCCGCGTACGTCGGGACGCGATAGTCCCGGTCGTCGCGGGACTCGGTGAGCCCCCATCCCGGCAGGATCGGGGCGGATGACGTCGTACGACGCCGACAGTAGGGCCGCCACCTCCTCGAAGTGGTGCAGGGACGAGGCGCTGCCGTGCAGCAGCACGACCGTGGGCCCATGGCCGGCTCGTTTGTAGTGGAACCGCAGGCCATCGACGTCGGCGAATCGTGAGTCGGATTGGGGTTCAGACCAGACATTCATAACCGCCGACCTTCGCCAGATCCGGACCAGATGGGTTCATGCCCCGCTCCTCCTGCTCGGTCCCGCACACGCCGGCCCGCACACCACCCCAGGATTCCCGGCGGAGCGAACGATGGACCAGTATTTCGGCCACACCGTATCCGTAAATAATCGAGGGCACAACGGTCCAGGACCTGGCGCGAAGCGCCCCCATCGGCGTCCCGGGACGCGACGAACCCCGCCGCCGGGAGGCCGCGGCGGGGCTGCGGGGTCGGCGCCGGGTCCGCTACTCGGCGGTCAGGACGGCGCGCGGGCCGCCCTTGGCCGTCCACGCCGCGGCGCACTGCGAGAGGGGGTACGGCGCCGTGTCCACCGCGATCTTTCCGTCCGCGATCACCTTCAGGTACGCCTGGGCCTGGACGAGGTAGCGGTGCATGTCGAAGGAGCCGATGCCGCTGCCGGAGAGCCGGAAGGGGCGGCTGCGCAGGAGGGCCGCGGGGACGGCGGCGTCCGCGCCGGCGATGGAGCCAATCTCCACGTAGTTCGTGGGGTTCGCGCCTTCCAGGCCGTGCAGGGCCTGGAAGGCGGATTCGGTGGGCGTACCCCACAGGTAGTCCAGGACCAGGTCAGGGGTGGCGCCGTCGAGGGCGGCGGCGATGGCCCGCGCGTCGGCGTCCCGCTCCCCGGTCAGCTCGACGGTCTCGGCGCCGTACCCGGCGACCCGGGCGAGGTCGGCCGCACCCCGGCCGACACCGATGATCCTGCGGGCGCCCAGGGCGCGCGCGTTCTGGACCGCCAGGCCGCCGGCCGCGCCGGTCGGGCCCAGCACCATCACCGTGTCGGGCACTCCGCGCTCATCGACGTGGGTCGTGAGCGGCATCCACGAGGCCATCCCCGGGTTCATGCCGGCCGCGACGGCCAGCGGGTCGGCCCCCTCGGGCAGCGGGGCGGCCATCGGCACGGCCATCCGCTCCGCGAAGGTTCCCCACGGCAGTTGCGTCTCGCCGGTGTACACCAGCGCGCCGTCCGCGGCGCGGGCGACGGCGTCGACGCCGGGGATCATCGGGTACTGGCCGGTGCTGCTGTAGTGCACGCCGTCCGCCTTGGAGCGCACGACCGGGTGGATCGCGGACGCGACCAGTTCGACCAACTGCAGGCCGGGGCCCGCCTCGGGCTCGGGGAAGTCCTGACACTGGGGCACGGCCCCTGCGGCTGTTACCACTGCTGCCTTCATCGCTGCCTCCTGGCGTGTGCGCTCACGGTCGCCGACATCCGGCCACCTCATTATGGTTACAGCGTAGCCATAAAATGAGAATGGGGGCAAATCAGGTTTTACGTGCATATATAACGTAATCAATTGCCTCCCTCGTGCCACCCGGGAGCAGGCCGCTCTGAGGTCACGCGAAAGGGACACGCTCTACCCAGCGGCTACCGTGGCCCGGGCGCGACCTTCTCGCCGCTCGCCCCTGCACCGTGCGGACACCGGCCTGGTTCCCACTCGACAGAAAGGTCCCAGGAGATGACCGCCCCCTCGGACGCGCACGACGGCACGGCAACGCCCGGCAGCCCGGCGTGGTGGGCCGCCCGCCCCAGCGCGCCCAGCGCCCCCCGCCGCGGCCGCCCCTCCCTGGACACGGACCACATCGTCAAGACCGCCCTCCAACTCGTCGACGAGCACGGAGTCCAGGCGTTCTCCCTGCGCATGCTCGCCGACAGCCTCGGCTCCGGAACGGCCACGCTCTACCGTCATTTCGCCAGTAAGGACGAGATCCTTGCCCACATCGTCGACCGCGTCCTCGGCGAACCCGGCCTCGGCGACCTCGACACCCTTGCAACCTGGCAGGAAACGCTCACCGTCATGGCGAGCCGCCTGTATGAGGCCCTGCGCCGGCATCCCGCCGTCATCCCCCCGCTCATGGCCCAGATCCCCGTCGGCCCCAACGGACTCGCCCAGCGCGAGCGCGTCCTACGCGCGCTCCTGGACCGAGGGCTTGCCCCCGCCTTCGCCGCCCGCGCCTTCACCGCCGTCGGCCACTACGTCATCGGTTTCACCGCCCAGCAGCACGGCCCCGCCGCAGCCGACCCGGCCGCAGCCCCCCAACTCGCCGCCTTCTACCGGCAGCTGGACGCCGACGCCTACCCTGCCCTCACCCGCACCGCCGACGCCCTCACTGCCGTACCGGTCACCGAGGAGTTCCACTTCGGCCTCGACTGCCTCATCACCGGACTCTCGCGGCGGTCCAGCGAAGATTGACGCCCGCCCTGTCGACGAGCGCCCCCGGTTGCGTCACGGAAGGACCTTGGGGCGCGACGGCCTGTCGGCCGCCTCCATCGCCCGCATCGTCGGAGACCGTAGCGAAGTGCCGCAAGCGAACGCGATGCCCTTACGGATGCCCCGCGGCGAGCGCAGGCAGCCTGTCTCCCCATCACATGGGGCTATCGCAAGGCCGTGTCCCGCTCGGGCTGTGCCTCTGGTACCTCGCCGCGCGGCGCGGCGGCCACTCGGTCGGTACGGCGTGCCTCAGACGGCGGCCCAGCCGCCATCCACCGGTAGAGCAGCCCCGTTGATGTTGCGTGCGGCCTCAGAGGCAAGAAAGACAATGGCGGCGGCCTGCGTCTCGGCGGCCGCGGGCTGTCCCACGTTGCCCATGGAGGGGAAAAGCGCCTGCGGGCCGAGGGCTTCCGCGTCGACATCAGCCCGGATGTTGGTGACGGTGCCCCCCGGGGTGATCGCGTTCGTGCGGATCCCGTGGTTGCGGTAGGTCACGGCGAGCGACTTAGTGAGGCCGACGATGCCGTGCTTGGCGAGGGTGTAAGCAGCTCCGGCAGCGGAGCCGCGGAGTGACGCCTCCGAAGCGGTGAACACGATGGAGCCGCGGCCCGCGCTCAGCATGTGGGGCAGGGCGGCCCGGGTCAGCAGGAACGGAGCGGTCAGGTTGATACGGATCAGCCGTTCCCACTCGGCGTCGCCGACATCGGCCACAGCCGACATGCTGTCCATGATCCCTGCGTTGTTGACCAGAACATCGATACCGAGTCACCGCCATCCGCCACGTCCTCGACGACCAACGCCGATAGCCCGGAAAACACCGTACTCACAAGCTCGTTGACATCCATCACACGACCTCAACGAGCACTCCGCAACGCAGCGTCACCACCGACTACGGGACAGACCCAGGACCTAGACAGACCCGGCTCAGGCCGGGGCAGCTCGTCCAGGTCAAGAACGTCGGTCCGCCCGTCGGCCGGCTCGATCGGGAGCTTGCCCGTGCCGTACTTGTGGGTCCGGGCGGTGATGTGGCCGGTACCGGTGGGCTCGGTGTGGGCGACGACCTCCGCGGCGGACGGGTCCACGATCACGTAGACAGGAATGCCGTAGCGGCCGTACTTGGCGGTGCAGTCGTCGTAGTCCTTGCGCGCCGAGAGACCGGCTCAGTCAAGGTCGGGGAGGGGGCGCCGGGCGACCTCGTGGGCGTCGTCCGGCGAGAGGCCGAGCATGCGCAGGACCATCTCGGCGAGGTTCGCGGCGGCCTCGTCGCCGTCCACCTCGGGGCGGGCGAAGCGCAGTTCCACCAAGGACAGCAGGGTTCCGCCGAGTGCAGTCAGGGCGGCCGTCGGGTCGAGGGTGGTGAAGCGGCCGGAGGCGATGCCGGCTTGGAGGTCGCGCAGTGCCCTGCGGGCCAGTCCGTTGTCGGAGTGGACGTGCCCCAGGCCGCGGCGGCGCAGGACCTGCATCAGCTCCGGGTGCGAGTCGGCCATGCGGGCGCTGAGCCGGAAGCCGGCCGAGAGGAGTTCCGCCGGGTCGTCGATCCCGGCCAGGTGCTCGTCGAAGCTGTGGCCGAACTCCTCCAGGGCGTCCACCACCGCCGTCTCGAACAGCTCCGTCTTGGAGTCGAAGTGGTTGTAGAAGGAGCCGAAGCCCACGTCGGCGCGCTCGGCGATGGCCTGGATGCTCGCGCTGGTGTCGCCGTTGTCGGCGAGTATCTGCCGGGCCGCTCGCACAAGAGCCCTGCGAGTCTCCGCGCGACGTCGCTCGAACCGGTTGCTGGGCGGGGCTTGCGTCGACATGTGTCGATTCTAACCGCCGAACGATGTCGGTCACAGTCCTGATGAATTCATCATTACTCGTCGCGGACGCCTTGACGAGCGAACTGTCAAAGCTGTTGATTTCATCAACAAGCAATGTCGCTCGGAGGGCAGCATGTCTGAAACCCGCGTCAACGGGGCCGACGTCAGCACGGCCCACCAGGACCTCCACAGTGAGCAGGGCGCCCTGCGCGGCGAACATCCCGGCCGCTCCCGGAATCCCGTGATCAAGGTGGCCGACCTGGCTTGGCTGGAGTTCGAGAAGCCGGATCTGGAGCGGGCCGAGGTCTTCGCCCGGGACTTCGGGTTCGGCATCGTGGCGCGTACCGAGCGGGAGCTGTGGCTGCGCGGCACCTTCGCCGGTCCGCCGTGCATGGTGATCCGCAAGGGCCGCACCTCCCGCTTCATCGGCCCTGCGTTCCGGGCGGCCGAGCGCGGTGACCTGGACCGGCTGGCCCGAGCCACTGGGTCATCGGTACGGGATGCCGACGTGCCCGGTGGCGGAGGCAAGGTGGTCGATCTGCTCGATCCGTCGGGCTTCCCGGTGCGGGTCGTGCACTGCGGTCAGCAGCTTCCGGCGCTGCCGGAACAGCAGTCGCTGCTCCTCAACTTCGGTACGGATCACCGTCGTACCAACGCCGCTCAGCGCCCGCCGCGCGAACCGTCCCGTATCCAGCGCCTGGGGCATGTGGTGCTGGAGACGCGGGTGTTCGGCCGGGCCCTGGACTGGTACCTGGACACCCTCGGGATGATCGTCTCCGACTTCCTGTTCCTGGACGGTCAGCGCGACCGCGGCCCGACCATGGCGTTCATCCGCTGCGACCTGGGCGGCGTACCGGCCGATCACCACACCCTGGCCATGCATCTGGGGCCGGGCGCCGGGTATGTGCACTCCGCGTACCAGGTTACCGACCTGGACTCCATCGCTGCCGGTGGCGAGTACCTCAAAGAGCGTGGCTACCAGCGCAGTTGGGGCATCGGCCGACACATCCAGGGCAGCCAGCTCTTCGACTACTGGCGCGATCCCGACCGCTTCATGCTGGAGCACTTCGCCGACGGCGACCTGTTCTCCTGTGACGTCGAGCCCGGCTGGGCGCCGATGTCGAGCAGCGGCCTGGCCCAGTGGGGCCCGCCCGTCACGCGTGACTTCCTCGGTTCCAGTCCCTCCCCGCAGCGGGTCCGCGAGGTCATCGCGGCGCTGCGCGGTGACAACGAGCTGGACCGGGCGCGCCTGTTCGGCCTGCTCAAGGCCGCCAACTCCTGAATCCCCCACGCCAATCCCCTGACAAAGGCACTGATATGAGCACCAATGTTCTGCGTACCGCCGATGGTTGGTGGGTCGTCCGAGGCGACCGCGCCGTCCCTGTCGAGACCAAGGCCGCCACCACCGCCGAGCTACTTGCCGACCGCGCCGCCGTCCGCGAGGCCGCCGCCTCCGGCGAGGTGGGCACGCCTGTAGCCGACCTGGTGGCCCTCTCGCCGGTCACCACGCCCTGCCGGGTCGTCGCTCAGATGGTCAACTACCGCAGCCACGCCCGCGATTCGGGCTTCACCGGCGACATCCCGCCGGCCTTCTTCCGCAAGGCGTCCGGCTCGGTCAGCGGCCCCGGCGAGGCCGTCGTCCGCCCGGCGCACGTGAAGCTCCTCGATTACGAGATCGAGCTCGGCCTCGTCATGGGCGCGCCGCTGCCCGTCGGCACCGTCGTCGAGGAGCAGGACCTGCCGTCGTACGTCGCCGGGCTCGTCGTCACCAACGACGTCAGCGCCCGTGACGTCCAGCTGACCAAGACGCAGTTCTACGAGAGCAAGTCGTACCCCACCTTCACCCCGACCGGGCCGTACCTGGCCCTGTTGGAGCCGGAGGACTTCGCCCATCTCCTGAACCTGCGGCTGAAGTTGAGCGTCAACGGGGAGCTGCGGCAGGACCGCACCCTCGCCGACATGATCGTCCGCCCGGCGCGGGCGCTGACCCTGCTGGCCCGCTTCCAGGCCCTCGACCCCGGCGACCTGCTGCTCACCGGCACGCCCGGCGGCACCGCGCTCAAGGCCCCGCCGAAGGCGGTCGAGAAGATCGGCGCCCTGCTGCCGCCCGCGGTGAAGTGGAAGGCGTTCTTCAAGAGCCAGGTGAAGAACCCGCACTACCTGAGCGCGGGTGACGTGGTCACGGCGTCGATCGCGACCCCGGACGGCCGGATCGACCTCGGCGAGCAGCGCACGCCCGTCGCGGACGCGAACTGACACCGGAACCGACACCCGAGGTGAGCCGCACATGACCGATGATGAAGCCGCAAGTGCACCGGTTGGGGAAGCCGCACGTGTGCCCGTCGTGATCGTCGGCGCCGGGCCGGTGGGCGCGACCGCCGCTCTGCTCTTGGCCCGGCGCGGCATCCGCAGTGTCGTCCTCGAACGCCACCGGGACGTCTACCCGCTCCCGCGCGCCGTCGCCACCGACGACGAGGTGCGCCGGATCCTCCAGGCCGCGGGCGTCGGTGCGGAGTTCGCCGCGATCTCCCGCCCGTCGAACGGGCTGCGGCTGCTCGATGCCCGGCACCGGGTGATGACCGAGTTCCGCCGCTCCGCGCACGGCCCGCACGGCTACCCGCAGACCAGCATGTTCGACCAGCCCGAACTCGAAAGCGTCCTGCGCGACGCCCTTACCCGGCGCCCGGAGTGCGAACTCAGGGGCGGCGTGGAGGTGACCGGCATCGGCCCGGACACCAGCGGCCCCGTACGGGTCACCTACCGCGACGGCGACGGCGAGCACGAGTTGTGGGCCGAGGCGGTGCTGGGCTGCGACGGCGCGAACAGCCTCACCCGCGAAGCCGTCGGCGCCGTCTGGGAGGACCTGCGCTTCGAGGAGGACTGGACCGTCATCGACGTCCGGACCACGGCCGACGTCCGTTGCTGGGAGGGCGTCGACCAGGTCTGCGACCCGGACCGGCCGGCGACCTTCATGCGGGTGGGCGAGGGCCGCTACCGCTGGGAGTTCCGTCAGCGCGAGGGGGCGGAGCAGCCGGTGCGCGACCTGGTCGCCCCGTGGCTGCCGTCCTCGTACCAGGGCGATTTCGAGGTCGTCCGCGAGACGCAGTACACCTTCCGGGCCCGCATCGCCGACCGCTGGTGCAACGGCCGGGTCTTCCTGCTCGGCGACGCCGCCCATCTCACCCCGCCGTTCATCGGCCAGGGCCTGTGCGCGGGCCTGCGCGACGCCTACAACCTCACCTGGAAGCTCGCCCGCTTCCTCCAACACGGCTCCCCGGAACGGCTGTTGGACACGTACGAGAGCGAGCGCAAGCCGCACGCGCGGCATGTGATCCGGCTCGCGGTCGCCATGGGCTGGGCCATGACCGGCGGGCAGGACGGCGCCGCTGCGCTTCGCCGCAGTCTTCTGGCCGCCGCCTGCCGCATACCCGGCCTGCCCAGGCTGGCCGGCCGCGACATCAGCACGCCCCTGACCGCCGGGCCGCTCGTGCGGCGCACGGCCCGCCGGGGCCTGGCCGGTACGCACTGTCCGCAACCCTGGGTGCGCGTCGACGGGCGGCGTATCCGCCTCGACGAGGCGCTCGGCGACTCCTTCGCCGTGCTGACCGCCACCGAACCCGACCCCTGGTCGGCCGCGCTCGCCCACGGTCTCGGCGTCCCCGTGATCCCGGTGACCGGCCTCGGTGACGACGGCACACTCGCCGCCTGGCTGCACGCCGGACGAGCGGACGCGGTCCTGTTGCGGCCCGACCGGATCGTCCTCGACGTCGTCCCGGCCGGCGCACGCGACTTCACCGCGACCGCCGACTGGGCAGCGCTGCTGCACACCACGCGACGCCCCGATCCCTCCGAACTCCCGGTCCCGAAAAGCCTTTTGAGGAGTACGACGCGATGAACACGCCCTTCTTCACACCCGACCCGGAGACGGCGGCCGCCAGCCGCATCGCCGAGTTCGCCCGGCGTCAGGGCATCGCCCCGGACGACTGCGCCGCCCTGCACCAGTGGTCGGTCACCGACCTGGAGGGCTTCTGGGGCGCAGTGTGGGAGTACTTCGGCATCGACGCCGACACCCCCTATGAGCAGGTCCTCGCCGAGGAGACCATGCCCGGCGCCCGCTGGTTTCCCGGCGCCACCCTCAACTACGCCCACCACGCCCTGCGCCGCCTCACCGACGACGACGTGGCGATCCTCGCCCTCGACGAGACCGGTTCCGCGTACGAGGTGACCGGCGGGCAACTCCGCGCCCAGGTCGCCTCCGTGGCCGCCACCCTGCGCGACCGGGGCGTCGGCAAGGGCGACCGCGTCGTCGGCTACCTGCCCAACACCCCGCACACGATCGTCGCGTTCCTGGCCGCCGCGAGCCTGGGCGCAGTGTGGTCGGTCTGCGGGCAGGACTACGCGCCCCAGGCCGCCGCCGACCGGTTCGCCCAGCTCGAACCCACCGTCCTGATCGCCGCCGACGGCTACCTCTTCAACGGCACCACCCACGACCGCCGCGACGCCGCACGCGAACTGGCCCACGCCCTGCCGACGTTGAAGGCGACGCTCCTGGTGGACCACGTGGGCCTGGCATGGCCCTCGCAGGCGTACTCGTCGCCGGTGGTGCCGTGGCAGGAGGCCGCCACCCGTACCGAAGAACTCGCCTGTACACCGGTGCCGTTCGACCACCCCTTGTGGGTCGTCTTCTCCTCCGGCACCACCGGCCTGCCCAAGGGCATCGTCCACGGCCACGGTGGCGTCCTCCTGGAACACCTCAAGACCCTCGGCCTGCACTCGGACCTCGGCCCGGGCGACCGCCTGCTGTGGTACACCACCACCCACTGGATGATGTGGAACCTGGTCGCCTCCACCCTGCTGACCGGCGCCACGACCTGCACCTACGACGGCAGCCCTGCCCCCTCCGCCCGGCCCGGCATCCTCTGGGAGCTGGCGGCCCGCCACCGCGTCACCGTCTTCGGCACCAGCCCTCAATACCTGCTGGGCATGGCCAAGTTCGGCATCAGCCCGTCCGCATACGACCTGTCCGCGGTCCGCGCGGTCGGCTGCACCGGCTCCGCCCTGCCGGCCTCCGCCTACCCCTGGGTCCGCGACCACGTCGGCGCCCATGTGATGCTCTCGTCCACCAGCGGTGGCACCGACGTCGTCTCCGGCTTCGCGGGCAGCGCCCCCAACACCCCCATCTGGTCCGGAGAGTTGTCCGCACCCCACCTCGGCGTGGCTCTGGCCGCGTACGACAGTGCGGGCCGTCCGGTCATCGGCCAGGTCGGCGAGCTGGTCGTCACCCGCCCCATGCCGTCCATGCCGCTGTACTTCTGGAACGACTCCGACGGCACCCGCTACCACGACGCCTACTTCTCCACCTACCCAGGCGTCTGGCGGCACGGCGACTGGATCACCCACACCTCCCACGGCTCGGTCATCGTCCACGGCCGCTCCGACAGCACGCTGAACCGCAACGGCGTCCGCCTGGGCAGCGCCGACATCCACGACGTCGTCGAACGCCTCCCCGAGATCGCCGAGGCCCTGGTCATCGGCGTGGAGGAACCGGACGGCGGCTACTGGATGCCGCTGTTCGTGGTCCCGGCGGCGGGGGTGACTCTGGACGACACCCTGTGCGAGAAGATCCGCGACGCCGTCCGCAGCGGCGCCTCACCGCGCCACGTCCCCGACGAGGTGCTCGAAGTGCCGGGCATCCCGCACACCCGCACCGGCAAGAAGCTGGAAGTCCCGGTCAAGCGGCTGCTCCAGGGCGCCCCGGCCGACCAGGTCGTCAACCCCGCCGCCGTGGACGACCCCGACCTCATCGCGTATTACGCACAGTTGGGCGCCCGGCGCCGCGAGAGCAGAGCCGCCGTGTAGCGGAGCCGCCGCATACCCGTTGCCCTTTGTCCTACGGCTGAGTCGCCAGCTCCGGCTTCGGCAGATCGCGCCCTTCGATGTCGACGTTCGGCAGGACCTTCTGCAGCCATCGCGGCAGCCACCACCCACCCTGGCCGACCCACATGAGCACGGCGGGCACGAACGTCATCCGGATCAGGAAGGCGTCCACCAGCACCCCGAAGGCCAGGGCGAAGGCGATGGGTTTCACGATGGCGTCCTCCATCGTGACGAAGCCGGCGAACACCGCCACCATGATCAGCGCAGCGGCGGTGACCACCCGGAACGCCAGGGGCGAGCCCCGCAGCACGGCCCGGCGGGCGTCACCGCTGTGCGCGTACTCCTCGTGGATGCTGGAGACGACGAACACCTCGTAGTCCATGGTGAGTCCGAAGAGCACGGCCATGAGGATGATCGGCAGGAAGGACACGACCGGACCGGTCTTCGTGACGCCGATGAAGTCCGCGGCCCAGCCCCACTGGAAGACCGCGACGACCGCGCCGAAGGAGGCCGCGACGGAGAGCAGGAACCCGACCGTCGCCTTGACCGGGACCACGAGGGAGCGGAAGACCACCAGCAGGATCAGCAGGCACAGGCCCACGACCACGGTGGCGAAGGTCAGCAGCGAGTCGCTGAGCTTCTGGGACACGTCGACGTTGACGGCGGTCTGTCCGGTGATCTGGTAGGAGATCCCGGTGCCGGACCGGATGGAGGACTCCTTGTCCCGCAGCGCCTTGACCAGGTCGCTGGTGGCCTCGTCCCCGGAGCTGGTGGTCGGCACCACGGTCAGCATCGCGTAGTCGGGGTTGAGTTGCTGGGCGGCCGAGGCGAGAGCGACACCCTCGATGGTGCTCAAGTCCTGGCGTACGGTGTTCAGTTGCCCGGTCAGCTCCTGGGCGGAGGATGCCTTGGCGCCGCCGGTGTCCATGAGGAGCAGCAGCGGGCCGTTGAGGCCGGGGCCGAACTCCGTGGTGATGGTGTCGTAGGTCTCGCGCTGGGTGGTGGACTTCGCGGCGCTGCCGTTGTCGGGCAGGGCCAGTTGCAGATCGCGGGCGGGCCAGGCGACGACCAGGAGCCCGGCCGCCACCAGAACGACGGTGAGGGCGGGAACGCGGGTCACCACCCGCACCCACCGGGCGCCCAGCGTCTGCTTCGGCTGGGCCTGACCGCCGTGACCGCCGCGAACGCCGTGATCGTCCGACGCGGCTTGGTCGCCGTTTACGGCCGCCTTCTTCGGCTTGGGTCGCAGCCGCTCGCCCGCGAATCCAAGCAGCGCGGGCAACAAGGTGAGGGCGACGAGCGCGGCGACCGCCACTCCTCCCGCACCGGCCAGCCCCATCGCGGTCAGGAAGGGAATGCCGACCACAGACAGTCCGACCATGGCAATGATCACGGTGAGCGCGGCGAAGGCGACCGCGCTGCCGGAGGTCCCGATCGCGCGAGCCGCCGACCCTCGGGCGCCATCCCTGCCTTCAGCTGGTCGCGGTGGCGGGACAGGATGAACAGCGTGTAGTCGATGCCGACCGCGAGGCCCAGCATGACCGTCAGGGTCAGCGCCGTGGAGGAGATCGCGGTCAGATGGCTCACCAGGAGAAGGCCGCCGGCGCCGACCACGACGCCGATGACGGCGGTGAGCACCGGGATCCCGGCCGCGAGCAGCGAGCCGAACGTGATCACCAAGATGATCAGGGCGATCACGACACCGACGACTTCCTTGGCGCTGATGTCGACACCGGTGCTGTTGTACGCCTGACCACCCACCGACACCGTGAGCCCGGCCTTCTCGGCCGGGGCGATCGTGTCCTCGAGTGAGTCAAGGGACCCGTCCTTGAGGTCCACGTTGGAGACGGTGTACTGGACCTGGGCGAGGGCAGCACGGCCGTCCTTGGACACGACCCGGGTCTGCTCGGGTGAGAGGACCCCGGCCACCTGCGGGGCGGCCGCGGCCTCCTTGAGCGACGCGGCGATCCCCGCCTGGTACTTCTGCGCGGTGACCTGCTCTCCCGCGGGAGCGGTGAACACAATCTGCGCGCTGGTACCACCGGCCGGCGGATACACCCGCTTGAGTGTGTCGAGCGCCTGCTGGGACTCCGACCCCGGAATCGTGAACGTGTCGTCGGTGTCCGCACCGGCCATTCCTAGACCGGCCACGACTGCGGCGATCACCACCGCCCACAGGCCGAGAACCAGCCTACGGCGCCGGAACGCGAGCTTCCCGAGACGGTAGAGAAAGGTGGCCATGGCGTGCTCCGGTCATCAAGTCGCAGATCTCCTGATGAATATCTCAAAATAGATGAAATCGCGCATTTCGCGTCACACCTGCGCCGGAATTACGTGCGATGACGTCTTCCGGACGCCGGGCCGGGACGTCCCCAGGACGTCGCGGGCTGGCCGATTCGTGCACACGATCATGTCGCTGATGCATCATCGTCGGCGCGATACGCCCTACCCACCTTCTGGCGCTCGCCGCCCACCGCGACCGCAGAAAAGTACGCAGATGCGATGGCCGGCGCTGGCTGGGATACCCGGGACCTCACCGAGCACTGAGCCTTCGTCAACTTGAATTCGCAGGTTATGGGGCTGGGGTGGCCGGTCCTCGAGAAGCTCCTGCTGGTCGTGGGCGGGAGCCCCGTTGGCGATCGAGCAGGACCCGGGCGTCGGGTGCGGGGCCGGGGCTGCGGTCTAATCCAGCTTCGTGCAGTCGTGCCGCCCTGGGCAGATGATGCCGCCGACTGGACCCCAAACGGCCGCTGGAGTGCGATGGGCGGATTGGTTTCGTGAGGGACTGCCTGGGGCCTAACGTTGAATGGCGCACCGGGGGCCTCGTGCGTCAAGAAGCCGCACGTAACGCACACGGCGCACGTAACGCACGCGAGCGTTGTGCCCGGAATGTTCGTTGCGGGGTGCTGACCTGCGGCTACTTCCACACGCTTGCGCTCCACATGTTTCGCGATGACGCATCATGTGGAGTGCGTGGCGATCGTTGAACCGGTCGCTAAGGGCGCCTGACCTGCGGTTTTTTCCTGTGTGCGTTATGTGCGGTGTGGGCGTTACGGGCGATACCTTGACGCCGAAATGACGCTCGTTCTGATGGGGCGGCAGGTGCTTTGTGGCTGGCCAGGGTGTGGACGCCAGGCGAGTGTGGCGGGGCGCTGGGGGAGGGTGACGCTGAACGGCGTCGTTTAGACAGCCGTGGAGGTTCGGACGTGAACACACGTGTCGGAGCCCTGCCTCGAAAAGGACCGACCAGTGCCACATCCGCCGTCCCCGAGCGAGGGGATGGTGCGCGAGGAGAGGATGGGCAGGTGCTGTCCCGAGTCCGAGGTCTGACTCATGACTCCTTTGGCCGAAGTGCCTGGATCACTCCGTGTCGGCTGCGGATTGGGGACGGTGCGTTGCCGGTGCCGGGCCGGCGGGGCGTGTCCCCATAGGGGCCTGCCGATCAACAAGGCTCTCTCACATACCTGACCGCCTGACGCGACCCGGTACCGGCAACGCGACGCGTTGATGGGTTGAGCAGAGGAACGGACATGCACTGCGGCGAGACGGTACGGGAGGTCTTCCACCTGGTCAGACGTGCATACAGGGCACCCCACTCATAGGGGCGGTAGTGACTGATGAGAGGGTCAGGCAGGTGAGTGAGACGCCGATGAACACCCTGCAATACCGCTTTGACGGGCCAGAAGACGCTCCAGTCCTGATCCTGGGTGCCTCGCTGGGTACCACATGGCACATGTGGGACCGCCAGATTCCCGAGTTGATCAAGCAGTGGCGGGTCTTCCGGTTCGACATGCCCGGGCACGGCGGCGCCCCCGCCCACCCCTGCGGGTCCGTCGGGGAGCTCGCCGACCGGCTGCTCGGCACGCTCGACGAGCTCGGCGTGCAGCGCTTCGGATACGCGGGCTGCGCCTTCGGCGGTGCCATCGGGGCCGAGCTCGCCCTCCGGCACCCGCAGCGCGTCGCCTCGCTCGGGCTGATCGCCGCCTCGCCGCGGTTCGGCACGGCCGACGAGTTCCGGCAGCGCGGCGTGATCGTGCGCAGCAACGGCCTCGACCCCATCGCGCGCTCCGCCCCCGAACGCTGGTTCACCCCCGGCTTCGCCGCCGCCCAGCCCGCCATCACCGAGTGGGCCGTGCAGATGGTCCGCACCACCGACCCGGGGTGCTACATCGCCGCCTGCGAGGCGCTCGCCGCCTTTGACATCCGCGCCGAGCTGGGCCGCATCGGCGTGCCCACCCTGGTGCTCGTGGGCTCGGAGGACCAGGTCACCGGGCAGGGTGAGGCCCGCACGCTCGTCGCGGGGATCCCCGACGCGCGGCTCGCCGTCGTGCCGGGCGCCTCACATCTCGCGCCGGTCGAGCAGCCGGCCGCCGTCACCGACCTGCTCGTACGGCACTTCTCCTCGGCCTGGCAGGCCGCGCCCGACGCGACCCTCGGCCAGTCGGCCCTCAGCGCGCCGCCCGTCAAACCCGTCCTCGCCCCGCCGCCCGCCGGGCCCGTCTCGCCGGTCGGCGAGATCGCCCCCATGGAGCAGCCCGAGGCCGTCCCGGACCCCGCGTCGCCCGCCCTGTACGAGGCGGGGATGAAGGTGCGCCGCGAGGTCCTCGGCGACGCGCACGTCGACCGGGTGCTCGCCGCCGCCGACGACTTCTCCGGCGACTTCCAGGACCTCATCACGCGTTACGCGTGGGGCGAGGTGTGGAACCGGCCCGGCCTGGACCGCCGCTCCCGCAGCTGCGTCACGCTCACCGCGCTCGTCGCCGGCGGCCACCTCGACGAGCTGGCCTTCCACACCCGCGCCGCGCTGCGCAACGGCCTCACCCCCGCCGAGATCAAGGAGGTCCTGCTGCAGGCCGCCGTCTACTGCGGGGTCCCCGCCGCGAACTCGGCCTTCAAGGTCGCCCAAGCCGTGATCCGTGAGGAAACCACGCCCCCGGAGTAGCAGGATGGGGGGATGACGCCTCTTACGGAAGATCACTCCCCGCGCGCGCAGCGCATGACGTTCACGAAGAAGTCCCACGCGTGCGTGCGTCTCGAAAAGGACGGGCGCACGCTCGTCGTCGACCCCGGCGGCTTCAGCGAGGAGGACGCCGCGCTCGGCGCCGACGTGCTCCTCGTGACGCACGAGCACCCGGACCACTTCAACGAGGACCGGCTGCGGGCCGCCATGGAGGCGCGCCCCGGCACCGAGATCTGGACGCTCAAGTCCGTCGCCGACCAGATCTCGGCGGCCTTCCCCGGACGCGTGCACACCGTCGGGCACGGCGACACCTTCACGGCCGCCGGCTTCGACGTGCAGGTCCACGGCGAGCTGCACGCGGTCATCCACCCGGACATCCCGCGGATCACCAATGTCGGCTATCTGGTGGACGGCGCGGTGTTCCACCCGGGCGACGCGCTGACCGTCCCCGACCAGCCGGTCGAGACGCTGATGCTGCCGGTCATGGCCCCGTGGAGCAAGATCTCCGAGGTGATCGAGTACGTACGGGAGGTCAAGCCGCAGCGCGCCTACGACATCCACGACGCGCTCCTCACCGACCTGGCGCGGCCCGTCTACGACCACCAGATCGGCTCGCTCGGCGGCGCCGAGCACGTCAGGCTGACCCCGGGGGAGTCGGCCGAACTCTGACTGTCGGTGGCGCCCGGTAGGTTTGAGGACATGCGCATTGCGACCTGGAACGTGAACTCGATCACCGCCCGTCTGCCGAGGCTCCTGGCCTGGCTGGAGAGCACCGGCACGGACGTGCTGTGCATACAGGAGACCAAGACGACGGCCGAGCAGTTCCCGGCGGCCGAGCTCCGCGAGCTGGGCTACGAGTCGGTGGTGAACGCGACGGGCAGGTGGAACGGCGTCGCGGTGGTCTCCAAGGTCGGCCTGGACGACGTGGTCAAGGGCCTGCCGGGCGGCCCGGGGTACGAGGGCGCCGACGAGCCGCGCGCGATCTCGGCGACCTGCGGCCCGGTGCGTGTCTGGTCGGTGTACGTGCCGAACGGCCGCGAGGTCGACCACGCGCACTACGCGTACAAGCTGCAGTGGTTCGAGGCACTGAAGGCCGCGGTTGCCGAGGACGCGGCGGGTCCGCGCCCCTTCGCCGTCCTCGGTGACTTCAACGTCGCGCCGACCGACGAGGACGTCTGGGACCCCTCGCTCTTCGTGGGCGCCACCCACGTCACCCCGGCCGAGCGCGCCGCCCTCGCGGCGCTGCGGGAGACGGGCCTCACGGACATCGTCCCCCGCCCCCTGAAGTACGCCCACCCGTTCACGTACTGGGACTACCGCCAACTCGGCTTCCCCAAGAACCGCGGCATGCGCATCGACCTGGTGTACGGGAACGAGCCCTTCGGCAAGGCCGTCTCCGACGCCTACGTGGACCGTGAGGAGCGCAAGGGCAAGGGAGCCTCCGACCACGCCCCGGTCGTCGTCGACCTGGACGTGTAGGGCGCCGGACAGGCTTTACGGCACCAGCTTCCGCAGGTCGACCGAGTCCGCCAGCGCCGCGAGCCCCGCGTCGCCCGGGTGCAGATGGTCCCCGCTGTCGTAGGCGGGCGCCATCCGCGCCGGGTGCGCGGGATCGCGGAGCACCGCGTCGAAGTCGAGCACGGCGTCGAACGCGCCGCCCGCGCGCACATAGGCGTTCACGGCCTCCCGCTGCCCGTTCGCGGCCGCCGTGCAGAGGGACTCGCCCTCGCACGGCGTGATCGTCGCGGCCACGGCGCGCAGCCCCCGCGCGTGGGCCCGGTCCGCGATCTCCCGCAGCCCGGCGATCATCTGCTCCGCCGAGGTGCCCCACCGCACGTCATTGACGCCCTGGAAGACGACGACGGTGCGCGCCGACGTCTGGGCGAGGACGTCGCGGTCCAGGCGGTGCAGGGCGCTCACGCCGCCCGTGTCGGTGGAGACGCCGTCGCCCGGGTAGCGGTCGGCGACCACGCGGTTCGCGGAGATGCCCTGGTTGAGCACGCCGTAGCGCGGCACGGCGGACTGGTCGTGCAGCCGGTCCGCGAGCACGTCGGGCCAGCGCCGGTTCGTGTCCGGCGTCGACTGCACGCCGTCGGTGATCGAGTCGCCGAGCAGCACTACGGAGCCGGGCCCGCCGCTCACGTCGACGCCGGTGAGCAGCGGCCACGCCGTCAGGGTCGAGGTGTACGCCGCCGGGGAGCCGTCCGCCGCGTGGTCGCCCGGCGTGCTGACGTAGCTGCGCTGGAGGGCCTGGCTGTGCACGGGCGCCGTCGGCACGGACCCGGGCAGGTGGAAGCTCACCAGGAGGTTGGCGTCGGCCGGCACGTCGAAGCCGAGCGGATCGCTGAACGCCTGGGCGCCCGCCGGGATCTCCGTACCGGAGCGCCCCCGGAACGTCAGCCGGCGCGGTGTGCCGCGCGCCGCCGCGCCGGACTCCTGCACCGCCACGGTGGCCGCGCCGATCCGTACCGGCGCGGCGGCGAAGGTGTTGTCGAGCCGGACGCGGACCCGCGGCCCCCCGGCGCTGGTGTGGACGACGAGCCGTACGGTGCGGTCGGCCCACGGGCCCACCGCCGTGTAGCCGGCGGTCGACGCCGACCAGGTGCCCGTCCAGCCCCGCTGCTCGGCCCGCACCGACAGGGCGAACACATGCAGGTCGGGCCCGCCGGGGTCGCGCGGCAGCCGCACCGATTCGACCTCGCGGCCCGGGGCCAGCGGCACCGTCACCACGTACAGCCGTGCCTTCTCGGCGAGTTGGCCGTCGGGCGTGTTGACGTGCGGCAGGGCGACGGCCTTGGTGGCGAGCGGGCCCGAGCGCCAGTCGGGTGCGGTGAGCCGGTAGCTGCCGCGCGAGCCGTCCCGGTAGCGGACCGTGCCCGTGCCGCTCGCGTCGCCGCCCGTGCCGGCGACCAGGAAGGCGAGCGCGTTCCCGCGGCCGCGCACCCGGACCGCCTGCCCGTCGGAGCGCACGTTGTCCGGCGCGCCCGGCGCCGTGCGCGGCCAGGTGAGGCGGGCGCCGTCAACGCCCAGCGTCCGCCCGGGAGTCCAGCCCGCGGCGGCCAGATCCCGCGCCGACAGCGAGCGGCCCGCACTGTCGAAGTCCGCGTCCGCCGGATGGTCGTCGTCGCTGACCGCCCGGCTGTCGAAGAGCCGCTCCAGCGGGAGCGGCCCGGGTCTGTGCGGGGCCGCGGCCTGCGCCGATGCCACCGGTACGAGCCCCGTGAGCAGGGCGAGCACGGCGGCCGCCCCCCAGATGTGTCGGCGGTGTCGGCGCACGACGGACCTCCCGCGGATGATGGCCCGTCGACCGAGCGGCGTCCGCCGGGCGACGAGTGAGGACAGATGCGCCATGAAGCTAAGGAGGTGCCGGAGGCGCGTCAATGAGGGGCGCGTGAACACGACGCGAACTCGCCGGGCACACCGGTCGGAGCAACGACAGGCACTCAACTGCCCGTCGACACCAGCCCGTTCTCGTACGCGATGATCACCAGCTGCACCCGGTCCCGCGCGTCGAGCTTGGCGAGCAGCCGGGTGAGGTACGTCTTCGCGGTGGCGACGCTGAGGCAGAGCTCCTCGGCTATCTCGGTGTTGGAGAGGCCGCGGCCCACCAAAGTCAGGACCTCGCGCTCGCGGTCCGTGATGCCGTCGACGGCCACCTCGCGCGGCGGCGGCGCGACGGGCCGCTCCGCGAACTCCCGGATCAGCCGCCGGGTGACGCCCGGCGCGAGCAGGCCGTCGCCCGCCGCGACGGTCCGCACCGCCGCCAGGATGTCGTCCAGCGCCATGTCCTTGACGAGGAAGCCCGCCGCGCCCGCGCGCAGCGCCCCGTACACGTACGCGTCGTCGTCGAACGTGGTCAGGACCACCACATGCGCGCCCGTCTGGCCCGACGTGATCTGCCGGGTCGCCTCGATGCCGTCCATGCCGGGCATCCGGATGTCCATCACCACGACGTTCGGGCGCAGTTGGGCGCAGAGCTCGACCGCCTCTTCGCCCGACGCGGCCTCGCCCGCGACCTCGAGATCAGGGGCCTCGGCGATGACCATGCTCAGGGCGGTACGGACCAGGGGCTGGTCGTCGACTAGCAGGGCGCGGACCGTCATCGGGCACCCGCCGGGGCGGGCAACGGCAGCCGGGCGCTCACCCGGAAGCCCCCGTCGGGACGCGGTCCGGCACTGAACTCGCCGTGCAGCAGGGCGACTCGCTCACCCATGCCGACCAGGCCGAACCCGGTGTCCGTGCCGGTCGCCGACGGTGTACGGGAGTGCGGACCGGACGCCGTGCCGCGACCCCGCCCGGAGTCGGCTATCTCGATGACGATCTCCTCGTCGCGGTAGTCCACCAGGACCGTGCAGGCCGTGGCGCCCGCGTGCCGCACCACATTGGTCACCGATTCCTGGACGATGCGGAACGCCGACAGGTCGACGTCCGGGGGCAGTTGCCGCCGCTCACCGCGCCACGCCACGTCCACCCGCACCCCGGCGGCGGTCGTCGACACGGCGAGCCGGTCCACGTCCGCGAGGCCCTCGGCGGGACCGCGCGGTGTCAAATCGGTTGCCTCGTCCGGGTGTTGGCCCGACTCGGTCTCGCGCAGCGCGACGAGCATCCGGCGCAGCCCTGCCAGGGTCTCGCGGCCCGCCAGTTCCACCGCGGTCATCGCCGTCCGCGCGGCGGCGGGCCGGGTCTCGACAACGCGGGCCGCCGCGCCCGCCTGCAGGGCGATGATGCCGATGCTGTGCGCCACCGTGTCGTGCATCTCCCGGGCGATGCGCAGCCGTTCGGCGGTGACGGCCTGCGCGGTGGCCTGCGCGCTCAGCCGCCGCGCGTACGCGCGGGCCCGGCGCACCGAGTCGCCCGCCAGCCAGGCGACGGCGGCAAGGAGCACGGGGATCTGCCACTCGGACCAGCTGCTGTCCAGGCTGTGCGGCAGCCGGAACGGGAGCCCGAGGAGCTGCCGCAGGATCGCGAAGGCAGGCAGCACGCAGAGCGCGAGGGCCACGGCCGTCCGGCGGGCGCGGGGCGTCCCCGTCGCCACGACGAAGCCGGCGGCGATGTCGACGGCCGCGTACTGCAGGAAGGTGACGCGCGTCTCGCCGAGCGCCAGGGTGGCGGCGTACGAGCAGCCGATCAGCAGCCCGAGAGCCGTGAGGGGGCGGCGCGTCAGGAGCCGGCCGGCCACCAGCGCCGCCCCGGCCGCGGCGACGACGACCAGCCACTCCCACGGGGCGGGGCCCGCGAACGCGCTCGTCGGCATCAGGGGGAGTCCGGAGTGGGCCCGCGCGGCGAACGCCGTGCCGAGCCACCAGGACGCGGCGGCCCACACGCCCACGGGAGCGTGCTTGAGCAGGTGGAGCGGCGCTGTGGCGGACATGCGCCGATCGTAGCCAGAGCGGCCCCGACCGGCATCGCACCTGGGGTGTACAACCCCGGTCGACACCGGAGGCGACAAGTGTCGTCGTCGGGCCGACGCCGTGCGGCCCGGCGCCCGGCACCGTGGAACACGTGATCGAAGCCAACGAACTGACGAAGAGATACGGCACCAAGACCGCGGTGAACGCCCTCAGTTTCCGGGTCCGCCCCGGCCTGGTGACCGGGTTCCTCGGGCCGAACGGCGCCGGGAAGTCCACCACCCTGCGCATGATCCTCGGCCTGGACGGCCCGACCGGCGGCTCCGTCACCGTCGCGGGACGCCCGTTCCGCGCACGGCAGCGGGGCCTGCGCCACGTCGGCGCGCTGCTCGACGCGGGGGACGTGCACGGCGGCCACACCGCGCGCGCCCACCTCGCCGTCCTCGCCCGCGGCAACCGCATTCCACGGCGCCGCGTCGACGAGGTCCTCGCCGAGGTCGGCCTGGAGAACGCGGCGCGGCGCCGGGTGGCGGGCTTCTCGCTCGGCATGCGGCAGCGCCTCGGCATCGCCGCCGCGCTGCTCGGTGATCCGCCGGTCCTGCTCTTCGACGAACCGCTCAACGGCCTCGACCCCGAGGGCGTGCAGTGGATCCGCCGGCTCTTCCGGCGCCTGGCCGCGGAGGGCCGCACCGTGTTCGTCTCCAGTCACCTCATGTCCGAGATGGAGCACACCGCCGACGAACTGGTCGTCATCGGGCGCGGCGAACTCATCGCCGCCGAGAGCCTCGCCGCGTTCGCGGGCCGCTCGGGCCGCGCCACCGTCACCCTACGGACGCCCGACGCCCGCACGCTGACCCCGCTGCTCACGGCGGCGGGGGCGACCCTCGCCACCGACGACGCGGGACGGCTCGTGGTGACCGGCGTCGACGCGCCCCGCATCGGCGAACTCGCCGCGCACCACCGGATCGTGCTCCACGAACTGGCCAGCCAGACGGCCTCGTTGGAGGAGGCGTTCATGGAACTCACCTCAGACAGCGTCGAGTTCCTGGCGGGAGAGCCCCGATGACCGCGACCATCACCGAGCCCCGTGCCCGTTTTGGTGACCTCGTCGCCGCCGAGTGGCTGAAGATGCGGTCGTTGCGCTCGACCGGCTGGTCCCTGCTGATCGCCGGGCTCGCCGTCGTCGGCATCAACGTCGGCACGGCGTACGACACGTACCACTACTGGACGGACGAGGGGCCGGCCGGGCGGGCGCGGTACATCCGCGACGGCATCCCGTTGCAGGAGGCCTTCACCGCCAACTCCTCCCTCGTCCTGGTGCTCGCGGCCGGCGCCGTGGGGGCGCTGTTCCTGGTCGCGGAGTTCCGGACCGGGCTGATCCGTACGACGTTCGCCGCGGTCCCGGCCCGGCGCCCGCTGATGGCGGCCAAGGTCCTGGTGACCGCCGCCGTCATGACCGTCTTCGGGGCGGTCGTGGCGGGCGGCTCCTTCTGGCTGACCCAGGCGATCCTGGCGGGCCGGGGCGTCGGCGTGCCGATCGGCTATCCCGGAGCGTGGTCGCTGGTCGTCGCCTCCGCACTGCTGGCCCCGGTGTCGGCGCTGGTCGGCATGGCGCTCGGCGCGCTCCTGCGGCAGAGCGGCACCACGCTGGTCGCCCTGTTCGTGCTGATGCTCCTGCTGCCCGTCGCGCTCAGTGACGACCGCCACCTGACGGCGGTCGTCGGCCACGCGATGCCGTACAAGGCCTGGCTGTTCTTCGCGGAGCCGGGCGGCCCCGACGTCCTCTACCCGTGGACGTCCACGGGCGCGTGGCTGGTCCTGGCGGTCTGGCCGGTGGTCGCGGCGGCCGTCACCGTGTTCGGCGTGGACCGCCGCGACCTATGAGAACGCCGGACGGGCGTCAGACTCCGCTCACCTCCCCGGCGACGCGGATCACCACCGCGTACGAGCCGACACCGAGCAGCCGGTCGCCCGGGATACGGTCGCCGCGCGAGCCGTACAGCATGCCGATGCGGCCGGTCGCCGGGTCGAAGGCGACGTCGGCGAGCGTCCCCGCGGCGTCGCCCAGTTCCGTCAACAGCCGTTTGCCGAGCAGGTTCTGGCGCTCGGAGGAGTCCGCCGAGGTGAACCGGGCCGCCGTCGCCGCCTCGACGACGACCGCGTCGGGCCCCACCGCGTGCACGTCCGCCCAGGCGACGACGTCGCCGCCACCCTTGACGCCGTCCAGACGGACGGCGGTGACCACGGCGCCGCCCGCGCCACCCGCGCCACTCGCGCCGCCCGGTTCAACGACGAGCCCGGCGACGGTACCGACGTGCGCGGCGTCCGACGCGCTGACGACCGGACGGCCCACGGTCTGACTGAGCAGCATCATGAGGTCCGCCCCTCACCGGAGCCGCCGGGCCCGCCCGTGCCATCGGGGCCACCCGCCACGGAGGGCCCCTTCGTCAGGTGAGCCCCGCCCAACCCGTCAAGACCGGGCCCCGCCTCCGCCAGCCGCCTGCGCCCCACCGCCGCCGCCAGCTCGCCCACGTCCTCGACGACGTACTCCGTGTCCCGCGCCGGGATCATCAACGTGTCGCCCGTCAGGGCGGGCCGGCCGCCGAGCGGCAGGAAGACCGTGCGCTCCTGCCGCCCCAGCGCCTCCGTGGAGGACATCTCCACGCCGACCACCCGCCCCTCACGGCCGGACTCGACCAGCACGTCGCGCACCGATCCCACCTGCACCCCCTGGTCCGTCAGCACCCGGGCCCCGCGGACCAGGCCGCGGGAGGCCTCTTGCCAGGAAGCCACGGCCGCCTTGTCCTCCAGCGCCTCGGCGGACGTGATCATCACGGCGTCCGCGCCCAGGGCGTGTACCGCCGACCACGGCAGGCTCTTGCGCAGCGGACCGGAGAGCAGGCCACGGCCGGCCAGCGTGAACCCCGCGATCCGGCCGCCCGCTCCGTCAAGGACCACATCCTTGACCTGGGCGACCGCCTCGCCGTCCAGCGTCACCACCGGCCGTTTGGTGAGGTCACCGGCGGCCATCACGGCCGCCGGGGGCGCCGTCATCGCACCCTCCCGCGCCCGGTGCGCCGACCGCGCCGCACCACGATCACTCCGCCGCTGCGCCGCCGGGCCTGCACGCCGGCCACCGCGCCGACCAGCAGCCCCACCACCACGACCGCGGCGATCAACCACGCCCACCACACCATCGCCCACCTCCCGGAACGACCTCAGGACGTCCGGGTACCCCGTGACGGGGAACAGTCACCGATCGACGCCGCATACAAGGGAGTTGACCTGCGCTGCCCGCGGCGCCCAGGCGTCCGACCGCCGCGCCCAGGCGTCCGCCCGGGGCAGGAGGTGCGCCTGCGCCGCGATTCGCCCGATTCCGTGATCAACTGATGCAAGATACATTTGGAGATGCGGAACCAGCGCCCGGCCGCGCGTCCGGCGGCGCCACCCGACGGAAGAGGCCGATCATGAACATCCCGTTCCTCGACAAGTGGCGCAGGCGGCACACCGCGACGGACCCGGCCGAGGGGCTCGCGGCCGCCTTCCAGGACGACCCGGACGGCGTCGCCGCGCTCTTCTCCGAGTGCGAACTGCTGCGCTCCCAGGCGGCCGCCGCCGGCCTCGAACTCGACGACTCCCCGGCCTCGTTGGGCGCCCTCGACCAACTCCTGCCGCGCTGGCGCGACGACCCCGAGCTGCTGCCGTGGCTCGGCAACGACGCGGGTCTCTACCTCGGCAGCGTCGTGGTGCGGACCGTGCCGGGCGCGGCCTGGCACGTCTGGCCCGGTGGCAGCCC
This sequence comes from Streptomyces sp. NPDC005863, assembly GCF_042871345.1. Classification (NCBI taxonomy): domain Bacteria; kingdom Bacillati; phylum Actinomycetota; class Actinomycetes; order Kitasatosporales; family Streptomycetaceae; genus Streptomyces; species Streptomyces sp. NPDC005863. The sequence continues at coordinate 1,083,086 of NZ_JBIAII010000002.1, read as the reverse complement.
CGTCGTACGGCTGAAGAGCGGGCGGGACATCCAGGTGGTCGAGGCGGGACTCGACTGGGCGGTGCACGGCGCGCCCGAGCTGTCGCAGGTCTACGCCGAGGCGTCCGAGACGTAGTCCGCATTACCTCAAATACGGTTAATGCCCATAAGTGCGTGTCGTCCAGTAACTCCCGTTTTCACGTGGATAGTTTGCGCGGACGTACACAGCTGAGAGTGGGCAGGTCTTGCCATGGCCGTCGATCCGTTGATCGAGCTGCGCGATGTGAACAAGTACTACGGGAAGCTGCATGTCCTCCAGGACATCAACCTCACCGTCGGCAAGGGGGAGGTGGTCGTGGTCATCGGCCCGTCGGGGTCGGGCAAATCCACACTGTGCAGGACGATCAACCGGCTCGAGACCATCCAGTCGGGAGAGATCAGACTCGACGGACAGCCGCTGCCCGACGAGGGGAAGGCGCTCGCGAGGCTCCGTGCGGAAGTGGGCATGGTCTTCCAGTCCTTCAACCTCTTCGCGCACAAGACCGTCCTCCAGAACGTCGCGCTGGCCCAGGTCAAGGTGCGCGGCCGCAAGAAGGACGAGGCGGAGCAGCGCTCCCGGGAGCTCCTGGAGCGCGTGGGCCTCTCCGCGCACGCCGACAAGTACCCGGCGCAGCTCTCCGGCGGCCAGCAGCAGCGCGTGGCCATCGCCCGCGCCCTGGCCATGGACCCCAAGGCGCTGCTCTTCGACGAGCCGACGTCGGCGCTCGACCCGGAGATGATCAACGAGGTCCTTGAGGTGATGCAGCAGCTCGCCCGGGACGGCATGACCATGGTCGTCGTCACGCACGAGATGGGCTTCGCCCGCTCCGCGGCCAACCGGGTCGTCTTCATGTCCGACGGCCGCGTCGTCGAGGACCGGACCCCCGAGGACTTCTTCACCCACCCGGAGAGCGAGCGCGCCAAGGACTTCCTCTCCAAGATCCTCAAGCACTGACGGGGGGACTGCTCGTGAAGCGACACACCATGTCTCACGCCGGGCGGCACACCCCGCGGGCGCTCCGCCTGCTCGTGGCGCTCGTCCTCACCGCCTGCGCCGCCGCGGCCTGCGGCAAGGAAGGCAGCCCGCCGACCAAGGGGCCCGCCGCCGACGAACTGCCCAAGTACCGGGTGGCGACCGGCTTCCAGCTGCCCGAGTCGGGGACCTGGCGGAAGGCGAAGAGCCGGGGCAGGTTCATCGTCGGCGCCAAGGAGGACCAGCCCTACCTCGGCGAGAAGGACCCGGCGAACGGCACCTACTCCGGGTTCGACATCGAGATCGCCAAGATGATCTCGGCCTCGCTGGGCCTCGACCCCCAGAGGATCGAGTTCAAGACCATCGCGTCGGCGAACCGCGAGACCGCCCTGCAGAACGGGCAGATCGACTACTACGTCGGCACCTACACCATCAACGACAACCGCAAGAAGCTCGTCGGCTTCGGCGGCCCCTACTACATGGCGGGCCAGGGCCTGCTGGTGCGCAGCGACGAGGACGACATCAAGGGCCCGCAGGACCTCGACGGCAAGAGCGTCTGCTCGGCCGCCGGATCGACCCCGTACCAGCGCATCCAGAAGGACTACCCGAAGGCCACCCTCGTCGCCTACGACACGTACTCGGTCTGCGTCGACAATCTGCTGACGTACCAGGTCGACGCCGTCACCACCGACGACGCCATCCTCATCGGCTACGCGGCGAAGGTGCCCGACGAACTCAAGGTGGTCGGCAAGCCGTTCTCCAAGGAGCCGTACGGCATCGGCGTGCCCCGCGGCGACAACGCCCTGCGGTTCGCCGTCGACGACGCCCTCGCGGCCCGCGAGAAGGACGGCGACTGGAAGAAGGCGTACGACGCCACCCTCGGCCTCTCCGGCGTGCCGGCGCCGAAGCCGCCCGCCATCGACCGCTACCCGGCGAGCTGAGGAGGCGTCGTGGACGTACTGACAGACAACTTCTCGACCTTCGGCAAGGGCTTCGTCGGCACCGTCGAACTCACCGTCTACGCCTCGGTCCTGGCGCTCGTGCTCGGCTTCGTCATGGCTTCCTTCCGGGTGGCGCCCGTCGGGTCCTTCCGGGCCTTCGGCACGGCCTGGGTGACGGTGCTGCGCAACACCCCGCTCACGCTGCTCTTCTTCGCGGTGCTGCTCGGCCTCCCGCGGTTCGGCCTGGTGCTGCCCTTCAAGGTGTTCGCGGTGCTCGCCCTCGGCTGCTACACCTCCGCCTTCATCTGCGAGGCGCTCAGATCGGGCATCAACACCGTGCCCAAGGGCCAAGGCGAGGCGGCCCGCAGCCTCGGCATGTCCTTCGGCCAGACCCTGTCCATGGTGGTGCTGCCGCAGGCCTTCCGGTCCGTCATCGCGCCGGTCGGCTCCAACCTCATCGCGCTGGCCAAGAACTCGGCGATCGCGGGCGCCTTCAGCGTCACGGAGCTGCTCGGCACGTACAAGACGCTCAACGAGCTCGGCTACAACATCATCTGGACCTTCGTCTGGATCGCCGTCGGCTACCTCATCATCACCCTCGCCATCAGCGCGATCTTCAATGTCCTCGAAAAGCGCTGGGGAGTCGCCCGATGAAAGCCCTCTCCCACGATTCCACCGCCCTCTACGACATCCCGGGCCCCCGGACGATCCGCCGGCACAAGCTGTACGGGCTGATCTCCACCCTGATCGTGCTCGCTCTGGTCGGCTGGCTCCTCTATCTGCTCTTCGACACCGACCAGTTCACCTCGACCAAGTGGACGCCCTTCGAGTACAAGGGCATCCAGGAGCTGCTCCTGCGCGGCCTCGGCAACACGCTCAAGGCGTTCGCCATCTCCGCGGTCCTCGCGCTCGCGCTCGGCGGGCTGCTCGCGGTGGGCCGGCTCTCCGACCACCGGCCGGTGCGCTGGCTCGCCACGCTCGTCGTGGAGTTCTTCCGGGCGATGCCGGTCCTGGTGATGATCTTCTTCGTCTTCGTGGCGCTGAAGGTCCAGCCACTGCCCGCGCTGGTCGCCGGGCTCACGCTCTACAACGGTTCCGTACTCGCCGAGGTCTTCCGATCCGGCGTCAACTCCGTGGAGAGGGGGCAGCGGGAGGCGGCTTACGCACTCGGAATGCGCAAGACACAGGTCATGACACACGTCCTCGTACCGCAGGCCGTTCGTGCCATGTTGCCCGCCATCATCAGCCAGTTGGTGGTGGCCCTGAAGGACACGTCGCTCGGATATCTGATCACCTACGAGGAGTTCCTCCACGCCGGGAAGCTGATCGCTTCGAACCTCGACTACGATTTGCCTTTCATCCCCGTGGTCATGGTGATCTCACCTGTCTACATCGGGATGTGCATGTTGCTGTCGTGGTTCGCCCAGTGGGTGTCCAGGCGTCAGCGGCGCAACCCCAAGACCGAGGCCGCCGATGTGGCCCCGGCCGAACCGGGGACGCTGCTGCCGGGCACCCAGTAGGCAGTGGCACGAGGGGACACCGACCCGGCAGCAGCCGGAGATCACTGCTCGCGCAGGGGAACGGACAGGTACGACGGGTCCGTCGCCGGCGAGGAGAAGGTCAGCTGCGCGCCGGCCGGGTTGTGCTCGATGTAGAGCGGGTCGACCGTGTCGACGACCAGGGCGAGCTTGTGGCCCGCCGGTACGTCGTAGGCCGTGGAGAACAACTCCAGGTCCACGCCGAACGGCTTCCCGGGCGTCTTGCCGTGGAAGGTGTACGGCGCGTTGCTGACCAGCTTGCCGAGGCCGAGCGGGCCCACGTCGTAGAGGTACGCGACGAGGGTGCCGCTCTCCTTGGTCGGGGTGAGCGTCGTGTGCAGTTTGGCGGTGCCGCGCACCCGCTGGGCCGAGGTGTAGCGCTCCGACTGCCAGACGCCCGTGTAACGGCGCGGGAGCAGCGGCACCGACGCCATCGGGGGGATCTTCAGGAACTGGTCGAGGGCGTTGGAGAGGATGGCGATGCCGCCGTTGGCGCCCGAGTCGACGTTCGTGTGGATCGTCGTGGAGCCCGCCATCGCGATCTTCGTGCGGGTCGCGCCGACCGACTTCCAGTCCGGGTAGCCCTCGTAGCCGCCCTCCGAGCGGGACTTGAGCTGGACCGGCTGCTCCTTGTCGATGCCGTTGTCCGCGCCCTTGAGGTAGTGGTCGAACCACCGCTGGGTGGAGGTCCAGGTGTCGTTGGGCAGCCCGAGCAGGCCCGTGGCCTCGGCCGTCGCGTGGTCGCCGGGGCGGAACTCCAGGCGCTTGGGGCCGGTGAGGCGCTCGTAGAACTCGGCGTACTGGTTGGGCGGGAAGAGCGTGTCGCCCCAGGCGTTGCCGAGCATGACGGCCGCGCCGTTCTTGTTGATGTCGTCGAGATAGGTCGCGGGGGAGCGCTTGGCACCCCAGGCGATCATCTCGTCCTCCTTGTCCAGGTTGGACCCGAGGAAGTCCTTCAGCGTCTCCTTGAGTTCGGCGCTCGGCCGGCCGGTGAGCGCGCCCGCGCCGCCCAGCAGGGCCGCCGCCTGGGCGTGCTGGGTGCGGCCGCTGTAGATCGAGTCGATGAGGTCGCCCCAGCCGCTGAGGGCGGCGACGGCCTTGACGCGCTTGTCGTGCCCGGCGACGAGCAGACTGATGCCCGCGCCGTACGAGACGCCGGCCATGCCGACCTTCGACGGGTCGGCCGGGGTGTGGGCGAGCGTCCAGTCGATGACCTTGGAGGCGTCGGCGATGTCCTCGGGGCCCGCGGTCTCGATCTCGCCGCCGGACTGCCAGAAGCCGCGCGAGTTGTAACTGACCACGACGTACCCGGCGTCGGCGAGCTTCTGGGCCTGGGCGACGTACTCGATCTGCGGCATGGCCCAGCTGGTGGGCAGCACGATCGAGGGGTAGGTCGCCCCGGCCTTCGCGTCCTTGGGGGTGAAGACGTTGGCCTTGAGGATCGTGCCGCCGTCGCCGGGGATGTCGACGAAGCGCACGTCCGCGGAGCCCGCGACCGGCGGCGCGGCGGCCGGTGCCGCCTGTGCCGCCGGGGCGAGGCCGAGGGCGGCGCCCGCGACGAGGGTCGCGGAGACCGCGCCGACGGTGGTCGTGCGCAGGGCCCGGTGGGGGTACGGAGCTCTCACGGGTCACTTCCTCACTCGTTGAAAGTGCAAAGTGACCCGACGGTAACCGCGATTGTTTACCGGGGGTAACCCGTCGGTAAGTTACGCCCCGGTAACGATAGTTGAAGCCTCAGTGACCCCTGGGGCGAGGACGGGTGACTACTTCAGCGCGCTCTTGGCCTGCCAGTCCGACCAGGAGAGGTTCCACTCGCCGTAGCCGTTGCCCGGGTCCGGGACGCCCTTGGAGCCGCTGCCGGTGACCTCGAAGGGGTCGCCGATCAGTGCCTGGCCGTAGAGCCAGTCGGCGTTGGCGTCGCTCATGCCGATGCAGCCCGAGCTGTGGTTGGTGTTGCCGAAGTACGCGGCGTTCCACGGGGCCGCGTGGGCGTACATGCCCGACCAGGTCAGCCGCATCGAGTCGTCGACCATCTTGTCGTAGCTGTTGCTGCCGGAGAGGCCGACCGTCTCGGAGCGCATGTTGATCGTGCCCTCCTTCGACATCAGGACGGAGGTGCCGCCCCAGGAGGCCTTCTCGCCGCCGGGGGTGCCGGCCGACATCGGCACCGACTTGACGGTCTTGCCGTCCCGCTGCACCGCCGCCGTCTTGCTGTCCAGGTTCACCTTGACGACCTGGTTCCTGCCGACGGTGAAGTGCGTGGCGTAGTCGCGCACGAACCAGTCGTCGCCGCCGGAGTCGATGCCGTTCAGCTTCGCGTCCAGCTTCACCTTGGTGCCGGACTTCCAGTACTCCTTGGGGCGCCAGTCGACGCGGTCCTTGCCGTCGTAGTTCTTGATCCAGCCCCAGGACCCCGTGGTGCCGTTCGAGGTCGTCACCTTGAGGCTCTTCTCGACCTCGGCCTTGTTCCGCACCGCGTGGTCGAAGGTGATCGACAGCGGCTGGGCGACGCCGACGGTGGTGCCCTTGCCCGGGGCCAGGGTCACCTTGTTGACCTTGTCGGGCGCGGCCGTCCTGAAGGTGGACTTGGCGGTGCCGCCCTGGTCGGTGCCGGCCTGGACCCGGTACGCGGTGCCGGGGGCGACCGTGCGCTGCGAGGTCCAGGTGGTGCCGTTCGCCGCGACCTTGCCGGGCAGCTCCGTGCCCTTGTCGTCGGTGACGGTCACCTCCTTCAGCTTGCCGTCGGCCAGCTTCACGGTGACCGGGCCGCCCGCCTTCGCCTGCTGTCCCGAGAGGTTCACCGAGATCTTCGGCTTCTCGGCGGCCCGGTCGTCGCCGGACGAGCCGCTGCCGCCCGAACAGGCGGACAGGGCGGCGGTGAGCACCGCGAGGCCCGCGACCGCCGTGTGGCGGGCGCGAAGGGGGCGTCGGCGGCTCGAAGAGCTCTGGGGGGTCAAGGAACGTACCTCCGTGCGAATCGGTCTGCACGGTGAGAGGGCGGATCGCCCCGGCGGGTTGTCCGTTGTCCGGAAAATGCCTGCTAGGTCACAGAAGAGCCGGAATGGCGTCGACGTTCGTCGACGTTCCGTGAGAGACGGATCACTTGGCGCGATGGGAGGCGCGGGCGGGCGTGGGCAGCGGGGTCCGGGCGTCCTGCGTCACATCCGCGACGACCTCGACGACGTCGGGTCCGTACGCCTGCGAGTTCACGATCTTCAGGAGCAGTACGAACGGCTTGTTGCCGTGCTTGCGGGCGAGCTTCTCGTGGTGCCGGGCCAGATAGCGGGTGGCCGCCTGGCTGGTCACCGCGCGCTGCCCGCAGAAGAGGAAGACCGGCCGGGCGTCCTGGCCCTGGTCCGCGGTGAGCCGGGCGAGGAGCACGTACTCGGTGAGTCCGGACTCCAGGCGGTAGCGCTCGGGGCCGATCTGGAAGGCGCCGCGGTCGGGCACCGGCTCGGGCTCGGTGTTCACCCGTACGCCCGGCAGCAGGGAGTGCATGTGCGCGGCCATCCGGCGGTTCGCCACCGGGTTGCCCACGCAGAACTCGGTGCGCTCGCCGAAGCCCTGCTGGGCCGCGTCGTGCGCGACGACCTGGGCGTGTGCCCCGCACTCCTTGATCACCCCGGCCAGCTCGATGAGCGCGAACACGTCCTGGCGCACCACCATCAGCTCGGGGCCGCCCGCGTCGCGGTTCACCACGAGCAGCGACTCGGAGTTCTCGGGCAGCCCGAAGAAGGCCTGCTTGCGGCGGAGCCTGCGCTTCCACAGGGCGCCGCGGACGAGCCAGCCAAGGGCGGCGCTGATGCCGACCGCGATCAGGCCGAGGACGATGTTCCGCACGTCTTCAGTCATGGGGGCGCATGCTAGCGGCCCGCCGGACCCGTGTTCGAGGAGGTCCTGACGCGACGGGCGACTCGAAGTTACGCTGCGCAGACGGCTGTTGACTGGAGGTACGAATGCGTCGTGCTGTCGTACGGAATCTGACCCTATTGGCGGTCGGAGGGGTATTGGTGTCGGTCGGTGCGGCCGCGCCCCCTTCGCCTACGCGCTCAGCGGAACCGGCATCCGCACAAGGTCCCGCGAGGCCCCCGGACAAGACGCCGGTCGCCGTCGGTGCGGGCGGCGCCGTCGCCAGCGTCGACCCGGACGCCTCGGCGGCCGGCATCGAGGTCCTGCAAAAGGGCGGCAACGCCGTGGACGCGGCCGTCGCCACCGCCGCCGCGCTCGGCGTCACCGAGCCGTACTCGGCGGGCGTGGGCGGCGGCGGATACTTCGTCCACTACGACGCCAGGACCCACAAGGTCTCCACCATCGACGGCCGCGAGACCGCCCCGCGCACCGCGGACTCCGCACTGTTCCTGGAGAACGGCAAACCGCTGCCCTTCGCCGACGCGGTCACCAGCGGCCTCAGCGTCGGCACCCCCGGCACGCCCGCGACCTGGCAGTCGGCTCTCGACACCTGGGGCAGCAAGAGCCTCGGCACGCTCCTGAAGCCCGCCGAGCGGCTCGCGCGCGACGGATTCACCGTCGACCCGACGTTCCGCGGTCAGACCGAGTCGAACCAGGAGCGGTTCGCGGACTTCCCCGCCACGGCGAAGCTCTTCCTGCCCGGCGGCAAGCTGCCGGTGGTCGGCGCCACGTTCAAGAACCCCGACCTGGCCCGCACCTACGCGGAGCTCGGCCGCAAGGGCGTGGACGCCCTCTACCGCGGCAAGCTCGCCGAGGACATCGTGCGTACGGTGAACAAGCCGCCCGTCGACCCCGGATCCGGCCGGGTGGCCCGCCCCGGCGACCTCTCCGCGAAGGACCTCGCGGCGTACGGCGTCAAGCGGCAGAAGCCCACGAAGACCTCCTACCGGGGCCTCGACGTCTACTCCATGGCCCCCTCCTCCTCCGGTGGCACCACGGTCGGCGAGGCGCTGAACATCCTGGAGCGCACCGACCTCTCCAAGGCGTCGAAGGCGAAGTACCTGCACCGCTACATCGAGGCCAGCCGCATCGCGTTCGCCGACCGGGGGCGCTGGGTGGGCGACCCCGCCTTCGAGGACGTACCGACGAAGGAACTGCTCTCCCAGCGGTTCGCCGACTCGCGGGAGTGCCTGATCAAGGACGACGCCGTCCTCAAGAGCCCGCTCGCGCCCGGCGACCCGCGCCACCCCGAGGCGTGCGGCACGGGTGACGAGGCGGCCCCGACGACGTACGAGGGCGAGAACACCACGCACCTCACCGCGGCCGACAAGTGGGGCAACGTCGTGGCGTACACCCTCACCATCGAGTCGACGGGCGGCAGCGGCATCACCGTCCCGGGCCGGGGCTTCCTGCTCAACAACGAACTCACCGACTTCTCCTTCGCGCCCGCCGACCCGGCGGTGCACGACCCGAACCTGCCGGGACCGGGCAAGCGGCCGCGCTCCTCGATCGCCCCGACCGTCGTGCTGAAGCACGGCAAGCCGGTGGTGGCGCTCGGATCACCGGGCGGCGCGACCATCGTCACGACCGTGCTGCAGACCCTGACCGGCTTCGTGGACCGGGGCCTGCCGCTGGTCGACGCCATCGCCGCGCCCCGCGCGAGCCAGCGCAACGCGGCGCAGACCGAGCTCGAACCGGGGCTCTGGAACAGTCCGTCGCGCGCGTCCCTGGAGTCCCTCGGGCACTCCTTCAAGCAGAACCCCGAGATCGGCGCGGCCACGGGCGTGCAGCGGCTGCCCGGCGGCAAGTGGCTCGCCGCCGCCGAGAAGACCCGCAGGGGCGGCGGTTCGGCGATGGTGGTGCGGCCGGACAAGTGAGGCGGTGGACTCGGGAGTGACCTGCGGTAAGGGAGGTCCGGAAAACTGCATGTAGTCGTCCCGTAACTCATCTGGTGTTATCTTCCGGACCGGAAGACTCCAAGTCTCCACGGGGCGGTGCGGATCAGATGGCAGTGGGACAACTCCCGGACCAGGTAGGGGAGTTCGCGAAATACCTGAGGGAACTGCTCGGGCGTCTCGACCAGGACGCGGGCTGGTGCGGCGTGTTCTGGCAGCGCGACCCCGACGGCATGCGGGCCTGTGTGGACGGCGCCGAGGTGCCGCCCTGGGACGTGGTGCAGGCGCTGCTCCACGACCTCGCGGCGGACCGCGGCGTCCCCGAGGCCGAGCGTGAACGGGGCCGGGCGCAGGCCCTGCACCGGGCCTCGCTCGACGCGTACGACGCCCGGCCCGGCGGCCGTGAACTCCTCGGCGACCGGCTCGACATGATGCTCAGGGAGCAGCGGGTCGCCCTGGAGCGGCAGGCGGACCTGTCGCGGCAACTGGCCGCGGCGCTCGACGCGGACGAGGCCGACCGCATCAACCTCGACCTGGCGTGGGTACGGGACGACCACGAGCGGGCCACGGCGCGCTGTGCCGAACTCCGGGAGCGCATGGACCGCCTGACCGAGGTGGAGCGCCCGACGTGGGTCGACCTCGGTGCGGGGGCGCCGGGGGGAGACTTCTCGGGGGACTCGTTCGGCGGGGGAGCGGGCCTGGGCGTGGGTGCGGGTGCGGGTGTGGATGCCGGTGGGGGCGTGGGTGGCGGGCCTGGCGGTGGCTTCGCCGGGGAGTACGGCGGGGGCGCCTCTTGGGGCCTTGCGGGGAGTCACGGTGATGGCTCGGCCGAGGGGTTTGCGGGCGAGTTTGCGGGTGGGTTCGCCGGGGGCTTTGCCGACTACGTTGTGGAGGCCGGTGAGGTGGTCGCCGACGGCCACGCCGTGGGCCCGGCCCCGGTCGACGACTTCGAGCCGGCGCCCGCGCCGCGCCACTCGGCGCCGGACGCCGGACCCCACGTACCCCGGCAGGGGCCCGAGCGTTCCCGGCGGCGGCCGCGCGGCGCACGGTTCGCCGGGTTCGGGGACAGCGGTGGGCAGGGCGCGCGCGGGCCGGTGGCCGGGCCTGAACCGGCGTCCGCGGGTGAGCCGCCCCGGGGGGCGCGCTTCCCGCAGGTGGCGGCCTCGTCGGTCCCATCCCTTCCGGCGGCGCAGGAATCCGACCCGCACCACACCGAAGCCCAGACGCGGCCCCGGGGGCGTGCCGAAGCCGCAACCGCACCCGGCCCCGACACCGACGCCCGTGCCACCTCCGACGCCGTCCGCGACCTCATCCGGCTCCGGGGCGAGGGCCGCAGCGGTGAGGCGCACGGCGTGCTCGTGGAGGCCACGGCCTGGCCTGCCGCCCGGCTGCCGCTCTTCGCCGGCGAACTGCACCGCGCCGGCCTCGGCGCCGACTGGGCCACCCTGCTCTGGGAGGCCGCCTCCCTGCCGCCCGACCGGCTCGTCGCACTGGCCGACGCGCTGGCCGGGGCGGGCCGCGGCGACGACTGCAGAAAGCTGCTGCGGCAGGGCGTCGCGCGTCCCGCGCCCGAGATCGCCGAGGCGATCCTCGCCCTCATGGACGCCGACCGGGAGCGGGAGGCCCGCGCGCTCCTGGACTCCTACGTCCGCGTCCGCACCTCGGAGGACGTGGCCCGCTGCGCGCACACGGATCCGCACCGCCTCATCCCCGTCCTCCTGGAGACGGCCAAGGGAGTCTCCGACGAACACCACTGGGATCTCGTGCACGCCCTGCGCGTCGCGGGCTTCAGCGCCTGACCCACCCTGACCCGGCCCGCCCCTGTACCTGCCCCTGACTCTGTCCCTTTCGGCCCGTTTCTCGGCCGCTCGGGTGCGAATCATGATCGACTGAGCCGGTTGACGGCGATGGTCTTGCTCAGCCCCTCGGCGGAGGCTTACGTTCTCCTAATCCACGCAGCAAGTCTACGTGCGTAGAAGCTCTCTGACGTCCTCTCACGGACTTGCGAAGGAGCAGCTCATGGTCAACGTCGTACGCGCCGCACTGGTCCAGGCAACCTGGACGGGCGACACCGAATCCATGATCGCCAAGCATGAGGAGCACGCCCGCGAGGCGGCCCGCCAAGGGGCGAAGGTCATCGGCTTCCAGGAGGTGTTCAACGCCCCCTACTTCTGCCAGGTCCAGGAGGCCGAGCACTACCGCTGGGCGGAGCCGGTGCCCGACGGCCCCACGGTGACCCGGATGAAGGCGCTCGCCCGCGAGACCGGCATGGTGATCGTCGTCCCCGTCTTCGAGATCGAGCAGTCCGGCTTCTACTTCAACACCGCGGCCGTGATCGACGCCGACGGAAGCTACCTCGGCAAGTACCGCAAGCACCACATCCCCCAGGTGAAGGGGTTCTGGGAGAAGTACTACTTCAAGCCCGGAAACCTCGGCTGGCCCGTCTTCGACACCGCGGTCGGCAAGGTCGGCGTCTACATCTGTTACGACCGCCACTTCCCCGAGGGCTGGCGGCAGTTGGGCCTCGGCGGCGCCCAGCTCGTCTACAACCCCTCGGCCACCTCGCGCGGCCTCTCCGCCCACCTCTGGCAGCTCGAACAGCCCGCCGCGGCCGTCGCCAACGAGTACTTCGTCGCCGCGATCAACCGCGTCGGCCAGGAGGAGTACGGCGACAACGACTTCTACGGGACGTCGTACTTCGTCGACCCCCGCGGCCAGTTCGTCGGCGACCCCGCGAGCGACAAGACCGAGGAACTCGTCGTCAGGGACCTCGACTTCGCCCTCATCGAGGAAGTACGCCAGCAGTGGGCGTTCTACCGCGACCGCCGACCCGACGCCTACGAAGGACTGGTGCAGCCGTGAGCGACCTGTACGACCGCCACCGGGCCGTGCTGCCCGACTGGCTCGCGCTCTACTACCAGCGGCCCATGGAGCTCACCCACGGCGAGGGTCGCCACGTGTGGGACGCGGCCGGCAACAAGTACCTCGACTTCTTCGGCGGCATCCTCACCACCATGACGGCGCACGCGCTGCCCGAGGTCACCAAGGCGGTGAGCGAGCAGGCGGGCCGGATCATCCACTCCTCGACCCTCTATCTGAACCGCCCGATGGTCGAACTCGCCGAGCGCGTCGCGGCGTTGTCGGGCATCCCCGACGCACGCGTCTTCTTCACCACCTCGGGCACCGAGGCCAACGACGCGGCGCTGCTGCTCGCCACCGCCCACCGCCGCTCCAACCAGATCCTGGCGATGCGCAACAGCTACCACGGCCGCTCCTTCACCACCGTCGGCATCACCGGCAACCAGTCGTGGTCGCCCACCAGCCTCTCGCCGCTCCAGACGCTGTACGTGCACGGCGGCGTCCGCAGCCGCGGCCCGTACGCCGACCTGAGCGACGCCGAGTTCACCGCCGCCTGCGTGGCCGACCTGCGCGACATGCTCGGGCAGGGCCGCGGGGGAGTGGCGGCCCTCATCGCCGAACCCGTCCAGGGCGTCGGCGGCTTCACCTCGCCGCCCGACGGCCTCTACGCGGCCTTCCGCGAGGTCCTCGACGAGCACGGCATCCTGTGGATCGCCGACGAGGTACAGACCGGCTGGGGGCGCACCGGCGACCACTTCTGGGGCTGGCAGGCGCACGCGGGCAGCGGCCCGCCGGACATCCTCACCTTCGCCAAGGGCATCGGCAACGGCATGGCGATCGGCGGCGTGGTGGCCCGCGCCGAGGTCATGAACTCCCTGGACGCCAACTCCATCTCGACCTTCGGCGGCTCCCCGGTCACCATGGCGGCCGGCCTCGCCAACCTCGCGTACCTCCTGGAGCACGACCTGCAGGGCAACGCCCGGCGGGTCGGCGGGCTCCTCATCGAGCGGCTGCGGGCGATCTGCGCACAGCTGCCCGTCGTACGCGAGGTGCGCGGACGCGGACTCATGATCGGCGTCGAACTGGTCGAGCCGGGCACCGACCGGCCCAACCCGCGCGCGGCCGCCGCCGTGCTGGAGGCGGCCCGCGAGGGCGGTCTCCTGATCGGCAAGGGCGGCGGGCACGACACCAGCGCGCTGCGCATCGCACCGCCGCTCTCGCTGACCGTCGCGGAGGCGGAAGAGGGCGCCTCGATCCTCGAACAGGCCCTGCGGAGCGCATAGGGCCTGTCCGGCGGATCAGGTCGCATACGGGTGGCCCGCGCGTTTTCGTGCTGGTGAGCGGGGTCTGGTGCGTCGAGATGCAAGGCGGAGGAGGGCGGCAACGCGGAGCGTTGGCAACCGACGACAACGCCGCAGGTCGGCGTGGCAGGCCCCACGCCCGCGACAAGATCCGCCGGACAGGCCCTAGTTCGTCCGGAGGACCGCGCGGCACCGCGCGGGCCCGCAGGAAAGGGAGCGCACCACATGAGCAACCGCACGCTGATCACCGGCGGCCTGGTCGTCACGGCCTCCGACGAACTGCCCGTCGACGTCCTGGCCGAGGACGGCCGGGTGGTGGCGCTGGCCACCCACGACAGCCACAACTTCACCGCCGCCCGCGTGATCGACGCCACCGGGAAGTACGTGATCCCGGGCGGCGTCGACGCCCACACGCACATGGAGATGCCGTTCGGCGGCACCACCGCGGCGGACACCTTCGAGACCGGCACCCGCGCCGCGGCCTGGGGCGGCACGACCACCATCGTCGACTTCGCGATCCAGCCCAAGGGCGGGACGCTCGCGGAGGGCCTGGACGCCTGGCACGCGAAGGCGGCCGGACGGTGCGCCGTCGACTACGGCTTCCACATGATCATGTCCGATGTGAACGCGTCCTCGCTCAAGGAGATGGACGCGCTCGTCTCGGCCGGGGTCAGCTCGTTCAAGCTCTTCACCGCCTACCCCGGCGTCTTCCTCTCCGACGACGGGCAGATCCTCCGGGCGATGCAGCGCGCGAGCTCCAACGGCGGCCTGGTGATGACGCACGCGGAGAACGGCCTCGCCATCGACGTCCTGGTGGAACAGGCGCTCGCCCGCGGCGAACGGGACCCCCGCTATCACGGCGAGGTCCGTAAGGCGCTCCTGGAGGCCGAGGCCACGCACCGCGTCATCAAGCTGAGCCAGGTGGCCGGCGCCCCGCTGTACGTGGTGCACGTCTCCGCGCAGGAGGCCGTCGCCGAGCTGGCCCGCGCGAGGGACGACGGCCTGCCGGTCTTCGGCGAGACCTGTCCGCAGTACCTCTTCCTGTCCACCGACAACCTCGCCGAGCCCGACTTCGAGGGCGCCAAGTACGTCTGTTCCACGCCGCTGCGGCCACGCGAGCACCAGGCGGCGCTGTGGCGGGGGCTGCGCACGAACGACCTCCAGGTCGTCTCCACCGACCACTGCCCGTTCTGCTTCAAGGGGCAGAAGGAGATGGGCCGGGACGACTTCTCCAAGATCCCGAACGGCCTGCCGGGCGTGGAGAACCGCATGGACCTGCTGCACCAGGCCGTCGTCGACGGGCACATCAGCCGGCGCCGCTGGATCGAGGTCGCCTGCGCCACGCCGGCCCGGATGTTCGGCCTCTACCCGAGGAAGGGCACCATCGCGCCGGGCGCCGACGCGGACATCGTCATCTACGACCCGCACGCGGAGCAGACCATCTCCGCGCAGACGCACCACATGAACGTCGACTACTCGGCGTACGAGGGCAAGCGGATCACCGGACGCGTGGAGACGGTGCTGTCCCGGGGCGTTCCGGTCATCGAGGACCGGGTGTACGCGGGACGCGCGGGGCACGGGTCGTACGTGCCGCGGGGGATCTGCCAGTACGCGTGAGCGGTGCGGCGGTACGCATGACGCTCGCTGTGACCGGCCGACGGTCGGACGGCGGGGCGGGGCCGAACTCATCGGCCCCGCCCCGCCGTTGGTGTGACCCGGGTCACTCGGGGAGGGGCTTGGCCCGGCGGTCGGCCCCGTGTCACTATTTCTGCACGCCGACTCTGCCCAAAACCCGCCGCGAGGCCGGGGGTTGAGCGCCGTAGCCGCCGGTTGATGCCGGCGAGACCGGGCCCGAGCCCGACGCAGTTCCGATTCCCACCGCATTCCATCTCATGCGTGCCGTCCCGCCTCTCTTGCGGGCGGTGCGAGAGCCGCGCATGCGATGGCGGCCCCTCCCTTTGCAGGCGTGCCGATGGGCCTGCCCTGACCCGGAGTTGTTCCGAGGGGGGAACTCCGCAGGTCGAGGAGGGAATTGCTGACCCTAAGCGTGAGATTCACCCTGCCGTTCCGCAGGCGTCCGCCGATCGCTCCATGGAGGAACCATGTCTGAGACAACCGATTTGAACGAGCTGTACTCGATCATCGAGAAGACGGCTCAGATCGTGGACGTCACGAGTTCGCGCGAGAAGGTCTGGCCGATCCTGAACGCCTACAAGGAGTTCGTCGGCAACTCCGTGATCTCCTTCCGCGCGTCGACCGGCAGCAGCGCCGACGACCTCGACTGCCGCTTCACGATGCTGCCGAAGGGCTTCGACCCGTACGCCCGCGCCCTGGAGCACGACCTCACGCCGAAGACGGACCACCCGGTCGGCAGCCTGCTGAAGGAGGTCCACGAGAACCTCCCCATCACCAGCTGCGGCGTCGACTTCGGCGTCGCCGGCGGGTTCACGAAGACCTGGTCCTTCCCCAGCGCCGAGAACCTGGTCAAGGTCGACGACCTGGTCAAGCTCCCCTCGATCCCCGAGGGTGTCGCCGCCAACCTCGACTTCTTCAAGAAGTGGGGCCTCGCCGACATGGTGAGCACGGTCGGCATCGACTACTCCAAGCGCACCATGAACCTGTACTTCGGCGGCGGTGTCGGTGACCGCGTGCCTGCCGAGGTCTTCGAGGAGAAGGGCGTCAGGGCGATCCTCGGCGAGCTCGGCCTCGCCGAGCCGAGCGCGGAGCTGCTGCGGTTCTGCGAACGCTCGTTCGTCATCTACGTGACCCTCAGCTGGGACTCGCCGGAGATCAACCGCTTCACGTACTCCGTGATGACGCCGGAGCCGCTGGGTCTGCCCATCGACCTCGCGCCGTCGTTCGACCGGCTCATCAGGAACGCCCCGTACGACACGACGGGCCGCAACTACGTGTACGGCATCGCGTCGACGCCCAAGGGCGAGTACCACAAGATCGCCTCGTACTACCAGTGGCAGAAGCGCGTGGAGAATCTGCTGCGTTCGGATTCCTGACGGCAGTTCGGATTCCTGACGGCAATTCACCCGCCAGGGCCTGAAGATCTTTCTCTGGAACGGCCGGATTCCGCACGGAATCCGGCCGGCTTCATTTCTTCCTAGAACTCTGGATGATGCGATCTCCATGCAGAAAAGACAAAGGGAGCTGAGCGCGTTGACGCCATCGGCCTCGGCGGAGGGATTGCCGGACGTACGACGCGCTCGGTCGGTCGGCATCGGGCGCGCCCACGCGAAGACCATCGTGCTGGGGGAACACGCGGTCGTTTATGGCGCCCCCGCACTCGCGCTCCCGGTGCCGCAGCTGGCGGTCACGGCGAGCGCCGGCTGGTCCGCCCGCACCCCGGGCGACTCCGGCGACGTGTCCCTGACGATGACCGGGTCCGCCTCGCGGCCGGTGGCGACGCAGGCTTCTGACTGGCTGCAGCGGCTGACCGCCGAGTTCCGGGCGACCATGGACGTGACCGACGACGTCCACCTCGACGTCATCCTGGACTGCGCGATCCCGCCGGGCCGCGGCCTCGGCTCCAGCGCGGCCTGCGCGCGTGCCGTCGTCTTCGCGCTGGCCGACCTCTTCGACCGCGAGGTCACCCCGCAGACCGCCTTCGACCTCGTACAGACCGCGGAGAACGTGGCGCACGGACGCGCGAGCGGCGTCGACGCCACCGCCGTGGGCGCATCGGGCCCGCTGCTCTTCCAGCAGGGTCACGCCGAGGAACTCCCCATCGGCTGCGAGGGATTGTTCATCGTCGCCGACAGCGGTGAGGTGGGCCGCACCAAGGACGCCGTCGGGCTGCTGCGCGAAGGCTTCCAGCGGCACCCGGGGGCGCAGGAGCGGTTCGTGGGCCGTGCGACGGAGCTCACCGACGCGTCCCGGCACGCCCTCGCCGACGGCGAACCCGAGGAGCTGGGCCACCATATGACGGAGTATCACGAGCTACTGCGCGCCGCCGGGTTGAGCACCGACCGCATCGACGCGCTGGTCGAGGGCGCGCTCGGGGCGGGCAGCCTCGGCGCCAAGATCACCGGGGGCGGCATGGGCGGCTGTGTGCTCGCGCTGACCCGGTCCGGGCAGGCGAGCGCGGTGACCCGGCGGCTGCACGAGGCCGGCGCCGTCCAGACCTGGGTCGTACCGCTGAGGGGGTTCACCGGCCATGGGCGCTGAACAGCAGGCCACCGCGGTGCGGTCGGACGAGTCGGTGCGGCCGGCGTCGGCCGGGTCGGTGCAGTCGGTGCACTCTGTGCGCGCGAGCGCGCCGGGCACCGCGACCGCCGTGGCCCACCCCAACATCGCGCTCATCAAGTACTGGGGAAAGCGCGACGAACGGCTCATCCTGCCGCGCACCGACAGCCTGTCGATGACCCTGGACATCTTCCCCACGACCACCCGGGTCCGGCAGGCCCCCGGCGCGGACCACGACGAGGTGACACTCGGCGGCAAACCCGCCGAGGGCGACGCGCGGCAGCGCATCGTCACCTTCCTCGACCTGGTGCGCGAGCGGGCCGGGGCCACCCACCGCGCCGTCGTGGACACCGAGAACACCGTGCCCACCGGCGCCGGACTCGCCTCCTCCGCCAGCGGCTTCGCCGCCCTGGCCGTGGCCGCGGCCGCCGCCTACGGACTCGCCCTGGACGCCACCGCCCTGTCGCGCCTCGCCCGGCGCGGCTCCGGCTCGGCCTCCCGCTCCCTCTTCGGCGACTTCGTGGTCTGGCACGCGGGCCGCGAGGACGGCACCGAGGAGGAGGCGGACCTCAGCTCGTACGCCGAGCCGGTGCCCACCGGCCCCCTCGACCCCGCGCTGGTCGTCGCCGTCGTCAACGCCGGACCCAAGGACGTGTCCAGCCGCGCGGCCATGCGGCGCACCGTCGACACCTCGCCGCTGTACGAGCCGTGGGCCCGGTCCAGCGGGGACGACCTGGCCGACATGCGCCGGGCGCTCGGCCGCGGCGACCTGGCGGCCGTCGGGGAGATCGCGGAGCGCAACGCGCTCGGCATGCACGCCACGATGCTGGCGGCCCGCCCCGCGGTGCGCTACCTCTCGCCGGCCACGCTCACCGTGCTCGACGCCGTGCTGGGGCTGCGGCGGGACGGGGTTGCGGCCTACGCCACCATGGACGCCGGGCCGAACGTGAAGGTGCTCTGCCGCAACGCGGACGCCGACCGGGTGGCCGATGTCGTGCGCGCCGCGGCGCAGGGCGGCACGATCCACGTCGCCCGGCCCGGACCCGCCGCCCGGCTCCTGGACGAGGACGGGTGATGGCGCCTCGGACGGTCGTGCGGCGCGCGCCGGGCAAGCTGTTCGTCGCGGGCGAGTACGCCGTGGTGGACCCGGCCAACCCCGCGATCCTCGTAGCCGTCGACCGGTACATCACCGTCACCGTGTCCGAGCCCGACGCGCCCGCCGTCGTCCTCTCCTCCGACCTCCTCGCCTCGCCCGCGCACTGCCGGTGGCGGGACGGCGAGCTCACCGGGGTGACGCCGCAGGACACCCGGCGGCTCGGCGAAGGCCTCGCACACGTGGCGGCCTCCGTCGAGATCGTGAACCGGCTCCTTGCCGAACGCGGCTTGCCCGCACCGGAGTTGCACGTCTCGGTGAGCAGCGGCCTGCACGAGAATGGCACCAAGTTCGGGCTCGGGTCGAGCGGGGCGGTCACCGTCGCGACCGTCGCCGCCGTGGCCGCGTACTGCGGTCTCGACCTGTCGTACGAGGACCGGTACCGGCTCGCCATGCTCGCCACGGCCGGCCTGGAACCCAAGGCCTCCGGAGGCGACCTCGCCGCGAGCACCTGGGGCGGCTGGATCACTTATCAGGCGCCCGACCGCATCGCCGTACTCGACCTGGCCCGCGCCGCCGGCGTCGAGAAGGCGCTGCGGGAGCCCTGGCCGGACTTCGCGGTACGCCGACTGCCGCCGCCCGAAGGCCTTTCGCTGGAGGTCGGCTGGACCGGAAACCCCGCCTCGACCTTGACGCTCGTCTCCGGCCTCGACCGCGGAGCCTGGCGGGGCACCGCCGGGCACCGGGCGTTCGTGGAGACCAGCAACGACTTCGTGCGCGCCGCCGCCGACGCACTGGAACGCGGCGACCGCGACACCCTGCTGCACCAGATCCGAAGAGCCCGCCAGGAACTGACGCGCCTCGACGAGGCGGTCGGACTCGGCATCTTCACCCCCCGGCTGACCGCGCTGTGCGACGCCGCCGAAGCCGTCGGCGGCGCGGCCAAGCCCTCCGGGGCGGGCGGCGGCGACTGCGGCATCGCGCTGCTGGACGCCGGGGCGGCCCAGGACATCGCTCACGTACAGAAACGGTGGACCACGGCGGGCGTGCGGCCCTTGCCGATCCGTCCCGCCATGGAAGGGAACGAGGAATGATCTCTCAACGCAAGGACGACCACGTCCGGCTGGCCGTCGAGCACCAGCGCCAGCACAGCGGACAGAACCAGTTCGACGAGGTGTCGTTCGTCCACCACGCGCTGGCGGGCATCGACCGGCCGGACGTCTCCCTGGCCACGAGCTTCGCCGGCATCTCCTGGCCGGTGCCGCTCTACATCAACGCGATGACCGGCGGCAGCGTCAGCACCGGCGTCATCAACCGGGACCTGGCCATCGCCGCCCGCGAGACCGGCGTCGCCGTCGCCTCCGGGTCCATGAGCGCGTACTTCAAGGACCCGTCGTGCGCCGAGACGTTCAGCGTGCTGCGCAAGGAGAACCCCGACGGGTTCGTCCTCGCCAACGTCAACGCGACCGCCTCCGTCGACAAGGCGCAGCGCGCCGTCGACCTGGTGCGGGCCGACGCCCTGCAGATCCACATCAACACGGCCCAGGAAACGCCGATGCCCGAGGGCGACAGGTCGTTCTCCTCCTGGGTCCCGCAGATCGAGAAGATCGCGGCGGCCGTCGACGTCCCCGTGATCGTCAAGGAGGTCGGCAACGGCCTCAGCCGTGAGACCGTCCTCCTCCTGGAGAGCCTGGGCGTCAAGGTCGCCGACCTCGGCGGCCGCGGCGGCACCGACTTCGCGCGCATCGAGAACGGCCGCCGCGAACTGCGCGAGTACGCCTTCCTGCACGGCTGGGGCCAGTCCACCGCCGCCTGCCTCCTGGACACCCAGGACGTCGGCATCCCGGTCCTCGCCTCCGGCGGCGTGCGCAACGCGCTCGACGTGGCCCGCGCCCTGGCGCTCGGCGCGTCCGGCGTCGGCGTCTCCGGCGGGTTCCTGCGCACCCTGAAGGACGAGGGCGTCTCCGCCCTCATCGCACAGATCTCCACCTGGCTCGACCAGCTGGCGGCCCTGCAGACCATGCTCGGCGCCCGCACCCCCGCCGAACTGCAGCGCTGCGACCTGCTGATCCACGGCGAACTCCGCACCTTCTGCGCCGACCGGGGCATCGAGACCGGGCCCTTCGCCCAGCGCTCGCGCTCCGTCGCGGCCGCCACCGAGCTGACGGGAAGCACCCGATGACCGACACACACGCCATCGCAGGCGTCCCGATGCGCTGGGTCGGCCCGCTGCGCATCTCCGGGAACGTCGCCACCACCGAGACGCAGGTCCCCCTCGCCACCTATGAGACGCCGCTGTGGCCCTCCGTGGGACGCGGCGCGAAGGTCTCCATGCTCGCCGAGAAGGGCATCGTCGCCACCCTCGTCGACGAGCGGATGACCCGCTCGGTGCTCGTGGAGGCGACGGACGCGCAGACCGCGTACGTGGCCGCCCGCGCCATCGACGCGCGCATCGACGAACTGCGCGAAGTGGTGCGCGGCAACAGCCGGTTCGCCGAGCTGGTGAACATCCGGCACGAGATCAACGCCAACCTGCTGTTCATCCGGTTCGAGTTCACCACCGGTGACGCGTCCGGGCACAACATGGCGACGCTGGCCTCCGACGCGCTCCTGAAGCACCTCCTGGGGACCATCCCGGGCATCGCCTACGGATCGATCTCCGGCAACTACTGCACGGACAAGAAGGCCACCGCGATCAACGGCATCCTCGGCCGGGGCAAGAACGTGGTCACGGAGCTGCTCATCCCGCGGGACGTCGTCACCGACGTCCTGCACACGACCGCCGCCAAGGTGGTCCAGCTGAACATCCGCAAGAACATGCTCGGCACCCTGCTGGCCGGCGGCATCCGCTCGGCCAACGCCCACTACGCGAACATGCTGCTCGGCTTCTACCTGGCCACCGGCCAGGACGCGGCCAACATCGTCGAGGGCTCGCAGGGCGTCACCATGGCCGAGGACCGCGACGGCGACCTCTACTTCGCCTGCACGCTGCCGAACCTGATCGTCGGCACGGTCGGCAACGGCAAGGGGATCGAGTTCGTGGAGACCAACCTCGCCCGGCTCGGCTGCCGGGCCGAGCGCGAGCCCGGGGAGAACGCCCGCCGCCTCGCCGTCATCGCCGCGGCGACCGTGCTGTGCGGGGAGCTCTCGCTCCTCGCCGCCCAGACCAACCCCGGTGAACTGATGCGTGCGCACGTCCAGTTGGAGCGCGACAACACGACGGAAAAGGTCGGTGTGTGAGGCATGGCCAGTGGTTCGGGCATAGGTATTCATGATCTGTCGTTCGCGACGACCGAGTTCGTGCTGCCGCACTCGGCGCTCGCCGCGTACAACGGCACGGAGATCGGCAAGTATCACATCGGCATCGGCCAGGAGTCGATGAGCGTGCCGGCGGCCGACGAGGACATCGTGACGCTGGCCGCGTCGGCGGCCGCGCCGATCGTCGAGCGGCACGGCAGCGAGCGCATCCGTACCGTCGTCTTCGCGACGGAGTCCTCCATCGACCAGGCCAAGTCGGGTGGCGTGTACGTCCATTCGCTGCTCGGACTGCCCTCGGCGGCCCGCGTGGTGGAGCTGAAGCAGGCCTGCTACGGGGCGACGGCCGGGCTGCAGTTCGCCCTCGGCCTGGTGGCGCGCGACCCCGAGCAACAGGTCCTCGTGATCGCCAGTGACGTCTCCAAGTACGAGCTGGACAGCCCCGGCGAGGCCACCCAGGGCGCCGCAGCGGTGGCCATGCTGGTGAGCGCGGACCCGGCCCTGGTGCGCATCGACGGCCCCTCCGGCCTGTTCACCGCCGACGTGATGGACTTCTGGCGGCCGAACTACCGGGACGCGGCGCTGGTGGACGGGCAGGAGTCGATCTCCGCCTATCTGCAGGCGGTCGAGGGCTGCTGGAAGGACTACACCGAGCAGGGCGGCCGGGCGCTGGAGGACTTCGCCGCGTTCTGCTACCACCAGCCGTTCACGAAGATGGCGTACAAGGCCCACCGCCACCTGCTCAACTACTGCGGGTACGACACCGACAAGGACGCCATCGAGCAGGCGCTGGGCCGGACCACCGCATACAACCGGGTGATCGGCAACAGCTACACCGCGTCGGTGTACCTGGGCCTCGCCGCGCTCCTCGACCAGGCCGACGACCTGACAGGGCGCCCGATCGGGTTCCTGAGCTACGGCTCGGGCAGCGTCGCCGAGTTCTTCGCGGGCGAGCCGGTCCCCGGCTACCGCGAGCGGCTGCGCACCGCGGAGAACCGCGCGGCCATCGAGCGGCGCACGCCGCTGGACTACACGGGCTACCGGCAGCTGCACGAGCGGTCGTTCCCCACGGACGGCGGGGACTACCCGACGCCGGTGCAGAACGGCGGACAGTTCCGCCTCGCGGCCCTGCGCGGTCACAAGCGGATCTACGAACGGCGGTAGGGCCCCGTGCGGTACCGCAGGTGCGGGGGCGGCCCGTCGGGGCCGCCCCCGCACGCCGCGTACGGGTACGGCGGCGCCGACCGGGCGCCGGCCACCGGCACCATCCATTCACGTCGCGTTGAGGGTAGGGCAGGCGCATGACCGATGTCGCAGCCGATGTCGCAGTTCTCGGTACGGGCGCTTATGTGCCGGACCGTATCGTCTCCAATGACGAGGTAGGCGCCCCGGCCGGGGTCGACGGCGAGTGGATCGTCCGCAAGACCGCGATCAGGGAACGGCGTTGGGCCGCTCCCGGGCAGGCGACCTCGGATCTGGCGGTGGCGGCGGGCCGCGCCGCGCTGGAGTCGGCGGGCATCACGGCAGGACAGCTCTCGCTGATCGTGGTGGCCACTTCGACGCCGGACCGGCCGCAGCCGCCGACCGCCGTCTTCGTGCAGCAGCAGCTGGGCGCGCCGGGCGCCGCGGCGTTCGACGTCAACGCCGTCTGCTCCGGCAGTGTCTTCGCGCTGTCCGTGGTCGAGGGCATGCTGGCGGGCCGCGGCGGCCACGCGCTGGTCATCGGCGCGGACGTCTACTCGCGGATCCTGAACCCGGCCGACCGCAAGACGGTCGTGCTGTTCGGCGACGGGGCCGGCGCGATGGTCCTCGGCCCCGGCAAGGGCCCGCGGATCCGCCATGTCGCCCTGCACACCTTCGGCGAGCTGTCGGACCTCATCCAGGTGCCCGCGGGCGGCAGCAGGATCCCGCCGGACCAGGCGGCCCTGGACGCGAAGCTCCAGTACTTCGCGATGGACGGCCGCGAGGTGCGCCGCTTCGTCGTGGAGCAACTGCCGCAGCTGACCAAGCAGTTCCTGCACGAGGCGGGCGTGGTGCCCGACGACATCGCGCACTTCGTGCCGCACCAGGCCAACGGCGTCATGCTCGACACCGTGATCGAGGACCTGTCGCTGTCCCGCGCCACCACGCACCTCACGCTGGAGGAGTACGGGAACACCGGCGCCGCCTCCATCCCGATCACCCTGGACGCGGCCGCCCGCAAGGGCGCCTTCCGGCCGGGCGACCTGATCCTCCTGGCCGGGTTCGGCGGCGGCATGGCCGCGGGGCTCGCGCTGCTCGAATGGTGAGCGGCCGGCCGGGGTCCTGACGACTCCGGCCGGCACCACCCCCACCGACCGGGCCGGGGCGTTCCCTTCCCCCCAAGAAGAGCCCCGGCCCGCACTTCGCCGCGCGCGGCACGCGCCGGCCCCCACCCCGTACTCGTACCCCCGTACCTCACCGCCCGTCGCAGGAAGGCACCCGCGTGATCACGGAGAAGGAGCCGGACGCCGGCCTGGCCGCCCGGATACCGGGATCCAAGAGTCTGACCAACCGACTGCTCCTGCTGGCCGCCGCGGCCGACGGCACCAGCACGGTGCGCGCCCCGCTGGTGAGCGAGGACACCGTCGCCTTCCGCGAGGCGCTCGGCGCGTGCGGTCTCACCGTGCGCAGCGGCCCGCGGGACGAGTTCTGGGAGGTGACGGGCACGGGCCGCGGCCCGACCGGATCCGCCAGGCCCTGGTGCGCCGACGCCGGGACGGCCGCCCGCTTCCTGCCGCCGTTCGCCGCCACCGGCCACGGCACCTTCCTCTTCGACGGCTCCTCGCAGCTGCGGGCCCGCCCGCAGCGCCCCCTCATCGACGCGCTCCGCGCGCTCGGCGCCGACCTCGACCCCGGGCCGGGCAACGGCCTGCCCCTGCTGATCCGCGCGCGGGGCCTCACGGGCGGCGAGCTCACCGTGGACTCGTCCCTGTCCAGCCAGTATCTGAGCGGACTCCTGATGGCCGCGCCGCTCATGCGCGACGGCCTGCGCATCCGCACCGGAAGCCTGGTCAGCCGCCCGTACGTCGACATGACGCTGGCTCTGATGCGGCGCTTCGGGGCCCGCGTCGAGGAGAGCGACGACGGCACGCTCCACGTCGCACCCCGCCCGTACGACGCGGCCGACGTCGTCGTCGAACCCGACGCGTCCTCCGCCTCCTACATTTTCGCCGCCGCGGCCGTCACCGGGACCACCGTCACCGTGCCCGGCCTCGGCACCGACAGCCTCCAGGGCGACCTCCGCTTCGTCGACGTCCTGCGCCAGGCGGGCGCAGAGGTGTGCGTGGGCCGGGCGGCCACCACCGTGACCGGCACGGGACGGCTGCGCGGCGGCTTCACCGTCGACATGGGCGAGATCTCCGACACCTTCATGACCCTCGCCGCCATCGCGCCGCTCGCCGACGCGCCCATCACCATCCGCGGCATCGCGCACGCGCGGCTCAAGGAGTCCGACCGTGTCGCCGCCGTGGCGGCGAACCTGCGGGCCTGCGGCATCGAGACCTCGGACGGCCCCGATTGGATCACCGTCCACCCCGGAGTGCCGCGCCCCGCCCGTGTCGCGTGCCGGCGCGACCACCGGATCGCGATGTCCTTCTCGGTGCTCGGGCTCGCGGCGCCCGGCACGATCACGCTGGACGACCCGTCCTGCGTGGCGAAGACCTTCCCCGAATTCCACGACGAGATGCGGCGCCTGTTCACCGGCTACGCGCTCGCGTCGAGCACGAGCGGCTGAACAGGCCGCCGAACACGCGCGGTTGAGACAGAGGAGCATCCGTTGAGCAGGTTGCGTTGGCTGACCGCGGGGGAGTCGCACGGACCCGCGCTTGTCGCGACGTTGGAGGGTCTTCCCGCCGGCGTGCCGGTCACGACGGAGATGGTGGCCGACCATCTGGCGCGGCGGCGGTTGGGTTATGGCCGTGGTGCGCGGATGAAGTTCGAGCGTGATGAGGTCACGTTCCTGGGTGGGGTGCGGCACGGTTTGAGCATGGGCTCGCCGATCGCGGTCATGGTGGGGAACACGGAGTGGCCCAAGTGGGAGCAGGTGATGTCGGCCGATCCGGTGGATCCGGATGTGCTGGCCGACCTGGCCCGTAATGCTCCGTTGACGCGTCCGCGTCCTGGTCACGCGGACTTGGCGGGTATGCAGAAGTACGGGTTCGACGAGGCCCGTCCGATTCTGGAGCGTGCTTCGGCGCGTGAGACGGCGGCCCGTGTCGCGCTGGGTGCGGTGGCCCGTTCGTATCTGAAGGAGACGGCCGGGATCGAGATCGTCTCGCACGTCACGGAGCTGGCTGCGGCGAAGGCGCCTTATGGGGTGTACCCGACGCCGGCCGATGTCGAGAAGCTGGACGCGGATCCGGTGCGTTGCCTGGATGCGGATGCGTCGAAGGCGATGGTCGCGGAGATCGACCAGGCCCATAAGGACGGCGACACTCTTGGTGGTGTGGTCGAGGTCCTTGCTTACGGTGTGCCGGTGGGTCTGGGTTCGCACGTGCACTGGGATCGGCGGCTGGATGCGCGGCTTGCCGCCGCGCTCATGGGTATTCAGGCGATCAAGGGTGTCGAGGTCGGTGACGGTTTCGATCTGGCGCGGGTGCCGGGGTCGAAGGCGCACGACGAGATCGTGAGCACCGATGACGGCATCAGGCGCACCTCGGGCCGCTCCGGTGGTACGGAGGGTGGGCTGACCACGGGTGAGTTGTTGCGGGTGCGTGCGGCGATGAAGCCGATCGCTACGGTGCCGCGTGCTCTGGCGACCATCGACGTGGCCACCGGCGAGGTCGCCAAGGCGCATCACCAGCGCTCCGACGTGTGCGCCGTGCCGGCCGCCGGGATCGTCGCCGAGGCGATGGTCGCGCTGGTCCTCGCGGACGCGGTCGCGGAGAAGTTCGGTGGTGACAGCGTGCCCGAGACGCGCCGCAATGTGCGGTCCTACCTCGGCAACCTGCAGGTCCGCTAGGCGAAGAGCCCCCTACGCAGACGGCCACGGGGCGCGGTGAGTCGTCCCGCGCCCCGTGACCATCTGTCCGGGCCCCGCGCCCTCGTCGGCGCTCACGTCCCGCTCCGTCCTGCTCTCTCCCGCTGAACAGGCCGAGCTGTCGGCGTCGCCGGCGTCATCACCCGGGCTACTGAGTGACCGAGGTGACCGAAGTGACCGGGGTGACCGGGTGCGTCAGGCCGCTTCCCGGCTCTGCCGGTCCATGAGGTGACGCAGCACGAGCCACTCCCGTATCTCCCACGAGTGTCCCGATGAGCAGCTGATGCTGCCGGCCGCTCCGGCGGCCCCCTCGTGCTGCGGCGAGGTGTTGATCGTCCCCGCGCAACTCTCCACCACACAGCGTCTGGTGAGCGGATTGCGGTCGGCCTGGTCGGGCTCGATGACCCCGAGCAATTCGACGTGCAACTCCTGGACCTCCGCCGCGAAGTCCGCCGCCGGCGGCTGCGCCGTGAGCCACTCCAGGTGCAGCAGCAGGAAGCACGCGAGGTGGGGGACGGACCTGGCCGGGGGAGCGACGTCGAGCTCGTCGGCCACGTAACTCGCCCACGACTCCAGGATGGCGAGGATGTTGCTGCGGACGTCGAGCGCCGCGACGTTCAGGTGATCGCGCTTGCGGCTGCCCGAGACCTTCGTCGGGTTGCGCCGCCGCGACGTCGCCAGAACGTGGTGCAGACCCTCCTGGTGCAGGCCGGGCAGTGCGCGCAGATGACGCTGCAGCTTCGCCACGCACGGGTCACACAGGATGGCTCCGGTCGCCTCGCGGAGTTCCTGGCGGTGGTCCCGCGAGCATGAGTGAATCTCCATTGCGGTGAATCTCCTTCAGGGTGAATGGTCCGGTCAGGGGTTCCTGTGGCCGGCTTCGTGCAGAATGCGGAAGGTGACGAACTCACCCGGCCGCCGGGTGGCGACACCGACGTCGAGGACCACGCGGCCCCGCGTCGGATCGCCGATGCCCGCGCTACTCACGCCGCTCGCACCGTTCACGCCGTTCGTGGCGCTTGTGCCGGGCGCGTCGTACGCGTAGCTGTTGTTGGTCTCGTCGCAGACGACGTGGAACGCCTCGTCCGCGGTCTCGCCGCGCAGTGCGCCCTGGCGCCACAATCCCTTCAGGAACATGACGGCGGACTGCCGTACCAGCGACCGCAGATGAGCACTGTTGGTCTCGAACGCCGCCCACCACGTGCCCTGCGCGAGCGACGCGCGGGCGTGGTTCACCAGGCGGCGCACCGCGAGGTCCGTCCAGTCGGCCTCGGCGGACAGCGTGCGCGCCCCCGTGACCCGGATGCCCTGCCCCGGGACGAACCGCAGGCAGTTCACCCCCACACCCCCCAGCGCCTCCTGTTCCTCGTCGGACACGTTCCGCTCGTGGTGCACCACGCCCACCAGCGGGCCCACGGGGGCCGTGTACGCGCCGCGCTCCACGTCGACGCGGCAGCACAGCCCGGCCACATGTCCCGAGGGCGGCGCCACATGCTCGCTCCCGCCGGGCTCCGTCACCGTGATCCACGGATAGTGCACGGCGGCGAACTGGGCGTCGGGCTCCGGGAGTTCAAAGGGCTTGTGTACGTCGGCGGGGGCGAGTCCCGCGCGTGTGTGCAGCAGCGCGACCCGGTTGCCGACCCGTCTGCAGTGCCCGGCGAGCAGCTCCGCGACGCGCTGCGCCTCCTCCTCCACCCGCCAGAGATCCGGTGCCACCACGAGGGTGACCTCCGGCAGCCGCTCCAGCCTGGCGAGAGCGGCCCGGTAGCCGCCGATACGGTCCCCCTCGGTGGTCGTCCCCAGGAGCCATGCCCCGCCGCCCCCGTTGCGGAAGTGGCCGAGCACCGCGTCGTGCACGTACGAGCGCGCCGTGCCGTCGCCCCCGCGGCGCGGCGCGAACGCCTCGATGAACTCCTGCGGATGGCGTACGAAGGCCGGCTTGTCCGGCAGGCCGGGGGCGTCCCCGACGAACGCGGCCACCGATGTGTGCAGCCCGCGGATGACGGGGGCGCCGAGGCCGGTTCCCCGGACACCGTCCGTCTCCCGGAGGTGGATGCCGGGACCGAACGGGCCGGTGGTGGTGCTGATGGTGCGCGGTGGATTCGGCTGCTGTGGTGACATGCAGACTCCTCGGTCACGACGGGAAGACGGATGGGCGGGCAGGTGGCCGACGGGCGGGGCAGGTGGCCGGGCGTGGAGCCGGGCGGGCCTTGCGGTGGCGGCGGTCAGCCGCCGTGGGTGAGGACCATCGCGCAGGCCTCCATGGGGAGTTGGACGGCGCGGTCGATGGACAGGCCGGAACGGGCCGCCAGTCCGCGGTACTCCTGGGCGGAACGCTGATGGCCGCCGTTGACGACCATCAGGTGCAGGTCCCACAGGGGCGCGAGCAGACCGGCCCTGCCGTCCTGGACGACCATCTCGATGACCACGAGGCGGGAGTGCGGGGCCATGGCCTCGCGTATGGAGCTCAGGAGACGTACGCACTCGTCGTCCGACCAGTCGCCGAGCACCCGGGACAGCAGATACGTGTCGGCTTCCTGCGGGATCGGCACGGTGAACATGTCCCCGGCGACGACCTCGGCGCGGTCGGCGCCCACGCTCTGCTCCAGGTGCGCGCGGGCGATGGGCAGCGTGTGCTCCAGGTCGATCAGCGTGCCGCGGGCCCCGGGCGCCGAGCCGAGCACGGTGGACAGCAACTGGCCGCTGCCACCCGCGATGTCGACGACGTGCCGGTCGGCGGAGAAGTCGACGTGCTGCGGGACCGCGTCGAAGGCGAAGTTGTCGGCCTGCGCCCGCATGGCGCGCTGGAAGCGCTTGGCGGCGTCGGAGTCCTCGCGGAGGTAGCCGACCAGGGACTGCCCGTACGCCTTCTCGAAGCCGGTCCTGCCGGTACGGAACGTCTCGATGGAGTCGCCCCAGGCCTGGTAGAACTCCTCGCCGTACAGCAGACACACGTCACGCAGGGAGCCGGGACGGTCCCGCAGCAACTCGCCCACGGAGGTGTTGCGGTAGCCCTCGGTCTCGTTGCCGTCGACCACGTCCAGGCGGAGCAGCAGCCGCAGCAGGCGCCGGACGGCGTCCTCGTCCGCGCCGGCGGCCCGCGCGATGCCGGCCGGGGCGGAGTGCCCCGCCGCGATCAGGTCGGGCACGCCCAGCTTGGCCGCCGCGTAGACGGCCTGGGTGTGCCAGGCGGCGGTGATGAGGTCGATGGTGGCGCGGGCCGCCGGCCGGGGGGTGGTGTCCGGGCTCATTGCCTGTCTCTCCCTTGAGTGTCGGATGGGCGGATCAGGAGGGGATCCAGTCGCGGTTGATGTGGGGGGTGTCGATGTTCAGGGCGCGCATGTGCTCGATGGGGTTGGTGTATTCGCGGCTGGCGGCGATCTGTCCGTCGTGGAGGGTGAAGCCGTGGATGAAGTGGTTGCGGTAGCGGCCCTCGGCATAGCCGGGGAAGCGGATGGTGCCTTCGCCGTCGCACTCGACCCAGATGGTGGCGGGGTCCTGGGTCTCGTAGAGGTGCACGTCGAACCATTGCCAGTCGGGCAGGACCTTCAGGGACAGTTCCCCGTGGCGCTTCAGCTTTTCCCGGCCCTGGACGATGATGGGGCGGCCGATGTCGGTGTTGAACAGGGCGGCGGTGCCGTCGTCGGTGTAGAGGGTGTAGCGGCGCAGGCGGGCCTCGGGGCCGATCTCCATGTACTGCTCGACGGCGCGGCGGTTGCGGGCGCGCAGGTCCAGGTGGCTGGTGAACACCGGCCCGGTGGCGGCGAGTTGGTCGGGTATGGGGGAGGTCATGGTGTGGGTCTCCGAACGGGTGGGGGGTTTCAGGGCTGCAGGCGGGTGACGGTCCAGCCCCGGTCCTGGTCCTGGTTCTGGTTCTGGCTGGTGCGGTCGTAGCGCAGGCGTTCGTGGAGGCGGTCGGTGCCGTTCGCCCAGAACTCCACACTCACCGGTTCCAGGCGGTAGCCGACGAACGCCTCGGGGCAGGGCAGCGGGCGGGCCGGCTCGCCCAGCGCCAGCGCGCGCTCGCGGATCTCCTCGAGGTGGTCGAGGTCGCGCAGCGGCTCGCTCTGCAGGGAGACCGTCGACATGGGGTGGGTGAACACCGCGCGGGCCGCCCAGAGTTGTTCGGCCTCGGCGCGCGGGAACTGGACGACGGGGCCGGCCAGGGTGACCTGCTGGCTGGTCTCGCGCCAGTACAGGACGCCCGAGGCGTGGGGGTTGGCGGCCAGGTCGCGGCCCTTTTGGCTGCCGGCGTGGGTGATGAACACCAGCCCGGTGTCGGTGACCTGGTTGACGGCCAGGATCCGCGAGGAGGGCCGGCCCTGGGCGTCGGCGGTGGCCAGGGCCAGCGCGCGGGGCTCACGCACCCCCAGCTCGGTGGCCGCCTTCAGCCAGGACGACAACAGCCCCAACGGCTCCGCGGGCGGGGTGCGGAACTCGGGGAAGGCCACCTCCACAGAGCCCGTCAGGGTTTCGGAACGCCGTACATCAGACATGCATCCGCCCTTCGATCGTGACGACGCCGTGGCCCGAGACGTCGACGGAGTCGACGCGGTCGCCCTCTCCGTGCACCAGCGCGCCCATGGGGGAGGGGCGGCCCATGTCGACGCCCTGGGTGATCTCGATGTGCTGCCCGTACGAGGCGAGCCCGTGCCGGGCGATGTGGATGGCGATGGGGCCCGCGGCGGAGCCGGTGGCGGCATCCTCCACGACTCCGTACGCGGGCGAGAACATGCGGTTGCGCCATGTCGTGCCGGAGCCGGCGATGCAGTTGGTCGCCATGTCGGGGAAGGTCGCGAGCGCGCGGTGGTCGGGGTTCACCTTCGACAGGGCCTCGAAGCTCTCGAAGCCGACCAGGACGTGACGCGGGCCGTTGCGGTAGATCTCCACCGGCAGCGTCGACTCCTGGATGCCCAGCGCGTCGAGGAGCTCGTCCGCGCGATCGAAGGGCTCCCAGACGGGCACCGGCTGGCGCATGCTCGTCGAGACGACCTTGCCGTCGACGCGCCCCAGCTCGAAGGGGATCACGCCCATGGCGGTCTCGATCCGCAGCCGGTCCGCGTCGGTCCGCTGCCCCAGCGCGATGGCGGTGCCGAGCAACGGGTGGCCTGCGAAGGGCAGTTCGTTGACCGGCGTGAAAATGCGTACGTGAACGTCCCCGCCCTGCTTGGGGTTCAGCACGAACGTGGTCTCGGAGAGGTTCATCTCCCCGGCGATGCGCTGCATCTGCTCCGCGCTCAGGTCGTCGCTGTCGAAGAACACCGCCGCCGGGTTGCCGGTGAGGGGCTCCTTGGCGAACGCGTCGACGACTACATAGGTGTGCATCTGGTTTCGTTCTCCCACTCGTCTTTGGTCGTGCCGGTGCTACCTCGTACCGCTGTGAGCTGCGGTGATCTTCCGTACGGAGGAAGGGGGGCCGGGCCGGCGCTCGGGGGAGGACGCCGGCCCGGCGGTCCTTCGGGGTGGCTCGTGCGGTGCGGGGCGGTGGCCGGACCGCACCGTCCGGCCGGTCGCTGCCCACGATGCGCCGTCCTTCTCCGGCGATGACGGATTCCCGCTGGAATACCGCCACATCCGCGTGAGACGCCGTGGCGCAAGTACCGTTCTGTTGTGCCGTGTTCAGCTGTTTGAACGCTGTTCAGTGAGCCGTACGGGCCGGACGTACGGTTCAGGCGGGCCAGGCGTTGACGGCGGTGAGGGCCTGGGCGGGGTTGAGGCGGGGGTCGCAGCAGGAGGTGTAGCGCTCGCCGACGCGCTCCAGGTCGGCCTCGGTGCTGGCGCATTCGGTGACGTCGTCGGGGGTGGTCTCCAGGTGCAGGCCGCCCGCGGTGCCGCCGCCGGCGCGCACCGCCTCGACGAACGCGGTGATCTCGTCGGCGACGGTGTCGACCATGCGGGTCTTGTAGCCGCCGGGCGCGGTGACGGTGTTGCCGTGCACCGGGTCGCTCAGCCAGATCGCCGGGTGCCCTGCCTCGCGTACGGCCTCCACCAGGCGGGGCAGGCGTGCGCTCACGTTGCCGGCGCCCATGCGGGCGATCAGGGTCAGGCGGCCCGGGTCGCGCCAGGGGTCAAGGCGCTCGCACAGCGCCAGGAGGTCGGCCGGTTCCATGGTGGGACCGACCTTGCAGGCCACCGGGTTGCTGACCTCCGCCAGCAGCGCGACGTGGGCGCCCTCGACCTGGCGGGTGCGCTCACCGATCCAGGGCCAGTGGGTGGAGCCCAGGAACATGCGGCCCTTGTCGTCCATGCGCAGCATCGGCGTCTCGTAGTCCAGCAGCAGCGCCTCATGGCTCGTCCACACCGGCGATGTCACGACGTCGCGGCCCGCGGCCCTCTCCCGCCACCCCAGATGCTCGACGATGTCCCCGGCCGCCATATAACCGGTGATGATCCGCAAGGGGTCGGGGCGGCGGCTCTCGGCGTCCGGCTCGGGCCCGTTGACCATGTGGCCGCGGAACACGGGCAGTTCGACCCCGTCGATGATTTCGGTGGGCTTGGAGCGGGGTTTGGCGAACTGGCCCGCGATGCGTCCCACTCTCAGGACGGGCTTGCCCGTGATCAGGCCGAGCGAGCCGGCCAGCAGGTCGAGCAGGGCGGCCTTGCGGGCCACCTGGCGGGGCGTGCACTCCTGGGGATCCTCCGCGCAGTCGCCGGACTGCAGCACCATCGCCTCACCCGCGGCGACCTTGCCGAGCAGGGTGCGCAGGGTGGCCAGGTCATCGCCCTGGACCAGCGGGGGGCGGGCGGCCAGCGCCTCCCTGACCCGGTTCAGCTGGGAAATATCACTCCAGTCGGGTTGCTGAAGTGCCCCGCGGATACGAATCTCCCGTATAACGTCTTCCATGACGCAACTCCGATCCAGCGGTAATCTAGTGGTTCTCAGGTGAGAATTTCGATGCGCTTTGTCTCCGGTGCGGAAATGCCCGGCGCGCACAGTCGCTGGAACGGGTTCGGCACGCTGCGAGTACGTGATCCGACCGCGTCAGAGCTGCTCTGACCTGCGACGGAATCAGACATTGAGGTCCCCTCCACAAAAAGCGGTGAGCATGAGGGGGCAGGCAGCAGACACCTTTGGCCCCCCGTTGGCCTGGATTTGATCCTGCCTTGTTCAACGAATCAAATCAACAGTGTTTTTACGTTTCACTCATGAACAGGATGCGACATTCGCATCACACGCGGCATGCCGAAATCAACTCGGCGCAAAAATTCAAGAAATGCAAGGTCGGGCCGTAAAGAATTCCCGCCATAATTCCCCGAGGCCGGGTCAGCGCGCGACCGGAACAGGATCAGCCGATTCCGGTCGCCCGCATGCGCCGCCTCGGAGCCGCCGGCGGTCGGCCGGCGGGGCCGCCGTCAGAGCGGCACCGGCGCCTCCGTCCCGCCCCTGACGAGGCTCCGCAGGTGCTCGCGAAGGCCGAACCCCGGCGCCGCGGCATCCCCGGGCGTCAAGGTGGAGCCCTGCGTCAGGAGCCGCCGGGCCGCGAGGTGGTCCGTGGGCCGGTTCACCGACTCGACCGCCTGCAGCTCGTCCCCGCGGAAGAGGAGGACCGAGAAGGCGTCGGGGTCGTCGCCGAGGACCACCTCGGTGTCGTGCCCCTCGTCGAACCCGGCGATCTGCACGGTCGTGGCGAACTGGTCGCTCCAAAACCACGGCAGTTCGTCGTAACGGCCGGGCGTCCCGGTCAGCCTGCGGGCGACCGACTGGGCGTGGCCGACGGCGTTCTGCACCGACTCCAGCCGCAGCCGGCTGCCGGAGCGCGCCTGCGGGAACGCCGCGCAGTCGCCGATGGCCGAGATGTGCGGGTCGTCGGTGAGCAGGTGGGAGTCGACGGTGATCCCGCCGTTCACCGGAAGCCCGGCCGCGGCCGCCAGTTCCGTGTGCGGGATCACACCGATCCCGACCAGGACGAGGTCCGCGGGCAGCCGGCTGCCGTCCGCCAGCTCCACCGCCGTCACGTGGGAGCGGCCGTCGCCGTGCAGCGCGGCGACGCCCTGACCGAACAGCAGCCGGGTGCCCGCGCCGCGGTGCAGCCGGGTGAAGTGCTCGGCGGTGCGCGCCGATGCCACCCGGGCGAGCGGCCGGTCGAGCGCCTCGACGACCGTCACCTCTACGCCCAACTGCCGTGCCACGGCGGCGAATTCGAGGCCGATGAAACCGGCCCCCACCACCACCGCGCGCCGGGCCCCCGCCAGCGAGGACTGCAGCGCGGCGGCGTCCTGGGAGGTCCGCAGGGTGTGTACGCCGCGCAGTCCGGTGCCGGGCACGCCGAGGGTGCGCGGCTTGGCGCCGGTGGCGAGGACCAGGTGCCCGTAGTCGTACGAGGAGCCGTCGGCGAGGCGCACCGTGCGCGCCGCCGGGTCGATCTCGGTGACGGTGCCGGCGACCAGGTCGATGGACTGGCGCACGTAGTACGTCGCGGGCCGCAGCCACAGCTGTGCCTCGTCGGCCTCGCCCTTGAGGTAGGCCTTGGACAGCGGCGGCCGCTCGTAGGGGAGGGCGTCCTCGGCGCTGATGAGCGTGATGCGGCCCGGGTAGCCGTGCTCCCGCAGGGACGCCGCCGTCTGGTAGCCGCCCTGGCCCGCCCCGACGACGACGACCGAGTCGGGGGAAGTGCTGTGCGTCATCAGTTCTGCCGTTCGGGAAGGTGGACGATCAGGCCGTCCAGCGCGTCGCTCGACTTCAGCTGGCAGCTCAGCCGGCTGTTGGGCTTGCGCGGGCAGGCCGTGAAGTCGAGCATCTCGTCCTCGCGCTCCTTCGGCGGCTCCAGCTTGTCGAGGGTGGTCTCGTCCACGTAGACGTGGCACGTGGCGCACTGCATGTTGCCGCCGCACTGGGCGACGATTCCGTCGATGTCGTTGAACACGGCGCCGCGCATGACGCTCGTGCCCTCGGGGATGTCGATGGCGGTCTCGGCCCCGTCGACGGCGACATACGTGATTTTGGGCATGGCGGAACTCCTCGATGGCATCCGGACGCGCGACAGGGCGCGCCGTGACAGGGATGCCTGGCGACTGGCAAGGGGAAACAGAAGGTGGAGACGGCGCGGCCGGCGGGCGACGGGGGACGCGACACCCCAATCAACTCGCCGTCACCAGCTGGCCGTTCGGACACGCGAGTCCTGGGCCAGGGTTGCGGCAGCGCCTCGGAGCGTACCAAAGGAGTTCCGGGCGGGCCAGAACCGGACGTCCGGACGTGATGTGCTTGACAGGCCCCGGGGGTGGCGGGCGGCGTCCCCGGGGCCCGGCGGGCGTGGCTTCTATGGCCGGCGGGCGCGGCCGCGGCGGGGGTCGGGCAGGCGGTGTGTCATGAAGGGCCTGCTGGTCGTGAACTCCCGGAACTTCACGGCGGCGTCGGAGAGATAGGTGTCGCGGTTCCACACCAGGGTGAGCACCCGGTGGCAGTCGGGCGCGTTCACGTGCACCCAGGCGACCGGCACCTGGGAGTCGGTTCCGGCCTGACGGGAGATGGCGGGGATGAGTCCGATGCCGAGCCCCGCGCTGATCATGTCCTGGCTCGCGCCCGGCTCGTCGCCCTCGCAGGACAGCAGCGGCGTCAGCCCCTCGGAGGCGAACAGCCGGTCCAGGAGCGTGCGTTGCCACTGGCCGGGGCGGGTCGTGACGAAGGGCTCGGCGGCGATCTCACGGATGGTCACGCTCTCCTGGCCGTCCAGCCAGTGGCCGCGCGGGACGGCGAGCAGCACCTCCTCGCGGGCGAGTTCGATCCGGTCGAGGCTGGCGCCGGTCAACGGCTGCGACGCGACGCAGAAGTCGACCTCCCTGGCGCGCAGTTGTCGGTCCATCTCCTCCGCGTTCGACTGGTAGAGCCGTACGTCGGCGCGCGGGAACGCCGCGCGGAAACTGCCCAGGAGATGGGTGATGGTCAGGAGGGTCTCGG
Organism: Streptomyces sp. NPDC005863; assembly: GCF_042871345.1. NCBI lineage: Bacteria > Bacillati > Actinomycetota > Actinomycetes > Kitasatosporales > Streptomycetaceae > Streptomyces > Streptomyces sp. NPDC005863. The sequence goes on along the minus strand of NZ_JBIAII010000002.1, from coordinate 1,046,216 downwards.
AGGCGACGCTGACCCGGCCGAGCGCGGTGTCCCGCGCATCGCTCAGGGCCCTGCGCGCGTCGTCGAGCTCGCTCAGGGCGCGGTCCACGTGGCCCAGGAACACCACCCCGTACTGATTGAGCCGGATGCGGCGGCCCTGCCGGTCGAAGAGCGGGACGCCCAGCTCGGACTCCAGGCGCGCCACGGTGCGGCTGAGCGAGGGCTGGGCGACGCGCAGCTCCTCCGCGGCACGGCTGATGTGCTCGAAGCGGGCGACGGCCTGGAAGTAGCGCAACTGCAGAAGATCCATGATCCACCTTCACTTATGCCTTCCGGGACATCCTCACATGGCAAAACCGGTCTTGGATTGCATAAGGAATTCTCTCTACGGTTTTGATCGAGGCCACCGCGCGGATGGCGGGCAACGGTGCCCGTCGGCCGCACACGCGAAGCGGCGGCCTCCCCACCCGGCCACCGTCTCGGACGCGACCGAGACCCTGATGACATCGCCCACCGTCCGCCGCCCACCCCGAACCCTCAAGCCGTCCCAACCGGCCACCGTCCCCCCAGGAAGGTCGCATCATGAGCGCTGCGGATCTGGCCCGACTCCAGTTCGCGGCCACGACCGGCATCCACTGGCTGTTCGTGATCCTCACCATGGGGCTCGTCCCCATCGTGGCGATCATGCACACCCGGGCCGCGTTCACCCGTGATCCCGCACAGAGAGCCGTCCGGGAGCGTATGACCCGCTTCTGGGGCCAGCTCTACGTCATCAACTACGCGGTCGGCATCGTCACCGGCCTCGTCATGGAGTTCCAGTTCGGGCTCAGCTGGAGCGGTCTGAGCAAGTTCGCGGGCAACGTCTTCGGCGCCCCGCTCGCCCTCGAGACCCTGATCGCCTTCTTCGCCGAGTCCACCTTCCTCGGCATGTGGATCTTCGGCTGGGGCCGGCTGCGCAGAGGCGTGCACGTCACGCTCATCTGGCTGGTCGCCCTCACCGCGTACGCCTCCGGCTACTGGATCCTGATCGCCAACGGCTTCATGCAGCACCCGGTGGGCTACGAGGTACGCGACGGAGTCGCCTACCTCACCGACTTCGCGGCGCTGCTCACCAACTCCAGTGCCCTGGTCGCCCTCCTGCACCTCTCGCTGGGCGCCCTGACCACCGGCGGCGTCTTCATCGCCGGCATCAGCGCCTGGCACTTCCTGAAGGGCACCGAGGAGACCGCGCTGTTCCGCAGCTCCATGAAGCTGGGACTGTGGATCTCGACGGTCGCCTCCTTCTTCGTCGTCATCGTCGGCGAGATGCAGCGGCCCATCATCGAGCGCACCCAGCCCATGAAGGACGCGGTGCTCGAGAACAGCGGCGTCGCCGAACTGCAGGCGCAGCTCGTCAAGGAGCACGGCCCCGGCAACTACGTGCCCTGGCAGGACACGATGCGGGTCTCGATGGACGTCATGACGCTCATCGGCAACACCGTCTCCACCATCACCCTCATCGCCCTGATCCTGCTGTGGAAGGACCGGCTGCTGCGCTGGCGGTGGGCCTCCTGGATCCTGGTCGCGACGATCCCGTTCCCCTTCATCGCCTCCGTCGGCGGCTGGGTCGTCCGCGAGGTCGGCCGCCAACCCTGGATCGTGTACGGGCAGTTGACGGTCGAGGACGCCCTTTCCCACGTCGGGAAGACGTCGCTGCTGCTGTCCTGTGCGTTGTTCATCACCATCTTCGTGGCGCTCGCCGTCACCAACTGGACCCTGATCACCAAGTTCGCCCGCCGCGGCCCCGACGCCACCCAGCTCGGCGTCACCGAACCGCTCCCGGACGAGGTGCCCGACGGGCCGGAGGGCAGCGCCGACGAGAAGCAGCCGGTTCCCGCCTTCTGAACCGGGCCCGCCCGGCACCCACCACCATGAACTCCCCAGCTGTAACGGAAAGTTGAGCGAGATGAGTCTGGAGACCGTCTGGCTGGCCCTCCTGGGCCTGCTGCTCGCCGGGTATTTTGTGCTCGGCGGCTACGACTACGGCGCACAGATGCTGCACCCCTTCCTCGGCCGAGACGAACCGGAGGAGAAGCGCACCAGCGGGAACGCCGCCCTCGACGCCATCGCGCCCTTCTTCCTCGGCAACGAGGTCTGGCTGGTCGCCTTCGCCGGCGTCCTGTTCGGTGCCTTCCCGCACCTGGAAGGCACCCTCCTGTCCGGCATGTACCCGCTGATCGTGGCGATCCTCGCGGGACTGGTCCTCGGCAACGCCGCGGTCCAGCTGCGCCGCCGCTCCCGCAGCCTCCGCGGGCGCCGGGCCTGGGACGCCTTGGTCGTGTTCGGCGGCGCCGTGCCCGCCGTCTGCTGGGGCCTCGTCGTGGGCCTGATGCTGCACGGCGTGCCGCGCCGCGCCGACGGCAGCTTCCACATCGGCTTCGGTGAGGTCTTCACGCCGTTCGTGCTGGCCTGCGGGGCCACCACCGTGCTGCTCTTCGCGGCGCACGGCGCGGCCTTCGTCGCCCTGCGCTCCGAGGACGACATCGCCACCAAGGCGCGGGAGTTGGGCGCCAAGCTGATCGGCGGCGCCGCGGCCGTGGGAGCGCTCGCGCTCCTCCTCACCCTCTTCGGCGTGGGCGCCTCGATGACCAACCGGGCCACCTCCGCGGTCATCACCGCCGCGTTCGTGGCGGCGCTCGGCGCGGGCTGGTGGTACCTCACCCGCGGCCACGAGGTCCTGGCGTTCGTCGCCACCTGCTGCGCCACCGCGCTGCCGGTGCTGCTCCTGGGGGCCGGCCACTACCCGTACCTCCTGACCACCGGGGCCGGCGCGGGTCTGGACATCGACCACGCCATCACCGACGACGCCACCCTGAAGATCCTCAGCGGCTTCGGCGTCCTGGTGATCCCGACGATCCTCGCCTACCAGTTCTGGAGCTGGTGGGCCTTCCGGGGGCGGACGGGCCAACGTCACCCCAGCTACTTCTGATCCCCGGAAAGCGACGAGAGGCACCCCCACGATGAAGCCCGTCGAACGCCGGCTGATGCGCGAAGTCCCCGCGTTGCGGCGCCACATGACGTACTCCTCGGTGCTTGCCCTGGTGGGCGCCGGGCTCATCGTCACCCAGGCGGTGCTGCTCGCGACCGTCCTCGCGGACGGCTTCGCCGACCACGCGCTGCGCATCGGGCCGCCGGCCGCGCTCGCCTCCGTCATGGTGCTGCGCGCCCTGCTGACCTGGCTCCGCGGCGTGCTCGCCCAGCGCGCCGCGGCCGGCGCCAAGGCCGCCCTGCGGGACCGGATCACCGGGCGGCTGCAGCACACCAACCCGCTGCGCCTCGCCGCCCGCCGCCACGGCGAGACGGCCACGCTGCTCACCCGGGGCCTGGACGCCCTCGACCCCTACGTCGTCGGTTACCTGCCCACGATGGCGGCCACCGCGGTGGTGCCGCTCACGGTGGTCGCCGCGGTGTGGTGGACCGACTGGACGTCGGCGCTCATCATCGTCATCACCCTGCCGCTGATCCCCGTCTTCGGTGCGCTCGTCGGTATGCACACCGCCCAACGCACCGCCCGGCAATGGCGGTTGCTCTCCCGCCTCGGCGGCCACTTCCTCGACGTGGTGGCCGGACTGCCGACCCTGCGCGCGTTCGGCCGCGAGCGGCACCAGACCAAGGTCGTGCGCGAGATGGCCGACGCCCACCGGCGGGCCACCATGCGGACCCTGCGCGTGGCGTTCCTCTCCTCCCTCGTCCTGGAGACCGTCGCCACCCTCTCCGTCGCCCTGGTCGCCGTCCCCGTCGGACTCCGGCTGCTCCACGGCGACGTGGGCCTGCACACCGCCCTGATCGTCCTCTTCCTCGCCCCCGAGGCGTACCTCCCGCTGCGCGCCATGGGCGGCGCGTTTCACGACAGCGCCGAGGGCATCGCGGTCGCCGAACGGGTCTTCACCACGCTCGACGACGAGGACGACACGCCCGCGCCCGCCGACCGCCTCCCCGCCCCCGACGCCCGCACGGCGCTGCTCCGCCTCGACGACGTCACCGTCCAGTACCCCGACCGGGCCGCGCCCGCCCTGCGGAACGTCTCCCTCACCGTCGCCCCCGGCGAGCACATCGCCCTGATCGGTCCCAGCGGCGCCGGCAAGACCACGCTGCTCTCCCTGCTCCTCGGCTTCGTGACGCCCACCTCCGGCCGGGTCACGGCCGACGGCGCCGACCTCGGTGCACTCGACCCCGACGCCTGGTGCGCCCAGGTCGCCTGGGTGCCGCAGCGCGCCCACCTGATCGCCGGATCGGTCGCCGACAACATCCGGCTCGGCCGCCCCGACGCGAGCGAGGCGGAGGTGCGCGAGGCGGCGCGGGCCGCGTCGGCCGACCTCTTCGTCGAGGAGCTGGCCGAGGGGTACGACACGCTCCTCGGCGAGCACGGCGCCGGTCTCTCCGCGGGCCAGCGCCAACGGATCGCGCTGGCCCGCGCGTTCCTCAAGGACGCGCCCGTCCTGCTCCTTGACGAACCCACCGCCCACCTGGACCCCGAGAGCGAGGCGGCCGTCACCCGCGCCACCGTCGCCCTGATGTGTGGCCGCACCGCGGTAGTGGTGGCGCACCGGACGAGCCTGCTGCCGCACGCCGACCGAATCGTCACGGTCCGCGCGGGCGCCCTCACGATCCCGCCGGCCGCCCCCGAACTGACGCCCACGGAAAGGCTGGTGGCCTCATGACTCCGGACCTTGAGGCTCCCGTCACCGGTCCGCGTCCCACCGTCGCCCTGATGCGTGGCCGCACCGCGGTAGTGGTGGCGCACCGCACGAGTCTGCTGCCGCGCGCCGACCGAATCGTCACGGTCCGCGCGGGCATGCTCGCGGTCCCGCCGGCCGCCCCCGAACTGACGCCCACGGAAAGGCTGGTGGCCTCATGATCTCCCACCCCGAGGCTCCCGCCACCGGTCGCCGTCCGCGGCCCACCGTCCGGCTGGTCCGGCACCTTCTGCCGTACTGGCGGCGGCTGTTGCCCGCCGCGCTCGCCGCCGCCGGGAGCGAGCTCGCTGCCGTCGCCCTGATGGCCACCGCCGCCTGGCTGATCACCCGCGCCGCCGAGCAGCCACCGCTGGCCGCCGTGAGCGTCGCCATCGTCGCCGTACGCGCCTTGGCCCTCAGCCGCGGCGCCCTGCGCTACATCGACCGGCTCCTCGGCCACGACGGGGTGCTGCGCGCCGTCGCGGGCTTCCGTGCCCGGGTGTACGAGGCGCTGGTGCCGCTCGCCCCGGCCGGCACCCCCGCCTTCCGCGGCGGCGACCTGCTGACCCGGCTGGTCGACGACGTCGACGCCGCCCAGGACCTGCTGCTGCGGGTCATGATCCCGGCCACTGCCGCCTTCGTGGTCGCCGCGACCGCCACCGGCACGGTCATGGTGCTGCTGCCGTACGCCGGACTGCTGCTCGGCGTCCTGCTCGCCGTGGCGGGGCTCCTCGTGCCCGCCCTCGTCCTCGCGCTGTCCCGGCGCGCGGGCCACGCCGAGAAGTCCGCACGCGCCGAACTCGCCGCCGTCACCGTCGACTTGACCCAGGGCGCCGCCGAGCTCACCGCGTACGGTGCTCGCGGCCGCACCCACGACCGGGCGCGCGGCGTCACCGCGCGGATCGCCGCACTGGAGCGGCAGAAGGCCCTGACCACCTCCCTCGCCCAGGCCGTGGTCCTGGTGCTGCAGGGCGCCGCGACGGTCGGTGTCACCTGGCTCGCGCTGCGCGCCCACGCCGCCGGTGACCTGCCCGCCGTCCAGCTCACCGTCCTCGCGGTCCTCGCGCTCGTCTCCTTCGAGGCCCTCGCGCCGCTGCCCGCGGCGGCCCGCCGCTTCGCGGAGGTGCGTGCTTCCGCGCAGCGCCTCGCCGACCTCTTCGACACCCCGGCGCCGGTCGCCGACCCGCCCGCCCCTGAGCCGCTGCCCGCCGGAGGGCCCCTCGACGTGACCGTCACGAACGTGACGGTACGTCACCTGCCGGGCGGGCCCCCGGCCCTGGACGGCGTGAGCCTGCGCGTGCCGCGCGGTGAGCGTGTCGTACTCCTCGGGCCCAGCGGGTCCGGCAAGTCCACCCTGATCGCGGCGCTCATGCGCTTCGTCCCGTACGAGGCGGGCAGCATCCGCGTCGGCGGGCGCGAACTCGCCGACTGCTCGGGCGCCGACGCCCGCCGCGCCGTCACCGGCATGACCCAGGACGCGCACGTCTTCCACGCCGGCATCCGCGCCAACCTGATCCTGGCCCGCCCCGAGGCCACCGACGCCGACCTGCGCGACGCGGCCCGCCGTGCCCGGATCCTGGACTGGATCGAGTCGCTGCCGGACGGATGGGACACCGTGCTCGGCGGGGACGGTGCCACCATGTCGGGCGGCCAGCGCCAACGCCTGTTGCTGGCCCGCGCGTTGCTCGCCGACCCGCCCGTGCTCGTCCTGGACGAGCCGACCGAGGGCCTCGACCCGGACACGGCCGCAGCGGTGCTCGAAGACATCCTCGACGCCACCCGCGGCCGGACCACGCTCCTGGTCACCCACGAGCGGACGGGCCTCGCGTCCGCGGACCGGATCCTCACCCTGGAGGACGGCCGGATCCGTTCCCTCGGCCCCGGCGACCTCGACGACGTCACGGCGGTCATGGACGACCTGGTCGCCCCGGCTCGCTGACGCCCAGTCAGGCGGCCCCGCCGATGACGGCCCGTGCGCCGCGCAAACGTAGCCCGCACGGCTCGCGGCCGCCGACCGGCCTCGGTCCCGGTGACCTCGACGACGTCAGTCACAGCCGTCATGGGCGGCTTGGTCGCTCCGGCCCGCTGACGCCCGGTCAGGCGATCTGCCGGCGACGGCCCGCGCACCGCGCAACCGTAGCCGCACGGCCTCGCAGCCGCCGACCGGATCCTTACCCTGGCGGGCGGCCGGATCCGTTCCCTCGACCACGCCGACCTCGACGACGTCACGGCCGTCATGGGCGACCTGGCCGCCCAGCCCGCTGACGCCCGGTCAGGCGGACTGCCAGTGACCGCCCGCGCGCCGCGCACACGTAGCCGCACGGCCTCGCGTCCGCCGACCGGATCCTTACCCTGGCGGGCGGCCGGATTCGTTCCCTCGGCCCCGGGGACCTCGACGACGTCACCACCGTCGTGGACGACCTGGTCACCCCGGCCCACTGACGCCCAGGCAGGCAACCTGCCAGCGACCGCAACCGTAGCCGTACGGCCGCCGAGTCCCTCTTGCCAAGCCTCGGCAACAAGTCGAGGATTGTCCCTTCTCGGGCGGCTTTCGAGGCGTCTGAGGCGCCCTTCGACCTGTGTGACCTGCGTGAGGAGCCGGGGCCATGGATTTCGGACTCGTACTGCAGACCGACCCGCCCGCTTCGGAGGTCGTCGGCCTCATGCGGCGCGCGGAGCGCAACGGCTTCCGCTACGGCTGGACGTTCGACTCGGCCGTGCTCTGGCAGGAGCCGTTCGTCATCTACAGCCGCATCCTGGAGCACACCACCCGGCTGACGGTCGGCCCCATGGTCACCAACCCGGGCACCCGCACCTGGGAGGTCACGGCCTCCACCTTCGCCACGCTCAACGACATGTACGGCAACCGCACCGTGTGCGGCATCGGGCGCGGCGACTCCGCGATGCGCGTCGCCGGGCGCAAGCCCAACACCCTCGCCCGCCTCGGCGAGGCGATCGGCGTCATCCGCGACCTCGCCGAGGGCCGCGAGGCGGACGTCGGCGGTCAGACCCTGCGGCTGCCGTGGGTACGGGACGGCAAACTGCCGGTGTGGATGGCGGCGTACGGCCCGAAGGCCCTCGCGCTCGCCGGACAGCGGGCGGACGGCTTCATCCTGCAGCTCGCCGACCCGTATCTGACGCAGTGGATGGTGAAGGCGGTACGGGACGCGGCGGCCGACGCCGGGCGCGACCCGGCGGACGTGAAGATCTGTGTGGCCGCCCCCGCCTACGTCGGCGACGACCTCGCGCACGCCCGCGAGCAGTGCCGGTGGTTCGGCGGGATGGTCGGCAACCACGTCGCCGACCTGGTCGCCCGGTACGGCGAGCACTCCGCGATGGTGCCCGAGGCACTCACCGCGTACATCAAGGCGCGCGAGGGCTACGACTACAGCCACCACGGCCGGGCCGGCAACCCCGACACCGCCTTCGTCCCCGACGAGATCGTCGACCGGTTCTGCCTGCTCGGCCCGGTCGAGGCTCATCTCGAACGGCTGCGTGAACTCAAGGAGTTGGGCGTCGACCAGTTCGCCCTCTACGCGATGCACGACGCGCGCGAGGACGTCATCGACGCCTACGGGACATCGATCGTGCCCGAGCTGTCCTGACCGCCGAACCCCTGGGCGCGGGCCCGCCGCGCCACCCTTGGCCATGGCATGATCTGGGCGTGACCGGCCTCCCGAGAACCCTCAGCCGTGCCCTGGCGCTGTCGGCGACCGCGCTGCTCCTGGCCGGCTGCGGGCTCTCCGAGGAACTGGACCGCGAGACGAACCCGGAACGCCGCCCGCCCGCCGAGGCGGCCCCTCCCGGCGCGAACACGCAGCGCCCCACCGGCCCCACCGATTCCGCGCGTCCCGCCGATCCCGCCGATCCCGCGACCCCCTCAGGCCGCACCCCGCCGTGCCCGAACTCGGGCGTCACGATGTCCCCCGGCATGGTCACGGCGACCATGGGGCTGCGCGCGATGTCGGTGACGCTGACCAACTGCGGCCACCGCGTGCGCGTGGTCGACGGCTATCCGGACATCCGCGTCCGCGGGCTCGACCGCGCCCTGTTCGACGTCTCGGTGCTCAAGGGCACGGAGCCGGTCACCACTATGGACGACCCCGGCCCGCACCGCGTCGCGCTGAAGCCGGGGGAGCGCGCGTACACCACGCTGGTCTGGCGGTACTCGGCCGTCGACGCGAGCACCCGGCGGGGCAGCGGTGTCTACGTGGAGATAGGCCCCGCCAAGGGGAAGCCGCGCCAGACCGTCGAACCGGACGGCGGCCTCGACATCGGAGAGACCGGCATGCTCGGCACGACGGCCTGGCAGCGCAGCCCCCGGTCGTCCTGACCCCGAGCCCGCACCGTCCGTGCCGTGCCCCGGATCAGGGCACGCGGGCCGTCCACCCGGACGTCCCGAACTTGGTGCGCACCAGCTCCTGCGCGCGCGCCGACTCCTCCTCGGTGACCTTGCCCTCCGTCAGGCCGTACCGCGAGCGGAAGGAGTCGATCATGCGGTCGATGACCGCCTCGCGGGGCAGCCCGGTCTGCCGTCGCAGCGGGTCGACGCGCTTCTTGGCGCTCCGCGTGCCCTTGTCCGACAGCTTCTCCTTGCCGATGCGCAGGACTTCGAGCATCTTGTCCGCGTCGATGTCGTACGACATCGTCACGTGGTGCAGCACCGCGCCCGCGCCGCCGCCGGGCGCCACCGTGCGCTTCTGCGCCGCACCCGCGATCTTGCCCGCCTCCGTCGCGATGTCGTTGAGCGGCTGGTACCACGCCTTGATGCCCATGTCGGCGAGGGCGCCGAGCACCCAGTCGTCGAGGTAGGCGTAGCTGTCCTGGAAGGAGAGCCCCTGGACCAGGGCGTCCGGGACGGAGAGCGAGTACGTGATGGTGTTGCCGGGCTCCACGAACATGGCCCCGCCCCCGGAGATCCGGCGCACGACGTCGATGCCGTGCCGGGCCGCGCCCTCCGCGTCGACCTCGTTGGCCAGCGACTGGAAACTCCCGATGATCACCGAGGGCGAGGCCCACTCCCACACGCGCAGCGTCGGCGGGCGCCGTCCCGCCGCGACCTCCTGGGTCAGCACCTCGTCGAGGGCCATGTGCAGGGCGGGCGGCTGCGGGCCCTCGTGCACCAACTGCCAGTCGTAGTCGGTCCAGTCCGTGGCGTGCGCGAGCGCGCGGCGGACGGCCACGCCGACGCCCTCCGACGTCAGGCCGTACATGACCGTGCCCTCCGGGAGCGCGGCGTCGATACGGGCGGCCAGGCCCGCGGCGTCCGTGTCGGCGGGGGCCCCGTCCAGCGCGCCGTTGATCGCCTCCAGCGCCTCGTCGGGCTCCAGGAAGAAGTCACCGGCCACCCGCGTGTCGCGCAGCGCGCCGTCCTCGACGTCCAGATCCACCACGACGAGCTTGCCGCCGGGGACCTTGTACTCACCGTGCACCGTGTCTCCTCCATGGCCGCGGGCCACGACCGCCCCCGGCTCGTCGTTCCGGACCGCCGAATCGTCCCCAACGCTAGCCGAGCACGGAAATGTCCCCGACCGCACCTCTTGTGCGCGCCGTACGGGGGAACCCGCACCGGACGGCGCATCCCCGCAGGACCGCAGGCCCGAAGAAGGGAAGGACACCCGGCAGAACACCCGGAAGAACACCCGGCAACCCGCCCCCGGCCCCGCCCCCACTGGAGTACGCACCATGCCCATCTCGGTCGTCCTGTTCACCTCGGACCTGCGGGTCCACGACCATCCGCCGCTGCGCGCCGCCGTCAAGGGCGCGGACGCCGTCGTGCCGCTCTTCGTCCGTGACCCGGCGATCGACGGCCACGACGACATGGGGCCGAACCGCGCGGCCTTCCTCGCCGACTGCCTGGCCGACCTCGACCGACGGCTGCGGGACCGCGGCGGCAGGCTCGTGGTGCGCACCGGCGACCCCGTCGAGGAGGCCCGCGCCGTCGCCGAGGAGACGGACGCCGCGGACGTGCACATGGCGGGCGGCGTCAGTCGGTACGCGCACGCCCGCGAACGGCGGCTGCGCGAGGCGCTGGAGAAGGACGGCAGGAGCCTGCACGTCCACGACGCCGTCGTCACCGCGCTCGCACCCGGAGAGGTGACCCCCACGGGCTCCGACCACTTCGCCGTCTTCACCCCGTACTTCCGCCGCTGGTCCGCACAGGAACCCCGGGCCGTCCTCGCCGCCCCGCGCACCGTGCGCGTCCCCGACCGGGTCCGCTCCGACTCGTTGCCCGACCGGGACGACCTGTCCGACCTCTCGCCGGGGCTCGCCCGGGGTGGCGAGGCCATCGGACGCGCGCGCTGGAAGAAGTGGCTGCGCGCCGGCGACGACGGCATCGACGGGTACGAGGAGCGCCACGACGACCTGGCGGGCGACGTCACATCGAAGCTCTCGCCGCATCTGCACTTCGGCACGCTGTCCGTCACCGAACTGGTCCGCGACGCCCGCGCCCGGACGGGCCAGGGGGCCGAGGCCTTCGTGCGGCAACTGTGCTGGCGCGACTTCCACCACCAGGTGCTCGCCGCGCGGCCGCGCGCTGCCACCGCCGACTACCGTACGCGCGACGACCGTTGGCGCTCGGCAAAGGCGGCGCGGGAGGACATCAGCGCCTGGCAGGAGGGGCGCACGGGCTATCCGATCGTCGACGCCGCGATGCGCCAGCTCCTTCACGAGGGGTGGATGCACAACCGCGGCAGGCTGCTGACCGCGAGCTTCCTCGCCAAGACGCTCTACGTCGACTGGCGCATCGGCGCCCGGCACTTCCGACGGCTCCTCGTCGACGGCGACGTCGCCAACAACCAGCTCAACTGGCAGTGGGTGGCGGGCACCGGCACGGACAGCCGCCCCAACCGGGTGCTCAACCCCGTGACCCAGGCCAAGCGGTACGACCCGGACGGAGCTTACGTACGCCGCTGGGTCCCCGAACTCGCCGAGCTGAAGGGCGCGGCGATCCACGAACCGTGGAAGCTGCCCGCGAAGGAGCGGAAGCGCTACGACTATCCCGAACCGCTCCTCGAACTGGCCGACGGGCTCAGCCGGTTCAAGCAGGCACGCGGCATCGAGTGAGCGCGCGGGACCTCAGGCCCCGGTGATCCTCGCCACCAGGGTCAGCGCCGTGGCCAGCGGGTCGGCCCCCGGCTGCGGTGCGGGGGACCGGCCGATCAGGGGCCGTTCGGTGCAGCCCGTGTCCAGGTGCGGCGGCCGGAAGTCGACGACCGCGACGGACCGCGGCGCGAGTTCGCCGGCCAGCACGCCGAGCCAGCCGCTCAACGCCGCCTTGGAAGCGGCGTAGTCGGCGGTGCCGGGCCGTTCCGTCGGATCCCCGGTGACCGCCAGCAGGAACCCCTTGTCGGCGACCACCGGGGCCGCGCCCCGCAACACCGCCATCGGACACAGGGCGTTGACCGTCAGCAGGTGGCCCGCCGCCGCGTTGGACACGTCCTCGACGGCGCCGAACCCCGCCGCCCCGACCGTCACGAGGACCCCGTCGAGCCCCGAAAGGACCCGCTGCGCCCACGGGCCGAGGGCGGTGCACTGGTCCAGGTCGCACGCCTCGAAGCTGCGGGCGGGGCAGTCGCCGAGGTCCTGGGCCAGTGCGGCGAGGCGTACCGGATTGCGGCCCGCCAGGGCCACTTCGGCCCCACGTTCCGCCAGGGCGCAGGCGGTGAGGCCGCCGAGGACGCCGGTGGCGCCGACCACCAGGACGCGGGCGCCGGAGATTTCCATGCTCTGCCTCCCGGGAGCGCGGGACACCGTGCCGCGTACTCCTCGTACACGGGCCGGAGTTGGCCCCACAGTGGTGACATTCCGTGAGAGGCGACAACCCGCAGCGCTTGTGCGTCGTATCGTCGCGGGATGGGTGCGACACGGCAGGCGGAATCCACCGGGCGGTCCGGCGCGGCCGACGCGGGGCTGGCCACGGGCGCCGTCGCCCGCAGGCTCGGCGTCGCGCCGACCACGTTGCGCTCGTGGGAGCGGCGGTACGGGATCGGTCCCGCCCGCCGCGAGCAGGGCAGGCACCGCCGCTGGAGCCCCGAGGACGTCGGCCGGGTGGAGGAGATGTGCCGGCTGACCGGCCTCGGCGTGCCGCCGGCCGAGGCCGCGCGGCTGGCCCTGACCGAGGCCGCGGCCACGGTGCCGCGCTCCCGTCCCGCGAGCGTCCCGGGCACGCTCTCCCTCGGCACCGTCCGCCAGGAGTGCCGCGGCCTCGCCCGGGCGGCGGTGCGGCTCGACGCCCCCGCCGTCGAGTCACAGCTGCGGACCGCGCTGGGCGCGTACGGGCTCACCACTGGCTGGGAGGAGGTCATGGCGCCGGCCCTGCACGCCATCGGGCGCAAGTGGGCCTCGTGCGGCGAGCGGTACGTGGAGGTCGAGCACCTGCTCTCCTGGCACGTCTCGTCCGCTCTGCGCCGCGTCCCGGACGTCGGGGCGCGCGTGGTGCCCCCGCGCCGGTCCGCGCCGGCGCCCGCCGCTCCGGTACTGCTCACCTGCGTACCCGGTGAGCAGCACACCCTCGCGCTGGAGGCCCTCACCGCGGTGCTCGGCGAACGGGGCCTGCCCACCAGGATGTTCGGCGCCGCGCTCCCCGCGGAGGCGCTGTACGAGGCGGTGCGGCGCATCGGGCCCTCGGCCGTGGTCCTCTGGGCCCACTCGCGCAACACCGCCGACCGGGCACTGGTGCACCTCGTCACGGAGACCGAGTGGGGGGTGCGGGGTGCCAGGGCCCGCCCCGCCGTGCTGGTCGCGGGGCCGGGGTGGGCGACGGGGGCGGGGGCGTACGCACCGGGGGTCGGGCGGCTGACCGGGCTGCGGACGGCCGCGGACCGGATCGAGGCGCTCTTCGCGGGATGAGTACGGTCGCCGCGTGTCCGGCCGAGGTGCCGCAATGGCGGAGTTATGCGCCGCACACGAGGGGTACCGATCACGGGCGCTGTGCGCACGAGCCGCGGCGGGCGCTGGGAGGCAGGCGTGGACGCAGGAAGCGTGGACCGGATCGCGGAACCCTGGGGAACCCGCACCCCCTTCGGGCGGCACGAGCCGTGGCCCGCGCGCGTGGACACCTGCCTGGCGGACGGCGTCACGCCGGACGACGTGGAGCGCTGGGTGCAGACGGCGTCGATCCTGCACTCCGACGGCGACGCCATGGACATCGCCGTCGTGGACGGCCGCATCGCGGGCGTGCGGGGCCGGGCGCGGGACCGCGTCAACCACGGCCGGCTCGGGCCCAAGGACCTCTTCGCCTGGCAGGCCAACGCCGCACCCGACCGCCTCACGCGCCCGCTCGTCCGGCACGAGGGCCGCCTCGTGGAGTGCGACTGGGACACCGCGATGGAACGCGTCGTCTCCCGCTCGCGGACCCTTCTGTCCGACCGGGGGCCGGGATCGATCGGCTTCTACACCAGCGGCCAGCTCTTCCTGGAGGAGTACTACACGCTCGCGGTCCTTGCCCGGGCCGGCATCGGCACCAACCATCTGGACGGCAACACCCGCCTGTGCACCTCCACCGCCGCCGAGGCGCTGAAGGAGTCCTTCGGCTGCGACGGACAGCCCGGCTGCTACGACGACATCGACCACGCCGACGTGATCGCGCTGTTCGGCCACAACCTCGCCGAGACCCAGCCCGTGCAGTGGATGCGCGTCCTGGACCGGCTTGCGGGCGGCGACCCGCCCCGTCTGGTGTGCGTCGACCCCCGGCCCACCCAGGCGGCCCGCAGGGCGGCCGTCCACCTGGCCCCGCGACCGGGCACCAATCTCGCCCTGCTCAACGCCCTCCTGCACGAGATCATCCGTACCGACCGGGTGGACCACGCCTACATCGAGGCCCACACGGTCGGCTTCGACGAGTTGTCGGCCCGGGTGGCGACGTGCACGCCGGTCTGGGCGGCGGAGATCTGCGACGTGCCCGCCGCGCGGATCGGGGAGGCGGCGGAACTGCTTGGGACGGCGGACCGGCTGCTGTCCACCGTGCTGCAGGGCGTCTACCAGTCCCACCAGGCCACCGCGGCCGCCGTACAGGTCAACAACCTGCACCTGATCCGCGGCATGCTCGGCAGGCCCGGCGCGGGGCTCCTGCAGATGAACGGCCAGCCCACCGCCCAGAACACCCGCGAGTGCGGCGCCAACGGTGATCTGCCGGGCTTTCGCAACTGGCAGAACGACGCGCACGTCGCCGACTTGGCGCGGGTGTGGAACGTGGAGCCGACGACCATCCCGCACTACGCGCCGCCCACCCATGCGATGCAGATGTTCCGCTACGCCGAGCAGGGCTCGATCCGCATGCTGTGGATCAGCGGGACCAACCCGGCCGTATCGCTGCCGGAACTGTCCCGGATCCGTTCGATCCTGGGGCAGGAGCGGCTCTTCGTGGTCGTCCAGGACCTGTTCCTGACCGAGACCGCGCAGCTGGCCGACGTGGTGCTCCCGGCGGCCACCTGGGGGGAGAAGACCGGCACGTTCACCAACGCCGACCGGACGGTGCACCTGTCGGACAAGGCGGTCGAGCCACCCGGAGAGGCCCGGCCGGACCTGGACATCTTCCTCGACTACGCAGCCAGGATGGACTTCCGCGACAAGGACGGCGGGCCGCTGATCACCTGGGACGGCCCCGAGACGGCGTTCGAGGCGTGGAAACGGTGCAGCGCGGGCCGCCCGTGCGACTACACCGGCCTCAGCCACGACAAGCTCCGGGGCGAGAGCGGCATCCAGTGGCCGTGCGACGACCGGGCCCCCGACGGCACCGAGCGCCTCTACACCGACGGCATCGCCTGGGCCCACCCCGACACCTGCGAGTCCTACGGCAAGGACCTCGTCACCGGCGCGGCACAGGAGCCGGTGGAGTACCGGTCCCTCAACCCGGGCGGCAAGGCCCTGCTCAAGGCGGCCGCGTACCTTCCGCCGCACGAACTGCCCGACGAGGCATACCCGTTCCAGCTGACCACCGGGCGGACCGTCTACCACTTCCACACCCGCACCAAGACCGGCCGCACCCCCCAACTCGACGCGGCCGCCCCCGACGTATGGGTGGAGGCATCCGCGCGGGACGCGACCGCGCTCGGACTCGGCGAAGGCGACCTGGTGGAGGTCCGTACGCCCCGCGGCGCCCTGCGCGGCCGGCTGCGCGTCACGGACATCCGCGCCGGACTGCTCTTCGTCCCGTTCCACTACGGTTACTGGGACACGGACGCCGGCTACGGCCCCGACGAGGACACCCCGGGCCGGGCGGCGAACGAGACCACCATCACCGACTGGGACCCCGTGTCCAAGCAGCCGCTGTTCAAGACCGCCGCGGCCGCGCTGCACCTCCTGGAACGCGGCGACGGAACGAGCGCCCCCGCCCCGACCACCACCGCCTCGGCCCCCGCGTCGGGCCCCGGGGCCGCGACGGTACCGGCCACGACAGGAGGCCCGTCCGCACGCGTCACCCACACGACCGGGCCCGTGGCAGACACCTCCGGAAAGGAGAGCCGGTGAACGGCGTCACCCTTGCCCTGCGGGTCCTCCACCACGGTGAGAAGCACCTGGCCGGGCACCTGACCTCGGTGGCCCGGCGCCACCACACCGAACACGAGGTCCACCACGTCGGCCTGGACCTCGCCGACTGGTCCCGCACGCACGCAAGGCGCCTGACCGACACCGCCGAACGCTACGGCGCGGACCTGGGCAGACTCTCCGCCCCGTCCCTCCCGCACCTGCTGTCCACCCTCACGGAGAAGGCGTCCGACGCGGTGGCGCACCGTCCCGAACCCGGACTGCTGCTCCTGCGCGATCTGCGGGAACTCCACCTCGCCGCCGCGGAGAACTCCCTGCACTGGGAGATGCTCGCCCAGGTCGCACAGGCCACCAAGGACGACGACCTGCTCGGGCTGGCCTCCGAGTGCCACCCTCAGACCCTGCGGCAGATGCGCTGGACGAACACCCTGATCAAGACCCTGTCACCGCAGATCCTGTCCAGCCTGTGACCCGCGTGGGGCGGCGCGACCTCGCGCCGCCCCAGTACCTCAGCGCCGCCCCCGCACCTCAGGAGCGCTGCCCCCGCACCTCAGGCCTTCGCCGGGAACCGGTCCCAGACCCGGTGTTCGGCCAGCAGCGAGGTGATCTCCCGCAGCACCGCCGCGCCGTCGTCGGCGACCACCACTCCGGGGGCCGCGGCCGGTACGCCCGCCGCCTCCAGGGCCGACTGCGTCCCGTTCCAGCCGCCGATCGCCTTGCCGTGCCGGTACGCCTCGGAGACCAGGAGCAGCACCCGCGGGTCGGTGACCCCGGCCCGCAGCTCGTCCGCCTTGGCGTCCCGCGCGCCGTACGCGTCCGCCCCCGCCCGGGGCGTTCCGCCCAGCAGGACCGCGTCGAACTCGATCGACCTCGCGGTGGTGAACGTCCGCTGCACGGTGACCGGTTCGCCCTGCCGGTCGTCGAGCTTGCCGCCCGTGGCCGCGATCACCAGCGGAACCATGTCCGCGTCCAGGACGGCCTGCCGCACGGCCCGCAGGCCCGCGAGGTCGTCCGCCGGGTCGGCCACGATGCCGATGATGCGGCCGTCCGTCGGCCAGCTGCGGCCGAGTTGGGAGAGCGCGGGGCTCGGGTCGACCGACGCGAGCGGCTCGGTGGCATCGGGCGCCGGAAGGCCGAGACCGGTCGCGACCTCCTGGCACAGCTCCGGGTCGATGTTGGCGAGGACCCTCAACGCCCGTTCCTTGATGGCCTGTTCGTAGCACTTGTTCAGCTCGAAGGTGTACGCGGCGATGATGTGCTCACGCTCCACCGGCGACATGCTCAGCCAGAACCTGCGCGGCTGGCTGAAGTGGTCGGCGAACGAGGCGGGCGCCCGGCGTACCTTGGGCCCGGCCTCGACCCGCGCCGGCACCTCCACGAAGGCCGAGACGTCCTCGCCGGCGAAGAACGGGCAGCCGCCGTCGAGGGAGTTGGGCTTGTAGGGCGCGGTCCCCGCGTGCACCGCCGTCTGGTGCATGCCGTCGCGCAGCATGTCGTTGACGGGGGCGTGCGGGCGGTTGATGGGCAGCTGGCCGAAGTTGGGGCCGCCGAGCCGGGAGATCTGCGTGTCCAGGTAGGAGAACAGGCGGCCGGTCAGCAGCGGGTCGTCCGTGACGTCGATGCCCGGGACGAGGTGGCCGGGGTGGAAGGCGACCTGTTCGGTCTGCGCGAAGTAGTTCACCGGGTTCGCGTTCAGCGTGAGCAGCCCGATGGGCTGGACGGGGGCCAGCTCCTCGGGGACCAGGTTGGTCGGGTCGAGCAGATCGATGCCCTCGAAGACCTGCTCCGGGGTGTCGGGGAAGACCTGGACGCCCAGCTCCCACTGCGGGAACGCGCCCGCCTCGATCGCGTCCGCGAGGTCGCGGCGGTGGAAGTCCGGGTCCATGCCCGCGGTGATCTGGGCCTCCTCCCACACCTGCGAGTGCACGCCGAGCCGCGGCTTCCAGTGGAACTTCGCCAGCGTGGTCGCACCCTCGGCGTCGACGAGGCGGAAGGTGTGGACGCCGAAGCCCTCCATCATCCGGTACGAGCGCGGAATGCCCCGGTCGGACATGTTCCACAGGGTGTGGTGGGCGGCTTCGGTGTGCAGGGTGACGAAGTCCCAGAACGTGTCGTGCGCGCTCTGCGCCTGCGGGATCTCCCGGTCGGGGTGCGGCTTGCCGGCGTGGATCACGTCGGGGAACTTGACGGCGTCCTGGATGAAGAACACCGGGATGTTGTTGCCGACCAGGTCGAACGTGCCCTCGTCGGTGTAGAACTTCGTCGCGAACCCGCGCGTGTCCCGCACGGTGTCGGCGGAGCCGCGCGAACCGAGGACGGTGGAGAACCGTACGAAGACCTCCGTCTCGGCGCCCTTCGCGAGGAACGCCGCCTTCGTGATCTTCGCGGCGGTGCCGTAGGCCTGGAACACGCCGTGCGCGGCGGCTCCGCGCGCGTGGACCACCCGCTCCGGGATGCGCTCGTGGTCGAAGTGCGTGATCTTCTCGCGCAGATGGTGGTCCTGGAGCAGGGTCGGGCCCCGCTCGCCGGCCTTCAGCGAGTGGTCCGTGTCGTACAGCCGGGCACCCTGCGCGGTGGTGAGGTAGGCCTCCCGCTGGGCCACCACCTCTTGGTCGACGCCGGTGTCCGCGCCGGTCGGGCTGACCGTGGCCGGGCCCTTCTGGTCCGGCTTGGGCGGCAGCGGGCCGCGTACCCGCGTCGGCTCCTCGACCTGGACGGGCTCCGGGGCGGGACGGCCGGGGATGTCCGGGTTGCCGCCGCCCGCGTCGGGGCGCAGTGCGTCGGCCACCTTCTCGGCGGCCTCCTTCACCGGGTTGCTCTGGGGACCTTCGCTGGAGCTGGACGTGGCCACTTCATTCCCTTCGGTCGGAACCGTTTGTGAGCTGGGACAGAGCTGCGGGCTGACGGTGACGCCCAAAACGTCGGACGGGTCCCGGTGGCGAGACATACCCCGGCCCGAGCGGGGCCCCACCGAGGACGGAGGCGTTCAACTCCGATGACGCGCCGTGCAACTCCGATGGCGCACCCCGCCCTGCCGCCGTCTCCACTCGATGGCCATGAGGAGTCGCCGTCCCATCCGTGTCGCGGGGCGTCTGATGTCGTTCCGGGGGCCCGGAGGCCGTCGGTCCCGGGTGACCCGGTGCGAAGCCGGTGAAACAGATGAATCGCCCCGCATTCGGACGAGGCGTGGGATCCGGAATGCGCGACATGCCGACGCACCGGAAGCTGGAGGTGAGTGCGCGGACCCCGCACCGTTGGAACGACGCGGACGACGCCAACGATGCGCGCCTGTCCGAGGCGCAGCGGGCCACCCCCGACTGGACGTGGACCGTCCTGGGCGGACCCCGGGCGGCCTGGCTCGACGACCCCTGGCCCCTGCTCTGCCGCGCCCGCCTCGTGATCACCCACGCCGGACAGAACGCCGTCGCGGAGTGCGCCGCCGCCCGCGTACCCACGCTCGTCATCCCGCAGGACCGCCCCTACCGGGAGCAGCACGCCACGGCGCACGCCCTGCGCGCGGCCGGCCTGGCGACCGTACGGGAGGACTGGCCCGCCGCACGGGAGTGGCCCGCGCTCCTGTCGAGGGCGGCCGCACGGCCGGACCGCTGGGACGAGTGGTCCCACGGCGACGGGGCCCAGCGGGCGGCGCGGCTGCTCACCGACCTGGCGTCCCGCGGACCGGCGCCCAGCGCATCGGCGTCCCGCACATCGGCGTCCCGCGCACCAGGGCAGGGCGCATGCGGACCGCGGTGATCACGCCGGCCGCCGGGCGGCACGCGCATCTGCTGCTCCAGCAGGACGGCCTGGCCCGCGGCAAGCGCCGCCCCGACCAGTACGTGATCGTCTCCATGGCCGACCCGGACATCGGCCCGCTGATCGCGGGCCGGGACCCCGCGGCCGCCGTGGTCCCCGTCCCACTGGCCGGGGGCAGGATGCCGCTGGCCGCCGCCCGCAACACAGGGGCCGCGCACGCCCTCGGCGCCGGTGCCGACCTGCTGGTCTTCCTCGACGTGGACTGCGTGCCCGGCCCCACCCTGCTCGACGGCTACGCCCGCGCGGCCGAGGACGACGCGCTCCTGTGCGGGACCGTCACCTACCTGCCGCCCGCACCGCCCGGCGGCTACCGGCTGGACGACCTGGACGCCCTCGCCGAGCCGCACCCCGCGCGCCCGGCACCCGCCGAAGGAACGGTGGTGCGCGGGGGAGACCCGAACCTGTTCTGGTCCCTGTCGTTCGCCCTCACCGCCGCGACCTGGAACCGCGTCGGCGGCTTCTGTGAGGACTACAGCGGATACGGCGCCGAGGACACCGACTTCGCCGCCACCGCCACCCGGCACGGCGTCGACCTCTGGTGGGTGGGCGGCGCCCCCGCGTTCCACCAGCACCACCCGACACAAACGCCCCCGGTCCAGCACCTCGACGACATCCTGCGCAACGGCGCCCTCTACCGGCGACGGTGGGGTGTCTGGCCGATGGAGGGGTGGCTGCGCGCCTTCGAGGCCCGCGGTCTGGTGACGTACGACGAGGCCCCGACGCCTGGCACCGGACGCGGGCGGACCACCGGTGAGCCGCGGCCGCCGGGGCGCGGTCACGCGTCAGAGCAGCAGCACGATCGCGTAGACGAGGAAGAACGCCGCGATCAGCACCGCGAGGCCGATGATCAGGGCCAGCGGCCCCTTGGACCAGCCCTTCGGGGGGTTGTGCGTCTCTTCGGGCCCCGCGCCCGGCATGCTGCTCTCCGCCGGCGGGGTCTCGCCCGGGGGCACGCCCCCGCCCGGCTCCAGGCCGGTGGTCTGCTGCGGATCGGGGTCGGGGTCCGGGTCCGGTCGCCGCGGATCGGGCGACTGATCCGGGTGCTGGGAGGGGGTCATGAGAGCCAAGTTCTCACGGACGGGCATCCGGCCCGCCGCGCCACGCAGGGCGGTCGACAGCCTCTGCCGGAGCGGGAGGACGAGCCCTCGGGGCCCGAACTCCCCGGGTTGCCCGCAGGCCGTCCTGAGCGCCCGCCTCTCGGGGCCCTACGCAGAAACCACGAGGTGACAGCTCCCGTGTTCACGACCCGCCCCATTCGGTGACGATGTCGCCGAGACTCACCGCGGGACGGCCGAGCATCGCTGTCAGCGCGCGCTGCTGACGCTCGGTCAGCGTTGTCAGGAAGACGACCACGTCAGCATCGGCCTGCTCACACGCTTGAGCCACCTCGCGGACCTTCCCGTAGCTCAGCAGGGTCCGCGAGGAGTAGGGCAGGCCCATCTTCTGAGCCCCGCCGTCCGAGACGCCTCGCCGCTGCACGATCTGCCCGACAATCCGGGCGCCCCGCGCTGCGAGTCCTGCAGCGGCCGACGTCATGAGTGCTTCGAAGTCCTTCTGCTTCGCTGAAAAGAGGCCGACCAGGACCACATCAGCGCCGGCGCCGGTGAGCTGCGAAGGCTGGCACCGGGCACGCTCCCGTGGCACGTGGCGAGCAAGGCGCCGGTCACGCCGTCTGGGCTGATGCATGAAGCACAGGCTAGAAGTCCGGCGGCCTACGGCGATACCGGTTTCCGGGCATGGTCCCGGCTTCGGAGTCAACCCACCGAAGGACTTCCGGAGCCGACCGCTTGGCGAGTTCCAATCAAGTCGCGTGCGACGGCCGCAGCGCATCTCAACCGCCCGCCCTCGTCCGCCACTTGACTACTTGAGGTCGGAGAGAAGTGCGTCAAGTGCCTTCTGTAGAGCGTCGGAGTTGGCTGTGTCGAACCATGTGGTGCGGATGCGCTCGTTGGCTCCTTTCGGTGTCTCGTGGTCGGCGGCGAGCCGGTGCAGGGAACGGGTCTCGTCGCTCAAGGCGCGCCCGATGCCCTGGAACAGGCCGCGGATGTAGCGGTCGGCGTCCTCAGCGGGAATGCCCTGCCGGGCGGCCCAAGCGGTGAGTGTGACCAGGTACCAGTAATGGGTGGTCAGCGTGGCCGTCAGGGTCTGGAAGACGTTGAGGGTCGCTTCGTCCGCGACGGGGAGGGTCCCGCCGAGGTGGCCGAAGAGGTCGTCCACGGCCGGGTGGGAGGGGCAGGTCACGGTGACGGACCGGCACTCGCGCACGGAGGGCAGCGGGATGGCGCGCACCACGGGGGCGCCGGTGGCGAGCGTTTGGCGCAGCTCGCTGATGGCGATGCCGGTCATGAGGCTGACCACGACTTTGTCGCTGCCGACCCGGAGCCCGGGGAGGGCCTCGTCACGGTCCTGGGGGCGGACGGCGAGGATCACCAACTCGGAGCGGTTCACCACGTCCTGGTTGTCGGTGCACACCCGCACGCTCGGATACTGCTGGGACAGTTCCGCGGCGGTACGGGCTCCTCGTGGCGAGAGGCAGATCTTCGGTGGTTCCTCGATGCCGTCACATAGGCCGTCCACGATTGCGCGGGCGATTTCGCCTACGCCGATGATCCCGATGCGCTTCATCATGTCTCCTGACATCTCGCTGACGGTGCGGCGGGTCGCCGATCCCTATCCCGGCGAGGCCAAGACGGCTGTTCGTCGGCTTCGACGGCGACCTGGCCGGCGAAGCGACCAGGGCCGCGAACCGGATGCACGGCCTGCATTCTTCCTCTCCGCGTTCGCGGCCCTGGGCGACATGGCCTCCGGGCCTACTATGAGCAACTCCGCGGGCGGCGCGCTCTGGGACAGCGTGGCGGCGTGGCGAAGTGCAACGGCGTCATCCCCCGATATGTCCGCCGGCCGGTCCTGGGCGCCTACCCGATTTTGAGCCTGGAAGAGGTGCCGACGACGTGCTGCTCGGGAGCGCAGCCGACGGGCCGCACGGTCTCTGGCATCCGTCCGCGATTCCTTCAGCACCTTCTTGTTTCCTTGTCCGCTTCGTTGCGACTAACTTTGGGCGACTTGAGCAAGGGTGGAGGGTACATGGCCGGGTTGAGCAGGCTCGACGGCAAACGGATTCTGGTGATCGGTGGTGGCGGGGCCGGGATCGGCCGAACCATCGTCCGGTCCTGTGCGGCTGCAGGGGCGGCGGTGGCGGTGGCCGACGTGGACGCTGCACGGGCAACCGAGGCGGCGGACGAGTTGCGTGCGGCCGGGCACGTCTCCTACGCGCTGAGCGGCGACGTCCGCTCCAGCGAGCAGCTCGAAAACGTGATCGTCGGCGCGGCCGAACAACTCGGTGGACTGGACACCCTGATGACGGTGGTCGGCGGGCAAGCTGCTTTCGTACCCGCGGTCAGGCTGCATGAGATGACCGACGACGACTGGGACACCGTCTACGACGTGAATCTGCGCTACGTGGCTCGCGCGGTGCGGCGCGTGCTGCGGCTGTTCCTGGAACAGGGCACCGGCGGGAACATCGTCAGCATCGGCTCCGTCACCGGATTCATGGCCGCTCCGAAGCAGGCCGGTTACGGCGCTGCCAAGGCCGGCCTGTACAGCCTGGCCCGGACCGTCGCTGCCGAGTACGCGGCCGACGGCATCCGGATGAACGTCGTCGCAGGCGGGGCGATCAGCACTGCCGTCAACACCGGCCCCTCCGACACCTGGGTTCCAGAGATCCCGGTAGGCCGCTACGGCACGTCGGAGGAGATGGCTGCTGCGGCCGTCTACCTGTCCTCGGACGAGGCCCGCTACATCACGGGCCAGCAGATCGTGCTGGACGGCGGAGTCTCGGTCCGCGGCCCATTCCCCGAATAGCCGGGCACGAAGACGACCTGGTGCTCCAGGATTGAACGCCAAGGATTGATCTTGGTGCGGCGGGACCGTCGGTTCAACGTGGTCGAGGAAGTTCGCCACACTCGCCGCACGCGGACTCGAGTGGGCGGCCACGGAAATCCGCCTGCGATGAAGGGCAGGCGGATCTCTTGCTCAGTTTCGTGGTTACAGTTTTATCTCCCATGGGCCGGGCGTTTCGATTTGGAGATATCCAGGTCCCGGTATCTTAAAAGTCCCGCGGATCACCGCTGGGTCGATCAATTCGGTGACTTTCTTCCCATCTTCGGAGAAGTGCAGGATATTGATGTCCTGCGTGGGTATTTTCGGTGAAAATTCATAGCTAGCGGAGCGGACAGCAGTGGTGCAGCGAACCACGTCTGTCGCCATTCCGATTTCTGCGGACGACAGGATGCGGGCGGCACTGGCAGGGGTGGCGCGAAGCTGCCACCGCGCGATCCCTCCGCCACTGTTCGAGTCCGAAATCCGTTTAACGAATGCATGGGTGAATCTCGGCGCAAGGAGAAATCGGTAGGGCTTGCGACCCCACGTACTGATGGAAGCCGGTTCGCGCTCCTCGCGTCCAGCAGATTTAGCGATGCCGCCGACAACAAACGCACTGAACCAGGAATTTCTTGCCTGAAACTCGACTAGGGTCGGCATGCCCGGATCGCGGCAGAGTTCGACCTCGCGATTACGTCGACCCTGATATGAAACTTCCTTCAACGTGTGGCTCCTCACTGCGTTCGTCGAGGCCGGGTGCGCCGGCGGTGTCGGGTCCCGTATTGCTTGGCCGCGGCACCGCCTCCGGATAGCCCAGCTTATGAGGGCTTTCCCATGCCGTTGAAGAGGGCGTGGAGGACGCGGTCGACGTACTCGTGGGTCAAGGGCTCCTGGGTGATCAGGAATTGGAAGTAGAGCGGGCCGGAGAGCATCGCCATGGCGAGGCTCAGGTCGAAGGCGGGTGACAGCTGGCCTTGCTCCTGTGCCGCTCTCAACCGGTTGACGGTCATTTCGGCCTGGGGGGCGATGAAGCGCTCGTCGAGCGCGGCGGCGACCTGTGGGTCGTGCTGGGCCTCACCGATCAGGGACCGGTACAGCGGACCGAAGGGCGGGTTGCCCAGCAGGTCGACGGCCGCGTGGATCTGTGTGCGCAAGTCGGCGACGATGTCGCCCGTGTCGGGGTAGTCCAGGCTGGACTGGTGCAGCGACAGCAGTGAATCCAGGAGCAGGGCACCTTTGGAGGGCCACCTGCGGTAGATGGTGTGCTTTCCCGCGCCGGCTCGGGCCGCGATCGCTTCGATGCTGAGCTTGGCGTAGCCGATCTCCTGGCCCAGTTCCAGCGTGGTCCGCATGATGGCCTCGGTCTTGGCGGTGCCGCGGTGAGGGTCGGTCATACCGCCCATCCTATCGGCACGGCACGTGCCGTACTTGACGGGAGAGTGGCCGGTGCGGTCTTCTGAACGGCACGGCACGTGCCGTTCCAACGGGGGGACATGTATGGAATACGACGTGATCATTGTGGGCGCCGGTCCGACGGGATTGATGCTGGCGTGCGAGCTGCGCCTGGCCGGGCTGCACCCGCTGGTGCTGGAGCGTTGTCCGCGCCGCCGGGACACCCCGAAGGCCGGCGGCCTCGGCGGGCAGATCCTGGAACTGCTGCGCTACCGGGGCCTGCTGGAACGATGCGAGGCCGCCTGCACCGGCCCCCGTCCCGCCCCTCGGTTCCCCTTCGGCGGCGTTCATCTCGACCTGACCCAGCTCGCCGACCCTCCACTGCATGCCCTGCCGCTCCCGCAACAGCAGCTCGAAAGGCTGCTCGAGGATCGCGTCGGCGAGCTCGGCGCCGACATCCGCCGCGGGCATCAGGTGGTCGCGGTCGTCCAGGACGAGACAGCCGTGACCGCGGAGGTGCTCAGCCCGGACGGGCCGTACCGGGTGACCGCCCGTTACCTGGTGGGCTGCGACGGTGCTCGTAGCCGGGTCCGCGACGCGGCGGGCATCGCATTCCCCGGCACCACCTATCCGGAAGTCAACCGGCTGGCCCAGGTCACCTTTCCCGACACGGTGACCGTGCTCGACAACGGGGATCTCGACATCGCCGGCTTCGGGACGGTGCCGGGAGGTTTCACCCGGACGGACCGCGGGCTCTTGGGCGTTGGCGCATCGTCGGACTCACCCGTGGTCTCCCTCTACACCACCGAGGACGAGACCGGCGAGTACGACGACGACAGTCCGATGTCCACGGCCGAGTTCCAGGACAGCGTCCGTCGCGTCCTGGGGGCGGAGCTCCCGGTGGCCGAAGCGATCCGCCTGTCGCGGTTCACCTTCAAGGCCCGGCAAGCCGAGCAGTACCGAAGTGGGCGGATCCTGCTGGCCGGTGACGCGGCGCACTTGTTCCCCGCGACAGGAGTGGCGATCAACGCCGGCATGCTCGACGCCGTCAATCTGGCCTGGAAGGTGGCCGCCGACATCCACGGCTGGGCCCCGGACGGACTGCTGGACACCTACCACGACGAACGGCACTTCGCCGGCGCGCGCACCATGCTGCACACCCGAGCCCAGGTGGCGCTGCGGCGCGGCACCGACCCGGCCGCCGACGCACTCCGCGAGGTCTTCCAGGAACTGCTCACCGACGAGCAGGCGCTGCGCCGCATGGGGGCGTTCGTGGCCGGCTCCGACATCCGCTACCCGATGGCCGGATCATCCGGCCGCCACCCGTGGGCCGGAGCGTTCGTTCCCGACCTCACCCTGCACGGCGACCGGGGAGTGACCGGCGTCGGTGAACTCCTGCACACCGCACGGCCTCTCCTGCTGGACCTCGCGGACCGAGAAGACCTCCGCCGGGTGGCCGCAGACTGGCGCCTCCGCATCGACGTCCACACCGCAAAGACCGACGACTTCCCTGCCGACGCCGTCCTGATCCGGCCGGACGCACACATCGCCTGGGCCGCGGCCGTCGAGGAGCCCCACGACACCGCCGCGCCGGCGCTGCACGAAGCGCTCGGCCGCTGGTTCGGCACCCCCGGCCCCAACGCCTGACGGGGACGCTCGGCCTGCACACCTGACATCCACACCGTTCACAGAGAAAGCGATCACAGATGCCGCTCGTGCCCGCCGACCCGACTCTGGTGCACCCGATGCCCGGCCAGCCGCGGGTCGTGCTGCTCAAACCCCTGGTGACCTCACCGCTGATCGAGGTCGGGGAATTCACCTACTACGACGATCCCGATGACCCCACCGCCTTCGAGACCCGCAATGTCCTGTACCACTACGGGCCCGAGAGACTCATCATCGGGAAGTTCTGCGCGCTGGGGGAGGGCGTGCGGTTCATCATGAACGGCGCCAACCACCGGATGGACGGCCCCTCCACGTTCCCCTTCCCCATCATGGGCGGCTCGTGGACCGATCACTTCGATCTCATCACCGGCCTGCCCGGACGAGGCGACACCACGGTGGGCCACGACGTCTGGTTCGGCTACCGGTCCATGGTGATGCCCGGCGTCCGCATCGGACACGGAGCGGTCATCGCCTCCGGCTCCGTCGTCGTCGACGACGTCCCCGACTACGGCGTCGTCGGCGGCAACCCCGCCCGGCTGCTGCGCCGCCGGAACTCCGACGCCGACATCGCGCGCCTCCTCGAACTGGCCTGGTGGGACTGGCCCCTGCCGCACCTCACCGCTCATCTCCGCACGATCATGTCCGGCACCGTGGACGACCTGGAGGCCGCGGCCCCCGGCACCTCCGCGCACTGAGAATCGAGCCGCCATCATGCCGCGTACATCCTCCGGCCCCCGCTTCACCGACTGGCTGCGCGACCATGCCGTCCCGCTCACCAGCCTGGACCCCCGGGCTCCGCTCGACGACCTGGAACCGCTGCGCGACCTCGTCGAAGACGCCCGCGTCGTCGCGATCGGCGAACACTCCCATTTCATCGAAGAGTTCGCACTGCTGCGCCGCCGCGTCCTGCGGTTCCTCGTCGAACGCTGTGGCTTCACCGTCCTGGCCTTCGAGTACGGCTTCAGCGAAGGCTTGACCCTGGATACCTGGGCCCAAGGGGAGGGCACGGACGAGGACCTGACGGCCCACCTCGCCACGGCGGTTCCCGTGGGGCTCACCGAACCCCTGCAATGGGTCCGCCGGCACAACCGCACCGCCTCCTCACCGGTGCGGTTCGCCGGGATCGACATCCCGGCGGCAGGAGGATCCCTGCTGCCCTCCCTGGCCCCGGTCGCCGACTACTTGCGCCGCGTCGACCCCGAGACCGTACCGGCCGTCGAGACGGCCATGCGGATCGCCGCGTCGTTCGCCGGCGGCACCGCGGCCGTGGCCGCGCCCGCCTGGGCGCGCCTGCCCGCCACCGAACAGGACGCCCTCACCGCGCTTCTGGCTCGCCTGCTCATCCGCTTCCGTTCCCTCCAACCGCTGTACGTCGCCCGCGGCGACCGGCACGAGTACGACCTCGCCGCACACCGCCTCGAAGGGGCCTGCCACGCCGACTACACCTTCCGCGCCATGGCCGGCCTGTTCGCGGGCAACGGCCTCACCGCCGACACCTCGGCCCGGGACGCCTACATGGCCAGATCGGTCCTCTGGCACCTGGAACGCCTCGACCCCGGCGCCCGTATCGTCCTGGCCGCACACAACGCCCACATCCAGAAGGAGCCCATCTCCTTCGACGGACGCCTCACGGGGCTCCCCATGGGACAGCAGCTGCAACGTGCGCTCGGCGACGGCTATTTCGCGCTCGCTCTGACCAGCGTCGCCGGACACACGGCGGACATGCACCGCGACGAGAAGGCGCCCTTCGGCTTCACCCTCGGCGACACGACGCTGGCACCACCCGAACCCGGAAGCATCGAGGCCGCGTTCGCCGACGCCGGCCACGGGCTCGGCATCGCCGATCTTCGCGGTGCACGCACCCATGTCTCCGACCACTCCGCACTCTCCGACCAGCCCGACCGCATCCGGTTGCAGGGGACGTACGTGCACACTCCCGTCACCGATGCCTTCGACGCAGTCCTGACCAGCCCGGCCTCCACGGTGACAAAGGACCTCCGCCTCTGAAGAACAGGAGGGGCGCAGCTGTGACGCCTACGGGTGGTGTGGTGCTGGGGCACCCGTGTGGTGGAGACGGGCTCGGCATCACCCGAGCCGCAGTCAGCACCGGCCCGTGGCACGAGCACACCAACACCGAGCTCCGCGACGCCCAGCGCGAGCTGGCCGGGGCCGGATGGCACCTGCTGGCCGATGCCGACGGCCGCCTCGCCCACTGGTGGGCCGAGGCCGGGCTGGACCGGGCCTTCCCGCCCGGCGGACACCTCAGCCATTGCCTCCTCAAGGGCAACCCCCGCAATTTCGTCCTCGTACGCTCCGACATCACGGTCGCCTTCGGAAACCATCGGGCCCCCGGCCACAAGCCCGGCCCCGCCGCCCGTACGGCATCCGCCCCTTAACCAGCGAGGGAAGGGTCAGCGGGGTCACAATGGGAAGAACGTAGGCGCGCTTGTCATAGCGCGTGGCCACGGCCCGGAAGGTCTTGAGCGCGTTGGTGGTGCGTTCGACCTCGTTGCGGCGTCTGTAGACCGTCCTGTCGAAGCCAAAGTACGTCCGCCGACCAGCGGCGGTGACGCTCGTAGAGGGTCTTCCACGGCCCGTACCGCGCAGGCACGTCACGTCAGGGCGTGCCCGTTCGCAGGCGGAAGAGGATGCCGTTGATCACCGTGCGATGGTCGCTCTACCGTCCGCCCGGCAATCCGCCGCCGGGCAGCAGTGGTTGGAGCCGTACCCACTCGGCGCGTGTCAGATCGCCCCGCCCGACCTCGGGGACGGCGCCCCCGTTCACGCAGACCGGACTACGCGGTTACGCGGTGATCCGCCGGGCGTACACCTCGATCTCGATCTTCATGCGGGGATCGGCGAGGCCGCACATGAGCATGGTGGCGGCCGGCCGGACCTCTCCGAAGGCGCGACGCAGCACCGGCCAGCAGGGCTCGAAGTCGGCCCGGTCGGGCAGCAGATAGCGCACCCGCACCACGTCAGCGAAGGTGCACTCCGCTTCGCTCAACGCAGCCTCGATGTTGCGCAGGCACTGCTCGGCCTGCTCCACCACGTTGTCCGAAATCGTCATGGTGGTGTAGTCGAACCCGGTCGTCCCGGACACATGAACCCACTCGCCGTCGACCACGGCGCGGGCGTAGCCGATCTGCTCCTCGAACGTCGAGCCGCTGAGGATGGAACGTCGTTCTGTCATGCGCCGAACGCTAAGTGACCAGCACTGATACGTCTAATACACTTTCGGGCATGGAGTGATATCTCTTTGCGTATGGAGCGCCCCGAACTTCCCCTCCCGCAGCTGCACGCCTTCGTCGTGCTCGCCGAGGAACTCCACTTCGGTCGCGCCGCCACCCGCTTGGGCATCGCCCAGCCGCCGCTGAGCCAGCAGATCCGCCGCCTGGAGGACAAGGTCGGGTACGCGCTCTTCAGCCGCGAACCCGGGAACATCGGCCTCACCCCGGCGGGCCGGGAACTCCTGCCCGCTGCCCGGCATGCGCTCACCGACCTGGCGACAGGTCTGACCGCAGCCAGAGAGGTCGGCAGCGGCAGGGCCGGCCGCCTGCGGATCGGCTTCGCCGCCTCCCTCGCCCTCACTGTCCTCCCCGGCCTGTTGCGCACCTTCCGGGAACGGTTCCCCGCCGTGGACCTGGACATCCAGGAGATGACCACCACACCGCAACTGGCCGCTCTGCGCGAAAGGGTGATCGACATCGGCCTGTTGCGCGAACCGCCCGCCCATGACGCGGACCTCGGATTCAAGACCGTGTTGACCGAACCGTTCGTGGCCGTCCTGCCCTCCTCACACCCACTCACGGCACAACGGACCGTCAGAGTAGAGCAGTTGGCGGAAAGCCCCTTCGTGCTCCTGCCCCGCGCCGTCGGCCCGCCGCTGTACGACCAGATCACCAACCTGTGCACCGCTGCGGGCTTCACCCCCCAAGTGACCCAGCACGCCGTGGAATGGCAGACCGTCTGCGCCCTGGTGGAAACTGGCCTGGGCGTATCACTGGCCCCGAACAGCATCCGCCGCATCCGCCTCAAGGGCGTTGCTTTCCGCGGGATCGAGCCCGGCACCGCGCGCACACGAGTCGCCGTCGCATGGCGCAAGAACGATGCGAACCACCTGGTCCTACGCCTGTTGGCAGCTCTCAATCAAGATCCGCGGGACAGCCCTTAGGGCGTTGCGGCCCGCAGTCGGCGCTGCTGGGGTGCAGGCAGGTTGCTGGAAGCGCTTGGCCGACTCGGGAGCAGCTGTGCCATGCAGCGGCGCGGGCGGGTGCTGATGACCGCGTCGGCACCCACCCGGCTGGGGGCGCCGAGCTCGTCGGCCGCCACACGCCGGCGCCCCTTGCCCTCGCCGTCCGCGATGTCGGCCTCGTACAGCCAGCCGTTGGCAGTGTTGGTCACGTACGCGTGTGCCACGGCGTCCGTCGCAACCCGGACGCTGTACCCGAGCTGGCTCGCCACCTTCGTGGGCGCGCCGGTTTCCTTCGCCGTCAGGTCAACCTCGTACAGCTCGCCGCGGTCGTACGATCCCGGCGGGCCACCACGAAGCGGTGGCCGTGGCCGATCCCTGGGTCTCCGGATCGGAGCGGGTGGCGACGAGGTGGACGAGTCGGCCGGTGCGTTACGGCAGTTCGATTGGTCCGTAGCGCGCGTGCGGCTCCTGCCGCATCAGCGCGTCGTACCGGTCTGCCACCGAGAAGTGCCAGAACTCGGTTTCGTAGTTCGTGAAACCCGCGTCCTCCATCGCCTTGAGCAGCAGCGTGCGGTGGTGGCGCGCTTGGTCGTTGAGGTTCGACGCGTGGGTGAAGCAGGCCCCGTCGCTCTCCTCCGGGGAGGCGTTGACGCGGGTGCCGAGGTCGAGTTCGTGGCCGTCCTGGTCGACGAGGGTCACGTCCACGGCCGCGCCCGCGGAGTGCGGCGCGATCTCGGGCGGCGACACATACCGGCTGGTGGCCTGGTGCAGTTGCTCAGGTGTCCAGTCGGGGTGGGCGGCGGCCAGCTCGTCGCGGTACTCGGTGAAGTAGTGCTGCTGGAGGGAGAGTGGCCGGTAGCCCTCGATGAACAGCAGGTCGGTGCCGGCGGGCAGGAGCGAGCGGGCGTGCTTCAGCCGGGCGAGGACGCCTTCACGTACGTGGGCGAACGCGCCCAGTGGGTCTTGCTCGCGGGGGTCGACGCGGAAGTCGTGGTCGCGCACGTCGACGAGCGGCTCTCCGCACTCGCGCACCGGGACCGCGGCGACCTGCGGATCGGACATCAACACCAGGTTCATCGAGTCTCCCTGTGAGGGCGTGCACTGCGGTGGCGGGGCGGAGGCGACGGCGGTCAGATCGGTGTCGCGCACGATCCGATCGACGGTGTCCTGCAGCGTACTGTCGGCCGGGACCACGGCCTCCGGACCGCCGGGGAGCAGGTCCAACTCGCGGTACCAGGAGGTGAGGTGGGCCTCGGTGACTTGCCTCAGGTACGCGGCGTCTGCCTTCGACGCGTGCCGGGCCAGAGTCACTTCCAGGGGCACGTCGAGGTAGTAGCAGGCTGAGAGACCCCGGTGGTCCCGGACCAGCGACGTGATCATGTGGCTGTAGCGGTCGGCGTAGAGGATTCCTTCGAGTACGACGTGAAAGCCGGCGTCCAGTGCTTGGCGGGCGATCCTGCCGAGCAGGGCGATGTTGGCGCCGCCCGCGGTGTCATGCTCACGCAGCACATTTCGCCGGATCACGTCCTGGCCCACGATCGCGACGCCGCGACCGTAGTGATCTCGCAGGCCCTGCGCCACGCTCGACTTGCCGGACGCCGAGTTGCCGCGGATCACTACCAGGCGCGTGTCGGGGCGTCCGGCCGCTGTCGCAGCGGGAGCGTGTCGGGGCGTGCTGGTCGCTGTGTCGGTCATGCGGGCCAGCCCGTCTCGCTGTACAGCTCGCCGTTCTGGATCTTCGTGATAGCCAGTCGGGTATACGGGACGAGATCGTCGGGAAGGGCGGTGGGGTCCCAGAATTTCCACTGGGTGCACTTGTCCGGCTCGCGCGGTTCCGGCTCGCCGCTCCAGGCGCGGGCGCGGAAGAACAGGCCCAGGCGGGGCGGGTTCCTGGGTTTGCCGATGTGGTGGACGACGTGGACGAGTTCGACGTCCTTGCGTTCGATGCGCAGGCCGGCTTCTTCGTCTGCCTCCCGGATCAGGCAGTCGATGGCGTTCTCCTGTTCGCAGTGGCCCGCCAGGACGTGCCAAGTGGACGGTGCGAAGGCGGAGTCGGGGTGGCGCAGCCCGAGCAGCACCGTACCGTCGGGCCGCTCCAGATAGAGGTGGACGCCGATGATGTTGGGGACCGTGCCGCGCGGCGAAGCCGGGCCTTCCTCCTCGGGTTCGGGCCCGCTCTGCGGCGCCGGGTGGCCGGCGGCGTGGCGCCGTACGAGATCGCTGGTGGTGTCCGCGATGCGGAGGCGGTGGAGGTTGTCGGGGGTGAACCAGGCCAGCATCACCCCTTCTGTCAGGCGGAGGTCGCGGGGGTCTCCGTTCCAGCGGCCGGCGTAGATGGCGATGGGCACGGTCGCGTCGGCGTCGTCGGTGGCGTGCTCGATGCCGAAGGGGGTGAGGTCGGCGATGTCGAGGCCGGCTTCCTCGTGCAGCTCGCGCCGCACGGTGTGTTCCAGGGTGGCGTCCTGGGACTCTCGGCCGCCGCCCAGCAGGGACCACATGCCCGGCTCCCAGATCTGGCCGGGGAAGTGGTCGCGCAGGTGGAGCAGGTACTCGCCGCGGTCGTTGTAGATCAGGGCGGAGGCGTTGGCCGTCTCCGGATCCACTTGGAGCGGGAGCTTGAGCAGCTTCTCGCGCAGAGTCGGTGAGGTGACCTGGTCCATGGGCCGCCACTCGATGCCGCCAACCTCGTCTTCCTGGAGCACGACCGGCACCTCGGCCGTGGCGTGCAGGCGGAAGAGGAAGCGGAGGTCGAAGTGCTGATGCCCGGGTTCGCCCTTGCCCGCGTGGGCGTCGATGTCGTGGACGTCGATGTCCAGCGGCACGGTCTCGTATCCGGGCCAGGGCGTGACAGCCCAGGGCGGGATCCCGGTCTCCTCGTGCAGTTCCCGCAGCGCCGCCGCCGTCAGGGCCTCGTCAGTGGGCTCGGCATGCCCTCCTGGAGCGAGGACTTTCCCGCTGGCCAGGTGCAGCACATGCAGGACGCGGCCGAGGTGGTCGATGACGATCGCTCCACAGGTGACATGGCCGGTGAAGGTCGAGCGGCTGGAGATGTCCTCGCCGGTCCGGTCGAGGGCGTCCAGAAAGACGCCGAGCTGCTCCAGCTCGTGAGGGTGACGAGCGAGGTAGGTCTCGACGGTGGTGCGGATGTGGTCGTGCGACAGCGGCATGGGGCTACCTCAGGAGGCGGGGAGCGGGACGAATCGAGGAGGGGGCAGGGTTCGGGTCAGTTCAGCCGCATTCCCTCCGCCGGGATCTCCTCGATGGCGGCGGCGCGAGCGGCGGGCAGACCCCACCGCTCGCGTGCGGTGTCCACCGCGAGCTGTGATTGCCGCGCGCCGGGCGGACCCCAGCTCAGCAGGGCGGCTGCCTGGGCAGGGGTGGCGAGCAGGCGGACGAAGGGGCGGCCGGTGGCGGAGTCGACGGCCGCCGGTCCGACGGCGGTGACCTGCGCGGCCAGACGGAGTCGGGCGTTGGGCCCCACACCGCCGTAGACCTCGCCGGTCTCGTCCAGCACCCAGCCCAGTCGCACCGGATCGGCCAGGGCGAGTTGGGCCTCCTCGGCGGCTTCGCGGTGCAGGGTGCCCTCGGGCGTCGCGTCGGTCTCCTCCACGGTGCCGCCCGGCAGCATCGGCAGCGCGCCCTGCGGGCCGGGGTCGGCCACCAGGACGACCCTGCCGTCGGGGACGAAGCACCATGCCCATGCTTGCTGTACGGGCAGCCGGTCGGGGACGGGGCCGCGGTGGAGAGGGCTGTCCCACGAGGGCCGGTAGCGGACGTGGACGTCGTGCCGGTCCAGCGGCGGGACGTCGAGGATGTGCCGGCCGTCGGCCAGGTGCGCGGTGGCGGTGTTCCCGAGCCGGGCACGGTAGGCGGCGAGCATGATCTGTCCGTCCACGGGCCGCAGCCGCTGCACTGCGTTCCGGGTCTCCAGGAAGGCGAACTCGGACAGCTCCTCACGGGGAAGACGGATCGCCTGCACTTGGTCGGGGGTGAGGGTTCCGCCGTCGAAGACGAACCGGGCCTCCCCGGGGCAGATCGGGCCGGGCTGAAGGTCCGGGTGGTGTGCGGAGAAGGAGTGGACGGCGAGTACGGCCGACAGCGGCAGGTCCAGGCCCAGTTCCTCGGTGATCTCGCGCCGACAGGTGACGTGCGGGTGTTCGCCGGGTTCGACGACGCCTCCAGGCAGCAGCCACGAGTCGTCCTCGCGGTAGGTGGGCCGGACCAGAAGGATCCGGCCGACCTCGTCGGTGATGATCGCGGCGGCGCCGAGCCACACCGCATGCCGGGACGCGGCGTATTGCGCTGCCGGCACAGTGGTGCACGGGGTGGCTTCGTCGAGGTCCGTGGGGATGGGGGGTGTGGTCACGGGGGGCCTTCCGGTCGAGCGGGTCATACCTGGTCCGGGGCGGCGGGGGCGGTGGGGCGCGGGATGAGCGTGCTCGGGGCGTACTGGGCGGCTTGGGCGTCGAACATGGCCGCGTATCGGCCTTGTTGGGCGATGAGTTCGTCGTGGGTGCCGTGCTCGGTGAGGTGTCCGTTGTTGAGCACGTAGATGTGGTCGGCGTGGCGGACGCCGGACATGCGGTGGGTGACCAGGACGACGGCCCGGTTCGGGGCGGCGAGGCGGCGGATGCGGTCGAAGGCTTCGATCTCGGCTTCCGGGTCGAGGGCGGAGGTCGGCTCGTCCACGATGAGGACGCCGTCCGCTTGCGAGGTTGAGCTGCGCCAGTGGGTACGGGCCAGACCGACCTTCTGCCATTCGCCGCCTGACAGTTCGATGGCGCCGCGGAACATGCGGGCCAGCAGACTGTGTAAGCCGTCGGGGAGTTTGGCGATGACGGGACCGGCGACGGCGTAGTCGACCGAGGGGTGCAGGTCGTCGTCGGTCGCCGGGTGGTCGGGGCGGCCGAGGCGGATGTTCATCGCGGCGGTTACCGGCCAGCGCTGAAAGTCCTGGGTGAGCAGGGAGACCCGCTCGAAGACCTGGGCGCGGTCGAGATCGGCGAGGTCTGCCGCGCCCCAGCGCAGGGTGCCGCTCTCGGGCAGCAGCATTCCGGAGAGGATCTTCATCAGGGTGCTCTTGCCGGAGCCGTTCTCGCCCACCACCGCCGTAACCGATCCCATGGGCAGCGTCAGGGAAACGCCGTCCAGAGCCGCGGTGTCGCGGTCGGGGTAGCGGTAAGTGACCTGGTCCAGTACGACATCCTTGATCCGTTCCGGAACAGGTGCACCACCTGCGGGCAGCGTCCGCCGGCCGGCCTCGGTGAGGAAGCGGCCGTGGTCACGGACGTAGAGGCTCTCCTCGTGCAGCTGGTTGATGTTCATCACCAGTGCGCCCAGGCTGGCTGAGCCGGTGCGCACCGCGATGACGGCGGTCCCGGCGACGGCGAGGCTCATGTGCCCGGCCAGGATCAGCCAGAACATGGCTCCGTAGGTCGCCGCCATCGCCAGCCCCGACAGCGCGGAGGCCACCCACTCGGTCAGGGCCTTGCTGGAGGCGAGGCGTTCCTGTTCGGCCTCGGCGCTCTCGGCCATGCGCTCGTAGCGGCTGAGGAGGAACGGGCCTACGGCGTGGAGACGGACCTCCTGGGCGGCAGATCGTTCGGTGAGCAGGTTGCCGATCAGGCGGCTGGCCCGGACGTGCTCGATCCAGCTCATCACCGACACGTATCGCTCCTGGGCCACCCGCATGGCGCCCCAGCCGCGCGGGGCGGCAATGAGGATCAGCATGGGCAACAGGGCGGGGTGCAGCACGGCGAGGATGCCCGCGGTGGTGACCAGGGAGATGAGACCGTTCAGCGCGGCGACACAGGCGCTGATCATCCGGCGGGCGGAGCCGGGACCCTGCTGGGCGATGTCCACGAGCCGCCGGAAGTCGGGGTCGTCGATGGCCTCCAGTTCGACGTGGGCCGCGGCAGCCAGGTACTGCGTGGTGGCGATCCGCTCGACCTTGGGCTCCAGCCGCCCCGCGCGAGAGGTGGACCAGGCCGACAGGACGGAGTTGACGACGCTGATGATCGCGGCGGCCAGGAGACCGGGCAGCAGAGCGTGCAGCCGCTCGGCGGCGTTGCCGCTGCCGGCGAGCAGTGCGTGCATGACGGCGTTGACCGCCAGTAGCCCGGCGGCAGCGGCGATGCCCTGGCTGATCTCGCTCACCCCGACCGAGAGGAGGGCACGCCGGTCAGCCTGCCAGGCCAGGCGCAGCGTGGCCCCGACGAGGCCGGGCATGGAGCGCAGCGCGGACATCATGGTCAGGTCCAACGTCGCGTGCTCGTGCTGGGACCAGCCCATGTCGTAGCGCAGCGGTCCGCCGAACAGTTCGTGTTCGGCGTCGGAGACCTGTGGGTCGGCCATCGTGACCGGACCGAAGAACCTCTTCACCGGGCGCCTCCCGCAGGCCAGTTGGTGGCCCGGTAGGACGGACCGTGGGTGAGCATGTGGAAGATCGTGATGGTGGAGGGGTGGCAGTCCGGGGAGGGCTTTTCCATCGACACCCAGAAGAGCCCTTCGTGCTTGTCCGGCTCGGCGTTGTACGGCTCGCCCGTCCACGACTGGGTCACGAACACGGCGGTGATCCGATCCAGCGCACCACCGGCATCGTGGTGGTGGATGAGGCCGCAGAACTCCTGCTGCTCAGCAGTGATCACAACTCCCGCCTCCTCCTGCGCTTCGCGGCGTGCGGCGTGGTCGAGTGGTTCACCGGCCTGCAGATGACCGCCCACGACAGTGAGCTGTCCCGGTGCCAGGGCGGCGCCCGCATTACGAAGCACGCACAGGACGGCGCCGTTGGGCCGGAGCAGAACCTGTGCGACGTCGGCGATCAGCAGGTGAGGCTTCTCGCTCACAGCCGACCCTCCTGCGGCAGGTGCCCAACGGGGTGCCGGCCCTGTGCGAGCACGAGCGCATCGTCGAACCGGTGACCGTGGACTGGAGTCCCCGGCGTGGCGACTGCGGGGGCCGCTGGCCGTGTCCGGTTCTGCCTCCCGGACGGAGGATGGCTATGCCCCTCGTCTGGATGGGGCAGCCCCGGCTGGGCGCTGGCGTGTGTCATGCCCGGCACCTCGTATCCGGTCGTGACGCACCGATGGACGGGGCGTTGAGGTCGGCGGCGGAGTGCAGAGCAGTACTCGAGGAAGCGGCGGTGTTTTCGAACGCGCGATGAACAAGCGCAGGAAGATGCACGGGATTCATGAGGGCTCCTCGGGGCGGGATGCGGACTGGTGAGCGGGTAACGGGGGCTCTCGTGTCGCCGTAACGGGTGGAGACGGGCGAAATCTAGAACCTGAATTCGAATACCGGGCTCTCTCCTTCCGGGGACGGACTTGGAGAGCCGTGATGTTGTGTTCGATCACTCGTGTGGGTTGCGCTCACTCCATTGGAGGATTGCCTGGTGCCACCTGGCCACCCGTCAGAAGTCGTCACAGCTCGAACCTCGGCCGATGACGGCGGACTTGGTCAGCGACCGCGGGCAACATCGGTGGGCAGCAACGAGGGTCCCCCCGGTTCGCGAAGGGGCCCCGGGCATGGCATCGACGTCCCCATCGCGCCGGCCGCCCTCGGCGGCGCGCCGGCCCTCCTCAAGGACAGCCCTGGGCGGCGCGGGGTGCGCCTCGACATCCCCGGCGCGCTGCTCGCCTCCGGCGGGCTCGTGGCGATCGTGTACGCCTCCAGTGACGCGGAATCCGCCGGTTGGGCCGACCCGTTGGTCCTGCCCCTGTTTGCGGCCGGTGTGGCCCTGCTCGCCGTCTTCGTGTGGTGGCAGTCCCACGCCAAGCATCCGATGCTGCCGCTGCACATCGTCAGAGACCGCACCCGTGCGGCGGCGCTCGCGACGATGGGCCTGGCCACCGTCGCCATGTTCGGCGCCTTCTTGTTCCTTCGAGCGAGCCGGTTCCGACCGTACGGCGTCCGGATTCGGTTGCACGTGCTACCGCCTGGCGATGTATCACTGAACGAGGTGTCTGCGGCCGAGCTTCGTGCCTACGTCGTGAGTCAGTCGCCCCCCTCGCCAAGTGATTGGGGCATTCATCACCGGCCATCACACTCGATCCCTACGCGCACTACATGCCGGAGGCGGGGAGGAAGGGCGGGGAGGAAGGGGCGCAGGGCGATCGATAGCCTGCTCGCGGGCCGGGTGTAGGAGAGTGCCGGTCCGAACTCCCCAGATTCTTCCCAGGCCCGATCCCCAGCGCGGATTCGACCTTCCGGCGCGCGTAAACAGCGAGGTCAGACCCTATATGTTCACCACCCGCCCCACCCTCCAGGGCACCTTCGGAATGGTGTCGTCCACCCACTGGCTCGCCTCGCAGTCCGCGATGGCCGTCCTGGAGGACGGCGGTAACGCCTTCGACGCCGCGGTCGCCGCGGGATTCGTCCTGCACGTGGTCGAACCGCACCTCAACGGGCCCGCCGGCGAGGTCCCGATCATCCTCGCGCCGGCCGGCGGCGAGGTGCGCGTGCTCTGCGGGCAGGGGGGCGCGCCGGTCGGCGCCACCGTGGCCCACTACCGCTCCCTCGGCCTCGAACTGGTGCCCGGCACCGGCCCGCTCGCGGCCGCCGTGCCCGGCGCGTTCGACGCGTGGATGCTGCTCCTGCGGGACCACGGCACGAAGTCGCTCGCCGACGTCCTCAAGTACGCCATCGGGTACGCGGAGGACGGCCACGCCCCGGTCGAACGGGTCGGCGAGACCGTCGAGACGGTACGGGAGCTCTTCGAGCGGGAGTGGCCCACGTCCGCCGACGTCTATCTGCCCGGGGGCCGCTCCCCGCGCCCCGGCGAGCTGTTCCGCAACCCCGCGCTCGCCGCGACCTGGCGACGGCTGACAGCGGAGGCCGAGACGAGGGCCGCCGAGGCGGGCGAGGGGTCACGCGTGGCGCAGATCGAGGCGGCACGTGAGGTGTGGCGGGGCGGGTTCATCGCCGAGGCGCTCGTGCGGCAGGCCGGGCGGCCCACCATGGACACGAGCGGCGAGCGGCACGTGGGGACGCTGAGCGCGGCGGATCTGCGCGGGTGGTCCGCGTCGTACGAGGATCCCGTCACGTACGACTGGAACGGCTGGACCCTGTGCAAGGTGGGCGCCTGGAGTCAGGGCCCCGCGCTTTTGCAGCAGTTCGCCCTGCTGCCGCGAGACGTGGCGGAGCTGCCCGCGTACGGGTCCGCCGAGTACGTCCATCTCCTCGTCGAGGGCTGCAAGTTGGCCATGGCGGACCGGGAGGCCTGGTACGGGGATGCAGGGGAAGAGGGGGCGGAGGGGGTGCCGGTGCGGGAGTTGCTCTCCGAGGAGTACAACGCGGGGCGGAGGCGGCTCATCGAGGAGAAGGCGTCGTATCTGTTGCGGCCCGGGGCCCCCGGAGGACGGGAGCCCCGGCTGTCCGCGCACGCGGTGGCGGTGGCCGCGGGGGAGACGCGGGGGCTGGACCGGGGGGCCGGGGCGGCCGCCGGGGCCGGGGAGCCGACGGTAGTCGCGGACGGGGGGACGCGCGGCGACACGTGCCACCTCGACGTGGTCGACCGGTGGGGGAACATGCTCTCCGCGACGCCCAGCGGGGGATGGCTGCAGTCCAATCCCGTCGTACCCGAGCTGGGATTTCCGCTCGGGACGCGGTTGCAGATGGCGTGGCTGGAGGAGGGCCTGCCGAACTCGCTGACGCCCGGGCGGCGGCCCCGGACCACGTTGACGCCGTCGCTGGCGCTGCGGGACGGGGTGCCGGTGCTGGCCTTCGGTACGCCGGGGGGTGACCAGCAGGACCAGTGGCAGGTGCACTTCTTCCTGGGGGTGGTGTTGCGGGAGGCGGTGCGGGGTGGGCTCGATCTGCAGGGGGCGATCGATGCGCCCAGCTGGCACACGGAGGCGTTTCCCGGCTCGTTCCATCCTCGGGGGATGGCGGCGGGGAGCCTGGTGGTGGAGTCGCGGATGGACGCGGGGGTGGTGGACGAGCTGCGGCGGCGGGGGCATGACGTGACGGTGGGGGGTGCGTGGTCGGAGGGGCGGTTGTGTGCGGTGGCTCGGGATCCTCGTACTGGGGTGCTGTCGGGGGCTGCCAATCCTCGCGGGGCGCAGGGGTATGCGGTGGGGCGGTAGCGGTGGCGGTAGCGGTAGCGGTAGCGGTTCGGGTGCGGGGGCGCCTTGGGCTTGCGTTGCGCCTTGGGTTCGTTTTTGGGTGCGGGGCCGCGGGGGTATGTGCGTACTCGCCATCCACTGTTCGCCGCGCCTCGTGGACAGCGGGGCCACCGTGCGCTCGGTGCTCCGTGCGCACATACCCCCACGTCCCCTTCCGTCTCGTACGCGGGTGCCGGCCGGGGGGGGGCGTGCGGCCCTGGCCGCGCCCGGTTGTCGTCGGTTGTCGCGGGCTGGTGGCCGGAGGGGGTGTGCCTAGGGTTTACCTGGGGTTTTGGGGGTGTTGGGCTGTGGGCTCGGGGATGTCAGTGGGGCGTGCTCTCATGGGTACATGATCGAAGACTTTCTTACGCACGGTGTACGCGACGTGGAAGAGGCGCTCCGGAAGGCCGCCGCGGCGGAGGTCATGCCTCGCTTTCGGCGGCTCGCCGAGGGTGACGTCGTTCAGAAGAGCGGGCCGCACGACATGGTGACCGTTGCCGATCGTCGTGCGGAGGAGCAGCTGACCCGTGACCTCGCCGCCCTTCTTCCGGGCTCGGTCGTCGTCGGTGAGGAAGCCGTGCACGCCGACCCGGTTGCGTACGAGGCGATACACGGTGACGCTCCGGTCTGGATCGTCGACCCGGTCGACGGCACGCGTCAGTTCGTCAACGGTGACCCCGGCTTCTGCATGCTCGTCGCCCTGGCCGTCCGGGGCGAGGTCCAGGCCTCGTGGACGTATGCGCCGGCGCTGGACGAGCTGGCCGTGGCCGTTCGAGGTCAAGGTGCCTGGCTGAACGGTGAGCGGCTGATCGCCGGGTCGCCCGCGCCGGGCCGGGACCTCGCCGTGGCCACCTCGCATCCGGACTACACCACCGAGGAGCAGAAGAAGGCCCTGCTGGGGCTCGCGGTGGACGGGGTCAGGCCCCGGCCGTGCGGGTCGGCCGGGCTGGAGTACCTCGCGATAGCCAGGGGGGACCTCGACGCCGTCGCCTTCTCCTGGGAGCTGGCCTGGGACCATGCCGCGGGTCTGCTGCTCGTCGCCGAGGCCGGCGGCGCCGATCTGACGCTGACGGGCGCGCCGTTCCGTATCGGCGGGAACAACGCGCTGCCGTTCACCGCGGCCCGCGACGCCGCCACGGCCCGGCGCGTCGTCGGCCTTCTCGCCGGCGGCGTCTGAGAGGGCGCCGGCGGCCCGGCCTATCCTGGCGGCAGAGGCCACCGGCTGACAGAGGAGTCCGAGGGTGCCGATGCTTGATGCCGTCATCGTGGGTGCGGGGCCGAACGGCCTGACCGCCGCCGTCGAGCTCGCCCGGCGCGGGTTCTCCGTGGCCCTCTTCGAGGCGAAGAGCACCGTGGGCGGCGGGGCCCGCACCCAGGAGCTGACGCTGCCCGGATTCCGGCACGACCCCTGCTCGGCCGCCCACCCGCTGGGCATCAACTCCCCGGCCTTCCGCGACATGCCCCTCGACCGGTACGGACTGGAGTGGCTGCAGCCCGCGCTGCCCATGGCTCACCCCTTCCTCGACGGCACCGCCGCCGTGCTGTCCCGCTCCGTCGCCGAGACCGCCGCCTCCTTCGGACCGCGCGACGCGGGCGCCTACCGCAGACTGGTCGAGCCCTTCCTGCCCAAGTGGGACACCCTGCTGCGGGACTTCATGTCGCTGCCGCTGACCTCCCTGCCGCGCGACCCGGTGACCCTCGCCCGGTTCGGGCTCGTGGGCCTGCCGCCGTCGACCTGGCTGATGCGCCGCTTCCGCGACGACCGGGCCCGCACCCTCTTCGCGGGGCTCGTCGCGCACGTCATCGCGCCCCTCGACGGCATCATCACCAGCGGCGTCGGCCTGGTCTTCGCGCTGGCCGCGCACGCCCGCGGCTGGCCCGTCCCGCGCGGCGGCTCGCAGTCCATCTCCGACGCGCTCGCCGCGTATCTGAAGGACCTCGGCGGCAGCATCCACACGGACTACGAGGTCAAGCGGCTCGACGACCTGCCGCCCGCCCGCGCCTACGTCTTCGACACCTCGCCCACCGCCCTCGCCAGGATCGCCGGGCTCGGCCGTGCCTACGACGGGTACCGGTACGGGGCGAGCGCCTTCAAGATCGACTACGCCCTCGACGGACCCGTCCCGTGGACCGCGGAGGAGGCGCGGCGGGCCGGGACCGTGCAGGTCGCCGCGGGCAGCCGGGAGATCGACACCGCGCTGCGCGCCGCCTCGTACCACGGGCGGGCCCCGGAGAAGCCGTTCCTGATCACGGTGCAGCCCGGCGTCGTCGACCCCTCCCGCGCCCCGGCGGGCAAGCACGTCTTCTGGGCGTACGGCCATGTCCCGAACGGCTGGGAGGGCGACCTCACCGACGCCGTCGAGCGGCAGCTGGAGCGCTTCGCCCCCGGCTTCCGCGACCGGGTCCTCGCCCGCGCCACGGCAGGACCACCCCAACTGGCCGCGCACAACGCCAACTACGTGGGCGGCGACATCGCCTGCGGCGCCGCGAGCGGGCTGCAACTGCTGCTGCGGCCGAAACTCTCCCTCTCCCCGTACACCACCCGCCACCCGGCGGTCTTCCTCTGCTCGTCCGCGACGCCCCCGGGCCCCGGCGTCCACGGCATGTCCGGGCACAATGCCGCGAAGGCCGTGTGGAAGACACTGAGGAGTACGTCGTGACCGTAGCCATCACCCTGGTCCGGGGCGACATCACGGAGCAGCGGGCCGACGCCATCGTGAACGCGGCCAACTCCTCGCTGCTGGGCGGCGGCGGGGTCGACGGCGCCATCCACCGGCGCGGCGGCCCCGAGATCCTCGACGACTGCCGCCGCCTGCGCGCCTCCCACTACGGCAAGGGGCTGCCCACCGGCCGCGCCGTCGCCACCACCGCGGGCCGGCTCGACGCCGGACACGTGATCCACACCGTCGGCCCCGTCTGGTCCGCCGCAGAGGACCGCTCGGAGCTGCTCGCCTCCTGCCACCGCGAGTCGCTGCGCGTCGCCGCCGAGCTGGGCGCCCGTACGATCGCCTTCCCCGCGATCTCCACCGGCGTCTACCGCTGGCCGCTCGACGACGCGGCCCGCATCGCCGTCCGCACGGTCCGGGAGACGGCGGAGCCCGAGCACTTCGACGAGGTGCGGTTCGTGCTCTTCGGCCAGGAGGCGCACGACGCCTTCGCCGCGGCCCTGGCCGAGCAGGACTGAGCCGGGACTGGGGCGTCCGACGGCCCAGGCAGCGCGACGTCGATGTCGGATTCTCGCCAGCCATCGAGAGCGGGACCCGCGATCCTTGGAGGCATGCACACCGACACAGAGCGCTGTGTACGCGCCGTCCAGTCGAAGGACGCCCGTTTCGACGGCTGGTTCTTCACGGCAGTGGTCACCACCCGGATCTACTGCCGGCCGAGCTGCCCGGTCGTGCCGCCCAAGGCCGAGAACATGACGTTCTACCCGAGCGCCGCCGCCTGTCAACAGGCCGGTTTCCGGGCCTGCAAGCGGTGCCGGCCGGACAGCAGCCCGGGCTCGCCCGAGTGGAACCAGCGCGCCGACCTGGTGGCCCGCGCCATGCGCCTCATCGCGGACGGCGTCGTCGACCGCGAGGGCGTCCCCGGACTCGCGCACCGCCTCGGCTACAGCACCCGGCAGGTCGAACGCCAGCTGCTCGCCGAGCTCGGCGCGGGACCGCTCGCCCTCGCCCGCGCCCAGCGCGCGCAGACCGCGCGGCTGCTCATCGAGACGAGCGGGCTGCCG
This sequence comes from Streptomyces sp. NPDC005863, assembly GCF_042871345.1. NCBI lineage: Bacteria > Bacillati > Actinomycetota > Actinomycetes > Kitasatosporales > Streptomycetaceae > Streptomyces > Streptomyces sp. NPDC005863. The sequence continues at coordinate 1,001,258 of NZ_JBIAII010000002.1, read as the reverse complement.
ATGGCCGAGATCGCCTTCGCCGCCGGGTTCTCCTCGATCCGCACCTTCAACGACACCGTGCGCGAAGTCTTCGCGCTGGCGCCGGGGGAGCTGCGGGCCCGTACGCCCAAGCGGCCCGGAGCCGCGCCGTCGGGTGCCTCGTCATCGGGTGCCACTGCGCCGGGTGTCACTGCGCCGGGTGTCACGGGGTCGGGTGTCTCGGCGTCCGGCGCGGCGGGTGGCGTCCTCTCGCTCCGGCTGCCGTTCCGCGCCCCGCTCAACCCCGACAACCTCTTCGGCCACCTCGTCGCCACCGCGGTGCCCGGCGTCGAGGAGTGGCGCGACGGGGCGTACCGCAGGACCCTGAGCCTCCCCTACGGGCACGGGATCGTCGCCCTCACCCCGTACCCCGACCACATCGGCTGCCGGCTCGCCCTGACCGACCTGCGCGACCTCACCATCGCCATCAGCCGGTGCCGCCGCATGCTCGACCTGGACGCCGATCCGGCCGCCGTCGACGGCCAGTTGAGGACCGACCCGCTGCTCGCGCCGCTCGTCGACAAGGCCCCGGGGCGGCGCGTCCCGCGCACCGTCGACGAGGCCGAGTTCGCCGTGCGGGCCGTCCTCGGCCAGCAGGTCTCCACGGCCGCCGCCCGCACCCACGCCGCCCGCCTGGTCACCGCGCACGGCACCCCGGTCGCGGACCCCGAGGGCGGCCTCACCCACCTCTTCCCCGGCCCTGAGGCGCTCGCCGCGCTCGACCCCGAGTCCCTCGCCCTGCCCCGCAGCCGCCGCACCACCCTGACCACGCTCGTGGGCGAACTCGCCGACGGCGGGCTCGGACTCGGCGTCGAGAGCGACTGGGACGAGGCCCGCGCCCGGCTCGCCGCGCTCCCCGGCTTCGGGCCCTGGACGGTCGAGGTCATCGCGATGCGGGCGCTCGGCGACCCCGACGCCTTCCTCCCCACCGACCTCGGCATCCGCCGCGCCGCACAGGAACTCGGCCTGCCGCACACCCCGGCCGCCCTCACCGCGCGCGCCGCCGCCTGGCGGCCCTGGCGGGCGTACGCGGTCCAGTACCTGTGGGCCACCGACGACCACCCGATCAACCACCTCCCCGCGTAAGGGACAGCGAGACCCATGCCCATGGAACGCCTGCACACCCGCATCGACAGCCCCTACGGGACGCTCACACTCGTCGCGACCGACGGCGTGCTCAGCGGCCTCTACATGATCGAGCAGCGTCACCGTCCGCCCGAGGAGACCTTCGGGGTCCCCGACCCCGCCCCGTTCCGCGAGGTGACCCTCCAGCTGGCGGCCTACTTCACGGGGGAGCTCACGGAGTTCGACGTGCCGCTGCGGCTCGACGGCACCCCGTTCCAGCGCACGGTCTGGCGCGCGCTCCAGGACATCCCCTACGGCGAGATCCGTACGTACGGTGAGCTCGCGGAGATGCTCGGCCGCCCCACCGCCTCCCGCGCGGTCGGCCTCGCCAACGGTAAGAACCCCATCGGCGTCATCGTGCCCTGCCACCGCGTGATCGGCGCCAACGGCAGCCTGACGGGGTACGGGGGCGGCCTCGATCGCAAGCAGCGGCTGCTGGCCTTCGAGAGCGGAGCGGCCAAGTTCGGCGCAGACGTGCTTTTCTGACGGCCCGTCAGGTGGTAGCTGACGTTGCGTCAGTGACCGCCTGGTCGGCCGACCCGGTATTTGTCGTCTGGGCCGGCATCTGTCGTGTCAGCCGCGTTGTCTGCGTGCTCGCAGAGTGGCCCAGTGGCCCAGTGGCGCAGGCGTTCGGTGATCTGGGCTTCGTAGCCGTTGCGGGTGGGCTGGTAGTACGTCTCGCGGTCCATGCCGTCGGGGAAGTAGTCGGTGCCGGAGAAGCCGTCGGTGGTCTCGGGGTCGTACTGGTAGTCCTTGCCGTAGCCGATGTCCTTCATCAGCCGGGTCGGGGCGTTGAGAATGTGGGCGGGCGGCATGAGTGAGCCGGTGCGGCGGGCGGCGCGGTGTGCGGCATTGAAGCCGCGGTAGACGGCGATGGATTTGGGGGCGGTGGCGAGGTAGACGACGGCCTGGGCGATCGCCAGCTCGCCTTCGGGGGAGCCGAGTCGCTCGTACACGTCCCAGGCGGCGAGCGCCTGCTGAAGGGCTTGCGGGTCGGCGATGCCGATGTCCTCGCTCGCGAAGCGGACCAGGCGGCGGGCCACGAACAGGGGGTCCTCGCCGCCATCGAGCATGCGGGCGAGCCAGTACAGGGCCGCATCCGGGTCGGAGCCGCGCATCGATTTGTGGAGCGCGGAGATCAGGTTGTAGTGGCCCTCCTGCGCCTTGTCGTACAGCGGGGCGCGCTGCTGGATGTGGTGGGCGAGCACGGCGGTGTTCAGGATGGTCCCGGTGTCGGGGAGGGCCTGAAGTTGTTCGGCCATGTTGAGGAGGTAGCGGCCGTCGCCGTCGGCCATGGCGATCAGTGCTCGGCGGGCGTCGTCGTCCAGGGGCAGACGGTGGCCGGTGAGGTGTTCGGCGCGGTCGAGGAGGGTGGACAGGGCGGTTTCGTCGAGGCGTTTGAGGACGAGGACCTGGCTGCGGGAGAGGAGGGCGCCGTTGAGTTCGAAGCTCGGGTTCTCTGTGGTGGCGCCGATCAGGGTGATCGTGCCGTCCTCGACGTAGGGCAGGAAGCTGTCCTGCTGGGCGCGGTTGAAGCGGTGGATCTCGTCGACGAACAGCAGGGTGCCCTGGCCGACGGTGCGCCGGCTGCGGGCTGCGGTGAAGACCTTGCGCAGGTCGGCCACGCCGGAGAAGGTGGCCGACACGGGCTCGAAGGCCAGGTTGCCGGCGTGGGCGAGGAGCCGGGCGATGGTGGTCTTCCCGACGCCGGGCGGGCCCCACAGGATGGCGGAGCTGAGGCGCTGCTGGGCGATCATGCGGCCCAGCGGGGCGTTCGGGGCCAGGAGGTGGTCCTGCCCGACGACCTCGTCGAGCCGGGTGGGGCGCAGGCGGTCGGCGAGTGGCCGGGTGGGCTCCTCGTCGAAGAGCGGCAGGGTTGGTTCCATGGGTCTCTCGGTCGGCGGCGAGCGTAGCGAAACGGGGGTTGCTGACAGGAGGCAGCGCAGCCGCTGGTGGGTGCGCTGGGGGTGTTTATCGGAGGTCGGGACGGTCGCCTGGTGGCAACTGGGCGGCGACCAGGTCGTAGGAGTCCTCGATCGCGTCGGTGATCAGCCGTTCGGTGATGCCCGGCCCCGGTCTGAGCGTGATCCAGTGGCGTTTGTCGAGGTAGCGGCCCGGTGTGATCGAGGCGTGGGCGTCCATGTGGGCACGGGCGTGTTCGGGTTCGCACTTGACCGTGATGATCTGTTCGTCCGGGTCGTCGGTGACGATGAGGAACACCTTGCCTGCGACCTTGTACACGTCGAGCTGGGGAGTGAAGGGGCGTGAGTGGCTGACGTCGGGCAGGGCGAGGGCCGCCTTGCGGGCGGTGTCCTGGAGCCGGTCGCCGGCCGCGCTCACCGGGATGCCCGCGTGCCGCCGGCGTAGGTGTGCGGGTCGACGGGCTGGTCGGCCTTGGGCAGGTGAGCGACGACAAGCCGGTAGGACTCGGTGACGAGCTCCCGGACCAGGGATTCGTCCACGCCGTCCCCATCTTCCAGGGTGATCCAGTGCTTCTTGTTCATGTGGTAGCCGGGGGTGATGTGGCTGTTGTGTCCCCGCAGGGCGAGCGCCTCGCCGGGCTCCGACTTGAGGATCACGACGGGACGCCCTGGGACCTCGGTCATCAGCATGAACAGCTTGCCGCGCACCTTGAAGACCTCCCAGTCGTCCCCGAAGGGATGCTCCAGCTCGGCTCCGGGAAGCTCCTGCGCGCAGTCGGCGGCGGACTTGTGCAGAGTCATGGGGCGTTGTCCTCCTTGAAGTGGTAGCGGGCTGCGGCGCCGAAGACCGCAGAGTGTGGGTCCCGCAGTTGCGGCGGCACAGTCCATCCTTGCCCTGAAACCACCGAAAACGGGCGGTAGGCTGCGGACACATCATGGTCGACAAACGACATTCAGCCCCGAAGGGCCAGGCCGAACCGACTGAGGTCCCCTTGTACGGTTTCCAGCCCCCGGTCGGCACGCCCTTCGGGCTGGAGGTGAGCACCGTGGAAGACTTCTTCGCCCAGCACGACGACTGGCCGTGGAACCCGCCCCGCCCGGGCCGCGCCACCTTCCACTACCTCATCGCGGTCACCGCGGGCGAGCTGCTCCACGACGTCGACCACCTCACGCGGACCGTTGCCCCCGGCCAGTGGTTGTGGGTGCGACCCGGACACACGCAGTGCTGGCATCCACCCGGCACCGCCCGCGGCCCGTTCATCCTGTTCGAACCGGACGTGCTGACGCCCGGCACCGCCCGCCTGCTGGCTCCGCTCACTTCGCACGAGGCCCCCGCCGTGCTGAACCCACACCCCGACGACGCCACCTGGCTCCACCAGACGACGCTCCAGCTCCTCGACGAACACCGGGCGCTCGGACGCCGCCCCCTCGATGTCCACCATGCCTTGCGGCGCAGCCTGCTCGAATCGCTGCTGCTGCGCCTGGCCAGCGCCTCCGGCACCGCTCCCACGGGCGCGGCGTCGGCCGGCACTGGCCGCGGTGACACCTACGGCCGGTTCGCGGATGCCCTGGAGCTGCACTTCCGTGAACTGAACCGGGCGGTGGACTACGCCGAGCTGCTCGGCTGCTCGGTGCGCACGCTGAGCCGTGCCGCCCGGGACGCCACCGGCAAAGGGGTGCGTGACCTCATCGGCGAGCGGCGCCTGCTCGAAGCCCGGCGCCTGCTGGGAGGTGCGCGGTGGGATGCCCGGAGTGTGGCCGCACATCTCGGTTTCTCCGACACCGCGAACTTCGGCCGCTTCTTCCGTGACCGCACCGGCCTCACCCCGGCCGCGTTCGCGTCCGGAGTAGATACGGCCGGTCCGTGAGCGGGGCGGGGCCATGCCCGGATCTCAGCCGTCCAGGGTCCGGGGGATCCGGGGGCGTCCCCTGACGTCAGGGGGTTGGTGCGGACTCGACGGGAACGGAATGGCAGCGATGCCGTCACCGGGCCCCTGGGCTGACCGCACAGACTCAGACGGTTCTCACTCCCGGCGAAGCAGCTACGGGCGGTTAACGCCCGAGAAAGTCTCGAGGACCTTTTCAGCGTGAGCGGTGGCGTCGTAGGGCATGTCGCCGATCCCCTTGGCGGTCGGCACCGTGGTGACGGGCTCCCACAGCGCACCGGTGTCACCGCAGGCGAGTGCGAGCAGCGCGTCCCGGACGAACGTGTCGCGGGCGATCTGCGTGTCGTTGGCGCCGGGGCGGGTCTGGCCGACGATGCCGTACATCTCAGTGCCGTGTACGGCGTGCGCTCCCTCGACCGGGCCGACGACGAGCAGGTGCGCGTTTCCGCCGGCCGCGGCGTGCGCGAGCGCTCCCCGGGTCTGCGGCAACGTGAAGGAGAAGTCGGTGAGCAGCGCACCGCGGACCTCGACAGAAGTGCGTCCGTCGATGTCGTAGGCGGCGACGATCTTGCGGGCACGGCTGCGCGGGATACGGTTCCGGTTGGCGAACTCCGCAATGAGGGCGTCCATGCTGCCCGGGTCGAAGTCTTCGGTCCGGTGCAGGACCCACCAGTCGGTTTCGTGGGTGGTGCTGCTGAAGAGGATGTCGACGTCGCGGTGTTGACCAGATTCGAGGACGCGCATGGGGTGGCCCGTGAGGACGCCGTTCGACTGCTCTCGGTCATCAACGATGGCGATGACTTCGTTGTCCACGCCGTGCGCGGCACCGGGATCCGGCGACTGGGTATGGGCCATCGTTTTGGCGAGCAGGTCCGCGTCCACGGTGAGGAGCTGCTCGGGGTCGTCCTGCAGCCCGAGCGTGGTGAGGACAATGTGGGCGCGCTCTTCCGCACCCCAGGCCGGCACCTGGCGCGATGGCATGCCCGAGAACGCGGCCAGGTGGTGGTAGAGCCCCTCGGCGGACGGCGCGGCGAGGAGGCTCAGGGCGGAGAACGCGCCGGCGCTGTGGCCTGTGACCGTGACATTGTTCGGGTCGCCACCGAATCGGACGATGTTCTCCCGTACCCACTGCAGCGCGGCGATGATGTCCTGCAGGCCGAGATTCGACGCTTCTGCGAGAGCGCCGCCGTATTGGGACAGGGAGAGCCACCCGAAGGGGCCGAGCCGGTAGTTGAGGGACACGCCGATGGCGCGGCCGGTCGCGGCGAGACCTGACGCGTTGGAAGTGGTCTGGGTGTTCGCGCCGAGCATCCACCCGCCGCCGAAGACGTACACGATGACCGGGAGAGGCTTGCCCCCGGCGTCGGCGGGTGCCCACACGTTGAGGTTCAGACAGTCCTCGCTGAACCCGTTGTCGGCCTCGAGCCAGCTGGTGTCACCGGCCTGGAGCGGCGCCGGCCCCTTCTGGTCGTAGGGGAGGTCGGGGTCGAAGGGCACGACCTTCGGGCTGCGGAAGCGGTCGGCGGTGGCGTACGGGATGCCGAGCCATGAGCGCACGGCGCCCTGTTCAGCGGTGGCGGTGCTGGTCATGCGAGAGAGTCCTTTCGGGGATCAGATGTCGTCTCAGGTCGTAGAGTCGCCGCCGATGGCGGTCGCGTCCTTGGCGGCCTCGCGGTCGGATGGCAGATGCTCCCCGTGGCGGAGTCGCTTCGTGATCGCGCGTTCGAAGCCGGCGGTAGTACGTCTCGGGGCCCATGCCGTCGGGGAGCCACGTCCCGCGATCGATTCTCAGTCGTCCAGGACGACGACGTGCTTACCCGGGGTGGTGCCGGATTCGACGTCGTCCTGGGCGTCCCGGACCTGTTCCAGACCGTGATAAACCTTCGCGACCGGGACCCTCAGGCGCCCCTCGGCGACGGCCTGGAGCTGGCGGGCGAAGACGTCCGCCGGGAGGTCGGCGGCCTCGCCCGCGTAACTGGTCAGCCGCACCCCGACGGGGATCATGAACGGGGTGAAGTCGTTGATCGACCACTGCCCCGCCAGAGCGCCGGTGAAGCACGCGGTGCCGTGCCGGCGGACGGTGCGCAGGGTGTCCGCGAGGACCGAGCAGCCGACCAGTTCCAGCGCGGCGTCGACACCGTCCGGCATCAGCTCGCGCACCTGGTCGGCGACGGTGCCGTTGTCGATGAGGGGGTGGTCGACGCCCGCAGCCCGCAGTTCCCCGGTCCTGTCCGGGCTGCGGGTGGTGGACAGTACGGTGGCGCCGAGGTCCTTCGCGATCGTGGCCGCGCTCAGCCCGACGGTGGAGGTGCCACCGCGGATCAGCAGCGTCTGCCCCGCCTGCAGGCCGAGGCCTGTGGTCAGGGAGCCGTACGCGGTCTGGAACATCTCCGGCAGCGCGCCGACGACGTCCCACGGCAAGCTGGTTTCGAACGGGATGACCTGGGCCGCGGGGACGCTCACGTATTGGGCGTAGGCGCCATCGTAGGTGCGGCCCATGTTGCCCATCATGGTCGCCACCTGCTGACCCGGGCCCAGCCCGCTGTCCTCGTCGACCACGCCGACGCCCTCGATACCGGGGACACGGGGGTAGGTGACCTCCGAGTCCGACTCACCCTTGCGGGTGGTGACCTCGGACTCGTTGACGCCGAACGCCTTCACCCGGATCCGTACCCAACCGGTTTTGCGTACGGGAACCGGCACTTCCTTGAGCTCCAGGGCATCGAGGCCGCCGGGCCGGGTGACGACGACGGCCCGCATCGTCGCCTGCACGGCGTCGCCGGCTGCTGTTGATTGGCTCATACCGCGATCCTCACTCTGTCTCGCCTCTCGGCGCGCTGTTCCGGATGGTCGCCCGCCCTCCGTCGGGGTGGTCGTTGCCCTCCCACAGATCGAGGACCTACTGGTAGAGGACGGTGCCCTCGAAAGCAGAGTTGCCGAGGTTTCCGCGACGGGCTCGTCCGTGACTGCGGGGCACAGGCGGGAGTGCTCGCCGGTGGCGAAACCGAGCACGATGTTGCGAATACGCGTGTCACGCTCAGCCTGCTCCGCGCTGCGGGCAGTCCTCGCCCATCCCGCCGCTTGCTTCGAGCCAGTCGCCGCTGTCGGGCTGGACGGAGACGACGCTTTTGCGGTCGTAAGGGAGGTTCGGATCGAAGTCCGCGACCACGGGGCGCCGGTACCGCTCGGCGGTGGTGTACGGAATCCCCCACCAGGACCACACCCCTGGCGCAGTCGGAGCCGTAGGTGCGGCGGCGGCGCTCATGGCCTCTCCCTCCATACTTCGACGATGCCGTGCTGGGGGTGCCAGGCCTCCTCGGGCAGTTGGGGGGCGCGGCACCTATCCATGTTGTACCGGTCTCTGGCACCTCCACCGTGCGGAGGCGGACAGCCAATGGTCATTCGAAGACTTTGGCGGCTGCTGGCGGGTCAGCGGCGATGACCCTGGTCAGTGCCCCGGCGCCGTCCGGACCTTCGACGACGGCGACGTCCTCTTCGACTGTCAGGCCGCGCAGTTCGTCTGTCGCATCGTCATCGGCCCGCACCACCGGTTCATGATGGCCCGCTAGGTCGACGCCCACTGGTTCGTGAACTACCAGGAGAGCGGTTGACCGAACTCGACCGCCAACGGGTCCTCAACCACGTCGCCTATTCAAGGTGCTGATCTTGGCGCCGGGCAGCTGAGGACTGCACAGCCCGGCTCGACCGCGCATAGCGATGAGAACAACTGCGAATGCCATTGGGGCAGTGCGCAAGAACTCGCCCTGCTCAAGACACCGGATGTGGAGTTGGAACCGGACCTCCTGCGCCGGACCTGGGCGGCCATCGACTGGACCCGACTGGACCGATCACGCCGCCGTGCTGAAGCGCGTCCTGCCGCAGTTCGCCCCCGTGCTGGTCGCCGGCCGCGCGGATCCCCTGTTCGGACTGGAAGAGGCCGGGTTCACCTTCGCCGGCGTGGGGGCCCGCCGCGTTCCTCACACGCGAGTGGTGTGCTGGTCCAGGATGGCTCGCAGCCGGTCGAGGCCCTCGGCCTCATTCACGCCCCGCTTGGGCAGGACACCGAGGTACATGATGTTGGGGTCCCGACTCAGCAGGACGAAGTGGCCGGCAGTCTCCCGGTAGCCCTGGAAGACGGCCCACCGCTGGATCAGCGTGGTGTGGTCGGTCTCGCAGGTGATCCCCGCCGGGGACACGGTGGCGCGGTACTCGCCCTGCCAACCGACGAGCCGCTGCACACTGGCGGCCTGCAGGCGCGGGTACCCCCACACGATCAGAACGACGGACACAAACAAGACGGTCGAGACCACATCGAAACTCCCGCGACCCACAGTGAGGAGCAACCACTGCCCTGCCCACAGAGTGAGAAACACACCCCGCAGCAGCAACCCGGTCCGCTTGATCCGCCCGCGGACCCGAAGGCCGACCAGTGTGTCGGCAGACCGAGGCCGGTACACCACCTGGACCGCGGCCTGCTCGTCCGTGACACCGTCAGACGATTGCGGGTTGTGCACGCCTTCGGCGCCGCGACCCTCGGCCATAGTTCCTCCCCCGGTACAAAGACTGCGGATCCTACCGAACCTCAGTGCCGGGGCGGACGGCCGCCGTGGCCGAGCGATGGCGATCGAGTATGCCACGCAGCCGGTTGGCGTCGTCACAGCGCAGATCGAGCAGGCCACAGCGGCAGTACGACTGACCGTGCCGATGAGGACGGTGGACGCACGTCCCGGCGGCCCGGCGCTGGAACGTCAGCTGCACCTGATCGCCGAGGCCCTCACCGGGCAATCGGCCGGGCGCGGATGCGCTGACCGATGAAGAAGGCCGCGCGGTCCAGTGCCTCGTCGGCCTCGTCCAGGGCGCCGGCGAACGACTGGAACACGTGCGGCACGTCGGCTGTGACGTCCAGGATGACGTCCACTCCGACGGCCGTCGCGCGCGCGGCCAGGCGCGTGGAGTCGTCCAGCAGGATCTCGTTGGTGCCCACCTGGATGAGCATCGGAGGGAAGCCGGTCAGGTCGGCAAGGACGGCAGGGCTGAGCATCGGGTGGTGCGGGTCCTGCCCAGTGAGGTACATGGCCCCGGTGTGTTCCACGGACTCGCGGGTCAGGACCGGGTCGATCCCTTCCTTGGTGACCATGCTCTCGCCGGTACGGGTGGCATCGAGGCCAGGGGAGAACGCCACCAGGGCGGCGGGCAGGGGCAGGCCCGCGTCGCGGGCGGCCAGGCAGGTCGTCACCGCGAGACCGCCACCGGCGGAGTCCCCCGCGAACACGACGGCCGAAGGGTCCAGGCCGCTGTCGAGGAGGGCAAGATAGGCGCCCAAAGTGTCCTCTGTCGCAGCCGGGAACGGGTGCTCGGGGGCGAGTCGATAGTCCACCGAGTACGCCTCGAAGCCGGTCTTGACGACGAGGTGTCCCGTCAGCGACAGCACGCTCTGCGGGGAGCCGTACACCCAGCCTCCCCCGTGGAAGTAGAGGATCGTCCCAGCGCGTGAGAGGTCGCTGGCCGGCTCGACGTGCAATGCGGGCCGGTCGCCGAGCTTCGCGCGCGCGGTGCGGATGCCGTCAGGCACGATCATTCGGGCCATCAGCGCTTCGAATCCGGCTCGGATCTCTGCGACCGACCGGGAGCCTTGAGGTCGCGGCTGCCGCAGCATCGCGTCGACCTGTGCACGCTGTTCCCTGCTCATGCTTCTCCCTCTACCGCGAATGCCTTCCACAGAACTATATGCCTCGGCATATAAAGTAGGATACATGCCGTGGCATCCAAAAGAGACAACGAGACCGTAGACCTCCCGGGCTTCTTCGCCGACTTGGTCCGTTGCGAGACGCGTCTGTACAACGCTCTCAACGGTCTCCTCCGCGACCGGCACGGGATCGTCACCTCGCAGTTCGAGGCCCTGCGCTACCTGCGCGACCACCCGGAAGCTCGCGTGGCGGACCTCGCTACCGAGTTCGCCATCGGCATCGGGGCGACCAGCAAGGTCATCGACCGGCTGGAAAGGCAGGGCTGGGCTGTCCGACAGCCGAACCCGTCCGATCGCCGCTCCTCCCTCCTGTCCCTGACCGACGGCGGCTCCCGACTCGTCGACGCGGCGGAGAGGACCTTCGCCGACGGAGCGGTCGAGCTGCTCAGGGGTACGCTCGACGATTCCTCGGCGCCAGCCGTCGCGCGGGCCATCTCGAAGCTGCGCGCCGCGCTCGAACGCGACCGGACCGGCATGCCCACGGGCTGACTCTCCGGCCCGCTACCCAACAAGCCCGAACCTGGCATGTTCGCCCAGCTCCGCCCCCTGAGCACCGACCCACTCCACCGAGCAGGACAGAACCGCATCCGGGCCACCATGGACCGGCTCCTCCGAGGCGAGATGCCATCCGGCGGAATGTGCGAGTCAAGACGCTCGCCAACGAGGCGGCCGCCGACCGCACGGCGTTCTACGGCACCCGCCCATACGCGTACCTCCGCGCCGAGTTCGAACGACGCCTCCAGGCGCTTCGAGACGTCGGTGAGATCCCTGACCCTCGCGAGGCCCAGATCACCCGTCTCAAGGCATAGAGAACTGAGCTCCGGGAATGGCTGGCCCAGGCAGAGGAGACGATTGAAGAACTCACCGACTTCCGCGGTCAGGCCTTGGCCGGCCTCGCCGCCCAGCACGAAGAGATCGTCCGGCTCCGCGAGATCACTGCCGGCACTCGGGTCAGCCGCCTGCCGCCATCTCGGACCGCCGTCATCGGGGCATGCAGCTGATGCCGCATACCCGACCGGATGCCGGCTCTCACATGGCGGGAGGTGAACCTCACCAGCGATCAAATCGAAGCCTCGTCGGTGAGCGAAGGCACGGCACATGGGCGGAGGACCATGTGGCGCGAACAGCCGTGGCACCAACCCTCCCGCAACGGCGGGGGACCCCGCCGCAACGCACACAGTCTCCGACCGGGCGAGCGCGAGCGCCCCAGACGTAGCAGCTCCGACAGAGCCCCTTGTGCCTGCGACCCCACGCCTGGCACTGCGGGCAAGAGATTGGCGCATGGCCACGGGCCCGCTGACACGCTGATGGCGAACCGCCTTCTCCTGCCGCCCGGCGCACTGCGTCATGCCGGTCCCTGGCATGACTTGGAGACAGAGGCACGCAACGCACTTGCACGCGCGGTCGACGCTTACAATTTCCTCGAAGACACCGGCCTCCGCCAACTCGCCCACAACCACGCCCATCACGTTGCAGCCCTGGTAGGTGGACTGTTCGGGTGCGACATCGAGTACTCGGACGACACCTGCTGGGATGTCTCCCCTTCTCACTCATGCATTACAGGTGGGGCATGTCTGCTGGGTTCACCTCTACTCGGTGCTGCTCCCTGTGCGGACAGGACATCGATGCGTGCGAGCACCTGCTTGACACCCGACACCCCGTCACTGTGCGGCGCGTTGGTGAGGGAACGTGCAACGCCTGCGGCTACCAGAGCTGCTCTCACACCGACGGGGAGACCGTTATGGCTTATCCGCGGCCGATCCTCTCCGGGGCACAACTGCACGAAGTGAGCCTGGTCTCCCGGCCGAGGGACCCCCTGGCCCGCTTCGCCAAATTCGAGATCGAACCGCAGATGCTCATCCAGGGTTCAGGAGAACACCCGGCGGCCTCGTTAAGGGGAACCCCTGCACGCCCTGTTCCACCTGATCGCTCCGTGGACTGCGACGGGGCGAGGCGTGCGACCAGAAGTGGACCGACACCAACCTGAACGTCGGTCTCATCACCGGCGCCAAGCAACTCGTCGTGGACCCAGCGAAGGAGCACTCGTTGCCACTCAGAAGCCAGAGTTCCCGGGCTACTTGACCGAGGGGTTCCATGCGGTTCGCAGTGGACTGATTGCGCGGTCTGGGCATCGTGAATCTGACCCCTTCGATCAATTGTCCGGGAAGTGGGGATCTTTCGTATCGGCGATTAGGCGCCGAGCGAGTCGATCATGTGGTCGTCGAGGTCGGCCACGAAGTCTTCTTGTCGCCACTGACGTAGGTCACGGCGAGCCCGACGTAGGCGGATCACGGCTACTCGCCCGCCCGTCGAGGTGGCTGCGTCGACGCAACCGTGCAACAGGTCCGCGGCCGACCGCGGGTCGTCAAGGCGGATGCGCGCGAGCGCCTGGTCGGTCGACACGATCGCCCGCTGCACTCGTTCTCGCGGGGCGACAAGCGAGGCTGCCGATCGGGCGAAGTAGTCGTGTGCCTCGGACGCGTCGCCGACGTAGAGCGACGTCACCCCCTCGAAGCCCCGCAGGTGAGCGGGCGAGAAGCTCGTCGACGCTGTCGCCGGGTCGCCGTCGCGGCTGCTCTCCATGTCGTACCAGGCGAGCGCGAGGGCAGCTTTCGCAGCTTGCCCGCCCCGGCCCGAGCCGCGATTTCAGCCTGCAAGGCATGGGCACGGGCGCGAACGGTCACGCTCTCACCCGCTCGTGCGTCACGTACCGCGGCGTCGACGAGTGCCTTCGCGGGATCGAGCCCCGGGGTCGAGTACAGCGTCACGAGCGCGTGACTCATGTGCACCATGGCCCGTCGCCACGGCGCCCCGATCGCGCCGGCCGCCGTCGTGGCCGCAGCGTAGAGAGATTGCGATGCCTGGTCGTCCCGGGTCTCGAATGCGAACCGCCCGGCGAGTGTGTACGCCTGTGCGGCAACCGTTTGAAGATCAGGAACGAAGACGTCGGGGACTGCTGCGGTCTCGTCGAGTAGACGTCGGCACGACTCGACGACCGGGGCGAGCAAGAGCTGTAGGCGTACGAACGGGATGCTGCCCACTCGCAGGTTGACGTCGTTAATTGCGACGCGCATCGCGCTGAGCAGTTCCTCGTCGGCGCGGGACGGATCAGCAAGGGCGGCCGACAGAGCGACCTCGGTCGTCGGCCCGAGCAGTGCGAGCAGCCCGCCGCCGGCATCCGTGGCTGTCCGCACGAGCAGCGTGCGCAGCTCGTCGAGGCGCTGCTCGTTCTCCCCGAGGTGAGCGAGCGCGTCGAGCAGCTCGGCGAAGTCCGAGCCGGGACCGAGCGACGTCTGCCCGGCGGCATCCTGCGCGTACCGGCGCGCGAGCAACAGTTGATATCGCTCGCTCGGCAGGGTGGGCGCCATAGCGCTCTCCCACCGTGCGACCGATCGCTGCACACTGGCGAGGCTCGAATCGAGCGGCTGCCCGAGCTGCGTAGCGGTATCGATCAGGGCTTGCGCGGTGTCTCGCAGGGACCAACCGCGGCGCTGCCGAAGTCTCTTGAGTGTGGCGGCGCCGACGGCACTGTCGTGCGTGCTCATGTCCTCATGATGCCCGCCGAGTGGGTCATACGGGCACGATCAGGCGAGGTTTACCCTGCTGTGCACCGTAGTTGATCGTCTGCCAGGTTCCGGACGTGCCTTCGGTCCCTTCCCTGGGGAACCCGATCACCAGGTCGGAGTGATCGACCATCCACCGGTTTCGGGCGTGGTACGCCGGGGTGCGCAGTTCTTCGGCGCCCAACTCGGCGATCTCGACGATCCGTTCGCGGCACCGGTCGATCGCCTCCCGTGCCTCGGCCGGCTGCTGTGCCACCGTCCCGGGCACGACGATCGTGATCTTCGACTTCGAGTTCTCGGCGAGCCACAACAGGGTGAGACTGTCGATTCCCTTCGCGCCCCCGATGTAGAAGTGCGATTCGTCGTCGGCGAAGGCGCCCAAGTATCGGGCGAAGAGGTCGGCGTAATAGGTGAGTTCGTGGTGTTCGGTTGACCGCGTGCCAGTAATCGTCAAGGTCAGAGGCATGATCAACTCCGTGTCATAGGTTGTCATATCCCGCGCCGCATGCTGCTGCGGTGGGATCGAGGCATGGACGCGAACACCGCAGCCATTCTGGCGGAGCAACTTACGGCGCATGGTCTGTCCGTAACAAATACGGATGAAACGACAGTAAGTGTGTCGAACCCGCTTAACCGGGGCGTCGTCGAGGCGGTAGACCACCGCGACGGGCGCTATGTCACGGATTGGGGATACGAGCTCGGCGAGACCGGCGACGAGGAAGGCACGGCCGAACGGCTGGCCTACCTCCTGGGCCTTCCCCGGCGGTGAACATGCCGACGAACCTGACACTCGAAGGTGGGCCGCCCGTGCAGCAACCACGCCCGAAACTGTTCAGCCGCCAACCGGTATCCGTCGGGGAAGCCCGTTCGTTCGTCGCGGCGGCGCTCACCGGTTGGGAGCCCGACGACCGGCTCGACGACGTGAAGGTGTGCGTCTCCGAGCTCGCGACGAACGCGATCCGGCACGGTAGCCGTGTCGGCCGCGGATTCCTCGTCCGGGTGGTGGGCCGCGACGAGCGGCTGCGGGTCGAGGTGCGCGACGGCGGCGGCAGCGACGGACAGGCCCCGTACGTGAAGGAACCGGCCGCCGACGTCGACTCGGGCCGCGGGCTCTACCTCGTTGCGACCCTCGCGGACGACTGGGGCGTGAACCGGCACGAGGGCCCCGGGCATACCGTCTGGGCCGAGTTCAAGGTCGGCCCGCCCAACAGTCATGAGGGGGCGGCGAAGTGACGACCGACCAACTCGCCCCGGCCGTGCCGACACCGGGCGTAATCGCGTCCCTGTCGGTCCGGCCGTGGGTCGACCACACCAGCGACGGCAGAGGGTTCGCTCCCATGCTGATCACGCACCCGACGCCGAGACGCGACGACGACACCGCGGCCGTGATCGAGTCCCGCATGCGCAGTGTTGTGCACGCCCTCGGCGCAGCCCCGGCCGACCGGACGTTGCCCGACGTGGGCGAGCGGATCGCCGTGCATGACGGCGTCGTCCTGGTCCGCCTCGACGGCACCCCGCACGCCCTCACCACCCGAGCCGGGCACTGGGGACGGATGATCACCGAGATCGGGCACGTGCTGCTCGCCGTCGGCCTCGACCCACTGTCGCCCGCCGCGGTCGGCCCCGAGGTCGACGAGTACCTCATCACGTCGACGAGGTCCGGACGGCTGTACTTCGCGGCTACGAGCGTCGCCGCCTCGGCTCGGCACATACAGACCGCGGCGCACCACTAAGACAGGGTCGCTCGGCGGTGAGTCCTCCCCCGCGGCTCCCGCCGGGCGGCCCGACCACCCACCCGCACACCCCCCCCACGAATCCCGCACCGCTGCGGAGGTGCCACGGACGGCGACGGCTGGTCGGTGCGCGAGGGTGGCCCGGTGTCGCTGTGGGGCGAGGTCGAGCAGTCGCTCGCGCTGTGGCACGCAGCGGGTGCGCCGACCGCAACCGAGTTCGGGGTGAGCGTCGAGCCGGGCCGCCAACGAATCTGGCTTGAAAACGCCGCCGAGGGCCCCAGTTGGCGCCTGCCGATCGTCCCCAGCACATGACCGGAACGGTAGGATGCCCTCGCCTCGTGTGCGGGCTGTCGAGGCGGCTGCCGGGCCTAGCGTGTCCGTCCGAGCCGAGGCGCCGATCCCTCTGAGACAGAGCGAACCGCTCCGCCCCCGTACTGGGAGCGGAGCGGTTTTCATGATCACTGGGGGATGTGGACTCTATGTGGACTCCGGGCAGCAGCGAGGCCCCTCGTTCGAACGAACGAGGGGCCTCGCGCATGCGCTGACCTGCTATGCAATCAGTGCCCCCGGCAGGATTCGAACCTGCGACACCCGCTTCAGGAGAGCGGTGCTCCGTGAACGTGGGCCTGGTCGCCAAGAGCGTGGCCCTCGCACCGCAGCACCCCGCCTTCCCATCGCCCCGACCTCCATCACCCCGCCTCCCTCAATCCCCCTCCCTGTTCCGGGACTTCACGATGCGGCGCAACCGGCGATGCCGGTCCGGAGCCTGCTCGGTGATCGCGTCGCCGACCATCGTCCGTACCGCGTCCCGCAGGCCGTGCAGGGCGTGGCCGCGTGCGGGGCCCGCGCCGGGGTCCTCGCGCAGTTCCTTCAGGAGCGCCCAGCACAGCGCCAGCATCACCACCGCGAACGGCAGCGCCACCAGGATCGTCGCGCTTTGCAGGGAGTCGAGGCCGCCCGCGACCAGGAGCACCGCCGCCACCGCGGCCATCAGGACGCCCCAGGTGACGACCAGCCAGGTCGGCGGGTGCAGCGAACCACGGCTGCTGAGCGAACCCATCACCAGGGAGGCGGAGTCCGCGCTGGTGACGAAGTACGTCATGACGAGGATCATCGCCACCCACGACGTGAAGGTGCCGAGCGGCAGCGCGTCCAGCATCGCGAAGAGCGAGGACTCCGCGCCCTCCTCCACCCGCGCCGCCATGTCCACCCGGCCGGTCGCGTCGAGCCGGATGCCGGTGCCGCCCATCACGCAGAACCACACGATGGTGGCGCCGCTCGGCACCAGCAGCACGCCGATCAGGAACTCGCGGATCGTCCGGCCGTGCGAGATGCGCGCGATGAACGTGCCGACGAACGGCGCCCAGGACAGCCACCACGCCCAGTAGAAGATCGTCCAGGCGCCGAGCCAGCCGCTGTCGGTGAATGCCCCCGTCCGCGAGGCCATCGGCAGCAGCTGGTGCAGATAACCGCCGACGCTCGCCGGGATCGCGTCGAGGACGTACACGGTCGGGCCGAGGACGAAGACGAACAGCATCAGACAGGCCGCAAGCACGATGTTGAGGGTGCTGAGCCACTCACGCCCTTGTGCACGCCCGAGAAGGCCGACACCACGAAGGCGGCGCCGAGCGAGACGATGATGATCAGCTGGAGGGTGGTCGAGTCCTCGACGCCCGTGGTGAGGTTGAGCCCCGTGGCGACCTGGAGGGCGCCCACGCCGAGGCTGGTGGCCGTGCCGAAGACGGTCGCGAAGACCGCGAGCAGGTCGATCAGCCGGCCGGGCCACCCCGCCGCCCGCCGGGCGCCGATGAGCGGCACGAAGACCGAGCTGAGACGGTTGCCGCGGCCCTTGCGGAAGCCCGCGTAGGCGAGCGCGAGGCCCGCGATGCCGTAGATCGCCCACGGGGTCAGCGTCCAGTGGAAGAAGGAGTACTCCAGGGCGGTGCGGGCCGCTCCGCCGGTGCGGGGCGCGGCGCCCGAGGAGGGCGGCGGGTTCAGATAGTGGGTGAGCGGCTCCCCGACGCCGTAGAACATCAGGCCGATGCCCATGCCCGCGCTGAACATCATCGCGATCCACGCGAGGTTGGTGAACTCCGGCCGCGCGTCGTCCGTGCCGAGCCGGATCGCGCCGAAGCGGCTCAGCGCGAGGACCACGCACAGGACCAGGAAGACGTCCGCGGCGATCACGAAGAGCCAGGCGAAGTTGGAGAGCACCCAGCCGAGCGCGGTGTCCGACGCGTGCTCGAAGGACTTCTTGCCGAGCGCGGCCCAGGCGACCACCGCGAGGACGGCCGCCACGCCGATGCCGACGACGACGTGGTCGGGGGTGCCGTCCGGAGGCGAACCTTCCGCCGGGCCCCGGCCGGTCGGCGGGGGATCCGGCGGGCCGTCGCCGGGGAGGGGCTGATCGATCATTTCCGTGCTCATGGCGCACCACTATGAAGCGGTATGAGGGGATTTTTCGCCGGGGCACGCCGTCTCGCGGCGTGGGTGGCCATGGGCAGCGGGCCCCGTCTGCGGTTATGGTCGCAGCGGCGCGACTGCCTTGACGCGAGCAAGGCCCGAAAGCAAGGGGAAACCAAGGTGGCGGACGCTGCAGGGACGGCGGGACACGGGCGACGGACGCAGGCGCACGCGCCGGCGCCCGCTCAGGACGAGCGGGCGGGGCGCGGACCGGCGCAGCGCGTGCTCATCGCCGCGGACAAGTTCAAGGGCTCGCTCACGGCCGTGCAGGTCGCCGAGCGGGTGACGGCGGGCCTGCGCCGTGTCGCGCCCGATGCGACGGTCGAGGCGCTGCCGGTCGCCGACGGCGGCGACGGCACGGTCGCGGCGGCCGTCGCGGGCGGCTTCGAGCGCCGCGAGGTGCGGGTCACCGGGCCACTCGGCGACCAGGTGACGGCGGCGTACGCGCTGAAGGACGGCACCGCCGTCGTGGAGATGGCCGAGGCCTCGGGCCTCCAGCTGCTCCCGGAGGGCGTCTTCGCGCCGCTCACCTCCACCACGTACGGCTCCGGGGAGCTGCTGCGCGCGGCGCTCGACGCGGGCGCCCGCACCATCGTCTTCGGCGTCGGCGGCAGCGCCACGACCGACGGCGGCGCGGGCATGCTCGCCGCGCTCGGCGCGCGCTTCCTGGACGCGGACGGCGACCCCGTGGCGCCCGGCGGCGGCCCGCTCAAGGAGCTGGCCACCGCCGATCTGTCGGGCCTCGACCCGCGTCTGAAGGACGTCGAGATCGTGCTCGCCAGCGACGTCGACAACCCGCTGACCGGGCCGAAGGGCGCGCCGGCCGTGTACGGGCCGCAGAAGGGCGCCACCCCGGAGGACGTCGCCGCGCTGGACGCCGCGCTCGCCCACTTCGCCACGGTCCTGGAGAAGGCCATCGGCCCCAAGGCCGCCGAGTACGCGCAGTCGCCGGGCGCGGGTGCCGCGGGCGGCATCGGGTATGGCGCGCTCGTCGGCCTCGGCGCGGGTTTCCGGCCCGGCATCGACGTCATGCTCGACGTGCTCGGCTTCGCGCCCGCGCTGGAGCGGGCCACGCTCGTCATCACCGGTGAGGGTTCGCTCGACGAGCAGACCCTGCACGGCAAGGCTCCCGCCGGGGTGGCCGCCGCCGCGCGGGCCGCCGGGGTCGAGGTCGTCGCGGTCTGCGGCCGCCTCGCGCTCGCCCCGGAGGTCCTCGGCAGGGCGGGCATCCGCCGCGCGTACGCGCTGACCGACGTCGAGCCGGACGTAGCGCGGTGCATCGCCGAGGCGGGCCCGATCCTGGAGACGGTGGCGGAGGGCATCGCCCGGGACTTCCTGGCCTGAGGGTCTCCGGCCCGAGGCTGGCCTGAGGGTTTTCCCCGGCCGGGGCGTTCGCCTCGGCCGGGGCGTCTCCCCGGCCGGGGTCTGCCTTGGCCGGGGTTTGTCCCGGACGGGGGTCTGCCTCGGTCGGGGTCTGTCTCGGGTCGGCGTCCGCCTCGGCCGGGTCACCTCGGCTGCGGTCTGCCTAGGGCCGGGCGTGTCTCTGCCGGGGTCTATGTCGGCCGAGGTTCGCCTTGGCCGGGTGCATCTCACCTGAGGTCTGCCTCGGGGGCGGGCTTGTCTCGTTGGGCGCCTCCGCCTGGATCCCTCTCGGTTGGGTGCCTCGGCCAGGTTCCGTCTCGGTCGGGCGCCTCCGCCTGGATCCGTCTCGGTCGGGCGCCTCGGCCAGGTTCCGTCTCGGGTTGGGCGCCTCCGCCAGGACCCGTCTCGGTCGGGCGCCTCCGCCAGGTTCCGTCTCGGTTGGGCGCCTCCGCCAGGACCCGTCTCGGGTCGGGCGCCTCCGCCAGGATTCGCCTCGGCCGTGGCTTCGGGTTTTTTCGCCCCCGGTTCCCCGCCTCCGCGGCTGCCCGCACGGCTGCGGGGCCTCTCGTCCGCGCCCGTTGGATCGGGCTGCAAGCCCGCCCCGTGTCGTACCGGGGACGTGATCGTTTCTTCAGGGCGTGAAGAGGACTCGATCTTGACCGGGTGGGTGCAGCTCGGGGGCGGTCTCGGCATCGTCGCGACCCTCTGCCCGGTGGGCGCTCTGTCCGTCGACGCGCGGGTCGAGGCGCTCGGCGTGGTCCTGGCGGAACGGCTGGAGATCTGCCGTCCGGACCTGCCGCCCGCCGCGGCCGACGACGCGCCGCAGCCGGTGCCCGAACCGGCCCGCACCCCCGGCGCGCGGCCGGCCCGAGCGCCGGTCGCCACTCCCGCCCCCGGAGCGCTCCACGCGGCCCCTCCTCCCGCGCCCCCACCCGCTCCCGCCCCCGCCCCCACCAAGCGCCCCGCCGAACCACCGGCGCCGGCCGCGCCACGGGTGCGGGAGCTCGTCGTTCCCGTACGACTGGAGACCGCACCGCACCCCGCGCGGGCGCGGTCCGCCCAGCCGCCCCCGCCGCCCCCGCCGTCCTTCGGGCCACCCGGCTACCACCCCGCCGGGGAGCGTGAGCGGGTGGGCGGGCGCTCGATGGTCACCACGACGATGGTCGTCACCACCCCCGCGGTCCTCGCCGCCGCACTGCTGCGCCCACGCTCGCGCTCCGCCGCGTCCGGCGCCCGATCCCGCCCCAACCCGCCCTCCGGAGGCCCCACGTGACGGAATGGTTCGTACTCGGTCTGGCCATGGTGCTGGCCTGCGCGGTCGTGCTGACCGTCACCGTGCTCAGACACCGCAGAGTGCCGGACGACGACGACCCCAGCCAGACGCCCGACGTCCTCGAATACATGGTGATGATGGTCGGCGTCGTCTACGCGATCGTCCTCGGCCTCGCCATCGCCGGCGTCTGGGAGGCCCGCGGCGCCGCCCAGGACGGCACCCGCGACGAGGCGCAGGCCCTGCACGAGATCACCCGGCGCGTACAGGTCTACCCGGCGGACGTGCGCGAGCGCGTCCAGCAGGACGTGCGGCAGTACGGCGAGCACGTGACCCGCGTCGAGTGGCCGCGCATGATCGAAAACCACGAACTCACCGACCGCGGCGGTGAACTCCTCGACACCCTGCGCCAGGACATCGCCGAGCGCCCGCCCGCGAACGACCTGGAGGCGCAGACCTACCAGCCGCTCCTCGACCAGGTGGCCGCCGCCGACGAGGCGCGCCGCACCCGCGCGGACAACGCCGAGGAGACCCTCCCCGGAGTGGTCTGGTTCGGCCTGGTCAGCGGCGCGCTCGTCACCGTCGGCCTGATCTTCACGCTGCAGATCAGGCGCTCCGCACGGGAAATGCTGCTCGCGGGCACCTTCAGCGCCCTGATCGCCTTCCTGCTCTTCCTGGTCTGGAACTTCGACGCGCCCTTCGGCCGGTCGACGGCCGAGTCGGCGAGCGCCTTCCAGGATCTGATCAGCACCTGAACTCCCGTACCGGGCCCGCCCCTTCACCCCGGGCGGGCCCGCCCCCTTCATGCCGGGTTGGCCCGCCCCTTCACGCCGGGCGGGCCCGGTGCGAGAGCCGGTGCGCCTCCACCGCGAGCGCCACCTCCACCAGGTCCCGCGGCCGCGCCAGCGAGCGGGAGGTCAACTGCTCCAGTCGGCGCAGGCGGTTGAAGACCGTGTTGCGGTGGCAGTAGAGGCGCCCGGCCGCACGCCCCGCCGAACCCTCGCAGGCCAGCCACGCGTCCAGCGTCTCCAACAGCACCGCGCGGTCCGCCGGTTCGAGCGCGAGCACCTCGCCGAGCACGTCCGCCACCAGCAACCCCGCGAGCTCCGGCTGGCTCACCACCAGGGCCGTCGGCATCCGCCGGTCAAGGCGTACGATGCCGGTCGCGTCCGGCGGGCAGGTGCGCAGCGCGAGCTCCGCGAGCCGCCGGGCGTGGCCCAGTTCCGCGAGGCCGCCCACGACGGGGCTGATCCCGCCGGGGCCGGGGCAGCGGCCCTCAAGGAGCCGGGCCAGCCCGTCGAGCCCGCCGTCCCCGCTGCCGAAGCCGTCCCCGCCGGCAGAGCCGTCGGTTTCCGGGCCGTCCGCGCAGCCGCTGCCCGCCGGGGCGAGCGCGACCACGCCGACCTCGCAGTCCGTCCGCATCCGCCAGACGAAGCGGTACCCGGCCCGCTGGATCTGCCGGTGGAAGGCCTCGCGCCCGTCGCGCCGCTCCACGCGGAGCACCACCACCGCGTACGGCCCGTGCTCGGGCAGATCGAGACCGGCCGCCGCGCGCGCCGCGAGCCCCGGCGCGGACCTGCCCTCGAGCAGCGCGTCGAGCAGCGCCTGGAGCTGTTCGTCGGTGCGCCGCCGCAGTTCCAGCTCGGTCGCGCGGTAGGCGTCGGACGCCACTGCGGCCTGTGCGTCCACCGCCGACCACACCATCGTCGCCGACCGCATCAGGACCGCGAGCCGCTCCGGCTCCCGCCCCGCCGCGCCCTCCAACAGCGCGTCCCACACCAGATAGCCCGCGTTGCGGTACGAGTGCACCAACAGGTCGAGCGGCAGGCCCTGTTGGGCGCGGCGGCGGCCCGCCTCCTCCGCGTACTCCAGGTCGCGGCGCGGCGACGCCCGAGGCGCGGAGATCGCCTCGATGCCGATCCGCATGGCTTCCTCGGCCTCCGCCCACTGCGCGTCGTGCGGCAGGACGTGCCCGTACACCGACGAGTGCTCGCCGAGCTGGCGCAGATGCTCCTCGACCAGCTCGGGCAGCCGGGGGAGCAGAGCCGTGCACGCCTCCTTGAGGAGCTTCCAGTCGTGTCCGTTCCGCGGCCTGCGTCCGCCCGTGGGGCCGGTCATCGTTGCCTCCGTCGCCGCGCTCCGGGACGTCTCGGGGACGTCGAGAGGGTGTTGCCGGCATGCCGTCGACGACGGCGTCAGATCAGCGCTGGTGCGGAGGATGCCACCCCTCGGCCCACTCCGGCAGGCCCCTGACACGCGGTGTTGTGCGCGTGCACAACCGCGGGCCGCCCCCGCTGGTCTCCCGCAGCGTTTCGCCCGCGGCCCGTGGACGGGCCGCCCCCGCGGTGCTGGGGTGAGCGCCACGCGATGGCGAAGGGCCGTGCGGGACAAGGGGGTCGACACGTGGACGGGTCCACAGGGGAACGCGCGGACCGGGCCGGGGCCTGCCTGCGCGGCGGAGGGCTCGTCGTGCGCGACGTGTCGGTCGGGTACGGACCCGTACGGGCCCTGCGCCGGGTCTCGCTCGACCTGCCCGACGGCGCCGTCGTCGCCGTGCTCGGCGGCAACGGCGCGGGCAAGTCCACGCTGCTGCGTGCCATCTCACGCACCCTCAGCTTTCACGGCGGGGCGCTCACCTCGGGCGACATCCACTTCGGCGGGCGCCGCATCGAGGGGCTGGCGCCGGACCGCGTGGTCGGCGCCGGGATCTCACAAGTGCCCGAGGGCAGGCGGGTGTTCGCCCGGATGACCGTCACCGACAACCTGCGGGCCGGGGCGCTCGGCGGCACCGGCTCGCGCGCGGTCAAGGCGGCGGCCCTGCGCCGGGTCCACGACCTCTTCCCCGTCCTCGCCGAACGCGGCACGCAGCGCGCGGGGTTGCTGTCCGGCGGGGAGCAGCAGATGCTCGCGGTGGGCCGGGCGCTGATGGCCTCCCCGCGCCTGCTCCTCCTCGACGAACCCTCCCTCGGGCTCGCGCCGTTGATGGCCGCGCGCATCGCCGACACCATCCGTGAGATCAACGCGCAGGGCACCTCGGTGCTCCTCGTCGAGCAGAACGCGGCCCTGGCGCTGCGGCTCGCCTCCACGGCGTACGTCCTCGACGTCGGCGAGGTCGCCCTCGCCGGGCCCGCGGACGAGCTCGCCGCCACCGACGAGGTGCGCCGCCGCTACCTGGGCGTGGTCGACGAGGACGCGGCGGCCGACGCCTCCCACGGCCTCGGCGCGCTGCCGGTCCTTACGCGGTGGGAGGGCACGCCGTGACGGGGCGGGAGCGTGCGCGGGGGCGGGACGTGCCGGCCCTGGATGCGTCGACCGGGAGCGTGCCGCCCCTGGACGTATCCGTACCGCCCCGGGATGTGCCGTCACTGGACGTGCGTGAGCTGACCGTCCGCTTCGCCGGGCTCACCGCCCTCGACGCCGTCAGCTTCACCGTCCGCCCCGGCACCGTGCACGCGGTCATCGGGCCCAACGGCGCGGGCAAGTCGACCTGCTTCAACGTCCTTTCCGGGGTCTACCGCGCCACCAGCGGCAGCGTCCGCTTCGGCACCCACGAGCTCACCGGGATGCGCCCGCACCGCATCGCGGGCCTGGGCGTCGCCCGGATCTTCCAGAACCTCGCCCTGCCGCCGCGCGCCACCGTCGCCGACAGCCTGCTGCTCGGCCGCCACCGGCTGACCCGCGCCGGATTCGTGGCCGCAGGACTGCGGCTGCCCTCGGCGGCCCGCGAGGAGCGCCGCCACCGCGA
The DNA here is from genome assembly GCF_042871345.1 of Streptomyces sp. NPDC005863. Classification (NCBI taxonomy): domain Bacteria; kingdom Bacillati; phylum Actinomycetota; class Actinomycetes; order Kitasatosporales; family Streptomycetaceae; genus Streptomyces; species Streptomyces sp. NPDC005863. Next base: position 976,425 of record NZ_JBIAII010000002.1, on the reverse strand, counting down.
ACGCGTCCGCGAGATCGCCGCGTTCGTCGGCCTGGAACGCCAACTCGACCTGCCCGCGGGCTCCTTGCCGTACGGGCAGCAGAAACTCGCCGAGCTGGCCCGCGCACTGTGCATGGAGCCGCGGCTGCTGCTCCTCGACGAGCCCGTCGCCGGCATGACCGCCGACGAACGGCGCCGCACCGCGGCCGTCATCGCGGGCGTCCGCGACAGCCTCGGCATCTCGATCGTCCTGGTGGAACACGACATGGGGGTGGTGATGCGGCTCGCGGACGCGGTGACCGTACTCGACTTCGGCCGCCGGATCGCCGACGGCACCCCGGGCGCCGTACAGAACGACCCGGCTGTCATCCGTGCCTACCTCGGTGAGAGCGGTGGTACGGGGGAGAGCGGCGGCACGGGCCACGGTGACCGCACCGCCGAAGGCGACGGCGACCGCACCCCGGAAGGCGACGGCGACCGCACCGCCGAAGGAGACCGCAGCGGCGAAGGAGAGCCCCGCTCATGACCACCCTCACCGAACTCCTCCTCAATGGCGTCTCGTTGGGGTCCGTCTACGCCCTCATCGCCCTCGGCTTCGTCGTCATCTTCCGCGCCACCGAAGTGGTGAACTTCGCGCACGCCTCCCTGCTCCTCGCCGGCGGTTACCTCACCGCGTCGCTCCACGACGACCTCGGCTTCTGGCCCGCGCTGCTCGTCGGCATCGCGGGGGCGGCCGTGGTCGGCGCCGCCGTCGAGTTCCTCGTCATGCGCCGCTACCGGGGCAGCGACCCCAGCGTGCTCGCCATCGTCACCATCGGCGTCGACATCCTGCTCACCACCGAACTCACCCGCCGCCTCGGCACGGACGTGCTGCCGCTCGGCGACCCCTGGGGCGACGGCGTGCTGACCCTCGGGCCGGTCTCCGTGGCCCACACCCGCATCGCCGCGCTCGTCGCCGCCGCGCTGCTCATCACCGTCTTCCTGCTCGCCTTCCGCCACACCTCGTGGGGCGTGGCGATGCGGGCCGCCGCCGAGAGCCCCGAGACGGCCGCGCTCATGGGCGTGCGGCTCGGCAGGGTCTCCCTCGGGGCCTGGGCGGTGGCGGGCGCCCTCGCCGCCGTCGCCGCGCTCTTCCTCACGGTCTTCCCCACGCCGGGCCTGGAACGCACGACCTCGCTGGCCGCGCTCAAGGCGTTCCCGGCCGCGATCCTCGGCGGCCTCGACTCGACGACCGGCGCCCTCGTCGGCGGACTCGTGGTGGGCGTGACGGAGTCCCTCGCCACCGGCTACCAGAGCGACCTGACCTTCCTCGGCCGGGGCCTCGGCGACCTCGCGCCCTATCTCGTCATGACAGCGATCCTGCTGATCCGGCCCGCCGGACTCTTCGGCACGAAGGAGCTCGCCCGTGTCTGAGACCAGCAGCGGCACCCGTACCCGAACCGGTACCCGTATCCGCACCGAGCGCGCCCGCAGCCCCCGCCCGTACCTCTGGGCGGCGGGCGCGGTCCTGCTGCTCGCGCTGCCCTTCTACCTCGACCGCTTCTGGCTCCAGGCAGGCCTCTTCGCGATGGCCGCCGCCATCGGCGCGATCGGCATCAACCTGCTCACCGGCGCGACCGGCCAGCTCTCCATGGGGCACGCCTTCTTCCTCGCCATCGGGGCGTACGGATACTGCGCGCTCGCCGGGGACGGCGGCGACGGCCTCACAGGGCTATCGCTGCCCACCGGGGTCGCCGCGGCCCTCGCGGTGGCCCTCGCCGGGCTCGCGGGCGGGCTCTTCAGCCCTATCGCGGGCCGCCTGCACGGCGCCTACCTCGGCATCGCGACGCTCGCCCTGATCTTCATCGGCCAGCACGTGCTGTTCAACGCGCACGACCTCACGGGCGGCTCCAACGGGCGTGAGGTGCCGCCCCTCGACCTCTTCGGCCTCACCTTCGACGAGCGCGAGGTGGTGATCGCGGCCGTACCGTTCGGGTCCGCGGAGAAGCTCTGGTACGCGGGACTCGTGCTGCTCCTCGGCTGCGGGCTCTTCGCCCGCGGCGTGCTGCGCGGCCGCCCGGGGCGGGCCCTGAACGCCATCCGCGACCACCGGGTGGCCGCCGGCGTCATGGGCGTGCCCGTGGCCCGCTACCGCGCCGGGGTCTTCGTCCTCTCGTCGATGTACGCGGGCCTCGCCGGCGTGCTGCTCGCCCTGGTCTTCCAGCGCACCGTGCCCGACTACTTCGGCATGACGCTCTCCCTGGAGTACCTCGCGATGATCGTCATCGGCGGCCTCGGGTCGGTCGCAGGCGCGGTCGCGGGCGCCGCCCTCGTATCCCTGCTGCCGCAGCTGCTCGGCCGGTACAGCGAGGCCCTGCCGCTCGTCTCGGCGCCCGGCACCGGCGGGATCTCACCGGGTGAGGCGTCCCGGTATCTGTACGGCGCCGCCGTCGTGGCGGTGGTGCTCTTCCTGCCCGGCGGCCTGGTACGCATCGCCGACCGGCGCAGCAGGCCACGTCCAGACACTCCAGGGGAGGAAGCATGCACACACTGACCAGGGCCACGGCGGCCACCACCGCCCTCGCCGCGCTGCTCGCGCTGACCGCGTGCAGCTCGAAGGCGAAGGACGACGACGGCGGGGGAGAGGGCGCGGGAGGGGTGCGGACCGGCACCGGCGTGACGGCCAAGAGCATCGACCTCGGCGTGCTCACCGACATGACCGGCGTCTACGCCACCCTCGGCAAGAGCGTCACCCAGGCCCAGCAGCTCTACGTCGACCAGGTCAACGCCGACGGCGGCATCTGCGGCCGCAAGCTGAAGCTCACCGTCCGCGACCACGGCTACGACCCGCAGAAGGCCGTCGCCGCCTACACGGAGCTGGAGCCGAAGGTGCTCGGCTTCGCCCAGTTCATCGGCTCCCCGTTCGTCGCCGCGGTCAAGCAGCGCGTGGACGGCGACAAGGGCCTGGTCCTGCCGCAGGCCTGGTCGTCGAACCTGCTGGGCAGCCGGTACGTGCGCGTGGTCGGCTCGACGTACGACCTGGAGACGATCAACGCCATCGACTTCCTCATGAAGGAGAAGGGCCTCAAGAAGGGCGACAAGCTCGGCCACGTCTACTTCGAGGGCGACTACGGAGAGAGCGCCCTCAGGGGCTCGAAGCACATGGCCGCCGAGGCGGGGCTCACCGTCGTCGAGCAGAAGATCAAGCCGACGGACAACGACATGACCGCCCAGGTCTCCGCCCTGAAGAAGGCGGGCGTCAAGGCCGTCGTGATCAGCGCGGGTCCGCGCCAGGCCGCCTCCCTGGTCGGTGTCGCGGCGGCCGGCCGCTTCGACGTCCCGGTGATCGGCAACAACTCCGCGTTCGCCCCGCAGCTCCTCGCCACGCAGTCGGGCCCGGCCCTGACGAAGAACTACTACGTGGCCTCGCCCACCCTGCCCATCGGGGCGGACACGGACGCCGCGAAGAAGCTCGTCGCCGACTACCGCAAGGCCCACCCCGAGGACGCCCTGGACAACGGCGTCGTGGCGGGCTGGACGGCGGCGTCCGTCTTCGGCGAGGCCCTGAAGAAGGCGTGCGCCGCCAAGGACCTCACCCGCGAGGGCGTGGACAAGGCGCTCCTGACCATCGACGACTTCGACGCGGGCTTCGGCGTCCCCCAGAACTTCACGAACCCGAAGGCCCCCTCCTCCAAGGAGAGCGTGATCCTCCAGCCGGACAAGAAGGCGACGGGCGGAATGAGGGTCGTCCGCAAGCCGGGCACGGCACAGGCCGCACGAGGCTTCAGCCCGTCCGGCGCTTGAGGACGAGCCCGCAAACTCTCAGCCGGTCCCGCGCTTGAGGACGAGCCCGCAAACTCTCAGCCCGTCCGGCGCTTGAGGACGAGCCCGAAGGGCGACAGAGGGTACGCGAAGAGGGGCCTGAACCATCCGGTTCAGGCCCCTCTTCGCACCGTTCAAGCGACGCTAAGTCACTGCGTGGCGCGCGCCTCACGACGATTGCCGCGGAAGTTGTTCACCCTCCGAGCCGTGGCGAAGAGGGGAATCACCGCACCGAGGACGAGCTGCAGCGCGCAGCCGGTCTGCAGCAGCAGCTGGCCGCCCGGCGCCTCGAACGCCCAGGCCGCGAGCAGCCCCATCGCCGCGACGATCCAGGAGAGCATGGCCACCGCGAGGGGGCCCCGCGGCTTCGGGTACTCGACGCGGCTGACCATGAGCCAGGCCGTGCCGATGATCGCGAGGAGCGTCGCCACGAAGGGCAGCTCCAGGAGCACGATCGAGACGACCGTCAGCGCTCCGAAGGGGGACGGCATGCCCTGGAAGGTGCCGTCCTTCACGGTCACGCAACTGAACCGCGCAAGCCGCAGCACCACCGCCAGCAGCACGACGATCGCGCCGACCGCCGCCACCCGCTGATGGGCGTCGTCGGCGACCATGCCGTAGACGAGGACGAAGTACGCCGGCGCCAGACCGAAGCTGATCAGGTCCGACAGGTTGTCCAGCTCCGCGCCCATCGGCGAGGACCGCAGCTTGCGCGCCACGAGCCCGTCGAAGAGGTCGAAGACGGCCGCGCAGAGCATCAGGATCACGGCGGTCGCGGCGGAGTGCCGCGCCATGCCGCTCTCGTTGCTGCCCTGGAGGTGCGGGATGAGGATCCCCGTGGTGGTGAAGTACACCGCCATGAAGCCGCACGTGGCGTTGCCGAGCGTAAGGGTGTCCGCTATCGAGAGGCGCAGTGAGAGAGGCATCTCCTCGTCGGCCTCGTCCTCCACCGCCTCGGGCACCCAGCCCGCCTGAGTCTCGGGATCAACCACGGTCAATGCGAGTCACCCCAGCCACGGTCTTCTGACCGACCTCGACGTCCACCTCGACACCCTCGGGGAGGTAGATGTCGACGCGCGAGCCGAACCGGATCAGGCCGATCCGCTCGCCCTGCTCCACCTTCGTGCCCTGCGGCACGTACGGCACGATGCGCCGTGCGACCGCGCCCGCGATCTGGATCATCTCGATGTCGCCGAGCTCGGTGTCGAAGTGCCAGACAACGCGCTCGTTGTTCTCGCTCTCCTTGTTGAACGCCGGGACGAACCCGCCGGGGATGTGCTCCACGGACGTCACGGTGCCGGCCAGGGGCGCGCGGTTGACGTGGACGTTCAACGGGCTCATGAAGATGGCGACGCGGGTCCGCCCGTCCTTCCACGGCATGATGCTCTGCACCACGCCGTCGGCGGGGGAGATGACCCGGCCCTGAGCGATCTCGCGCTCGGGGTCGCGGAAGAACCACAGCATGCCCGCCGCCAGCGCGGTGGCGGGCACGGCTACGGCCGCGGCGCCCTTGGAGCGGCGCGCGCGAGCGAGGCTGAGTGCCGCGGTTGCGACGGTCGGCAGGAGCCACGGCGATGCTCCGCGAGCAAGGCGTCCCTGAAGAATGCCGTCGCGTGGTGCAGAGGTTTGGCTGTGGGGCATGGATGACCTTCGTAGCGGATGATGCCGCGCAGTGATACGGGGGACGGCGGCTTTTTCCGGATGCTATCGGTTGCGGGCCACAACTGGGCAAGCCAGGAAGCTGAGTCGGCGGCCGAAGAGTGTTGACAGGGTGTGATCTTCTTCTCGGTGAAAGTGCCCCAAACCGGGCATCTAGCCCTGGAATCGATACTCTTCGAGTAGCCGTCGGCCAATGATCATTTTCTGGATCTCGGCGGTACCTTCACCGATCAGCAGCATCGGGGCCTCCCGGTAGAGGCGCTCGATCTCGTACTCCTTCGAGAAGCCGTAACCGCCGTGAATCCGGAACGCATCCTCCACTACTTCCTTGCAGTACTCGGAGGCGAGGTACTTCGCCATACCTGCTTCAAGGTCGTTTCGTTCCCCGGAGTCCTTTTTGCGCGCTGCATTTACCATCATCGCATGGGCGGCCTCGACCTTGGTAGCCATCTCGGCCAGCTTGAACTGAATCGCCTGATGCTGGGCGATGGCCTTGCCGAAAGTGTGGCGTTGCTGGGCATATGAGACACCGAGCTCAAATGCACGCTGCGCGACACCGCAGCCACGCGCCGCGACATTGACGCGGCCCACTTCGACGCCGTCCATCATTTGGTAAAAACCTCGGCCGGTGGTCCCGCCGAGCACGCGATTGGCCGGAATTCGCAGCCCGTCCATGATGAGTTCGGTCGTGTCGACGCCCTTGTAACCCATCTTGTCGATCTTGCCGGGGATGGTGAGACCGGGCCGGACCTCTCCAAATCCGGGCTCCTTCTCCACGAGGAAGGTCGTCATCGACTTGTGCGGCGCCGTGCCCTGCGGGTGTCCTTCGTCACTCCGGCACAGAACGGCCACCAGAGTCGACGTTCCCCCGTTGGTCAGCCACATCTTCTGACCGTTGAGGACGTACTCGTCGCCGTCCTTCACGCCCTTGGACGTGATCGCCGACACATCGGAGCCGAGCCCCGGCTCCGACATCGAGAACGCGCCCCGCACCTCGCCGGCCGCCATCCGCGGCAGGAAGGTGTCCTTCTGCTCCTGCGTGCCGTGCTGCTTGAGCATGTAGGCGACGATGAAGTGGGTGTTGATGATGCCGGAGACCGACATCCAGCCACGCGCGATCTCCTCGACGCACAGCGCGTACGTGAGCAACGACTCGCCGAGGCCGCCGTACTCCTCCGGGATCATGAGCCCGAAGAGGCCCAACTCCTTGAGGCCGTCGACGATCTGCTGCGGGTACTCGTCGCGGTGCTCCAGCTCCGTGGCGACCGGGATGATCTCCTTGTCGACGAAGTCCCGGACGGTGGAGAGGATCTCCTGCTGGATGTCGGTGAGACCGGCGGTCTGCGCGAGTCGGCTCATGACGTCACTTCTCCTGGCTCTTCGGCTCCGGGCGGCCGGGCTGCTCTCCGCCGCGCTCCTTGATGTACGTCTCGGTGGGCACCATCACCTTGCGGCGGAACACGCAGACCAGCGTGCCGTCCTGCTTGTAGCCCCTGGTCTCCACGTACACGATCCCGCGGTCCGACTTGGACTTCGACGGCGTCTTGTCGAGGACCGTCGTCTCGCCGTAGATCGTGTCGCCGTGGAAGGTCGGCGCCACGTGCTTGAGCGACTCGACCTCCAGGTTGGCGATCGCCTTGCCGGAGACGTCCGGCACGGACATGCCGAGCAGCAGCGAGTAGATGTAGTTGCCGACGACGACGTTCTTCCCGAAGTCCGTCGTCTTCTCCGCATAGTTGCTGTCCATGTGGAGGGGGTGGTGGTTCATGGTGAGCAGACAGAAGAGGTGGTCGTCGTACTCGGTGACCGTCTTCCCGGGCCAGTGCTTGTACACGGCGCCGACTTCGAACTCTTCGTAGGTGCGGCCGAACTGCATGTGTCTTACGCCTCCGGGGCCTCGAACTTGGACGTGCGGGTCATCCCGGCCGCACGGCCCTTCCCGGAGATGACGAGCGCCATCTTCCGGCTCGCCTCGTCGATCATCTCGTCGCCGAGCATCGCCGAGCCCTTCTTGCCGCCCGCCTCGGACGTGTAGTACTCGTACGCGTCCAGGATCAGTTCGGCGTGGTCGAAGTCCTCCTGGGAGGGCGAGAAGACCTCGTTGGCCGCCTCGACCTGGCCCGGGTGCAGGACCCACTTGCCGTCGAAACCGAGCGCGGCGGCGCGGTTGGCCACCTCGCGGTAGCCGTCGACGTTCTTGATCTGCAGGTAGGGGCCGTCGATCGCCTGGAGGTTGTTGGCGCGGGCCGCCATCAGGATCTTCATCAGGATGAAGTGGTAGGCGTCCGCCGGGTAGCCGGGCGGCTGCTCGCCGACGACCAGGGACTTCATGTTGATGGAGGCCATGAAGTCGGCCGGGCCGAAGATGATGGTCTCCACGCGCGGGGAGGCCTCGGCGATCGCGTTGACGTTGTTGAGGCCCCGCGCGTTCTCGATCTGCGCCTCGATGCCGATCTTGCCGACCTCGAAGCCCATCGTCTTCTCGATCTGCGTGAGCAGGTAGTCGAGGGCGACGACCTGCTCGGCGCTCTGCACCTTCGGCAGCATGATGCAGTCGAGGTTCTGGCCCGCGCCCTCGACGACCGTGACGACGTCGCGGTAGGTCCACTCGGTGGTCCAGTCGTTGACGCGCACGACCCGCGTCTTGCCCGTCCAGTCGCCCTCGTTGAGGAACTTCACGATGGTGTGCCGGGCCTCCGGCTTGGCCAGCGGCGCGCAGGCGTCCTCCAGGTCGAGGAAGACCTGGTCGGCGGGGAGGCCCTGGGCCTTCTCCAGGAAGCGCGGATTCGAACCCGGTACCGCGAGACACGAGCGTCGCGGACGAAGGCGGTTGATGGGCGCGGTCATGCGGGGACCTCCAGTGGGTCGAGCTTGTTCGCTTTCCGGATCTCGTCGACGATACGGCCGATGATCTCGGTGATGCCGAAGTCCTTGGGGGTGAAGACGGCGGCCACACCCGCCGCCTTCAGGTCCTCGGCGTCGCTGTTGGGGATGATGCCCCCGGCGATGACGGGGATGTCGGGGGCGCCGGCCTCGCGCAGCCGCTCCAGCACGTCGGGCACGAGCTGCGCGTGCGAGCCGGAGAGGATCGACAGGCCCACCGCGTGCACGTCCTCGGCGAGCGCCGCGTCGACGATCTGCTCGGGCGTGAGGCGGATGCCCTGGTAGACCACTTCGAAGCCGGCGTCCCTGGCGCGCACCGCGATCTGCTCGGCGCCGTTGGAGTGCCCGTCGAGGCCGGGCTTGCCGACCAGGAAGCGGAGGCGGCCGCCGCCGAGCTCCTCGGCGGTGCGCGCGACCTTCTCGCGGACGAGGGCGAGCGGCGAGCCCTCCTCCGCCGCGACGGCCACCGGAGCGCTGGAGACGCCCGTGGGCGCCCGGAACTCCCCGAATACCTCCCGCAGGGCCCCGGCCCACTCCCCGGTCGTCACACCGGCGCGTGCGCACTCCAGGGTGGCCTCCATGAGGTTGCCCGTCCCCGCGGCCACCTCCTTGAGGCGCTGCAGGGCCTTGCACGGGCGCGGGTGGTTGAACGGCGGCTGGTAGCGGGTGTCGCGCCATTCCTTGATGGCCCGCACGGTGCGCGCCTCGCCGGCCGGGTCGACCGTCATGATCGCCGCGTCCAGGTCGGCGGTGAGCGGGCTCGGCTCGGTGGACTCGTACGAGTTCACGCCGACGATCTTCTCCTGGCCGGACTCGATGCGCGCCCGGCGCTCGGCGTGCGAGGAGACGAGTTGCGACTTGAGGTAGCCGGACTCGACGGCGGCCATCGCGCCGCCCATCTCCTCGATCCGCTCCATCTCGGTCAGGGACTCCTTGACGAGCTCCTCGACCTTGGTCTCGACGACGTGCGAGCCCGCGAAGATGTCCTCGTACTCCAGGAGGTCGCTCTCGTGCGCGAGGACCTGCTGGATGCGCAGCGACCACTGCTGGTCCCAGGGCCGGGGCAGGCCGAGTGCCTCGTTCCAGGCGGGCAGCTGCACGGCACGCGCGCGTGCGTCCTTGGAGAGGGTGACGGCCAGCATCTCCAGGACGATGCGCTGGACGTTGTTCTCCGGCTGGGCCTCGGTCAGGCCAAGGGAGTTGACCTGCACGCCGTAGCGGAACCGGCGGTGTTTCGGGTTCTCGATGCCGTACCGCTCGCGCGTGACCTGATCCCAGATCCGCCCGAACGCCCGCATCTTGCACATCTCCTCGATGAAGCGGACACCCGCGTTCACAAAGAAGGAGATGCGGGCCACGACGTCCCCGAACTTCTCCTCGGGAACCTGCCCCGAGTCGCGTACGGCATCGAGAACCGCGATGGCGGTGGACATCGCGTACGCGATCTCCTGGACCGGTGTGGCCCCCGCCTCCTGGAGGTGGTAGCTGCAGATGTTGATGGGGTTCCACTTGGGGATGCGGGCCACCGTGTACGTGATCATGTCGGTGGTCAGCCGCAGCGAAGGACCCGGCGGGAAGACGTGCGTCCCGCGCGAGAGGTACTCCTTGACGATGTCGTTCTGCGTCGTCCCCTGGAGCTTGGTGATGTCCGCACCCTGCTCCTCCGCGACCACCTGGTAGAGCGCCAGGAGCCACATGGCGGTGGCGTTGATCGTCATCGAGGTGTTCATCTGCTCCAGGGGGATGTCCTGGAACAGCCGTCGCATGTCACCGAGGTGCGAGACCGGCACACCGACCCGGCCGACCTCGCCGCGGGCGAGGATGTGGTCGGGGTCGTAGCCGGTCTGCGTGGGCAGGTCGAAGGCGACCGAGAGCCCGGTCTGCCCCTTGGCGAGGTTGCGCCGGTACAGCTCGTTGGACGCCTCCGCCGTGGAATGACCGGCGTACGTCCGCATGAGCCACGGCCGGTCCTTCTGGCGCTCTGTCATGTTCCGCTGCTCCTCAGTGCGTTCAGACGTTGCGGAAGCGGTTGATGGCGTCGATGTGCTGGGCCCGCATCTCGGGGTCGCGCACACCCAGGCCCTCTTCGGGCGCGAGGGCGAGGACGCCGACCTTGCCCTGGTGGAGGTTGCGGTGGACGTCGTAGGCGGCCTGGCCGGTGTCCTCCAGGCGGTACGTCTTGGAGAGCGTGGGGTGGATCTTGCCCTTGGCGATCAGGCGGTTGGCCTCCCACGCCTCGCGGTAGTTGGCGAAGTGCGAGCCGATGATGCGCTTGAGGGACATCCACAGGTAGCGGTTGTCGTACTCGTGCATGTAGCCCGAGGTCGAGGCGCAGGTGGTGATGGTGCCGCCCTTGCGGGTGACGTAGACCGAGGCGCCGAAGGTCTCGCGGCCGGGGTGCTCGAAGACGATGTCGATGTCCTCGCCGCCGGTGAGCTCGCGGATGCGCTTGCCGAAGCGCTTCCACTCCTTGGGGTCCTGGGTCCGCTCGTCCTTCCAGAACTTGTACCCCTCGGCGTTCCGGTCGATGATCGCGTCGGCGCCCATCGCGCGGCAGATCTCCGCCTTCTGCGGGCTGCTCACCACACAGATGGGGTTGGCGCCGCCCGCGAGCGCGAACTGCGTGGCGTAGCTGCCGAGTCCGCCGCTCGCGCCCCAGATCAGGACGTTGTCGCCCTGCTTCATGCCGGCGCCGTTGCGGGACACCAGCTGGCGGTACGCGGTGGAGTTGACCAGACCGGGGGACGCGGCCTCCTCCCAGCTCAGGTGGCCCGGCTTGGGCATGAGCTGGTTGGACTTGACGAGCGCGATCTCGGCGAGGCCGCCGAAGTTGGTCTCGAAGCCCCAGATGCGCTGCTCGGGGTCGAGCATCGTGTCGTTGTGGCCGTCGGACGACTCCAACTCGACGCTGAGGCAGTGCGCGACGACCTCGTCACCGGGGTTCCAGGCGTTCACGCCGGGGCCGGTGCGCAGCACGACGCCCGCCAGGTCGGAGCCGATGATGTGGTGCGGCAGGTCGTGGCGCTTGGTGAGCTCGCTGAGCCTGCCGTACCGCTCCAGGAAGCTGAACGTGGACACCGGCTCGAAGATCGAGGTCCACACGGAGTTGTAGTTGACCGAGGAGGCCATGACGGCCACCAGGGCCTCGCCCGGGCCGAGTTCGGGGATCGGCACGTCGTCCAGGTGGAGCGACTTGCGCGGGTCCTTGTCGCGGGTCTCGAGCCCGGCGAACATCTCCGTCTCGTCCTTGTGCACGGTGATGGCGCGGTACGAGTCGGGCAGGGGGAGAGCGGCGAAGTCGGCCGACGTGACCGCGGCGGTGCCGTTCGCGGTGCGGGTCTGCGCCTGAATCGCGTCCAGGATTTCCTTCACGGTATTGCCTCCGGCGAAGAAGCGTCTGAGGGAACGCTCTTGAGGGTTGCGTCGGGTGCTGAAGTAGCGGTGGAGGTGTGCCGTCGGTTCGGCGGAGGGTGGTGCTCGGCGACGCCTTGGTGGGGCGTGGGAGGTGCCTGTGACGCAGGCGTCCGGGCGCACAAGCCGTGGCTTGAGGGGACAGCCGGCGTACGGGATTTCGCTGTACGCCGGCCGCCCGGACACCCTCAACGTATGGCACCGCGTGCCAACGGGCAAGACACTGGGTGCCATTAATTTTTGACCGATGATCGATCAGTGCAGGTCAGAAGGGGTGCGAGCACGACGAAGGGGGCGCTACCGGTCGGTAGCGCCCCCTCGAAAGCCACGGACGAATCGGGTCAAACGGGTGACTATGAGTGCTCGCGCAGCGCCTTCTCGATGGTCCGCATGACCTCGTCGAGCGGCGCGTCCGTGCGCGCCACCGTGACCAGGACCTCACCCCGCACCGACGCCGTCGCCGGGGCCGCGGCGGGCAGGGTGTCGCGGCCCGCACCGATGCCGCTGCCGAAGGTGCGGCGCACGATGGCGAAGGCGTGGTCCAGCTGGGTCTCCACGTCGCCCTGGCCGCCGGCCCGCAGCCAGCGCCGCAGCACGTGGTTGTGGGCGGTGACCACGGCGGAGGCGGCGACCTCGGCGAGCAGCGGATCGTCGTTGCCGTCGTGGTGCGCGTGCTCGTCGAAGTGGCCCAGCAGATAGCGCGTGAAGAGCCGCTCGTAACGGGCCACCGAGGCGATCTCGCGCTCGCGGAGCGTGGGCACCTCGCGGGTGAGGCGGTAGCGCTCCACGGAGACCGCGGGCGACGCCGCGTACATCTTCATGACTTCCTTGATGCCCCGGCACACCGTGTCCAGCGGGTGCTCGTGCGGCGGCGCCGCGTTGAGCACCGCCTCCGCGCGGATCAGGGTGTCGTCGTGGTCCGGGAAGATCGCCTCTTCCTTGGAGCGGAAGTGCCGGAAGAAGGTCCGGCGGGCCACCCCGGCCTGCGCCGCGATCTCGTCGACCGTCGTGGCCTCGTACCCCTTGGACGCGAAGAGCTCCATGGCCGCGGCCGCCAGCTCCCTGCGCATCTTGAGCCGTTGGGCGGCGGCACGGCTGCCCGCGGCACTCTCCGGAGCGTCTGAGCTTGCGTTGCGTGAGGACTTGGCGGCCTTGGACATGCCACGAACGTACTGCATGGGCGCGGCGAGGTGCTCCTGAGGGACGGGGCTGCCCGGGGGTTCGAGCAGCCCTCCCCAGTCGGCCCGTTCGCCCCGGCGCCCCTCGGCCTGCTCAGCGCCGGGCATATTCGCGGAAGCCACGGCCCGTCTTGCGGCCGAGGCAGCCCGCGGCCACCAGGTGTTCGAGCAGCGGCGCCGGGGCCAGGCCCGGGTCGCGGAACTCGCGGTGCAGCACCTTCTCGATCGCCAGCGAGACGTCCAGGCCGACCACGTCCAGGAGCTCGAAGGGGCCCATGGGGTAGCCGCCGCCGAGCTTCATCGCGGCGTCGATGTCGTCCAGCGTCGCGTAGTGCTCCTCGACCATCTTGATCGCGTTGTTGAGGTAGGGGAACAGCAGCGCGTTCACGATGAACCCGGCGCGATCGCCGCAGTCCACCGGGTGCTTGCGGATCGTCGCGCAGACCTCGCGGACCGTGGCGTGCACGTCGTCCGCGGTGACCACGGTGCGGACGATCTCGACCAGCTTCATCGCCGGGGCCGGGTTGAAGAAGTGCATGCCGATCACGTCGCCGGGCCGCGAGGTGGCGCGGGCGCAGGCCACCACCGGCAGCGAGGACGTCGTGGTGGCGAGGATGGCGCCCGGCTTGCAGACCTTGTCGAGCGTCGTGAAGAGCTGCCGCTTGATCTCCAGGTTCTCGGCGACCGCCTCCAGGGCCAGGTCGACGTCGGCGAACGCCTCGTACGACCCGGCGGGGGCGATCCGGTCCAGCGCCCGCGCGGCGGTCTCGGCCGTCATCCTGCCCTTGTCGACCGAGCGCGCCAGCGACTTGCCGATCCGCGCCTTCGCCGTCTCGGCCTTCTCCTCGCTCCGCGCGGCGAGGACCACGTCGAAGCCGGCCTTCGCGAAGACCTCGGCGATGCCGGACGCCATGGTGCCGGAGCCCGCGACGCCCACGGAGCGGACCGTGCGCCCCTGCGCACGCGCCTCGCCCGCCGTCGGGGTGAGCGCGTCGGCCACCACCTCTTCGCTGCCGGGAGCGGCGTACGTGTAGAAGCCGCGGCCGGCCTTGCGCCCGGTCAGCCCCGCCTCGCTGAGCTGCTTGAGGATCGGCGCGGGGGCGTGCAGGCGGTCGTGGGACTCCGCGTACATCGCGTCGAGGACCGTGCGGGCGGTGTCCACGCCGATCAGGTCGAGCAGGGCGAGCGGACCCATCGGCAGGCCGCAGCCGAGCCGCATCGCGGCGTCGATGTCCTCGCGGGAGGCGTACTTCGCCTCGTACATCGCGGCGGCCTGGTTGAGGTAGCCGAAGAGCAGCCCGTCGGCGACGAAGCCGGGCCGGTCGCCGACCGCGACCGGCTCCTTGCCGAGGGCGTACGCCAGCTCGGTGACGGAGGCGACGGCGGCGGGGGCCGTCAGGACGGACGACACGACCTCGACGAGCTTCATCGCGGGCGCCGGGTTGAAGAAGTGCAGGCCCAACACCCGCTCGGGGCGCGCCGATTCGGCGGCGAGCCGGGTCACGGACAGCGCGTTGGTGCCGGTCGCGATGATCGTGTCGGGGCGCACGACGGCGTCGAGCTCCCGGACGACCTGCTGCTTGATCTCGTACGACTCCGGGACGACCTCGATGACCAGATCGGCGTCGGCGGCGGCCCGCACGTCGGTGAAGGTCCGGAACCGGGCGAGGATGCCGCGGCGCTCCTCCTCCGTGATGCGCTCCCGGCGCACGGCGCGGGCGGTGGAGGCCTCCAGGGCGGCGACCGCGCGGGTGGCCGCGGCCTGGCTGACGTCGATGCCGACGACCTCGCGGCCCGCGCGGGCCAGGACCTCGGTGATGCCGGTGCCCATCGTGCCAAGACCGATGACGGCGACGGTGTTCAGGGGAGTGTCCATGCGTGGACTCCAGGAAGAGAGTGACGACTGAGGGGCGCGCGGGCACGGCACATGCGTCGGGCGGAGCTGCGACGTCAACTGCCGTACGGCGGGCGGGAAGTGATGCGTGTCGTGTTCCGGGCGGCGCGCAGGGGCACGCCCGGTGAGAAGCCGACCGGCTCTGTCCCGGAGCCACGTCGTACTGAGGTACCTGAAGTACCGAACCGACCAGACACTCACGGTGGCTGCGTCACCAGGCCACCGCGAGAAAGGAACTGCTACGGGGAGTGTGCCCCGCTCACATGAGACTAACCGGCGAGTAACGAGCGCGCCAGCCCGTGCTGTTCTCTGCTGCCTGTGATCTATGTCGCGACCATCGGGAGCGCTTAGGCTCGCGGTCATGGATGCGGAGTTGCGGACGGTGACGGAACGCTTACGGGCCGAGGCGGGCGGATCCGCGGAGCACGAGCGGCTGTACGAGCGGCTGATCGCGACGGCGGACCTCGACGAACTCGCCGAGGTGCTCGTCTCACCCGGGCAGCCCCTGTGGGCCCGGGAGTTGGCGGCGTTCAGGCTCGGCGTCGCCGGTGACCGCAGGGCCTTCGAGTCGCTCGTCCTCCTCCTCAACCACCGGGACCCGCCGCGGTGCGCGGCGGCGGCGCACGCGCTGGCCCGGCTCGGCGACCCGCGCACGGCGCGCGCGGCGGCCGCCCTCGCCACGAACGAGCTCCGCATCGCGTACGCGCTCCACCCGGTGCGGCTGCTGACCGAGCTGCGCGCCCCCGAGTCGGCGCCCGCGCTGATCACCACGCTGCAGCGCAGGCTGGCCCCGCACGATCCGTACGGCAAGATCGCGCTGGCCTGCGTGGAGGGGCTCGGGGCGCTCGGGGACGAGCGGGCCAGACCGGTCCTGATGACCGCCCGCGGCCACCCTCGCCTCGCGGCGGCGGCTTCGGCGGCGCTGGCGCGGCTGCCGGGGTGAGGGTGCCGCGGATGGGGTGGGCCGGGGTGGGGAGGGCGCCGCCTGTGGGGTGGGCCGGCGCGAGTGAGGGTGCTGCGGGTGGGGTGGGTCGGCCGGGGTGAGGCGGGCCGGGGTGAGGGTGCCGCCAGTGGGGTGGGCCGGCTGGGGTGTGGCGGTCCGGGGTGGGTGCGGGCTCAGGCGAGGTCGCGGCGGTAGCGCAGCTCGGGCACGGCCATGTCCCCGACCGTCTGCGGGTCCAGGGCACCGTCCGCGGCGAAGCCGAAGCGCTCGTAGAAGCGGCGGGCACGGGCGTTGCCCTCGACGACCCACAGCCGCAGCGCCGCGTGGCTCTCGGCGGCGCAGCGCGCCACGCACTCCAGGAGCAGCGCGCGGCCCACACCCGTGGAGTACTGCTCCGGGTGCGCGTACAGGGCGTACAACTCGGCCTCGCCCGGCGGAAGATCGTCGTCGCGCGCGGGTCCGAACGCGATCCAGCCGACGACGCGACCGGCCCGCTCCGCGACCAGGTCCACCGTCGCGGCGCCACCGCGCGCAAGCCGCTCGCGCAGCTGCGCCGCGCTCTCCTCGACGCTGAGGGCGTCCAGGAACGGCTGAGGCATCAGCCCGGCGTACGCCGAACGCCAGCCGAGGACGCGGAGGGTGGCGACGGCCTCGCAGTCGGCCTCGCGCAGGGCGCGGATCCGCAGGGCGGGGATCCGCAGGGCGCGGATCCCCAGGGGCGTCATGCGCTCGGGCTCGGGCACCTACTCCGCCACCACCGCGAACGCCTCTATCTCCATCAGGAACTCCGGGGCGACCAGGGCCGCCACCTGCACCGCCGAGGCCGCGGGGAGCCGGTCCGGGTCCAGGAACGCGTCGCGCGCCGCCCGCACGGCCGGCATGTGCGCCATGTCCGTCACGAAGTACGTCAGCTTCACGACGTCGTCGAAGGTCGCGCCCGCCGCCGCGAGGCAGCGCCGAAGGTTCTCGAAGACCTGCCGGGCCTGCGCCCCCGCGTCGCCCTCGCCGACCGGCTTCCCTTCCTCGTCCAGGGCCAACTGGCCGGACACCGCCACGAAGCGGCCGCTTCCCATGACGACGTGGGTGTACGCGGTGGCGGGGGCGACGCCCTCGGGGGCGCTGATGTGGGTCAGTCGGCTCATGACCCCATGGTGGACCACGGGTGTGACAACGCGGGGCGCCCGGTGACAAACACCGCTCCACGGCCGCTGCCCTCCGCGCCCCCGGAGGCGTCCGAGGCCCCCCGGACGGCGGACCGCGGCTTCGGGTCCGGCTGCGCCTTGCACACCGCGTCGACCTCACCGGTGCCCCGCGGCACCGTGCCGCTCGCCAGATAGGCGGTCAAGTGGCGGTCCAGGCAGGCGTTTCCGCTCAGGGTGACGCCGTGGTTGCCGCCGCCCTGCTCGACCACCAGACGGGAGCCGGCCAGCTTGCGGTGCAGGGCAACGGCGCCGTCGTACGGTGTGGCGGGGTCCTCGGTCGCCTGGAACAGCAGGACCGGCGGGAGTTCGGTGTTGGCGACGTCCGGCGGGAAGAGCGAGTGCGTCGGCCAGAACGCGCACGGGGCGTTGTACCAGGCGTTGTTCCAGGTGGAGAACGGCGTCTTCGCGTGCACCCGGTCGTTGTCGGCACGCCAGGTGGCCCAGTCGTGCGGCCACTGGGCGTCCCGGCACTGTACGGCGGTGTAGACGCTGTAGCTGTTGTCGCCGGCGGCGTCCACCGCGGCGTAACTCTCGTAGGCCTTGACGAGCGGGGCGCTCTTCTTGGCGTTGGCGTAGGCCGCGAACGCGTCGGCCAAGGACGGCCAGTAGCCGTTGTAGTAGCCGCCCGGGATGAACGTGTCCTCCAGTTCGGCGGCGCCCACCTTCTTGCGCGCGGGCTTCTTGGCGAGCGCGGCCCGCATCGCGTACCACTTGGCCTCGACCTTCGCGGGGTCCTTGCCGAGCCGGTACGTCGCGTCGTGCCGGGCGATCCAGGCCATGAACGCCTTGTGGCGGGCGTCGAAGGCCTCGTCCTGGCGGAGGTTGTCCGCGTACCAGACGCCCGAGGGGTCGACCAGGGAGTCGAGTGCCATGCGGCGGACCCGGTGCGGATAGAGCTTTCCGTAGAGCGCGCCCAGGAGGGTGCCGTAGGAGTAGCCGAAGTAGTTGATGCGCCGCGCGCCGACGGCCGCGCGGATGGCGTCCATGTCCTGGACGACGCTCACCGTGTCGATGAAGGGCAGCAGGTCCCCGTACTTCGTGCCGCACGCCTGGGCGAAGGCCCGCGCGCGGTCGAGGTTGGCCCGTTCCAGGGCCGCTGTGGTGGGCACGGTGGCGGGGCGTACGGGGGAGAAGTGACCGGGTCGGCAGTCGAGGGCGGGCCTGCTCTTGCCCACGCCCCGTGGGTCGAAGCCGATGATGTCGTACTGGGCCGCCACCTTGGTCGGCAGCGCGTCGGCGACGGAGCCCGCCATGGCCAGTCCGCTGCCGCCGGGCCCGCCGGGATTGACCAGGAGAGGCCCCTGCGACACCTTCGCGGTGTGCGGGACGCGGGACAGGGCGAGGGTGAGCTGTCTGCCGCGCGGCTCCTGACGGTCGAGGGGGACTTTCAGGGAGGCGCACTGGAGTGTCGGGTGGTCCTTGGTGGCGCACTTCTTCCACGTGAGCGGGGCGGCGGCATGTGCGGTGGCCGCCCCCGCGGACGCACCCGAGGCGGGTGGCACGGTGCTGACCAGTCCGGCAGCCGCGACGGCGACTGAGCAGAGTACGACGGCATGCTTCTTCATCCGGCCTCCCGGGGCGACGGCTCCGGGGCCCTGCTGACGGTGACCCTCGGCCCAGCGCATGCTCCCGGAATCCGCGAAGGAAAGGGGGCGCTGCGGCGGAAATTGACCCTAAAGGGGCGGGGTGTTGGAGCAGGGTGAACGCCGACACCTACTTCCAGAACGGCCCACGTGGCCTTTCGGCGACTTCAACTCCCGGTGTGGATTCGGCTTCAACCGAGAACTCGGGGGCACCCCGATTGCGTACGCCGACGCAGGCCGGCTGCAGCAGGTGTACCTACGGTGATCCGACCGAACCGGGTGACCCGCAGAGTGAACCACCGACCCGTCTCGGGTGGAGCAGGAGGACCATCCATGCATGAAACCTCGACGCGTCCAAGGCTTCGTCGGGCGATGACGCAACTGCTCGTCGTCCTGCTCGTCCTCTACCTGGTGTGGTTCGTCGTCTCATACCTCTCAGGCGGATCGCTCGGTGCCTCACTGGCCGCGCCACTCATTCTCCTGGCTCCCGGAGCCGGGATTGCGGTCATCCGCTACCGCCAGTTCAAGCGCGCGTAGGGCCGAGCCTTGTGCGGCTCCGTGGGCCTCACACAGCAGCATGCTCGCCGGCCGGCCTCGTCAATGCAGCGTCAACTGGGTAGGCCCCGGCCCCGTGGTCGGCTCGGGGGTCGCCGGGGCGTGGATTCGGCGGGACGCCCCCGCGCGGGAGGGGCCGATGCCGAACTCCTCGGCCAGTTCGTGCACATGGCGGGTGACGCGCCGCTGGTACCACTTCGGGGCGTAGGCCCCCTCCGCGTAGAGGCGCTCGTACCGGCGCACCAGATGTGGATGGTGCTGCGCCAGCCACGCCATGAACCATTCGCGGGCGCTCGGCCTCAGGTGCAGCACCAGCGGGGTCACGGAGGTCGCGCCGGACGCGGCGATCGCCCGGACCGTGGCGCGCAGCTGGTCGGGGTGGTCGCCGAGGAACGGGATGACGGGCGCCATCAGGACGCCGCAGCCGATGCCGTGGTCGGTCAGCGCGCGGACGACGTCGAGGCGCCGCTCCGGGGCCGGCGTGCCCGGCTCGACCGTGCGCCACAGCTCCTGGTCGACGAAGCCCACGGAGACGGAGATCCCGACGTCCGTCACGTCCGCCGCCTGCCGCAGCAGGTCGAGATCGCGCAGGATCAGCGTGCCCTTGGTCAGGATCGAGAAGGGGTTGCCGTGGTCGCGCAGCGCCTCGATGATCCCCGGCATCAGGCGGTAGCGGCCCTCCGCGCGCTGGTAGCAGTCCACGTTCGTGCCCATGGCGATGTGGTCGCCGTGCCAGCGCGGTGAGGCGAGCCGGTGCCGCAGCAGTTCGGCGGCGTTGACCTTGACGACGATCTGGCTGTCGAAGCCGAGGCCGGTGTCCAGGTCCAGGTAGCTGTGCGTCTTGCGGGCGAAACAGTAGACGCACGCGTGCGTGCACCCCCGGTAGGGGTTCACGGTCCATTCGAACGGCATCCGGGACGCGCCCGGCACGCGGTTCACGATCGACCTGGCCCGGACCTCGTGAAAGGTGATCCCCCGGAACTCCGGGGTGTCGAAGGTGCGTGTGGTCACCGCGTCCGCGCCGAACAGCGCGGCGTCGGCGGTCCTCTGACGCGGCTCGTCGGAGAGGTTCTCCCAGCGCATGACGCCTCCTCGGTAGCACTGACCACAGAATAGAACATCTGTTCCCTTGATCGTGTGACGCCGTCACGGCACCGCCCCGCCGCGGGTCCGAGGGCGGCGACCGGGCAGCACCGTGCGCGAGGCATGATCAGAGGCATGCTCGTCGAGTCCCTGTCCGTCGCCGCCCTGGTGGTGGTGCTCGTCTGCGCCGTCGTCCGCCCGTTCCGCTGGCCCGAGGCCGCCTTCGCCGTACCGGCCGCCGGTGTCGTGATCGTGTCCGGCGCGATCCCGCTCGACGACGTGCGGGCGGAGGCCGAGCGCCTCGGACCGGTCATCGGCTTCCTCGCCGCCGTCCTGGTGCTCGCCAAGCTCTGCGCCGACGAGGGGCTCTTCCACGCCTGCGGCACCTGGATGGCGCGCCGCGCCGCAGGCCGGCCCCGACGGCTGCTCGCCGCGGTCTTCGGCCTCGCCTCCGTGATCACCGCGGCCCTGAGCCTGGACGCCACCGTCGTCCTGCTGACCCCGGTCGTCTTCGCCACCGCCTCGCGGATGGGCGCCCGCCCGGCGCCGCACGTCTACGCGAGCGCCCACCTGTCCAACACGGCGTCCCTCCTGCTCCCCGTCTCGAACCTGACGAACCTCCTCGCGTTCGCCGCGACCGGACTCAGCTTCACCCGCTTCGCGCTGCTCATGACGCTGCCCTGGCTGGCCGCCATCGCCGTCGAGTACGCCGTCTTCCGGCGGTTCTTCGCGGCCGACCTCGACGCCCCGGTGGCCGGCGCCGAGGCGACGGAGGTGCCGCACATGCCGCGCTTCGCCCTGGTCACCGTCGCCCTCACGCTCGCCGGGTTCGCCGTGGCCTCCGGGGCCGGCGCCGACCCCGCCTGGGCGGCCGCGGCCGGCGCCCTCGCCCTCGCGGTGCGGGCCCTGCTGCGCCGCCGTACGACGCCGGTGGCGATCCTGCGCTCCGCCTCGGTGCCGTTCCTGGCCTTCGTCCTCGCCCTCGGCATCGTCGTACGGGCCGTCGTCGACAACGGCCTCGGCGACGCCCTCGGCCGGGTCCTGCCGGATGGCACCGCCCTGCCTGCGCTCCTCGGCACCGCCGCCGTCGCCGCGCTGCTCGCCAACCTGATCAACAACCTGCCCGCGGTCCTCGCCCTGGTCCCGCTGGCCGCACCGGCGGGCCCCGGCGCCGTACTCGCCGTGCTGATCGGCGTGAACATCGGGCCCAACCTCACCTACGCCGGATCCCTCGCCACCCTGCTGTGGCGCCGCATCGCCCACCAGCACGACCACGAGGTCTCCCTCGCGCGCTTCACCCGCCTCGGCCTCCTCACCACCCCCGCCGCCCTCCTCCTGTCGACCCTCGCACTCTGGATCTCGCTGAAGCTGCTGCCCGCCTGAGCGGGGGTTCGGGTGAGCGAAGGGCCCGGTCCGCGGTGCGGTCAAGCGGCCGAGCGGGGACCCGATTTGGGGCGCCGGTACGGCGGGTGATTGGCTTTCCGTGCAGACCCGGAGAAACACACATGCTGGAGGAAACCCCATGGCGCAGGTCGAAGCGACCGCGGAGCGGATCATCGCGGCAAAGCCGGACGACGTCTTCGACGCGCTGGCCGACTACAACGGCACGCGGGAGAAGCTCCTCTCGGAGCACTTCAGCGAGTACGAGGTGCGCGAGGGCGGTGACGGCGAGGGCACCCTCGTCCACTGGAAGCTGCAGGCCACCAGCAAGCGGATCCGCGACTGCCTCCTCGACGTCACCGAGCCCACCGACGGCGAGCTGGTCGAGAAGGACCGCAACTCCTCCATGGTCACGACCTGGACGGTGACCCCGGCGGGCGAGGGCAGGTCCCGCGTGGTCGTCACCACCGTGTGGAACGGCGCGGGCGGCATCGGCGGCTTCTTCGAGAAGACCTTCGCGCCCAAGGGCCTCGCCCGCATCTACGACGCCGTGCTCGCCAATCTGGCCGCCCACGTCGAGAAGTAGGCCCCGCGGCGGGCGTGCGGCCCGCGCCACGCGCCCGCCCGACTGCCGCACGCCCGCCCAACTCCCGCGTAACCCATCAGGGTTGTTCCCACGCTCACCGGTTCGAGTGGTTTTCCGTGCGGCTTCGTTGTACGCCGTAGGGCTCCCACCGGCACTTACTCTCCCGAGGCCCCGCGCGGGGCGACTCGTCGCGCTTGCTCGCTGTTGTCGCGTAATGCGAGAAATGGGCGGCGCAGGCGCGACGAGGGGAGCAGGACGTGGGTGGGACGACGCTGGTGAAGGTCGCCGAGCAGGACGAGCGGGACGAGAAGGACGGCCGGGCCGAGCAGCGGGTCGTACGGGATCAGGAGGGGGCCGGCGCCCCCGCCACCCAGGGCGATCAGGGCCGCGGCCAGGCCCCGCCACCCGCGCCGGGACCGCCGGGCCACGGGCTCAGCCCCAGCCGGGTGCGGATGGTCTTCGTCGGGCTGATGCTCGCCCTGCTGCTCGCCGCCCTGGAGCAGATGATCGTCGCCACCGCGCTCCCGAAGATCGTCGGTGAGCTGCACGGCCTGGACAAGATGTCCTGGGCGATCACCGCCTACCTCCTCACCTCCACCATCGGCCTGCCCATCTACGGCAAGCTCGGCGACCTCTTCGGGCGCAAGGGCGTCTTCCAGTTCGCGATCGTCGTCTTCATCGTCGGCTCGGCGCTCGCCGGGTGGTCACGGACGATGGACCAGCTCATCGCCTTCCGCGCGATCCAGGGCGCCGGTGCGGGCGGCCTGATGATCGGCGTCCAGGCGATCATCGCGGACATCGTGCCGCCCCGGCAGCGCGGCCGCTACATGGGCCTGATCGGCGCTGCGTTCGGCCTCGCGTCGGTCGCGGGCCCGCTGCTCGGTGGCTTCTTCACCGACCACGTCTCCTGGCGCTGGTGCTTCTACTTCAACGTGCCCTTCGGCCTCGTCACGCTCCTCGTCGTCAGCCTCGTCCTGAAGCTCCCCAAGCCCACCGCCAAGGCCCGGCTCGACGTGCTCGGCGCGCTCCTGCTCGCCGCCGCCTCCACCTGCCTGGTGCTGCTGACCAGTTGGGGCGGGACCGAGTACGAGTGGGGGGACCGCGTCATCCTCGGGCTGGGCGCAGGCGCCGTCGTGGCGAGCGTGCTCTTCCTGCTCGCCGAGAAGTTCGCCGCAGAACCGATCATTCCGTTGCGGTTGTTCCGTGACCCGGTCTTCAACATCACCTCTCTCGTCGGCATGGTCATCGGCATCGCCCTCTTCGGAGCGGCCAGTTACCTGCCGACCTTCCTGCAGATGGTCGACGGCGCGAGCGCCACCGAGTCCGGCCTGTTGATGCTGCCGATGATGGGCGGCATCGTCGGCGCGTCCATCATTTCCGGGCAGCTCATCAGCCACACCGGGCGCTACAAGATCTATCCGATCGTCGGCGGCGCCCTGTCCGTCGTCGGCATGTGGCTGCTCTCGCGTCTGGAGGTGGACACCTCCCGGCTCCAGTACAGCGTGTACATGGCCGTGCTCGGCGCGGGCATCGGCCTGGTCATGCCGGTCCTCGTCCTCGCCGTGCAGAACGCGGTCCGCCCCGCCGACCTGGGCACCGCCACCAGCGCCAACAACTACTTCCGGCAGATCGGCGGCAGCGTGGGCGCCGCGATCTTCGGCACGCTCTTCGCCGACCGGCTCGCCGACGCGCTGCGGGAGCGGATCCCCGCCGGAGCGGGCGCGGCCCTGCCCGACGCCGAGTCCATCACCCCGCAGCTCGTCCACACCCTCCCCGCGCCGCTGCGCGACGGCTACATCCAGGCCTACGCCGACGCGATGCCGCGGATCTTCCTCTACCTGGTGCCGGTGCTCGTCCTCGGCATGCTGCTCGCCTTCTTCCTCAAGGAGACTCCCCTGTTGTCCAGCGCCACTTCCCACAACGCACCCGCCGACGAGGCCGTGGCCGTACCGCCGCAGACCCGCCCGGCGACGTACGCGGCCGGGGTCCCGGTCTGCGGCACCGTGCAGCACCCCGACGGCACCGTGGTGCCGCGCGCGGCCCTCACCCTCATCGACGTGGGCGGGCAGCAGATCGGCCGCGGCGCGAGCGGCGAGGACGGGCGGTACGCGTTGTCGACGCCCGGCACCGGCTCCTTCGTGCTGATCGCGGCCGCCGGCGGGCATCAGCCGCAGGCCGTCACCGTCACCGTCGGCGAGCGGCCCGTCGAGCTCGACGTGGTCCTCGGCGGCGCGGGCCGCCTCGCCGGCACCGTGGTGACCGCCGACGGCACGCCCGTCAGGGACGCCGCCGTCACCCTCACCGACGTCCGCGGCGAGGTCGTCGCCACCACCCGCAGCGGACGCGAAGGCGGTTACGTCATCACGGAGTTGGTGGCCGGCGAGTACACGCTGGCGGCCAGCGCCCCCGCGTTCCGCCCCGCCGCCCTGCCGGTCAGCGTGCAGGCCTCCCGCGAGACCCGCCAGGACGTGGAGCTCGCCGGCGGCGCCGTGCTGCGCGGCACCGTGCGGGCCAGCGGCGGCCGGCCCGTCGAGGACGCGCGCGTGACGCTCCTGGACGCCGCGGGCAACGTCGTCGACACCCTCACCACCGGCATGGACGGCACGTTCCGCTTCATCGACCTCTCGTCCGGCGAGTACACCGTGATCGCGGCGGGTTACCCGCCGGTCGCGACCGTCCTGCAGGTCGCCGGCGGCGGCCGCACGGAGCGGGACCTCCAGCTCGGGCACGAGGACTGAGCCGGGGCCGTCCGGCAGCCGGCCGGCGGGCGTTCCGAGGGGGCGTGCGCCGGTGGCCCGGCCGCCGCGGGGCAATTCTCGTATTGCCCCGCACGGCAACCCGCGGCGGCCGTACGGTGGTTGGTGGCGGTCCAGATCTTGCGCTGCCAGGGGAAGGAGCATGAGCCATGGAGCGAGGCACTCCGGGCGAGCCGGTCACGCGGAGTGCCGCGCCCGGACGCATCCCGCTGGCCGTGGTCGTCGTCGACGGAGCGGGACTCGTCTCGCACTGGAGCGTCGGCGCGCGCCGCCTCTTCGGGTACGGCAAGGAGGAGGCCGTCGGCCGTCCCGTGGGCGATCTGCTCCCGGTGCACGGCGCGATCCAGGACGACCGCGAGGACCGGGAGGACCGCGAGGCCTATGGGGCCTACGACGGACTCGGCCCCGACCTGGAGACCTCCCTGGACGGACAGATCTCCTACCCCGCCGCCGGGCGTGCGCGGCTCGCGGAGGCGGGCGGCGGACGGGACGGCGAGGACGACCGGGGTGGCGGAGGCGACCGGGGCGGCGCACGCGACCGTGGCCGCGTCGACGTGCTGTGGTGGGCGTACCCGCTGATCGGCCCCGGACCCGAGCGGCTCCTCGTGCTCGCCGCGGACGCCGCGCGGCTGACGCCGTCCGGGCAGCCGCACGACGGCAGGGGAGAGCGGGACGAGCGCGACGAACGTGACGAGCGTGACGAACGGACCGAGCGGATAGCCCCCGGCTTCGCGTTGCACACCGACTTCCCCGGCGCCGACGAACTGGCGGCCCGGCTGCCCGAGATCCTGCCGAGCATGAGCGTGGGCGAGAGCGCCCGCATCGTCGCCCAGGTCCTCGAACTGGGCTATCCCGTCCTGGAGTTCAGCCACCACGACCGGGTTCCGGTGACCCCGGACTGGGGCGTCGCCCGGCGGGCCGAGCGCAAGGAGCGCAGACGGCGCGCCGCGCAGACCGCCGCCGAGGGACTGCCGGTGACACCGGAGGCGGCGGACGACGTCGAGGACCTGGAGTACGTGGCGGTGCGCGAGCGCCTCGAATTCCTCAACGAGGTCAGCGGGCGCATCGGCTCCTCGCTCGATCTGTCCCGGACGATCGTCGAGGTCAGCAAGGCCGTCGTGCCGCGCTTCACGGATGTCGCGGGCACCTATCTGCGCGAGCAGGTCGTCGCGGGCGAGGGCTTTCCCGAGGGCGTGCCGGACGAGACCACCCTGTGGCACCGCGTCGCTCTGGAGCACACCGACGAACCCGGGCGCTGGGACGACGTGGTCCCCGTCGGCGAGTCCATGCCGTTCCCCGCGCACACCCCGTTCTTCCAGTGCATGACCTCCGGTGAACCGGTGCTCGTGCCGCGCATCTCCGACGAGATGGGCAACGCCATCGCCTCGCAGTTCGAGAAGCGCGACATCCGCCCGCTGATCAACCGGCGCTCCATGCTCGTCGTGCCCCTGAAGGCGCGCAACGTGGTGCTGGGATTCATGATCCTGCTCCGTCACGAGGAGCGGCAGGTCTTCAACGACATGGACCGCGTGACCGGCGCCGAACTGGCCGCTCGCGCGGGGCTCGTGCTCGACAACGCCCGCATGTACACGTACCAGGAGAGCGTCGCCGACACCCTCCAGGACAGCATGCTGCCGCACATCCAGCCCAGGATGTCCGGCTGTGACATCGCGACCCGCTATCTGCCCGGCACCCTGCTCGGCCGCGTCGGCGGCGACTGGTTCGACTCCGTCAAACTGCCCGGCTCGCGGACCGCGCTCGTCGTCGGCGACGTGATGGGCCACGGCCTCAACTCGGCCGCGATGATGGGCCAGTTGCGTACGGCCGTACAGACCATGGCCGCCCTCGACCTGCCGCCCGAGCAGCTCCTGCGCAACCTCGACGACCTCGCGCAGCGCCTCGGCGAGCACTACCTGGCGACCTGCCTGTACGCGGTCTACGACCCGATCGCGGGCGAGCTGCACCTCGCCAACGCCGGCCACATCCCGCCCGTCCTGGTCCGCGCCGAGGGCGGCCGCAGCGAACTCCTCGACCTGCCGACGGGGGCGCCCATCGGCGTCGGCGGTGTGCCCTTCGAGTCGGTCGTGGTGCGGGTCGCGCCCGGCGACCGGCTGTTGATGTGCACCGACGGCCTCGTCGAGGTGCGCGGCGAGGACATCGGCGTGGGTCTCGCCACGCTCACCGAGTCCGCCGCGCACCCGGCCGCCTCCATGGACGACGCCTGCGACACGATCATCCGCGCCCTCAACACCCGCGGCGGCCGCAAGGACGACGTGGCGCTCCTCATGGCCCGGCTCAACGGCATCGCGGCCCGGGACGTCGCGCACCAGCGCCTCGCCGTCGACGCCGCGGAGGTGGGAAGGGCCCGCGAGGCGGTCCGCGCCCAACTGCGCGCCTGGTCCCTGGAGTCCCTGACCGACACGGCCGAACTGCTCGTCAGCGAACTGGTCACCAACGTCGTGCGCCACTCGCGCAGTACGCGGATCGATCTGCGCCTGGTCCGCGCGGGCGCGCTGGTGTGCGAGGTCGAGGACGACGACCAGACCCTGCCGACGCTGCTCAGCGCGGGCCCGGCCGACGAGTTCGGGCGCGGACTGCGCGTCGTGAGCGCGCTGGCGAAGGAGTGGGGCACGAGCCGGACGCGGCGGGGCAAGACGGTGTGGTTCGAACTGTCGTTGCCACGGCGGTAGTTGCGGCCTGCCCTGCTCGTGCGGCCCGTGTTGCCCGTACCGTCGCCCTGTACGGCTCGTACCGCTCGTACCGCTTGCTCCCGGGAGCGGGCGCGCGCCCCGTGGGGCGAATCGAATGACCGGTGAAGGTAGTGCGCCGGTGACTTGTCCGTGCGCCCCGGGCGCGGTAGACCGATCTTGTCGCCGGCTTCGGCGGCCGTCGTCGCACCCCGGGGAGCACGGACATGAGCATCACGAGTCGGTACAGGGAGGCGTGGGAGGGGTTCTGGCGGGAGGCCTCCGACGAGCCGGGAGCCGTCTTCTGGGACGCCGAACCCGCCCTCACCGCGAGCCTCCATCTCGCCCTCTTCGAACCGCACATGACCGCCGTCGGCCTGCCCGTCGTCGACCTGGGATGCGGCAACGGCACCCAGACGCGGTTCCTCGCGAACCGCTTTCCGCGCGTCCTCGGGGTCGACCTCTCGGCGGCCGCCCTCGACCACGCCCGGCGCGCCGACCCGGCGGGACAGGTCGACTTCCGGCAGCTCGACGTCGTCGAGAAGAGCGAGGCCGAGCAGCTGCACGCGGAGATCGGCGACGTGAACATCTATATGCGCGGCGTGCTGCACCAGTGCGAGTCCGATGACCGGCAGCCGCTCCTGGACGGCATCGCCACGCTGCTGGGCGAGCGGGGCCGCGCGTTCCTCGTCGAACTGTCAGAGCGGGCGCGTCCGGTGCTGATGGAGTTGTTGCAGGGCCCGGCGGGGCCGCCGCCGAAACTGGCGCCGATCTTCGCGCACGGCCTCGCCCCCGCCGACGTCGTGGACGACGTGGTGGAGGGATACGTCGAGGCGGCCGGGCTGCGGATCATCGACTCGGACGACCTCCCGCTGGCCAGTACGGAGTTCACACCCGACGGCGTACGCATCGAACTGCCCGCGCGATGGCTGGTGTTGGGGCGCTGAGGACGGACGGCTAGCCCTCCGACCCGGGGACGTCCAGCAGGGCGAGGAACGCGGCGGCCGCGGGGGAGGGGGTGAACCGGCTCCAGATGAGCCGCTCGACCCGTACCGGCCCTTCGCGGACCGGCACGCTGCGCAGGCCGTGCAGTTCGGCGGCGAACGCCGCGGGCAGCAGGGCGATGCAGAGGCCCTGACGGACCAGCCGTGCCATGAGCTCGACGCCGGCCTCGAAGGCGACCTCGCGCCGCAGCCCGGCCGCGGCGAACGCGTCGTCCGACTGGGCGCGGGCGGCGGAGCCCGCGGCGAAGTCCACGAACTCCTCCTCGGCCAGGCGGGGCAGCCCCACCTCCGGCTCCCCGGCCAGGGGGTGGTCCGGCGCGACCACGGCGACGTGCGCGCCGTGCGCCAGTTGTACGTCGCGTACGCCCTGCGGCCGGAGACCGGGCGGTACGCCGAGGAACGCCGCGTCCAGCGCGCCGTCCCGCACCTGCTCGATGAGGCGTTCGCTGCCGGCGACGCGCAGGCTGATCCGCACCTGGGGGTAGCGCTGACGGTAGTCGCGCAGCACCGCGGGGAGGTCGACGGCCGCCACCGTGGGGATCGTGCCGACGGTCAGCCTGCCCCGTATCTCACCGGTGGCCGCCGCCACCTCCGCGCGGGCCCGCTCGGCCGCCTCCAGGGCCTGGCGGGCGGCGGGCAGGAACGCCTCCCCGGCGACGGTCAGCCGCACCCGGCGGCTGGTGCGCTCGAAGAGCCGCGCGCCCAAGTCCTTCTCCAGCCGCGCCACTTGGTGGCTGAGCGCGGACTGGACGACGTGGCACCGCTCGGCGGCGCGGGTGAAGCTCGCGGTCTCCGCCACCGCGACGACGTACCGCATCTGTTGCAGATCCATTGATCCATCGTGAATCACGATGGATCGCATGACAACCATGTGTTGGACCGATCGATGACTGCTCGGCGATGCTGAACCCACCGGCCCGGCACCACCACGAGGGCCACCCCGACACCACCTCGGGCGCCGTCGGCGCCCCCGCACCCCATGGAGACCCTCATGCGTGTGATCGCCTTCGACCACCTCGTCCTCAACGTCACCGACGTCGAGCGCTCGCTCGCCTTCTACACCGGCCCGCTGGGCCTTGAGCCGGTGCGGGTGGAGGAGTGGCGGGCCGGCAAGGTCCCCTTCCCGTCCGTGCGGGTCAGCCCCACCACGATCATCGACCTGACGAAGGCCCCCGACGGGCACTCCGAGGGATCCAACGTCGACCACATCTGCCTCGTGGTCGAGCCGCTCGACTGGCAGGAGGTCATCGACTCCGGCGACTTCACGGTCGTGGACGGCCCCGGCGAGCGCTTCGGCGCGCGCGGCACCGCACTCTCCCTCTACGTGCGGGACCCGGACGGCAACACGATCGAGCTGCGGTGGTACCCGCAGGACGCGTGAACCGGCCGGATGTTCACCTGTCTCAGCGGACAATCTTCACGCCGAAGCGTCCGTTGAGGGCGAGGCCGAGTGCGGTGTGGAAGTGGGCGTACATCTCCAGACCGCGGGCGGCGGCCAAGGGACCGACGTCAATGATGTCGCTCCAGCCGTAGGCGGTCAGAAGTTCACCGGCCGCGGCCTTGGCGTCCTGGTGGTCGCCGGCGAGGAACATGGTGTGGTCGCCGCCGCCGAACTCGGCGGGGTTGACGACGGTCTCCTGCTCCTGGGTGACGAAGGTCTTGACCACCTTCGTCCCGGGCAGGGCGCGCTGGATCCGTTCGGCGAGGCTGTCGGTGTCGACGGGGTCCAGGCGCGGCATCTCGCCCCAGGGGGTGGGCCAGGAGTGCTCGGCGTCCCCGGGTTGCTGGTAGACGTACGGGACTGCGTAATCGATCAGGGTCTTGCCCGCGAGTGCGTCCGTGGGCAGGGCCGTCAGGGCGGCGACGGCGTTCGCGCCGTCGATCCCGTTGATCACCAACTCGCCCGCGGCCGCGGCCTGGGCGAAGGCGGCCAGGGTCAGCTCGGGGTGGGCGCCGTGGAAGACGGCGAAGGGCTCGGTGCCCATCATGTCGGGCTCGGTCCGGGCGAGGGTCGCCTCGGGATCACGGGTACCGACGACGACCTGGTGGCCGAGCGTGCTGAGGCGGGCCGCGTGCTGACGGGCGCCCGCGCCGGTGCCGAGAATCGCGATGTTCACAGTGCTGCTCCTGGATGCTGCTTTGAGGGCAGGCGACCCGGTGGCCACAAAAAACACATTACGGACCATTTGGGACAGCTCGCGTCCTAAAAGAAACCCAGGAGCCTTTCTGCCGAGATTGCTTCAACCGAGGGCGCTGGAGGCTTCGAGGGCGTCGAGCGCCCGGCGGGCGGCGGTGCGCAGGTGGTCGCGGACGGCTTCGTCGGCGTCCAGGGTGTAGTCGGCGCCGAGGCCGGTGAGGATCTGGGCGATGCCGGGGAGGTGGTCGCCGGAGCAGTCCACCGTGCATTCGTTCGGGCCGGTCGCCCGGATGCGGGTGGCCAGAGCCCAGGTGCGGTGCCGTACGGCGTCGGCGGGTTCCCGGACCGTGGCGACGGCCCGATAGCGCACGGGCGCCGAGGCGATCTTCCCGGCCACGTACGAGGCCGGGTCCCCGCCGGGCACGGCGCGGCGGACGAAGCGATGGCGGATCGGGGTCAGGCCGGAGATCCGGTCGAGGCGGTAGATGCGCCAGTCGTCGCGGTCCTGGTCGTGGCCGAGGAGGTACCACAGGCCCCCGGAGGCGACGAGGTGGTGCGGGTCGACGCGGCGATCGGCGTCGTGGCCGGTGCGGGTGGTGTAGGCGAAGGTGACGGTCTCCCGGTCGCGACAGGCCGCGGCCAGCTCGGCCAGGGCCGACGGGTCGGTGCGGGGCCCTCGACGCTCCCACTCGATGGCGGCGGTCGACTCCTGCAGGGCGGCCACCTGCGTACGGAGGCGGGAGGGGAGGACCTGTTCGAGTTTCGCGAGGGCGCGCAGGGTGGTCTCCTCCATGCCGGTCAACTGCCCGGCGGCGGTGCGCAGGGCGACCGCGGTGACGGTGGCCTCCTCGTCGTCGAGGAGCAGCGGAGGCATCGCGGCGCCTGCGGTCAGGCGGTATCCACCGGCGTGGCCGGTGGTCCCCTCGACGGGATACTCCAGTTCGCGCAGGCGGTCGATGTCGCGGCGCACGGTGCGCGTGGTGACACCGAGCCGTACGGCGAGCTCGGCGCCGGACCACTCGCGGCGCGTCTGCAGCAGGGACAGCAGGCGGAGCATCCGGGCGGGAAGGCCAGTCGTCATGCTCTCCAGAATGACGTCCTCTAAGGACATGAGGTGACCTAAAAGGCCTCTAGCGTGAGGACATGCCCACCGGTTCGGTGAGCTCGTACGCGATCTGGTCCGACGACGGGCGCCGGCTCGCCGAGTTCTACGCCGCCGCACTCGGCAGAGAGGTCGGCGCCCCCTACCCCGACGAGTACGGCAACGAGGTCGCCTTCCCCGTCACTGTCGGCCCAGTCCCCCTGACCTCACCCATGACACCCGTACCAAGCCCACGGCCGCACCACGGCCTCGCCGAACCCATGCCGTACCGCCCCGTCGCATGCGAAAGGAAGACTCATGAAGATCGCACTCCTGGGCACCAACTTCGGCCAGGCGCACGCCGCCGTCTACGCCGCCCGCGAGGACGTGGAAGTGGTGATGATCGGCCGCGACGCGGACAAGACCGCACACGTGGCCGGTCAGTTCGGCTTCACCGCCGCCACCGACCTGGACGCCGCCTTCGCCGACGACTCCGTCGACCTGATCGACGTCTGCCTGCCCATCGCGCTGCACACCCCAATGGCGCTGCGGGCCTTGGAGGCCGGCAAGCACGTCCTCACCGAACTGCCCATGGCCGCCTCCCTGGAGGAAGGCCGCAGGCTGGTGACCGCCTCCGAGTCCAGCGACCGGCACGTGTTCGTGGACATGTTCGAGCGGTTCATCCCCGCCAACCAAGTCCTCGACGACGCCGTACGGGACGGTACGTACGGTCGGCTGGAGGAGCTGACCTGCTGGTCCGCGATGGCGCCGCTGTGGCCCGGGGCAAGCCTGGGGGCGAAGGTGCTGCCGATGGAGGCCATGCACACCGACCTCGACCTGATCACCCGCGCCCTCGGCATGCCCCACCAGGTCCACGTCACCTCGGTCGAACGGAACGCGGACGCCGGCGCGGTCGAGGCCGTCATGGCCTTCGACGGGGCGCTGGCCCGCAGCTCGGTCTCCTCGCTGCGGCCGATGCCGTGGGGCGGCCGAGGCGGCTGGACGGCCGCCTTCACCGACGGCGTCCTGGAGTCGGTCTTCACCATGGGCCACGACGGCAGGCCCACCACCTCCTTGACCGCCTACACCGGCGAAGGCATCCATCAGGTGGAGCTGCCCCCGGCCGATCAGTACACCGCGATGATCGAGCACGTCCTGGCGGTCCTGCGCGGCGAGGCGGACAACCGCATCACTCCGGCCGGCGCCCTGGACGCCCTGCGACTGACCCTGCGCATCGACCAACAGGTCAACGCAGGCCACTGACGCAGCAGTTGCGGGCACACCAGGGCCGCGTCGATGTCAGTGAGGGGAGCTGTCGTCCGTGCGTGCCTTCGGGGGATGCGCGGGGCGGGGGACGCCGGCGGCAGGCGCGTACTGGGCCGTCTGCGTCTCGAACATGTCGGCGTAGCGGCCGCGCGTGGCGATGAGGTCGTCGTGCGTGCCGTGTTCGGCGAGGCGGCCTTGATTGAGGACGTAGATGTGGTCGGCGTGCCGCACGCCGGACATGCGGTGCGTGACGAGAACGACGGCCCGGTGCGGTGCGGCGAGGCGCCGGATGCGGTCGAAGGCGGCGGTCTCGGCCTCGGGGTCGAGGGCGGAGGTGGATTCGTCGACGAAGGCGGCCGCGTCGCGCGATCGCGACACTCACAAGTCCGCGACGAGAGACGCCGATCAGGTGCTGGCAGGCGCCCTCGCATGCGAACCCACCGGCGGCAACCGGCCGGGTCCCACCGCGCGTTCGGGAACGAAAGAAACTTACCGTCACCCCGAGAGTTTCGCGCTCTGCGCCTTCACGATCGGCTGCGCGACCTTCGCGTTGCCCGCGTACGACTGCACGAACGCCGTACCGTCCACGGCGAAGTAGACCGCGAGCGTGTCCCCATGGCGGGCCGCCAGCGTGCGCACCGTGTGGTTCCGGCCCTTGTACGGTGTCACGGCGTTGAAGGCCACCGACTCGTCGGCGCCCGCCGGCGTCGGAGCCTTCTCGGCGGTGATGGACGCGTACGGGTTGGTGTTCTTGCCCGCCTTGGCGGTGAAGCCGCCGCCGCAGGAGCCGACGGCCCGGGACAACTCGGCCAGGGCGGCCTTCGCCTTGCCGGCCGGGTACGACGCAAGGGCCACGTACGTGAACGCGCCCGGACCCTTCGCGCCGGAGGCGACACGCGTGAGGTCGGCGCGCGGCGTGGCCAGCGGGAACTGGCTCATCGCGTACGCGAGCGGCGCGCAGCCGGCCTTGTCGACCTTGATCTCGTCCCTGGACTTGGCGAAGACGAATTCCGTCTGCGGCTTCTCGACCCTGAACCCCTTCACCTCACTCTTGCCCAGGACGACCTTGTTCAGTTCGGCTGCCGGGTCCGCCTTCGAGCTGGGAGCCGTGGACGTCTTGGGCTTGCCCTTGGCGCCCCCGTCCGAAGAATCGTCGCCGGACGAGCCCGACCCTCCGCAGGCGCTCAGGGCCAGTGCGGAGACAAGGGCGAGAACGGGCGCGGTCAGGGCGGTGGTACGGGAGGTGCGGGGGGTACGAGGGGTACGGCTCCGCTGCACGGAAGGCTCCTGTCGTCGGGTCCTGCCCCGCCCCGCGAGGCCGCGGGCCGGTGAGATGTGGTTCCAGTGACGGGTGAGATCACGCGCGCGGCACTCTACTGGGCGCTCGCACGGCGTGCCGAGCCGGTACCGGAGCGTCGATCCGTGGCCCCCCCCGGGCCACCCGGGGTGTGGCCCCGCAGGGCGAGGAGGCGCCCGCCCCCACCCCCGCCCCCCACCCCGCCTCCGAACGAAGCCGTGCGAGGATCCCGCCCGTGACGACCATGCCGACCCTGACGGAACGCCGCCCTCCGTGGGTCGTGTTCACCTCCGCGGCCGACCCCTGGCCGGCGTCGGAGACAGCCGCGCTCGTACGGCGGAACGGTCTGGTCCTGCGGCTCGACGGCCGGGAAATGACGGATCCGGCGTCCGTCTTCCGTACCTTCGCCCGGGACCTGTCCTTCCTCGGCTACTTCGGCCACAACTGGGACGCGCTCGTGGACTGCCTCCACGACTGGCACGGTCCCGGCCACGGGAACCAGGACCTCGCGATTCTGATCGAGCACGCGGACGACCTGCTGAAGTCGGACTTCCTCGGGCTGTTCGTATCGGTTCTCGCCCAGGCGGCCTGGCACTCCAACCTCCGTCTGGATGCCGACGGCGAGCTCGACGAGTGGCGGCCGCGTACGGCCCAGCACTTCGTCTTTCTCCTGGACCACACCGCACCCGCCGCGTTCACCGAGAAGGTGGCCCGCGGCGTGGACGTGGTGGTGGCGTTCCAGGACGGCCGCCTGCTCGTCACTCTGACCGACACCGACTGGCCACCCGGCGGGGGCCCCGGCTCTTGAGCCCGTTCCGAGTGAGCGCTGAGTCAACGCCCTCGATGCCACGATGAACGCATGAGCCACGACCACAGCAGCCATGAACGCACTAGCGATGAACGCCGAAGCCCACTCGCGGAGAAGACGCCCTTCCCCGACGACCTCGACGAAAGGCTGCGCGCCCAACTCACCTTCCTCGTGGAGGTGGACCAGCTGAA
Source organism: Streptomyces sp. NPDC005863 (assembly GCF_042871345.1). Classification (NCBI taxonomy): domain Bacteria; kingdom Bacillati; phylum Actinomycetota; class Actinomycetes; order Kitasatosporales; family Streptomycetaceae; genus Streptomyces; species Streptomyces sp. NPDC005863. The sequence goes on along the minus strand of NZ_JBIAII010000002.1, from coordinate 941,061 downwards.
GACCATCCTCCGTCAGTCGCCCCTCGCCGCGACGGACCGCCGCGAGAACGACGCGGAACACTCATGGCACATGGCGATGATGGTCGCGGTCCTCGCCGAACACTCCGACCGGCCCATCGACGTGGGCCACACCATTCAACTCGTCCTGCTGCACGACCTCGTGGAGATCTACGCCGGGGACACCCCGCTGTACGACGCCGCCGCGGGCGCCGACCAACTGGAGCGGGAAGTCGCCGCGGCCGATGAACTCTTCGCTTTGCTCCCGTCGGACCAGGCCCGGCGCATGCGGGCGCTCTGGGACGAATTCGAGGAACGCCGCACGCCCGAAGCCAGGTTCGCCAAGGCCATGGACCGGCTCCAGCCCTTGCTTCTCAACTGGATGGCACGCGGTGGTACGTGGCGTACCCCGGGCGTCACCGCCGACGATGTCCGCGCCCGCAAGGCGGTGATCGGAGACGCGTCGTCCTCCTTGTGGGAGGCGGGGCGACGCCTCATCGACGAGGGCGAGGCACGAGGGTGGGCGAGGAGCGCGGAGGCCTCGGAGTGACGTGACCTCACCACGACGTGGGCTCAGGGTCTGTCGCCAACCGGGCGTGGAGTTCCACGTCGAAACGGACACCGTCGTACGCGAGTTTCTGTCGTTGCCGCCCTTCCACCGCGAAGCCGGCACTACGGGCCACCCGGCACGAGGCGGGATTGTTCACGCGGTGGCCAAGCTCCAGCCGGAAGAGCTCCGCATCGTCGAAAGCCCAGCGGGCCACGGCATCGCAGGCACGGGAGGCTACGCCCCGGCCGCGTGCCGACGCCGTCGTCCAGTACGAGACCCACCCCGTGGCGTGACGCCGATCGACCGAGCCGATCCGCACGTGGCCGAGAACGTGACCGCTGCCGCTGCGACCGCCACTGCGACGGCCACCGTCACCGTCACCGCCGCCGCCATCGACGACGGCGAAGGAATACGCGGAGTCCGTAGCCCACTGCTCGCCACGAGCGGCTATCCACCGCTGGGCGTCCTGAACGGTATCGACCGGCTCGACGGACTGGCCGCGCATGAGTGGATCCGCGAACGCGGTCATCACCGTCCGGGCGTCCTCGATCTGCCATGGCCGCAGCACCAGGCCGGAGGGGGTATCCACACGATCGCGCACGACGCGAGTCTTCCTCGACAGGTGCCGTCTGTCGCGTGGGTTTTCCCCAACAGCCGCCATCACCACCGCTGATCACGGAAATGTACGAAGCTACGATGACGGTGCGCCATCAACCCGTCACCAACCCGCCATCGCCCGCTCCTCCGACGAATCGGCCGCAGCCACCGCCGACGGCACGGCGAAGAAGCTCAATGCCGCGACGACCGCCACACCCGCCGCCGACACCAACGCACCTCGAAGGGACCATGACGCGATCGGTCCGGCGACCGCCGCTCCCAACGCGAACCCCGTGATCTTCAAGCTGGCGCCGGTGGTGAATATCTGCGCGCGCAGGCGTTCAGGCGCTTCGCGATGGCGGATGGCGAACAACGCGGCGAGTTGCGGGCCCTCTCCGACCCCGGCGATGAGGACGGCCACGACGAGTACGGTCGGCTGACCCCATCCGGCCCATCCGGCCCATCCGGATGCGGCCCCTCCGGCCCACGAGGGCCATGAGGCCCATACCGCCAAGGCCGACGCGGCGGCCTGGACGAGGGCGCCGGCCCAGATGACCGTGTCGGGGGCGATCAGACGTGGAAACCGCGCGAGTACGGCGGTGGCCAGCAGGGCGGAGACCGCCGTACAGGAGAGCAACAGCGCGCCGCGACCCGCTCCGCCGAGGACGCGCTCGCCCAGGAGCGGAACGCAGGCCATGAATACGCCCTGACCAGCACAGGAGAGAACCGAAGTGAGGGTCGCTCTGGCCAGAGACGGCCGGTTGACGAGGACCCGCAGACCGGCGGCGAGATCGCCGGCCACCGAGGTCGGCCGAACGCCCCGCACCCGGCCGGGACGGGCGGGCAGCATCCATGCGGCGGGCAGCGCCGAGCCGGTGAGCGCCGCGGAGACCACCACGGCCGCCGGAGCCCCCAGCGTCTCCGCTACGCCGCCGGCGAGAGCCGGACCCGCCAGACCGGCCACGCCGAACGTCATGGCGTCGAGCGCGTTGGCCCGCGGCAGGCGGTCCTCCCTTACGACACGCGGCAGTTGGGCCGTCCAGCCGCCCGACAAGGCCGGCCCCAGCAGCCCCGCCACCACAGCGATCGAGAGGGTGACGCCGAATGGCAGCGGCCCCAGTCCCACCAGGATCACCCCGAGCCCCACCGCGTACAGGACGAGGGCCATGGACAGCAGGCGTCCCGGCCGTCGAGCCCTGTCGAGAAGCGCTCCGAGCACCGGCCCGCCCACCGCAGCGGAGATCGTGACGCCCGCGAGCAGCGACGACGCCTCGATGGTCGACCCGGTCAGAGCGAATGCCGCCAGCATCAGCGCCGTCCCCGACATCTCGTCGCCGGCACGGGCTGCCACGGCTCCGGCGAGATAGAGGCGGAGTGAGTAACGCTTTGTCATCGACGGGACGTTACGGAGGTAACTCAAAACATGGCAAGATGCGTTACATTCCGCACGTGTCCTTCCCCCGCGGGTCCTTCCCCCACGCGCCCCTCACCGGTGACGACTGGTCCACCCGGCACTCCGTGCTGACGACGGCTCGGCGCACCGCCGACATGCTCAATGTCCTTGCCGACGAGCACCCCGACCCGAACGCCGTGGCCGACGTGCTCCGCGCCCACGGTGAGGCCGACCCCATCGACCTCACGGAGCGGGATATCGCTGAACTGCGTAAAGCCGCCGCCCTGCTGCGGCAGGTCTTCGCGGCCGAGCACGTGGACGACGCCGCAGCCGTCCTCAACGGCCTCCTCAAGGACCACGCCGGGCCGCTGAGGTTGACCTCCCATGGCGGCAACAGCCCCTGGCACCCCCACCTCGACCACGACGACGACGCTCCGTGGGACGAGTGGTTCCTTGCCTCCTCCTGCATGGCCCTGACCGTCCTCCTCTGGGACCGCCAACGCCCGCCCGGCAGGATCTGTGCGTCGACCAGCTGTCAGAACGTCTTCATCACCCAAGGCAGCGGCCCGGAACGCCGCTACTGCTCCCGCCGCTGCGCCACCCGCGAACGAGTCGCAGCCCACCGCCACGGACGCGCCACGGAGGCGCCCTGACGCAGTACGGGTACGGAGTTGGGTCACGATGACCGGCGTCGTACGGCGGGTCAACTCGGCGCCTCGACCCGGAGGATGACCGCAGAGGGCATGGAGACGGTACTGCCTGTCGCCGGCCACGTGAGAATGAGCGGATGCACTGCCTGCAGGCGGCCATCCAGGAACCGAACCCTGTCGAGGGTGCTCCGTTCGTCGCTGAGTGCAGGACCGCTTCGGCGATCTCGCGTACGCGGTCCGTGGTGATGCCGGTGCGTTGTTCGACGGCGAGGGGGTGGTCGGTGGGCTCCAGTTCGACGTATGGGCGTCGGCCGAGTTGCCTGGTGTGGACGTGGGTCTTCAGGTTGATGGTGCTGGGAGAGTAGGGGCCGAGTTCGGTGGTCATCCATCCGAAGTACGGTTTCTCGGCGGCGCGTTGTGGGCTTTCCCAGAGGTCCGCGGCCCGGGAGAAGTTGTCCCGGCTGTGCCTGGATGACGCATTGATCGGAGCAGAGCAGGCAGTCCGGTGCGTCCGCGAACCGTTCGTCCCACACGTTGGGGCTGTGGTCCCCGTGATGCGACGGCAGTTCCGCATGATGCTCGCCGCAGCATGAGCAGGTGAATCCACGATCGCTGATCATGGGCCGGAGCCTAAGGGCCGATGCCGGTGCTGCTCACGTAGGTGAGGTAGAGACGACCGGCTACCGGGCCACGCGCGGGCGGCAACGCTTCAGTTCGGGGGCCGGTCGGTCCGTCACGAGCTCGTCTGCGATGAGGCGGCCGACCGTGGGTGCCAGGCAGATGGCGGAGTGCATGACGGCGACGTAGACGGATCGATCGCGTGTCGCGTGTCCGATGACGGGGCCGTGCGCGGGCATGGGGCGTACGCCGGTGCGGTAACCCAGCAGGCGGCACCGTTCGCTTCCTCGGAAGGTCATCTTCAGGCGCTGGAAGGCGTGTTGAGCGGAACGATCGAGTGCGGCTGAGCCCTCGACGTGCGGCACGACCAGCAGGAGTTCACCTTCTCGAGCTTCCCGGACCTCGAAGTCGGGCCTCGCGACGATGGCCTTGACCAGGCCAGATGGCGCTGCGATGCGCGCGAGCGTGGCGGGGGAGGCGGCCATGTCCAGGTGTGGGGAGAGTGGCTCGCAGAGTTGGGGGACGCCGGTGCCGGCAGTCAGTACCACGGTGGAGGCGGCGTGAGGCCCGGCCGGAGTCAACACTCCCTCGACGCGCCCATTGGTCACCTGCAAGGAGGTGACTGAGGTGTCGTAGAACACCCTCGTTCCGTGGGCGACGGCGGCCGCAACGAGCGCACGGGTCAGGGCAATCGGGTCGACGCCCGCGTCGCTCGGGGTGTGGATGGCCTGCTCGGGTGGATGCCGGAGGTTGGGCTCCAGGGCTGCGATGTCGCTTCGGCCGATGCGGAATTGGCCGGGGCCGGGTTCGTGCCCGTGCCGTGGGGCCTCTGGCGGCGTGCCGGTCCAGGACAGTGATCCGGTGCGGCGGAGAGTGGTGTGCGGGAGTTCGGCTTCCAGACGTTTGTGGTCCGCCAGGACGTACTCGCGTAGGTCCCGCGCTCCGCCGGGCCAGTCGGCCTTGGAGTCGCCGATCCAGGCGAAGGAGTCTCCTGTCACGCCGGCGGCCGGTGCGGGACCTTGCTCCAGGAGCGTGACCGGGACGCCCCTACGGGCCAGGTGGTAGGCCACGGAGGAGCCGACGATTCCGGCGCCGACGACAAGGGCTGACATGAGGTCCTCCTCGATGGGTCGACAGGTCGATAGGTCACGGGGCGACGACGGGCCAACCCTTCAGGCAGAGGCCAGCACGGCACAACGGAATTTACGGACGCCGCGACGAGGTCTTCGTCACTCACCGCAGCCTGCTGTTCACCGCCGCCTACGAGTCGCTCGGCTCCGTCGCCGTCGCCGAGGACGTCGAGCTCGCCGAGAGTGTCTCGATGGCGATGCTGCTGGTACTGGAGACGCTCGCGCCGACCGAACGGGCGGTGTTCGTGTTGCGCGAGGTGTTCGCCCTGGAGTACGGGGAGATCGCTGAGGCCGTCGGCAAGACGGAGACCGGGGTACGGCAGACGGCGTACCGGGCCCGGGCCTAAGCTCAACGCGCGGTCGAGACCGGCGAGTTGCAGAGCCTGTTAGGCGTCCTCGCCCCGGACGTCGTAGCCCTGAGCGACGGCGGCGGCGTCCGGCACGCCCTGCTGCGGCCGGTGGTGGGTGCGGCCCGACTGACGCGTCTGCTGGCCGGGGGCGGCTGACACAGGTCAACGGCGCGCAGGGACTGCTCGTCCGGGTCGACGGAAAGATCGACACGGTGGTGGCGGTCCAGATCGACGACGGCCTGATCACGGGGCTGTACGGCGTACGCAACGCGGAGAGCCTGCCCGCGCGGAACGGGAGACCGTAATCAGCCGCTGAGCCGCAGCGCCAACGGCCCCACCACCCTGGCAACCCCGCGTCCCGGAAGCGCTCCGAGAGCGGTCACCCTGGCTGCGGCTCTATCAGCAGCACCACTCGGTCGGCCGCCACATCGAAGCCCAGAACGGGGTGACGCGGATCCGACTCCGGGGTCAGCAGCACCGGCTTGCCCAAGCGGCGCCCGATCGCCCGCAACAGACCACACAGCGCGTCGACGCCGTCCTGGCCCCGCAGCTCCCGCAGATCCGTGTCGAAGTCGATCTGCCCGGCCTCGTACGCCCGGAAGATCACCAGAAAACCGGGGGCCGGCCAGACCCGCAGCACCGAATCGGCGTCCTCGTTGCGCGCCAGCATGTCCGCGGCCCGCGGCAGCCGGACCGCGACACCGTCCTCCGAATACGCGTACGACCACCCACGCGACCGCACCAGATCAAGCACCGACTGCCAGTCCTCCACCGAGGCGTTCGGGACGTGTACGTCCGGCAACGTTCCCATCAGTTCGGGGTCGAGTAAGTCCTTGACGTCGTTCCACAGCAGATCAGGCATCACGCCATGGTGCCCTGCGCGCCCGACGGGGCGTCGTCCGTCCGATTTCCGCCCCTCTCCCCGGGTGCTACTCGGGCCCGGGCCCCGACTCGCCCCGGACCCGGGCACGGGCCTGGTGTCTACGGGCCTTCAGGCGGTTGCCGCAGGTCTTCATGGAGCACCACCGGGCGGTGTTGGCGCGGCTTCGGTCCAGGAGGAAGAGGCGGCACTCGGGGTTTCCGCACGGCCGCAGCCGGCCCGGCATGCGCTCTTTGACGTCCGCCCACGCCAGGACGAGTTCCACGGCGAGTCTGCGCTCCCGCGGTGCCTCCAGGTGCCACTCGATGCCCGTGGCGAATGTGGCCAACCCGGCGCCAGGCCTCGGGACCTTGCGGACCCCCGCAAGCACGCGCCGCAGGCCCGCCTCCGCCCCCGCCCCCTCCTCCGCGTCACCCGTACCCCACTCCGTCGCCTGGAGTGCGTCCCGCGCCGCCCGGAGCCAGCGGCGCTCCTCCGCGTCGTCGCCGATCCCTCCGTGTTCCCTCGCCCATCTGCCCAGCTCACGGTCGTCCTGCCAGCGGTCCTCGCGTCGGCCGTCCACCGCGGGCGTGCTGTTCAACGCCTCCATCAGGGCCTGGTCGTCCAGCACGTCCCTCACCTTTCCCCTTCCCCCGCGTAACCCCACGTAACCCCATTGCGTCAATTGACAGGTTAGCCCAGCGGGAGTCTACTGGGAGTGGGAGTAACCGCCATCAGGCCTTAAAGGGGTTAGTCATGGTTGAGGTTCTTCATCGCAGCACCACCGTGCGGGGTCACCGCGTCTTCTACCGCGAGGCGGGTGACCGTGGGGCGCCCGTGCTCGTGCTCCTGCACGGTTTCCCCTCCAGCTCGCGCATGTTCCGCCGGCTGATTCCCGCGCTGGCCGACCGGTTCCACGTCATCGCCCCCGACCACCTCGGCTTCGGCAACTCCGACGCCCCGCCCGCGGGCGAGTTCACGTACACCTTCGACGCCCTCACCGACATCACCGAGGCGCTCCTGGCCCAACTCGGCGTCAGCCGCTATGCGTTGTACGTCCAGGACTACGGCGCCCCCATCGGCTGGCGGCTCGCGCTGCGTGCCCCGGAGGCGATCACCGCGGTGATCACGCAGAACGGCAACGCCTACGAGGACGGCTTCGTACCGGAGTTCTGGAAGCCCGTGTGGGAGTACGGCGAGGATCCCGGCCCCCGGACCGAGCCCGCCGTCCGGGCCGCCCTCTCGCTCGACGCCATCCGCTGGCAGTACCTGCACGGCGTGGAGCGGCCCGAGTTGGTCGACCCCGACACCTGGGCCGCGGACCACCGCGAGGTCAACCGGCCGGGCGTCGACCTCGTCCAGCTCGCCCTCTTCCGCGACTACGCCACCAACCCGCCCCTCTACCCCCAGGTGCACGCCTACTTCCGCGAGAGCCAGGTGCCGCTGCTCGCGGTGTGGGGTGCGGGCGACGAGATCTTCGGCCCGGACGGCGCGCGCGCCTTCGCCAGGGATCTGCCGGACGCGGAGATCCGTCTGGTCCCCGGCGGCGGGCACTTCCTGCTTGAGAGTCATGTCGACGCGGTGGTGGGGTACGTACGCGGGTTCCTGACCCGGCAGGCCTCACCCCGGCACACGTAACCCGGCACACGTGACCCCGGCAGAAGACGTAAGGCCGCGGTCGCCCAGCCTTCGGTGCGACCCGGCGTCAGCTGACCCGTGCCGCCTCCCACGCCGCCTCGATCATCCGGAAGATCTCGTCCACCGCCGCGCCCGGATCAGCCGACTCGCGGGCCAGCGAGAACGCGTCGATCGCGAACCGGGCGATGGTCCGGCAGGCCGTGGGCGTCGCGCCCCGCGGCAGGTTCGGGTCGGCGGCGACGGCCGCGGCCAGGGATTCCGCGTGGCGCAGCCGCATCGACGCCTCGTACTCCCGCAGCGCGGGGGAGGCGTCGATCATCTGCCAGAGCGGAGCCGCGCCGTCCGCCGTGCAGTGCCGCACGAGGGCGTGGATCTCGCGGCGCAGCGCGGGGACCAGCGGCTCGTCCGGTGCGCGATCGGTGACCGCCTCCGCGAGGCGCCGCTCGAAGTCCTGGTCCTGCTCGAAGACCAGGGCCTCCTTCGCGGTGAAGTGGGAGAAGACCGTGGTGACGGCCACGTCGGCCTCGGCGGCGACGTCGCGGATGCCCACCTCGTCGTAGCCGCGCTCCAGGAAGAGCCGCAGGGCGGTGTCGGCGATCTTCTGGCGGGTCGCGGCCTTCTTGCGCTCGCGGCGCCCGGACTGCTGCACGGTCATTCCCGGATGCTAACAGATGCAAAGACGCAACAACTACAAAAAGCTAACCGTTAGTGTTACGTTCGTCGGCATGAAGAAAGTGAGCTTCGCCGAGTTCGGCGGTCCGGATGTCCTGCACCTCATCGACGCCGAGGAGCCCCACGCGGGCCCCGGCCACATACGTATCGCCGTACGGGCGGCGGGAGTGAACCCCGTCGACTGGCGGGTCCGCGAGGGCCAGGTCCTGTCGGCCCACCCGACCCGGCTCCCGGCCGGGGTTGGTCTTGACGCCGCCGGGGTGGTGGACGAGGTGGGCGAGGGGGGCGACGGGGTGGAAGTCGGCGACCGTGTGTTCGGCGAAGGGGAGAGCACCTACGCCGAGTTCGCCGTGCTGTCGGCCTGGGCCCGGATGCCCGCGGGGCTGTCGTTCGAAGAGGCGGCCGGGTACCCCTCGGTGGTGGAGACCGCGCTGCGCATCATCCGTGAGGTCGGGGTGCGACCCGGGCAGACGTTGCTGGTCAGCGGCGCGTCCGGGGGAGTCGGGTCGGCGGTGTTGCAGGTGGCCCGGCATCGCGGCATCAGGGTCATCGGCACGGCGGGCGCCGCCAACCAGGACTACCTGCGGAGCCTGGGCGCGCTCGCCACGACGTACGGCGCGGGCTGGGTCGAGCGGGTACGGGAGTTTGGCCCCGTCGACGGGGCGCTCGACCTTGCGGGGTCGGGCGTGATCCGTGAGCTCGTCGAACTGACCGGGGATCCGGGAAAGGTGGTCTCCATCGCCGACCTCGGCGCGCCGGAGTTCGGCGTGCGGTTCTCCGGCGCGGCGGGCAGCGTGCCGGACGCGCTCGCCGAGGCGGTCGAGCTCATCTCGAAGGGTGAGTTGCACATCCCGGTCGAGAAGTCGTACCAGCTGGCGGAGGCCGCGGCGGCGCACGTCGACAGCCAGGCGGGGCATACGCGGGGGCGGCGGGTGATCGTCGTCTAGAGCGCCTCCGCTGGAGCCGGCTCTCGCCGGGGTCCCCTCCCGCCAAGGAGGAGGGGGCCCGGCGGAGGCGTGCGGCACGCGCCCGCCGTCCGTCAACCCCGCGCTCCCGGCCCCCGCGCTCGCTGCGCGCGACGGCCACGACGCGCGCCCGCGGCGCGACGACCAAGGTGCCGAGTCTCAACGGACCAGGGACCGGCCCGTCGGGGTCAGGCGTAGGAGTTGGGGTGGGGAGTGCTGGGTTCGGTTCAGGGTCGGGAGGAGTTCGTCCCGCATCCCCGGGTGGGCTTCGAGGGCCTTGGCATGGGCGTGGTGTGCGGGTTCGTCGGGGTAGGACGTGACGACCGCGACGACGTTCTCTCCCTCGCGGACCGGCAGGCGGGGGAACGTGTTCGGCGCCGTCTCCGTGGTCAGCGCGGCGAGCGGCGCGGGGCCCGTCTCCCGGAGGAGGGGGAGCAGGCCCTCCCGGATCAGGCCGGCGCCGTCCTGGACGCCCGGAGGGAAGGACCAGAGGGTCACCGCGACGAACCGGTCCGGCGCCGCGGTGCCGGGTGCCCCGCGCCGCTCCGGGCGGTGGCCTGCGAAGCCGGTCCGTTCCGTGAGCGGCCGCAGCAGCAGCACGTCGTCCGAGTCCACCATCGTGTCGTTGGCCCGCGGGCCGTGCGCCGCCCAGACCGGGCCGTCGTAGAACGCCGCCAAGGACCGCCGGCGCGACGCCATGTCCGGGAAGCCGCGCAGCCAGACGAAGCGGTCCGGGTCGTCGAGGTCCCTGAACTGACCGAGCACGCTCATCCCGGTCTCTTCCTGCGTCTCGACGAGCTCGCGGTCGAACAACTCGATGAGCTCGTCGCGGCGTCCGGACCGCAGGGTGTATCGGCGCAGTTCGATCACGGCGGGTCGGTGGGCGCCATGGGCTCCGCGGGCATCAGCTATGTCGTCGGTGTTGTCGGTGTCACGCATGGGAGGACCGTAGGCGGGCCGTGTGACAGGGGCTGTCAGTGTTCCGGGAGAGAATGCGCGCATGTCCGCCGGCCGACTGCTGTCCGTGCTCCTGCTGCTGCAATCGCGGGGCCGCGTCTCCGCGCGCGGCATCGCCGACGAGCTGGGCGTGTCCGTGCGGACGGCCTACCGTGACGTGGCGCGGCTCCAGGAGTCGGGCGTCCCCGTCTACGCGGAGACCGGGCGCGGCGGGGGCTACCAGCTGCTCGACGGCTACCGCACCCGGCTCACCGGGATGAGCGAGGGCGAGGCGCGGGCGCTGTTCCTCGCCGGGCTGCCCGGGCCGGCCGCCGACCTGGGGTTCGCGGCCGAGGTGGCGGCCGCACGGCTGAAGCTGCTGGCCGCGTTACCGGCGGGGCTGCGGGACGAGGCGGCGCGGACCGCCGAGGTGTTCCATCTGGACGCCCCCGGCTGGTACCGGGAGCCCCAACCCGCCCCCGTACTGCCCCTGTTGGTCGACGCGGTGCTCACCCGGCGCGCGGTCGACGTGCGGTACCGGCGCTGGCGGGTGCCGCAGGAGGTGGCGTACCGACTGGGTCCGTACGGTCTCGTCCTGAAGTCCGGCACCTGGTACCTGGTGGCGGCGTCAGCGGCGTCAGCGGCGTCAGCGGCGACGACGGCGGGGGAGGGACCCACCGCGGTCACCTCGGCGTCGCCCGTCCGGGCCGCCCGCGTCGCCACCTACCGGGTCACCCGGATCCTCGAAGCTGCCCTCAGCGACGAGCGGTTCGACCGGCCCGGCGGCTTCGACCTCGGCGCCCACTGGGCCGGCTACCTCGGCGACTTCGAGGCGCGCCGATTCACCGGCACCGCCACCGTGCGCCTCTCCCCGCGCGGGCGCGGCCGACTGCCCGACAATGTGCCGCCGGAGGTGGTGCGGGCCGTCGAGGCCACCGCGGCCCCCGTCGGCGACGCCGGGTGGGTCGAGGCCGTCATCCCGACCGAGAGCACCGGCCACGCGTGCGGCGAACTGCTGCGGCTCGGCGTCGACGTCGAGGTGGTCGCCCCCGCCGAGCTGCGCGACGCCATGACCTCGACGGTGTCGGTGCTCGCCCGGACGTACGGACCGGGACCCGCTCCCTCCTGATGTCACAGGCCGCCCGGCCGATGAGTACGGCGCGTCCCACTCCTCGCCTCCACGCGCCCTCCCCCGCCCCCGAGTTGACGCTGCTACCGGCCGACCTTCCGCTTGTTCCAGACGTCGAAGCCGACCGCGGCGAGCAGTACGAGCCCCTTGATGACCTGCTGGTAGTCCGTGCCGATGCCGACGAGCGACATGCCGTTGTTGAGGACACCGAGGACCAGGCCGCCGATGACCGCGCCCATCACGGTGCCGACGCCGCCGCTCATCGACGCGCCGCCGATGAACGACGCCGCGATGGCCTCCAGTTCGAAGTTCAGGCCCGCCTGCGGGGTGCCCGCGTTGAGCCGGGCCGCGTACACACAGCCCGCGAGCGCCGCGAGGACGCCCATGTTGACGAAGACCAGGAAGGTGACCCGCTTGTCCTTGACGCCCGAGAGCATCGCGGCGGCCTTGTTGCCGCCGAGCGCGTACACGTGCCGCCCGACGACGGCGTTGCGCATCACGTATCCCAGGCCGATCAGCAGCCCGCACATGATCAGCATGACGACCGGGACGCCGTGGAAACTCGCGAGGGTCAGCGTGAAGGCGACCACCGCGGCCGTCATCGCCACACACTTCGCCGCCCACAGCCCGGCCGGAAGTACCTCCAGATCGAACGCCAACTGCCGCTTGCGGTCCCGCCATTCACGCAGCAGCAGGAAGACGACGGTGGCGAGGCCGAGGACGAGCGTGGGGTTGTGGTACTGCGTGTACGGGCCCATCTCCGGGATGAAACCCTTGGCGATGTTCTGGAAGCCCTCGGGGAAGGGGGCGAGCGACTGGCCCTCCAGGACGATCTGGGTGAGGCCCCGGAAGAGCAGCATGCCGGCCAGCGTCACGATGAACGACGGGATGCCGACGTACGCGATGAAGAAGCCCTGCCACGCGCCCGCGACCGCCCCGATCAGGAGCGAGAGGACGAGCGCGAGCACCCACGGCATGTCGTGTTTGACCATCATCACCGCCGACATGGCGCCGACGAAGGCGACCAGCGAGCCGACGGACAGGTCGATGTGGCCCGCGATGATGACGATCATCATGCCGATGGCCAGAATGAGGATGTAGCCGTTCTGCTGGATCAGGTTGGAGACGTTGTTCGGCAGCAGCAGCGTGCCGTCCGTCCAGATCTGGAACAGCACGACGATGAAGGCGAGCGCGATGAGCATGCCGTACTGGCGCATGTTGGAGCGCACGCTCTGGATCAGCAGCGCGCCGGCCGACGGGGCGGCGGGCGCGGGCCCGGCGGACGGGTCCCGCGGGGGAGTGGTCGTGGTGGTCATGGCGGGCCTCAGCTCCCGGTGCTTCTGGTCTGGGTCATGTGGCGCATCAGAACTTCCTGGGTGGCCTCCGCGCGCGTGACCTCACCGGTCAGGCGGCCCTCGGCCATCGTGTAGATCCGGTCGCACATCCCGAGCAGCTCGGGCAGCTCGGAGGAGATGAACAGGACCGCCTTGCCCTGCGCCGCCAACCTGTCGATGACGGTGTAGATCTCGTACTTGGCGCCGACGTCGATGCCGCGCGTCGGCTCGTCGAGGATCAGGACCTCGGGATCGGCGTGGATCCACTTGCTCAGGACGACCTTCTGCTGGTTGCCGCCGGAGAGCCGGCCCACCTGCTCGAAGACCGTGGGCGCCTTGATGTTCATCGACTTCCGGTAACGCTCGGAGACTTGGCGCTCGTGGTGCTCGTCGACGACGCCGCGCCGGCGCATGCCGGGCAGCGAGGCCAGCGAGACGTTCCGGTTGATGTTGTCGATGAGGTTCAGGCCGTAGCGCTTGCGGTCCTCGGTGACGTACGCGATGCCCGCGTCGACGGCGGCGGGCACCGTCTTGGTGACCACCGGCCTGCCGTTCACCGCGACGTCCCCGGCGACGTACTGCCCGTACGAGCGGCCGAACACGGACATGGCGAGTTCGGTGCGGCCCGCGCCCATCAGCCCGGCGATGCCGACGATCTCGCCGCGCCGCACGGTCAGCGAGACGTCGTCGACGACGGTGCGCTGGTGGTCGACCGGATGCCGCACCGTCCAGCCCTCGACCGCCAGCGCGAGCTCGCCCGCGTCCGCGCCCTCGTACGGGGTGCGGTCGGGGAAGCGGTGGTCGAGGTCGCGGCCGACCATGCCCCGGATGATGCGGTCCTCGGAAACATCCGCTGCCCCGCCCGGCTCTTGACGTACCGTCAGGGTCTCGATGGTCCGACCGTCCCGCAGGATCGTCACCGCGTCCGTGATCTGCCGGATCTCGCCCAGCTTGTGCGAGATGATGATGCAGGCGATGCCCTGGCCGCGCAGCTCCACGATGAGGTCGAGGAGTTTCGCGCTGTCCTCGTCGTTGAGCGCGGCCGTCGGCTCGTCCAGGATGAGCAGCCGCACCTCCTTCGACAGGGCCTTGGCGATCTCCACCAGCTGCTGCTTGCCCACGCCGATGTCGGAGACCGGCGTCTGCGGCTTCTCGTTCAGGCCCACCCGCTTCAGCAGGGCACTCGCCCGGCGCAGCGTGTCGTTCCAGTCGATGAACCCGCGCGTGGACTGTTCGTTGCCGAGGAAGATGTTCTCCGCGATCGACAAGTACGGTACGAGCGCCAGCTCCTGATGGATGATCACGATGCCGCGCTTCTCGCTGGCCCGGATGTCCTTGAAGGCCATCCGCTCGCCGTCGAAGAGGATCTCGCCGTCGTAGCTGCCGTGCTCGTGCACCCCGCTGAGGACCTTCATCAGCGTCGACTTGCCCGCGCCGTTCTCGCCGCAGATCGCGTGGATCTCGCCGGGGCGCACGCTCAGATGGACGTCGGAGAGCGCCTTCACGCCGGGAAACGTCTTCGTGATCCCGCGCATCTCCAGCAGCGACCCGGACTCCCGCTCGTCCCGGCTCACTTGAGCTGCCCAGCCGTGAAGTACCCCTCGTCGACGAGGAGTCGGGTGTTCTTCCTGTCGATGCTGACCGGCTTGAGCAGGAAGGCCGGTACCGTCTTCGTGCCGTTGTCGTAGTCCTTGACGTTGTTGACCTGCACCTTCTTGCCGGTCAGCATCGCGTCGCCCATCTGCACCGTCTGCGCGGCCAGCTTGCGGGTGTCCTTGAAGACGGTCTGCGTCTGCTCGCCCCGGATGATCGACTTCACCGACGCGAGCTCCGCGTCCTGCCCGGTGATGACGGGCAGCGGCTGGCTCTTCGTCCCGTAACCGGCGCTCTTCAGCGCGGAGATGACGCCGATCGAGATGCCGTCGTACGGCGAGAGGACCGCGTCCACCCGCCGGTCGCCGTAGCTCTTGCTGATCAGGTCGTCCATGCGCTTCTGCGCGGTGCCGCCGTCCCAGCGCAGCGTGGTGGCCTGGTTCATCCTCGTCTGCTTGCTGCGCACGACGAGCTGACCGGACCTCAGATACGGCTGGAGCACCCGCAGGGCGCCGTTCCAGAAGTACTTGGTGTTGTTGTCGTCGGGCGAGCCCGCGAACAGCTCGATGCTGTAGGAGTCGTCGGAGTCCGCGTCGGGCTTGCCGAGCTTGAGCTTGTCGACGATGTAGCGGCCCTGCAGCTCGCCCACGCGCTCGTTGTCGAAGGACGCGTAGTAGTCGACGTTCTTCGTGCCGAGGATGAGACGATCGTACGAGATCACGGGGATCCCGGCGTCGTGCGCCTGGCGCATCACCTCGGTGAGCGCGGAACCGTCGATCGCGGCCACCACCAGGAGCCGGCGCCCCTTGGTGATCATGTTCTCCAACTGGGCGACCTGGTTCTCCACCTTGTTGTCGCCGTACTGGAGGTCGGTCCGGTAACCGGCCTTCTGGAACTGCTTCGCCATGTTCTCGCCGTCGGCTATCCAGCGCTCCGAGGCCTTGGTGGGCATGGCCAGACCGATCGTGCCGCCCTTGGCGGTGTCCGGCTTGTAGCGGCTGCCGCCCTTGGCCTCCTGACCGCAGGCGGCGAGCGAGACGGTGAGCAGCGCGGCGGTCAGGGCGACACCGAGCGTACGGGTGCCGGGGCGGGTTCGCGTGCGGGGGCGAGTGAGGGGGCGGGGTCGGGTGCGCATGGTCAGTCCCCTTCCGGGACGGGGAAGCGGCACAGCTCGCCGGGGTGCCGCGAACCGAGCGGGGACATGCCGCCGTCCGCGCCGTGCCGGGCGAGCAGATCGAGGGCGAGCCGCCCGCGCCTGACCCGCTCACGGGCGGTCGCCAGGGCGTGCTCGCGCAGATGGGCGCCGTACGGGTAGATGCCGGGGGACTTGGAGAGGCCGAACTTCACGTACAGGGGCGCGCCGCGCCGGATCAGCTCGGCGACCTCGTACATCCGCACGTAGCCGCCGAGGTCGTCGGGTGCCTCCACGTACATGTCCATGGGCGCCCGGCTGACCCGGCGGATCTCGGTGAGGTGGTCCGGGGTCAGATCGGACGGCACGTTGAGGGAGTCGGCGCCGAGCCGTTCGTACACCGCGAACGAGGCGGGGTTGACCGGTCCGGTCAGGGCGGACAGCTTGAGGGTGGTGGCGGCGGGCAGCACCCCGGCGACGCGCAGCCGGTGCAGGGCCCACAGCACGCCCTCGTCCGCGACGAGCAGACACCGCACGCCGAGCCCGGTGGCGCGCACGGCGTCCTCGACGCATCCGGCGAGCGCGTCGTGGCCCCGGGCGCGCAGCCCCGCGCCACCGGAGTCGGTGCGCGTGGAGGCGCCGGTGTCCCAGGTGCCGCGCGGTCCTGTGAACAGGCAGAGCTCGATGTCGCGTTCGGCGCAGGACTCCACCATCTCGGTGATCTCCACGTCGGTGAGCATCCAGACGCCGCTGCCCTGGCTGATCCGGTGGACGGGCACGTCGAGGCGGGCGCTCTCCTTGAGGACGACGCCGAGCGCCTCGGGGCCCTCCACGGAGGGGATCTCGGTGCGCCAGGTGCCGCCGTCGGGGAACGTGTGCGGGGAGGCGTCGGCCGGATCGGGGGCGGGCACGGCGTGCCCGATCCGGGCGAGCGCGTCGACGCCGGGGCGCCGGGGGATCGATGAGGGGGTCACGGGACTCCAATGTTCGGTGGGTCGAACGAAGTTCGGGCAGGAGGGCATGCGCAGTGGGCCGGCGGTGTACGGGAGGAGGGGCGTCCCCGAGGCGTCACCCGGGCCTGCTCAGGGGCGCAGCAGCACCTTCCCGGTCGCCGGGTCGCCCCCGCCCACCAGGGCGATCGCCTCCCCGAACCGCTCCAGCGGGAATTCGTGGGTGATCAGCGGCGCGGGATCGAGCAGGCCCAGCGTGAACGCCCGCACCGCGTCCGACCACGCCGAGGACGGCGCCCCGAACACGGACCGCACCTCCAGCTGGCTGAGCGAGAGGTGCACCGGGTCGATGCCGGCCGCACCCGGCGCGAACATGCCGGTGAGGACGGCCCGCCCGCCCCTGCGGGCCAGCAGACAGGACGCGGCAGCGGTGGTGGGGGCGCCCGCGGTCTCCACGACCAGGTCGAAGGAGCCGTGCTCCGACTCGGCGTCGGCGGGGGACAGGGCACGGGTCGCCCCGAACTCCTTGGCCTGCTCGCCGCGGGCGGCCCGCGGGTCGACGACGGTCAGGTCGGCCGGGTTCGAGGCGGCGAGCAGCTGCACGGCGAGCAGCCCGAGCGTGCCCGCGCCGACCACCGCGACACGCTCGCCGGGCCGCGGCCTGCCGGTGCGCACGGCCGCCGCGACCACGGCGGACGGTTCGAGGAGCGCGGCGGCGCGCAGGTCGGCGTCGTCGGGCAGCGGGTGCAACAGCCGTACGGGCACGGTGAGATGGTCGGCGAAGGCGCCGGGCTCGGTGAACCCGGTCTCGGCGTATCCGCCGGTGCACAGGCTCGTCTCGCCGCACCGGCACCGCTCGCAGACACCGCACGCCCGGAACCCCTCGGCGACCGTGCGGCGTCCGACGAGCGCGGGATCGGCGCCGGCGCCGACGGCCACCACGGTCCCGGACCACTCGTGGCCGGGGATCACCGGGTAGCGGACGTAGGCGCTGTCGCGCTGTCCGTCGTACACCTCGCGGTCGCTCATGCAGATCCCGGCGGCGGCGACCTCGACCAGGGCCTCGCCGGGCCCCGGCACCGGGACGTCGCCGGTGACGATCCGGTGTTCGCCCGGCCGGTCGACGACGAGCGCGCGGCTGCTCACCCCGCGGCCCTGCCCGGCGCGCGCTTCTCCCAGCCCTCGGCCCACAGGTCGAACCGGGCCTGCTGCTGCGGGAATTCGGCCGCCGCGTCGGTGTCGAGCTCGACGCCGAGGCCCGGCGCGTGCGACAGGTGGAAGCAGCCCGTCTCCGGGTCGACCTGCGGCGCGCCCTTCACCACCTTCTTGATGTCGGCGTCCGCGAAGTCGTTGAAGTGCTCAAGGATCTTGAAGTTCGGTGCGGTGAAGCCGACTTGGAGCGAGGCCGCGGTCAGCACCGAACCGCCGACGTTGTGCGGGGCCACCAGCATGTAGTGGGTCTCGGCCGTGGCCGCCAGCTTGCGCGTCTCCCAGATGCCGCCGATGTGGCCGACGTCGGGCTGCAGGATGTCGGCCGCCTGGCTCTCGAAGAGTTCGCGGAACTCGATCCGGTCGTGGATGCGTTCGCCGGTGGCCACCGGCATGTCCACCTTGGCCGCGACCTTCTCCAGCGCCTTGAGGTTCTCCGGCGGCACCGGCTCCTCCAGCCAGGCGGGCCGGAACGGCGCGAGGTCGCGGGCGAGCCGGATCGCGGTGGCGGGCGAGAACCGGCCGTGCATCTCCAGCATCAGCTCGGCGTCGGGCCCGATCGCGTCCCGCACCGCCTCGATCAACGAGACGGCGTACAGGCTCTGTTCGTGGTCCAACTCGTGGTGCCCGGTCCCGAACGGGTCGATCTTCAGGGCGCGGTAACCGCGCTCCATGACCCCCTGGGCCGCCTTGTGGTACGCCTCCGGGGTGCGCTCCGTGGTGTACCAGCCGTTGGCGTACGCCTTGACGCGGTCGGTGACCTTGCCGCCCATGAGCTGCCAGACGGGGACGCCCAGCGCCTTGCCCTTGATGTCCCAGCAGGCCATCTCGATGACGGCGATGCCCGACATGACGATCTCGCCGGCCCGGCCGTAGTCGCCGTACTTCATCCGGCGCACCAGATCCTCGGCCGCGAACGGGTCGGATCCCTCGATGTGGTGGGCCGCCGCCTCGCGGAGGTAGCCGATGAGGGCGTCGGTGCGGCCCAGCATGCGGGTCTCGCCGACACCGGTCAGGCCCTCGTCGGTATGGACCTGGACATAGGTGAGATTACGCCAGGGCGTCCCGACCACATGCGTGCTGATTCCCGTGATGCGCAAGGCAGTTGCCCCTCGACTTGTTCGATATTTCGTCACACGTTCGAAATGTTGGCGTGACGGTATTCACGGTGGCGGGAACGTGTCAATGGGTCGGACGTCAAGAAGGCCATTGCGCGGTCAACTGCGCGGTGCCTACCCTGTGTTCGTCATATCGATCGGCGACCGAGATTTCGGACGCTCAACGTCGGACGCTTGAAGTGGGAGGCCGAACTCATGGGACGACTGGTGCCCGCGGTGACCAGGTCGCTGGACATACTCGAACTCTTCCTGGACGGCGACGGGACGCTGTCGGCGCCGGAGGTCACCCGCAGGCTCCAGTTGCCGCGCACCACCGTGCACGAACTGCTGACCACCCTGGCCGCCCGCTCGTATCTCGTCCAGCTCCCCGACCAGCCGGGCCGCTACCGCCTCGGCGTGCGCACCTACCAGCTCGGCAGCCGGTACGCCGAGCAGCTCGACCTCGCCGCGGAAGGCCAGCAGGTGGCCCGCGAGGTCGCCGAGACCTGCGACGAGACCGTCCACGTCGCCGTCCTGGAGGACACCGACGTCATCTACATCGCCAAGGTGGACTCCACGCACGCCGTACGGATGGTCTCCGCGGCGGGCCGCAGGCTGCCCGCGCACTGCACCTCGGTCGGCAAGATGCTGCTCGCCTCGCTGCCCCCGACGGAGCTCGAAGCGCGCCTCCGGGGGCGGGAGTTCACCGCCATGACCCCCGACAGCATCACCGACCCCGACGAGCTCCTGACCGCGCTCGCCGGGATCCGCGAGCGGGGCGTCGCCGTCGAGCACCGGGAGTCCAACCCCGACGTCAGCTGCGTGGCGGCGCCGGTGCGCGACGGCGCGGGGCGGGTGGTGGCGGCGCTCTCCATCTCCGTGCCGATGATCCGCTGGAACGAGGAGCGCGAGAGCGAACTGGCCGAGCTGGCCGCGAAGGGTGCGGGCGACCTGTCCGTCCGCCTCGGCCACCGGGGCGCGTGATGGGGCGGGCGCAGGCGGATGTGCCGGGGCGGGCGCGGACGCGTGTGACGGGACGTGCGTACGAGGTGGCGGTGCGCGCGGAGGCCTCCCTCGGGGAGGGGCCCACCTGGGACGCCGCCACCGGCCGCCTCATCTGGGTCGACATCCTCGGCTCCCGGATCCACACCTACGACCCCGCCGACGGCCGCCGCACGGTCATGGCCACCGAACAGCACGTCGGCGCCGCCAAACCGCGGGCGGGCGGCGGTCTGGTGGTCAACCTCCGGGACGGCATCGGCCTGTACGGTCCCGGCGGCGCCCCCTTCACCTGGCTGGCGCGCGACCCGGTGCCCGGCCGCCGGGGCAACGACGCGGCCGTCGCGCCCGACGGCGCGCTCTGGGCGGGCACGATGCGCTACGACGAGACGCCGGGCGGCGGCAGCCTGACACGCGTCGCCCCCCGACGGCACCGTCACCGAACTGCTCGGCGATGTGGCCGTCAGCAACGGCACCGGCTGGAGCCCCGACGGACGCCTCGTCTACTACGTCGACAGCCCCACCCGCCGTATCGACGTACTCGACGTGCTCGACGGCGAAAGCCAACAGGCCCTGAACAGGCTCCCGTTCGCGCACATCGAGCCGGGGGCGGGCTTCCCCGACGGGCTCACCGTGGACGCCGACGGCTGCGTGTGGGTCGCCCTCTGGGACGGCGCTGCGGTCCGCCGCTACACCCCCGACGGCCGGCTCGACCGGACCGTGGAGCTGCCGGTGCGGCGGCCGACGGCCTGTGTCTTCGGCGGCCCCGACCTGCGCGACCTGTACATCACCACGGCCCGCACCGGCCTCGCCTCGCCGCACCCGTTGGCGGGATCGGTCCTGGTCGTGCCGGACGCGGGGCGTGGCCTGCCGGGCGTCGCGTTCGCGGGCTGAGCTCAGTCCTTCGCCGACAGCTTCCGCAGGTACGCCCCGAACTTCTCCAGGCCGTCGATGGTGCGCGGTCCGCTGATGCCCTCGTTGTAGTCGAGGATGAAGAAGTGGTTCTTCCTGACGGCGGGCAGGTCCCGCGTGCGCGGGGACTTCTTCAGGAACTCGATCTTCTCCTTCGCGGGCTTGTCGCCGTAGTCCAGGATGATGACGACCTCGGGCCGTGCCGCGGTCACGGACTCCCAGCCGACCTGCGTCCAGCGCTCGTCGAGGCCGTCGAAGATGTTGCGGCCGCCCGCGCTCTTGATGATGTCGTTCGGCGGCACCTGGCTGCCCGCGGTGAAGGGCTGGTCGGTCCCCGAGTCGTAGAGGAAGACCGGCAGCGGCCTGCCGCCCCTCGGCGCCTTCTCCTCGACGGCCGCCACCCGCTTCTTCAAGCCGTCCACGACCCGGTGCGCCCGCTTCTCGACGCGGAAGATCCTGCCGAGCCGCTCCAGGTCGCTGTAGAGCGCCTTGAACGGCGTGACCTTCTCAGGGTGGCCGGGGTAGTTGAAGCAGCTCTCCGTGTGCAGGAAGCTCTGGATGCCGAGCTTGTCGAGGATCTTCGGGGTGATGCCGCGCTGGTCGCTGAAGCCGGAGTTCCAGCCCGCCACGACGAGGTCCGCCCTGGCCTCGACGACCAGTTCCTTGTTGAGCAGGTCATCGCTGAGCTTCTCCACCTTGGCGTACTCCGACGCCCAAGGCGACTCGCTCACCGGCGGATTGGCGGGCGGCATCACATAGCCGCGGACGTGATCGGTCAGACCGAGGCTGAACAGCTTGTCCGCGCTGCCGCCCTCGTACGCGACCGCGCGTTCGGGGATCTTGTACGGGACCGGCTCGCCGCAGCGCTTGACGGTGACCTCGTCCGAGGCGCCGGCCGCACCGTCCGGGGCGACATCTGCGCCGCAGCCGGCGAGGAGCAGGGTGAGGGTGAGCGCGGATCCGGCCGCGACGCATCTGGGGTAGGACATGGGGGCCTTTCGGATGGGCGAGGGAGGCGGTCAGTTGGGGGCAGGTGATCAGGCGGAGGAGTTGAGCGAATACAGGAGTTGGGGGTCGCCCGTCAGCGGATGCGGCACGACGGTGGCCTTGACGCCGAACACATCGGCGACCAGCTCCTCGGTGAGGACCTCCGCCGGAGTCCCGGTGGCGACCAGCCGTCCCTGGCAGAGCACGCCGAGCCGGTCGCAGGCCGCCGCCGCGAGGTTCAGGTCGTGCAGGACGACGAGGACGGTGAGCCCCGCGCCGCGCAGGTGGGAGAGGACCTCCACCTGGTGGCGTACGTCGAGGTGGTTGGTCGGCTCGTCGAGTACCAAAATCTCCGGCTCCTGGACGAGGGCCCGGGCCAGCAGCACGCGCTGACGCTCGCCGCCGGAGAGGGTGAGGGCGCTGCGCCGGGCCAGATGACGGATGCCGAGCCGTTCCAACGCCCGTGCGCACAGCTCCCGTTCGCGCCGGTCGAGGGCCTGGTTGCCGCGCTGGTGCGGGGTCCGGCCGAGCGCGACGACCTCCTCCACGGTGAAGTCCAGGTCGACGGCGCCGTCCTGGGTCATCGCGGCCACCAACTGGGCGCCGCGGCGCGCGGTGAGCCCGGCGAGGTCGTCCCCGCCGACCGTGACCGTGCCCGTCGTCGGGCGCAGTGCCCGGTACACGCAGCGCAGGGCGGTCGACTTGCCGCTGCCGTTCGGGCCGACCAGGCCGACGACCCGGCCGCTGCCGACGGTCAGCGACAGATCGCGCACCAGGCTCCTGCCGTCGGTGACGACACCGAGCCCGTCGAGTCGCAGTTCCATCTCAACGCCCCCCGACGACATGGCCCTTGCGGCGCATCAGGGTGATGAACACCGGGACGCCGACGAGCGCGGTGATGGCGCCGAGCGGCAGTTCCCGGGGCGCGACCACCGTCCGGGACAGCAGATCGACCCAGACCATGAACACCGCGCCGGCCAGGGGCGCGACGGCGAGCACCCGGGCGTGCCCGGCCCCGACGACCATCCGCACCAGATGCGGCATGACGAGTCCCACGAAGCTGATGGCGCCACTGACCGCGACCATCACCCCGGTGATCAGCGAGACCAGGACGAGCAGCGACCTGCGGTGCCGGTCGGCGCCGACGCCGAGGCTCGCCGCGGTCTCGTCGCCGAGCGCCAGCACGTCGAGGGCCCTGGCGCGCCGGTGCAGCAGGACGAGACCGGTCAGGACGACGGCGGAGACGACGGGCAGCGCTCCCCATCCGGCGGCCCCGAAACCGCCCATCGTCCAGTACAGGACCATGCCGGTCGCCTCGGTGTCCGGCGCGAAGTAGATGATCACGCTCATCAGGGCCTGGAAGCCGAGGGACATCGCGACCCCCGTGAGGACCAGGCGCAGCGGCGAGAGCGCGCCGCGGTCACTGGCGGCCGCGTACACGAGGAAGGACGCGACCAGCGCGCCGACGAAGGCGCCCGCCGACACCGCGTACACCCCGAGGGCGGCGAGGCCACCGGTGACCGTCACGCCGACCGCGCCCACCGACGCCCCCGACGAGACGCCGAGCACGAACGGGTCGGCGAGGGCGTTGCGCACCATCGCCTGGATGGCCGCGCCGACCGCGCTGAGCCCGGCCCCCACCAGCGCCGCGAGCAGTACGCGCGGCGTCCGGATCTGCCAGACGATCTGGTACGTCGTCGTCTCGTCGGCGCCGATCCGGCCGCCGGTGAGCGCCGCCCACAGATAGCGTGCGGTGTCCCCGGGCGTGACCACCGCCGCGCCGAGCCCGATCGCCACCACGACCGAGGCGGCCAGGACCAGGAAGAGGACGAGGCAGGTGAGGGCGAGCGCTCTGGGGGAGGCGAGGCGTTCCCGCAGCGTGGGGCGGGGCGCGGCGGGCCCGACGGGTGTCTCGACGGTCGCGGTCATGAGGGCCCCGCCGCCCAGGGCCGTGCCGGTCCCGCCCGCAGGACGAGCGCCGCGGCGCCGCCCGCGAGGACGACCAGGGTGCCGAACACGGCGGCCACGCCCGGATATCCGGCGATCCCGAGCCCCGCGCCGCCGAGTGCGGCGCCGACGAAGACACCGAGGCTCATGCCGGCCGCGTTGACGCTCAGCGCGGCACCGCGCAGCTCCGGCCCGCAGCGCCGCACGATGAGGCTGACCACACAGGCCGCGACGACGGCATGGCTCGCGGCATGCAGTGCGGTGAGGGCGAGCGCCAGCGGCAGCCAGTGCGTGAAGTAGAAGCCCACGACGGAGACCAGGGCGGCCAACAGGCCGAGGGCCAGCAGCCGTTCGGTGCCGACACGCGGCCGGTCGGCGTTGGTGAGCCGCCCGGTGAGGAGGTTGCTGACGAAGAACGAGGCGCCGCTGAGCGTCCACACGAAGGTGAAGAGCCCGGCGCTCAGCTCGAAGCGCTCCTCGTAGAACGCCGCGAGATACGAGAGGTACCCCATGAACACCGCGGTGCGCAGGAGCGCGATCACCAGGAGCGGAACGACACCGCGCACGGCGCCCAGGGCCCTGAACGAGGCGACATAGCCGAGGCGTTGACCGCCGCCGGCCTCCCGTACGGCCCCCGTCTTCCTGCTACGGCCCACGAAGACGGCGGCGAGCAGCAGCGACACCGCGGTCACGCCCCATAGGTCGCCCTGCCAGCCCCAGAAGAGCGCGGGCAGCGCGATGACCGGCGCGGCGAGCATCGCGGTCATCGACTGGACGGCGGTGACCAGGGTCGCCGCACGCCCGGCCGCCCGGCCCGCGCCGAAGCGGTCGGCGGCCGCGGCGGTCAGCGCCGGATTGAGCACCGAGGTGCCGGCCCCGACCAGCAGACAGAACACGGCGAGCAGGGTGAAGTCGCCGGCGGCGCCGAGCGCGGCCGCCGCGGCCAGCGCGGTGAGCGCGCCCGCCGCCGCCCACTCCCGAGGCACCCGGTCGATGAGCGGGGCGAGCGCGGTGCCCACGAGGAGCGCGGCGAGACCGCCGAGGCCGCGCAGCCCGCCCATCGCGGCGACGCCGCTGCCCGCCTCGTCGGCGATGGGCACGAGATACGTGCTGAAGACGGTGAACGGCAGCAGTCCGACGGCCGAGGCCAGCAGCACCGGCCACAGCGCGCGGGCCATCCGCAGGTCGCCCGGCACGGCCTCGTCGGCGGCGTCGGGCGACGGGCCGCCGGTGTCCTTGGTGGTGTCGACGCTCACGCGGTCACCCCGCTCGCGAGGGCGGCCCGGTACCGGTACATCGGCGTGGGGTCGGCGCTGAACTGGGAGAAGGTGAACGGCTCCGCGTTCAGCCCGGTGACGCCCGCGCCGAGGAAGGCGCGGGCGACGGCGCTGCCGCTCTGCGCGTAGACGACCAGCGGCACGCCATGGGTGACGCAGTGGCGCAGGATCAGGTCGAACGTGCCGTTGCTGAGCGTCATTCCGGTGGCGACCACGACGTCGGCGGAGGCGAGGACCTCCGTCATGTCGTCGGTGACGGGCTCGCCCCACGCGGTCGTACGCAGGTTCAGGTCGCAGGGCAGACAGACGCCGCCCCGCTCCCGTATCGCGGCGACGAGCGGGTTGACCACGCCGATCAGGGCGACCCGGGCGCCGGGTCCGATGTCGAGCAGCCCGGCGACGGAGGCGTCACGGGCCGCCGCGCGCACCTCGGGCGTACCGGCGGGCAGCAACACGCGCTCGGCTGCGCCGAGTTCGGCGGCTTCGCGGTGCGGGCGCACCCGGGCGAGGTACGCGTCGAGGGCGGCGGTGCGTACGACCGCGGACTCGTCCCGCAGGAGCTTGTCGAGGGAGTGCCCCGAGGCGTTCTCGCAGAATTCCGGGGCGAGTTCACCCACCTCGAACGAGCAGGCCCCGAAGGCGTCGCCGACGCGGAGCAGCAGATAGTGGTTGTGGTACATGACGTCGCCGTCGGCGAGGCGGGTGGTGTTGTAGAGCCAGAACGCGCTGGTGACGGTGAGGCCGGCGGGGTCGGGGCCGTGCGCGCCCGACAGGACGGCGTCGGTGAGCTCCGCGACGGTGTGGGGTGTGGGATGCGGCATGAGAGTTCTTTCCGGGAAACGGGGACGGGCTCGGTGCTCAGGAGGTGGCGGCGGGCGGCCAGGCCGTCGTGGACCAGGGGTGGCGCAGCTCGTCGAGCGAGGTGATCTCGTGCGGCTTCAACCCATCGATGTCCGGGGCCTGTTCGTGGTGTACGTAGGCGCTCTCCACGTAGCGGTGGCCGGTGTCGGCGGCGATGAAGACGTAGTGGCGCGAGGTATCCCTGGTCCGCTCCCACAGCGCGCTCAGATGGGCGGCACCCGTCGAGAGGCCGGCGAAGATGCCGGTGGTGCGCAGCAGGGCGACGGCTCCGGAGAGGGCGCTGTCGAAGTTCACCCAGTGCACGCGGTCGTACAGCTCGTGCCGGACGTTGCGGAACTCGATGGCGCTGCCGATCCCGGCGATGATCATGTCCGGGTCGGCGACGTGTGCCGCGCCGAAGGTGACGCTGCCGAACGGCTGCACGCCGACGAGCGACACGTCACGGCCCGCCGCGCGCAGATACGTGGCGACGGCCCCGGTCGACGCGCCCGAACCGACCCCGCCGACCAGCGCGAGCGGCCCGGCGGGCAGCTCCTGGTCGATCTCCTCGGCGACCTCGCGGTACCCGTAGTAGTGGATGTCGTCGTGGTACTGCCGCATCCAGTGGTACGAGGGGTGGTCCGCGAGGATCTCGGCGATGCGCTTGACGCGCAACTCCTGGTCCAGGCGCAGGTCTTGGGAGGGCGCGACCTGCTCCAACGTGGCGCCGAGGATCTCCAGCTGCACCCGCGTGGCGCGGTCCACGGTGGTGGAGCCCACGATGTGGCACTTCATGCCGTGGCGGTGACAGGCGAGCGCGAGGGCCTGGGCGTAGATGCCGCTCGAACTGTCGACGAGGGTGTCGCCGGGCCTGACGGCGCCCGTGTCGAGCAGGTGCCGGACGGCGCCGAGGGCGGAGTAGATCTTCATGGTCTCGAACCGGAGGCAGGTCAGATCCGGTGCGAGGGATATCAGATCGGGTCTTTTCACCGCTTCGGCGATGTGTGCGTGCATGGCTGAGCTCCCCCGTAGGGACGTGTGGGCTGGGAGGGGCGCCGGGGGCCGCGCGGACGGCTGGGCAGCTGGGCGGGCGGCCCCCGGGAACGTCGAGAGCATCACACTAGATGAAAATGATTGTCAAGAGCGGGTAGTCTCGGCGCACTGATGGCCACGCGGTGCCGCGTCCGTGCGCACCGCGACGTCGAGGGGAGTCGCGTGAAGCTGATCCAGGAGGCCGGGGCCGCCCGGCCTCGCCCGCCGCGAGAGGGAGCGCCGCCGTGGGACGGGGGCCTGTCGCGGGACGGAGGCCTGTCACGAGAAGAAGACCTGTCACGAGAAGGCGTGCCGCCGAGGGTGGGCGTCGGGACCGCCTTCGGCACGTTCGGCGAGCTGCTCCAGGGCGTGCTGCCCGAGGAGGACGGCGACTTCCTCGTGACGCTGCCCGTCGCGCGGTGGACGATGGCCACGTACCGGCCGGGGTCCGCGTCGGGCGGGATCGAGGTCCGGCCGGCCGGCAAGACGAAGGCGCTCCGGCTGGCCCGCATGATCGTCGATTCGGCGCCGTACGACCGTAGTTGCTCGGCTGAGAGGGGTGGCGCCGCAGTCGCGGGCGGGCTCCTCACCGTCAACAGCGTGATCCCGGAGGGCAAGGGGCTCGCCAGCTCCTCCGCCGACCTCGTCGCCACCGCGCGAGCGGTCGGCCGGGCCCTCGGCGTCCCCATGCCGCCGGCCAGGATCGAACGGCTGCTGTCCCGTATCGAACCCACCGACGGCGTGCTCTATCCGGCGATCGTCGCCTTCCACCATCGCAGCGTCCGGCTGCGCGCCGTCCTCGGTTCGCTGCCCCCCATGGCGGTCATCGGCGTCGACGAGGGCGGCTCGGTGGACACCGTGGACTTCAACCGCATCCCCAAGCCGTTCACGCAGGCCGACCGGCGCGCCTACGCCGACCTGCTCGACCGGCTGGACCGCGCCGTGCGCCACCAGGACCTCGTCGAGGTCGGCCGGATCGCCACGCGCAGTGCCCTGATGAACCAACGGCTGCGGCACAAGGCGTTGTTGGAGCCCATGCGGGAGATCTGCCGTGAGGTCGGGGGGCTCGGCGTGGCGGTCGGGCACAGCGGTACGACGCTGGGGGTGCTCGTCGACGCCACGGGCCCCTCGTGCACGCGCCGGGTCACCGCGGCGGCGCAGGCGTGCGCGGAGCTCACCGGTCGAGCGGCCGGCGGGCCCGGTGCCGCGGGCCAGGTCGCGGTCTATCGGACGCTGAGGTTCGGCTCGACGGGGTGACCGCCGGGCGCCTCACTCCGCCCCGCCCCGCACCCCGAGCGCGGCGGACGGGGCCCCCGCCTCCGGGCGTGCGGCGGTGCGGTCGGCCAGGTCGTCGACGACGCCGTGCAGGCCGCCGGTGCGCGCGTGCGCCGAGCGCTGCCGCTCGGCGCCGCCGCCGTGCGCGAGCAACTGCCGCAACACCGCGATGACGTACGGGAGTTCGTCGTCCGGTGCGAGGGCGGGCCTGGCATACGCGAAGAGCCGGCGGACCTGGTGCCGGGTGGGCACGAGCCGGCCCGTCTGCGGATCGAGGCCGTGTCCGGTCAGGCCGTCGCGTGCGCAGCGCCAGTACGCGGCGCGCAGCAGGGAGTCGTCCACGGCCGGGCCCGGGTCGCCGCGGCGCACCCGTTCCAGGGCCCGCACCACCAACGCCCGTACCAGCACGGCGAGTACCGCCGCCTCCGCGACGCCCGTGGTGACGTCCATCGCCCTGATCTCCACGGTGGGCAGGTGCGCGCAGGGACGTACGTCCCAGTACAGCGAGCGCTCGCCGAGGGTCGCGCCGGCCACCTGGAGGGAGGCGGCGAGCGCGTCGTAGTGGGCGGCCGACGAGAAGTACGGCGGCGGACCCGCGACGGGCCAGCGCGTGGCGCCCAGCGTCCGCCAGCTGCAGTAACCGCTGTCGCGCTCCTCCCAGAAGGGCGAGTTCGCCGACAGCGCCACGAGGGTGGGCAGCCACGGCCGCAGATGGTTGCCGACCAGGACGGCGTGGTCCCGGTCGGGGACCTCGACGTGCACGTGCAGGGCGCAGAAGGCGAACGTGTCGTACAGGGACCGGAAGGTGTCGACCTGCGCGCGGTAGTGCGGGTCGGTGTTGAGCGGGACCGGGGCCCGCATCCCGAGCAGCGGTGTGGCGGAGGCGACGGGGCGCAGGCCCTCGGCGGCCGCGGCGGAGGCGACCGCCGCCCGCACCCGCCGCAGCGCCTGTTCGAGCTCGCCGAGCGTCGTGCAGGGCGGTGTCTTGCCCTCCACCTGGTACTGGGAGGCCTCGCCCGTCGCCAGGTCGCCGACCA
The DNA here is from genome assembly GCF_042871345.1 of Streptomyces sp. NPDC005863. Classification (NCBI taxonomy): domain Bacteria; kingdom Bacillati; phylum Actinomycetota; class Actinomycetes; order Kitasatosporales; family Streptomycetaceae; genus Streptomyces; species Streptomyces sp. NPDC005863. The sequence goes on along the minus strand of NZ_JBIAII010000002.1, from coordinate 911,956 downwards.
CGGGCTTCAGGCGCGGCAGGACCCGGGAGGCTGCCGCGGCGACGGTGCGCTGCGCGGCGTCGACGAGGAAGTACTCCTCCTCGACGCCGACGGTGGGGCCGATGGTGGGGCCGACGGTGGGAAGGTGGTCCGCCATGCGTGTCCTGTCCTTCGGCGAGAGGGCGGTGGACGCGTGCTCGTCCACTGTCCTCGCCCGCGGGCCGGTCGGCGAGGGCGCGGTGTCCCGGGGCGGGGGTGTTCAGGCCGTCCCCGCGGGGATGCGGCGGTGGGTGTCGGCGAGCAGGTTGCGCATCGCCATGCGGTAGAGCTCCGCCTGGTGGGCGCCGAGGAACCCGGTGTGCCCGAACACCTCCAGGGCGACCATGCCGTGCACGTACCCCCACACGCTCAGCATCAGGGCGGTCGCGGCGGGCGGCAGCGCCGCGCCGCCCGCGGGCGCCATCTGCGCCAGGTGCTCCAGGAACTCCGGCGAGAGCGAACGCACGTCGGCCCCGGCCAGCTGGTCCCGCGTGAAGCCACGGAACAGCTCCCGTTCGAAAACCGCGCTCATCCGGCGGTTCGCCTCCGTGGTGGGGCCGTCGACGGGCGCGTGGTAGTGGCGCAGCGGTGCCCCGTACAGGAGTTGGAACCGTTCGGGGTGGTCGATGGCCCAGCGGCGGTAGCCCTCGGCCGCGACGACCATCCCCGGCAGCTCCGGGGTGTGCGGCACGGCGGCGGTGGCGGCCTGCACGGCGTCCGCCAGGTCGTCGTACGCCTTGGTGACCAGCGCGGTGACGAGGTCGTCGCGGCTCGGGAAGTAGTGGTAGAGCGCCTGCACGGTCATGCCGAGGTCACGGGCCACCGCGCGCAGCGAGAGCGCGTGCGGTCCGTGCTCGACGATGTGGGACTCGGCGGCGCCCACGATCTCCTGGACGGCGACGGCGCGGCGCCGCTCGCGCAGGGACGGCCGGGTGGGGGCTCGGTCGGCGGACGGGACTCGGTCGGTGGACATGAGGCGACGGTACGGCCGTCGGCCCGCCACCGGCGGGGAAATCGATGAACCCGTGAAGAAAATCTAACACTGCCAAATCAAGTTGTACCCCGCTAACTTCGGTCACGGCGACACGGAGCGCGGCCGCATCCCTTGCCCTTCACCGCAGACCCCCTACCTCAACTCCCAAGGAGCGACGGCGTGTTCGAACGAATGGCGGAGCTGGCAATTCGGCGGTCCCGGCTGGTACTTGTGGTCGCCGCGGTCGTGGTGGTCCTCATGGGCGCCCTGGGCGCCGGCGCGTTCGGGAAGCTCCTGGGCGGCGGCTTCGACGACCCGGCCTCCGAGTCCTCCCGGGCCAGGAACGTCATCGACGAGAAGTTCGGCGGGGAGACGAACCTCGTGCTGCTGGTCCGCGCCGCCGAGGGCCGCATCGACGCCCCGGCGGCCCGGGACGGCGGCCGGGCCCTGGCGGCCGACCTCAAGAAGGAGGAGGGCCTGACCAACGTGGTCTCGTACTGGGACACGAAGAGCCCCGACCTCCGTTCCAAGGACGGCCGCGAAGCCCTCGTCCTCGCCCGCGTGAAGGGCCACGACGCGGAGCAGCAGGACAACGCCGAGGAGGTCATCGACCGCTACGCGGGACCGTACCGGGGCGCGCTCACCGTCCAGGCGGGCGGCAGCGCGGGCGTCAGCCACGAGATGGGGCCGCAGACCGAGAAGGACCTCGTCCTCGCCGAGTCCATCGCCGTGCCCCTGATCCTCCTGCTGCTCCTCGTCGTCTTCGGCACCGTGGTCTCCGCGCTGCTGCCCCTGGCCACCGCGCTCATCGCCATCGCCGGGGTGTTCGCCGAGCTCTACGTCGTCGGCAGCTTCACCGACGTCTCCATCTTCGCCGTCAACCTGACCACCGCGCTCGGCCTCGGACTCGGCGTCGACTACGCCCTGTTGATGATCAGCCGGTTCCGCGAGCAGCTCGCGGCGGGGGCGAGCGTCGAGAACGCCGTCCGTACGACGATGAGCACCGCGGGCCGCACGGTGGCGTTCTCCGCGGCGACCGTGGCGGCCGCACTCGCCGCGCTCATGGTCTTCCCGCAGTACTTCCTCCGCTCCTTCGGCTACTCCGGGGTCGGCGTCGTCGTCATCGCGGCCCTCGCCACCCTGTTCGTGATGCCGGCCCTGCTCACCGTCCTGGGCCACCGGGTCAACAGCGGGCGGATGCCCTGGGTGAAGCCGGGCCGCGCCCCGTCCCGGCCCTCCGTGTGGGGGCGGCTGGCCCGGACCGTCATGCGCAGGCCCGCGCTCACCGCGCTGCCCGTGCTCGCGGTGCTGCTCCTCGCGGCAGGACCGCTGCTCGGCATCACCTTCGGCTCGGCCGACGAACGCGTGCTGCCCGAGGACGCCGAGAGCCGCCAGGTCTCGGTGACGCTGCGGGAGAACTTCCACGGCAACGACGCGGCCGCCCTGCACGTCGTCATCGACGCGCCGGTGGCCCCGGCCCCGCTGGCCCGGTACGCGGCCGGACTCTCCGGACTCCCGGGCGTCGCCCGCGTCGAGACCGGCGCCGGCGTCCACACCGACGGGCGGGCAATTCCGGCCGGGCCCGGCAACGAGACACTTGCCCACCCCGCCGCACAGCAGCTGAACGTCGTGAGCACCCTGACGCCCAAGTCGGACGCCGCCAAGGACCTGGTCGCGAAGGTCAGGGCGGCCGAACCGCCCGCCGGAACCCACCCGTTGGTGGGCGGCGGCGACGCCGAACTGGTCGACTCGGGCGACTCCATCGGCGGCCGGCTCCCGCTCGCCGTCGGCCTGATCGCCGTCACCACGTTCCTGCTGCTCTTCCTCTTCACCGGCAGCGTCGTGCAGCCGCTGCGGGCGCTGGTCCTCAACGCGATCAGTCTCGGCGCCACCATCGGCGTCATGACCTGGATCTTCCAGGACGGCCACCTCTCCGGCCTGCTGGGCTTCACGCCGCAGCCCATGGAGACGTCGATGACCGTGCTGATGTTCTGCGTCGCCTTCGGCCTCTCGATGGACTACGAGGTGTTCGTCACCAGCCGCATCAAGGAACTCCACGAACAGGGCGAGGACAACGAGTCCGCCGTGGCGGGCGGCCTCGGCCACACCGGACGCATCGTCAGCGCCGCGGCCGTCCTCATCGCGGTCAGCTTCTTCGCCTTCGGCGCGGCCGAGATCAGCTTCATGCAGCTGTTCGGCCTCGGCAGCGGCCTGGCCATCCTCATCGACGCGATCGCCGTCCGCGGCATCCTCGTCCCCGCCGCGATGCGGCTGCTCGGCCGCTCGGCCTGGTACGCGCCGGGCTTCCTGCGCGCGTTCCACCGCAGGTTCGGCCTGAGCGAGGGCGGCCCCACGCCCGTGCTGCCCTCCGCCGCGTCGGAACCGGTGCGCCGGGAGTCGTACGTGGAGCACTAGCCACGGTCCCCGTCCGACCCGACCCCGACCCGTCGCCTCGTACGCTGAGGTCGACGGGTCACGGGGCTTCACGGGCCACGGGCGCCCGGCCGGGCAAGGAAGAGGGAGGCGGCACCGCATGGGTGTGGACGTGCTGCGCTGGGACGGGTTCCGCAGCGTGCCGTGGAAGAACGGCGGCGGTACGACACGGGAGGTCGCGTCGGGCGTCCTGCGGGAGACGCCCGCGCAACGGACACCCACGGACCACGGGCCGGCCTCCGGGGAGCCCGCGGACGGCTTCGACTGGCGGGTCAGCGTCGCGGACGTGGCCGCCGAAGGGTCGTTCTCCTCCTTCCCGGGGGTCGACCGTGTGATCACCGTGGTCGAGGGCGCGGGCATGGTGCTGACCGTGGACGGGACGGAGCGGAAGGTCGGGCCGCTCGGCCCCTTCGCCTTCCCCGGCGACGCGGCGACGGACTGCCGGCTGGCCGCGGGCCCGGTGCGCAACGCGAACGTGATGACCCGCAGGGGCCGGGCGACGGCAGCCGTACGGGTCGTCCCGCTGCCCGCCGCACCGGGCTCGGAGGTGGCGTGCGCGGCCGACGAGACGCTCCTGATCGTGGCCGCCACCGACGGAATCGCCCTCGTCGGGCCGGGCGGAGGGGAGACCGCGCTCGGCCGCCTCGACTGCGTACGGCACGAGGGCCCAAAGGCGCCGGTCCTGCGGGGCGAGGGCGCCGTGGTCGAGATCAGGATCGGTTCGGTGCGCTGAGGGCGTCCTGCCGGGCGGCGCCGGACGGAGCCGCGTGGGCATGGCGGAACCCGTCGGCGCCCGGCACCGGGCGGGAACCGTCGGTGCCCGACCCGCCGTGCACGCCCAACCCCGTTTGGCCCGGGGCGAGTTCGGGGCGCAGCACCAGGTCCTCGTCGTAGGCGCCGCCGTTCTCGTGGTGGAAGGGCAGCGGCTCGGTCGTGGGCAGGGTGCGCAGTCGCTCGCGCAGCTCCGCCGCGCTCCGCTCGAACCCCGCGGCCGTGAGCCGGTCGGCGCCGTACACCGCGAACGGCGGCAGCGCAGCCATGCCGGTGTACCAGAACGTGCCGTGCAGCAGCGGGAACAGTACCTGCTCCAACTGGCCGTGGATGCCGCGCGGCCCGAAGCCGGACGGGCGGGCACCGACCGACGTGACGATCAGGGCGCGCTTTCCGGCCAGGCCGCCGTCCCCGTACCGCAGGGTCCGGCCGTCGGGGCCCTTGATGCCGAAGCCGAAGCCCTGGACCAGTACGCGGTCGAACCAGCCCTTGAGGATCGCGGGCGGCCCGAACCACCAGAGCGGGAACTGGAAGACCACCGTGTCGGCCCACGCCAGCTTCTCCTGCTCCCGGCGGATGTCCTCGCTCAACGCCCGCTCCTTGTACGCGCGTTCCTGCTCCGGACCGACGAAGAGCCGTTCGTCCGACGCGCCGCCGAAGTCGTCGGCGTCCACCACCGCCTTCCATCCCATGCCGTACAGATCGGAGGTGCGGTGCTCGTGCCCGAGTGAGTCGAGCGTGCCAAGCCCCTCGGCCATCAGGGAGCCGGCCAGCGAGCGGCGTTCCGGATGTGCGAATACCCAGAGAATCTTCATGCCCCGATCGTGCGTCGGCCGCCCCATGCGCAACGAGTGGCCAGATGGCCAGGGGGCGCAAGGATCTGGCCACTCCTGATCGCGCGGGAACTCGGGACCGTTCCCGTCCGACTTCTGATGCGGCGCGGGCCGGCCGGTCCGTGTCTTCGTGCGTTCCGGGAGCGGTGGATGGCCGAGCAGCGACGACCGAGATATGTGCCGCCCCCCGCGCTCTGCGGCTTCCTCGTGCTGCTGGTGCTGCTCTTCACCGTGTCGTACGCCGTGGGCAGTGCCGCCGGACCGGTCGCGCCCGGCATGCATGGGCCCGCGACGACCACCGGCGGGGACGGCGACGGCGACGGCGGCGGAGACGGTGACGGGGACGAGAACGGGGACGGGGGCATGGGGGACATGCACGGGGGCGGTCACTGATGGGCGCCGGAGCGGCGGACGCCGTCGTGACCACCGATGTGGCCGTCGGCGGCATGACCTGCGCGGCCTGCGTGAAGCGGGTCGAGAAGCGGCTCGGCAGGCTGGACGGCGTGAGCGCCACGGTCAACCTCGCGACCGGACTCGCCCGGGTGAGCCATCCGCCGGACGTCCTGCCCGAGGCCCTCGTCGCCGCCGTCCGGCAGGCCGGCTACACGGCGGAACTGCCGGCGCCTCCCGCACCGGAACCAGAAGCGGAACCAGAACCAGGGCGGGCGGGGAAACCGGAGCACGCGCCGGGGTCCGGGCCGGGCGGGGGCGAGTCGCCGCAGGACGCCCTCGAACGCCGAAGGCTGCTGGTCACCGCCCTGCTCGCGCTGACCGTGCTCGTCCTGTCCATGGTGCCCGCGTGGCAGTTCCGCAACTGGCAGTGGCTGTGTTTCGCGCTCGCCGCGCCGGTCGCCACGTGGAGTGCCTGGTCGTTCCATGTGCGCGCGCTGCGCGGGCTCCGGCACGCGGCCGCCACCATGGACACCCTGGTCTCGCTGGGCGTCGCGGCGTCCTTCGGCTGGTCGGCGTACGCGCTCTTCCTCGGCGGCACGGGCGTGCCCGGCATGACGATGCCGTTCAGCCTGCTGCCCACGGGCGGTGACGGTGTCGCGCACGTCTACCTCGAAGCGGCCGTCGGCGTACCGCTGTTCGTCCTCACCGGGCGGCTCCTGGAGGCACGCGCCCGGCACGGCACCGGAGCGGCGTTGCGCTCCCTCGCCGGGCTCACCGTGAAGGACGTCGCCGTACGCGAGGGTGGTGCCGAACGCCTCGTCCCCATCGGGCAGTTGCGGGTCGGCCAGACCTTCGTCGTACGTCCCGGCGAGCGCGTCGCCACCGACGGCGTGGTCGTCGAGGGCAGCTCCGCCGTCGACCTGTCGCTGGTCACCGGCGAGAGCGAACCCGTCGAGGTCGGGCCCGGATCCGAGGCGATGGGTGGGGCCGTCAACGCGGGCGGGCTCCTCCTCGTGCGGGCCACGGCCGTCGGCGACCGGACCCGGCTCGCCCGCATCGCCCGCCTGGTGGCCGACGCGCAGGCGGGCAAGGCGCGGGCGCAGCGGCTCGCGGACGCGGTGGCGGGCGTGTTCGTGCCGGTCGTCCTCGCCCTCGCGGCGACGGTGCTCGGCTTCTGGCTCGGGGCCGGCGCCGACCCGCAGGCTGCCGTCACCGCCTGCGTGGCCGTCCTCGTCGTCGCCTGCCCGTGCGCCCTCGGCCTCGCCACGCCCACCGCCCTGATGGCCGCCACCGGCCGCGGCGCGCAACTCGGCGTCCTGGTCGGCGGCCCACGGGCGCTCGAGACCCTGCGTCACGTCGACACCGTCGTCCTGGACAAGACCGGCACCCTGACCTCGGGGCACATGAGCGTCGCCGCGGTCACCGCCGCGCCCGACGGCATCGGCAAGGAGGCCGCGCTGCGGCTCGCCGGGGCCGTCGAGCAGGGCTCGGAACACCCGCTGGGCCGCGCGATCACCACGTACGCGAAGAGGACGCTGCCCGAGGGTGCGCTGCCCGGACGCGAGCTGCCCGCGGTGCGTGCCTTCACCGCGACGGCGGGACTGGGAGTGGTGGGCGAGGTCGACGGCCACCACGTCGAAGTCCGGGCGGCCGGCGACGAGTTGACCGGACCGCTGGCCCGCGCGCTGACGGAGGCCGAGAACGCCGCGCACACCCCGGTCCTGCTCCGGGTGGACGGCGTGCCCCAGGCCCTCCTCGCGGTCGGCGACCCGGTGCGGCCCGGCAGCTACCGCGCCGTGGACCGGCTGCGGCGGCTCGGCGTGCGCCCCGTCCTCGCCACCGGCGACCGCGAAGCGACCGCCCGCGCCGTCGCCGCAGGGCTGGGCATCGACGAGGTGCACGCCCGCTGCACACCGGAGGAAAAGGCGTCCCTGGTACGGGAGTTGCGGGCGCGGGGCCACCGGGTCGCGGTCATCGGCGACGGCGTGAACGACGCGGCGGCGCTGGCCGGCGCCGACCTGGGCATCGCCATGGGCGGCGGCACCGACGTGGCCATCGGGGCCGCCGACGTGACGCTGGTCCGCGGCGACATCGAGGCCGTCGCGGACGCGGTCCGGCTCGCCCGGCGCACCCTGGCCACGATCCGCGCCAACCTCCTGTGGGCCTTCGGCTACAACGCCGTCACCGTGCCGCTCGCCGCGGTGGGCCTGCTGAACCCGATGGTCGCCGCGGCGGCCATGTCGGCCAGCTCCCTGCTGGTGGTCGGCAACAGCCTGCGGCTGCGCACCTGGCGGCCCCCGCGCGGCCCGGCACCGAGACGGCCGGCGCGCGGCGCCGGGCGAGGAGGAACGCGATGAGTGAGAGCGCGATGAGCGACAGCACGATGAGCGAGGCACACCCCTGGCGGCCGACCCGCCGCGGACTGCGCGACGGACTGCTCGCCGGGCTCGCGCCCGTCGCCGCGTGCGCCCTGGCGCTGGGCGGGCTCACGGCGTGGACCGGCTCCGGGGCCGCGGGCAGCCCGGCCCGTGTGACGGTGGCCCGCGGCTCCGTCTTCGTGCCGGTCGGCGCCACCGAGGAGACCGTCGCGTTCTTCCCGATCGCCAACTCCGGCGGCTCCGACGACCGGCTGACGTCGGTGGACTCCCCGGTCTTCGACGACGTGATGCTCAGCCGCACCGTGCCCACGGGCCGGGGCGCCGCCACCATGCGCGGGGTGCGGTCCGCCGCTGTCCCGGCCGGCGAGGGGCTCATCATGTCGCCGCGCGGCCTGGACATCATGGTGTGCACCCGCGGGCCCCTGAAGGTGGGGGAGACGGTGCCGTTCGTGCTGACCTTCCGGCACGGCGGCAGGATCGAGGCCGAGGCGCTGGTGGTCGGACCCGGCGGCTGAGGGGAGACCCGACGGCGCGAGGCGTTCCCTCCGGCCACGAAGAGGCGTTCCCTCCGGTCACGTAACAGCTCGTGAGCGGCCACGAAACAGCTCGCGAGGCGTTCCCGCCGCGGACGGAACGCCTCGCGACGCGTTCCCTTCGAAGGCGAAACACCTCCGGTCCTTCACCGTTCCTCCGCACCATTTGACGCCTCGCGGGCGCGCCGGTCTACGGTGACCGACCCCCCATCCCGCACGGTCTCCATCCCGCACGGCCCTCGCCCCGCACGGCTCTTTCCCCCCCCACACGTCGCAGAGGTACAGCTCCATGCCTGAGATCAACCGCCGCCGTCTCCTCCAGGCGGCGGGCGGCACCGCCGCGGTCGCGGCCCTGTCCGCCAGCGTCATGCGCGCCGCCGACATCCCCGCCGCACGCCGGTCCGGGTCGATCGACGACGTCGAGCACATCGTGGTGCTCATGCAGGAGAACCGCTCCTTCGACCACTACTTCGGCACCCTCAACGGCGTACGGGGCTTCGGCGACCCCCGCCCGCTGGTCCTGGAGAGCGGCAAGTCGGTCTGGCACCAGTCCGGCGGCGGCGAGGAGGTCCTGCCGTACCACCCGACCGCCGAGGACCTGGGCCTGCAGTTCATCGCCGGCCTCGACCACGACTGGGAGACCGGCCACCAGGCGTGGAACAAGGGCAAGTACGACGACTGGATAGCCGCCAAAGGCCCCGGCACCATGGCCCATCTGACCAGGGACGACATCCCGTTCCACTACGCCCTGGCGGACGCCTTCACGGTCTGCGACTCCTACCACTGCTCGTTCATGGGAGCCACCGACCCCAACCGCTACTACCTCTACACCGGCCACGCGGGGAACGACGGCAAGGGCGGCGGCCCCGTCCTCGGCAACGAAGAGGCCGGCTACGACTGGACCACCTACCCCGAGCGCCTGGAGAAGGCCGGGGTGTCGTGGAAGATCTACCAGGACATCGGCGACGGCCTCACCGAGGACGGACTCTGGGGCGCCCTGGAGGACGCCTACCGGGGCAACTACGCCGACAACTCACTGATGTTCTTCAACAGGTTCCGGGAGTCGAAGCCTGGCGACCCGCTGTACGAGAAGGCCCGCAAGGGCACGAACATCAAGAAGAGCGGCCGCCTCCTCGACGACCTCCGGGCCGACGTCAAGGCCGGCACCCTGCCGAAGATCTCCTGGATCGCCGCCCCCGAGGCCTACTGCGAACACCCCAACTGGCCCGCCAACTACGGCGCCTGGTACATCTCACAGGTCCTCGACGCCCTCACGTCGGACCCCGAGGTGTGGAGCAAAACCGCGCTGTTCGTCACCTACGACGAGAACGACGGCTACTTCGACCACGTCCCGCCGCCCTACCCGCCGGCCGACTCCTCCTGGGGCGCCTCCACCGTCGACACCCGGCTCGACCTCTTCCCCGGCGACAGCGGGTACGGCGCGGGTCCCTACGGGCTCGGCATGCGCGTCCCCGCCCTCGTCGTCTCCCCGTGGTCGACCGGCGGCTTCGTCTGCTCCGAGCTCTTCGACCACACCTCGATCATCCGGTTCATGGAGCGGCGCTTCGGCGTCCACGAGCCGCACATCTCGCCCTGGCGCCGCGCCATCTGCGGCGACCTCACCTCCGCCTTCGACTTCGGCCTGCGGCACACCGGACACCCGCCGCTGCCCAGCACGAAGGGGTACCGGCCGCCGGACACGAAGCGGCACGAGAGCTACGAGCACGCGCCGCCGGCCAGCCCCGCCCTGCCCCGGCAGGAGAAGGGCGCCAGGCCCACCAGGCCGCTGCCCTACACCCCGCTCGTCACGGCCGCCGTCAAGCCCGCCGACGGGAACATCACGCTCACCCTCCGCCCCGGCGACCGGGCCGGCGCCTGCTTCCTTGTCACCTCCGGCAACCGCACCGACGGCCCCTGGACGTACACCGCGGAGGCCGGCAAGAAGATCTCCGACACCTGGAACACCGCCTCGTCCGAGGGCACCTACCGGCTGACCGCGCACGGCCCGAACGGCTACCTGCGGACCTTCGAGGGCACCGCCGCCACCCCGGGCCCGGAGGTCACCGGCCACCACGACCGGGAGTCCGGCCGCCTCCGGCTCACCCTCACCAACCGGACGGGGTCGGCCTGCCACCTCACCGTCACCAACGCCTACGGCGGCAAGAGCACCAGGATCGCCGTGCCGGCCGGCGCCCGGCGGACCCGCTGGGTCGAGCTCGGCCACAGCAGGCGCTGGTACGACCTGAGCATCCGCTCCGACACCGACAGCGGCTATCTGCGCAGGCTCGCCGGACACGTGGAGACCGGCGAACCCGGTACCAGCGACCCGGCGCTGCGCACGATCTGATCATTCCGCTTCGACGCGGCCGGGCCGCCGCTCGCCCTTGACCGGCGACGGTGCCCGGCGCGTAACGTGGCGCGGCATGAAGATCCTCATCAGCGCCGACATGGAGGGCGCGACCGGAGTGACCTGGCCGGCCGACGTGCTGCCCGGGACCCCGCAGTGGGAGCGGTGCCGGGCCATGTTCACCTCGGACGTCGACGCCGCCGTGCGCGGCTTCTTCGACGGCGGCGCCGACGAGGTGCTCATCAACGAGGCGCACTGGACCATGCGCAATCTGCTCCTGGAGCAGCTGGACGAGCGGGCCGAGATGCTCACCGGACGGCACAAGTCGCTCTCCATGGTCGAAGGCGTGCAGCACGACGACGTGGACGGCATCGCGTTCGTCGGCTATCACGCGGGCGCCGGCATGGAGGGCGTCCTCGCCCACACCTACCTCGCCAACCAGATCACCGGCGTGTGGATCAACGGCGTACGGGCCAGTGAGGGCCTGCTGAACTCGCACGTCGTCGCCGAGTACGGCGTCCCCGTGGTCCTCGTCACCGGCGACGACCTCGCCTGCGAGGACGCCCTCGGCTATGCGCCCGGTGCGCTCAAGGTCGCCGTCAAGGACCATGTCTCGCGGTACGCGGCGGTCTGCCGCACCCCGGCCCGTACGGCCGCCGAGATCCGCGCCGCCGCGAAGGACGCCGCGGCGCTCGCGGTGCGCCACGCGCCGGTGGTCGGCGGCCCGTTCACCGTCGAGGTCGAGTTCGACGCCGAACACCTGTCGATGGCGTCGACCGTCGTACCGGGCGTGCGCCGTACGGGGGAGCGCAAGGTCGCCTATGACAGCGAGACCATGTACGAGGGGATCCGTACCTTCAAGGCGGTTACCACGATCGCCTCTGCCGCCGTGGAGGAGCAGTATGGCTAGCCAGCAGGGACCGGAGCAGGACCCCGGCGACCAGGTCGACGCGCGGGCGCTCGACGAGGTCGTCACGTTCACCTCCGAGCTCATCCGCATCGACACCACCAACCGCGGCGGCGGCGACTGCCGTGAGCGGCCCGCCGCCGAGTACGCCGCCGAACGCCTCGCCGACGCCGGCCTGCGCCCGACGCTCCTGGAGCGCGCCCCCGGCCGCACCAACGTCGTCGCCCGCATCGAGGGCACCGACCCGGGCGCCGACGCGCTGCTCGTCCACGGCCACCTCGACGTGGTGCCCGCCGAGGCCGCCGACTGGAGCGTCGACCCGTTCTCCGGCGAGGTCCGCGATGGCGTCGTCTGGGGCCGCGGCGCGATCGACATGAAGAACATGGACGCGATGATCCTCTCCGTCGTACGCCACTGGGCGCGCGCCGGAGTGCGGCCCCGACGCGACCTGGTGATCGCCTTCACCGCCGACGAGGAGGCCAGCGCCGAGGACGGCTCCGGATTCCTCGCCGACCGGCACGCCGACCTCTTCGAGGGCTGTACGGAAGGCATCAGCGAGTCGGGCGCCTTCACCTTCCACGACGGCCGGGGCAACCAGATCTACCCGATCGCGGCGGGCGAGCGCGGCACCGGCTGGCTCAAGCTGACCGCGCGCGGCAAGGCGGGGCACGGCTCCAAGGTCAACCACGCCAACGCGGTGAGCAGACTGGCCGGCGCCATCGCCCGCATCGGCGAGCACCGGTGGCCGGTCCGGCTCACCCCGACCGTGCGCGCCTCCCTCGTCGAACTGGCCCTGCTCTACGGCCTGGAGACCGACCCCGAGGCGCCCGGCTTCGACGTGGACGCCTTCCTGGAGAAGCTCGGCCCGACCGCCGACCTGGTCGCGCCGACGGTCCGCAACAGCGCCAACCCGACGATGCTGCAGTCGGGTTACAAGGTCAATGTGATTCCTGGTGAAGCGGTGGCGTACGTCGACGGCCGCTTTCTGCCGGGCGGCGAGGAAGAGTTCCGCCGCACGCTTGACCGGCTCACCGGGATGGACGTCGACTGGGAGTTCCACCACCGCGAGGTGGCGCTGCAGGCGCCGGTCGACTCGCCGACGTATGCCCGGATGCGGGCGGCCGTCGAGGAGTTCGCGCCGGAGGGCCACGTCGTGCCGTACTGCATGTCCGGCGGCACGGACGCCAAGCAGTTCTCGCGGCTGGGCATCACCGGCTACGGCTTCTCGCCGCTGCGGACACCGGAGGGCTTCGACTACCAGGCGCTGTTCCACGGAGTCGACGAATGCGTCCCCGTCGACGCGCTGCACTTCGGCGTCCGCGTACTCGACCGCTTTCTGCGTACGGCCTAGGAAAAATGGGGGAAGAGAAGGACATGATGCAGACCAGGGCGTACGGATCATGGCCGTCGCCGATCGACGCCGAGCTCGCCGCCGCCCACGACGGCGCCCCCGGGCACGTCGGCTTCGTCGGGGCCGAGACCTGGTGGACCGAACCGCGGCCCACCGAGGCGGGCCGGCGCGCGCTGGTGCGGCGGCTGCCCGACGGCACCGAGCGCACGGTGCTGCCCGCGCCGTGGAACGCGCGCACCCGCGTCGTGGAGTACGGCGGCCGCCCCTGGGCCGGCGCCGAGCGGCCGGGGGGACCGCTCATCGTCTTCGCCGACTTCGCCGACCAGCGGCTGTACGCGTACGAGCCCGACACCCCCGGCGCCGAACCGCGCCCGCTCACCCCGCTCTCGGCGGTGGGCGGCGGACTGCGCTGGGCGGACCCGGTGATCCACGCCGACCGGGGCGAGGTGTGGTGCGTCCTGGAGGAGTTCACCGGGGAGGCACCCACCGACCTGCGGCGCGTCATCGCCGCGGTGCCGCTCGACGGATCGGCGGCCGAGGACCGCACGGCCGTGCGCGAACTGTCCGACGACGGCCACCGGTTCGTCACCGGAGCGCGCCTGTCGCCCGACGGCACCCGCGCCGCCTGGATCGCCTGGGACCACCCGCGCATGCCATGGGACGGCACGGAACTGGTCCTCGCCGAGGTGGCCGACGACGGCACCTTCGGCGCGGCCCGCACCGTCGCGGGCGGCCCCGACGAGTCGATCGCGCAGGTCGAATGGGACCCGGACGGGCGGCTGTTGTTCTCCAGCGACCGCACCGGCTGGTGGAACCTGTACCGGGCGCATCCGGACGACGCCGGCGCCGTCCACCCGCTCTGTCCGCGCGAGGAGGAGTTCGCCGGGCCCCTGTGGCAGACCGGCATGACCTGGTTCGCGCCGCTGGACAGCGGACTGATCGCCGTCGTGCACGGCAAGGGTGCCACCGCGCTCGGCATACTCGACCCCGAGACGGGCGAGGTCGTCGACGCCGCGGGCCCCTGGACGGAGTGGTCGGCGACCGTCGCCGCGCACGGCACCCGCGTGGTCGGCGTCGCGGCCAGCCCGCGCAGCGCGTGCGAGGTGGTGGAGCTGGACACCTGCACCGGCCACGCCCGCGTCGTCGGGGCCGCGCACGACGACCCGGTGGACCCCACGTACTACCCGGAACCGCAGATCCGCACCTTCTTCGGCCCGGCGGGACGCGAGATCCACGCCCACATCTACCCGCCGCACCACCCCGGCCACGTGGCCCCCGACGACGAACTGCCGCCGTACGTGGTGTGGGCGCACGGCGGCCCCACCAGCCGCGCCCCGCTCGTCCTCGACCTGGCCATCGCCTACTTCACCTCGCGCGGCATCGGCGTCGCCGAGGTCAACTACGGCGGCTCCACGGGGTACGGGCGTGACTACCGCAACCGGCTGCGCGAGCAGTGGGGCATCGGCGACGTCGAGGACTGCGCGGCCGTCGCCCTCGCCCTCGCCGACGAGGGGACCGCGGACCGGGCCCGGCTCGCCATCCGCGGCGGCAGCGCCGGAGGATGGACCACGGCCGTCTCGCTGACCAGCACCGACGTCTACGCCTGCGGGACCGTCATCTACCCCGTGCTCGACCTCGCCGCGTTCGCGTCGGGGGAGACCCACGACCTGGAATCGCGCTATCTGGAGTCGCTCGTCGGCCGGCTCGACGAGGTGCCGGGCCGGTACGCGGAGCGCTCCCCGGTGGAGCACGCCGACCTCGTCACCGCGCCGTTCCTGCTCCTGCAGGGCCTCGACGACGTGGTCTGCCCGCCCGCCCAGTCGGAGCGCTTCCTCGCCAGGATCGAGGGGCGCGGCATCCCGCACGCCTACATCGCCTTCGAGGGGGAGGGGCACGGCTTCCGCCGCGCCGACACCATGGTCCGCGCCCTGGAGGCCGAACTCTCCCTGTACGCGCAGGTGTTCCGGCTCGACCTCGCCCGACGCGTGCCCACGCTGGAGCTCGCCAAGTGAGGTCACTGCTGCGGCCCGCACGTCTTGCTCCCGGCGCGCGGGTCGCCGTCGTCGCGCCGAGCGGCCCCATCCCCGACGACCGGCTCGAAGCGGGCCTGGACATCCTGCGCGGCTGGGACCTGGACCCGGTCGTCACGCCCCATGTGCGCGATGTGCACCCCGAGTTCGGCTACCTCGCGGGGACGGACACCGACCGCGCCCGCGACCTGGAACGCGCCTGGTGCGACCCGGACGTGGCCGCGGTGTTCTGCGCGCGCGGCGGATACGGCGCCCAGCGCATGGTGGACCTCGTCGACTGGGCGGCACTGCGGGCGGCGGGCCCCAAGGTGTTCGTCGGCTACAGCGATGTCACCGCGCTGCACGAGGCCTTCGCTGTCCGCCTGGGCCTCGCCACCCTGCACGGACCCATGACGGCCGCGGCGGACTTCCTCAAGAACGCGCGGGCGCAGGAACATCTGCGGACGACGCTGTTCGCACCCGAGGAGACCCGGGTGATCCGCGCCGCGTCCCCGCACGCGGCGGCCCTGGTCGGTGGCCGGGCCCGGGGCGTCACCCTCGGCGGCTGCGTGTCGCTGCTCGCCGCCGAGATCGGCACCCCGGCGGCGCGCGGGTCCGCGCGCGGCGGCCTGCTCTTCCTGGAGGACATCGGCGAGGAGCCCTACCGTCTCGACCGGGTCCTCACCCAACTCCTGCGCGCCCGCCGGCTGGACGGGGTGTCCGCGATCGCGCTCGGCTCCTGGGAGGAGTGCGGGCCCCGCGAGGAGCTGCGGGCGCTCTTCGTGGACCGGCTCGGCGGCCTCGGGGTGCCGGTGATCGACGACTTCGGCTTCGGGCACTGCGACGGGGCGCTGACCGTGCCGTTCGGGGTGGCGGGCGAACTGGACGCGGACGCGGGGACGTTGACGCTGGACGAGCCCGCCCTCGCCTGACCCGGGCGGCGAGGGGAGCGTGCGCCACCCTCGACAAGGGGAACCCGTACGGAAATCCGTGACAGAAACCGCTGTCATGGACGTTGACCCCGGCCTGACACGTGTCACACGATGACGTCGGCCGGTACTTACCGGCCGGTAGTCGCCGGTCGTCGGCCGTCCTCAGCGTGGAGGTCCCCTTGTCCCGTCGCCGTGCCCTGACCCTCGCCACCGCGGCGGCGCTGGCCGCGCCGCTCGCGCTCACCGGCCCCGCCCCGGCCGGCGCGAGCGGCCAGTACACCGTCACCGCGCTGAAGTTCACCGTCCAGGCGGGCGGCAGGGCCTGCACGATCGACGCCGACCTGTACCGGCCCGCCGGGGTCGACGCCGCCCACCCCGCACCCGCCGTGCTCGCCACCAACGGCTTCGGCGGCAGCAAGTCCGACGGCGGGACGGCGGCCATCGGCAAGGCCTTCGCGGGGCGCGGATACGTCTCGCTCGTCTACTCGGGCCTCGGCTTCGGCAAGTCCGGGTGCCTGATCTCCCTCGACGACCCGGAGATCGACGGCAGGGCGGCGGCCGGGCTCGTCGACTTCCTCGGTGGCGAACGGGCCGCCGACGACGGCACGAAGGCGGACTACGTCACCGCCGACGCCGCGGGCGACCCCCGCGTCGGCATGATCGGCGGCTCCTACGGGGGCGCCGTCCAGATGGCGACGGCCGCCGTGGACCACCGGGTCGACGCCCTCGTCCCGATGATCACCTGGAACGACCTCGCGTACTCCCTCGACCCGAACAACGCCGCCGACCGCGACGTCCCCGGCGCCGCCAAGTGGCAGTGGATGAACGGCTTCTACCTCATCGGCGAGGGCCAGCCGCTGCTCGTCCCGAACCTCGACCCGTCCCGCGTCAACCGGCTCGGCTGTCTGCACTTCGTCACCCGGGCCTGCGAGACCATCCGCACCCTCAACTCCGGCCGCTACCCGGCCGACAAGACCGACGCCCTGCAGAAGTTCGCGCGCGGCGTCTCCCCGGTCTCGTACCTGAACAAGGTGAAGACACCGACCCTGCTCGTCCAGGGCCAGGTTGACAGCCTCTTCAACCTCAATGAGGCCACCGCGACGTACCGGACGCTCAAGGCGCAGGGCACCACGGCCAAGATGATCTGGCAGTCCGCGGGCCACAGCGGCGGCGTGAGCGACCCCGCGGCCGGTGAACTGAACATGGGCCAGGGCAACTTGGAGACCTCTTACGTCGGCAAGCGGATCCTCGCCTGGTTCGACCGCTATCTGCACGGCAGGAAGGGCGTCGACACCGGCCCCGACTTCGCCTACTACCGCGACTGGATCGCCGACCCCGACCACACCTACGCCACCGCCGACAAGGTCCCCGCCCTCAGCCGCAGGCTGTACCTCTCCGGCGACGGGAAGCTCGTCGACCACCGCGAGAAGGTGGCCCGCGGCAGCCGCGAGTACCGCAACTGGCTGATCCCCACCAGCCATTCGGAGTCCTCGCTCGCCGGCCTGCTCGGCCTGCCCGACCCGGCCCCGCACGACACCCGGGGCACCTACCTCGACTGGACGACCGAGCCCTTCACCGACCCCGTCGACGTCGTCGGCGCGCCCAAGGCGACCCTGAAGGTGATCTCGCCGAGGACCGAACGCGTGCAGCACTCCGGCGACGCGGCCGACAAACTCGTCCTCTTCGCCAAGCTGTACGACGTCGCGCCCGACGGCTCCAAGACCCTCGTCCACCGCCTGGTCGCGCCGGTGCGGGTGCCGGACGTCACCCGGCCCTTCACCGTCTCGCTGCCGGGGCTCGTGCACCGCTACGAGAAGGGGCACCGGTTGCAGTTCGTGGTGGCCGCGAGCGACGGCGCGTACGGCGGCAACAGGGGCGTCAAGCCGGTGACGGTCACCAGCGCCCCCAAGGACACCGGCGTCCTCGACCTGCCGGTCGTCCGCCCCTGACGTCACCGGTACGACCCCGACGTCACCCGTACGGCCCACCCGCCCGCCTTGGAGGCACCCCCGCCGCGCGCTCCGCCCCCCGGCTGCCCATGCTGGGGAGCGGGGGGAGGCGCACCTCCTACGGAAGGGTCCACAGCATGAGCCGCAACACCTCCGCGGGCGGCACCCAGGGTGGCGGCTCGGGCACCGGCCCGGTGACCCCCGGCAGGGTGGTCGTCGCCGTCATCGCGGTCCTCACCCTCGTCTTCGTCTTCGAGAACACCCGCAGCACCAAGATCCGGCTGCTGATCCCCGAGGTGACGATGCCGCTGTGGATGGCGCTGCTCGGCACCGGTCTGATCGGCGCGCTGTGCGGCGCCTACTTCATGCGCCGTCGCAGGTGAGCGCGCGGGCGGCGGCGCGTCGCGCCACGTGGGGCCGCGCCGGGGCGGCCGGCGGCTGCGGGTAGCGTGAGCGGATGCCCGATCATGCCGCCCCCCTCGCCGAAGGCCCCCGCGTGGGCATACGCCTCCTCACCCTCGCGGACGCCGCCGAGTTCACCGCGCGCGCCAGGGAGAGCAGCGAAACGCACCATCCGTGGCTCTTTCCGCCCCGTACCGACGACGCCTTCCGTGACTACGCCCGGATGCTCATCGCGGACCCCGACCGGACCGGGCTCCTCGTGTACGAGCGCGACAGTGGTGCCGTCGGCGGGTTCATCAACATCAACAACATCGTCCGGGGCGCCTTCCGCAGCGGCACCCTCGGCTACGGCGCGTTCGCGCACGCGGCCGGACGCGGCCTGATGAGCGAGGGGCTCGAACTGGTCCTCGCGTACGCCTTCGGCGACCTCGGGCTGCACCGCATGGAGGCCAACATCCAGCCAGGCAACGCCCCTTCCCTCGCGCTGGTGCGCCGGGCAGGCTTCCGCCTCGAAGGCTTCTCGCCGGACTTCCTCTTCATCGACGGGGCCTGGCGCGACCACGAACGCTGGGCGATCACCGCGGACATGCCCCGGAGTCCGCTCCGCGGCTGACCGGAGCCCGGGCCGGCCAACTCCTTTCGCGCCAAAAGGCGTTGCCCGGCCACGGTGTGCGGGACCGGCGCCCGGCACGTCCGCCGGGGCGTCCCACCTGCCGGGCACGATCACCCGACGGGCGTGCCCCGTACGCATGTTCCGCCCCGGTTCCCGCGTCCCGGTGCCGCGACCGTGTTGAAAGCGTCGGCGTACGTCGCCCAGGATGGACGGCATGCGGAATATCGTGGTCGTCGACGCCCCCTCCAACCTGGGCCTGCGCCCGCCCGCCCCCGGCACCGTGCCCGGCTGCCACAAACTGGCCGGCGCCCTGCGGGAGCGGGGCATCCTGCGCCGTCTAGGCGCGCTGGAGGGCGGCGTGGTGGTGCCGCCACGCTACGACCGGGGCGACTGGCAGGAAGGCGACGGCGTCTTCAACGCGGCCGCCATCGCCGCGTACACCCGCAAGCTCGCCGACCGCATCGAACACCACGTGCGCGCCGAGGACTTCATCGTCGTGCTCGGCGGCGACTGCTCCATCCAGCTGGGTGCCGCCCTCGCACTGCGCCGCATCGGGCGGTACGGCATCGCGTCCATCGACGGCTCCGCCGACTTCCGCCACCCCGGCAACTCCGACCGCATCGGCGCGGCGGGCGGCGAGGAGCTGGCCCTCGCCACCGGCCGGGGGCAGGACGACCTCACCGACATCGAGGGGCTGCGGCCCTATCTGCGCGACGAGGACGTGTGTCTCTTCGGGCTGCGGGACGGGGACGAGGACCGCGCCGAGTTCACCGCCCTGAAGATCGCCAACGCCACCGTCGGCGAGCTCAGGAAGTGGGGCGCGGAGAACATCGCCCGCGCCGTGACGCAGACCCTGGAAGTGCCCGAACTCGACGGCTTCTGGGTGCATCTGGACGCGGACGTCCTCGACCCCTCGGTGATGCCGGCCGTCGACAGCCCCGACCCCGGCGGCCTCTTCGCCGACGAACTCCTGGAAGTGCTGCGGCCGTTCGTCCGCTCCCCGCGCTGCGTCGGCCTCAACGTCACCATCTACGACCCCGACCTCGACCCGGACGGCAAGGCGGGCGACCTGCTCACCGACGTGGTCGTGGCGGCCCTCGCCCCCGCCTGAGAACCTGTCTTCGACCTGCCGCGGAACGGCCCCCACCGCCTTTGCGCAATCCTGACCCGGGCGGCCTCTGGTCGGCGCCCGGCCGAGCGTGTTCCATGGTGATCGTGAAGACCACCGTGCGACGCGACGTCCTGACCCTGCCCGCTGCCGCGCCGGGGCCCGAGAACCCGCTGCCGCCCCTGCTGCCGCTGCGGAACGTGCACACCACCCTCGACGCGCGCGACAAGGAGGGGCTGCCGCGCGACATGGCGCGCCAGCTCGGGTACGAGCCGCTGGGCGATCCGCTGCCCACCCGGGTCCTCGACGGGTACGGTCGCGAGCGCACCGAGACCGGTCTCGACGTGATCGTCGTCGAGAACGCCCGGCTGCGCGCCACCGTCCTGCCCGGTTACGGCGGCCGCGTCCACTCCCTCCTGCACAAGCCGACCGGCCGCGAACTCCTCTACCGCAACCCCGTGTCGCAGCCCGCCGCCTTCGCGCTCAACGGCGCCTGGACCTCCGGCGGCATCGAGTGGAACATCGGCGCCACCGGCCACACCACGCTGTCCTGCGCCCCCGTCCACGCGGCCCGCGTGACCGCGCCCGACGGCGGCGAGATGCTGCGCCTGTGGGAGTGGGAGCGGCTGCGCGACCTGCCCTTCCAGGTCGACCTGTGGCTCCCGGAGGACTCCGACTTCCTGCACGTCGGCGTCCGCGTCCGCAATCCGCACGAGAGGCCCGCGCCCGTCTACTGGTGGTCGAACATCGCGGTGCCCGAGGAGCGCAGGGTGCTCGCCCCGGCCGACGAGGCCTGGCGGTTCGCGTACACGGGCGGGCTGCGGAAGGTGGCCGTCCCGGAGTTCGAGGGCGTCGACCGGTCCTACCCGGCGCGCAGCGAGTACCCCGCCGACTACTTCTACGACGTGCCCGAGGGGGCCCGCCGTTGGATCGCCGCGCTCGACGACGAGGGGCATGGGCTCGTCCAGACCTCCACGGACCTGCCGCGCGGCCGCAAGCTCTTCCTCTGGGGGACCGGCACCGGCGGGCGGCGCTGGCAGGAGTGGCTCACCGAGCCGGGCACCGGCGGCTACGCCGAGATCCAGTCGGGCCTCGCCCGCACCCAGCTGGAGCACGTACGCCTGGACGCCGAGGCCGAGTTCAGCTGGCTGGAGTCGTACGGGCCGCTGTCCGCCCCCGCGGACCGGGTGCACGGCGACTGGGCGGGGGCGCGCGAGGAGGTCGCCGCCCGGCTCGCCGACGCGCTGCCCCGCGAGGCGGTCGACACCGCGTACGAGGCGTGGCTGGCCGCCGCGGACACCGAGCCCGGCGAGGTGCTGGCCACCGGCTCCGGGTGGGGCGCCCTCGAAGTCCTGCGCGCCGAGTACAAGTTGCCCGGCACACCCTTCCCCGAGTCCACCCTCGGCCCCGAACAGGCGCCGTGGCTGGAGCTGCTGCACACGGGGGCCGTCCCCGAGCCGCGCAAGGTCACCCCGCCGGGACCGACCCTGGTCGCCCCGCACTGGCGGGACATGCTGGAGACGGCGCCCGCGCGCCCGCTCGCCGAGTACCACCTGGGCATCGCCCAATGGCACGCGGGCGACCGTGCGCAGGCCGTCCGCAGCTGGGAGCGCGGCCTCGAACTGGCCCCGTCGCGCTGGCCGTTGCTGCGCTGCCTCGCCGTCGCCGACCGCGCGGAGGGCAACACGGAGCGGGCCGCCGACCGGTACGCGGAGGCCTTCGACGACCTGTGCCAGGAGCGGCGCGACGACGGTCCCGTCTGGACGGCGGCCACGGCCGCGCTCGCCCGCGAGGCGATCACCGCGCTGCTCGCCGCGGAGCGCACGGAGGCGGCCCGCGCCGTCTGGTCCCGCCTCGGCGAGACGACCCGCACCGAGGGCCGCTTCCGCCTCCTGGAGGCTCAACTCCGCTATGCCGAGGGCGACATGGCGGGCGTGCGGGCCGTCTTCGACGCCGGCTTCGAGGTGGCGGACCTGCGCGAGGGCGCGGAGACGCTGGGCGAGCTGTGGTCGGCGGCGACCGGCGAGGAGGTGCCGGCGCGGTACGACTTCAGGATGCGGCCGGAGGAGGGCTGAGGCCGACCACCGTGAGGCTCTCGCGGACCGGTCAGGAATGGAGAAGCACGACGAAATCCGCGGCTATAGCGTGACGGCACCGACCTGAGGGAGAAGTCATGTCACTGCAGATGAACGCCGTCATGCTGGGCGTCGCGGACCTGGAGCGCGCCAAGAAGTTCTACGTCGAGGGCATGGGGTGCGGGCTCGATCAGGACCACCCGGGCTTCGTGCGCTGCAGCCTGGGGGACGGGTCCCCGATGCTCGCGCTGTACGAACGGGAGGCGGCCGCGCGGGACGCGGGCGTCTCCGCGGAGGGCTCCGGCTTCCGCGGTGTCTCCCTCCACTTCATCACCGGCTCACGGGACGAGGTGGACGAGGCCGTGGGCGCGGCGCGGGCCGCCGGTGCCACCGTGGTCAAGGAGCCGGCCGCCACCAAGTGGGGTGGCTATTACGGGTACTTCAGCGACCCGGACGGCCACCTGTGGAAGATCACGACGGCCGCCTGACCCCACCTGACGGCGCTGGGCAGGAGGGGGCGACGTGCGTCGACGGGCGGTGGCTCAGCTGTCGACGACGCGACGGTCCACGTACTCGAAGACGGCGCCGTCCGGGTGCATCGCGATGAGGCTGCGGCCCACAGGGGTCGGCACCGGGCCCGCGATGATGCGTGCGCCGGAGGCGCTGAGGACGGCGTGCGCCTCGTCGACGTCCTCGACCGCGATGGTCGCGGAGACCTTGCGGAGCACCTCCAGCTCGTGCTCCGGGCCGCTCATCAGCAGGAAGCAGCCGACCGCCGCGACGGAGACCCCGCTGCGTTCGAAGCGCATGGCCTTCCCGCCCGCAAGCCGCTCGTAGAACGCGACCGAGGACTCCAGGTCCTCGACGCAGATCCGCAGCGTGGTTCCCAGGATCTCCATGATGGACCGCCCTCACCTCTTTGACCTGCCACCGGCTCCGCAACGATTTCATGATTGCCCGCTCGCCCGCCACCGCCTCCGGCGAGAAGATCTCCGGTTCCTCTCCCCGCCAACTCCCGTCGGGGGCAGGCACGTCGGAGGGCGGCACCGTTCGGTGCCGCCCTCCGGTGGTGCCCGCCGTCAGGACTGGGGACGGCTGCCGTGGTTCGCGCCGTTCTTGCGGCGGGCCTTCTTCTTGCGACGTCGCTTCGAGGACATGGATACCTCCGTGTTTCCGATGGTGCTTCCCGGGTGCGAACCCGAGCGATCATGCGCCGCCTACCCAGGCGACCACCTCGCCATGGTGTGGCCTGCGTCACGGGAGCGGGCCCAGCGTGGTCGGGCGTGGGCGGGACGTCCCGGATGCCGGTGCACGCGTACGCGCCCCGCGGCGCGACCTGGGCGTCCGCCGTTAAGCGTCCGTCGCTCCGGGTACCCGGCCGCCATGACTGGTCCCGAGAAGACACTGACCGGCCTCGACAAGGGCCTGACCGACGAACTGGTCCGGACGATCCGCGCCGAGCTGCGGGAAGAGCTGCGCGAGCAGACCAGGAAGCAGCGGCGCAAGGCCACGCTCTACGCCGCGTCCGGCGCCGCCGCGCTCTACGCGGGCGCCGCGGTCGCGCTCGGCCTCGGCCTCGTCATCGACCTGGGACTGCCCGCCTGGGCGGCGGCGCTCATCATGGGTGCGGCGCTCGGCGGCGCGGCGGTCCTGCTGCGTAACGCTGCCCGGCAGGGGAGTGGACCCGGGCGGAACGCGGCGACCCCGGCCGCGGCCCCGACCGCGCCGCCCGCAACCGCCCCGCTCCCGAACCCCGGCGCCGCCGCGCCCACACCCACCCCTCCCGGCGGACTCACCACCCCGGACGGCGCAGCGGTGCCCGCACCCCCGCCCATGCCTCCCACCGCCCCGCCCGCCACGCCGGACGGGGAGGCCTCTCCGCGCAGGGAGGCCTGAAAGCGGGCCGGGCCGGGGACGGCAACTCCCGCGCCGGGAGCCGATACTCCCGCCGCCCGTTGTGATGGTCGCAACCTTCGGCCCGGCCCGGGCGTGAGGCCCTAGATGCCGGGCATCCGAGCCGCAGGGGCCCGCCGCGTTTCCCCCGTCGCGGCGGGCCCCGACCCGTCTCGGAGCGAGCGTCGCGTGCCAGAGCACTCCACCCTCAGGCCCCTCACGCGACCCGGAACTCCGCCACCTCGTCGATGCGCAGCTGCAGACCGTGTCCGATCCCGCCGTCCGGGCGGACCACGCCCCCGGTCGGGTCGAGCGCGCCGTCGAAGAACATCGACTCGATCCGCACGTGGTCGTGGAACCACTCGATGTGCCGCAGATTCGGCACGCACGCGGCGACCGCGGCATGCGCGTGCGGCGCGCAGTGCGCCGAGACCTCCAGGCCGTGGGCCTGCGCGAGCGCCGCCGCGCGCAGCCACTCCGTGATGCCGCCGCAGCGCGTCGCGTCGACCTGGAGGCAGTCGACGGAGGGAATCATGCGCGCGAAGTACGGCAGGTCGTAGCCGTACTCGCCGGCCGTCACGTCGCACACCAGCGCGTCCCTGACCTGCGCGAGCCCTCGCAGGTCGTCCGATGAGACCGGCTCCTCGAACCAGCCCACGCCGTACTCGGCGAGCACCCCGCCCACCCGTACCGCCTGCTTGCGCGTGTAGCCGCCGTTCGCGTCGACGTACAGCTCGGCCTGCGGGCCGATCACGTCGCGCGCGGTCCGCACGCGGGACACGTCGCGGGCCGCCGCCCGGCCCCAGGCCTCTCCGATCTTGATCTTGACGCGCGGGATGTGCTGCCCGTGCACCCAGCCGTTCAGCTGCGCCGCCAGATGCGTGTCGTGGTACGTGGTGAAGCCGCCGCTGCCGTAGACGGGGACCTCGTTGCGGGCCGCCCCGAGGAGCCGGACGAGGGGGAGTTCGAGGAGCCGGGCCTTGAGGTCCCACAGGGCGATGTCGACCGCGGAGATCGCGCAGCCGGCCGCGCCGGGGCGGCCCGTGTTGCGCACCGCCTTCGTCATCGCGTCGTGCGCGGCGGGAATGTCCAGGGCGTCAAGTCCCCTGATCGCCGGGGTGAGTTGTTCGTCGACGAGGGCGGCTACGGCGGCGGGGGCGTACGTCCAGCCGGTCCCCGTCACGTGGCCCGCCGTGATCTCGACGACGACGATGGTCGTGGTGTCCCAGGCGAAGGTGCCGTCGGCCTCGGGGCCGTCCGCGGGCACGGTGTACGCGGAGACCGAGGGCCGTTCGATGGGGACTTCGTGCTTCATCGGATCTTTCCTAGGGCTAGGGCGCGAGGGAAGCGGCGGCTTTTGGGTGCGTCGGCGGAGTGCGTGAGCGGAGTGCGGCAGCGAGGCGCGTCGGCGGACTGCGTCAGCGGGGCGTGCCGTCGCCGGGGGACGCGGGCGCCGCACCCTGTACCTGCGGCAGCACCTTCGTGCGGTAGAAGTCGAAGAAGCCCCGCTGGTCGGGGCCGATCTGGCTTACGTACACGCGGTCGAACCCGGCGTCGGCGAACGCGGTGAGCGCCCCGACGTGCTCGTCGACGTCGTCGCCACAGGTGAAGGACGAGGCGGCCATGGCGTCGGTGACCAGCGGGGCGGCCTGCTCGAAGTGGCGCGGCGTGGGCAGGAGTTGGCCCAGCTCGCCCGGCAGCAGCTGGTTGCCCCACACCTCGCGGGCCCTGCGCACCGACTCCTCGCGGTCGAGCCCGTGGCACACCTTGACGCCGCCGCTGACCGGCTTCCCGCCCCCGCCGCCCTTGCGGTAGTGCGAGACGAGAGTCTCGTCGGGCGTCATCGTGATGAACCCGTCCCCGACCCGCGCCGCGAGCGCCGTCGCCTTGGGGCCGAAGCCCGAGATGTCGATGGGGACGGGCTCGTCCGGCACCGTGTACAGGCGGGCGTTCTCGACCGTGTAGTGCGTCCCGTGGTGGTTGACCTCCGCGCCGGTGAAGAGGTTCCGGATGATCTGGATCGCCTCCTCCAGCATCTCCAGGCGCCGGTGGACCGGGGGCCAGGGGCCGCCGACGACGTGCTCGTTGAGCGCCTCGCCCGTACCGACCCCGAGCCGGAACCGGCCGCCCGTCATGACCGCGCTCGTCGCCGCGGCCTGCGCCACGACCGCCGGGTGCATGCGCACGGTCGGGCAGGTCACCGCCGTCTGCACGGGCAGCGAGACCGCCTCGGCGAGCGCGCCGATCACCGACCAGACGAACGGGCTCTGGCCCTGCGCCGCGTTCCACGGGTGGTAGTGGTCGGAGATCCACAGCGCCTGGAATCCGGCCTGCTCGGCCATCCGGGCCTGCTCGACGAGGTCGGCGGGACCGAACTCCTCGGTCGACAGGAAGTATCCGTACTCGGGCATGGGGTGCACCTCCGCGGCGGCGGGTGGAGCTTGCCGGATGCTTGCCGGACAGAACTGCGGGTAACCCCGCGACGCGGGAGCAAACGGCCGTGGCCCGGCGGCCGTGCGGCACTTTCCGCGAATGCCGCCCGGCGCGTGCCACCCTGCGCGCCGCCCGCGGTGCGATGCCCGCCGCTCGGGGCGTCCTGTCCGGAATGGGAGTTTGGCGCCCGTCGCGCAGGGGCACGCGGGGGGTCCGACCCGCCGGGCCGGAGCGTCGCGCGCCGTGCGGTGGCCCGAGGCCCGAAGCTCGTAGCGCGAAGCCCGGGGCGGTCCGCCGCTCGCGGCCCACACCCGGCAGCCCGCACCCGATCCCCACACCCCGCCCCCCCCGCGAATCCGTACTCCGTACTCCGTACTCCGCAGTCCAAGGAGGACCCTCATGCCCCTCAACCGTGAAGACCTGGACGCCCTCGCCCGGCAGCTGCGGGTCGACTCCGTACGGGCCTCGGCCGCCGCGGGCTCCGGCCACCCCACGTCGTCGATGTCCGCCGCCGACCTGATGGCGGTGCTGCTCGGCGGCCACCTCCAGTACGACTTCGAGCAGCCGGACCACCCCGGCAACGACCGCTTCATCCTCTCCAAGGGCCATGCGTCGCCGCTGCTCTACGCCGCGTACAAGGCGGCCGGCGCGCTCACCGACGAGGAGCTGCTCACCTTCCGCGAGCAGGGCAGCCGTCTGCAGGGGCACCCTTCGCCGCGCGCTCTGCCGTGGGTGGAGGTCGCCACCGGATCGCTCGGGCAGGGGCTGCCCGTCGGCGTCGGCATGGCCCTGTCCGGCAAGCGGCTCGACCGGAACCCGTACCGCGTCTGGGTGCTGTGCGGCGACAGCGAGCTCGCCGAGGGCTCCGTCTGGGAGGCCGCCGAGCACGCCGGGTACGAGCACCTCGACAACCTCACCGCGATCGTCGACGTCAACCGCCTCGGCCAGCGCGGCCCGACCCGCCACGAGTGGCAGCTGAGCGCCTACGCCGACCGCTTCAGGGCCTTCGGCTGGCACGTCGTCGAGACCGACGGGCACGACGTCGACGACATCGACCGGGCTTGCCAGGAGGCGCGCTCCACCAGCGGTCAGCCCACCGTGATCCTCGCCCGTACCGTCAAGGGCAAGGGCGTCGCCTCCGTGGAGAACCGCGAGGGCCTGCACGGCAAGCCGCTGCCGGACGCCGAGGCGGCCGTCGAGGAGCTGGGCGGCGTGCGCGACGTACGCGTGGAGGTGGGGAAGCCGGCGGCGGCGCGGGCGCCGCAGGCGGCGCGCGGCGGCCACCTCGAACTGCCCCGCCACGAGCTGGGCGAGGCCGTCGCGACCCGCGACGCCTTCGGACAGGCGCTCGCCGCGCTCGGCACCGCCCGCGGCGACGTCGTGGCGCTGGACGGCGAGGTCGGCGACTCGACCCGCACGGAGTACTTCGCCAAGGAGCACCCCGACCGGTACTTCGAGTGCTACATCGCCGAGCAGCAACTGGTCGCCGTCTCCGTGGGGTTGGCGGCGCGCGGCTGGGTGCCGTTCGCGTCGACGTTCGCGGCGTTCCTCACCCGCGCCCACGACTTCGTACGGATGGCGGCGGTGAGCGGCGCCGACATCAACCTCGTCGGCTCCCACGCGGGCGTCGCGATCGGCCAGGACGGCCCGTCCCAGATGGGCCTGGAGGACCTCGCGCTCTTCCGCGCGGTGCACGGCTCCACGGTCCTCTACCCGTGCGACGCCCACCAGACGGGTCAGCTCGTCGCGCAGATGGCCGGGCTCGACGGGATCCGCTACCTGCGTACGTCGCGCGGGGACGCGCCCGTCATCTACGGCCCCGACGAGGAGTTCCCGATCGGCGGCTCCAAGGTGCTGCGCTCCGGCGACGCGGACCGGCTCACCGTGGTGGCCGCGGGCGTGACCGTCCACGAGGCGCTCGCGGCGGCCGACGCCCTCGCCGCCGAAGGCATCCCGGTGCGCGTCATCGACCTGTACTCGGTCAAGCCCGTCGACCGCGAGACCCTGCGGGAGGCGGCCGAGCGCACCGGCTGCCTGCTGACCGTCGAGGACCACCGCGAACAGGGCGGACTCGGCGACGCGGTCCTCGACGCCTTCACCGACGGCCGACCGGTGCCGCGCCTAGTCCGGCTCGCGGTCCGCTCGATGCCGGGCTCGGCGTCCCCCGAGGAACAGCTGCACGCCGCGGGCATCGACGCAGAGTCCATCGCCACGGCGGCCCGCCTCCTGGTGGAGGAGGGCGTGGTCCGCTGAGGGCGCGCCGTCAGCTCGGACGCGTCGGTCTGAACCAGGCGTTTGCCGTGGGGCGGAACATCAGTACCGTCGCCGCGACCGCCGCGGTGAGGTGTGTGGCCAGGGCGGCGCCTGACAGGACGTCGAGTACGCCGACACCGAGTACATCCGCGTCCCGGAGGGCGGCGCCGAAAGTGGGGCCGTCGTCCGACAGGTGGGCGGTCGTGGCCGTCAGGGACAGTGCGCCGAGGCTGGCGGCCAGGGTTGTGCGGGCCAAGGACGAGCCGCGCCGCATCCGGATTGCCACGAGGACCGTCGCCGAGAGCAGAGCCATGCGGAGGAGAAAGCCGTCGGCGCCGAGGGCCGTGCCGGGGCCCGTTCCTGACGTGTGGCGGGCGGCCGCGAGCACCGTCCCGAACACCCCCGCCGCGACCGCCGTCAGCCACAGCGCGACCGCCGCCCGTACGGCGCCGGGGGCCGGTGGTTCGTCGGTGCCCGCTAGGGCCTGTCCGGCGGATCAGGTCGCATCCGGGTGGCCCGCGCGTCTTCGTGCTGGTGAGCGGGGTCTGGCGCGTCGAGATGCAAGGCGGAGGAGGGCGGCAACGCGGAGCGTTGGCAACCGACGACAACGCCGCAGGTCGGCGTGGCAGGCCCCGCGCCCGCGACAAGATCCGCCGGACAGGCCCTAGGGCGCGGGCCAGCGGTCCGGGGTCGTGCGAGCGGGGGCGTGGGCGGGGGACGCGGGGCCGTTCGAAGTCGGGGGTGGGGTGACGCGTCGGCTCGGGGCGGTACGGGGACGGTGTATCGGGGCGGTACGGGGACGGCGCTTCGGATTCGTACGTGTGCCTCGCGTCGGAGTCGTGCGGCATGGCGGACCTCACAGGAGTGGCAGGAGCGAACGGGGACGGCTGGTCGTGGCACCGATCCTTTCGGCCGCGAGGCCCCGCGGCACGCCCGCCGGCCCCCGGCTTCCCGGTGGGGGCAGCCACCCTCCCCACCAGGGTTGACACCACCCCGCCCCACCCCGCCCGATCCCCCGGCACGCGTACCGGGCGCGCCCCTGGGTACCCGGCCGGGACGTCGGGCCGCCGGCGGAGCGAGCGAAGGGAGCCCCATGGACGACGTACGGACGGTGCGGGCCGGACGCCGCACCGTGGCGCTGCACCGGCTGCGGAAGGTGCTCTTCCCGGCGGGGGCAACGGACGGCCACATCAGCAGGCATGTGGACGGCCACACCGACGGCCACCCCGGCGGGAGCGGGCACACCAAAGAGGACCTCTTCGACTACTACCGGGCCGTCGCCCCCTACATGCTGCCCCACCTGCGCGGGCGCCCCCTCACGCTGGAACGCCACCCGGACGGCGTCGGCGGACCCCGGTTCCTGCAGAAGGAGACCCCGGACCACTACCCGGAGTGGGTCACCCGCGCCGAGGTCGCGAAGGAGGGCGGCACCGTCACGCACACCGTGTGCGACGACACCGCGACCCTCCTCTTCCTTGCCGACCAGGCCTGTCTCACCCTGCACCGCTGGCTCTCCCGCACGCGCCGCGTCGACCACCCCGACCGGATGGTGTTCGACCTCGACCCCGCGCAGGACGACCCCGTGAAGGACGACTTCGACGTCGTACGGGACGCGGCCCTGCTGCTCGGTGAACTCCTCGACCACATGGGGCTGCCGTCCGCACCGATGACGACCGGCTCCCGCGGACTCCACGTCGTCGTGCCCCTCGACGGCCGGCACGACTTCGACGACGTCCGCGACTTCGCACACGAGGTCGCGGACACCCTCGCCGACACCCACCCGGAGCGGTTCACCACGGCCGCCCGCAAACAGGCGCGCGGCGACCGGCTCCACCTCGACGTGCAGCGCAACGGCTACGCGCAGACGGCCGTCGCCCCCTTCTCGGTACGGTCCGCGCCGGGCGCACCGGTGGCCGTGCCGATCGCGTGGCGGCAGCTCGACGACCCCACCGTGCTTGCCCGTCGCTGGACCATCGACAACGCCGTGGAGCAGGCGAGGACCGACCCGTGGGCCGATGTCCTGCGTGCGGGACGCGCGCTCGGACCGGCCCGCCACAAGCTGCGCGCGCTGCGCGGCTGAGCGGCACGAAAGTGGCCGACCGGATACACACCGATCACGTTTGGCCAAGGATCGAGCGGTAACTCGGAGGAGGAGGTGAACATGGCCAATACGACACGTAAGACGACAGACAACAAGTCATCAGGTGAAAAGCCGCCGGAGTCGAAGACTTCGGAGAAGCGCGACGCGGACGCCGGCCAGGACGACACCGGGCAGCACGACTCGGCCGGTGCCGACAAGCCCAATCCGGGGCTCAGGACGGTCCTCGGCGGCGCGCGCGAGCAGCTCGCCGAGCTGACCGGCATGACGCCCGAGTCGGTGTCGTCCTTTGAACGCACCGAAGACGGCTGGCTGTTGGAGGTCGAGGTCCTGGAACTGTCCCGTGTCCCCGACACGATGAGCCTCCTCGCCAGCTACGAGGTACAGCTGGACGCGCAGGGCGAGCTCACGGGGTACCGGCGGCTGCGCCGATACGAGCGCGGACGTGCGGAACCCGGCGGCCATTAGGACAGGGCGACCAAGGACCGGAACCGAGAGAACGAGAGAACTCAGACTCAAGGAGGCAGAGTCGGTATGACCGTAGTCCCGGCACAACAGTCCGGCGGCGGAGGCGGCACGAGTGGCCTGTACGACGTCGTGGAGCTCATCCTCGACCGAGGACTCGTCATCGACGCCTTCGTACGCGTTTCGCTCGTCGGCATCGAGATCCTGAAGATCGACGTCCGTGTGGTCGTCGCGAGCGTCGACACCTATCTGCGGTTCGCCGAGGCGTGCAACCGTCTCGACCTGGAGTCGGGCAAGAAGAAGGACCCCGGCCTGCCCGACCTCGTGGGTGAGATCACCGAGTCGGGAGCCAAGGGCAAGTCGAAGGGCGCGCTCTCCGGCGCGGCCGAGACGATATCCGACGCTTTCAAGCAGTCCCGTGAGGAGAGCCAGCGCGAGACCGAGGACCGTCCTCGGGCCCGACGCACCACCTCCTCGCGCCGGAAGGAGGAGAAGGAGTGACCACGTACGTCTACGGCATCGCGAGCAGCTCCCACCCGGCGCTGCCGGACGGCATGGAGGGCATCGGCCGGCCGGCCTGCCCCGTGCGCGTCCTGAAGAACGGCGACCTCGCCGCCATCGTGAGCGACGCCCCCGAGGACCTGAAGCCCAAGCGCCGCGACCTGCTCGCGCACCAGAACGTCCTCTCGGAGGCCGGTGCCGGCGGCTCGGTGCTCCCGATGCGCTTCGGCAGCCTCGCCCCGGACGACGAGACGGTCGTCTCGGTGCTCGGCGAGCGGGCCGGGCACTACGGGGAGCGGCTGCGCACCCTCGACGGCAAGGTCGAGTACAACGTCAAGGCCAGCCACAACGAAGAGGCCGTACTGCACCAGGTTCTCGCCGAGAACCCGGAGCTGCGCGCCATGGTGGAGGCCAACCAGCGCCAGGGCGGCGGCACCCACGAGCAGAAGCTGCAGCTCGGCGAGGCCATCACCAACGGCGTACGGGCCCGCGAGGCGAGCGACGCCATCGAGGTGCGGCGCGCATTGGAGCCGACCGTCGAAGCGGTGGCCGAGGGCCCCGAGGGCACCGGCTGGCTGGCGAACGTCTCGTTCCTGGTGGACCGCAAGTCCGCCGAGGGCCTCCTCTCCGCCGTCGAGGAGCTGAAGGCCACCCAGCCGCACCTGGAGCTGAAGGTGCACGGTCCGCTGCCCCCGTACAGCTTCGTCGACCCGGGGCCCGCTGAACCGGCGGAATGACGACCCCATGGGACTGATCGGCGAACTGCTCATGCTCCCCCTCGCCCCGGCCCGAGGCTCCCTCTGGGTGCTCAGGCAAGTGGTCGACGAGGCGGAGCGGCAGTACTACGACCCTTCGGCGATCCGTCGTGAACTCTCCCGCCTCGAGGAGCTCCTGGAGGCGGGAGAGATCGACGAGGCCGACTTCGAGCGGCGCGAGGACGAGCTCCTCGACCGCCTGCAGCACAGCACAGGACAGGACTTCTGACTATGAACCGACTCGCAGTGGGCCTCGCCGTGGGCGCGGGGTACGTGCTCGGACGCACGAAGAAGGCGAAGTTCGCGTTCGCCGTCGGCAGCATGGTGGCCGGCAAGAAGCTGAACCTCAGCCCCAAGGCGCTGGGCCAGATGGTGACCCAGCAGCTGGAGAACAACCCGCAGTTCAAGGAGATAGGCGACCAGCTGCGCCAGGACCTGCGGGGCGTGGGCAAGGCGGCCACGGGATCGCTCCTGAACCGGCAGCTGGAGGGCCTCGCCGACCGTCTGCACGACCGCACCCTGGACGTCCAGGACCGCATCTCCGGTGTGGTGCCGGGCGAGGTCGTCGACCGGGACGACGAAGATGACGACGACGAGCGCGACGAGCGTGACGAGGACGCCGACGACCGGGAGGACCGGGACGAGGACGAGGAGTCCGAGGAGCCCGCGCCCCGCAAGAAGGCGCCCGCGAAGCGCGCCGCGCCGAAGTCGGGCACGAAGTCCGACGCCAAGTCCGCCCCGAAGGCGGCGGCGAAGAAGGCCCCGGCCAAGAAGACCGCGCAGAAGACGGCCCGCAAGACCGCGCAGAAGAAGTCCACGTCGGCGCGCGGCACCGCTCGCAGGGCGAGTTCGTCGGCCCGTACGAGCGGCGGCAGGTCGAAGGGAGACCGCGATCATGGCTGAGTCACCCCTGAGCAACATCACGAAGAGCCCCGCCGCCGACCGCCTGAAGGAAGAGGCGCAGGCGTACATGATGGCCCAGGTCGAGCGCATGCTCGTCGGCGTGGGACACAAGCTGGGCGACGCCACCGGCAAGCTGAACGACATCGCCGACGGCAACAGCCCCGGCTTCGGCAAGCTGGCGCTGAACGCCGGCAAGAAGGTCGCCGAGGGCAAGGGCCCGGTGCGCAGCGCGCTGGAACTGGGCGGCAGCCACCTGAAGGACAAGGCCAAGGACGCCTTCAAGAGCCTCGGCGGCAAGCGCAAGAAGGGCGGCGCGGGCCAGAAGCCCACCGTGATCCTGGAGAGCATTGACGTCGGCGTGCCGGTCCGCGACGCCTACGACCAGTGGACGCAGTACCAGGAGTTCTCCACCTTCGCCAAGGGCGTCAAGGGCGCCACGGTGGCCAGCGACACGGACTCCGACTGGAAGCTCAAGGTCTTCTGGTCCAGCCGCAGTTGGAAGGCGCACACCACCGAACAGGTCCCGGACCAGCGGATCACCTGGACGTCGGAGGGCGCCAAGGGCACCACCAAGGGCGTCGTCACCTTCCACCCGCTCGGCGAGAACATCACCCGGGTGTTGCTGGTCATCGAGTACTACCCGAAGGGGCTGTTCGAGAAGACCGGCAACATCTGGCGCGCCCAGGGCCGCCGGGCCCGCCTCGACCTCAAGAACTTCGCCCGGCACATCTCGATGCGCGGCGAGGCGAGCGACGGCTGGCGCGGCGAGATCCGCGACGGCGAGGTCGTCCGCAGCCACGAGGACGCGGTGGCGGAGGAAGAGGAAGAGAACGAGACGCAGGACCAGCCGGACGACCAGGACGAGCAGGACGACCAGGACGCCCAGGACCGCGAGGACGGGCGCGACACCGAGGCCGACGACGAGTTCGAGGACGAGCCGGAGGCCGAGGAAGAGGACGACCCGGAGGCCGAGTACGTCGAGGACGACGAGGACGAGTCCGAGCGGGAGGACGAACCGGCCGAGGAGTACGAGGACGAGGACGAGCCCGAGGAGGAACTCGAGGACGAGCCCGAGGCCGAGTACGACGAGGAGCCCGAGGACGAGGCCGACGCCGACGACGACAAGCAGCGTGAGTACGCCGAGTCGGCCGGCGGACGGGACCGTCGATGACCGTCTCCCAGGGCGGCGGGCTGCCCGGCCCCTACGGCGGCAGCGGTGGCGGAGCCAACCTCGCCGACATCCTCGAACGCGTCCTGGACAAGGGCGTCGTCATCGCCGGCGACATCAAGATCAACCTGCTCGACATAGAACTGCTCACGATCAAGCTCCGCCTCATCGTCGCGTCGGTCGACAAGGCCAAGGAGATGGGTATCGACTGGTGGGAGGGCGATCCCGCGCTCTCCTCCGGGGCACGCCACTCCGAACTCTCCCGGGAGAACGCCGAGCTGAAACAGCGGCTGGCGGAACTGGAGGAGCGGCAGTCCCTGGAGCCGGCCGACAAGGAGACAGATGAACGCCGTGAACGATGAACGGCACGGCGACGGCCCGCGCCACGACGACATGCGCCATGACGACCTGCGCTACGTCTACGCGGTCTGCCGCCCCCTCGCCGCACCGCTCGCCGCCGACCTCACGGGGGTCGGCGGCGTCCCGCCGCGCCAGCTCAGCCACGGGGGCCTGATCGCCCTGGTCGGCCCGGTGCCTGAGCGGGACTTCGCGGAGGAGGCGCTGCGCCGGCACCTGGAGGACCTGGACTGGCTCTCCGACACGGCCCGCGCCCACCAGCGGGTGATCGACGCGCTGACGTCGGTCACCTGCCCGCTGCCGTTGCGCCTCGCGACGGTCTTCCGGGACGACAGCGGCGTACGCACCATGCTGGAGGAGGGCGAGGAGCGCTTCCACCGCGTCCTGGAGCGGATCGACGGGCGCGTCGAGTGGGGCGTGAAGGTCTATCTGGAGAAGGAGGACGAGCAGGCCTCGCCGCAGCAGTCACCGGCCGACGCGCCGCGGCCGAGCAAGCCGGGCAGCGGGCGCGACTACCTGCGCAGGCGGCGCAGCCAGCGCACGGCGCAGGAGGAGAGCTGGCAGCAGGCCGAGGACTTCTCGCGCCGGCTGCACGAGAGGCTTACGCAGCGGGCCGACGCCTCCCGGCTGCACGCGCCGCAGAACTCCGAGCTGGCCGGCACACCCGGCCGCAACGTCCTCAACGCGGCCTATCTGGTGCCCCGCGCGGACTCCGAGGAGTTCGTCGAGCTGGTGGACCGCACCAAGGACGAGGACCAGGGGACGAGCCGGCTGCGGGTGGAGCTGACGGGGCCGTGGGCCGCGTACTCCTTCACCGGCGACGAGGAGGACCGTCCCGTATGACCGTCGTGGAGCGCCGCGAGATAGCCCTGGTCGATCTGCTCGACCGGCTGCTCGCCGGCGGCGTGGTCATCGCGGGTGACATCACCCTGCGGATCGCGGACGTCGACCTCGTGCGCATCGACCTGAAGGCATTGATCAGCTCGGTGAACGAGCAGGTGCCCGCACCGTGGCCGAAGACGGAGTGACCCATGGAGCCTGACCGCCGCAAACGCATGGACCTCGACCCCGACACGGTCGAGCGGGACCTGGTGAAGCTGGTCCTGACCGTCGTGGAGCTCCTGCGTCAGCTGATGGAGCGCCAGGCCGTGCGGCGCTTCGACACCGGCGAGCTGACCGAGGACCAGGAGGAGCGGGTCGGCCTCACGCTGATGCTCCTGGAGGACCGGATGGCCGAGCTCCGGGACCGGTACGGGCTGCGGCCCGAGGACCTGAACCTGGACCTCGGGCCGCTGGGGCCCCTGCTGCCCAGGGAGTGACCCCGGGAGCGCCGCGGCGCCGGCCGCGGGGCGGGAGCAGCACACGCTCTCCCGCCCCGCGGCCGGCGCCGCTTTCGGCTGCCACACAAGGCAGTTGGTACGCGACCGCCCCCTCGACCATGGGTGTGCGGCCGCCCCCTCGACCAGAGGTG
This sequence comes from Streptomyces sp. NPDC005863, assembly GCF_042871345.1. Taxonomy (NCBI): domain Bacteria; kingdom Bacillati; phylum Actinomycetota; class Actinomycetes; order Kitasatosporales; family Streptomycetaceae; genus Streptomyces; species Streptomyces sp. NPDC005863. The sequence goes on along the minus strand of NZ_JBIAII010000002.1, from coordinate 875,634 downwards.
CGTGGCCGTCACTTGCGGCAGAGGATCTCGCCGTGCAGCACCGCGAACCAGGCGTCCGCCCGCCCGCCCCACTCCCGCCAGGCCGCCGCGACGGCCCGAAGCCGCTCCTCGTCCGCGTGTCCGCCGGCCACCGCGCGCTCGGCGTACGTGGAGGCGAGCGTGCGCTCCGCCCACAGCCCGCTCCACCAGGCCCGCTCCTCCTCGGAGCTGTAGCACCAGGTGCCCGCGGTCGTGGTGACGTCCGTGAAACCGGCCTCCAGGGCCCAGGCCTTCAGGCGCCGCCCCGCGTCGGGCTCGCCGCCGTTGGCGCGGGCCACCCGCAGATACAGGTCCAGCCAGTCGTCCAGGCCGGGGGAGCGGGGATACCAGGTCATCGCGGAGTAGTCCGCGTCGCGGACCGCGACGATGCCGCCGGGCCTGCAGACCCGCCGCATCTCGCGCAGCGCCCGCACCGGGTCGCCCACGTGCTGCAGCACCTGATGGGCGTGGACGACGCAGAAGGTGTCGTCGGGGTAGTCGAGGTCGTGCACGTCCGCGACGGCGAACTCGACGTTGTCCAGGCCGCGTTCGGCGGCGGTGGCGCGGGCGGTGTCCAGGATGCCGGGCGCCCGGTCGACGCCGGTGACCCGTCCTTCGGGGACCAGCTCGGCCAGGTCCGCGGTGATGGTGCCGGGGCCGCAGCCGATGTCGAGGACCCGCATGTGCGGCTTGAGCGAACCGACCAGATACGCGGCGGAGTTGGCGGCGGTGCGCCAGGTGTGCGAGCGCAGCACCGACGCGTGGTGTCCGTGCGTGTAGACGGCGGTCTCCTTCGGCATGGCGGCACTCCTTCGTGTACGTGTAGCCCGCACCGGGTAGCACGCACCGTACGCCGCCATGCCGAATGATGAGACCCGCGTATCAGTATGTGGTCACGTATCGGTATGTGGTCAACGGATGGTTCACCGCACGCGGCCCGACGGACGGTAGACCGTCAGCGTCTCGACGTACTTCTCCTCCTGCCCACCGGTCCCGCCGCCGTCCTCCTGCCCGCCGGACCCGCCCGTGTCCTCGGCCCGGAACCGGTCGACCTCCACGGCGACCGCCTCGCCCGCCTCCACCGCGCCCGCCAGGTCGCGGGCGTCCTCGACCCCGAGGCCCTGGGCGAAGTGGTCGAGGGTGCCGCCCGACAGCACCGCGAGGGGCAGCCCGTGCTGCAGGGCGACGGTGGCCGCGGTGTTCACGGTGCCGTCGTCACCGCACACGCCCAGGGCCTGGCCGCGCGTCGCGGCCTTCGCCAACTCGGCCTCCAGATCGGCCGGTTCGGCGATCACGATCTCCGCGTCGGGCAGCGCGTCGCGCAGCGCCCGTACGCGCTGCGAGGTGCCCGCCTCCGCGTCGGTGACCAGCACCAGACCCGCGCCGCCCGGCAGCGCGGGCGCCGTCGCCCGCGGGTGGCCGGGCGGCGCCTGCCGCGCCCGCGTCGGCACCAGACCGCGCACCGCGAACGCCGCGCCCGCACCCAGCGCGCCGCCCACCAGGACGTCGCTCGGGAAGTGCGCACCGGTGTAGATCCGGGAGATCGCCACGGCGGCCGCGACCGGCGCGACGACCGCGCCCCACGCCCGCGACTCCAGCGCCACCCCCGTGGCGAAGGCGACGGCCGACGCCGAGTGGCCGGAGGGGAACGAGGTGGTGATCGGCTGCCGCTTGAGCTGCCGGATCAGCGGCACCGTGTCGAGCACGGGGCGGGCCCGGCGCACCGAACGCTTGCCCAGCGTGTTGATGGTCGCGGAGGCCAGCGCCAGGGACGCCACCCCGCGCACGGCGGCCCGGCGGGCCTGCGGGGTGCGCGTCGCGGCGATCCCCGCGGCCGTCGCGAACCACAGCACGCCGTGGTTGGCGCTCCGGCTGAGCCGGGGCAGCACCCGGTCGGCGCCGGGCCAGTGCCGGGTGGCGACCGCGTCGAAGAGGCGCCTGTCGAGAGCGAGCAGACGCGCCTTGTACGAGCGGGGGCCGGGAGCGGGCCGGGACAGGTCGAGGCCGGAGACGGCCGAGGTGTCAGCGCTCATGGCGCCCTCGTACCCCGAGCGCCGCGCTTCAGGCTCCCGGCCGCCGAAAGGCCAGGTCGCAGCGGTACACCGGGCGTTTCGCCGGCCGGCCCCGCAAACGGTTTGCCCGGGCGGCGGTCGGCCACGGACAATCCCGCACATGGGACATCTGGAAGCCGCACACCTCGAGTACTACTTGCCGGACGGGCGGGCGCTGCTCGGTGATGTCTCCTTCCGGGTCGGCGAGGGCGCCGTGGTCGCCCTCGTCGGGGCGAACGGCGCGGGCAAGACCACCCTGCTCCGGCTCATCTCCGGCGAGCTCCAGCCGCACGGCGGCACCGTGAGCGTCAGCGGCGGTCTCGGCGTGATGCCGCAGTTCGTCGGCTCCGTACGCGACGAGACCACCGTGCGCGACCTGCTCGTCTCCGTCTCCCACCCGCGGATCCGGCAGGCCGCGCAGGCCGTGGACGCCGCCGAGCACGCGATCATGACGGTCGACGACGAGACCGCCCAGATGGGTTACGCGCAGGCGCTCTCCGACTGGGCGGAGGTCCAGGGGTACGAGGCCGAGACGCTGTGGGACATCTGCACCACGGCCGCGCTCGGCGTCCCGTACGACAAGGCGCAGTTCCGCGAGGTGCGCACGCTCTCCGGCGGCGAACAGAAGCGGCTCGTCCTGGAGGCGCTGCTGCGCGGCGGCGACGAGGTGCTGCTCCTCGACGAGCCGGACAACTACCTCGACGTCCCCGGCAAGCGCTGGCTGGAGGGGCAGCTCAAGGAGACCCGCAAGACCGTCCTGTTCGTCTCCCACGACCGGGAGCTGCTCGCCCGCGCCGCCGAGAAGATCGTCAGCGTCGAGCAGAGCCCCGGGGGCGCCGACGCCTGGGTGCACGGCGGCGGTTTCGCGACGTTCCACGAGGCCCGCAAGGAGCGTTTCGCGCGCTTCGAGGAGCTGCGCCGCCGCTGGGACGAGAAGCACGAGCAGCTGAAGAAGCTGGTGCGTACGCTGCGCCAGGCCGCCGACGTCAGCCACGAGATGGCCTCGCGCTACCACGCGGCGCAGACCAGGCTCCGCAAGTTCGAGGAGGCGGGGCCGCCGCCCGAGCCGCCGCGCGAGCAGGACATCACCATGCGGCTGCCCGGCGGGCGGACCGGCGTCCGGGCGGTGACCTGCGCGCAGCTGGAGCTGACCGGCCTGATGAAACCCTTCGACCTGGAGGTCTTCTACGGCGAGCGGGTCGCCGTCCTCGGCTCCAACGGTTCGGGCAAGTCGCACTTCCTGCGGCTGCTCGCGGGGGACTGTGACAACCCGGTCGCTCACACCGGCGCCTGGAAGCTCGGCGCGCGCGTGGTGCCCGGGCACTTCGCCCAGACCCACGCACACCCCGAGCTGGTGGGCCGCCCGCTCCTGGACATCCTCTGGCGCGAGCACGCCCAGGACCGCGGCGCCGCGATGTCCCGGCTGCGGCGGTACGAGCTGACCAAGCAGGCCGAGCAGAACTTCGAACGGCTCTCCGGCGGCCAGCAGGCCCGCTTCCAGATCCTGCTGCTCGAACTGGAGGGCTGCACGGCGCTGCTCCTCGACGAGCCCACGGACAACCTCGACCTGGAGTCCGCCGAGGCGCTGCAGGAAGGCCTGGAGGCCTTCCAGGGCACGGTCCTCGCCGTCACCCATGACCGCTGGTTCGCCCGCTCCTTCGACCGCTATCTGGTCTTCGGCAGCGACGGACAGGTCCGGGAGACCTCGGAGCCGGTGTGGGACGAGCGACGGGTCGAGCGCGTGCGGTAGCCCCGAAGCCACGCAGCTGTGCAGCCCCGCAGCCCCGCAGCCCCGCAGCCGCGAAGCCGTGAGGTCAGCCGAAGGCCGGGCGCACCGGCTTCGCAGGCCCGGTGCCGGGCCCGTCGTCCGGCACCGCCCGGCACGTCACGTCCTTGCCCGGCAGCGCGCCCGTCACCAGGTACGACGTCGCGGTGCCCTGCGCGCACCGGTTGGTCGGACCGGGCGCCATGCCGTAGGCGACGCCGTGGCCCTCGCCCTCGTCGACGGTCACCATGCGGGAGCCCTTGAGCGCGCGGTGCATGCTGCGCGCCGCCGTCAGCGGGGTCTGCGAGTCCCACTCGTTCTGCAGGATCAGCGTGCCGACCGTGTTGTCCACCCGGGTGACGGGCTCCACCGGGGCGTCCCAGAACGCGCACGGCGCGATGTTCGAGGCGAAGTCCCCGAACAGCGGGTGGCGCGCGGCGTCCCTGACCGAGTCGCGGAGGTACGTCCCAGGATCGCGCGGCCACGCGGAGTCACCGCACACGACGGCCCACAGCGCCGACGCCCCGTTGTCGGTCTCCTCCTCCGGCGACGTCGGGAACTCGGGGACCGGTTTGCCCGCGGCGGCGTCCCGGAGGAGGGCGACGAGTTCGGCGGCGCTGCGGACCGTGTAGAACTCGCGCCGCAGGACGGCGCGGATGTCGGTGCCGGTGAGCTTGGCGTCACCCACGACGACCGGGTCCCGGTCGGCCCGCTCCACCAACCTCCAGAAGCGGGCGCGCACTTGGGCCGGTGTCCTCCCCAGGTCGTACGTGGCCGAGTGCGCCGCGGTCCACCGCGACCACCGCGCGAACGCCGGCTCCACCTCCGGCGCCCACATCCGGAACATCTCGCGCCACATGCGCTGCGGGTCGATGGCGCTGTCCAGTACGAACCGGTCGGCGCGGCCCGGGAACAGCTGGGTGTAGACGGCGCCGAGGGCCGTCCCGTACGAGACGCCGAAGTAGGAGATCTTCTTCTCTCCGAGCGCGGCCCGCAGGACGTCCATGTCGCGTGCGGTGTTGCGGGTGGTGATGTGCGCCAGCGTGCCGCCCGCCTTCGCCCGGCACTTGTCCGCGGTCGTCCTGACCCGGGCGACGCTCTCGCCGAACGGCCGGAAGGTGCGCGGCCATTGCCGCTCCGCCGTGGTCAGGCCGCAGTTCACCGGTGCGCTGCGGCCGATGCCGCGGGGGTCGAACCCGATGAGGTCGTACCGGTCCGTCACGGACTTCGGCATCTTCTCGGCCAGATACAGCGGCAGATAGAGCCCCGGGCCGCCCGGGCCTCCGGGGTTGGACAGCAGCACACCGCGGCGCTTGCCGGGATCCCCCGCGGCGATCCGGGAAATGGCGAGGTCGATGGTGGCGCCGCCGGGGGAGCGGTAGTCGAGCGGCACCGTGAGGGTGGCGCACCGGAGGCGCGCGGGTATGTCGGCGCCGCACCGCTTCCAGTCGGGTTCCTGGTCCGTGAACCGGGCGAGCGGATGGCCGGGGGCGCCGGCGTGGGCGGCCTGCCGGGGTGTGGCCGAGGCGGGCGTCGCCAGCAGGCCGGGGGCCTGGGTGGCGATCACGCCGAGGGCGAGGAGCGGTAAGAGGAGGCGTCTCGGTGCGCGGTGGGACACGTGGGCGGTCCTTCCGGTCGAATGCGCGTCGGAATTGCTCTGCCGACCGGTGGGACGCGGAAACACCGCCCGCTGCCTGCCCCCGCGCCGCCGCGATTTCCGGACAGGCGAGGCCGTTCGGTACGCGCCGGTCGTACCGTGCGGTGCGCGCGCGGACCCCTCGCGGTGCATCCTGGGTAGTACGGGCCGCACGGGCGCCCCGGGGCAGGGCGACGCACAGAGCGATCGGAGCGATCCATGAACGGAGTCGATCCGGGCCGGCTGGACGACCAGCAGCTCATCAGGGAGCTGGAGACGATCCACCGCACCCGCCACAGCACCCTGCTGCACGGTTCGAACGACGCCCTGCGGACCCACAACGAACGCATGGCGCAACTGGAGGGCGAGTATCTGCGCCGCCATCCGCGCAGGTCGGTGGCGGTCGGACGGACCCGTACGGGAGCGCGCGAGCGGGAGAAGGGAACCCCCGATCCATGAGCAGCGACGAGTCAGGGACGACAGGCGGCGCGGGCACCCCGGGCCGGTCAGGGACACCATCCGTCCTCGACCGGCACGCCGAGGCGCTCGACCTCTTCGCCGAGAGGGTGCACGCCGTCCGGGGCGACCAGTGGGACGCCCCCACGCCGTGCACCGACTGGACCGTGCGCGACCTGGTCGGCCACCTCACGACCGAACAGCTGTGGGTGCCCGCGCTGGTGCGCGACGGCGCCACGACGGAGTCCGTCGGCGACTCCTTCGACGGCGACGTACTCGGCCCCGACCCGGTCGCCTCCTGGGACACGGCGGCCGCCGCGGCGCGCGCCGCCTTCCGGGAGCCGGGCGCACTCGACCGTACCGTCCACCTCTCCTTCGGCGACACCGACGCCACCTTCTACCTCGGCCAGATGATCACCGACCTGACCGTGCACACATGGGACCTCTCCCGCGCGATCGGCGCCGACGAGCGGCTGCCCGGCCCGCTGGTCGACTTCGTACGGGGTGAAGTCGAGCCGCACGCGGCCGAGTTGGAGAAGAGCGGACTCTTCGCACCCGCCGTCGAGCCGCCGCCCGGCGCCGACGCGCAGACGAAACTGCTGAACCTCATGGGGCGCAGGGTGTGACACCGCCCGCTTGCTCCGCGCGCACTGAGGGAACCTGGTGTGCATGAGAGTTGGCGTGGTGGATGTGGGATCGAACACGGTGCGACTGGTCGTCGCGGACGCCGACGGCCAGGTGCCGCTGCCGGTCCACACGGCGAAGAGACGGCTGCGGCTCGCCGAGTACGCGGACGCCCGGGGCCGGCTCGGCGAGGAGCCGGTACGGGCCTTGGTCGACGCCGTGAGCGAGGTGCAGGAGGAGGCCGAACGGTGGGGCGTGGCGGAGCCGTTCGCCTTCGCGACGTCGATCGTGCGGGACGCACCGAACCGGGACGAGGTGCTGGCCGCGGTGGAGTCGGGGGCGGGGGTCCGGCTGCGCACGCTGTCCGGTGAGGCCGAGGCGGAGCTGACGTTCCTCGCCGCCCGGCGGTGGATGGGCTGGCGGGCGGGGCCTTTGGTGCTGTTCGACATCGGCGGCGGCTCCTTGGAGGTGGCCTTCGGCCGCAGCCGCCTGCCCGACTACGCGGCCTCGCTGCCGCTGGGCGCGCGGCGGCTGACGCACGAACTCTTCGACGGGCAGGACCCGCCCCGTGCGGAGCACCTCAAGGCCGTCCGCCGCCAAGTGCGCCACCAGCTGCGGGACGTGGCCGCCCGGATCCGCTGGGAGATGCCGCACACGGCCGTCGCCACCTCGCGCACGTTCCAGCAGCTCGCCCGGTTGTGCGGGGCCGCGCCAGGCCGCCACGGCCCGTTCGTGGAACGGCGGTTGGACCGCCGCGCGCTCGGCGTGGCGCTGAAGGAGCTGGCCGGACTGCCCGCCGAACGCCGCGCCCAGCTGCCGGGGATCTCGGCGGCGCGCGCCGGCCAGTCCGTGGCCGGCGCGGTGGTCGCCCACACGGCCATGAAGCTGACCGGCACCGAGACGCTGACGGTCTGCCCGTGGGCGCTGCGCGAGGGCATCCTGCTGCGCTACATCGAGGACGGCGACGCGGACTGGTGGGCCCGCGAGCACGTGCGCTCCACCGACGCCATCGGCGGCGGCCCGACCTCCCTGCACCTCGCCGGGGCGACGTGCACGACGTGAGGGGACGGCGGTATGGTCACGGCCCCGCCAACGGCCGTCAGTGCAGGGCGAGTACGAGGGTCAGGGTGAGGGCGGCGAGTCCCGCGGCCAGCCAGCTGATGTAGTCGCCGGGGCGCCCCGAGTGCAGCCGCAGCAAGGGGCGCAGGACGCGGTGCGGGCCGAGGCCCGGGCGGCGCACCGCCAGGAGTCCGAGCGCCGCGGCGAGCGTCGCCGAGAGCAGCCCGTACAGCACGCCCTCGCGTGTCCACGCCGTGGGCGGCACCGCGGCGGCGAGGTGCGGCGGTGCGACGCCCCGCACCGCCGCCAGGTACCCGGCGCGGTCGGCGAAGAGCCGCGCGCCGTCCCCCAGGGCGTGCCGCACCGCGGGGACCGTGCCCGCCGCGAGCGAGGCGGCGAGCAGCAGCCGGGGGACGGCGAGCATGGGACGCGGCACCCGCCGCTCCGCCGCCTCGGTGACCTCCGGGTCCTCGCGCGCCCCGCTCATCTCCTCGGCGGGCCCGCGCTCCACCCGTACGCCCGTGCCGAAGAACACGCGCAGACCGGCCCGCAGCACCGCGCCGCCCGTCACCGCGGACACCACCACGAACACGGCGGGCAGCCAGGCGTGTTCCAGTGACGCGGCATGCTCGGTGAGCGACTTGCCGAGCGCCGTCCCGAACGGCGGAAGCCCGGCCAGCGCGAGGCCGCCGACCAGGAACACCGCACCGGTCACCGGGAGTTCGCGCGCCTTGCCGTGCAACTCCCGTTCGTCCACCGAGCCGTAGCGGTCGAGCACGATCCCGGTGAGACCGAACAGGGCCGCGTTGACCCCCGCGTGCCCGGCGACGTACACCGATGTCCCCGCGAGGCCGTCGGCCGTGAGCGGCGCGACACCGATCAGGAGCAGGCCCGCGTGCGCCACCGTGGAGAAGGCGAGCAGGCGTTTCAGATTGCGCTGCTGCCAGCACATCACCGCGCCCAGCAGGGCCGTCACCGTCCCGGCACCGGTCAGCAGCGGCCCGTGCACGGAGGCCGGGAGCCCGCCGGGGCCGCCGAAGGCCACCGAGGAGACGCGGGCCACGCCGTACACGCCGAGCGGCACCATCACCCCGGCCAGCAGCATGTTCACCGGGGTCGGCGCGACCGTGTGGGCGTCGGCGTGCCAGAAGTGGAAGGGCGCGGAGGCGGACTTGACCAGGAGCCCGGTGAGCACCAGCGCGACGGCGCACCCCAGCAGCGCGTCCGGCTTCCGTTCGGCGAGCCGGGCGCCGATCTGCGCGAAGCCCAGCTCACCGGTGCGTGCGTACAGCAGCCCGATGCCGAGCAGCATGCAGCAGCCCGCGAGCGCGTTGAGGATGCCGAAGGTCAACGCGCCCTGCAGCGGCCGGGGATCCTCGATGTGGAAGCCGGTGAGGGCGACCGCAGCGACCCCCATCAGCTCGAAGAAGACGAAGGAGTTGAACAGGTCGCCGGTGAGCGAGAAGCCGCACACGCCCGTCTCGAAGAGCAGCACCAGGGCCGGGAAGACGCCGGGGTGCCCGCGCGGCGGCTCCTCGAAGTACCGCCAGGAGTAGGCGATCACGGCAAGCACCAGCAGGGCGGCGAGCAGCGCGACGCCGATCCCGAACCGGTCGCCGACCAGCACGATGCCGACGCTGCGCCCGTCCCGCGGCCGCCAACCGCCCGCCCACTCGACGACGCGCGAGCCGCCCGAGCCGCCCGTACGAACCCACAGCACGGTGAGATCGACGAGCACGGCCACCGCGAACGCCGCGGCCAGCGCGTCCGTGGCGACGCGCGGCAACCTGCGCCCCGCGAGCACGAGGACGGACGCGCCGAACAGCGGGAGCGCGACCGCGAGGGGAAGGGCGGTGCCAGGGCTCATCCGCGCAGCTCGCCGAGCCGGTCCGGATCGACGGTGCCGCTCCGCTTGCGGACCTGCAGGACCAGCGCGAGCAGCAGCGCGGTCACGGTCGCCCCGACGACGACATCGGTCAGGGCCATCGCCTGCACCACCGGGTCCACCACGGGCGTGTGCACGGACACGTCGGCGAACACGGGGGCGCCGGCGCCGTCCCGGTAGCCGACGCCGAGCAGCAGGACGTACGTGGAGGACTGGGTGACCGACAGACAGCCGACGGTGTGGATCAGGTCCCGGCTGGTCACCATCCCGTACAGCCCGACCAGGAAGATCCACCCGGCGACCAGAAACGGCAGCGTACTCAACGTGCTCCTCCCGAGGTCAATGTGCGCCTCCTGAACTCAACGCGTCCCTCCTGGACTCAGCGTGCTCCTCCCGACCCCTTCTCCGACTCCTGCCCGGCCGACCCCATCTCGTGCGCCTGCTCCAGGAAGTGGGCGAGGAGGACGACGATGCCGGAGCCCACCTCCACGCCGACGGCGACGTTCACGACGGGCACCAGGCCCGCCGACGAGAGCGCTGCGAAGGTGCCGAGCGGCAGCACGTTCTCCAGGTACGCGCCGCCCGCGAGGAGCCCCGCGCAGCCGAGCGCGGCGAACGCCCCGGCGGCGATCGCGTCGGCGGCGTGCAGGGTGGCGAGTGGCCGCACCCGCTTCAACACCCGGTAGTCGGCGGCCAGATAGGCCAGGTGCAGGCCTGTCGCCAGGACGATGCCGCCCTGGAAGCCGCCGCCGGGGGTCAGCTGCACGTGCGCCACGATGTAGCCGCCGACCAGCAGGGTCACCGGCAGCGACAGCGCGCCGAACAGGCCGATGGGCGGGGCCACTTCGAGCCGTTCGGGGTCGTGGGCGCTCTCGTCGCGGGCCCGCCGCAGCAGCACCACCGCGCCGAGCACCGCGGCGAAGAGCAGGGCCTCCTCGCCGAGCGTGTCCAGGCCGCGCTGGTCGAAGGTGACGGAGGCGACGACGTTGGCGGTCCGCTGCTGGAGGGAGGCGGCCACCGCGCGGGTCCCGTAGGGGTGGTGGTCGGTGCCGAAGGGCGGCAGGCGGAAACAGGCCAGGGCGAAGCAGACGGCGAACGCCGCGGCGGAGACGAGGAACAGCAGCGTCCTGACGCGCCGGCTCATGCCCCTCCCTCACCGGGCGCGCGCCCGGAACGGGCGGGATCGGCGGGACCGGGGGCGTCACCGGAGCCGCCACCGCCACGCACCCCCGCCCCGCCGCCCCCGGACCGGCCGCGCCGCCCCGCCGACCTGCGCAACGACCGCGCCGTCAGCAGGATCAGCAGCGGGGTGACCGCCGCGCCCACCGCCAGCTGCGACAGCGCCACGTCGGGGGCGTGCAGCAGCAGGAACAGCAGGGCGAGCAGCAGCCCCAGCAGGGCGAGGACCACCGCCTGGCGCACCGGGTCGCGGGTGAGCACGGCGACGGTCGCGGCCACCGCCACCAGCAACAGCGCGGCGATCAGGGGCAGATCGGAGGGGTTCACCGTGCGTCGTCCTTCCGCGGGACGTCGGCCCTGCGGGCCTGGGCGCGGGCCACCGCCGTCGTCGTGGCCGGACCGCCGAGCGCCGAGAGCAGGGCGAGGAAGAGGAGTTTGAGCGCCGCGCGCCCCGGGCCGGTCTCCACCGCCGCCGCCAGCGCCACCAGCGGCACCCCGACCGAGGCCGCCGGGGCCAGGGCGTGCAGCCGTCCGTACGGACGCTCGAGGACGAGCAGCGCGAGGGCGGAGAACAACAGGACGCCGACGCCGGCCGTCAGCAGCGTCAACGCGCAGGCGTGCCGCACGGATCAGTCCTCCAGAGGCAGGCAGCGGGCGAACACCAGCACCCCGACGGGCCCGAGCACGACGGACACCAGGGCGACGTCCACGTACGAGGAGCGGCCGAAGCCCTCGGCGAGGGCCAGGAACACGGCGGGCGCGCACGTGGAGGCGAGGGCGAGCCCGACGAGCCGCTCGGTCGCGGGACCTCGGCAGGCCACCCACAGCGCGGGCCCGAGGCCGCCGACGAGCAGCACCAGAGCCGCCACGAGCCAGCCGTTCACGACGCCCCGCCCCCGGGTCGCGGCGCGGAGCCGTCCGGGGTGGGCGACGGCGGCCCCTCGTCGGCGTCCGCCGACAGGACCCGCTCGATCCGTGACGGCGTTCCGTCGAGGGCGCGCACCCGCATCTCCCTGTCGTCCGCGTCCAGCACGTAGGCCCCCGGAGTCGAGGAGAGCAGCGTGGCCGCCCGCGCGGGCCCGACCCCCGGGCGCAGCCGCACCGTCCGGAAACCGCCGCGCTCCGGGCGCCCCCGCAGCGCCCGTACCACCGCGGCCACCAGGTCGACCAGCTCCGCGACACAGGTGACCGGCCAGACGCGGAGCGCCGCCAGACACCGTCCGAGGCCGTCGACCCGCACCCCGGAGACGCGCCGCACGCCCCGGGCGGCCAGCGCGCCGAGCACGGCGAGACCGGCGCCGACGGCCAGTTCGAGGAGGGAGAGCGGACCGATGAGGATCACGTAGAGGGCGAGCAACAGGACCGCCCAGAGCAGCACTTCACGACCGACCGACCGCATGTCACCGTTCCCTCGCGTCACCGTCCAGCCTTTGTACGGGCCTTCCGTGCCCGGGCGGGGCAGCGACACGGCGCGCCCCCTCGCGCTCAGGGCCGGCCCGGCCCTGCGTCCGGGGCGGCGCGGCTGATGTCCGCCAGAGCCGAGGACGGGTCCTGGGCGAGCGCCAGATCACCGAGGCTCACCATCCCCACCGGGTGGCCGTCCTCGACGACGGGCAGCCGGCGCACCGCGTGGTCGCGCATCAGACCGACCGCCTCCGACACCGCGTCGTCGGGGGCCACGACGACGGGGTTCGGCGTGCAGACGGCCTGCGCGCTGACCGTCAGCGGATCGGCGCCGTCGGCCACGGCCCGCAGCGCGATGTCCCGGTCGGTGAGCACACCGAGCACGTGCCCGTCGGTGGCGACCAACACGTCGCCGATGTCCTGCGCGCGCATCAGCTGCGCCGCCTCGACGAGGGAAGCGTCGGGGCGTACCGCCACGACGCCCGGCGTCATGACGTCCCTCACGAATTCAGCCATGGCCGAGCCCCTTCCTGCCTGCGTCCGTCGTACGTTCGTCGTGGTGATGTCGGCGCGTACCCCTGCGTCAACGGCCTATGCCTCGGCCGGTGGCGGAGGTTCAGTGCCCGTCGCTCTCCCGCGCGCCGCCGTCGTCACCCGGCCGGCCCACGCCCGGCAGGAACTCCTGCACCTTCGCCTTCAACCCCTGCCGCACCGCCGCCACCGCGTCCGCGTCCCCCGTGAGGAGCGCGGCCGCCGCGGACTCCACCTGCTCCCACGTCGCGTGCGGCGGGAGCGGCGGCACCGCGGGATCGGTGCGGAACTCCACCAGCGCGGGGCCCGGCGCGTCGAGTCCCGCCCGCCAGGCGGCGGCGACGTCCTCGGGGCGGTCCACCCGGAGGCCGGTCAGGCCGAGCGAGCGGGCGAACTCCGCGTAGGGCACGTCGGGCGCGTCGTTCCACACGCCCACGACGAGCCGCGCATCGTCCCAGTCGTGGCGGTGCCCGGCGACGGCGACGAGCTCCGCCAGGCCGGCCCTGCGCATCGCACCGTCGCCCACCAGGGCAAGGACGGGCCGGTCGGGATGCGCGAACTTCGCCCCGATCGCGTACGGCACCGCGCAGCCCGGCACCGCGAGCGTGCCCGACAGCGAGGCGCGCATGGCACCGCGCAGCCTCAGATGGCGCGCGTACCAGGTCGCCACCGGGCCCGTGTCGCAGGTGATGACCGCGTCGTCGGGCAGCAGCGGGTCCAGGGCGCGCGCCACGTGCTCCGGGTGGAGGGGGTCGGCGTCGAGTCCGGCCCGGTGGGCGAGGACCGCGTCCCAGCGCCTGGCGCCGGCACAGATCTCGTCGTACCACTCGCGGCTGACGGAGCGGCGCTCCTCGTCGATCAGCGGGATCAGGGCGCGCAACGTCGCCCGCGCGTCGCCGACGACATCCTCCTCGTACGGGTACGCGTACGGGTAACGCGCCCCGCCCACCTGCGCGTCGAGGTCGATCCGCACGGAGTGCGCCTTGCCCGGCTCCGGCAGGAAGTCCGGGTGGGGGTGGCCGGCCCCGATGGTCAGGAGTGTGTCGCAGTCGCGCATCAGCTCATAGCCGGGGCGGGTGCCCGAGGGGCCGAGCACGCCGGTGACGTACGGAAGCTCGTCGCTCAGCACGTCCTTGCCGAGCAGCGTCTTCGCCACGCCCGCACCCAGGAGTTCGGCGAGTTCCTCGACCTCGGCGCGCGCTCCCGCCGCGCCGGGGCCGACGAGGAGCGCGGCCCGCTCACCGGCGTTGAGGACCTTCGCGACCCGCCGCAGCGCGTCCGGCGAGGGCAGGGGTGTCCGGGTGTCGGCGGGGGCCGTGGCGGGCGCGTGCCCGGGGAGGGAGTGGTCCGGCTCCTGGTGGTCTCCCGGGAGGATCACCACCGTGGGGCAGCGGCGTGCGTACGCGGTGGTGATCGCCCGGTCGATGGCGTCCGGCAGCCGCTCGGGCGCCGTCACCGTCTCCACGAACTCGCCCGCCACGTCCTCGAAGAGGGTGTGCGGCTCGGACTCCGGACGGTACGCGCCGCCCGGCGCGGCGTGGCCCGTACGACCGACGAGGGCGAGGACCGGCACACGGTCGGCCTTCGCGTCGTACAGACCCGCAAGGAGGTGGGCGGCGCCGGGGCCCCACCCCGCCACGCACACCCCGAGCCGGTCACCGGACTTGGCGTACCCCACCGCTTCGAGCGCGGCCGCCTCCTCGTGCCGTGCCCGCACCAGGCCCGGCAGCTCCCCGGCCCCGCCCCACGCGGCGAGCAGACCGTCGACATCGTCGACTCCGTCGCCCGGACAGCCGAAGACCCGCTCGACGCCCCGGGCGCGCAGGCTTTCCAGGACGTGGTCGACGACCTTGACACTCATGACGGGAAACCTCCGGGCGGCGCGGGAGAGACGGATCAGTCCGGGTGTCCCGGGCAACCGGCGGGAAACCTCGGGGCGTTTGTCGCGGAGAGCCGGGGGCAGGCGGAAGAGAGTGCTTCGGACCGGAGGCACGTCCGTGGGAGTGACCGCGTCACTCCTCCCGGGTGTGCCCCGTCGTGGTCCGACGCGCACGCGCTCCCACGGTGACCGTCCACCCAAGGCACCCACGAGGGAGTTGCGACGCACCATGCGATCCCACACCAGCACGGCAGTACCCCCCAGGACGTCCGGCACCACCGTGGTGACGAGGACGACCGCCCCCACGGCCCCCACCGGGACGGCCCGCACCGCGGCCCCCGCGCGCGCGGCGGCCGGCGCCGCGCTCCCCGCGCGGACCAAGCGTCACCCGCACGACGACGCCCCCGACACCGTGGAGGCCTTCGAGCGCCTCGTCGACCTGACGCCCGGCGCCGAACGGGACGCCCTGCGCAAGGAGATCGTCCAGGCCTGGCTCCCCATGGCCGAGCGCCTCGCCGGCCGGTTCCGCAACCGCGGCGAGGCCCTCGACGACCTGCGCCAGGTGGCGGCCCTCGGCCTGGTGAAGGCCGTCGACCGCTACGACCCCCGGCGCGGCACCGCCTTCGAGAGCTACGCCGTGCCCACCATCACCGGTGAGATCAAGCGGCACTTCCGCGACCACATGTGGACCCTGCACGTGCCGCGCCGCGTCCAGGACCTGCGCAACCGGGTGCGGTTCGCGCGCCAGGACCTCTCCCAGACCGCCTCCGGGCACGTCCCGACCGTCGCCGAGATCGCCGAGCACGCGCAGATGAGCGAGGAGGACGCGAAGGCCGGCCTGGAGGCCCTGGACAGCTTCACCGCGCTCTCCCTCGACGCCGAACTCCCGGGCAGCGAGGACGGCTACTCGCTGAGCGACGCCCTGGGCGGACCCGACCACGCGCTCGACATCGTCGTCGACCGCGAGGCCGTCAAGCCCCGTATCGCCCAGCTGCCCGAGCGCGAACGCACCATCCTCTACATGCGGTTCTTCGGTGACATGACGCAGAGCCGCATCGCCGACGAGATGGGCATCTCGCAGATGCACGTCTCACGGCTCATCAGCCGCTGCTGCGACCGGCTGCGTGACCAGGTCATGCGGGACGCCGCCTGACGCCCGGGCGTGCACCGGGGCGCCCCGGCCCCGCGGAGCCCGGCTCAGGACGTGGCGGCGCCGCGCCGCATGGCGAGCGCCATGTGCCGGGACATCACGTCGACGGCCCGCGCCTCCGCCATCGAGAAGGCGAGGCGCGGGCCGCTGCGGAAGAGCGTGAGGACGCCCTCCACCGGCCCGTGCCGGTGGGCGGTCAGCGGCACGCACAGCAGGGAGGTGACCTCGGCGCGCACCAGGACGTGAGCGCCGGACGCGTCCCTGCCGAAGGCGTCCGGGTCCTCCGGGCGCACCTGCAACGAGGCCGCCCCGCCGCGCGCCGCCTCCACGACGAGGGGGCACGCGGCGGGGTCCTGCGTCAGGACGTCGTCGGCCGGCCCGTCCCGCGGGCCGAGGACCGTCACGCGCCGCAGCCGCGCCGCGCCCTCGTCGGCGATCACCCAGTCGGCGAACCGCCCGTGCAGCACCGCCGCCGCCCGTTCGAGGACGCCCGCGCGGTCACCGGCGGGCGCGGTGAGCAGGGCCGCCGTCATCGCGTCGGCGAGGTCGAGCTGCGCGGCGTGCCGGGTCGCATCGGCCAGGTCGGGGGCGGGGCCGGGGGCGCTCCGCAGCCGCTCGGCGCGCTCACCCGACGGCTGCAGCACGACGAGCACCGCGGTGCGCGGCTCGGCGCCGGGGCGCAGCGCCGTGAGCGTGGCGCGCACCGGGGTGCCGGGGCTCCGCTGGAGATGGACGTTGAGGCTCCGGTCGCCCTCGCCGCGGGCGACCGCCGCGGTCTGCGAACGGAAGGCGACCCGGTCGGCGTGGACCAGGAACCCGGCGAGCGGCCGGCCCGTCGCGTACCCGGCGCGGACCCCGGTGAGACCGGTCGCGGCGAAGTTCATCCGCCGGACCACGGTCTCCCTGTCCATCAGCGCCACCGGCAGCGGCATCCGCTGGAACAGCGCCCGCAGCAGCCGCTGCTCGTCCCGGTCCGATGTGGCGTTGTCCCACTGTCCGTTGACCGCGAGGCGTTCGTACGTGGGCCACAACTGGTCGGCGACGTGGTCGAGTTCGAAGAGCGCCGCGTCGAGCACCGTGCTGAGGTCGCCCGTGGGGACGGAGCGGGCCGACTTCAACTCGGCGATACGACGCACAAAATCCGCGAGGTCTTCACCGAACTCCTCCAAGTGGGGCATGGGTCGAACCTAACGGCTGCGACCGTTTTCCGGAGGCCTTGCCGGGAAGCCGAAGAAGAGAGGAGGAGACGCCATGGCTCCCTTGCCGGATCCGGACCTGCTGCGACCTGAATCGTCCCTGCCCGGCCGCAGGCTGTCCGAACTCGCCGAACAGGCCGTCCGCTGCACGCCCGCCTGCTGCGGCGCCGGCACGACCGTTTCCGACCTGGGCGGTGAGCACCCCGCCGCGGTCACCCACCCCGACCTCGCCGGTCTCCTCGCGGTGCAGCTGCGCTCGGGCGACGGGCCGGTCCCCGCCGCGGAGGAGAGCGGCACGGAGGTCGGCTCCGAGGACCTGCTGCGGGACCAACGGTGGCCCGAGTACCGGGCGCTGGCCCTCGACTCCGGCGTACGGTCCTGCGTCACCCTGCCGTTCCTGCGCGGCGGCCTCACCGTCACCCTGACCCTGTTCAGCTTCCACCCGGGCGCCTTCGACGACACCCGGTACGGGCCCGCGCAGGCCCTCGGCTCCTTCGCCACCACGAGTTTCGTCCGCGACCGGCACTACCGCGCCGCGCTGACCGAGCTGGACCAGCTCGGCGCGGCCCTGCGGACCCGGCCCGTCGTGGACCAGGCGTCGGGGATCGTCATGCACGTCCTCGGCTGCGACGCCGACGTCGCGTTCGGGGTGCTGCGGCGGATCTCCCAGGCCACCAACCGCAAGCTCGCGGACGTCGCGGCCGCGCTGGTCGAGACGAAGGGGCGCGGCCTGGAACGCGAGCTGGTCTCCCTGGGGCGCTGAGAACGCCGAGGCGGCCGCACGGGGGCAGCGCTTCAGGGCCCGGACCGGTCGGAAACGACCAGGTCCGGGCCCTTTCCGTGCCCGCTCCACCGGCCGCGTGGTCCCGCGGAACGCTCACCCGGGCGGGGGCCAGCGCGGGCGCGCGGGGAGGCGCCGCGTTGTGATGGGCAGGTACGGCGATGTCCCGGCGGTCCCTGTCCGGGCGGTCCCTGTCCCGGCGGTCCCGGGTACGCACCGGCACACGGGGCATGAGGACACCGTCACACGAGTGCACGGAGGTACGGATGAGGCGGACGGACACGGAGGGCCACGGCCCCGTCCGGTACGGGCCGCCCGCGCCGGAGCCCGGCCTCCCGGTGCTGCCCGAGGTGGCGGCGGCCGCCGCCGCGGTCGCGGGCCGCTCCGCGGGCGAGCCCCCGGGCGGCGGCCCCGCACTCCTGGCCGCCGCAAGCGGCTACTGGGACCGGCGCGGCCTGCCCGTCGAGCGCGACCGCACCGCCGCCGCGCCCGGCGCCCCGCCCCTGCTGCTCGCCATCGGTGCGGCGCTCGGCGGCGACGTCCTGCTGCCCCGGCCCTGCCCCGCCTGGTGGGAGCCGCAGGCGCGGCTGCTCGGCAGCGCGGTCTACCACGTGCCGACCCCGGCGGAGTGCGGCGGCGTCCCCGACCCGTACGCCCTCCTGGAGACTGTCCGCCGGGTCCGCGCCGAGGGCGGCCGCCCCCGGCTCCTGGTGCTCTCCGTGGCCGACGACCCCACCGCCACCGTGCCGCCCCCCGAAGTGCTGCACGAGGCCGTGGAGGCGGCCGCCGACGAGGGTCTGCACGTCGTCAGCGACGAGACCTGGCGCGACACCCTGCACCACCCCCACGACACCGTCCTCGTCGGCCCCGCTGAGATGGACCCCGAGCGGGTGACCGTCCTGTGCGACCTCGCCGGGTCGCTGCTCCCGCCGGCCCTGCCCGCCGCAGTCGCCCGCTTCCCCGCCACCGACGCGGGCGCCGCCCTGCGCGCCCGCACCCTCGACGTCCTCACCGCGCTCGGCGCGACCCTCGCCGCCCCGGCCGCGGCAGCGGCGGTGTACGCGCTCGGCGAGCCGGAGGAGATCACCGGGAGGCTCACCGCCGCCGTCCGCCTGCACGCGCGCGTGGCCTCCGCCGCGCACCGCGCGCTGCTCGGCGCGGGCGTCCTGGCCCGGCCCCCGCAGGCGGGCCGCCACCTGTACGCGGACCTCGGCCCCCTGCGCTCGGTGCTCGCCGCGCGCGGCGTCGGTGACGGGCAGGACCTGGAGGAGTTCCTCACCGCCCGGCTCGGCATGCCCGCGCCCGGCGGCCACCGCTTCGGCGACGACATCGACGCCCTGCGCGTACGACTGTCCACGGGACCGCTCCTCGGCACGACTCAGGCGGAGCGCCTGGCGTCGCTCGCCGCGCCGGACCCGCTGGAACTTCCGCACGTACAGCGGGCGTTGAGCGCCTTTGCCGTCGCCTTCGACGACCTCCGCGCAGCAGCCGAGCGAAGGGAGCCTCCTCGATGACCCAGCAGGCAGAGCCGCAGGAAGACGGCCGGCTGGCCCACGTGCCCGGCGTACCTGACGTATCCGCCCTGTCCGATGCGCCCGACGTGTCGACCGCACCCGCACCGCCGCGCCCGCCCCGTGGCGCCCGCGTGTGGCCCAGGTCCTTCGCCGACCGGCTCACCGCGCCCCTGCCCGGGCTGCGCGGACTCGCCAGGTTCGCGCGCGAGGGCGCGCTGCGGCCGCGTGCCGAAGGCCTCGCCGACGTCCGGCGGCTGCCCTTCGACCCCGGCCCGCTGCCGCGTGTCGACCCCCGCACCGTCGCCGTCACCTGGGCGGGGCACGCCAGTTGGGTCCTCCGCGTCGGCGGCCTCACCGTGCTCACGGACCCCGTCTGGTCCCGCAAGATCCTCGGCACCCCGGCCCGTGTCACCCCAGTCGGCGTCGCCTGGAGCGCGCTGCCGCCCGTCGACGCGGTCGTCATCAGCCACAACCACTACGACCACTTGGACGCGCCGACGCTGAACCGCCTACCCAGGGACACCCCGGTCTTCGTGCCCGCCGGCCTCGCACGCTGGTTCACCCGGCGCCGCTTCACCCACGTCACCGAGCTCGACTGGTGGGAGAGCGCCGAACTGCGCGGTGTGCGCTTGGACTTCGTGCCCGCCCACCACTGGTCGAAGCGGTCACTCCTCGACACCTGCCGGACGCTGTGGGGCGGTTGGGTGCTCACCGACGCGCAGGGCCAACGGGTCTACTTCGCGGGCGACACCGGGTACGGCCACTGGTTCGAGCGGATCGGCGCCCGCTACCCCGGCATCGATCTCGCGCTCCTGCCGATCGGCGCGTACGAGCCGCGCTGGTGGCTCAGGGACGTCCACTGCGACCCGGAGGAGGCCGTCCGCGCGGCGACCGACCTGGGCGCGCGCCGGATGGCGCCGATGCACTGGGGCACGTTCCTGCTCTCGGCCGAGCCCGTGCTCGAACCGCTCACCCGGGTGCGGGCGGCCTGGGAGCGGACGGGACGCCCCCGCGAGGATCTGTGGGACCTGCCGGTGGGGGCGTCGCGGGTACTTGCGTGAGCGAACGGGTACGTGCGTGGGCGGCGGGCCCGCTCTCTACCGGAACCCTAGATGCGGGTCCCCACCGGTCAGTTCGGCGCTGGCCGCCCACAGGCGGGCGGCGACGGCCGTGTCCCGCATGTGCTCGGGGACGGGCTCGCACCGCGGCAGACCTCGCAGCCCGAAGACCCTCGGCCCCCACAGCTGGCCCCCCTCGGCCTCGGGGTCGAGCACGGCGCGGACGACCGGCCAGGCCCCGGCGTCCTTGCCCTGCACCATGAGCCCGGCGGGCGCGGCCCGCAGCCGGGCGCCGGGGGAGACCTGGTGGACCGGTGGGCGGGCGGGCGTGAGGGAGTCCAGCGCGCCGCCGGGGTGGGCCACCAGACTGAGCACCGTGCTCCCGGCGGCGCGCAGCCGGCGGTCGAGTTCGAAGCCGAAGTGCATCTGCGCCAGCTTCGACCGGCCGTAGGTGCGCTTGGGGCGGTAGTCCCCGGCCGACTGCAGATCGTCGAGGTCGAGGCGTTCGGAGCGCGCCGCGAAGCTCCCCACCGTCACGACGCGGGCGGCCGGGGCGGCGCGCAGGAGGGGCGCGAGCCATCCGGTGAGGGCGAAGTGGCCCAGGTGGTTGGTGCCGAACATCAGCTCGTGTCCGTCCTTCGTCTCGCGGCGCGGCGGATCGTCGAGCGCGACGCCCGCGTTGTGGACGACCGCGTCGAGCCGGTCGAGGCCGAGCCGGTCCACGGAACCCTTCAGGGACGTCAGGTCGGCGAGGTCGAGGCGGAGGTGGCGCACCCGCGCGCCGGGCACCCGCGAGCGGATCGAGGCCATGGCCGCCTCGGCCTTCGCGTCGTCCCGGCTGCCGAGCACGACGACGGCGCCGGTGCCGGCGAGCTGCTCGGCGGTGAAGTAGCCGATCCCGGCGTTGCCCCCGGTGACGAGGAACACGCGCTCCCGGGCGGACGGCAACCGGTCTACGTCCCACGGTCGGTGGCGGGCTATGGACGACATGGTGGAGGACTCCTCGTACTCGTTCGGCGTGCCGGGTGCCCGGACGGAACACCCACACCCCCAAGATCACAGCCGCCACCGACAGACGACCGACAGGTCCGGAAAGCCACCGACAGACACCCGACACCGCGCACAGGACCGCGGAGTCCGACGAGCGGCGCTAGTGCGCCGGCGCCCTCCGTACCTTGCGCCACACCGAAGGCGCCACGCTGATCAGGACCGTCAGGACGATCGCCACCGCGACGCCCTCCCACGGTTCCTTGAAGAGGGAGCCGCCGAGGATGCCGATGAGCTGGTACGTGACCGCCCACGCCAGGCACGCCGGGATGTCGCCGCGGGCGAACTGACGCAGCGGCATCTTCGCCATCAGGCAGGCCAGCATCACCGGGATCCGGCCGGCCGGAACGAGCCGCGACAGCACCAGGACCATCACACCGTGGTCCTTCAGCTTGGCCTGCGCCTGCGCCAGCCGCTCCTCCGGCGCCCGGTCCCGGATCGCCGCCAGCCAGCGCGACCCGTTCTTCGACCGCATGCCGCGCCGACCCAGCCAGTACAGGGCGACGTCCCCGAGGAACGCCGCGAACGCCGCCACACCGAAGACCAGGAGCAGCGAGAAGGGCGCCGTCTGATGGACGGCGACCACCGCCGCCGAACTGACCAGCGCGCCCGTCGGCACCACCGGGACCAGCGCGCCGATCACCACGAGCAGGAACAGCGAGGGATAGCCGAGCGCCTGCTGGGTGCCCTCCGTCGGCACCTTCGCGACCGTGTCGAGTATCACCTGGCCACCTCCGGCAGCACGCTCTCCCCGTGCGTGAGCCGGTGCACCGTCACCCCGGCGGCGAGCCGGGCCGCCTGCCGGACGAACTCATGGCCCGGGGCGTGGAATTCGTGGGGACGCACCGCGTCCATGCCGATCGGCCAGTACGTTCCGTAGTGCACCGGGACCGCGCTGCGCGGCGCGATCCTGGCCAGCGCCTCCGCGGCCCGGCCCGCGTCCAGATGCCCCTGGCCCAGGTAGGGGCCCCAGCCGCCGACCGGCAGCAGCGCCACGTCGACGTCGCCGACCTCGTCGGCCATCCCTTCGAACAACCCGGTGTCCCCGGCGAAGTACGTGCGCGCCTCGCCCGCCACGACGAAGCCGAGGGCGGGCGAACGGTGCGGGCCCACGGGCAGCCGCCGCCCGTCGTGCAGCGCGGACACCACCCGTACGACGACATCGCCGACCGGGACCTCGTCGCCCGGCGCGACCTCGGTGAAGCGCAGGTGCGGCAGTCTGCGGGCCAGACCGGGCACGGCACGCGCCGCCCCGCGCGGGACCAGCGCACGGGTGCCCGGCGCGAGCCGGGCGAGCGAGGGCACGTGGAGGTGGTCGGCGTGCAGATGCGACAGGAGCACCACGTCGGCGACGGCCGCGTCCGGCGGCGGCAGCGCGCCTCTGCGCCGGCGCAGATGGGCGAGGCGACGGGCGAACAGAGGGTCGGTCAGTACGCGGACACCCGAGTCCTCGACCGTGCAAGTGGCATGACCCCACCATGTGACCTCGACGGGCACCCGGTTCCTCCTTCGTGCGACTGTCTCCGAGCCTACGGCCAGGAGTAGGGTCGGCGGCCTACGCCGAGGGTGAGGGGACGCCATGGGAGATGTCGTGAGGGCCGGTGCCGGCACCGCGGTCGGCGCCCTGCGCGTCGCCGCCATCGCCAGCCTGACGCCCCTGGCCGAGCTCGACGCCGACCCCTTCCTGGTCGACTCGCGCAGCCAGCACGCGATGTGCGCGCGCTGGGCGGCCGAGCAGGGCTACGTGATCACCCGCGAACTCGTCGTACGGGGGCTGCGCGCCGACCACGCCATGCTGTGGGGCGACGTCGACGCGGGCCTCGTGGACCTCTTCGTGGTGCCGAGCCGCAGGGTCCTGGAGCGGGCGCTGCGGTCGGCGGACGAGTTCACCACGGAGTGCGCGCGGCGCGGGGTGCGGGTCGAGACGGCGGGGCTCGCCGAGCCCGCGTACGACTCACAGATGAAGGCACGCGTGCACCGGCGCCTCTCGATGCCGACGGCGGGGTACGACGGCCGCTGACCGGGACCCCTTGCCGGGGCCGTGCTCCCGCCCCCACTCCGCGCCCGGTACCGCTCCGCGCCGGGGCGCTCGACGGGTATGACACGCTGGTCTCCGGTTGCGGGGGAAACGTGAAGGGGCGCGGCGTGGGGCGAGAGCGATGGCGGAGACTCGGCAGCGCGCTGTGGCGCGTGGCCGCCGTATGGGCCGTCAGCACGCTCACGATGCTCGTGCTCGCCGGCATCCTGCCGGACTTCAAGCTCCAGGCGGACTCCGGCGACAGCGCCACCCGCATCGCGATGACCGCCGCCCTCGGCGCCGGCGCCTTCGGCCTGCTGTCCGTCCTGGTCTGGCCACTGCTCGTACGGGCCCTGCTGCTCGTGCCCGCCCTCGTCCTCGGACTGCTCGCCTTCTTCCTCAACGGGTCGCTGTTCCTGCTCGCCCTGAGCCTCATCCCGGAGGGCCGCGGGGAGGCGGGCGCCGAGACCGCCGTGGTCGTGGCCGCCGTGATGTCCGCCGTCGCCTCGGCCACCGGCGGCGCCCTCGCCGTACGGGACGACGACGCCTACCGGCGACGGCTGTACCGCCTCGCCGACCGCCGCCGCCGGCGCGGCCCCGACGGCAGCCCGGGCCCCACCACGCCCGGCACCGTGTTCATCCAGCTCGACGGCGTCGGCCACGACGTGCTGACCTCGGCCGTCGACCGGGACGTCATGCCCACCGTCGCGCGCTGGCTGGGCAAGGGGCCGACGGGAACCGCCTCGCACCGCCTCACCCCCTGGCGCACCGACTGGTCCAGCCAGACCGGCGCCAGCCAGCTCGGCATCCTGCACGGCTCCAACCACGACGTGCCCGCGTTCCGCTGGTACGAGAAGGACACCGGCGAGGTCATGGTCAGCAACCGGCCCGCCTCCGCCGCCGAACTGCAGCGCAGGGCCGTGGAACGGACCGGTGACGGCGGGCTCCTCACCGTCGACGGCGCCAGCCGCGGCAACCTCTTCAGCGGCGGTGCCGAACAGCTCGCCCTCGTCCTGTCCATCGCCGCCCGCCGCGGCAGGGAGAACCGCTCCCGGGCCGGGTACTTCGCGTACTTCTGCGACCCCGCCAACGCCGTCCGTACCGCCCTCTCCTTCGTCGCCGAGGTCTTCCGCGAGATCGGCGAGTCCACCGGCGCCCGGCTGAAGCGGCGCCGCCCGCGCGTCGGCCGCGGCGGTCTGTACCCCTTTATCCGGGCCTTCGCGACCGTCGTCGAGCGCGATGTCGTGGTCGCCGCCGTCATCGGGGACATGCTCGCCGGGCGCAGCGCGGTCTACGCCGACCTCGTCGCGTACGACGAGGTGGCGCACCACTCCGGGCCGGCCGGCAAGGACGTCGACAAGGTCCTGCGCCGCCTCGACCGCTCGCTCGCGCTCCTCGACCAGGTCGCCGACCACGCGCCGCGCGCCTACCGGATCGTGGTGCTCTCCGACCATGGACAGAGCCCGGGCGAAACGTTCCGCGCCCGCTACGGCCTCACCCTCGGCGACCTGGTCCGGGCCGGCTGCGGGCTGCCCGTGCCGCGCAAGGCGCAGCGCACGCACAGCGGGGCCGAGGCCCGCTCCGCGGTGCGCGCCGCGCTGCGCCGGCCCGTCGAGGAGGCCGCCGACCAGCACCGCCCGGCCCGCGGCGCCGAACCGGTCGTGCTGGCCTCCGGCAACCTCGGGCTCGTGTCCTTCCCCGACGTGCCGCACCGCCTGACCCGCGAGGAGATCGACCTGCGCCACCCGGCGCTGCTCGCCACCCTCGCCAACCATCCGGGCATCGGCTTCCTGCTCGTCCGCAGCGCGGAGCGCGGACCTCTCGTGCTCGGGGCGCGCGGTGCCGAGGTCCACCTGGACGAGGACCCCGCCGACCTCGGGCCGCTCGCCGACTTCGGGCCCGGCGCCGCGGACACCGTGCGCCGCACCGACGGCTTCCCGCACGTCGCCGACATCATGGTCAACTCCTGGTACGACCCGGAGGAGGGCGAGGTCCTCGCCTTCGAGGAGCAGATCGGCTCGCACGGCGGCCTCGGCGGCGCGCAGGCCCGCCCCTTCCTGCTGTCGCCGCTCGTGCTCGGCGACCCGGCGCCGGACGGCACCGAACCGGTCGGCGCCGAACAGGTCCACCGGGTGCTGCGGCGCTGGCTGGGGGAGGACCTGGGACCGCAGATCCCCGTGGCCGTACCGGCGAACGATTCCCTGTTCGAGCCGCCCGCCGACACAGCTTTTGCGGCCCCCGACCGTGCGGCGCAGGACAATACGCGCTGATTTGAAGCAGCGCCCGGCGTGCCCGACCATGTCTTGCGCCCGGCGATCCCGGGCGCCGGGCACGACGAGAGGCGCACCACCCCATGCACGACACCGGAACCGTTGCACCGTCGGCTCCGGCCCCCGACCAGCAGGAATCCGGGGCATCCGGGGAATCCGGGACATCCGCGCCACCCAGCAAGCACGCCCGGCGCTTTGGGCTGCCGATCGCCACCTGTCTGGTGATGGGGAACATCATCGGCGGCGGCATCTTCCTGCTGCCGGCGTCCGTCGCCCCGTTCGGCACCATCAGCCTCGTCGCCTTCGGCGTCCTGACCGCCGGGGCCATCGCCCTCGCGCTCGTCTTCGGCCGGCTCGCCGAACGCGACCCGCGCACCGGCGGTCCCTACGTCTACGCCCGCGCCGCCTTCGGCGACTTCGCCGGGTTCCTCGCCGCCTGGTCGTACTGGATCACCACCTGGGTCTCGAACGCGGCCCTGGCCGTCGCCGCCGTCGGCTACCTCGACGTCCTGCTGCCCGTCGGCGACCACAAGTGGACGTCCTGCCTGGCCGCCCTGGTCCTGCAACTCCTGCCCGCCCTCGCCAACTTCGCGGGCACCCGGTACGTCGGCGCCGTCCAGCTCGTCGCCACCGTACTGAAGTTCCTGCCGCTGCTGCTCGTCGCCGTCGGCGGGCTCTTCTCCTTCGACAGCGCCAACCTCGGCCCCTTCCAGGCGAGCGACGACAGCCCGACGGGCGCGGTCTCGGCCGCCGCCGCGATCCTGCTCTTCTCCTACCTCGGCGTCGAGTCGGCGGCCGTCAGCGCCGGTGAGGTGCGCGACCCGCGGCGCAACGTCGGACGCGCCACCATCCTCGGCACCCTGGGCGCCGCCCTCGTCTACCTCCTGGGCACGCTCGCCGTCTTCGGGACGGTCGCGCACGACAAGCTGGTGGGCTCCACCGCGCCCTTCTCCGACGCCGTCGACGCGATGTTCGGCGGCTCCTGGGGTGGCACCGCGGTCGCCGTCGCCGCGCTCGTCTCGATGGTCGGCGCCCTCAACGGCTGGACGCTGCTCTCCGCGCAGACGCCGTACGCCGCCGCCCAGGACGGGCTGTTCCCGAGCGCGTTCGGGAAGAAGAAGCGCGGGGTGCCGACCGTCGGCGTCCTCGTCACCGTCGTCCTCGCCTCGCTGCTCACCGTCTACAACTACACGGCGGGCTCCGGCGGGGTCTTCGAGTCGCTGGTCCTCATCACCACGTTCACGGCGACCGTCCCCTACCTCCTCGCCACCGCCGCGCAGATCTACTTCCTGGTCTCCGGGCAGCGCGAGCGCGTCGTGCGCGGGCGCCTGGTGCGGGACGGGGTGCTCGCGGGCGTGGCGTTCGCGTTCTCCATGTGGCTGGTCGCGGGCTCCGGCTACGCGGCCGTCTACCAGGGCGTGCTGTTCCTCTTCGTGGGCGTGCTCGTGTACGCGTGGATGGCGGCCCGCAAGCAGCGGGCCGCCACCGTGCCGAACGACTGAACCGGTCCTCTTCACCGCCGTCCGGGTCTACCGCTGTCCGGGCCTACCGGGCGAGCGGTGCGACGACCCAGCGACGGGTCTTGAACATGCTGTCCCGCGCGCCGATCTCGATCAGCTTGCGGGCCGCGGGGTACGCCTCGTCGCCCTCCACCTCGTAACCGACGTCGAACGTGCCGGGCACGTCCGTGATCTCGAGCGACTGCTCCGCCGCCGCGCCGCGCGCGCCCTCCTCACCGGCGGTGACCGCCGCGAGGTGGGCGAGCAGCCTGCGCTGCGCCGCTTCCAGGGCCCCCCGCGGGTCGCGCTCCAGCGGGGCCGCCGAGGCCGTGCCGCCCTTGGGCTGCGGCGGGGAGATCTCGCTGCTCGGCTCGCGGGTGGCGCCGGTGGCCCGGCGGGTGGCGATCTGCGCCTGCACGGGCGTGCCGTCGTTGTCGAGGCCGACGCGGATCAGGCCGAGGCCCGGGGTGATGACGGGGACGCCGTCGAAGACCTGCCGGAACGTCACATGGGTCTGCAGCGAGACCGGTCGCCCGACCTCCGAGCCGTCCTTCGTCCCGGAGTTCTGCATCAGGTCGTGCACGCCGTCGACGACCAGCTCGGCGCCCTCGGCGTACCGCTCGGCGAAGGTCCGCGCCGCCTCGATCGCGCGCTCGGTGGGCAGTTGCCGGGTGTTGTGGTGGTTGGGCTCGGCGAGCCTGATCCAGTGGTTGCCCTGCGGCGAGGTGGAGATGACGCGGTCGCCGGAGGTCGCGCTGAGCACGCCCATCCGCTCGGTCTGGATCTCCTGCAGCGAGGCCGAAGGGAAGTCGGCGAGCTGCCCGAGCCGGCTCAGCTCGGCGCCCGGCTCCGCGGGCGCCAGCTGGACGATCTGCCGCTGTCCGGGGAGCTGGGTGAGCGTGTCCCTGATGCTGGCGCGCGCGTAGTACCAGCGCCACGCGTACCAGCTGTCCGGCACGTGCTCGCGGTAGAAGTTCCGCTCGGTGTTGAGGCGGTTGGTGGCCTCGGCCTGGGTGGCGCCGACCGCGCACACCGACGGCGCCTGGCCGTGGTAGATGTCCCAGCTGGCGTTCAGCCAGGCGTCGCAGTACGTCTGCCCGGCCCGCCACTTCTCCCAGAACTTCTTGCCGTAGTCGCCGCTGTCGATGCTGGTCGTCTCGAACCCGAAGAGCATCCGGAAGCCGATGTTGGGGCCGCCCCAGGTGCGGATCGGGGAGTGGCCGCCGGTGACCTTGAGCGAGTCGCAGGTCGAGAAGAAGACGTAGTTCACCTTCTCGTTGCCGAGCGCCATCCGGTTGGAGACCGCGTCGCTGCGGCCGTCCCAGGCGGCGCCGAGCGGCGCGAAGAACACGCCGTTGCCGTCCATGCCGCCGTGGCCCGAGTGGTACACGGCGACGACCGCGTCCATCCCGTACCGGTCCTGCCAGTTGTCGTACGTCTCCTCGTACGCCCACACCTGGGCGCCGCCGTCGGCGAACCAGAAGTTGCGGTCGTAGAACTGCTGGAGGTACGCCAGCCAGCCGGTGGCGTCCTCGTGCGTGTGGTAGAGCGTCGCCTGGTTCACGAACTTCTGGATGCTGAAGGCACCCCACCAGCCGAAGGTCGAGTCCCGGTCCCCCGCGGCTGAGGGTTTCTCCGGTTCGAGTGGAGAGGGACCGCGGTCCGAGTAGTTGATGCGCATGGCCAAACCCCCTGAGACGGTCTCCTCGCGCCGTGCGCGAGGGGGCCTCAAAGTGTCACCGCGAACGCCCGTTGCCCAGTTGCCATTCCGGCCATAGGACCCCGGCCACGGGGCCGTTCCCGCACCTCAGCGGCCCCTCGGGCCCACCGGCATACACCACGTGTTCGGATCCGCGGATCCGCACCTGCGGGCCCCGCTCGAACACGGCCGGGGTGTGCGGCGGCCCGATTTCATCCTGGCGCGACTACTCATCGTTCCTGTGACCGCCCCGCTGTCCAAGCTCGCACCGGAGCAACGGAGTTGAGCAGATTGCAATCGGCCCCGTCAGGCGACCGTCGCGACGCCGATGCCGATCGCGATGAACAGCCAGCCGGTGGTCAGCTCCCAGCGGTGCCGGATCTTCGGGTGGGCCAGCAGGGCGCGCAGGCGGGCGGCGACGGCCACCAGGGCGAACCAGTAGACGATCCCGATCAGGACGTCCAGGGCGCCGAGCAGGAAGATCTGCCGCGGCATCGAGCCGTCGCCGTCGACGAACTGCGGCAGGATGCTGAGGAAGAACAGCGCGGCCTTGGGGTTGAGCACATTGGTGAAGAACCCCTGGGTGAAGCCGGAACGCCACCGCGCGCCGCCACCCTCGAACTGTGTTGCCTGCTGCGGTGGTTGAGGGAGGGCATCCGGGCGGCGGCGGCCCCCGTGCGTCGTCCCTCCAGCAGCGCGCTCCCGAGCGGCTCGGCGGGCGGCACGCACCGCACGTACGCCCAGGTAGACCAGGTAGGCCGCGCCCAGAAGTTTGACCGTGTCGTACACCGCCGGCGAGCGGGTGGCGAGCACCGAAAGGCCGACGGCGGCGGCGATCATGTGCACACACAGCCCGGCCTGTGCGCCCAACGCGGCCGCTCGTCCCCTGGCCGGATGCTCGACCGCCGACCGGACCACCACCAGGAAGTCCGGGCCGGGCACCAGATACGCCACCAGCACCACGCCGAGGAAACCGATGAGGTCGACCGACATTCGCGCTCCGTCTCGTCCGCCAAGAGCAGGCCCAGGGGCTTACCCCTACCCGCGGATCGGCTTCGGGCGCACGTCTGTCGGCAAAACGGTGGACGGGCCTGCGCTCAGTCGAGGCAGAACTCGTTGCCCTCGACGTCCTGCATCACGAGGCACGACTCGTTCTCGTCGTCGGCCGGCAGCAACCGCACGCGGGTCGCGCCGAGTGCGACCAGGCGTGCGCACTCCGCTTCGAGCGTCGACAGACGTTCCTCGCCCACCAGGCCGGTGCCGGCCCGTACGTCGAGATGCACACGGTTCTTGACGGTCTTCCCCTCGGGGACGCGTTGGAAGTACAGCCGCGGGCCCACCCCCGTGGGATCCGCACATGCGGCCCACGCGCCGCGGTCTTCGGGAGGCGGCGCAAGCTCGTAGCCCAGCGCCTCGCACCAGAAGCGGGCGACGCGTTCGGGTTCCGCGCAGTCGAAGGTGACCTGGAACTTCTTCACAACCGGCATCGATGAGATCGAGGACATCGGCGCACCCTAACAAGGCAGGTGCGGCCCCGGTGAATCCCCGGCGTACCGTCTGCAGTTCAATGGCTGTCGAGTAGTCCAAAGGCGGCCGAGTGGTTCAGTGACTGTTCGGTGACGGCTCAAGTCCAGCGGTGAAGAGCGGAGTTGCCCATGCACGGTGCAGGCGATCGGATCGATACCTCGACGGCCCACTCGGCGCGGGTGTACGACTACATCCTGGGCGGCAAGGACCACTACCTGGTCGACGTCGAGGCGGGGGACGTCATGTGCCGGCACTGGCCCGCGCTGCCCGTGCACATGCGGGAGAACCGGCGGTTCATGCACCGCGCAGGGCGCTACCTCGCCCAGGAGCAGGGCGTCCGCCAGTTCCTCGACATCGGCACCGGCCTGCCCACCGCCCCCAACCTGCACGAGGTCGCCCAGGACGTCGCGCCGGAGTCCCGCGTCGTCTACGTCGACAACGACCCCATCGTGCTGGCCCACGCCCGCGCCCTGCTGCAGAGCTCCCCGGAGGGCGCGACCGCCTACGTCGACGCCGACATGCACGACCCGGACGCCATCCTGGACAGCCCCGAGTTCCGCGCCCTCATCGACCTCGGCGAACCCGTGGGACTGATGATCATCGGGATCCTGCACTTCATCCTGCCCCCGGACGACCAGCGCCTGGTACGGCGGCTGCTCGACCCGCTGCCGTCCGGCAGTTTCCTCGCGCTGACCATCGGCACCGCCGACTTCGCCCCCGAGGAGGTCGGACGCGTCGCCGAGGAGTACGCGCAGCAGGGCATGCCCATGGTGCTGCGCGACCTGCCGACCGCCACGTCCTTCTTCGACGGGATGGATCTGCTCGACCCGGGCGTCACCCAGGTGCACAAGTGGCGGCCCGGCCCGACGCAGGAAGGCATCGACGACCGGGCCATCGCGATGTACGGGGCGGTCGCCCGCAAGCGCTGACGGACGCGGGACGCGGCGCCGGCCACGCAGCAGCCACGTACCGGCCACGTACCAGCCATGTAAGCGACCACCCTCGCGCCCAGGTACGCCGTTTTCACGCGGAGTGTGATCGGATGGCGGCAACGGAAGTTCCGCTCGCGGAACCGCGCCGAACCTCATGAACCGCACTGAAGGGAACTGCATCGTGGCAACCACGCGCTCCGCGCACACGGTCTGGGAAGGCTCTCTGACGGAGGGCTCGGGCACCGTCACCTTCGACTCCTCCGGCATCGGCGAGCAGGCGGTGTCCTGGCCGTCGCGCGCCGAAGAGGCGAACGGCAAGACCAGTCCGGAGGAGCTGATCGCCGCCGCGCACTCCAGCTGCTTCGCCATGGCGCTGTCGCACACCCTGACCGGCGCCGGCAACCCGCCCACCCGGCTCACCACCTCCGCCGACGTGACCCTGCAGCCGGGCACCGGCATCACCGGCATCCACCTCACCGTCGAGGGCGTCGTGCCCGGGCTCGACGAGGCCGGCTTCGTCGAGGCCGCCGAGACCGCCAAGGCGGGCTGCCCGGTGAGCCAGGCCCTGTCGGCCACGACCATCACGCTCTCGGCCAAGCTGGCCTGACCCGGCGCCCGTTGACGATGCCGCCGCCCCGCTCCGGGGTGGCGGCATTGTCACGCGCGGCATTGACAACAGCCCGCTCAAGTTTTGTGATGGAGAACGGAGTAGACCTGGAGACGGGGACGTGAGCCCGCGGCGGAAGGGACTGGACCATGGCACGTGCGGTCGGGATCGATCTCGGTACGACGAACTCAGTGGTGGCCGTGCTGGAGGGTGGTGAGCCCACCGTCGTCGCCAACGCGGAGGGGGCCCGCACCACGCCCTCGGTCGTCGCGTTCGCCAAGAACGGCGACGTTCTGGTGGGCGAGGTCGCCAAGCGGCAGGCGGTCACCAACGTGGAGCGCACCGCGCGCTCCGTCAAACGCCATATGGGCGACGGCGGTTGGCGGTTCCCGGAGGAAGGCTCCGTGGACGGCACCCGCTTCACCGCGCAGGAGCTGTCCGCGCGCGTCCTGCAGAAGCTGAAGCGCGACGCCGAGTCCTATCTGGGCGAGGACGTCAGGGACGCGGTGGTCACCGTGCCCGCGTACTTCGACGACACCCAGCGCCAGGCCACCAAGGAGGCCGGCGAGATCGCGGGGCTCAACGTCCTGCGGATCATCAACGAACCGACGGCGGCGGCCCTCGCGTACGGCCTCGACAAGGGCGACGACGAGACCGTGCTCGTCTTCGACCTCGGCGGCGGCACCTTCGACGTCTCGCTCCTGGAGATGGGCGAGGGCGTCATCGAGGTGAAGGCCACCAACGGCGACACCCGGCTCGGCGGCGACGACTGGGACCAGCGGATCGTCGAGTACCTGGTCCGCCGGTTCAAGAACGGCCACGGCGTGGACCTCGGCCAGGACAAGATGGCGCTGCAACGCCTGCGGGAGAGCGCCGAGAAGGCGAAGATCGAGCTGTCCTCGTCGAGCGAGACCGACATCAACCTGCCCTACATCACCGCCTCGGCCGAGGGACCGCTGCACCTGGCGGAGAAGCTGACCCGCGCCCAGTTCCAGGAGTTGACCG
Organism: Streptomyces sp. NPDC005863; assembly: GCF_042871345.1. Classification (NCBI taxonomy): domain Bacteria; kingdom Bacillati; phylum Actinomycetota; class Actinomycetes; order Kitasatosporales; family Streptomycetaceae; genus Streptomyces; species Streptomyces sp. NPDC005863. The sequence goes on along the minus strand of NZ_JBIAII010000002.1, from coordinate 842,845 downwards.
CCGACCTGCTCGACCGGTGCAAGGAGCCCTTCCACCAGGCGGTGCAGGACGCCGGCGTCGAACTCTCCGCCGTGGACCACGTGATCCTGGTGGGCGGCTCCACGCGGATGCCCGCGGTGACGGAGCTGGTCAGGGAGCTCACCGGCAAGGACCCGCACAAGGGCGTCAACCCCGACGAGGTGGTGGCGCTCGGCGCCGCGCTGCAGGCCGGGGTGATCCGCGGCGACGTCAAGGACGTGCTGCTGCTCGACGTGACGCCGCTGTCCCTCGGCATCGAGACCAAGGGCGGCATCATGACCAAGCTCATCGAGCGCAACACCACGATTCCCACGCGGCGTTCGGAGACCTTCTCCACCGCCGAGGACAACCAGCCCTCGGTCGGCATCCAGGTTTTCCAGGGCGAGCGGGAGATCGCCGCGTACAACAAGAAGCTCGGCGTCTTCGACCTGACCGGGCTGCCGCCCGCCCCGCGCGGCGTCCCCAAGATCGAGGTCACCTTCGACATCGACGCCAACGGCATCATGCACGTCTCGGCGAAGGACGAGGCCACCGGGCGCGAGCAGCGCATGACCGTGACCGGTGGCTCCGCGCTGCCCAAGGACGACATCAACCGCATGGTGCGCGAGGCCGAGGAGCACGCGGAGGAGGACCGCAAGCGGCGCGAGGCGGCGGAGACCCGCAACCAGGCGGAGCAGCTCGTCTACCAGACGGAACGCTTCCTGCGGGACAACGGCGACAAGGTGCCCGCCGCCACGAAGTCCGAAGTGGAGGCGGCCGCCACGGAGTTGAAGGAGCTCCTCAAGAACCGCGCCGACGACACGACGGCCCTGCGCGCCGGCGCGGAGAAGCTGGCCGCCGTCAGCCAGAAGATGGGTCGGGCGATGTACGCGGACGCGGGCGGGAGCGCCCAGGAGCAGCAGGCCACGGAGGGCACTGAGGCCACGGAGTCCACCGCCGAGGAGAGCGTGGTCGACGCCGAGATCGTGGACGAGGACGATCGGGGCGGGGACGACCGGGACAAGGGCGCCACCCCGTAACCGGCAGGGCAGCGGATGGGGAGCGGGTGGGGTCAGGAACCCGTCCGCTCCCAGCCCCGCCGGTCCGGCCGCGCCCCGACCCGCTTGGGATCCTTCGTGCGGTAGACCACGTACGGCCGGAACAGATACTGCACCGGTGCGCTGAACATGTGGATGAGCCGGGTGAACGGCACCAGCGCGATGAGGGCCATCCCGACCACCGCGTGGATCTCGTACAGCACCGGCACCCCCGCCATCCGGTCGATGTCCGGCTGCAGCGTGAACAGGCTGCGCGCCCACGGGGCAATGGACACCCGGTAGTTGTAGCCGTCGCCCGACGCGTGCGTCAGCTTGGCGACCATGCCGAGCACGATCGCCGCGAACAGCACCAGGTACATCAGCTTGTCGTTGGCCGTCGTCGCGCGGAACACCGGCGTGTTGGTCCGCCGCCGGTAGAGCAGCAGCAGGATGCCGAGGACCAGGAGGATGCCGGCCGCGGTGCCGCCGTACAGCGAGAACAGGTGGTACGTGTGCTCGGTCAGGCCCACCTTGTCCGTCCACGACTGCGGCAGGAACAGCCCCACCAGGTGGCCGACGAGCACGAAGAGGATGCCGTAGTGGAACATCGGCGACGCGATGTTCAGGAGCTTCGACTCGTACACCTGGGAGGAGCGGGTCGTCCATCCGAACTTGTCGTAGCGGTAGCGCCAGACGGTGCCGGCGATGAGCAGGACGAAGGCGACGTAGGGGAGTACGCCCCACAGCAGCGTTTTCATGAGGGGCGCTCCCCGATGAGTGCGAAGGGTTGCAGGCCGACGTCCTCGCGCGGCGGCCCGGAGCGGGCCAGGGCCTGGGCCTCGGCGCGGTCCTTGGGCGTGGGGCCCGGCAGGGTCGCGCACACCGCCTCCAGGACCGCCGCGTACGGCGTGCCGAAGTCGGCGAGCGCGATCCGCAGCAGTTCGAGGCCGCCGCGGTGTTCCGTCAGGAGCACCGGCCCGGCGTGCGCGGAGAACTCGAGGACCGCGGGCAGGAAGTCCGGCAGCTCCTCGTCGGTGAACTCCAGGCCGTGCTCGCGGTAGACCTCCTTGAAGCGGACCAGGGCCATGCCGCGCCGCCGGGTGTCGCCCTCCCGCCACCAGCTCAGATACAGGCTGTGCCGGTTCTTGAAGTCGAAGACCTGGACGTAGTGGGCGGCGAGCTCGCGGGGCCCGGTGGTGCGGGCATACTCCAGGAAGCCGCCGAGTTCCGTGGGCGCGGCCGCCGTAAGGAGCGGGAGCCGCTCGCGGAACTCCTCGTCGGGGTAGGCCAGGCAGAGCGCGGCGGCCTGGTAGAGCAGGGCGTGCCGGGTCACTCGTCGTCCTCCTTGGCCGCGTGGGCCTTCTCGGCCGCGCTGGGCTGTTCGTCGGCGGTCTGCCGGGCGCGCAGCGTGTGGAAGTTCTCGATGGTGACCAGCGGCAGCTGGCGGCGGCCGGAGTCCTGCCCGAAGGGCCCGTCGTCGCCCATGCCGGGACCGCCCTCGTAGTCGAGGCTGCAGGAGTCCGGCAGCGCCGACTCCTCCAGGCGCTGCGCGTCGGCGACGGCCGCCGTCGGAATGACGTACCGGTCCTCGTACTTGGCGATGGCGAGCAGCCGGTACATCTCCTCGATCTCGGTGCCCGTCATCCCCACGGACCGCGCGGTCGCGTCGTCCGGCCGGTCGCCGAGGTTGATGGCCCGCATGTGTGCCCGCATCGCGGCGAGCTTCTCCAGGGAGGAGCGCACGGGGCCGACGTCGCCCGCCGTGAAGATCTCCGCGAGGTACTCCAGGGGGATGCGCAGCGTGTCGATGGCGCCGAACAGATTGCCCAGGTCCTCGCCGTCGTGGCCGGTCTCGGTGAGCGCGTCGACGACGGGGGAGAGCGGCGGGATGTACCAGACCATCGGCATGGTGCGGTACTCCGGGTGCAGCGGGAGCGCCACCTTGTACTTGCTGATCAGCGCGTGCACGGGGGAGCGGCGGGCCGCCTCGATCCAGTCGTGGGAGATCCCGGACCGCTCCGCGTCGCGCCGCACCTCGGGGTCGTCCGGGTCCAGGAAGACACCCAACTGCGCCTCGTACAGCCGGTGTTCGTCGGGCTCGGAGGCGGCCGCCGTCACCCGGTCGGGGTCGTACAGGATCACGCCGAGGTAGCGCAGCCGGCCCACGCACGTCTCCGAGCAGACCGTCGGCAGGCCCACCTCGACGCGCGGGTAGCACATGGTGCACTTCTCGGCCTTGCCGGTGCGGTGGTTGAAGTAGACCTTCTTGTACGGGCAGCCGGTCACGCACTTGCGCCAGCCCCGGCAGTGGTCCTGGTCGACGAGGACGATGCCGTCCTCGGAGCGCTTGTACATCGCGCCGGACGGGCAGGACGCCACGCACGACGGGTTCAGGCAGTGCTCGCAGATGCGCGGCAGATAGAACATGAAGGTCTGCTCGAAGGCGAACTTCACCTTCTCCGCGGCCTGTTCGCGGGTCTTGGCGACCATGGGGTCGAGGTGGCCGTGCTCCGTGGCGCCGCCGAGGTTGTCGTCCCAGTTGGAGGACCACTCGATCTTCATGGGCTTGCCGGAGATCAGCGAGCGCGGCTCGGCCACCGGGTAGTCGTCGCCCAGCGGGGCGTCGGTGAGGTTCCTGTACTCGTACGTCCAGGGCTCGTAGTAGTCCTTGATCTCCGGGAGCTTGGGGTTGGAGAAGATCTCAAGGAGCGACTTGACGCGGCCGCCGTTCTTGAGCTTCAGGGCGCCCTTCTTGTTCAGCTCCCAGCCGCCGCGCCACTTCTCCTGGTCCTCGTAGCGGCGCGGATAGCCCTGGCCCGGGCGGGTCTCGACGTTGTTGAACCAGACGTATTCCATGCCGTCGCGGTTGGTCCACGCCTGTTTGCAGGTGACCGAGCAGGTGTGGCACCCGATGCACTTGTCGAGGTTCATGACCATCGCGATCTGGGCCATGACGCGTCGTCCGCCGTCGGCTTGGCCTCGGGGCATCAGTACTGCACCTCCTGGCTGCGGCGGCGGATGACCGTCACCTCGTCGCGCTGGTTGCCCGTCGGGCCGAGGTAGTTGAACGCCCAGGACAACTGCGCGTATCCGCCGATGAGATGGGACGGCTTGAGGATCAGCCGGGTCAGCGAGTTGTGGATGCCGCCCCGCTTGCCGGTGGTCTCCGCCTTGGGGACGTTCACGGTGCGCTCCTGCGCGTGGTGCATGAAGACGGTGCCGGCCGGCATGCGGTGCGAGACGATGGCGCGGGCCACCACCACGCCGTTGCGGTTGACGGCCTCGATCCAGTCGTTGTCCCGCACCCCGATCGCGTCCGCGTCCTGCGGCGCCATCCAGATGCACTGGCCGCCGCGCGAGAGCGACAGCATGAAGAGGTTGTCCTGGTACTCGGAGTGGATCGACCACTTGTTGTGCGGCGTGAGGTAACGGACCGTCACCTCCGTCTCGCCGTCCGGGCCGAGCCGTGGCTCGCCGAAGAGCCGGTTCATGTCGAGCGGCGGCCGGTAGACGGGCATCGCCTCGCCCAGCTCGTGCATCCAGTCGTGGTCGATGAAGAAGTGCTGGCGCCCGGTGAGCGTGTGCCAGGGCTTGAGGTGCTCGGTGTTGAGCGTGAACGCCGTGTACCGGCGCCCGCCGGACTCGCTGCCCGACCACTCCGGCGAGGTGATCACCGGGACCGGTGCGGCCTGCGTGTCGGCGTACGTGACGCGCTTGCCCTCGTGCTCGGCGGCGAGGTGCGCCATCTCCTGGCCGGTGCGCGCCTCCAGGGTGTGGAAGCCCTGGGTGGCGAGGCGGCCGTTGGTCGTGCCGGACAGGGCGAGGATGGTGTTGGCGGCCTTCACCGCCGTGTCCAGGGCGGGCCGGCCGTCGGCGGGACCGCCGCGCACGACGCCGTTGCGCTCACGCAGCTCGTCGACTTCCTGGTCGGGGTGGAACGCGATCCCCTTCACCGGCAGCCCGAGCTTCTCCACCAGCGGGCCGAGCGCGGCGAACTTCGCGCCGATCGCGGTGTAGTCGCGCTCCACCACGGTGAGGTTCGGCATCGTCCTGCCCGGGACGGCCTCGCACTCACCCTTGCGCCAGTCCAGGACGACCCCGCCGGGCTGCGCGGTCTCGCCGGGCGTGTCGTGCTGGAGCGCGGTGGCGACGAGGTCCTTGCGTACGCCGAGGTGGTCCACCGACAGCTCGCTGAGGCGGTCGGCGATGGCGTGGAAGGTGTCGAAGTCGGTGCGGGCCTGCCAGGGCGGGTCGACGGCCGGCGTGAAGGAGTGCACGTAGGGGTGCATGTCCGTGGTCGACAGGTCGTGCTTCTCGTACCAGGTGGCCGCGGGCAGCACCACGTCGGAGAGGAGCGTCGAGGAGGTCTGGCGGAAGTCCAGGGAGACGAGCAGGTCGAGCTTGCCCTCGGGGGCCTCGTCGCGCCACGTCACCGTGGAGGGCCGCTCGTCCGGGCCGGCCTCTTCGGCGCGCAGCGAGGAGTGCGTGCCGAGCAGGTGCTTGGTGAAGTACTCGGCGCCCTTCGCGGACGAGCCGAGCAGGTTGGCACGCCACAGGGTGAGGACGCGCGGCCAGTTCTCCGGGGCGTCGGGGTCCTCGCAGGCGAACTTGAGGGTGCCCGCCTTGAGTTCGTCGACGGCGCCCGCCACCGGGTCGCCCGCCCGCTCGCCGAGGTCCAGGGAGTTGCGGTCGAACGTCGGGTACGACGGCATCCAGCCGGTCCTCGCGGACAGCGCGAGACAGTCGGCGCCCGTCATCCCGGCGAACCGGCCCTCACCCAGCGGCGAGGCGAGGACGTCCGCGGCGAACCGGTCGTAGCGCCACTGGTCGGTGTTGAGGAACCAGTACGCGGCGCCGATCATCTGCCGCGGCGGCCTGCTCCAGTCGCCCGCGCCCGCCAGCGTCGCCCAGCCGGTCACCGGGCGGCACTTCTCCTGCCCCACGTAGTGCGCCCAGCCGCCGCCGTTGCGGCCCTGGCAGCCGGTGAGCTGCAGCAGCGCAAGGAAGGAGCGGTAGATCGTCTCCGAGTGGAACCAGTGGTTGGTGCCGGCGCCCATCAGGATCATGCAGCGGCCGCGGGACTTCTCCGCCGTCGCCGCGAACTCCCGTGCGATCTTCACGCACTTGGCGGCCGGGACGGAGGTGTGCGCCTCCTGCCAGGCGGGCGTGCCGGGGGTGTCCGCGTCCTCGTACGAGGCGGGCCAGACGCCCGGCAGACCCTCGCGCCCCACCCCGTACTGCGCGAGCAGCAGGTCGAAGACCGTGGTCACCAGCGGCCCGTCCTGGCCGCCGAGCCGGGTGGCGGGCACGCCGCGCCGCACGACCTCGCCGCGGCCCTGGCCGTGGACGCCGCCCTCGGTGTCGAAGCGCGGCAGCAGCACCTCGACGCCGCTCGCCACGTCCGAGCCGTGCAGGGACAACTGCGGCTCGATGTCGCCGAGTTCGAGGTTCCATCTGCCCTTGCCGGATTCGGTCCAGCGGAAGCCCAGGGAGCCGTTCGGCACGGCCGGCCGGCCCGTGTTCGCGTCGAGCACGGCCGTCTTCCAGTCGCCGCCCTCGCCCTCCTCGCCCAGGTCGGCGGCGCGCAGGAACTTCGCGGGGACATACGCGCCGTCCCGCTCGGTGAGGGTCACCAGGAAGGGCAGATCGGTGAACCGGCGGACGTAGTCGGTGAAGAACTCCGTCGGCCGGTCGACGAAGAACTCCTTCAGGATCACGTGGCCCATGGCGATGGCCAGCGCCCCGTCGGTGCCCGGATGCGGGTGCAGCCACTCGTCGGCGAACTTGGCGTTGTCGGCGTAGTCGGGCGCCACGACCACCACCTTCTGGCCGCGGTAGCGGGCCTCGGCCATCCAGTGCGCGTCCGGCGTCCGCGTCACCGGGACGTTCGAGCCCCACATCATCAGATACGCGGCGTCCCACCAGTCACCCGACTCCGGCACGTCCGTCTGGTCGCCGAAGACCTGCGGGGACGCGACCGGCAGGTCCGCGTACCAGTCGTAGAAGGAGAGCATCGGCGCGCCGATGAGGCTCATGAAGCGGGCCCCGGCCGCGTGCGAGACCATCGACATCGCGGGGATGGGGGAGAAGCCGGCGACCCGGTCGGGCCCGTACGTCTTGATGGTGTGGACGTGCGCGGCCGCGATGATCTCGACGGCCTCGTCCCAGCTCGCCCGCACCAACCCGCCCTTGCCGCGCGCCTGTTGGTAGGTCCTGCGGCGCTCCGGGTCGCCCTGGATGTCCGCCCAGGCGAGCACCGGGTCCCTGAGCCGCGCCTTCGCCTCCCGGTACATGTCGAGGAGGACGCCGCGCAGATACGGGTAGCGGACGCGCGTGGGGGAGTACGTGTACCAGGAGAACGCGGCGCCTCGCGGGCAGCCGCGCGGCTCGTACTCGGGGCGGTCGGGGCCGACGCTCGGGTAGTCCGTCGCCTGCGTCTCCCACGTGATGATGCCGTCCTTGACGTACACCTTCCAGCGACAGGAGCCGGTGCAGTTCACGCCGTGCGTCGAGTTCACGACCTTGTCGTGGCTCCACCGGTCCCGGTAGAAGGCGTCCGCGTCCCGGCCGCCGGTCAGCCGCACGCTGTGCAGGTCGGGGGCGGGGGTGCCGCGCCGGAAGAACTTCCCCGCCCGCAGCAGGGCGGCGGCGGGCTCGGTCGTCTCTGTCACCGTGGAGCTCCCTAGGTCTGCCTCCCACCGAACCTAGGCGCGACAGGCGCGGGGCACCCGCCGGCCGCCGCCGTACGGGTTGCGGGCCCGGCGGGACCACCGCTAGGGCAGGTGGGTCCGCAGATACTTGGCCGTCGCCGGGTCGGCCGGGAGCAGCGTCTCGATGGCCAGCTCGGCCACCGTCACGTCCATCGGGGTGTTGAAGGTCGAGATCGACGAGATGAACGACAGCACGTGCCCGTCGTGCTCGATCCGCAGCGGCAGCGCGAAGTAGGGCACGTCCGTCCCCGCCTCGAAGGCGTCCACGCCGGGATCCGCCACCGGGTACGCCGCCACCTCCTCGTACACCTCCCGCAGCGCGGCGGAGCGCCGCAGCGCGATCTGCCGCTCCATCTGGTGCAGCAGGTGGCCCCGCCACTCGCGCAGGTTGCGGATCCGGGGGGCGAGGCCCTCCGGGTGGAGCGTGAGGCGCATCGCGTTCAGGGGCGGGGCCAGGAGATGCTCGGGGAGCCCGTCGAGCATCATCGCGATGCCGCGGTTCGCCGCGATGACGCCGTACGTCGCGTCGACCACCAGCGCCGGATAGGGCTCGTACCCGGCAAGGAGCTGGTCGAGACCCTCGCGCAGGGTGCCCATGGACGGATCGTCCAGCGAGGTCTCCCGGTAGCGGGGAGCGTAACCGGCGGCCAGCAGAAGGGAGTTGCGCTCCCGCATCGGCACGTCCAGATGGTCGGCAAGACGCAGCAGGAACTCCTCGCTCGGCCGTGACCGGCCCGTCTCGACGAAGCTGATGTGCCGGGCGGAGGAGTCGGCGCGCAGCGCCAGGTCCAGCTGGCTCACCCGGCGCCGCTCACGCCAGCCGCGCAGCAGCGGCCCCACGCCCGACGCGTGATCGGCGGCCGTCCCCTTGGCCCTGTCTCCGGTGGTCCCCTTGGCGCGCGCGGCGGTCGTCATACGTAGACGGTAAGCGAACGCACCGTGTGGCAAGGTGAATCGGCATGAACCCCGAACCGCTTTCGCAGCAGGAGACCGAGGACCGCCTCGCCGAGCTGCCCGGCTGGACCGTGGCGGACGGCAGGCTGACCCGCTCCTACCGGCTCGGCACGCACTTCGCCGCGACCGGCCTGGTCGTCCACATCGCCCAGACGCAGGAGGAGCTCGGTCACCACTCCGACCTGACGCTCGGTTACAACAGCGTCCGGCTGGCGGTGCACACGCACAGCGCGGGCGGCGCCCTCACCGCCCTCGACTTCGCACTCGCGCGCAGGGTCGAGGAGTTGGCGCCCGGTCACGGCGCCGAGTAATGGGGAATGAGTTACTAGAGGTGCGGAAGGGGAAATTGATCGCCCCTCGACGGAGCGCCCGGCGGCGTACGAACTTGTATTCGACATCGCGCGAACCCGAGATCTCCGTGGGAATAGGAATGGTAAATTCCGGTGAAATAGGAATCGAGAATTCCGCTGTAGCGCGCGTCTCGGGTGGCTAAATTCCCCACGCTCCAATGGAGTTGATTGAAGTGTGCGGTACTCTGTTCCGCAGGCGGGTAATTCAGCGATGAAGGAATCCACATCACGGGGGCTGCTCGGATGATAAAGGTTCTGCTGGTCGACAACGAAAAGATCGTCATCGAGGGATTATGCAAGCTCCTGGAGGGATTCGCGGAGTTCTCCGTGGTCTCGCTCGCTTGCGACGGCCCGTCGGCGCTGCGCCAGATGCGGCTGCACTTCCCGCACATCGTTCTGATGGGTCTCGGCGTTCCGGGCATGGGGGGCGTCGGGGCGACCCGTGCGATTCGCCGGGACTTCAGTCACACGCGGATCGTCATCCTGACCTCCAATCAGCAGCCCGTCTATATGCGGGAGGCCTTCCAGGCCGGCGCCAACGCCTACCTGTCGCGCACCATCGGTGCGAGTGAGCTCCGCACCGCCCTGCTCACGGTGCACCGGGAGGGGGTGGCCCTCTCCTCCGAGACCGCGGCGCACGTCCTCGGGCTCGTGTCCGAGCGGCCGGTCGCGGGCGGCTCTCCGCTCGCCCGGCTGACGGAGCGCGAGCGGCAGATCCTGTACCTGGTCGCGGATGACCAGGAGACCGGGCACATCGCCAAGTTCCTGGGCATCAGCCCGAAGACCGTCCGGAACTACCTCAGCCGCATCTACGCCAAACTCGGCACCCCGAACCGGGTGCAGACCGTCCTGTACGCCAGGCGTTTCCTGGGGCAGCCGGCCGAGCTGCCCGCCGAGTCGTAGTTCTCCCCGCACGCCTTCGTCCCCTCCGGAACGCCTTGCCGCGTCGTTCTTAGATACGCTACGCTCCTCGTATCGTATTTAAATGGGAGCCCGACGGATGCGAGGGGACCCCGGCTGAGGGGAGGGGACCATGGCACGCGGCCGCTGGTGGACACTGGGCGTGGTGTGTGTCGGCAGTTTCATGCTGCTGCTCGACGTCACCATCGTGAACATCGCGCTGCCCGAGATCGAGAGCGCCCTCGACGCGACGCTCACCGATCTCCAGTGGGTGGTCGCGGCCTACGCGGTCGCGCTGTCGGCCGCCCTGCTCACGGCGGGTTCGCTCGCCGACAAGTTCGGGCGGCGCGCCCTCTTCTCGTGGGGGATGGTGCTGTTCTGCGTCGCCTCGTTCCTGTGCGGCGTGGCCGGTGATCCGCTGCTGCTCATCCTGGCGCGCGCGCTGCAGGGGGTGGGTGGCGCCGCCATGCTCGCCACCTCGCTCGCCCTGCTCGCCGCCGCCTACCCGGAGAGCAAGGACCGGCACCTGGCGCTCGCCGTCTGGGGAGCGGTCAGCGGGGCCGCCCTCGCCGTAGGACCGCTCGCCGGTGGCCTCCTGGTCGAGGGCGCTGGCTGGCGGTGGATCTTCCTGGTCAACCTGCCGGTCGGCGCGCTGGCCCTGATCGCCACGGTGACCAGGGTCGACGAGTCCAGGGCGCCGGCCGCGGGCCGCATCGACTGGCCGGGCTTCCTCACCCTCGGCACCGCCCTCGGCTCGCTCTCGTTCGCCCTGCTCCGGGCCAACGAAGAGGGCTGGGGCAGCTTCCAGGTGGTGGGCGCCTTCGTGGTCGCCGCCGCCGGACTCGGCCTGTTCGTCCTCGTCGAGCGGTCCCGGCGCGACCCGATGCTGCCGGGCAGCGTCTTCACCCGGATCACCACCACGGGCGCCAGCGTCGGAGTCCTCGCGATGAGCGCCACCGCCTTCGCGCTGCTGCTCTATCTGACGCTCTATCTGCAGACGGTGCTCGGCCTCGAACCGCTCGCGGCGGGCCTGCGCCTGCTGCCGCTCACCCTGTCCATCTTCGTCGCCTCCGCACTCGCCGCGCGGCTCGGCACCGTAGTGCCCGCGCGCTGGCTGGTCTCCTCGGGCCTCGCCTGCATCGGCGTCGGCCTGCTCCTGATGGGCGGCCTCGACGTGGGCGACGCATGGACGGCGCTGCTCGCCGGGCAGCTCGTCACCGGTCTCGGTGTCGGCCTGGTCAACCCCAATGTGGTGGCCGCGGCGATGGGCGCGGTCGAACCGTCACGGGCAGGCATCGCCTCCGGCCTGAGCAACACCTGCCGCTCGCTGGGGATCGCCGTGGGCATCGCGTCCCTCGGCGCCGTCTTCGCCGACCGGGTGCGCGACGGAGTACGCGAGGAGCTGTCCGGTACGCCGCTCTCCGGCCGGGCCGACGAGTTGTCGCACGCCGTGTCGTCGGGCCAGGTCGGCGAGGTGATCGGCAGGCTCCCGCCCAAGCAGCGAGGCGTGTTCTCGCACGCCGCCGAGGCCGGCTTCATCGACGGACTCAACTCGATCCTGGTCGTCGCGGCGATCGTCGCGTTCATCGGGGCGGTCGCCGTGCTGCCTCTCATCAGGAGCCGGGACATCGACACATCGGACCCGGACGGCGCGCGCATGGCGATGACGGCGGGGCACTGAGCACGGCACCGGACCGACCACCCCGGCCACCCACACCCAGGAGCCCGACGAATGAAGACCGAACAGATCCAGGCATGCGTCGTCGGCGGCGGGCCCGCCGGAATGATGACGGGTTTCCTGCTCGCCCGCCAAGGGGTGGACGTAGTGGTCCTGGAGAAGCACGGCGACTTCCTGCGGGACTTCCGCGGGGACACCGTGCACCCCTCGACCCTGCGGATCTTCGAGGAACTCGGCCTGATCGACGAGTTCCTGCAGATTCCGCACAGCAAGGTCTCCACCATCACGGTGGAGACCCCGGCCGGGCCCACCGACTTCGCGGACTTCTCCAAGCTCGGCGGCCGCTTCCCGTACATCGCGTTCATGCCCCAGTGGGACGTGCTCGACTTCCTGGCCCGCAAGGCCGCGGAGCTGCCCGGCTTCCGGCTGATCCAGAAGGCGGAGGCCGTCGACGTGATCCGCGAGGGCGACGAGGTGCGCGGCGTCCGCGCCGAAACCCCCGACGGGCCCCTGGAGTTCCGGACGAACCTCGTCATCGCCGCCGACGGACGGCACTCGTCCATGCGACGGGCCGTCGGCCTCCCCGTGGTCTCCGGGGCGGCGCCCATGGACGTGCTCTGGTTCCGGTTGAGCAGGGAACCGGACGAGACCATGAGTTTCCTGCACACGGGATCGGGCTTCGTGCTGATCACCATCGACCGCGGCGACTACTGGCAGATCGCGTACGTCATCCCGCAGGGCCAGTACGAAACCGTCCGGCGCGAGGGCCTCGGCCGGCTGCACGCCGATGTGACCGCCATATACGCGCAGTTCGCCGGCCGGCTGCGGGCGGAGATCGACGACTGGGACGAGGTGAAGCTGCTGAGCGTCCGCGTCGACCGGCTCCGCACCTGGTACCGCCGGGGGCTGCTGTGCATCGGGGACGCGGCGCACGCGATGTCGCCCGCGGGCGGAGTCGGGATCAACCTCGCGGTGCAGGACGGGGTGGCCGCGGCCCGGATGCTGGGTCCTGTCCTGCGCGCCGGCCGGCGGCCCACCCGGAAGGAACTCTCCCGCGTCCAGCGCCGGCGCGCGCTCCCCGTCCGCGCCATGCAACTGGCACAGGTCCACATGCTCGCCGACCTCTACCCCAAGGACCGGCACTCCACGGTCGAGCGGCCGTTCGCCGCACGCCTCGTGCGGAGGTTCCCCTTCCTCGGCCGCTGGACCGCCCACTTCATCGGGGTCGGACTGCGTCCGGAACGGGTCGGCCGTGACTGAACGGCCCGCCGTCAGGCCCGCAGAGCGGGCCAGATCGTGTCGAGCACGCTGTCGGCCCAGTCGGCGGGCACGGAGCCCTGGACCGCGGACCGGGCGATGAACGAACCGGCCATCATGGTGACCACCGTCTGGTAGTCGGCGTCCGGGCGCAGCTCGCCGTCGCGCACACCTGCCTGCAGCGCGCCGAGCAGAATGTCGAGCCGTGGCTGAAGCACACCTTCACGGAATGCACGGGTGAATTCCGGGTCCTCGTCGCCGTGCAGGAGAGCGGCCAGCGCGCGCAGGCCCACGACCTCCTCCAGGCCGTACCTGAATTGCCTCAGCAACTCGGCAACCCGTTCCCGGGACGGCAGGTCGGACGGCGGCTCCGGCATGCCTTCGACGAACGCGAGGGACGCCCGCAGCAATTCATAGCGGTTCTTGTGTCTGCGGTAGATCGTGGTCTTCGCGGAGCCCGAATAAAGGGCCACGGCCTCGACCGTGACGCCCTGAGGGCCCCGCTCGCGCAGCAATTTCAGCGCGGCCGCGACGATTTCCCGGGACACTTCCGCGCTGCGCGGGCGCCCCGGCGACGGTCGGGTCGTATTCTCCTGAGCCATTCAAGCCATTGTAACGACGGCTATCGGCCGCCGGAGCACTCGGGATGGACACCGCCGAACCAGCGCACCGGCGCCCCCGCGGTGTAGAGCCTGCCGAGGCTGTCGAGCATCGGGCCGCGGCCGTCGGTGCTGCGCCCGAGGGAAGCCAGCCACTGCCGTCCACCGCCCGGCAGGCAGCGGGCACCGAGACCGACGAGTGCCCGTCCCGGACCCGCTTCGACATACGTGTCGGAGCCCAGGCCGTCCAGGGTCCTGATCGCGTCAAGGAAGCGGACCGGGCCGCGCATATGGCGGCGCCAGTGCCCCGGATCGCTCACCGCGGCGGCCTCCACCAGGGTGCCGGTCACCGTCGAGACCAGTGGAATCCGCGGCGCCGCGAAGGTGACCGCCGTGGCGGCCTCGGCCAACGCGTCGAGCGCCGGCTCCTGGAGCGGGGAGTGCAGGCCCTGCGGTACGGGCAGCCAACTCACCCGTACGCCGTCCGCCGCCAGACGGTCCGTCAGCCGGGTCAGCGCCTCGACGTCGCCGGAGAGCGACACCTCGTGCTCCGAGACGACCGCGGCGACGTCCACCGCTTCCGTGCCGTCCGCGAGCAGTTCGCGTGCCGCGGCCTCGTCGAGGGTGACCATCGCCATCGCGCCGTCCGTCACCCGCGCCGCCAGCGAGGCCTCGGTGCCGAGCAGCCGCATGGCCGCCTCGGGGGAGAGGACCCCGGCACAGCACGCCGCGGTGTACTCGCCCGAGCTGAACCCGAGCACGGCGGTGGGTTCGATGCCCCAGGTGCGCCACAGGGCGGTGAGCGCGAGGCTCACGCTGAACGTGCCGAGCGCGGCGGCCACCAGTCGGTGCACGGCGTCGCCGCGTCCCGACGCGGGATCGAGCAGTTCCTGCAGGGGGTGGCTGAGGAAGGGCCGGGCCGCCTCGGCGCAGCGGTCGACGACGGACCGGAACGTCGGCGCCGTGCGGTAGAGCCCGTGCCCCATGCCGAGGAACTGCGCGCCCTGACCACTGAACAGGAACGCGACGCGCGGTCCGGCCGCGCGCGCCGCTCCGGCCGACACCCCGCGCGCCGTGGTGCCGTCGAGGTACGCCCGCAGGCCCGCCGTCAGCTCGTCGGCGTCCCGTCCGGTCACCGCGAGCCGGTGTGTGTCGTGCCGGGCCGCGGCGGCGGTGGTGCACAGGGCGTCGGGAGAGGTGGCGCCGGGCGCCGACAGTGACCGCACGACGGCCCGGGCGCGGTCCGCGAGTGCGTCCGCAGTGGCCGCCGAGAGCGGCAGCAGATGCGTGGTGTGCGGGGTCAGGGTCATCCCTTACGCCGTCTCCGTCCTGGCCACCGCACGGCACCAGGCGGCACCGGCGTCGGCCAGGGCGATCGGGAAGGCCATGAAGGTGAAGGGTTCCGGTGGCAGCTCGCGCAGCCGGGCCAGCCCTTCGATCTGGATGAACTCGCGTTTCCTGCCGTGCATATGGGCGGGCCACAGCGCGTGCGGGTCGCGGGTGCGGAAGAACTTCTCCACCATGGGGCGGGCGGGCCCGTCGAAGCTCCAGCAGTCCGTGCCGAGCACCTTCACGCCGAGGTCCAGCAGATGGTCGACGGCGCGCGGGGAGATCGCGGTCGACTCCGTGTAGTAGGCGGCGGTGCCGAGGCGCAGATCCGAGTCGGTACGGAACAGCACCACCGTGCCGGGGCCCACCGCGCGACCGGCCGTGCGCAGCGCCTCCTTGACGTCGCCCTCGCCGACGCTCCCGCCGCATCCGCGCACGTCGAGGACGACCCCCGGCCCGCTGAACCACTCCAGCGGCAGCTCCACGACCTTCTTCGCGGGCCGGCCCTCGCACTCGGGTCCGTAGTGGAAGGGCGCGTCCACGTGGGTGCCCTGGTGCACGGACATCCGGTAGAACTCGTTCGACAGGAAGCAGCCCCCGGGCACGTCCGCTTCCCTCAAGCGGCGTCCGCCGGTCAGCCACCGCCAGTAGTTGACGCGGCGCTCGCGTCGGCTGTCGCCGGGCAACGCCCTGATCCGCCGGGTGAGATGGCGTATCCCGTCCCGGTGCAGCCACTGCTCGAACTCCACGCCGGGCGCCCGGCGACTGATGGGAATGCTCAGATCGACATACATGGCTAGTCCTTGTTCGGCCGGGCATCGGTGGCGTGCGGCACAGCTTTCGCGGACCGCGGTCTCGGGGCGTACGGGATCCACCCGGCCACCTCGCGCCGGTACGCGGCGTACTGCGCACCGAAGGTGTCGAGCAGACTCGGCTCCTCGACGCGCAGCACGGCAACGCAGGAGACGGTGAGGACGACGGCGGCCCAGCACAGGACGGACGACGCGGACCACCACAGCGCGAGGCCGATCAGGAGCAGCGTCATCCCGGCCGCCATCGGGTTCCTGACGACCCGGTACCAGCCCGCGCGGACCAGGTGTTCGGGCGGCCGGTCGCCCAGCGGGGTGCGCTGACGCAGATAGACCCGGTCCACGGAGTCCGCGGTCATCCAGCCGCCGAGCAGCACCAGAACGCCACCGCCGACCAGCCGCGGCAACCCCGGCACCGGCAGCCCCGGCCCGGGCAGCAGCAGGCCGAGCAGCGTCGGCACCAGCCCCGCGGTGACCAGCGGAATCAGTACGGGCGCGGGGCGCGCCAGGCGTCCGGCACTCATGACGTCCCCGCGAGTGACGACCCCGTCAGTGACGGCCCCGCGAGGGACGACCCCGCGAGGACGGGCGCCGCCGCGGCCAGCGCCTCCTCGCCGTAGGAACCGCGGATGCGGCCGGCGAGGGCCCGTACCGTCGGTGCGTATTCCTGTGTCCCGACCGACTCCAGGGCCAACGAGGCGAGGGCGCAACCGAGTTGGGCGGCGGTCCGCAGCGAGGCGCCGCGGGCGAGCGCGCAGAGCAGCCCGGCCCGCAACGCGTCCCCCGCGCCGGTCGGATCGGCGACCGACACGTCGGGGACCGCGGGAACGACGAACGGCTCCTGGCCCGCCCGCTCGACGAGCACCCCCGCAGCCCCGAGCGTGATGAACCGCACGCCGACCCGTTCGAGGATGCGCAGCGCGCTCCAGCCCGTGCTCTCCTGGAGAACCGCGGCCTCGTACTCGTTGGTGAACAGATACCGGGCGCCGTCGAGCAGGAACTGGACGTCCTGACGGTTCATGCCGGCGGTCCGCCGGGACGGGTCGGCGGCGAAGGGCAGGCCCCAGGTCCGGCACTCCTCGGTGTGCCGCAGCATCGCCGCGGGGTCGTCGGGCGAGATCACCACCAGGTCGATCCCGCCGACCCGCTCCGCGACGCCCTGCAGGGAGATGGTGCAGGCCGCCCGCATCGCACCGGGGTAGAAGGCGCCGATCCGGTGCTGGTCCACGTCGGTCGTGCACACGAAGCGGGCGGTGGGCTCGCCCGGCACGACCAGGACCGAGTCGATGTCGACCCCGTGCTGCTTCAACCAGATCTGGTGGTCGGCACAGTCCGTGCCCACCGCCGCCACCAGCGTGGGGGTAAGCCCCAGCCGGCCCATGCCGTAGGCGATGTTGGCCGCCCCGCCGCCGCGCCGCATCTCGAGCCGGTCGACGAGGAAGGACAGGGACAGGGCGTGCAGCCGGTCGGGCAGGAGCTGGTCGGCGAAGCGGCCCGGGAAGTACATCAGATGGTCCGTTGCGATGGTTCCGGTGACGGCGATGCGCACCTGGAGCCTCCTGAGGGCGCGAGAACGGTACGAGGCAGGACTCCGGGTGACATGTCACGCCGGGGCGGCGGCGGAGAGCGGGCAGGCGGCCACCCGGCACGGACGTGGGGGGCGGCTGCCTGCACGCGACGTCGGCGGAGCGGGTCCGTCAGGTGGCCGGGACGTCGCCGGATTCGATCTTCTGCTTGATGCCGGCCTGGTTCCCCCTGGTGTGCAGCTGCATCCGCTCCAGCACGGCCGCCAGCGGCACGTCGAACTTCTCGTCGAGCTCGAAGTCCTGGATCCAGGTCATCGAGGTTCCGCCGGGGACCGGTGCGCAGGTCCACTTCAAGTGCATGTAGCGGAAGGGGTAGAGCGGGTCGCGGCGCTCGGCGACGGCGGTCAGCTCGCGGTGGTCGAGCAGCCGCCAGGAGCGCCACGTCGCCCCCTCCGCGTTGGTGAGCTCGAAGACGATCTCGGTCCAACGGCCCTCGTTCTCCTGCGAGATGACCTTGGCGTGGCTGTACTCGTTGAATATCTCCGACCAGCGCTCGATGTCGTTGGTGATGGCGAAGACCAGCTCGGGAGCCGCCTCGATGACGATGCTGTTCTCGATCCTGGGCATGGCGTCAGTCCTTCCTCGGGTGCGCGCCGGCGGACAGCAGCCGGTCGACGCGGCCGACCAGATCGGCCACGGTCGTGAAACCCTCCTCGGCGTCCGCGTCGATGGAGATGTGGAAGTGCTCCTCCAGCGCGACCACGATCTCCACCAGCTCGGTCGAGTCGATGCCGAGGTCCTTCGCCAGCCGCTTGTCCGGCGCCAGCTCCTCCTTCTGGAACCCGATGCCCTCCATGACGGAGACCACTTCCTGGTGCATGTCCATGAACTCCCCTTACGTCTCGTACGTGTTGACCCCGGCCCCGGGTGCTCCCAGCGCCAGCGCTATCGCCACGGCCACCCCGGCCTCGTGCGCGATGCTCAGCCGAAACCCGCTGAACCCGGCGCGGCGGAAGGCCTCCTGCGCCCGCCCGGACAGCCCGGTGAGCGGCTCACCCGACGCGGCCCGGCCGATCTCCACCTCCAGCCAGCCGATGCCGCCGCCGTGCGCGCCGAGGGCCTTGCGCACCGCCTCCTTGGCCGCGAGCCGCCCCGCCATGCAGTACGTCCGGTAGCGCGGCGACGCACCCGCGCACAGCGCCTGCTCGACGGGGGTGAACAGCCGGTCCCGCAGCGGCTGCCCGCGGCGTGCCACCATCGCGCCGAGCCGCTCGGCGTCGACCACGTCGATCCCCACCGCCAGCGCGCTTCCCACACCCCCGAGCGCGGTCAACGCCGCAGCAGCAGACACGCGTTGACCCCTCCCAGACCGCGGGAGACCACCAGGGTGTGCTCCCAGTCCCGTACCGTCCGCGCCGTGTCCCGTACGAGGTCGAGGTCGACCCCCGGCGCGGGCCTGTCCAGGTTGACGGTGGGCGGCACCAGGCCGTCGCGCATGCCGTACAGCGCGAGCGCCGCGTCGGCGGGGGCGGCCGCGCCGAGCAGGTGGCCGAAGCCCGACTTGGGCACGGTGAACGGCAGTTGGTCCGCGGCGTCACCGAACGCCTCGCGCAGCGCGTACGCCTCGGTGACGTCCTCGAAGGGAATGGCCGAACCATGTCCGAGGACCGCGCCGAGCTGCTCGCCGGTGATGCCGGCGCGCTCGGTGGCGGCGCGCATGGCGCGGCCGAGCACCTGCCCGGTCGGCTCGACCGTGTAGTACGGCATGTAGCCGTCGCTGCTCACCCCCCAGCCGGCCAGCTCCCCGTGGATGACGGCGCCGCGCCGCTCGGCGTGCTCCCGGCGTTCAAGCACCAGGAAGACGGAGCCTTCGGCGAACACGCTGCCGGTGTGCCCGGCGTCGAAGGGCCGGTACAGCTCGTGCGGGGCGAGCGAGGCCCGGGGTTTGGCGTTGAGCCCGCTGGTCTCCAGGCACAGCCAGCCGTACGGCGACAGCGGCGCCTCGACCCCGCCCGCGAGCACCACGTCCGCCCTGCCGCGCAGCAGCGCCTCGGCCCCGCCGATCAGGGCGTACGCCCCGCTCGCCCGGTCCGCGACGAAGGTGCGGGCCGGGCCCTTGATGCCCTGGTCGATGCAGATGTTGCCCTGCGGGGCCGCCGGGAACCAGGCCGTGGCCTGGTAGGGGCTGACCGCGCGGGGGCCGTCGGTCCACAGTTTGCGCAGCTCGCGCTCCGCGAACTCCCAGCCGCCCAGCACGTTTCCGACCATCACGCCGGTGCGTTCGGGCGCCACGTCCTCGCCGACGCGCACTCCGGCCCCGGCCAGTGCCTGGCGCACCGCGTGCACGGCGAGGTGGGTGAAGCGGTCGGTGCGCTTGACGAACCGGGACGGCAGTTCGGCGCGTGCGTCGAAGTCCGCCTGGCCCGCGACCGGGCACGCGTACTCCGAGGCGTCGAAGCGGTCGATCGTCGTGAGCCGCGCGACCCCGTCACGGGCGCTGTGCCACAGGGGTTCCATGCCCGTGCCCGCGGGGGTCACCGCGCCGATCCCGGTGATGACGACGCTCATCGCGCTGCTCCTTCCCGTACGGCGCGGGCGACCATCGCGGCGTGCAGCCCGGCGAACCCGCTGGCGTCCTTGAGGATCACTTCGCCGTTCCAGGGCCGGCCGGTTCCCGGCACGTAGTCGAGGTCACAACTGGGGTCGGGCGTCTCGTAGTTGGCCGTGGGGTGGACGAAGGAACGCTCGCAGGCCAGCGCGCAGAGCACGATCTCCATGGCACTGGCCGCGGCGAGCGCGTGGCCCAGCATGGACTTCGCCGAGTTCACCGGGACCTCCCGGGCCCGGTCGCCGAGGGCGAGCTTGAGCGCACTGGTCTCACAGGTGTCGTTCTGCGGGGTGGAGCTGCCGTGCGAGCTGACGTGGTCGATGTCGGCGGGGGCGAGCCCGGACCGCTCGACGGCCTGGGTCATGGCACGGGTCAGGTCGGCGCCGTCGGAGAGCAGGTCGGTCATGTGCACGGCGTTGGAGGTGTGCGAGAAGGCGTTGATCTCCATGTAGGGGGTGGCGCCGCGGCGCAGCGCGTGTTCGCGCTCCTCGAGGATGACGACACCGCAGCCCTCGCCGAGCACGAAACCGTCGCGCCCCGCGTCGTAGGGGCGCGAGGCCGCCTCCGGCCGGTCCCCGTAGGCGCGCGAGAGGCAGTTGATGATCTCGAAGGAGGCCACCGTCACCGGGGTGATGGGCGCCTCGCTGGCTCCGGCGATCATCACGTCCGCCTCGCCGTACTGGATCGCCTCCACCGCGTGGCCGACGGCGTCGATCCCGCCGATGCACCCGGTGGACAGCGTCACACACGGCCCCTGGGTGCCGAGCAGCGCGGAGAGGATCACCCCCGGGGTGTTCGACATGGACGCGAGATACAGGTCGCGGCCGGCCTTGGCGGGGTCGATGGGCCCCCGGCCCCGGTCCGTGACCGCGAGGAACTCCTGCTCCATCTTGGGGGTGCCGCAGATGGCGGTGGACAGCGAGATGCCGGTCCGCTCGGCGGCGTAGTCACCGGCTTCGAGCCCGGCGTCCCCCATCGCCTGGAGCGCCGCGGCGACCGCGAACTGCACATACCGGTCGAGCCGTTGCACCTCGGTCGGCAGCGCCGGCACCTGGTCCTCGAATCCGGGGACTTCGGCCACCGCGTCGGACACGAAGTCGAAATCCCCGAACAGATCGGAACTCGTGATGTCCGACAGGGATTTGGTGACGCTCTTTCCTGCCGAAACGGTTTCCCAGAGGGCTTCTTTTCCAATTCCAGCCGGGCTGATGACGCCGAGCCCGGTGACGACCACTTCTCGCATGAACTACCGCCTTTCACCTGTCAGTGCCGTCACAAGACCCCGAGTCACGGACTCTTTCGCCGTCACGCCTGATTTCTCCATCCGCGCGAGATATTCATCCGGTTCCGGTAGACCGCCTTCCGTGGTGTTCACCAGCAGGCTGAGATCGAGCATCGACCGGGAGAGCGTCGGCTCCCCGGGCGCCGGCCGCATGACGTCGGCGATGAGCAGGGTTCCGCCCGGGCGCAGCACCCGGGCGCACTCCTGGATGAGCCGCCCGGCGGCCGCGGGCCCCGCGAACCGCCCCGCTTGAGCCATCACCACGGTGTCGAACGAGCCGTCGGGAAACGGCGGCCGGTCGAAGTCGGCCGGCACGAAGTCGAAGCGGTCGAGGAGACCCAGCTCCGCCACCCGTGCCCGCGCCCCCGCCAGGAGCGACAGATCGTCGTGGGCCGTCACCCGTGCCGTCGGGTCCGACACGGCCAGGGCGATGCCCCACTCCCCGCCGCCCGCGGTGAGGTCGAGGACCCGGCCGACCGGGGCCGGCCGCAGCGCCTCGACCACGGCCGTGGCGGCGCGTGCCGCCAGTGCGAAGGCGCCGCCGAACATCCCGCGATGGAGGCCGCGGGCCCCGGGGTCGCCCAGGTCGCCGCCGCGCCGACCGCTCCGTACCAGATCGGTGAGGCCGCCCCAGCTGTCCCACTGCGCCAGCACCTCGGCGAAGTGGTCCCCGAGGAACCCCGGGCCGCCCTCGACGAGATGGGCCCGGGAGAGCTCGGTGACCTCCCGGCCGGACGCGTCGTCACCGCGGACCAGGCCCAGTTCCGTGAGCGCGTCCAGCAGCCTGCGCACCGCCTCACCGTCGCAGCGCAGCGCCCCGGCGAGCGCGGCGGAGGTGCGGGGGGCGCGGGCCAGTTCGGTGAAGACGCCGAGCTCCAGGGCGGCGGAGAGCACCCTGGCGCGTGCGAACCCGAAGTTGAGGGCGAGCAGCGGGGCCGGATCGGGGCCTTCCAGGACCGTGGACAGGTCGTACGAGGGGATGTTCTTCGGCACCGGAAGCTCCCTACTTGGTGGCGACGACCAGCCCGGAGAGGAGCGAGACGTTGCTGGTCCGGACGGACCGGAAGCCCGCGTCCCGCACCCAGCCGAGGATGTCCTCGCTGTCGCGCACCTCGCCCTCCTCGGTGTTGACGAGAAGGATCAGGCCGAACATGTACGGGAAGAGTCCGGTGGCCAGCGACGGCATGTGCGCGTGCACCAACAGCCGCCCGCCCTCCGGCAGGTGCTCGTGGATCCGCTTGATCAGATGCGAGGCGCGCTCGGGCCCGTACCCGTCGAGCACGTGCGAGAGCAGGACGGCGTCACTCGCGGGCCACGGGTCGCTCATGATGTCCGAGGGCCGTACCTCCACCTGGTCCGCGACGCCCGCCTCGGCCACATTGGCCTTGGTCAGCTCGCACACCGCGGGGTAGTCGAGGGAGGTGACCCGCAGCCGCGGGTGGTGCTTGGCCAGCGCGATGGAGTAGTCGCCCGAGCCGCAGCCCAGGTCGATGATGTTTTGTACCCCGTCGAGGGGCACCGTGGAGGCGAGCTTGTCGGCCTGGAGCCGGGAACTCACCCGCATGGCCTGGATCAGCCGGCCGGTGCCCTCGCGTCCTTCGCCGGCCGCCGCGCCCTGGTCGCGGTAACCCTCCTTGAGGACACGCTGGTTGAGCGAGGCGTTCTCGCGCACCGCGTCCCCGAGGCGGTCGAAGTGGCCGAAGTGCTTGTTCTGGTGCTCGGCGAAGCCGCCCATGTACTCGGGCCGGCCCGCGACCAGGAAGCGGGAGGCCTCCGGGGTGTTGCGGTAGCGGCCGTCCTCGCGCGACACCAGGTCGAGGCCGGTGAGCGCGACCAGCAGGGCGCGGGTGGGCCGACGCTGGAGCCCCAGCTCCGCCGCCAGCTCCTCGATGGCCCGCGGACTCTTCTCGAGGGCTTCGAAGACGCCCAGTTCGAGGGCGCTGAACACCGCCTTGGACTGGAGGTAGGCGGTCAGGATCGAGTGGACCCGGGAGGAGTCCTGCCCGGTGGCGTTCGTCGTGCTCACTTGCCCTCCAGGAGACTCGTGTACGCGGGGAGCTGCGTGTACTCGTACGGGTCCTCGGAGAGGAAGACGTTGCGCACCGGCGGCCGTTCACAGGGCGCCACCACCAGGAACCGGCACGTCTGGTCGGGTCCCGTGACGAATCCGTGGGGCTCGTTCCTGGGGATGAAGATGGCGTCACCCGGGCCCACCTGCTCGGTCCTGCCCTGGTCGGGCATGACGAGCCCCATGGTGCCCTCGATGACGTAGATCTCGTGCTCCCACTCGTGGAAGTGCGGCGGCGTGGAACCGTTCGGCGCCACCTCGAATTCCGTGAGGACGAACCGGTCCGCGCCGTCGGGTGTGTCGATGAGTTTGCGGTGGGTGGTTTCCTTCGCTCCCGGCTCCCGTACGATCTCCGCCTTTACGGCAGTCCTGTGAACGCGCCTCATGTGCTTCCTTTCCGTCGGGTGATTGCCGGATCGGGTCGGTGCCGCACATGAATCTATGGCAGTACCGCGCGTGGTTTCGATGGGCGCGGATCACGGCCGGCACGTGACAAATGGCCGAAGGCACCCGGGACGATCGCCCACCCATGGGGACAGGCGCCCGATACGTCTGGGGCAGCCGGGTTTATTGCCGAAATCCGCCCTGCACGGCCGCCGCGCTTTCCTCTAGTCTGCGAAAATAAACGGAAGTTGAATTCAATGCAGTGGAGGTCGAAGTGTCCGACCGCACGCCCAGAGCCCCCACGAAGGAACGCATCGTGGACGCGGCCCGCCAGGAACTCGCCCGGCACGGCTACGACGGAATGACACTGCGCGGCGTCGCCCGCCGGGCCCAGGTGGACACCCGCCTGGTGAGCCACTACTTCGCCGGAAAGGACCGGCTCTGCGCCGAGGCCGTCAGGCTTCCCTGCGGCACGGCCGTGTCCGGCCCGCCCGACGTGGGGGAACCCGGCATGCCGGCCGGCCCCCGTATCGCCCAGGCCCTCCTGCGCAGTTGGACCGCCGATCCTCCTGTCGGCCGGGCGCTGGTCGCCGCGGCACTCACCCACGAGCGCTCCGGGGCGCTGCTCCGCTCGTTCCTCACCGGCCTTGTCGACGAGTTGTTGGGGCCGGCGCAGCCACGACACCGGGAACCACGGGTCGCCATGACGGTCAGTCACCTCCTTGGCCTCGCCCTGTTGTCCTGCGCGGGAGCCGAGTTGCTCGATCCGCCGGCGCCGCTGGTCCCCGGGGCGCTCGGCGACTACTTGCTCGTACTGCTGAGGGAGCCGCTGCCGTGAGCGCCGGTCCGCCGACCCGCCGGGGCAGACGGCCCGGCGCGGGCAGCGCCCGCGGGCAGATCCTGCGGGCGGCCCAGGTCAAGTTCGCCGAACGCGGCTACGAAGGCACCACGATCCGGTCGATAGCCCGTGAGGCCGGCGTGGACGCCTCGTTGGTCCACCACTTCTTCGGTACGAAGGAGGGCGTCTTCTCGGCCGCGATGAGCCGGGCCCTGCAACCGGCCGAGATCAAGCCCGCGGTACTCGCGGGCACACCGGACGGCCTCGGCGAACGGATCCTGCGCAGCTTCCTCCAGCAGTGGGAGACGGTGGAGCGGCGCGATCCCATGCTGGCGGTGATCCGGTCCGCGGTCTCCCACGAGGACGCCGCACTCCAGTTGCGGAGGTTCATCACCACGGAGGTGCTCGGCACGCTCGCGCGGTCCATCCCGGGCCCCGATGCGCCGGTACGCGCCACGATGGTCGGCTCCCAGCTGATCGGCTTGATCATGGTGCGATATATCGTGCGGGTTGAGCCGCTCGCCTCGGCCTCCACGGAGACGCTGGTCGAGCTGTTCGCACCCGTACTGGGGGGCTACCTCGCCGGGGACGGGTGAGGCGTTCCTCGGCGGACGGCCCGTACCGGCGGTTGTCGCGCACCGGCGACCGCCCCGCACCGACGACGGATCAGCCGGGCAAGCGACGCAAGCCGAGCAAGGGGAGCAAGGGCCGATGCTGGACTACAGCAAGGAAGCCGACCGGTACGACGCCTCGCGCGGCGGTGAGCCCCGCGCTGCCGCCGCCGCGGACGCGGTGCTCGGCCTGCTGCCCGACGGGGCCGGCACGCTCCTCGACGTCGCCTGCGGCACCGGCCTGGTCACCCGCCGCCTCGCCGCACGGCGGGGGCTGCGGGTGACCGGCGTCGACGCCGCGTACCCCATGGCGCGGATGGCGGCGGGACGGCTGCCGGGCGACGTGGTCCTCGGCGACAGCCGTCAACTGCCCTTCGCCGACGCGTCGTTCGACGCCGTGAGCACCGTGTGGCTGCTGCATCTGCTGTCCGGGTCCGAGGAGACGTCGGCGGTCGTCGCGGAGTGCGCGCGGGTGCTGCGGCCCGGTGGCGTCTACGTCACCACCGTGGACAAGGCCGCCGCGCACGACGTGGGCAGCGACATCGACGCCGTGCTGGCGCCGCGCCCGGTGACGGTGGCCGTCGACGGCGCCGAGGCCGTCGACGCGCACGCCGCCGAGCACGGTCTGACGCCCGTGGGCCGGGCGGGCTTCCGCGGCCACGGCCAGGGCCGCTCGCCCCGCTCCACCATCGAGGACGTGCGACGCGGCTGGTTCACCCAGATCCCGGCCGACGGGCCGCTGGCCGCGCGGCTCACGACCGCGCTGGCCGACCTGCCCGACCAGGACGTCCCGCGCCCCGACCCCCGTTTCGGCGTGCGCGCGTACCGCAAGCCACGCTGACGGAGCTTTTTGCGGAACCGGCAACTGTGGTGGTCCGAAACCGGTACGGGGAGCAGGCTGGCTCCGTCGGCAGCACACAGCGCGGCTCGGGAACCGGAAGGCGGCAGAAGACGATGGGGCATGACCACGGAAACGGTCAGGGACAGGGACACGGGGCGGGGCATGGTCACGGTGCGGGCCACGGCCACGGTCACGGTCACGGTCACGGCCACGGGCATGGCGGCGACATGGACTGGGCAGCCATGGGCGCCATGCTGGAGCGCTACGCCCGCGTCGCCGCGCCCCTGTACGGCCAGGTGGCCGACTGGCTGAAGCGGTGGGCCCCCGCGCCGGGCGTGGTCGCCGACGTCGGCTCCGGTCCCGGGGCCGTGTCCTTCCTGCTGGCCGAGGCGTTCCCGAAGGCCCGGATCGTCGCGGCGGACCCGGAGGACGCCCTCCTGGAGCAGGCCCGCGAGCGTGCGGAGCGCGAGGGCCTGGCCGACCGGTTCGGCACGGCGCGCGCCGCACTCCCGGACGACATCGACGGCGTGCCGGCGGCCGACCTGCTGTGGCTGTGCAAGTCCCTGCACCACGTGGGCGACCAGGCCGGCGCGCTGGCGGCGCTCGCGGGCCGGCTCGCGCCGGGCGGCACGATGGCTCTCCTGGAGGGCGGCCTCGGCTCCCGCTACCTGCCCCGCGACATCGGCATCGGCCGCCCGGGGCTCCTCAGCCGGCTGGAGGCGGCGGACGAGGAGTGGTTCACGGGGATGCGGACGAGCCTCGACGGTTCGAAGGACACCCCGGAGGACTGGCCGGCCCTCCTCGCCGGTGCGGGCCTGCGGTACACGGCGACCCGCAGCTTCCTGCTCGACCTGCCGGCCCCGCTCTCCGAGGACGCCCGCGCCCACGTGGTGCAGGAGTTCACCCGCCGCCGCGAGATGCACGCGGACCGCCTGGCCCCGGATGACCTCACCACCCTCGACTGCCTCCTGGACGAGCAGGACCCACAGAGCCTGCACCGCCGGGCCGACCTGTTCGTGCTGACGGCACAGACGGTGCATGTGGCGGTCAAGGACGCCTGAGGGGCGCCCACCAGAGACACACGTCAACCGGCCTGCGGGGACAGGCTGGTTGACGTGTGTCCGGTTGGTGCGTTACGGGCGGCGTGGGCCCGGTGTCGCGGCTCAGACGACGTCGAACGTCGCCGGGTCCGGGCCGATGCGGCGGTCCTCGTTCAGGGCGGAGATCGCCGCCATGTCCTCGGGGTCCAGCTCGAAGTCGAACACGTCGATGTTCTCCTTGATCCGCGACGGCGTCACGGACTTGGGGATCACGACGTTGCCCAGCTGGATGTGCCAGCGCAGGACGACCTGCGCGGGCGTGCGCCCGTGCTTCTGCGCGATGGCGATGATCGCCGGGACCTCCAGGAGGCCCTTGCCCGAGCCGAGCGGCGACCACGCCTCGGTGGCGACGCCCTGCTCGGCGTGGAGCTCGCGCGAGGCGCGCTGCTGCAGGTGCGGGTGGAGCTCGATCTGGTTGACGGCGGGGACGACCGACGTCTCGGAGATGAGCCGCCGCAGCTGGTCGGGGAGGAAGTTCGAGACGCCGATGGACTTGGCGCGGCCGTCGGCAAGGATCTTCTCGAACGCCTTGTACGTGTCCACGTACTTGTCGTTCGACGGCACCGGCCAGTGGATCAGGTACAGGTCCACGTAATCGAGGCCCAGCTTCTCCAGCGACGCGTCGAAGGCGCGCAGCGTCGCGTCGTGGCCGTGCTCGCTGTTCCAGAGCTTCGTCGTGACGAACAGGTCCTCACGGGCCACGCCGGACGAGGCGATCGCCCGGCCGGTGCCTTCCTCGTTGCCGTAGATGGCCGCGGTGTCGATGCTGCGGTACCCGGCCTCCAGGGCCAGCGCGACGGCCTTCTCGGCCTCGTCGTCCGGAACCTGCCACACGCCGAAGCCGAGCTGAGGCATCTCGACGCCGTTGTTCAGGATGATCGGGGGAACCTTGCTCACGAGCTTTCGATCCTTAAGTCGTCGGTTGGTCTTCCCATGGTCAACGATCAGGGGCCGTGCCGCATTCCTGGCCGAGGTGACGGATGCAGGATGCGGACGCGGTTTTCCCGCGGATCGGTCCGGACCATTGACGGTGTCCCGTCATGCCGCGACTCTATTGCACGTCGATGAACGCGGGACATCCATGTGAACGCCTGACGCGCCTGGCGACCCCTGCGCTCACGAACTGTCAGGAAAGGTTCCTGACATTGCCGCCTCGCACTCCCGTACCGCACGCCCGCGCCGCAGATCCGCATCGCAGAGAGGATCCACCGTCGTGCCACCTCACACCCCCCACCCCACCTCCCACCGCACCCCCCGCAGGACCACCGCCGCGCTCGCCGCCCTCGGCCTGGCCGGTGCCGCCGCGCTGACCCTGGCCGCGGAGCCGGCCGCGCAGGCCTCCCCGTCGCTCGCATCCGACGCCGCGTCCGCTCCGGCCGCCAAGGCCTCCAGCACCCTCCACGCCGCCCCGTACGAGTACCTCGGCTGGGGCAACCCGCAGAAGCCCACCGACGTGATGGCCGCGACAGGCGTCAAGTGGTTCACGCTCGCCTTCATCCTCTCCGACGGCGGCTGCAACCCGGCCTGGGACGGCAACCGCCCGCTCAAGGGGGGCTCCGACGAGGCGGCCATCAAGTCCATACGCGGTGCGGGCGGCGACATCGTCGTCTCCGTCGGCGGCTGGAGCGGCGCCAAGCTCGGCGAGAAGTGCGGCAGCGCCTCCGCGCTCGCCGGCGCCTACCAAAAGGTCATCGACGCCTACAAGTTGAAGGCCTTCGACATCGACATCGAGAACACCGAGTTCAGCAACGCCACGGTGCGCCGCCGCGTCGTGGACGCACTGAAGATCGTCAAGTCGAAGAACCCCGGCATCGTCACCTACGTCACCATGGGCACCACCCCGCAGGGCCCCGACGCCACCGGCAAGGACCTCATCAAGCTCGGTGCCGCCGCCGGGCTCGCCAACGACGCCTGGGTGATCATGCCCTTCGACTTCGGCGGGCACAGCGGCACCATGGGCGACGCCTCAGTCAGTGCCATGGAGGGCCTCAAGGCCGCGGTCAAGAGCGCCTACGGCTACGGAGACGCCGACGCGTACAAGCACATCGGGATCTCCTCCATGAACGGCAAGACCGATGAGGCGGGCGAGACGGTGACCACCGGCGACTTCAAGAAGATCCTCGGGTACGCGCAGCAGCACCACATCGCGCGGTACGCCTTCTGGGCCGTCAACCGCGACCGCGACTGCGGTTCCGGCGGCAGCGCGGGCGACTCCTGCAGCGGCGTCGCGCAGTCGCCGTACGAGTTCACCAAGATCGTTGCTCAGTACGGGGGTTGAGGGTCCCGTCGTCCCGTAGCGACGTGCCCAGGTAGGCGTCCCGCACCCGCGGGTCCGCGCGCACCTCGGCCGCCGTGCCCCGCGCGATGACCCGGCCCAGGTCGAGGACGACGACGCGGGCGCAGAGCTCCATCACGAAGGCGACGTTGTGCTCGACGAGCAGGACCGCGCAGCCCTCCTCGGCCGCGAGTCGGCGGACGACGTCCGACAGCCGGCGTCGTTCGTCGGCCGTCATCCCGGAAGCGGGCTCGTCCAGGAGCAGCACCCCGGGCGGGTCCGCGACCGCGCGCGCGAGTTCCACCATGCGGGCCTGCCCGACCGGGAGCGCGCCCGCGTACTGTCCGGCGAGCGCGTCGATGCCGCAGGCGCGCAGGACCTCCGCGGCCCGTTCGCGCCGCCGGGCCTCGTGGGTGCGCCGGGTCGGCGCGGCCAGCAGGTCGGCGGCGAACCCGCCGCCACCGCCGCGCCACTCCTGCGCGACGACGCAGTGGTCGGCGACCGTGAGCTGTCCGAAGAGCTGCTGTCGCTGAAAGGTGCGGCGCATCCCGTGCCGGGCGCGCCACGCGGGGGAGCGGCGCGTGACGTCACGCCCGTCCACCAGGACCCGGCCGCGGTCCGGCCTGCGGATGCCGGACACCACGTCGAAGAGCGTGGTCTTGCCCGCGCCGTTGGGCCCGATGAGGCCGCAGATCTCGCCGGGACGGACGGCGAGGCCCACCCCGTCGAGGGCCCGGATCCCACCGAAATGGACGTCGACCTCCTCGACCAGCAGGGCGTGGCCGCCGTCGTTCATGCCCTTCACCCCCGTCCTCCTCGTCCTTCTCGACGCCGGCTCCTATGGCCGTGTCACGTCCTTCGCCGTCCCCGGCACGCCGTCCGCGGCCATGCCCAGATAGGCTTCGGTGAGCCGGTCCGCCCGTACCTCGGAGCGCGGGCCGCACCAGGAGATGCGCCCCTGCGCGAGATACGCCACCGTGTCCGCGACGCCGAGGATCTCGGCCGCCTTCTCCTCGACGAGCAGCAACCCGGCGCCCGCGTCCCGCAGTTCGACCAGGAGCCGGAACACGTCCTCGACCACGCGGGGCGCGAGTCCGAGCGAGGGCTCGTCGGCGATCAGGACCTTCGGCGGGCGCTGCAACAGCGGTGCGAGGGCGAGCAGTTGCTGTTCGCCGCCGGACAGGGAGCCCGCCGCGACCCGGCGCCGGGCGGCGAGCCCGGCGAACCGCTCGTACACGGCGTCCCGCGCGTCCCGTTCCCGCAGGTACAGGGCGAGGTTCTCCTCGACGGTGAGCGCGGGGAAGATGCCGCAGCCCTCCGGGGCGAGGACGACACCGGCGCGGGCGCGGTGGGCGGCGCGCTCGCCGGTGGCGTCGCGTCCGGCGACGCGGACCCGGCCCGCGGTGAGCGGGACGAGCCCGGCCGCGGCCAGGCAGGTGGTCGACTTGCCGGCCCCGTTGGGCCCGAGCAGGGCGACGATCTCGCCGGGGCGGACGGTGAGGTCGACCCCATGGAGGACGGGCGCGCCGTCGTACCCGGCGTGGAGGTCGTGCAGGGCCAGGGCGGGGGCGTGCTCTCCGTTTGGGCTCTGCGGTACGGGGACGGGGACGGGGCCGGGGTCCTGCCGTACCGAGACGTGGCTCGCACTCCCTCGCACCGAGGCGCGACTCGAACTCCCCTGCAACGGTTCAGGGTTCGGGACGTCCGACCCGCGCTGAGGCCCACCCCCACCCCTCCGTACCCGCCGCCGATACCCCCGTACCGACACCGCCGCGCAATACCCGTCCGGGTCATTGGCCAGTGCGAGGCCCGCCAGGCCGAAGAGGACCACCGGCAGGTGCGCGGAGTCCGTGACGTACTCCGCGACCAGGTGCGGGACGATCGCGAAGACCAGCCCCGCCACCACCGCGAACTGCGCCCTGCGCACCCCCGCCGCGACCACCACGGCCAGCCAGATCAGCCCGGTCATGGCGGTGAAGTCCGTTGCCGTGATCCGCGTGTTGAAGGACGCGTACATCACGCCGCCGAACCCCGCGAGCCCCGCCGAGAGCGTGAACAGGAGCAGCTTCGTGCGGACGACGGAGATGCCCGAGGCCATCGCCGCCGCGGGAGCCGACCGTACCGCCAGCATCGCCCGGCCCGTCGGGCTGTCGCGCAACGCGCCGAGCGCGGCGACTGCCGCCGAGACCAGGACGATCATCGCGACGCCCATGGCGCGGTCGTCCGAGAGGTCGACGGGGCCGAACACCGGGCGGGGGATCTCCCACCCCGTGTCGCCGTTGCGCAGCCACCCCAGCTGGAAGAGGACCTGGTCGGCGAGGAAGGCGAGCGCCAGCGTGGCGAGGGCCAGGGAGCGGCCGCCGAGCCGCAGCGCGGGCAGCGCCACCAGCGCGCCGAGCACCGCGGCCGCGCACGTGCCCACCAGCGCCGCCGCGGCGAACGGCCAGCCGTGGCTCATCAGCAGGCCCGCGACGAGCGCGGCGCCCGTGACGAAGGTGGCCTGCGCCAGCGAGACCATCGCGCCGAGACCGGTCACCACGGTGAAGGAGACGAACACCAGTGAGATCGCGAGCCCTTGGGCGAGGAGGCCGCTCCAGAAGGGTGTCGTCACGGTGTAGAAGGCGAGGGCGAGGAGCACGGCGGCCACCGCCCACGGACCCCATCTGCGCGCCCATGATCTGCCCGCGAGATAGTCCAC
This sequence comes from Streptomyces sp. NPDC005863, assembly GCF_042871345.1. Taxonomy (NCBI): domain Bacteria; kingdom Bacillati; phylum Actinomycetota; class Actinomycetes; order Kitasatosporales; family Streptomycetaceae; genus Streptomyces; species Streptomyces sp. NPDC005863. The sequence goes on along the minus strand of NZ_JBIAII010000002.1, from coordinate 810,994 downwards.
GGGCGGTGCGTCGACCGCCGCCGTGCCCGCGGTCCGCTGCCGCCGGGTGAGCAGGAGCAGCCCGGCGAAGAGGATCAGGAAGGGTACGGCGGTACGGAAGCCGGTGATCTTCTCGGCGAAGTCGGCGTACCCCGCGACGAGGTTCTGCAGCACCCCGAGCCCGAGCCCGCCGGCGAACGCCAGCGGTACGGAGAGGAAGCGGCCGAGCACGGCGGCCGTCGCGGAGACGAAGAGGAACAGGGTGAAATCGTGCGAGGAGAGACCCAGCAGGGGCGTCGCGAGCACGCCCGCGAGGCCCGCGAGGCCGGACGACAGCATCCACGCCACCGAGGAGAGCCGGTCCGCGTTCATGCCGCGCAGTTCGACGAGTGAGCGGTTGTCGACGGCGGCGCGCAGCCGCAGCCCCAGCGTGGTGTGGCGCAGCAGGATCCACAGGCCGACCGCGACCACCGCCGTGGCCACCCAGGTGATCAGCTGGTCGGAGTCGATGCCGACGCCGTCCATGAGCTGCCAGCTGGTGGCGGGGCTCGGGCCCACGCCCGGCAGTCCGAACTGGTTCTCGGCGGGCTTGACCGGGGCGCCCGCGTCCGCCAGGAGCTCCACCGCCCACAGGCCGAGCGCGGGCAGCGCGACGAGCAGTCCGATGGTCGCGACGATCTGCGCGGTCTCGCCCGCCCGCGCCAGTTTGCGGAACATCAGCCGGTCCAGGCCCCAGCCGAGCGCGGGGGCCGCCACCAGGACGAGCAGCAGCGCCGTCGGCACGGCGGACCAGCCGAGTCCGGAGTGCAGTTCGTGGTAGGTGAGGGCGCAGAGGTAGGCGGTCGCGCCGTGGGCGAAGTTGAACAGGCCCGACGCGGAGTAGGAGAGGACGAGGCCGGTGGCGAGGAGGGCGTAGAGGGCACCGGACACGAGACCGCTCAGCACGAATCCCAGCAGGTCCGACATGACGGCCCGCCGCTACTTGAAGGGGATCGGTTCGTAGCACTCGAACGGTGACGTCACCGTGTACTTCCCGTCCTTCAACTGGACCAGGGCGCCGCACCCGAAGGACTCCTTGCGCCCCTCGGGGAAGCGGCGGTCGCCGACCATGGTGTCGCGGTCGGAGTAGCCGTCGGCGGCCTGCTGGAAGGAGTCGACGGTGAGGTTCTTGCCGGCCTTGTCGGCGATGGCGAGGAAGAGGTCGGCCGACATGTAGCCGGTCATCATGTGCATGTTGAGCGGCACGTCCTTGCCCGCCGCCTTCCTGATGTCCGCCTTGAACCTCCGCATGTCCGCGCCGTCCTGCTCGAACGGCTGGAAGGAGAGCAGGATGTGCACGCCGTCCAGTGCCTTCTTCGTCGCGCTCTTGGTGAGCAGGCCCGGGTCGTAGTCGGTCGGGTCGGTGAGGACACCGCGGAAGCCCGCACGCTTGACGGACGTGAACAGGCCGATGTTGTACGGGGTCTGCATGACGGAGACGACGGCGTCCGGCGCCTTGCCGCCGTCGGACCGCAGGATCTCCTTGGTGTACGCCGACCAGTCGCTCGGCACCGAGGTGGCGGGCACCGTCGACTTGGCGTACGTCACCTCGTAACCGGCCGCCGCGAAGCTCTGCTTGTAGGTGCGGATGGCGAAGGTGCCCGCGTCGTTGTCGTTGGCGAGGATGGCCACCGACTTGCCCTTGGCGCCGCCCGTGACCTTCTTCAGGCCCTCGGGCCAGCTCTGTGTGATGGTGCCGCCGGGCATCGGCACCATGCAGCCGCCGAAGCCGTACAGGTACGTCGGGCCGCAGAACGGCGGGATGGTGCCCCAGCCGAACGTGGGGACCTTCTGCTTCTGCAGGAAGTCGGCCCCGGAGAAGGTCACGGAGCTCATCGGCGCGATCGCGAACACCTTCTCCCGCTGCACGAGCTTGCGGGCCGCCGCCAGGTTCCTGCCCGGATCCTGGCCGTCGTCCTCCGCACCGAGGTAGTCGATCTTGCGCCCGTGCACGCCGCCATCGGCGTTGGCGCGGTCGAAGCGGGCCTTCGCACCGAGGTCGGTGTCCTTCTTGCTGTAGCCGCTGGCGGTCGTCATGGAGACGATCCCGCCGACCTTGATGTAGTCGTCGGTCACTCCGCGCGCCGAACTGCCGCCCTTTCCCCCGCCGTCGCCGCCCGAACCGCCGCTGTCGGATGCGGAGTTGCAGGCGGTGGCGAGCAGCAGGGCCGCGGCGACGGCCGTGATGGTGCGGATCGATCGCGACACGGTCGAGCCCCCCTGAAGTCGACGTGGGGCTGATTCTGTGCGTGACCTGACGAACCGTCAATAACTGGCGCAGCGTCAGTTGATGGCCCGTCAGAAGTGGTGCCGGGTCCGGGATCCGTATCGGCGCGGCCGTGCCTAGCTGCGGTAGAGCGCCTCGACCTCCGTCGAGTACACCGTCTCGATCGCCTTGCGCTTCAGCTTCAGCGACGGCGTCAGCAGGCCGTGCTCCTCGGTGAACTGGTGCGCCAGTATGCGGAACGTACGGATCGACTCGGCCTGGGACACCAGCGTGTTGGCGGCGACGACGGCCCGCCGCACCTCGGTCTCCAGGTCGGGGTCGCGCACCAGGTCGCCCGGCGCCATCATCGGCTTGCGGCGCATGGTCAGCCAGTGCTCCACGGCCTCGGAGTCCAGCGTGACGAGCGCCGCGATGTAGGGCCGGTCGTTGCCCACGACGACGCACTGCGCGACCAGCGGATGGTCGCGCACCCGCTCCTCCAGCTGGGCCGGCGAGACGCTCTTGCCGCCGGACGTCACCAGGATCTCCTTCTTGCGCCCGGTGATCGTCAGATAGCCGTCCTCGTCGAGCGCGCCCAGGTCACCGGTGGCGAGCCAGCCGTCGTGCAGGGTCGCGTCGGTGGACTTGGGGTCGTTGAGGTAGCCCTGGAAGACGTTGCCGCCGTACAGCCAGACCTCGCCGTCCTCCGCGATGTGCACGCTCACGCCGGGGATGGCCTGGCCGACCGTGCCGTAGCGGGTGCGCTCGGGCGGGTTGGCGGTGGCGGCGGCCGTCGACTCCGTCAGGCCGTACCCCTCGTAGATCGTCACCCCGGCGCCCGCGAAGAACAGACCGAGCCTGCGGTCCATCCCGGAACCGCCGGACATCGCGTGCCGCACCCGGCCGCCCATCGCCTCGCGGACCTTGGAGTAGACGAGCTTCTCGAAGAGCTGGTGCTGCATGCGCAGCCCCGCCGCCGGGCCGGAACCCGTCCCGAAGGCCTTGGCCTCCAGCGCGTCCGCGTACCGCACCGCGCACTCCACGGCCTTGTCGAACGGGCCTGCCTTGCCGTCCTTCTCCGCCTTGCGCCGCGCCGCGTTGAAGACCTTCTCGAAGATGTACGGCACGGCCAGGATGAACGTGGGCCGGAAGGCGGCGAGATCGGGGAGCAGCGCCGCCGCGTTGAGGTTGGGCTGGTGCCCCATCTTGACCCGGCCGCGCACCGCGGCGATCTGCACCATGCGGCCGAAGACGTGGGCGAGCGGCAGGAAGAGCAGCGTGGTCGCCTCGCTGTCGCGCTTGGAGTGGAAGACCGGCTCCCAGCGCGAGACCATCACGTCCGCCTCGAACATGAAGTTCGCGTGCGAGATCAGACAGCCCTTGGGGCGGCCCGTGGTGCCGGACGTGTAGATGATCGTGGCGATCGAGTCGGGCGTGACGGCGCGGCGGTGGCGGTGCACCACCTCGTCGTCGATGTCGCGGCCCGCGGCGCCCAGCTCACCCACCGCGTCGGCGTCGAGCTGCCAGAGCTTGCGCAGCTGGGGGAGCCGGTCGATGACCGAACCGATCGTCATCGCGTGGTCCTCGTGCTCGACCATCGCGGCCGACACCTGCGCGTCGTGCAGCATCCAGAAGACCTGCTCGGCCGAGGACGTCGGATAGATCGGCACCACCTGGGCGCCGATGGTCCACAGCGCGAAGTCGAAGAGCGTCCACTCGTAGCGGGTGCGGGACATGATGGCGACGCGGTCGCCGAACCGCACCCCCTGGGCGATCAGGCCCTTGGCCAGCGCGAGCACCTCGTCGCGGAACTCCGCCGCGGTGACGTCGGTCCAGCGTCCGTCGGTCTTGCGGCCGAACGCGACGCGCGACGGGTCCTCGACGGCATGGTCGAACACGGCGTCGGCAAGGCCGCCCACCAGCGGCGCCGACGCCATCGGAGGATTCGAGAACTCGCGCAATGATGCTCCTTGTGGCGCTCCGCACAGCGCCGTGACGGTACCCCACGCCGCCTGCCTTCGGGAGGGGGTCCAAAAGGCGCCGGTACGGACCGTCGGCACTGGTCAGCCGGTGGAAATGCGGCCACAAGGGGAAGGGCCGGACAACTTACTTACGGTGGAGTAAGTTTCGGGGGCGTAATCTCCACCGAATCTGTACGCAGCACACAGATTCGTTCGCATCGGACGATCTTTCCGACCCGCTCACCCGCACAAGATCATGTACGTGCCCGTGCTGCCGCGCTTCCACTCCCACCTGGGACTTCGCGAAGCGACGCGACGGCGCGAGCCCACCGGACGCCTGGTGAACGGCCCTCCGTCACGGCTCCTTGGACGGGGAGCAGGTGGGGAACTTGTGCCGATTCATCGCCCGCGATGGCGGGCCACGATGCCCTCGACGATCGTCATCAGCCGCTCGCCGACCCGGTCGACGCTGCCGTTCTGCGTGCTGACCTGCGCACCTTCGAGCGCGAAGGTGATCTCGGCGGCGGCCTGTCCGGGGTCCGGGAGCCCGGCCGCGGCGCACATGGCGAGCAGTCTGCGGGTCTGGAGCGCCTTGTGCCGCTCGATCACCTGCCGGGCCGGGTGGGCGCGGTCGGGCAGCTCGGCCAGGGAGTTGATGAAGGGGCAGCCCCGGTACGAGATGCCGGGCAGCCCCTCCGCGATGAAGCGGGCCAGACCCAGGATCTGCTCCTCGGGGCGGCCGGGGTGTTCGGCCTCGACGCGGTCGAAGGCCGCCTGGTAGTCGGCGGCGAGAATGCGCAGCCACTCCGCGACGAGGGCGTCCTTGGTCTCGAAGTGCCGGTAGATCGCCATCTTGGTGGTCTCGGCCTTCTCGGCGATCGCCTGGACGCCCACCCGCCGGATGCCCTCGCCCTGGAAGAGCTCCTCGGCCGCGTCGAGGATCCGCTCGCGCGGGGGCAGCTTCGCCACTCTGCTCGGCCTTCCGGCGGTCGTCGCCATGAGTCCTCCGTACCGTCCGTCCGCTCCGGGGCTCTCTGCTCTTAGGTCCTCGGCGCGGTGCTACGGTACCAGTCCGTGCTGCTCGATACCGATCGGTATCATCGGGTACTCAACGGTATCGACAGGTGCGCGTCCGATATCGCCCCCACCCCTGGGAGAGACAGTGAGAATTGCCGAATACGTGAACCACGACGCGGTCGGGCTCGCCGAGCTGGTCGCCGCGGGCGAGGTGAGCCCCGCCGAGGTCGAGGCGGTCGCCCGTGAGGCCGCGCAGGCGGTCGATCCGCTGATCAACGCGATCGTGGAGACCTGGCCCAGCGACGACCGACCGGAGCCGGGCAGCGCTCCGCTGGCCGGGGTCCCGTTCCTGATCAAGGACATAGGCGTCACGATGGCCGGCCGGCGCATGGAGCTCGGCAGCCGTCTCGCGGCCGGCCACGTCGCCCGCGCCGACTCCTTCCTGATGCGGCGCTTCCGCCGCGCCGGCCTCGTGACGTTCGGCCGCACCACGACACCGGAGATGGCGTACGGCATCACCACCGAACCGGCGTTGCACGGCCCGACCCGCAATCCGTGGGACCCGGACCGCAGCGCCGGCGGCTCCAGCGGGGGCGCCGCCGCGGCGGTCGCCGCCGGGGTGGTGCCGGTCGCCCACGGCACCGACGCCGCCGGATCGCTGCGCATCCCCGCCGCCTGCACCGGCCTGTTCGCCCTGAAGCCCACCCGCGGCCGGGTCTCCGTCGGCCCCGACGCCGACGAGGTCTTGGGCGGCCTCGCGGTGCAGGGCTGCGTCAGCCGTACGGTGCGCGACAGCGCGGTCCTGCTCGACGCGGTGCGCGGCCCGGAACCGGGCGACCCCTACTTCGCCGCCGAGCCGCCCCGCCCGTACGCGGAGGAAGTCACCCGCGACCCGGGCCGGCTGCGGATCGGCGTCCTCGGACAGCCGTGGGGCGGGCGGCGCACCACCGCGCCGGTGGCCGACGCCCTCGCCCGCACCGTCGCCCTCCTCGAATCCCTCGGCCACCGGGTGACGGAGGCCGAGGTCGAACTCGGCGTCGACTGGGAGGAGTTCGTCCTGGCCAACGCCCGGCAGTGGACGGCCCACCTCACCGCGACGGTCGACGGGCTTGCCGCCGCCTTCGACCGGCCCGTCGACCTGTCGACCCTGGAGCCGGCCACCCTCGCCGGCTACCGGTACGGGCAGCGGATCACCGGCGCCGAGTTCGTCACCGCCCTCGCGGTCCGCAACCGCGTCGCCCGAAGCCTCGCGCGGTCCTTCGCCGCCTACGACGTGCTGCTCACGCCGACCCTGCCGGAGCTCCCGGCGCCGTTGGGCTCGCTGGGCACGCCGGTGCGCGGGGCGGAGGCGCTGGACGGCTTCGGCTGGCTGCGCGGGCTCTTCGACCACGCGCCGTTCTCCGCGGCGTTCAATGTGGCGGGCACGCCCGCCATGTCCGTGCCCGTGACGGCCGACGCCGCAACCGGGCTCCCGGTCGGCGCGCAGTTCGCCGCGGGCTTCGGGCGCGAAGGGCTTCTCTTCCGCCTCGCCGGGCAGCTCGAACAGGCGAGCCCGTGGACGGGCCGGACGCCACGGGTGTGGGCGGGCAACGCGGCGGGGAGCGCGCCGGTGGGGTCCGCGCTCTGAGGGGGGCGCGGCGATGAGTTCCGCGGGCGCGCCGGGTCTACAGGGGTGACGATCGCTGAGTCGATGGATCGCTGAATCGCCGAAGCGATCGTCCGAACCCGCCGCAGCCGCCGCCCCGAGGCCCCGAGGAGAACACCATGGCCGCCACCTACACCTTCGATGTCTTTTCCAGCCTCGACGGCTACGGCTCCGCCGAGGGCGACTGGACCGGCTACTGGGGCAAGCAGGGCCCCGAGCTGCTCGACCACCGCCTCTCGCAGTACGGCGCGGAGCAGCGGATGGTCTTCGGTGCCCGTACCTACCGGGAGTTCGTGCAGATGCTGGGGGCGGCCACCGAGGAGTCCGAGGTGCGCGACCCGTGGGTCACCCGGATGGTGAATCTGCCGGCGACCGTGGTGTCGACGACGCTGGAGGGCCCGCTCGACTGGCCGGACGCGACCGTGGCGAGCGGGGACGCCGTCGACGTCGTCGCCCGGCTCAAGAAGGAGTCCGCCGTGCCGTTGCGCTCGCACGGCAGCCTGTCGATGAACCGGGCGCTGATGGCCGCGGGCCTGGTCGACCGCCTGCAGGTGACCGTCTTCCCCGTCGTCACCGGCCGCACCGGCCTCGCCCCCATCTTCCGGGGCGCGGACGACTTCGACCTGGAACTCCTGGAGAGCCGGACGCTCGACGGCTACATCCAGGAGCTCATCTACCGGCCCACCCTCCACTGACCCGCGCGAGCGGGACGGGGGCACGATCGGGACGGGGCAGGGCGCGGCTCAGGGAGTGGACGCGGCCGACCCGTAGGCGTACTCGGAGATGAGTGTGCCGCCGGTGTCGCGCAGCCTGGCCGCGTCACCCCGGTCGTTCCAGATGGGGCGTCCGCTGCCGTACGAGAAGCCGCCCCACTCCGGGTGGCTCTGGTCGGTGTAGATGCGGATGCGGGCGCCGGGCAGCAGCGTCGTGCCCGCGGGGAAGGTGAAGTTCTGCCCCGCGTCGTCCGCGCCGAGCACCCAGCCGGAGATGTCGGCGGGCGCGGTGCCGCGGTTGACGACCTCCACGTACTCGTCGGCCTGTGAGCGCTTCACCTCGCCCTTGAACCGCACGGTGGTGATGTGGACGTCCGGCAGCCCGGTGCGGGCCGGCACGGCGACGAGGTCCGCGCTGTTGGCGGCGTTCTCGGGACGGATGAAACGCGTGACGATCTGGCCGCCCTGCTTGAATCCCGTGATGACCACCGCGTATTCGGTGTTGTCGATGGTGACGGTCTCCGGTGACACCCGGGTGGGCAGGTCGACGATGTCCTCGGGGTTCGGGCCGACGTTCGGCGTCTCGTTGTGCTGGAAACGGAAACTGAAGTCGTGCGGGATCTGGTCCTTGGCCGATAATTCCCGCGGGCTTTCCGCCCGTGCTTTCCGCGGAGGATGACGCAGCCCCGCACTCAGAGCCCACGAGCCCGCTCCCGTCCCTCACGGGCTCGCGCGGCGCGGGGACCGGTGCGGCCCGTCAAGATGCGGTACGGGCCGCGTCGATGGGCGGCGACGAGACGGCATCGGCCGCGGGGCGGTCCGACGGTCGGGCCGAACCCGTGCCTTCCGGGCGCCGCGGCGTCCGTACCAGTACGAGCACCAGGGCGCCCGCGACCAAACCCGCCGCCCCCGCCGCCAGCGACGCGCCGTTGAGGCCCGATGCGAAGGCCGCGCGCACCGCGTGCTCGGACACCGTGCCGTGTAGGGCCGATGCGCCGCCACCCGCTGCGGTGTGCGCCGCCGAGCGGCCGAGCGAGTCCTCCATACGAGAGGTGAGCACCGTGCCGAACAGGGCCACCCCGACCGCGTAGCCGAGCTGGCGGAAGGTGTTGACCGCGCCGCCCGCCATCCCGGCGTTCGAGGGCGGCACCGCGGCGAGCGCGGCCCCGGCGAGCCCCGGCGCGACCAGCCCCGCGCCGACCCCCGTGACCGTGAGCCCCGGTGCGAGCGCCGCCCAGGACGACCCGGCGTCGAGCACCGCCATGGCCAGCCCGCCCGCACCGATCAGCAGCAGCCCGACCCCGATGACCAGACGCGGCGGGGCCCCGTGCAGCAGCCGCCCGGCGAGCAGGGCCACCACGAACGACGTCACGGCGAGCGGAAGCAGCACCAGACTGCCGCGCACCGGACTCATGCCGAGCACGGTCTGCAGCCAGAGGGACAGATACGGCACGACACCGAAGGCCGCCCCGTTGTAGCCGACGGCGCCGATCAGCACCCCGGCGAAGGCGGGCTTCCGCAGCAGCCGCAGGTCGAGGAGCGGCTGCGCGACGCGCCGTTCGACCAGGACGAAGCAGAGCAGCGCGAGCGCGGAGAGCGCGAAGGACGCACCCGTGGCCGCCGACGCCCAGCCCTGCGCCCCGCCGCGCAGCACCCCGTACGTACCCGCCCCCGCGAAGCACGCGAACGCCGCCGTGCCCGCCCAGTCGACCCGCCGCCCCGCGGGCGCCTTCGACTCCGGCACCACGCGCAGCGTCAGCGCTATCGACACCACGCTCACCGGCAGGTTCACGAAGAAGATCCAGCGCCAGCCGGGTCCCTGGGTGAGCAGCCCGCCCACGACGGGGCCGAGCGCGGCCGACGCCCCGCTCACCGCGCCCCACACCCCGAGCGCGGTCGACCGGGCGCGCCCCTGGTAGGCGGCGCCGAGCAGCGGCAGCGTCGTCGCGAGCATCGCGGCGGCGCCCAGGCCCTGCACGGCGCGGGCCGCCACGAGCAGTTGGGCGTCCGAGGCGAGCCCGCACGCGAGCGAGGCCACCGCGAAGAGCGCGGTGCCGAGCACGTTCAGCCGCCGCCTGCCGAGCACGTCGGCGGCGGCGCCGACCCCGAGCAGCAGCGCGGCCAGCGCCAGCGCGTAACCGTCGATGACCCACTGCAGATCGCTCAGCGAGGCGTCCAGGGCCCGCGCCATGTCGGGCAGCGCCACGATCACGATCGACACGTCCAGCAGCAGCATGAACGTTCCCAGCGACACCGCGGTCAGCGGCCCCCATGTACGCATCTCTCGTCTCCTCCGTCTCGCGGCCGATCCGGGTCCCGGTGGCCCTCGTCGTACGATGAGGCAGCCGCCGGACGATCCCGGTGCCAGTGCACGGGCGGGCGGGCGGATTCGACATGGGGAGGGAGTTCGCCGGTGGAATCCGACGCCTTCGACGAGCTGGACCGGAAGCTGTTGCACGCCCTTGAGGTCGACGGGCGGGCCCCCTTCAGCCGTATCGCCGATGTCCTCGGCGTCTCCGACCAGACGGTGGCCCGGCGCTACCGCCGGCTGCGCGCCGAGGCGGGGCTGCGCGTCATCGGCGTACGCGACACCCGGCGGCTCGGCCGCGACGAGTGGATGCTGCGGCTGCGCTGCGCGCCCGACGGCGCGGAGGCCGTCGCGGCGGCGCTGGCCCGCAGGCCCGACACCGCGTGGGTCCACCTCACATCGGCCGGCACCGAAGTGGTCTGTCTGACGCTGCCGCGCACCGCGGGCGACTACGACGACCTGCTCTTCGGCAAACTCCTGCGCAGCCGCAAGCTCATCGAGGTCACCGCCCACCAGCTGCTGCACCGCTTCTACGGCGGCCGCACCGGCTGGATCGGCAAGCACCGGCCGCTCGCCGCGGACCAGGTCGCCGCGCTGCGTGCCTTCGTGCCCCCGGAGACGACGGGCCCGGTCCGCATCGCACCCGACGACGAGCCCTTGGTCGCGGCTCTGAAGGCGGACGGCCGCGCCTCCTACCCCGAACTGCAGCGCAGCACGGGCCGCTCCGAGTCCGCGGTGAAGCGCCGCATCGCCGCGCTGCTCGGTTCGGGCGCCCTCTACATCGACGTCGAGTACGACACCGCGCGGTTCGGGTTCACCACGGCCACCATGCTGTGGATCACGGTCGCGCCCGGCGCCCTGGACGCGGTGGGCCGGGCGATGGCCGAACACCCCGAGACCGCCCACGTCTCCGCGATCACCGGCACCGCCAACCTGATGGCGAGCGTCCTGACCCGCGACACCGCGGAGCTCTACGCCTATCTGAGCGGAGGCCTCGGGACGCTCGACGGCGTACGGCACGTCGAGTCGGCGCCGTATCTGCGCCGCTTCAAGGAGCTCACCTACCCGCGACCCCTGCGCTAGAGCTCTGGGGTGGGCCTGGTGCGGCGACGGGTCCCGCGGCGCCCGACGCGCTGCGCTGCTCGCTAGCGGCCGCCCCGGTGCAGCCGGTCGCCGCCCGCGAGGATCGCCGCCGCCAGCGCGTCCGCGGCCTCCTGCGCGGAGGCCCGCCGCTCGCCGTGCAGCAGCACGAAGTCGACCGAGCCCAGCTCCGGCAGCCCCGCCCGGTCCGGGACGCGGACGAGGCCCGGCGGGATAAGGCCCCGGGAGTGCGCCATCACGCCGAGGCCGGCGCGGGCCGCCGCCACCAGGCCGTTGAGGCTGCCGCTCGTACAGGCCACCCGCCACGCGCGGCCCCGCCGCTCAAGGGCCTCGAAGGCGAGGGCGCGGGTGATGCCCGGCGGGGGATAGACGATCAGCGGCACCGGGCGCTCGGGGTCGAGCCGCAGCCGTTCGGAGCCGATCCAGACCAGGTCGTCCTGCCAGACCAGCTCGCCGCGCGAGTCCTCCGGACGCCGCTTGGCCAGCACCAGGTCGAGCCTGCCCGCGTCCAGTTCCTTGTGCAGCGTGCCGGACAGCTCGACGGTCAGCTCCAGGTCGACGTCGGGGTGGTCGTGGCGGAACGACTCCAGGATGTCGGTGAGCCGGGTCAGGACGAAGTCCTCCGACGCCCCGAACCGCAGCCGCCCGCCGAGCCGCCTGCCGGTGAAGAACGCCGCCGCCTGCTCGTGCGCGGCCAGGATCCGGCGGGCGAAGCCGAGCATCGCCTCGCCGTCCTCGGTGAGCTCCACGCTGTGGGTGTCGCGGGTGAACAGCTGCCGCCCGGCGGCCTCCTCCAGGCGGCGCACGTGCTGGCTGACGGTCGACTGCCGCAGGTTCAGCCGCCGGGCCGCGCGCGTGAAGCTCAGCGTCTGCGCGACCGCGAGGAAGGTGCGGAGCTGCGAGGGGTCGTACACACGGACCAGGCTAACCCCGTCATCACACATCGCGATGACAGTCAGTGCGGTGTACGGGATTCCCGATCACCCGGGACGGGTGGATCATGGGAGGGGCACGTCCGAGGCGCATCCCAGGGCCCGCCCGACGGGGCCCGGCGCACCCCGACGACCCGCACGGCCAAGCGCCACCCGAACCACCCGTACCGCACGCACCACCCGTACCACCCCGCACCGAGCACATGGAGCACCGTGAAACGCCTGAAGTGGCCGTCCTGGATGCCGGTCGACCCCTACATCGTGGCGTTGCTCGCGACCGTGGGGCTCGCGGCCCTGCTGCCCGCCCGCGACACCGCCGCCGATGTGGCCTCCGGCGCCTCCACCGCGGCCGTCTCCCTGCTCTTCTTCCTCTACGGCGCCCGCCTCTCCACCCGCGAGGCGCTCGACGGGCTGAAGCACTGGCGGCTCCACGTCACGGTCCTCGCCTGTACGTTCGTCGTCTTCCCGCTGCTCGGACTCGCGGCGAAGGGGCTCGTCCCGTACGTCCTGACGCCCGCGCTCTTCAGCGGCTTCCTCTTCCTCACCCTGGTGCCCTCGACGATCCAGTCGTCCATCGCCTTCACCTCGATGGCCCGCGGCAACGTCCCTGCCGCGATCTGCGCGGGCTCCTTCTCCTCGCTCGCCGGCATCCTGCTCACCCCGCTCCTCGCGGCGGCGCTGCTCGGCGAGAGCGGCGGCGGGTTCTCGGGCGACTCGCTCGTCAAGATCGTGCTGCAGTTGCTCGTGCCGTTCCTCGCCGGGCAGTTCCTGCGCCGCTGGGTGGGCGGCTTCATCACGCGCCACAAGAAGATCCTCGGGTACGTCGACCGCGGCTCGATCCTCCTGGTCGTCTACACCGCGTTCAGCGAGGGCATGGTGCAGGGCATCTGGCACCAGGTGCACCCGGTGCGGCTGCTCGCGCTGCTCGGCGTCGAGGCGGTGCTGCTCGCGGTGATGCTGACGCTGACCTGGTACGGCGCGAAGCGGCTCGGCTTCGGACGGGCCGACCGGATCGCGATCCAGTTCGCCGGGTCGAAGAAGTCCCTGGCCGCCGGACTGCCCATGGCGAGCGTCCTGTTCGGAGCGGACGCCTCCCTCGCGGTGCTGCCGCTGATGCTCTTCCACCAGATGCAGCTGATGGTCTGCGCGGTCATCGCCAAACGCCGCTCGCGCGATCCCCAGGAGTGCGTCAGCGAGTCGCCGCGAGACGCAGGGACACGAACCGCGGTCGGTACAGCGACACGTTCCGGGTGACGTTGGCCTGTGCGGTCGTGGGCGTCGCGTTGAGCCAGTTGACGTCGTAGCTGAGGACGATCCGGCCGTCGCCGCCGAGCGCCGGGTGGGCCTGCGGGTTGTACGCGGCGGTCTCCTGCTGCGGGTTGCCGTCCCGGGGCAGTGGCGCCTCGAAGGCCTTGGCGGGGCCGTGCCAGGGGCCGGTCGGGGAGCACGACCAGTACGAGGCGACGGTGGTCAGGCCCTCGGTGCCCGCGGCCATGGTGAACAGGACGTACGTGCCGTCGTCCCGCACCACAGTGAACGCGCTGCCCACCCCCTTGCGCCCGCCGTCCCCGAGCACGGACCGCGACGTCACCCCGTGCCCCCACTCCTCGCCGTCCCAGTACTCCCATGCCGAGGCGTCGGCGAGCCTGCCGTGCGGGACGCGCGCCACATGGGCGTGGGAGGAGGGGCGGGCGGCCGCCTGGGCGTCCGTGCCGCCGAAGACGTACGTCCAGCCGTCGTCGTCGACCGTCGTCGTGCCGTACAGGACCCGCTTCTGCGGGTCGGCCACCGCCTGCTGGTCGGAGACCTTCACGACGGACTCGACGCGCAGCTCCGGCAGGGAGAGGGTGGCGACCTCCGTGGCGAGCGGGACGCCGTAGATCCACGGGCCCTGGCTCGCCTGCCGGGTCCACAGCAGCACCCGCACGACCCGCTCGTCGGCGCCGGGGGAGCGGGGCTCCACGCGGGCCGCCACCGGCCAGCGCCACTGCTGCGGCGCCGGATCGGGGAAGAGCGGCGCGGCGAGGGTGCGCTGCAGGGTGCCCGAACGGGACATCACCACCGCGGAGTTGCGGACCATCGGCGTGTTCGCGTCGCGCCAGGTGTGCGGCTGGCCCACCGGGTTGGGGGGCGCGTGGACCTGGCCGAGGAAGGTGTCGGAGAACAGCCACAGCACCCGCCCGTCCGGCAGCCGCACCGAGTGGGTGCCGTCGCCGCCGGTCCAGTCGTCGGTGCGCGCCGTGTCGTCGCCGTACCGTGCGAACTCCGCGGTGGCCGCGTCGTCGGCGCTCCAGGAGGCCACCGTACGGGGGCGGCACGCCGCGTCGCCCTCCCGGTCGTCGTCCGGGAGGGCGATGAGCAGCACGGCCGCGCAGGCCAAAACCAGCAGCAGGACCGGCCAGATCCTGCGCGGCCCCGGGGCGGAACGTTCGCGGGCGGACACGCCCGGGACGTTAGTTGCTGCCGCGCACGTGGTCCATGGGGAGCCGGAGCACGGTGTCCCGTGTCACAGCGGCCCCTTCCGTACGCAGGGCTTCCATCCGGTCGTCGTCCAACGCCTCGTCGTACACGCGGACTTCGTCGATGGTTCCGGTGAAGTAGGCCCGGCTGTCCATGCGTTGGCCGATGTGCACGCCGAAGGGGGAGTTGCGGCTGACCGAGCCCGGCACGTCCGGGGCCTCCACCCGCTCCCCGTCCAGGAAGAGCGTCAGGCGTCCGTCGCCGCGGCGCAGGGCGACATGGTGCCACTGGCCGTCGTTGTACGCGCCGGTGGTGCGCACGGACGCCGACCTCGGGGGCGCGGCGCCCTCGCGCGTGGTGATCAGGCCGGTGACCCGGTTGCTTGCGGGCTCGCCGCGCAGCCACACCTGCGGCTGGTTGGTGCCAATGCCGCCCATCCAGAGCAGCGGCTGTTCGCCGGTCGTGGCGGAGTAGCGGAACCACAGCGAGGCGGTGAAGTCGCTTGTGCCGAGCGGCAGTTGGCGCCGAAATGGCAGCCGTACCGCGTCGTCGGTCCCGTCCAGGGCGAGCGCTCCGCCGAACCGTCCCTCGGTCGTGCGCGCCCCGCCCAGCACCGCCGCGGGACGGGCGCCCGGCGCCCGGTCGGGGGTGGTCGGGTCCGGGCCGCGGCGCGGCGCGAGCCACTCCTCGGTGAAGCGGGCGAAGCGGATCTCGTCGCGCGCGTCGACGGCGCCGCCCTCGTACAGCAGCCCCCCGTGCGCGCCGTCGGCCCGCACCAGGTCGGAGTAGCCCGACCAGTCGGTGGTCACCGTCGTGCCGCGGTCGACGCTGTCCCAGGTGCGGCCGCCGTCGTAGGAGGAGCGGATCTGCATCGTGCGGCGCCGGTCGGGGTCGGCGGGGCAGGCGAGCAGCATCCGCTTGCCGAACTGCAGTGTGGAGCCCTGCACTTGAGGCGTGTACAGATCGGGGATCGCCCGGAACGGCGCGGCGAAGGAGCTCCCGCCGTCGTGGCTGACGGTGTGCGTGCGGTGGCCCAGGTCCGTGCCGTCCTGCTCGCGGCCGCTGACGTAGAGCGTCCCGTCGGGCCGCTCGGTGATCGTCATCTCGGACGGCTTCTGCCGGAAGGTGCCGTCGGCCGGTATCGGGTAGGAGTCCCTGGCACCGATCCTCCAGTGGTCGCCGCCGTCGTCGCTGACGACCAGCGCCGCGTGGTTGGCGGTGACCCGACTGCCGTCCCACGTCTCGGTGTTGGCGGTGAGGACGAGCCGGCCCGCGTGGCGGCCGCGGGTGAGCTGCAGCCCGTGCACGGGGCCGGTCGCGTACCACGAGTTCCAGTCCTTCGGCAGGATCTGGTCGCTCAGGTCGCGCGGCGCCGACCAGCTGCGGCCGTCGTCGTCGCTGTACTGCAGGTGGGGGGTGCGGTCGCAGGGGATGGTGCAGTTCTGCGCGTCCGTGCGGCCGGTGTTGTGCGTCTCGGCGAGGAGGATGCGACCGGTCCTGCGGTCCACGACGGGGGCGGGGTTGCCGTGGGTGTCGCCCGCGCCCTCGGTGACCACCTGGAGCGGGCCCCAGGTCCGGCCGCCGTCGTGGGACCGCTTGACCACGATGTCTATGTCGCCCGCGTCGCCGCAGTTGTTCACCCGTCCCTCGGCGAAGGCGAGGAGCGTGCCCTTGGCCGTCCGCACCACGGCGGGGATGCGGTAGCAGGCGTAGCCGGGATCCTGTGAGGCCTTGAACAGCACCTGCTGCTCGAAGGCGGGTGCCGGCACGGCCGCCGCCCGTGCCGCCCGCGCCGAGGGCGCGGGCAGCAGGGCGCCGACGGCGACGGCGGTCAGCAGGGCCGTGGCGGCGCGGAGCGGTCTCAGACGTGCACGGAGGCTCGATGGCATGGTGCGGTCCGCCTTTCGGGCGACGGCGACTCATGGCGAAGAGGGGCCGGGGCGAGGCGCCCCGGTCCCGGACCCGGGATGACGGTCAGTCAGGTCGTACGGTTATGTGGACATCGCGTATGCGGACATCCTGACATCCCACGTCCCATGTGCGTGGCACAGACGCTACGTGGGGCTCTCGGCCACCCACAAGGAGCAGGCGTCACGGGATCAGGACGACCTTGCCCCGGTTGGCCCGCGCCTCGATCACCGCGTGCGCCTCTGTCGCGTCCTCCAGGGCGAACTCCCCGTGCACCACGGGCCGCAGCGTGCCCGCCGCGTGCAGTTCCCACAGCTCGCGCCGCCACGCCTCGTACACCCGCGGCCGGCCGCGCGCGATCAGCGCCATCTGGAACCCGATGACGGACTTCGCGCCGACGAGCAGGTCGTACGCGGCCACCGTGCCGCCGCCCGAGCTGTACGCCACGAGCCGACCGTGCGGGGCGAGGGAGCGGACGGCGGGTGTGAGCAGCTCGCCGCCGACCGCGTCCAGGACGTAGTCCACGGGCTCGCCCCACTCCGCCCGGTCGTACGTGACGACTTCGTCGGCGCCGAGTCCGCGCACGAAGTCCGCCTTGGCGGCGTCCGACACGGCGGCCACGACCCGGCCCGCGCCCTTCGCCCGGGCCAGCTGCACGGCGAGGTGCCCGACGCCGCTCGCCGCCGCGGTGACGAGCGCGGACTCGCCGGGCGCGGGGCGGGCCGCTTCGAGGGCGCCGCGGGCGACGAGGCCGGAGCGGACCAGCGCGACCGCGTCGACGGCGCTCGCGCCCTTGGGCACGGGGGAGGCCGTCGTGGTGTGCAGCAGGGCGTGGTCGGCGTACCCGTGCCCGAAGACCAGACCGGTCACCCGGTCGCCCGGCGCGTAGGCGGTGACGCCCTCGCCGAGCGCGACGACCGCACCGGCGACCTCTCCGCCGAGCGGGATCGGCGGGCCCTCCCCGCGGACCTTGCGGACCACGGGCAGGGTGACGCCGACCGCCTCGACCCGCACCAGGAGCTCGCCGGGCCCCGGTTCGGGGACGGGGACCTCCTCCAGGAACAGGACCTCGGGTCCACCGCTGCGCTCGTACCGGACGCGACGCATCCGACCACCTCCAGACGCCAGAAACCGTTGGGACTCCCAACGACTCCGCACTGTAGACCGGAAACCGTGGGGAAGTCCAACGATTACGCGATCCTTGGCTAGGCTGCTCCCATGGCCACGACACCGCCCGCCCCCAGCACGATCCGCACCCTCCCCAGCTGGCTGCTCGGCCGCGCGGCCGCCCGAGGCCGCGGCCTGGTCGCCGAGGCGCTGGCGCGCGAGGGGCTGAAGATGTGGCACCACGTGGTGCTGTGCGCCGTCGCCGACCTCGGCCCGCTCGCCCAGGCGGAGCTCGGCCGGAGCGTCTCGCTCGACCCGAAGGACATGGTCGGCGTCCTGAACGACCTGCAGGCCGACGGGCTGATCGAACGCGCACCCGACCCCGCGGACCGCCGCAAGAACGCGATCACCATCACCGCGCGCGGCAGGCGGACCGTGCGGCGGTGCGCCGAGGCGGCCGAGCAGGCCAACGCCGAACTCCTCGCGCCCCTCTCGGCGGCGGAACGCGAACAGTTCCTCGCCCTGCTGGTCCGGGTCTCGGGGGTCGAGGCGCAAGACTGAGGCGGGGGCAGGGGGCCCGGCCGGCGCAGGGGGCGCTCCCCGCCGGCCGGGGCGCCGCCGCCGTGTGGCGGGCGGCCCGGGTCAGCCCTGGGAGGCCGCGGCCCGCAGGGCGACGCGGTGCTCGCCCGCGTACACGTTCATGGAGGAGCCGCGCAGGAAACCGACCAGCGTCAGTCCCGTCTCGACGGCCAGGTCCACCGCGAGCGAGGACGGCGCGGAGACCGCGGCCAGCATCGGGATCCCCGCCATCACGGCCTTCTGGGCGAGCTCGAAGGAGGCGCGGCCGGAGACGAGCAGGACCGCGCGGGAGAGCGGAAGCCGGCCCTCCTGGAGGGCGCGGCCGACGAGTTTGTCGACGGCGTTGTGCCGCCCCACGTCCTCGCGCAGGTCGAGGAGTTCGCCCTCCTCGTCGAAGAGCGCCGCGGCGTGCAGCCCCCCGGTCCGGTCGAAGACTTGCTGCCGCGCGCGCAGCCGGTCGGGGAGGCTCGCGAGCAGCTCGGTGCCGAGCCGGACCGGGGGAGCGTCGGTTATCGGGAAGCGCGCGGTGGTGCGGACCGCGTCCAGGCTCGCCTTGCCGCACAGGCCGCACGAGGACGTGGTGTAGACGTTGCGCTCCAGCGTGATGTCGGGGACGACGACGCCCTCGGCGGTTCGCACGTCGACCACGTTGTACGTGTTCACGCCGTCGGCGGTCGCGCCGGCGCAGTACACGATCGACTGGAGCTCGTCCGCGGCGCCGAGCACGCCCTCGCTGACCAGGAACCCGGCCGCGAGCGCGAAGTCGTCACCGGGCGTGCGCATGGTGATGGCCAGCGGCTTGCCGTTGAGCCGGATCTCCAGGGGTTCCTCGGCGACCAGGGTGTCGGGCCGCTCCGAGACGTGCCCGTCCCGGACCCGGATCACCTTGCGTCGCTCAGTGACTCGTCCCATGTGTCGATCAGTCCCGGTTCTGTACGTGCTGGTAGCCGAAGCGGCCCTTGATGCAGAGGTTGCCGTGGGTCACCGGGCTGTCGTGCGGCGAGGTGACCTTCACGATGTCATTGTCCTGCACGTGCAGGGTCAGGCTGCAGCCGACTCCGCAGTAGGCGCAGACCGTCGTCGTCTCCGTCTGCGCCGCCTCGTCCCAGGTCCCCGCCGTCCGCATGTCGAACTCCGACTTGAAGCTGAGGGCGCCCGTCGGGCACACCTCGATGCAGTTCCCGCAGTACACGCACGCCGAATCGGTCAGCGGCGCGTCGTGCTCGACGGCGATACGGGCGTCGAAGCCGCGGCCCGCCACCGCGATGGCGAAGGTGTTCTGCCACTGGTCGCCGCACGCGTCGACGCACTTGTAGCAGAGGATGCACTTGTCGTAGTCACGCACGTACAGGTCGTTGTCGACCCGGGGCTCCTCGTTCAGGCGCGCGGCGCCCGGGCCGAAGCGGTCCGGCTTCGCCTCGTACTCCTTGAGCCATCCCGCCACCTTCGGCGTCGTCGACAAGTCGACGGAGGAGGCGAGCAGTTCGAGGACGAGGCGGCGGCTGTGCCGGGTGCGCTCGGTGTCGGTGCGGACGGTCATGCCGGGCTCGGCCCGGCGCGAGCAGGCCGGGGCGAGGGTGCGGGCGCCCTCCACCTCGACGACACAGACCCGGCAGGCGTTCTTGGGGGCCAGGGTGTCGCCCTCGCAGAGGGTCGGGACATCCTTTCCCGCGGCGCGGCAGGCGTCCAGGAGCGTCGCCCCTTCCGGCATCCTGGCCTCCTGTCCGTCCAGGGTGAACTCCACGAGGCGGCGCGGCGGTTGCAGAGGTACGGCGGTCATGCATACGCCCCCAGACGGTCGATGGCGGATTCCACGGCGTTCCACGCGGTCTGGCCGAGACCGCAGATCGAGGCGTCCCGCATGGCCCGCCCCACGTCGCGCAGGAGCGCGATGTCGCCGGCCGCCTCGGCGCCGGTCCGCCGCAGGAGCCGGTGCAGGGCCTCCTCCTGGCGTACGGTGCCGACCCGGCAGGGCACGCACTGCCCGCACGACTCGTCCCGGAAGAACTCCGCGATGCGCAGCAGGACGCGGGGGAGCGGCACCGTGTCGTCGAGGGCGAGCACGACGCCCGAGCCGAGGGTGGCGCCGGCGGCGCGGGTGCCCTCGAACGTCAGCGGGATGTCCAGCTCGTCGGGGCGCACGAAGCCGCCCGCGGCGCCGCCGAGCAGGACCGCGCGGAGGTTGTCCGGCTTCCCGGCGAGGCCGAGGAGTTCGCCGAGCGTGGCCCCGAACGGCAGTTCGTAGACGCCGGGCCGCGCCACGCTGCCGGAGACGCAGAACAGTTTGGGCCCGGTCGACTGCCCGGTGCCGATGGCGGCGTACGCCTGGGCGCCCATCGTCAGGATCGGCAGGACGTTGACGAGGGTCTCCACGTTGTTCTCGGCGGTGGGCTTGCCGAACAGGCCCTTCTCGACCGGGAAGGGCGGCTTGGACCGCGGCTCGCCCCGGTACCCCTCGATGGAGTTGAAGAGGGCGGTCTCCTCGCCACAGATGTAGGCGCCCGCGCCCCGCCTGATCTCGATGTCGAAGGCGTACCCCTGGCCGAGCACGTCGTCGCCGAGCAGACCCCGCGCGCGGGCCCGGTCGATCGCGTGCCGCAGCCGCCGCAGGGCGCGCGGGTACTCGCCGCGCAGGTAGAGGTAGCCCAGGTGGGCGCCGGTCGCGTACCCCGCGATCGTCATCGCCTCGATCAGGGCGTACGGATCGCCCTCCATGAGCACCCGGTCCTTGAAGGTGCCGGGCTCGGACTCGTCGGCGTTGCAGACGAGGTGGTGCGGGTGGTCCGGCCGGGCGGCGGTCGCCGCCCACTTGCGGCCCGTGGGGAAGGCGGCGCCGCCCCGGCCGACGAGCCCCGACTCGGTGACCTCCCGGATGACCTCGACGGGACCGATGGCGAAGGCGCGGCGCAGGGCGGTGTAGCCGCCGTGGGCGCGGTAGTCGTCGAGGGAGGCGGGATCGACGGTGCCGATCCGGTGCAGGAGCAGCAGGCTCGCGCGCCCTGGGTGGTCGGGGTGGTCCGGGCGGTCGGGGTGGCCAGGGTGGCCCGCCTGGGGGACGGACAGGGCGGCCGGGGGTTCGGCGGGGGCGAGTTCGGGGTTGGTCGCCGCGGCGGCGAGGGCCTCGGGTGTGGCCGGGGCGATGGTCGCGGTGGCGTGGGCCCTCTCCCCGCTCCCGCCCCCACCCGAATCCAGCGGCTCCGCCGCCACGGGGCTCTGCCCCCGGACCTTCGATCGCGCCGCGCGCTCGTCCTCACGCGCCGGACCGGCTGAAGCGGGCGCCCCCGCCCGCACCACCATCGCCGCCGGAGCCCGCTCGCACACCCCCAGACAGGGGCTCGCCTCCACCGCCACCCCCGGCGCGGAGCGCAACCGCTCCGCCACCTCCCCGCACAGCGCCGCGCCCCCGCACGCCAGATCCGTGCACACCCGCACCACCGTCGCCGGCCGCGGACGTACCGAGAACATGGAGTAGAACGTGGCCACCCCGTACCCCTCCGCCGGCGGCACCGTCAGCCGCCGGCACAGGTAGTCGAGGCCACCCTCGCTGATCCACCCCACCCGGTCGTTGAGCGCGTGCAGCCCCGGCAACAGCTGGTCGCGCCGGTCCCTGGCCGCCCGGCCGCCCCGCGCCCAGCGCAGCTCCGCGCCGTCACCGTCCGCGCTCCGACCGGCGGGGAGCTCCTCAAAAGCGGATCCGGGCGGGCCGAGCACGGAGTCGACGGCCGCCCGCTCCTCGTCCGTCGGCTCGCTGTCACCGAAGTGCAGATCCATACGTCACCTCACCTCACCGGTGCGGACAGCTTGTCGATGCGTATCGCCGAGGCCTTGAACTCGGCCGTGCCCGCGATCGGGCAATTCGCCTCGATCGTCAGCCGGTTGGTGTCGACCTCGTCGGGAAAGTGCATGGTCATGAAGGCCAGGCCGGGACGCAGGCCCGGGTCGATCCAGACCGGCGCCGTCACCGTCCCGCGCCGCGAGGAGACCTGCACCTCCTCGCCCGTCACGACGCCGTACCGCTCCGCGTCCTGCGGGCACAGCTCGACGTACTCGCCGCGGCGCAGCGGCGAGGCGTAACCCCCGCTCTGCACACCGGTGTTGTAGGAGTCCAGGCGCCGCCCGGTCGTCAGCCGGATCGGGTACGCCTCGTCGGTGACGTCGACCGGCGGATTGTGCTCGACGAGCCCGAACGGCGCGAGCGGACCGCGCCGTACCGGATCCGCGTCCCACAACCTGCCGTGCAGATACGGCGGTTCGAGTCCGTCCTCGTCGGGGCAGGGCCACTGAATGCCCCGCAGCGCGTCGAGCCGCTCGTACGTCATGCCGTGGTGATCCGGCGAGAGCGCCCGCAACTCGTCCCAGACCGCCCGCGCGTCGGCGTACTTCCAGTCGTGGCCGAGCCGCCTGGCGAGGTCGCACAGGACGTCGATGTCCTCGCGCGCCTCGCCGGGCGGCCGCACCGCCGCCCTGACCCGCTGCACGCGCCGCTCGCTGTTGGTCGTCGTGCCGTCCGTCTCCGCCCACGCGGCGGTCGCCGGCAGCACCACGTCCGCCAGCTCGGCCGTCTTCGTCAGGAAGATGTCCTGCACGACGAGGAAGTCCAGGGCGCGCAGCCGCCGCAGCGCCTGTTCGCTGTCCGCCTCGGACTGCGCGGGGTTCTCGCCGATGCAGTAGACGGCCTTGAGGGTGCCCTCCTCCATCGCCTCGAACATCTCGGTGAGCGTCAGCCCGTACCGCGGCTGGATGACCGTGTGCCACGCCGACTCGAACTTCCGCCGGGTGTCCGGGTCGCGCGGGTCCTGGAAGCCCGGCAGGCGGTTGGGGATGGCGCCCATGTCGCCGCCGCCCTGCACGTTGTTCTGGCCGCGCAGCGGCTGCAGCCCCGAGCCGTAGCGGCCCACGTGGCCGGTCAGGAGCGACAGGTTGATCAGCGCGCGCACGTTGTCCGTGCCGTTGTGGTGCTCGGTGATGCCGAGCGTCCAGCACAGCTGCGCCCGTTCGGCGCGTGCGTAGGCGTGCGCCAACTCCCTGATGGCCGCCGCCGGTACGCCCGTCACCTGCTCGGCGAGCGACAGCGTCCACGGCTCGACGAGGGCCGCGTAGTCGTCGAAGCCGGTGGTCGCCCGCTCGATGAACGCGTGGTTGGCCAGGCCCGCGTGGATGATCTCGCGGCCGATCGCGTGCGCCATCGGGATGTCCGTGCCGACGTCGAGGCCCAGCCAGCTCTCCGCCCACTCCGCGGTCTTCGTGCGGCGCGGGTCGACCGCGGACATCCGGGCGCCGTTGCGGATGCCCTTGAGGACGTGCTGGAAGAAGATCGGGTGCGCGAAGCGGGCGTTGGAGCCCCACATCACGATCACGTCGGTGTGCTCGACCTCCTCGTACGAGGAGGTGCCGCCGCCCGAGCCGAACGCGGCCGACAGACCGGCGACGCTGGGCGCGTGGCAGGTGCGGTTGCAGGAGTCGACGTTGTTGGTGCCCATCACCACGCGGGCGAACTTCTGTGCCACGTAGTTCATCTCGTTGGTCGCGCGGGCGCAGGAGAGCATCCCGAAGGCGCCGCGGGCCCGTTCGAACCCGGCCGCCGTGCGGGTCAGCGCCTCCTCCCAGGTGGCCCGGCGCAGCGGTCCGTCGCGGGCGTCGCGGACCAGCGGGTGGGTGAGGCGGGTGTACGTCTTGGGGGTGCGGGTCCTGGCCTTGCGGGCGTCGGTCCCGCGGGCGTCGTCACGTGGGCTCATGCGGCGGTCCTCACTGCGAGCAGGTCCGAGATGGCGTGCACGGTGCGCAGCGTCGGCACCGGCACGCCGGTGATGTCCGCCAGCTCGACGACGGCCGCGAGCAGCACGTCGAGTTCGAGCGGCTTGCCGCGCTCCAGGTCCTGGAGGGTGGAGGTGCGGTGGTCGCCGACCCGCTCGGCGCCGGCGAGGCGCCGCTCCACCGAGATGTCCGGCTTGCAGCCGAGGGCGGCGGCGACGGCGAGCGTCTCGTTCATCATGATCTCGATGACGCGCCGGGTGCCGCCGTGCCGGCACATCTCGGCCATGGTGGCGCGGGACAGCGCGCTGATCGGGTTGAAGGAGATGTTGCCGAGCAGCTTGATCCAGATGTCGCCGCGCAGTTCGGGCTCGACCGGGCACTTGAGGCCGCCCGCCACCATGGCCTCGCTGAACGCCGTGCACCGCGCCGAGCGGGACCGGTCGGGCTCGCCGACGGAGAAGCGGGTGCCCTCCAAGTGGCGTACGACGCCCGGGCCTTCGAGCTCGGTGGCCGCGTAGACGACACAGCCGATCGCGCGTTCCGGCGCGAGGACCGCGCTCACCGCGCCGCCCGGGTCGACGCTCTCGACGCGGTGGCCCTCGTGCGGGCCGCCGTGCCGGTGGAAGTACCACCAGGGGATGCCGTTCTGCGCGGCGACGACCGCGGTGCGCTCGTGCAGCAGCGGCGCGATCAGCGGCCCGCACGCCGCGTACGAGTGGGCCTTCAGGCCCAGGAAGACGAAATCGACGGGGCCGATCTCGGCCGGGTCGTCGGTGGCGCGGGCCCGCGCGGTGAAGTCGCCGCGCGGGCTCAGCACCCGGACTCCGTGCTGCCGCATGGCCGCGAGGTGCGGTCCACGGGCGACGAGATGGACGTCGGCGCCCGCGCGGTGCAGCGCGGCTCCGACATAGGCGCCGATCGCACCGGCACCGAGGACTGCGACTTTCACGGTGGGCGCTCCGTTCGGTTGAGGGATCCGAGGAACGTGAGGGGCGGCGAACGTGTGCCGCAGGACGCGAGGAAGAACGTCTACGGAATATTGTCTACAGTATGGAAGTTGGGCCAGCAAGG
Source organism: Streptomyces sp. NPDC005863 (assembly GCF_042871345.1). NCBI lineage: Bacteria > Bacillati > Actinomycetota > Actinomycetes > Kitasatosporales > Streptomycetaceae > Streptomyces > Streptomyces sp. NPDC005863. The sequence continues at coordinate 786,214 of NZ_JBIAII010000002.1, read as the reverse complement.
GTTAGCGCAGCACCGCGTCCGCCGGGCGGCGGATGACGCACTCGCACACAAGGTCACACCCCTCTGCGGAGGGTGACCGGATCATGAGAAGCATCCAAACCCCGCGCCCCTTTCCTGTCGCATCACGTGCACGGTTACTCACCGGTCGCTGACCAGACTGGAGGGTCCCGCACCTCCGGCACCCGATTCCGGCACGCGGTTTCCGCACCACGTCCGCACCAAGGGGGACCCGTCCATGCACGGCTCGCGCATCGCCGCTGTCGGCCATTACCAGCCCGCCAAGATCCTCACGAACGAGGAGCTCGCGGGCATGGTCGACACCAGCGACGAGTGGATCCGGTCCCGGGTGGGCATCCGCACCCGCCACGTCGCGGGCCCCGAGGAGCCGGTCGACGAGCTGGCCGCGCACGCCGGCGGCAAGGCGCTCGCGGCCGCGGGCCTGCCGCCCGAGGCGATCGACCTGGTCCTGGTCGCCACCTCCACCGCCATCGACCGCTCCCCGAACATGGCGGCCCGGGTCTCCGCCCGGCTCGGCATCCCGGGGCCGTGCGCGATGGACGTCAACGTCGTCTGCGCGGGCTTCACGCATGCCCTCGCCACCGCCGACCACACCCTGCGGGCCGGCGCCGCCACCCGTGCCCTGGTCATCGGCGCGGACAAGATGACCGAGGTCACCGACTGGACGGACCGCACCACCTGCGTGCTGACCGGCGACGGCGCGGGCGCGGCCGTCGTCGAGGTGTGCGGACCCGGCGAGGAGCCCGGCATCGGCCCGGTGCTGTGGGGCTCGGTGCCCGAGATGGGCAACGCCGTCCGCATCGAGGGCACGCCCCCGCGCTTCGCCCAGGAGGGCCAGAGCGTCTACCGCTGGGCGACGACCCAGCTGCCCCCACTCGCCCGCGCGGCCTGCGAGCGCGCCGGGCTCACCCCGGCCGACCTCGCCGGAGTCGTCCTGCACCAGGCCAACCTGCGGATCATCGAGCCGCTCGCCGAGCGCATCGGCGCCGTGAACGCCGTCGTCGCGCGGGACGTCGTCGACTCCGGCAACACCTCGGCGGCGAGCATCCCCATGGCCCTGTCGAAGCTCGTCGAGCGCGGTGACCTCCGCTCCGGCGACCCGGTGCTGCTGTTCGGCTTCGGCGGGAACCTCTCGTACGCGGGACAGGTCGTGCGCTGCCCCTGACGCGGCCCCGCAGGCCCGCGCGATACCCAAGAACGGGTCATGTGATGCCCATGAATGAGTCATGTGCGGCGGTGTGATCGGCTCAACTCGCCCTGGTGCTGGCCCCTCCGGCTCGTAGACTGTAGACAAAAGGCAATCGTCGAGGAGGGGACCGCGATGTTGTCCACTGGACTGCCGCAAGGGGCGGTGCCCAAACTCGAACGCCCGGGACCGCTCCGGGAGCGGGTCTACGAGGCGCTGCTCGAACTGATCACCACCCGCTCGCTGCAGCCCGGCCAGCACCTGGTCGAGAGCGAACTCGCCGGCCACCTGGGGGTCTCCCGGCAGCCGGTGCGCGAGGCGCTGCAACGGCTCAACACCGAGGGCTGGGTCGACCTGCGGCCCGCCCAGGGCGCGTTCGTGCATGAGCCGACCGAGCAGGAGGCGGACCAACTCCTCACCGTACGCACCCTGTTGGAGGCCGAGGCCGCACGCCTCGCCGCCGCGAACACCGGCACCGCCGGCATCACCGCCCTCGACGAGCTGTGCACCCGCGGCGAACAAGCGGTGGCCGACGGCGACGTGGACCAAGTGGTCACCCTCAACGCGGCCTTCCACGCCAAGGTGATGGAGCTCGCGGGCAACGTGGTCCTCGCCGAGCTCGCCGGGCAGGTGGACCGCAGGGTCCGCTGGTACTACACGCCGGTGGCCCGGCAGCGCGGCAGCCAGTCCTGGCTGGAGCACCGCGAGCTGATCGCGGCCATCGCCGAGCGCGACGAGCGGCGCGCCACGGACATCATGCGGGCCCACACCGAGCACACCCGGCGCACCTACCACCAGCGCGAGACGGGCTGAGCCCCGCGGCGCGCGTGCCGCTCCCCTTTGTCCTGTGACTGGAGAAAGTCATGGGTAATTCCTGCGCAACTTCTTCCCAGCCCCGACAGGCGCTGCTACGTTCCCCTCGAAAGCTTGAAGGAAGCCCGAAGGCGACGGCACGGAAAGCCTGACGGCAACGGCATGGGAAGCCCGATGAGGCGGGGAGGGGCGCGTGAGACGTATGACGGCTCGACCCGCCAATGCGCACCAGGCGCGCTTGCTGCGGCTGCTGCGCGACGGAGGACCCAACTCCCGCGCCCAGCTGGGCGATCAGGTCGATCTCTCCCGGTCCAAACTGGCCGTCGAGGTCGACCGGCTCCTGGAGACCGGACTCGTGGTCGCCGACGGGCTCGCCGCCTCGCGCGGCGGCCGCAGGTCCCACAACATCCGCCTGGCCCCGGCCCTCCGCTTCCTCGGCGTGGACATCGGCGCGACCTCGATCGACGTCGCGGTGACCAACGCCGAGCTGGAGGTACTCGGCCACATCAACCAGCCCATGGACGTGCGCGAGGGCCCGGTCGCGGTCTTCGAGCAGGTCCTCGCCATGGCGGCCAAGCTCAAGGCCTCCGGTCTCGCGGAAGGGTTCGACGGCGCCGGCATCGGCGTCCCCGGCCCCGTCCGCTTCCCGGAGGGCGTGCCGGTCGCGCCGCCGATCATGCCGGGCTGGGACGGCTTCCCCGTACGGGAGGCGCTCAGCCAGGACCTCGGCTGCCCCGTCATGGTCGACAACGACGTGAACCTGATGGCGATGGGGGAGCAGCACGCGGGCGTGGCACGCTCCGTGGGCGACTTCCTCTGCGTCAAGATCGGCACCGGCATCGGCTGCGGCATCGTCGTCGGCGGTGAGGTCCACCGCGGCACGACGGGCAGTGCGGGCGACATCGGCCACATCCAGTCCGAACCGGACGGACGCCCCTGCGCCTGCGGCAACAAGGGCTGCCTGGAGGCCTACTTCAGCGGCGCGGCGCTCGCCCGCGACGCCGAGGAGGCGGCCAGGGAGGGGCGTTCGGCGGAGCTCGCCACCCGGCTCGACGAGGCGGGGCGGCTCAGCGCCGTCGATGTCGCGGCGGCCGCGGCGGCGGGAGACGCCACCGCGCTCGACCTCATCCGCGACGGCGGCAACCGCACCGGCCAGGTCATCGCGGGCCTCGTCAGCTTCTTCAACCCCGGCCTCGTGGTGATCGGCGGCGGCGTGACCGGCCTCGGCCACACGCTGCTCGCCGCGATCCGCACCCAGGTCTACCGCCAGTCGCTGCCCCTGGCGACCGGCAATCTCCCCATCGTCCTGGGCGAGTTGGGCCCCACCGCCGGAGTCATCGGCGGCGCGCGGCTCATCAGCGACCACCTGTTCTCACCGGCCTGACGGGCCGGCGACACCTACCACCGGTACGTACGGAACGCGGCGACATCGCGCCTCGCTCTGTCATGCCCTGCTCAATAGCGCAATCACCGTCACCTCTCTCTTCGCCCTGCCCTGAATCCGCCCTGCCCTGCTGCGGCCGCCGCCGAGGGGAACCGTCATGGCACCCGAACCACCCCTGCTCACCATGTCCGGCATCACCAAGTCGTTCCCCGGCGTCCGCGCCCTCGACGGCGTCGACCTGCGGGTCCAGGCCGGGGAGGTGCACTGCCTCCTGGGCCAGAACGGCGCCGGGAAGTCCACCCTCATCAAGGTCCTCGCGGGCGCCCACCAGCCCGACGACGGCGAGATCACCTGGCGCGGCGCACGCACCACGCTCAAGTCGCCCATCGCCGCCATGCGGCTCGGCATCGCCACCATCTACCAGGAACTCGACCTGGTGGAGGGGCTGTCCGTCGCCGAGAACGTCCACCTCGGGCATGAGCCGACCGCCGCCGGGTTCGTCGTCCGCGGCCGGGCGGCGCGGGCGTCGACGGCCGCCCTGCTCAAGCGGCTCGGGCACGGTGAGATCGACCCCGGCCGGCTCGTCGGCGACCTCTCCGCCGCCCAGCGGCAGATCGTCTCGATGGCCCGCGCCCTCTCCCACGAGGTCCGCCTCATCGTCATGGACGAGCCGTCCGCCGCCCTCGACCCCGACGAGGTCGACAACCTCTTCCGCATCGTCGGCGACCTCACCGCGGACGGCGTCGCCGTCATCTACATCTCCCACCGCCTGGAGGAGATCCGCCGCATCGGCGACCGGGTCACCGTCCTCAAGGACGGCCGCGCCGTCGCCGGCGGGCTCCCCGCGAAGTCCACCCCCACCAAGGACGTCGTGGCACTGATGACGGGCCGCAACGTCGAGTACGTCTTCCCCGACCGGCCCGCCGAACCACCCACCGCACCCCCGGTGTTGACCACGCGCGGCCTCTGCCGGGAAGGCGAGTTCGCGCCCCTCGACCTCGAACTGCGCCCCGGCGAGATCGTCGGCCTCGCCGGACTCGTCGGCTCGGGGCGCTCCGAGATCCTGGAGACCATTTACGGCGCCCGCAAGCCCAGCTCCGGTCAAGTCAGCGTCGACGGCAGGGTGTTGCGGCCCGGCAGCGTCCGGGCCGGCGTCCGCGCCGGGCTCGGACTCGCCCCCGAGGAACGCAAGGCACAGGCCCTCCTCATGCTGGAGTCCGTTACCCGCAACGTCTCGGTCTCCTCCATGTCCCGCTTCAGCCACGGCGGCTGGCTCGACCGGGGCGCCGAACGCGTGGCCACCCGCGCCGCGACGCGCGAGCTGTCCCTGCGCCCCGACGAACCCTCCGTCCCCGTGCGCACCCTGTCCGGCGGCAACCAGCAGAAGGCCGTCCTGGCCCGCTGGCTGCTGCGCGGCTGCCGCGTCCTGCTCCTCGACGAGCCCACCCGCGGCGTCGACGTCGGCGCCCGAGCCGAGCTGTACGCGGTGATCCGCCGGCTCGCCGACGAGGGCCTCGCCGTCCTCCTCGTCTCCAGCGAGGTGCCCGAGGTGCTCGGCCTCGCCGACCGCGTCCTGGTGCTCCGCGAGGGCCGCGTCGTCCACACCGCACCCGCCCGTGACCTCGACGAACACCGCGTACTCGACCTCGTCCTAGAAGGGAGCCCGGCGGCATGACCCAGCCGGCACCGGCGGCCGAGGCCGCCACCCGCAAGACCGCACCCGCCGACAACGGCCGCCCGTGGCGCGCCACCGTGGCCCGCGTCGACGTGCGGACGCTGTCCCTGCTCGGTGTGCTCGCCGTGCTGATCCTGATCGGCGGCATCACCCAGCCCGACTCGTTCCTGGACACCGACAACGTCCAGCTGATCCTCACCCAGGCCTCCGTCATCGGCGTCGTCACCGTCGGCATGACCTTCGTGATCATCTCCGGCGGCATCGACCTGTCGGTCGGCGCGATCGTCGCGCTCGCCTCGGTGTGGGCGACGACGGTCGCCACCCAGGAGTACGGCTTCGCCGGCATCCTCTTCACCGCCGTACTCGTCGGCATGGGATGCGGGCTGGTCAACGGCCTGCTCATCGCGTACGGCGGGATCGTGCCGTTCATCGCCACCCTCGCCATGCTGGCCTCCGGCCGCGGCCTCGCCCTGCAGATCACCGACGGAAAGACCCAGATGGTCACCGTCGACGGCGCCCTCAGCCTCGGCGAGCGCGACTCCTACATCCTCGGCATCCCGCCGCTGGTCATCGTCTTCGCCGCCGTCACCGTCGTCGGCTGGCTGCTGCTCAACCGCACCACCTTCGGGCGCCGCTCGGTCGCGGTCGGCGGCAACGCGGAGGCCGCCCGGCTCGCCGGCATCGACGTCCGCAGGCAGCGGCTCTACCTGTACCTGCTCTCCGGCCTGTGCTGCGGCATCGCCGCCTTCTTGCTGATCGTCCTGGCCGGTTCGGGCCAGAACACCAACGGCAACCTGTACGAACTCGACGCCATCGCCGCGGTGATCATCGGCGGCACCCTGCTCAGCGGCGGCCGGGGCACCATCACCGGCTCGGTGCTCGGCGTGCTGATCTTCACCACGATCCAGAACATCTTCGCGCTCAACAACCTGGAGACCGCGACCCAGCAGATCGCCAAGGGCGCGATCATCGTCGCCGCGGTGCTCGTCCAACGACGTACGGCCCACACATCCTGAGCTGAGGGGTTCACCCATGCCAACCAACACGAGCCGCAGAGGACTCCTCTTCGGAGCCGCCGCGCTGTCCTCCGGGGCGCTCCTGACGGCGTGCACCAGCAACGAGTCGAAGGACGACGACTCCGACGACAGGTCGCAGCAGGTCGCCGACGACAAGCCGGGCAAGAAGGTCACCATCGGCTTCGCGGGCCCCCAGGCCGACCACGGCTGGCTCAACGCCATCAACGACAACGCCAAGAAGCGGGCGGAGAAGTACCAGGACGTCACGCTGGAGGCCACCGAGGGCTCCAACGACACCGCGGCCCAGATCGGCCAGGTCGAGACGCTCATCAACAAGAAGGTCGACGTCCTGGTGATCCTGCCGGCCGACGGCAAGGCCCTCACCCAGGTCGGCCTGAAGGCGATGAAGGCCGGCATCCCGGTCGTCAACCTCGACCGCGTCTTCGCCACCCCGCAGGCCTACCGCTGCTGGATCGGCGGCGACAACTACGGCATGGGCCTGAGCGCGGGCCACTACATCGGCGAGAAGCTCAAGGGCAAGAAGAACGCACGCGTCGTCGAGCTCGCGGGACTCGACAACCTGGAGCTCACCAAGCAGCGCTCCAAGGGCTTCGACGACGCCCTGAAGAACTACTCCAACATCGAGAAGGTCGCCCGCCAGGCCGCCGACTTCACCGTCGAGTCGGGGCAGTCGAAGATGTCGCAACTCCTGCAGGCGCAGAAGAACTTCGACGCCCTGTGGAACCACGACGACGACCAGGGCGTGGGCGCCCTGCGCGCCATCAAGCAGGCGGGCCGCGACGACTTCCTGATGGTCGGCGGCGCGGGCGCGCTCTCCGCGATGCAGGCCATCGAGCAGGACAACAGCGTCCTGAAGGCCACCGTCCTCTACCCGCCCACCATGGCCGCCTCCGCCATCGACCTGGCCCGCGCCCTCGGCCAGGGCAAGGGGATCGGCGGGATGGCGGAGTTCGAGATCCCCTCGTTCGTCACCTGCTACTCCGCCGTCGTCGACAAGGACAACGTCGGCCAGTACATGTCCACCGGCTTCAAGTGACGCGCACGCCCGCACCCCCCACCGAGCGATTACCAGGAGGAGTACGCATGCGTGAGACGGAAACCGAGGCAGGGCCCGATTCCGGGCCGGCCGGCAAGCGGCCGCTGGGAGTGGGCATGGTCGGCTACGCCTTCATGGGCGCCGCCCACTCCCAGGGCTGGCGCACCGTGGGGCGCGTCTTCGACCTGCCGGTGCGGCCGGTGCTCTCGGCCGTCTGCGGCCGCGACGGCGGGGCCGTGCGCGCCGCCGCCGACCGGCTCGGCTGGGCCGCCGCCGAGACCGACTGGCGCGCCCTGATCGCCCGCGAGGACGTCGACCTCGTCGACATCTGCACGCCGGGCGACAGCCACGCGGAGATCGCCGTCGCCGCCCTGGAGGCGGGCAAGCACGTGCTCTGCGAGAAGCCGCTCGCCAACACCGTCGAGGAGGCCGAGGCGATGGCCGAGGCCGCCGAACGGGCCCGCGCCCGGGGGCAGGTGGCCATGGTCGGCTTCAACTACCGCCGCGTTCCGGCCCTCTCACTCGCCAGACGGATGGTCGCCGAGGGCCGGCTCGGCGCACTGCGCCACGTACGCCTGACGTACCTTCAGGACTGGCTGGTGGACGCCGGGTTCCCGCTCACCTGGCGGATGCAGAAGGACCGGGCGGGGTCCGGGGCGCTCGGCGACCTGGGCGCGCACATCGTGGACCTCGCGCAGTTCCTGGTCGGTGAGCCGGTGGCCGGGGTGTCGGCGCTCACCGAGACGTTCGTCCGTGAACGCCCGCTCCTGGAGGGCGCGTCCAGTGGCCTCACCGCCGAGGCCGGCAGCCGGGTCGGCCCGGTCACGGTCGACGACGCGGCCGTCTTCACCGGCCGTTTCGCCTCCGGCGCCCTCGCCTCCTTCGAGGCCACCCGCTTCGCCGCAGGCCGCAAGAACGCCCTGCGGGTCGAACTCAACGGCTCCGACGGCTCGTTGGCGTTCGACCTGGAGCGCCTCAACGAGCTCTCCTTCCACGACCACACCGAGCCCGCCGCGTCCTCCGGCTTCCGCCGCATCCTCGTGACCGAGCCGGAACACCCGTACCTGGAGGGCTGGTGGCCGCCGGGACACGGTCTCGGCTACGAGCACACCTTCGTGCACCAGGCCCGCGACCTGCTGCTCGCCATCGCCGAGGGGACGCGGCCCGAGCCCTCCTTCGCCGACGGGCTTTGCGTGCAGCGCGTGCTCGCCGCCGTGGAGGAGAGCGCGGCGAAGAACTCCGTGTACACGCCGATCCCCGCCTGATCCCGCCGATTTCGCCCGAGGGGGCCCTGGACATGCCACGCCAGTTCACGCTCTTCACCGGCCAGTGGGCCGACCTGCCGCTCGAAGAGGTCTGCCGGCTCGCCCGCGACTTCGGCTACGACGGCCTCGAACTCGCCTGCTGGGGCGACCACTTCGAGGTCGACAAGGCGCTCGCCGACCCCACCTATCTGGACGGGCGGCACGCGCTGCTCGACAAGTACGGCCTCAGGTGCTGGGCCATCTCCAACCACCTCGTCGGCCAGGCCGTCTGCGACGCGATCATCGACGAGCGGCACCAGGCGATCCTGCCCTCCCGCATCTGGGGCGACGGCGAGGCGGAAGGGGTGCGGCAGCGGGCCGCGGCGGAGATCGAGGACACCGCGCGGGCGGCCGCGGCCTTCGGCGTCGACACGGTCGTCGGCTTCACCGGCTCGTCCATCTGGCACCTGGTCGCGATGTTCCCGCCCGCCCCCGCATCGATGATCGAGCGAGGGTACGAGGACTTCGCCGAGCGCTGGAACCCGATCCTGGACGTCTTCGACGCCGAAGGCGTGCGGTTCGCCCACGAGGTGCACCCCTCCGAGATCGCGTACGACTACTGGACCACGCACAAGGCCCTGGAGGCCGTCGGCCACCGCAGCGCCTTCGGGCTCAACTTCGACCCGTCGCACTTCGTGTGGCAGGACCTCGACCCGGTCGGCTTCCTCTACGACTTCCGCGACCGCATCTACCACGTCGACTGCAAGGAGGCCCGGCGCCGCCTCGACGGCCGCAACGGCCGCCTCGGCTCCCATCTGCCGTGGGGCGACCCGCGCCGCGGCTGGGACTTCGTCTCCGCCGGGCACGGCGACGTCCCGTGGGAGGACGTCTTCCGGATGCTGCGCTCCATCGCGTACGAGGGCCCCATCTCGGTGGAGTGGGAGGACGCGGGCATGGACCGGCTGCAGGGCGCCCCCGAGGCACTCGCGCGGCTGAAGGCGTTCGACTTCGAGGCCCCGACGGCGTCGTTCGACGCGGCGTTCGGCGGCTCCGACTAGTGCGGCCCCCGTCCCTGTTTGTCCATTGACAGGAAAAAGTTCAACTTCCGTGCTGCGTAAGGGCTTTCCGCCCGGGACAAACGTGGCTACCGTCCTTGAGGTGTACAGGACATGAAATTCTCCGGGGTGACGGCGCACCCCGGCGCACGGCGCACTCGCCCCCGTACGACCGTCCCCCCATCCGGAGGAACCCCCGTGCACAGGAAACGTCCGAGACTCCGCACGACGCTCGCCCTCCTCACGTCCACCGTGCTCACCGGCGCCGGGATCGCCCTCGCCGTACCGCAGGCCGGCGCCGTCCCGGCGGAACCGCCCGCGAAGGCCGCCCCCGCCGCCGAGGACTTCCAGCAGGTCACCCTCGCCAAGGGCGAGCCCGAGATGGGCGAGCCCATGACGCTCGCCGTACTCCCCGACCGATCGGTCCTGCACACCGCCCGCGACGGCACACTGCGCCTCACCGACGCCGTCGGCGACACCAAGGTCGCGGGCAAGATACCCGTCTACTCCCACGACGAAGAGGGCCTCCAAGGCGTCGGCGTCGACCCGAAGTTCAGCGAGAACCGCGCGATCTACCTCTACTACGCGCCCCCGCTGGACACCCCCGCGGGCGACGCCCCGGAGACCGGCACCGCCGAGGACTTCAAGAAGTTCGACGGCGTCAACCGCCTCTCCCGCTTCGTCCTGAAGGCCGACGGCACCCTGGACGCCGCCAGCGAGAAGAAGGTCCTCGACGTCCCCGCCAACCGCGGCATCTGCTGCCACGTCGGCGGCGACATCGACTTCGACAAGGACGGCAACCTCTACCTCTCGACCGGCGACGACTCCAACCCCTTCGCCTCCGACGGCTTCACCCCCATCGACGAGCGGGAGAACCGCAACCCCGCCTTCGACGCCCGGCGCAGCGCAGGCAACAGCAATGACCTGCGCGGCAAGATCCTGCGCATCAAGGTCGCCGACGACGGCTCCTACACGGTCCCGGACGGCAACCTCTTCGCCAAGGGCACCGAGAAGACCCGCCCGGAGATCTACGCGATGGGCTTCCGCAACCCCTTCCGGCTGAGCGTCGACAAGCCCACCGGCACCGTGTACGTGGGTGATTACGGGCCCGACGCGGGCGCCGCCGACCCCAAGCGCGGCCCCGCGGGGCAGGTCGAGTTCGCCCGCGTCACCAAGCCCGGCAACTTCGGCTGGCCGTACTGCACCGGCAAGAACGACCCGTACATCGACTACGACTTCGCCACCGGCACCTCCGGCTCCGCCTTCGACTGCAAGGCGCCGAAGAACGACTCGCCGCGCAACACCGGACTGACCGACCTGCCGCCCGCGCAGGAGGCCTGGATTCCCTACGACGGCGGCTCCGTGCCCGAGTTCGGCTCCGGCTCCGAGTCCCCGATGGGCGGCCCCGTCTACCGCTACGACGCGGCCAACGACTCCCCGGTGAAGTTCCCCGAGGCCTACGACGGCGACTTCTTCGCCGGCGAGTTCGGCCGCCGCTGGATCAAGCGCATCGAGCAGGGCACCGACGGCACCGTCTCCAAGATCAACGCGTTCCCGTGGGCCGGCACCCAGGTCATGGACATGGCCTTCGGCCCCGACGGCGCGCTGTACGTCCTCGACTACGGCACCGGCTACTTCAACGGCGACGAGAACTCCGCCCTCTTCCGCATCGAGAACGCCACCGACGGGCACTCGCCGGTCGTCGAGGCGAGCGCCTCGGTGACCAGCGGCCAGGCGCCGCTGAAGACCAAGTTCACCGCCAAGGCCACCGACGCCGACGGCGGGACGCTCACCTACGCCTGGGACTTCGGCGACGGCGGCAAGTCGACCCAGCAGAACCCCACGTACACGTACAAGAAGAACGGCGTCTACGCCGCCACCGTCACCGTCAAGGACTCCACCGGCCGCACCGGCTCGGCCAGCGCGCACGTCACCGTCGGCAACACCGCGCCCAAGGTCACCCTCGAACTCCCCGGTGACGGCCAGCTGTTCACCTTCGGCGACAAGGTGCCCTTCAAGGTGAAGGTGACCGACAAGGAGGACGGCCCGATCGACTGCACCAAGGTCAAGGTCACCCACATCCTCGGCCACGACAGCCACGGCCACCCGGTCACCTCGGCCAACGGCTGCGAAGGCACCCTCCAGACGTCCGCGGACGGCGAGCACGACCCCAACGCCAACATCTTCGGGGTCTTCGACGCCGAGTACACGGACAAGGGCGCGAACGGCCAGCCCGCGCTGACCACCCACGACCAGAACATCGTCCAGCCCAAGCACCGCCAGGGCGAGCACTACGGCGACTCCAAGGGCGTCTCCGTGATCAACCACACCCCCGCCCACGGCGGCAAGACCGTCGGCGACATCCACAACGGCGACTGGGTCTCCTTCAAGCCGTACATCCTCGGCAACGTCACCAAGATGGACGCCCGGGTCGCCTCGGCCGGCTCCGGTGGCACCCTCGAAGTACGCAGCGGATCGGTGACCGGCCGGCTCCTCGGCTCCGTGAAGGTCGAGCCGACCGGCGGATGGGAGACGTACAAGGACGTCAGCACCGCCATCAGCAAGCCGCCCACCAAGACCACCACGCTCTACCTGGTCTTCAAGGGCACGGGCACCGGCGCGCTCTACGACGTGGACGACTTCACGTTCACCACCAAGGCCGCCGCAGGCCGGAAGGGGTGAGCGTGATGCGCGGACGAGCACGCATCATCACCGCGACGGCCGCGGCCGCCCTGCTCATCGGCTGCGCGTCGGGTCCGGCGGCCGCCAAGCCGAAGCCGGACCGGGAAGGCGAGCGCGTCCTCGTCTTCTCCAAGACCGCGGGGTTCCGCCACGACTCGATCCCCACGGGCATCGCCACCGTCAAGGAACTGGGCGCGCAGAACGGCTTCGCCGTCGACGCCACCGAGGACGCGGCGGCCTTCACCGCCAAGAACCTCGCCCGGTACGACGCCGTGATCTGGCTCTCCACCACGGGTGACGTCCTGAACGCCGGGCAGCAGACGGCGTTCGAGAAGTACATCCGCGGCGGCGGCGCCTACGTCGGCATCCACGCCGCCGCCGACACCGAATACGACTGGCCCTTCTACGGCAGGCTCGCCGGCGCCTACTTCCAGTCGCACCCGGCCATCCAGCCCGCGAAGGTCCACGCCGAGGACCACGCGCACCCGGCCACCGCCCACCTGGGCACCGGCAGCTGGGACCGCACCGACGAGTGGTACAACTACCGCTCCAACCCCCGCGACCGGGCCCGCGTCCTCGCCACCCTCGACGAATCGTCGTACACCGGCGGCACCATGTCCGGCGACCACCCCATCGCCTGGTGCCAGAACCTCCAGGGCGGCCGCTCCTTGTACACCGGAGGCGGCCACACCAAGGAATCGTTCGCCGAACCCGCCTTCCGCCAGCACCTGTTGGGGGGCATCCGTTGGGCCGTCGGCGCGGTCCAGGCCGACTGCCGCCCCGAACAGGGCTACACACCCGTCTTCGACGGTACGGCGGCCTCCCTGGAGAACTGGAAACAGGCGGGCCCCGGCTCCTTCGCCCTCAAGGAGGACGACGGAACCCTCACCACCACCGGCGGCATGGGCATGCTCTGGTACGACCGGCGCGAACTCGGCTCGTACTCGCTCAAAGTCGACTGGAAAATGTCCGGGGACGACAACTCGGGGATCTTCGTGGGCTTCCCGCCCTCCGACGACCCCTGGTCGGCCGTGGACAACGGATACGAGATCCAGATCGACGCCACCGACGTCCCCGAGAAGACCACCGGCTCCGTCTACGGCTTCCGGTCGGCCGACCTGAAGAAACGCGACAAGGCACTGAACCCGCCGGGGCAGTGGAACACCTACGAGATCCGCGTCGAAGGCGAACGCCTGCGCGTCTACCTCAACGGCGTCCAGATCAACGACTACACCAACACCGACCCGGCACGCAGCCTGCGCCAAGGACACATCGGCATCCAGAACCACGGCGACGGCGACGAGGTGTCCTTCCGCGACATCCGGCTGAAGGAACTGCCGCCGGCCCGCGGAACCGGACCATCCGTGCCGCCCGTGTCACCACTTGCGCCAGCTGAATCACCCGCCCTGTCACCTGAATCACCCGTAGTGCCATCTGAATCACCCGCCCCGACCGGTTCGGACGCGGGTCGCTAGACGGCGGCGGGCGGAGGACGCCGGACCTCCGCCCGCCGTCTCACACCGCACCTCACGTACCCGAGCTCCCGCGCCCCCCGTGCCCCGAGCTCTCCCGTTTCTGGCAGGAGGCAGCCGTGTCCCCATCCGCGACCTCAACATCTGCGCCCTCAACTTCCCCCCACGGGACCTCGCCCACCGGCGTCTGGCTGATCGGGGCACGCGGCTCGGTCGCGACCACCGCCGTCGCGGGCTGCGCGGCGATCGCGGCCGGCCTCCACCCACCCACCGGCATGGTGACCGAGACACAACCGTTCCTCGACCGAGGCCTGCCAACGTTGTCGACGCTCGTCTTCGGCGGCCACGACACCACCAGCTGCCCCCTGCCCAAACGCGCCGAAGAACTCGCCGCGGGCAGCGTCCTGCCGCACGGACTCCCCTCCGCCGTACGCGCCGAACTCGCCGCCGCCGACGCCGAGATACGCCCCGGCGGCCCCCAACCCGGCGACACCCGCAGCGACGACGAACTCATCGACGCCTTCGCCGCCGACCTGCGCGACTTCGTACGACGCCGCGGCCTGGCCCGCGCGGTCGTCGTCAACGTCGCCTCCACCGAGCCCCTCCCCGCCCCCGACGACGACCGGCTCCCCGCGAGCTCCCTATACGCGGCGGCCGCGCTGCGAGCCGGCTGCCCCTACGTCAACTTCACCCCCTCCACAGGACTGCACCACCCACGCCTCACCGAAGCGGCACGCGCCTCCGGCCTGCCCCACGCCGGCCGGGACGGGAAGACCGGCCAGACCCTGCTGCGCTCGGTGCTCGGCCCGATGTTCGCCCAACGCGCCCTCGCCGTCCGCGCCTGGTCGGGCACCAACCTGCTCGGCGGCGGCGACGGCGCGGCCCTGGCCGACCCGGCAGCCGCCGCCGCGAAGAACGCCGGCAAGGAACGCGTCCTCGCCGACACGCTCGGCGCCGCCCCCGAGGGCGAGGTCCACATCGACGACGTGCCCTCCCTCGGCGACTGGAAGACGGCCTGGGACCACATCGCCTTCGACGGCTTCCTCGGCACGCGCATGGTCCTCCAGACCACGTGGCAGGGCTGCGACTCGGCCCTCGCCGCCCCTTTGATCCTCGACCTCGCCCGCCTGATGGCCCGGGCCCACGAACACGGCCTCACCGGCGCGCTGCCCGCCCTCGCCTTCTACTTCAAGGACCCGGACCCGGGAGCACCCTCCGCACTGGGCGATCAGTTCGCGGAGCTGGTGGGGTTTGCGGGGCGGTTGGGGGAGGGGGCGTGAGGGGGGTGAGTGTGGTGGGTGTGGGTGTGGGTGTGGGTGTCGGTTGTGGCTGTGGTTGCGGTTGTGGCTGTGGCTGTGATTGTGGTTTGGGGTCCGCGAGGTCCGTGGGGTCCGTGAGGTCCGCGAGGTCTGGCCGTTCCGTGACGGTGAGGGAGACCGCATGAACGCGCCACGTGCCTGGGCCGAACTCCTCCGGCTCCCCGCCCTGTTCACCGTCCCCGGCGACGCGTTCGCCGGCGCGGCGACCACCGGCCTGCGCCCCAACCGCCGCACCCTCCTCGCCATCGGCTCCTCCCTCTGTCTGTACGAGGCCGGTATGGCCCTCAACGACTGGGCCGACCGCGCGGACGACGCCGTCGAACGCCCCGAACGCCCCTTGCCCTCCGGCCGCATCACCCCGCCCGCAGCCCTCGCCGCGGCCACCGCCTTCACGGCCGCGGGCCTCACCCTCGCCGCCCGCGCGGGCCGCCCGTCCCTGGTGACGGCGAGTGCCCTGGCCGGCACGGTGTGGGCGTACGACCTCGGCCTGAAGCACACGCCCGCGGGACCGGCAGCCATGGCCGCCGCACGCGGCCTCGACCTGCTCCTCGGCGCGACCGCCACGGCGGGCCGGGACCCGTCCCACACCGCCGAGATCGCCCTTCCGTCCGCCGCAGCCCTGGCCGCCCACACCCTCGCCGTCACCGTCGTCTCCCGCCGCGAGGCGCAGGGCGGCTCCTCGACCGCGCCCTTGGCCGCACTGGCGGTGACGGCAGCCCTGACGCGACTGGTGGGGGCGGGACACCGGGGCGACCGGGGCGACCGGGGCGACCGGGGCGGCCACGTTGGCCACGTCAGCCGGGGCGACGGGTTCGGCCACGGCGACCCCTCGACCGGCACCGCCCAGCCAAGTAACGCCGCCCCCCGTACCCCTCGACAGTCCCCCCGACGGGGCGGTCACCTCGGCCGGGGCGACGAGTTCGGCCACGCCGACCCTGCGACCGGCTCCGCCCAGCCAAGTAACGCCGCCCTCCCTGCCGCCCGTCAGGCCCTCCGACGGGGAGGTCAGGTCGGCTGGGGCAACGGGTTCGGCCACGCCGACCCCACCACCAGCACCGCCCAGCCAAGCAGCGGCGCCCTCCCTGCCGCCCGGCAGGCCCTCCGACGGGAAGGTCAGGTCGGCTGGGGCAGCCGGTTCGGTCAGGGTGCCCCAGCGACCGGCTCCGCCCAGCCAAGCAGCGCCGCCCCCCGTACCGCCCGCCAGGCCCTCCGAGGCGCTCTCGCTCTCGCCTATTTCGGGACTGCCGCCAAGCCCCTCTTCCACGCCGTCCTCAACCCTTCACCTCCCCTCACCCAACGCGCCGTCAGCGGTGGCATCCGCGCCATGATCCCGCTGCAGGCCGCACTCACCGCCCGCGCAGGCGCCGCCGGCACCGCTCTGCTGACCGCAGCCCTCGCCCCCGCCGCCCGCCAGTTCGCACGAAAGGTGAGCGTCACATGAGCGGGACCACCCCCCGGCCCGGGGGCGACAAGCCCCCGATATACGACCCCGGCGCCGGCGGACTCCCGAGCGCCGCCCTCGACACCAGCACGCACGACCCCCGCCCCGCCTCCTCCCCGCTCCGCTTCGGCTACGGCACCAACGGCCTCACCGACCTCCGCCTCGACGATGCTCTTGGCCTGCTCGCCGACCTCGGATACGCCGGCGTCGGCCTGACCCTCGACCACATGCACCTGGACCCCCTCGCCCCCGACCTCGCCGCCCGCACCCGCACGGTGGCCCGGAGGCTGGAGCACCTCGGTCTGACCGCCACTGTCGAGACAGGCGCCCGCTACGTCCTCGACCTCCGCCGCAAGCACGGCCCCTCCCTCCTCGACCTTGACCCCGAACGCCGCGCCGCCCGCGTCCGGCTGCTGATCCGCGCCGTCCAGGTCGCCGCCGACCTCGGCGCCCACGCCGTGCACTGCTTCAGCGGCATCACCCCGCCGGACACCACGGACGACACCGCCTGGCAACGGCTCGCCGACGCACTCGGCCCCGTACTCGACGCAGCGTCGGGCGCCGGCGTCCCCTTGGCCGTCGAGCCCGAGCCGGGGCACCTCCTCTCCTGCCTCGCCGACTTCCACCGGCTGCGCCACGAGCTCGGCGACCCCGAACCCGATCTCCTCGGCCTCACCCTCGACATCGGCCACTGTCAGTGCCTGGAACCACTCCCTCCCGTGGACTGCGTACGTGCCGCCGCCCCCTGGCTGCACCACGTCCAGATCGAGGACATGCGCCGCGGCGTCCACGAGCACCTGCCCTTCGGAGACGGTGAGATCGACTTCCCGCCCGTCCTCGACGCGCTGGCCGCCGTCGGCTACCGGGGGCTGACCGTCGTCGAGCTGCCCCGCCACTCCCACGCCGGCCCCGATCTCGCCGCCCGCTCCCTCGACTTCCTGAGCCGAGCAGCCGAGGCCGCCGCCGTGCCGTCCGCTCCTCCCGCCGTAGGAGGCACCCCATGACCGACGACGCCTCCGAGGTCGCCGCACTCCGTGCTCGGCTCGAAGCCGAGCTCGGCGGAGCCGCCCGGGCCTGGCTGGATCAGGCCACCGCCGAGGCTGCCTCCGACGCCGCCGCCCAGGCCACCACCCAGCGCGAGCGGTCGGCGGGGGAGGCACAACGCCCCCTTCCTCTCTGGGAGTTGCGGTTCGCCGAGGCCGGTCGCCGCTGTGGAGCCGACCACGCCGACGCCGCCCGCCTCCTGGTTCTGCACGCGGCGCACGCCACGCCGGCCACCCTCGCCCGGATCTACGCCCAGGGCGCCGCAGCCGAGCGGCGTGCCGTGCTGCAGGCCCTGCCGCACCTGGTGCCCGGCCCCGAGGCCGTGCCCCTCGTCGAGGACGCCCTGCGCACCAACGACATCCGGCTCGTCGCCGCGGCCGTCGGCCCGTACGCCGCGCGGCACCTCGCCCCGCACGACTGGCGGCACGCCGTCCTCAAGTGCCTGTTCACCGGTGTCCCCGTGGACGCCGTCGCCGAGCTGTCGACGCGGGCCGACGGCGACGCCGAACTCGCCCGGATGCTCGGCGACTACGCGAGCGAGCGGATCGCCGCCGGCCGCCCCGTACCGGGCGACCTGCACCGAGTGCTGTCTTTTACCGCCCCCGGTCCGTCCCCGTCCCCGGCGGCACCCCCGGCCCCCGCGGGCCCCCCGACCGGCGAGGAGCAGGAGTCCTGATGCGCATCTTCGATCCCCACATCCACATGACCTCCCGCACCACCGACGACTATCAGGCGATGTACGCCGCCGGGATCCGCGCGGTCGTGGAACCCGCGTTCTGGCTCGGGCAGCCCCGCACCTCGCCCGCCTCCTTCGTCGACTACTTCGATTCCCTCCTCGGCTGGGAACCCTTCCGCGCCGCGCAGTACGGCATCGCCCACCACTGCACGATCGCCCTCAACCCCAAAGAGGCGAACGACCCCCGCTGCACGCCCGTCCTGGACGAACTGCCCCGCTACCTCGTCAAGGACAACGTCGTCGCCGTCGGGGAGATCGGCTACGACTCCATGACACCGGCCGAGGACACCGCTCTCGCCACCCAGCTGCAGCTCGCCGCCGACCACCAGCTGCCCGCCCTCGTGCACACCCCGCACCGCGACAAACTCGCGGGCCTGCGCCGCACCGTCGACGTCATCCGGGAGTCCGCCCTGCCCCTGGACCGCGTCCTGATCGACCACCTCAACGAGACCACCGTCAAGGAGGCCAAGGACAGCGGCTGCTGGCTGGGCTTCTCCGTCTATCCCGACACCAAGATGGACGAGGACCGCATGATCGCCATCCTGCGCGACGTCGGGCCCGACCGGGTGCTCGTCAACTCCGCCGCTGACTGGGGGAAGAGCGACCCCCTCAAGACCCGCAAGGTCGCCGACGCCATGCTCGCCGTCGGGTATGACGAGGACGACGTCGACCTCGTGCTGTGGCGCAACCCCGTGGCGTTCTACGGGCTCAGCGGCCGGCTCCAGCTCGACGTGCGGGAACCGGACACCGCCACCCATGAGGGCAACTCCATCCTGCGCGGAGGGTCGTGAACCATGCGCTTCCGTCACCCCGACGGGTCGACCGTCCACCTCGCATACTGCACCAACGTCCATCCGGCCGAGACCCTCGACGGCGTCCTCGCCCAGCTCCGCGACCACTGCGAGCCTGTGCGCAGGAGACTCGGCAGGGACCGCCTCGGTATCGGCCTCTGGCTCGCCAAGGACGCCGCTCACGCCCTCGTCACCGACCCCGCCGCGCTGCGCGGCCTGCGCACCGAACTCGACCGGCGTGGCCTCGAAGTCGTCACCCTCAACGGCTTCCCCTATGAGGGCTTCGGAGCCGAACAGGTCAAGTACCGCGTGTACAAACCGGACTGGACCGACCCGGACCGCCTGAGCCACACCACCGACCTGGCCCGGCTCCTCGCCGCCCTGCTCCCCGACGACGTCACCGAAGGCACCATCTCCACCCTGCCGCTCGCCTGGCGCACCCCTTTCGACGCCCCGCGCGCGGCGGCCGCCCGCTCGGCCCTCACCGTGCTCGCCCAGCGCCTGGACGCCCTCACCGAACTCACCGGCCGCTCCATCCGCGTCGGCCTCGAACCGGAACCTGGTTGCACCGTCGAGACGACCGCCGACGCCATCGCCCCCCTCTCCGCCGTCGGCCATGACCGCATCGGCCTCTGTGTGGACACCTGCCACCTCGCCACCTCCTTCGAAGACCCGGCGACCGCCCTCGACGCTCTCGCCGCCGCGGGCATCCCTGTCGTCAAATCGCAGCTGTCCGCCGCCCTCCATGCCGAACACCCCCACCTCCCCGAGGTACGCGAAGTCCTCGCGGCCTTCGACGAACCCCGCTTCCTCCACCAGACCCGCACCCTTACCGGCGCCGGCCTCCTCCAGGGCACCGACGACCTCGGCGAAGCGCTCACCGCCGGCGCCCTGCCGGACACGGCGCCCTGGCGGGCCCACTTCCACGTCCCCCTGCACGCGGCCCCCGCCGCGCCCCTCACCTCCACGCTCCCCGTGCTGAAGGACGTCCTGAGCCGGCTCGTCGGCGGATCCGAGCCCCGCACCCACCACCTCGAGGTCGAGACCTACACCTGGCAGGCCCTCCCACCCGCACTGCGCCCGCGCGGTCGAACCCAGCTCGCCGAGGGCATCGCCGCCGAACTCGCCCTCGCCCGCGACCTCCTCACCGACCTCGGCCTCAAGGAACTGCCATGACTCCCACCCCCTTGCTGGTCCTCGACGTCGTCGGCCTCACCCCGCGCCTCCTCGACCACATGCCGCACCTCAAGTCGCTCGGCCAGTCCGGCTCCAGGGCGCCGCTCGGCACCGTTCTGCCCGCCGTCACCTGCGCCGCCCAGTCCACCTTCCTCACCGGCACCACCCCCGCCGAGCACGGCATCGTCGGCAACGGCTGGTACTTCCGTGAGCTCGGCGACGTCCTGCTGTGGCGCCAGCACAACGGCCTCGTCTCCGGCGACAAACTGTGGGACGCGGCCCGCCGCGCCCACCCCGGCTACACCGTGGCCAACATCTGCTGGTGGTACGCCATGGGCGCCGACACCGACTTCACCATCACCCCCCGCCCCGTCTACTACGCCGACGGCCGCAAAGAACCCGACTGCTACACCCGGCCCCCCGAGCTCCACGACGAACTCACCGAGAAGCTCGGCACCTTCCCCCTCTTCCACTTCTGGGGCCCCGGCGCCGATCTCGTGTCCAGCCGCTGGATCGTCGACGCCACCCGTCACGTCATCGACACCCGCCGCCCCGACCTCGCCCTGTGCTACCTCCCTCACCTCGACTACGACCTGCAGCGCTTCGGCCCCGACGACCCGCGCTCCTTCCGCGCGGCCGCCGACCTGGACGCGACCATCGCCCCGCTCCTCGCCGACGCGAAGGCGGAGGGCCGGACCGTCGTCGCGCTCTCCGAGTACGGCATCACCCGGGTGAACCGGTCCGTCGACATCAACCGCGTGCTGCGCCGCGCCGGCCTGTTGGAGGTACACACCCAGGACGGCATGGAGTACCTCGATCCGATGGCGTCGCGCGCCTTCGCCGTCGCCGACCACCAGATCGCCCACGTCTACGTCCGCCGCCCGGAGGACCTCGCGGCCACCCGCGCCGCCCTCAAGGACGTCCCCGGCATCGAGCAACTCCTCGACGACGAGGGCAAGAAGGCCCACCACCTGGACCACCCGCGCGCCGGTGAGCTCGTCGCCGTCGCGGAGCCGGACGCCTGG
Organism: Streptomyces sp. NPDC005863; assembly: GCF_042871345.1. Taxonomy (NCBI): domain Bacteria; kingdom Bacillati; phylum Actinomycetota; class Actinomycetes; order Kitasatosporales; family Streptomycetaceae; genus Streptomyces; species Streptomyces sp. NPDC005863. The sequence goes on along the minus strand of NZ_JBIAII010000002.1, from coordinate 765,080 downwards.
TTCACGTACTACTACTGGCTCGACGACGACCGCGCGCCCGACTTCGCGCAGCTCGTCGAGATCCACCGCAAACCCGGCTACGACCCCGTCGAGCTCTTCATGGACCCCCAGGACCCCTACGTCCGCGTCAAGGCCGCGGGCGCGCTGGCCAGGAAGAAGCTCGGCATGCGCTATCGCATGGCGGTCGTGCCGCTGGACCCGTCACCTATTCGCGGCAGCCATGGCCGCCTCCCCACGAGTGAGGACGAAAGTCCGCTCATTCTGTGCTCCACCCCCCGTGTCGTCCGTGACCGCGTCGCGGCCACCGATGTGAAGTCGCTTCTGCTCGACCTCGCGGGCCTGACCTGATGCCGGCCGCGGCCCGCGGCGCCGAATCTGCTTGATCTCCACTGAACCAGAGGGATCGGGCCCTGCCATCAGGGTCCGGCCCTCAGTGATCCCTGATCCGTTTTTCGAACCCATCCCTGATGCGCCCCTGATTCGATCCAGCCGAGGAGAACCGCATGAGCCCGAAGCCCTCTTCCACCGATCCCGAGATCGCCCGCAGACTCAGCCGGCGCGGCATGCTCGGCGTGGCGGCCGGGGCCACCGCCGCGGCCCTCGTGGGGGCCGCCGCCCCCACCGCCGCGGCCGCACCCGCCACCGGCCCAAAGCACGGCCACGGCCACCCCGTCCTGCCCCCGGGCCGCCTCGGCATACAGCTCTACAGCCTCCGTGACAAGGTCTCCACCGTCGGATTCGCCCCGGTGTTCGCCGAGTTGGAGAAGTACGGATACGACGAGATCGAGTTCGCCGGGTACACCCAGGGCTCGGCAGGGCCCATCACCCTCGCCCAGCTCAAGGCGCTCGCCCGCGATCACGGACTGCACCCCATCGGCTCGCACGTCGGCTACTACGACGACAGCAACCCGAGCGCGTACACGTTCGCGCAGAACCTCACCAAGGTCCTCGACGACGCCGAGGCCCTCGGCCTCAAGCACATAGGCACCGCCTCGGGTCCCTTCCGCTACGGCAACACCGTCGACGCCTGGAAACGGGCGGCGGAGGACTTCAACACGTACGGCGAAGCGGCGCGCAAGCGTGGCATGAAGTTCTACCAGCACAACCACGCCGAGGAGTTCTCCTTCGCCACCGACAAGCCGAAGGTCCGGCTCTACGACGTGCTGCTCGCCGAGACCGATCCGGACTCCGTGTACCTGGAGATGGACATCTACTGGGCGTTCAGCGCCCAGTTCCGCTTCGGCAGGCGGGCCGACGGCACCCCCGCCCCCTTCGAACCCCTCGACTACGTGCTCAAGCAGCCGCACCGCTACCCGCTGTTCCACGTCAAGGACGGCATCCGCGACGAGACCGCCCACGACGGCTACCGCATGACGGATGTCGGCGACGGCGACATCGACTACAAGAAATTCCTGACCAAGGTGACCGCCCGTACCCACCAGGGCCGGCGCTACCACCACTGGCAGACCGAGCACGACAACCCGTCCGAGTCCTACGCGTTCGCCCGCAAGTCCAGCGAGCATCTGCACTCGCTGCGGTCCGGCCGCTGCGGCGACTGACCGTACGACAGCACGGATGGGGCCCTTCCGCCGACCGGCGGGAGGGCCCCATCCGCAGGTGAGCCGGACGTCCGCTAGGCCAGGGCCGCACGCGCGCGTGGCGCCCCCGGCCGGCGCAGCAGCAGGGAGAGGCCCGCCGCGACCAGCGACACCACCCCGGCCGTCGTGTAGGCGCCGACGTAACCCCAGGAGTCCACGACTATGGCGCCCATACCGCCGCCGAACAGTCCGGACACCAGCTTCGCGCTGTACACCATGCCGTAGTTGGAGGCGTTGTTGTTCTCTCCGAAGTAGTCCGGTACCAGCGCCGCGAACAGCGGGTAGAAGGCGCCGCCCGCGAAGCCGGACACGAAGGCGAAGACGAGGAACAGCGGCTGGTTGCGGATCTCGCCCGCCCACAACACCCCGAACTGCGCAACCGCGAGCGCCAGACACACGTACGTGAGGGTCCGCTGTCGGCCCATGCGGTCCGAGAGCCAGCCCACCACGCCCCGCCCGGTGCCGTTGATCACCGACATGACGCCCATCGACGACGCCGCGATGAGCGGGCCGAACCCCATCTCCTTGGCGAACGGCACCTGGAAGGAGATCCCGAAGATCGACACCCCCGCGCAGCACAGCATGCCCACCCACATCAGCGGGATCACCCCGGTCCGCAGCGCCTCGCCAGGGGTGAACTGACGGTCAGCGGGCGGGTTCTTGGCGAGCGCCACCGCCGTCCGCGGGTCGCCGTCGAGCCGCAGCGGGTCGACCGACGCCGGCCACCAGTTCTTCGGCGGATCCTTGAAGAACAGACCCGCCACCAGAGTGACGGCCAGGACGTAGAAGCCGACGAGGTCGAGCACGGAGCGGTAGTTGGACGTGTCGAAGCCGTACGAGAACAGGAAGATGAACGGGACCGCTCCGTAGGCGAATCCGCCGTTGACGAAGCCGGTCTTGCCGCCGCGCCGCTCCGGATACCACTTGCCGACCATGTTCACGCACGTCGAGTAGATCAGTCCCGACCCGACGCCGCCGAGCAGACCGAAGCCGACCATCGCCACCGCCACGTTCGGCGCGTGGCTGAGGCTCACGAAGCCGAGCAGCGACAGGACCGAGCCCGTCAGCATCGCCGCCCTGCTCGTCAGGATGCCCTTCTCGCGCAGCTTGCCCGCAGGGAAGGAGACCCCGGCCTGGAAGAAGATCCAGACGCTGAGCACCCAGAACGTGTTCGACGACGTCCAGTGGTGCGCGGCGGACAGGGTGTCCTCCGCCGCTCCGTAGGCGTACTCGAAGACGCTGATGGCGAGCATGGCCACCCAGGGCAGCGCCACCATCGTCCAGCGAGGTCTGCCGAGGATCTCCCGGTCGCTCTCGCCGATGCGGTAGACGCGGCCACGCGCGTCGGTGAGCTCTCTGTAGGGAAGCTCTCTGTCCGGTGCGTCTGCGTCGCGGTCGGCCGATGCGTGGCGACCGGTGATGGGCTCCGCCGTCATGTCAAGCCATCTCCTCACCGAGGGGCTGCGGATTGGGGCTTATGTCCTTGGAGTTGGGCCTGCCGGGCTGCGACAGGAAGAGCGCGATGAATCCGGCGAACAGGGAGATCGAACCGGCCAGGGTGAACGCCCCGGTGTGGCCCCAGTGGCTGACCACGACGGATCCCATGCCGGAGCCGAGGAGCCCGGACACGAGCTTGGAGCTGTAGACCAGGCCGTAGTTGGAGGCGTTGTTGTTCTCGCCGAAGTAGTCCGCCGTCAGGGCCGCGAACATCGGGAAGATGGCCCCGCCGCCGAAGCCGGAGATGCTGGAGAAGATCAGGAACAGCGGAAGGTTCCCGAGGTTGGCCGACCAGAGGATGCCGTACTGCGCGAGACCCAGAACGATGCAGACGAAGATCAGGCAGCGCTTGCGTCCGTAGCGGTCCGACAGCCAGCCGATCACGCCGCGGCCGGTGCCGTTGACGATGGCCTTCAGGGACATCGCCGTGGCGACGATGCCGCCGGCGAACCCGGCCTCCTCACCGATGTCCACCTGGAAGGCGATGCCGAAGATGTTCACGCCCGAGGTGCACAGCAGGCAGAACCACATCAGCGCCACCCGGCCCGTCTGCCACGCCTCCTTGGGGGTGTACTGGCGCACGGCGGGCGGATTCATCCGCATGGCGCGGCGGGCCCGCGGGTCGTCCGGCGGGCGCAGCGGGTCGACGTCCGCGGGCCACCAGTTCTTCGGCGGGTCCCGGAAGAAGTAGCCCGCCGCGGCGACCATCGACGCGAGCAGCAGCCCGGCGGCCACCAGGACCCAGCGGAAGTTCGTCAGGTCCATGTAGCCGGTGAAGAGGAAGACGAACGGCACCGAACCGTAGGCGAAACCGCCGTTGACGAAGCCGGTCTTGCCGCCCTTCCGCTCCGGATACCACTTGCCGACCATGTTCACGCAGGTCGCGTAGACCATGCCGGCGCCCATGCCGCTGAACATGCCGAAACCGATGTAGGCCACGACCACGTGCGGCGCGAACGCCAGGGACAGATAGCCCAGGAGCGTGCCGAGCGCGCCGAGCATCATCGCGTGGCGCGCCGGCAGCCTGCCGGTCTCCCGGAGCTTGCCCGCCGGGAAGGCGACCGCTGCCTGGAAGAACACCCAGACGCCCAGCATCCAGAAGATGTGCAGGCTGCTCCAGTGGTGCGCGGTGTGCAGGGTGTCCTCGGCGGAGGCGAAAGCGTATTCGGCCGAGCTGATGCCCATCATGCCCACCCACGGCAGGATGACCATCCACTTGCGTTTGCGGCCCAGGATGTCGATGTCGGTCTCACCGACCCGGTACACCCGGCCGTTGGCGTCCCTCACCTCCCGGTAGGGGACGGTCGTCGGTATGTCAGTTGTCGTCATGTCGCACAGCACCCCTTGCGTCGGAAAGACCCTGGCCAGCGCCCCCTGTCCCATCCCTTCCGTGTGCGCGCGGGACCCGGGGCCGACGGCGCGCACCGCCGGCCGGCCCCGAAACGGTCACCTCATCGACCGCCCCCCAACAGCCCGGCCGCCCGAGCCCAGCGGTACTTCGCGCCGAGCACGGCGACCGGCTTCTCGGTCGTGTACGGGTACGCCACGACGCCGCGCTCGAAGAGGTACTGGCAGGCCTCCTCCACCTCGACGTCGCCCGCCAGCGAGGCCACCACGGGCTTCTCCACGCCCCGTGCGCGGAACTCGGCCACCACGCGGGCCGTGAGTTCGGCGAAGACCATGGGAGGCGTGACGATGGTGTGCCAGTAGCCGAGGACGAGCGCGTGGATACGGGGGTCCTCCAGGCCGAGCCTGATGGTCGCCTCGTACGTGGCGGGCGGTTCACCACCCGTGATGTCCACCGGGTTGCCCGCGGCCCCGAAGGGCGGAATGAACGCCCTGAAGGACGCGTCGAGGTCTTCGGGGATGTCCATCAGCCGCAGACCATTGTCGGTCACGGCATCGGAGAGCAGCACCCCCGAGCCGCCGGCGCCCGTGATGATGACGATGTCGTCGCCCTTCGGAGTGGGCAGCACCGGCAACGCGCGCGCGTACTCCAGCATTTCGTTGAGGCCGGGCGCCCGGATCACGCCCGCCTGGCGCAGGATGTCGTCGTACACGGCGTCGTCGCCCGCGAGCGCGCCCGTGTGCGAACCGGCGGCCTTCGCGCCCGCCGCGGTGCGCCCGGCCTTCAGGACGACGACAGGCTTCTTGGGAACCGTCGCCCGCGCGGCCTCCACGAAGGCCCGCCCGTCCTTGAGGTCCTCCAGGTGCATGGCGATGCACTGGGTGTGCGGATCCTCGCCGAACCACGTCAGGAGGTCGTCCTCGTCCAGGTCCGACTTGTTGCCGAGCCCGACGATCGCCGACACACCCGTCCTGGTCGTGCGGGCGAAGCCGAGGATGGCCATGCCGATGCCGCCCGACTGGCTCGTCAGGGCGACGGGGCCCTTCACGTCGTACGGCGTGCAGAACGTGGCGCAGAGGTCCTGCCAGGTCGAGTAGTAGCCGTAGATGTTGGGCCCGAGGATCCGCACTCCGTACCGCTCGCCGATCGCGACGATCTCGTCCTGGAGGGCGTGTTCGCCGGTTTCCGCGAACCCGGAGGGGATCAGTACCGCGTTCGGTATGCCCTTACGGCCCACCTCCTCCAGGGCCGCGGCCACGAACGCGGCGGGGATCGCGAAGACCGCCACATCCACCTCGCCGGGAACGTCCGTGACACTCTTGTACGCCTTGCGGCCGACGATGTCATCGGCCTTGGGGTTCACCGGATGGATCTCTCCGGAGAAGCCGCCGTCGACGAGGTTGCGCATCACCGAGTTGCCGATCTTCCCCGCCTCGTTCGAGGCGCCGATCACGGCCACCGAACGGGGCCGCATGAGCCGGCGCATCGAGGCGAGCATCTCCTCGCGCGTGTAGGTGCGCCGCGGCTTGGGGGTCCCTTCGGAGAGGATGATCCGGATGTCGGCCGCGACCGCGCCCTGCGGTGTGGCGACGACCGGGTTGAGGTCCACCTCGGCGATCTCCGGGAAGTCGGTGACCAGTTCGGAGATCAGGCGGATCTGCTCCGCGAGGGCCCGCCGGTCCACCGGCTGCGCGCCGCGCACCCCGTGCAGGATCTCCGCCGCCCTGATGGAGTCGAGCATGGAGGCGGCCTCGTCGGTGTCCACGGGCGCCAGCCGGAAGGTGACGTCCTTGAGGACCTCCACGAGCACCCCGCCGAGGCCGAAGGCGACGACCTTCCCGAACGTGGGGTCCGTGACCGCCCCCACGATGACCTCCTGGACCGAAGGACCGCCCGGCACCAGCTCCTGCACCTGGACGCCCTCGACACGGGCCTGAGGGGCGTATGCGCGGGCGTTCTCCACGATCCGGTGGAAGGCGGCCCGGACGTCCGCGGCGCCCTCCACACCGACCACCACGCCGCCCGCGTCGGTCTTGTGCAGGATGTCCGGCGACACGATCTTCAGGACGACGGGTCCGCCGAGGCGGGCGGCGTGCGCCACGGCCTCGTCGACGTCGGTGGCCAGTGCCTCGCCGGGTACGGCGATGCCGTAGGCGTCCGCGACGACCTTGCCCTCGGGGGCGGTCAGCGACGTACGGTCCTGGGCGCGCACCGCGTCCAGGAGCGCGCGCACCGTCCGCCGGCGGTCATCGGTGTCCACTCAGATCACCCCGTTCGACTTGAGCAGGCGCAGTTCCTCGTCGCCGAGGCCGAGCTCGCCGACGAACACCTCTTCGTTGTGCTCGCCGAGCAGCGGCGAACTGACCATCTCCACGGGCGAGTCGGAGAGCTTCAGCGGGGAGCCGACCGTGGTGAAGCTGCCGCGCTCGGGATGTGGGACCTCGACGACCATCTCGTTGGCGACCAGGGAGGCGTCCTCGATGATCTCCCGGGTGGAGAGGATCGGGCCGCAGGGAATGTTGTGGGCGTTGAGCCGCTCCAGGACGTCCCACTTGGGCAGCGTCGAGGACCACTCCTCGATCAGCTGGAACATCTTGCCCAGCTTGGGCAGCCGCGCCTGCGGAGTCGCCCAGTCGGGGTCGTCGGCCAGCTCCGGGCGCCCGATGAGCTCGGTGATCGGCCGCCAGCCGACGGGCTGCACGATGACGTACACGTAGTCGTTCGGTCCGCCTGGCGCGCACTTGACGGCCCACCCGGGCTGCCCGCCGCCGGACGCGTTCCCGGAGCGGGGGACCTCGTCCCCGAAGTCCTCGTTGGGGTACTCCGCCAGCGGCCCGTGGGCGAGCCGCTGCTGGTCGCGGAGTTTGACGCGGCACAGGTTCAGCACGGCGTGCTGCATCGCCACGTTCACGCGCTGGCCCCGGCCGGTGCTCTCCCGCTGGAAGAGGGCGGCCAGGATGCCGGCGACGGCGTGGATGCCCGTTCCGGAGTCGCCGATCTGGGCGCCCGTGGCGAGCGGCGGGCCGTCCTCGAAGCCGGTGGTGGACATGGAGCCGCCCATGGCCTGGGCCACCACTTCGTACGCCTTGAAGTTGGTGTAGGGGCCCTCTCCGAAGCCCTTGATCGAGGCGTAGACGATGCGCGGGTTGATCTCCCGGATGCGGTCCCAGGTGAAGCCCATCCGGTCCACGGCGCCCGGACCGAAGTTCTCCACCATCACGTCGGATCGCCGGATCAGCTCCGTGAGGAGCTCCTTGCCGCGCTCGGTCTTGGTGTTGAGGGTGATGCTCCGCTTGTTGCAGTTGAGCATCGTGAAGTACAGCGAGTCGACGTCGGGGAGGTCGCGCAGCTGTGTGCGGGTGATGTCTCCGGTGGGCGCCTCCAGCTTCACCACGTCCGCGCCGAGCCAGGCGAGCAGCTGGGTCGCCGAGGGGCCGGACTGGACGTGCGTCATGTCGAGGACGCGAATGCCTTCAAGAGCCTTGGTCATGGCCGTCGGGCTCCTCACTTGTACATGGTCTGGTTCATGGTTCCGGGGGCGTACGCGTCCGGGTCGACCCAGACGTTGATCAACGAGGGCTTGCCGGACTCGCGCGCGCGGCGCAGGGCGGGGCCGATGTCGGCCGGGTCGCGGACCTCTTCGCCGTGGCCGCCGAGCATCTGGGCGAACTTGTCGTAGGGGACGTCGCCCAGGGTGTTGCCGACGCGTTCGCGCTCCTGCCCGTACTTGGCCTTCTGGCCGTAACGGATCTGGTTCATCGACGAGTTGTTGCCGACGATTCCGACGAAGGGGAGGTCGTAGCGGACGAGGGTCTCGAAGTCCCAGCCGGTGAGGCTGAAGGCGCCGTCTCCGAAGAGGGCCACCACCTCCTTGTCGGGCCGGGCCTGCTTGGCGGCGAGGACGAAGGGGATGCCGACGCCGAGCGTGCCGAGCGGCCCCGGGTCCATCCAGTGGCCGGGCGACCTGGGCTGGACGACCTGGCCGGAGAAGGTGACGATGTCGCCGCCGTCGCCGATGTAGACGGAGTCCTCGGTGAGGAAGTCGTTGATCTCGCTCACCAGGCGGTACGGGTGGATCGGGGACGCGTCGGACCGAAGGTGCGGCAGACGCTTCTCCACGGCGGTCTGCTCGGCGGCGCGCAGCTCGTCGAGCCACTCCTTGCGACGGGACGCGCCGCCGTTGAGCCGGCCTGAAGCGGCCTCGGTGACCGACTTGAGGATGAGGCCCGCGTCTCCGACGATGCCCAGGTCGATGTCGCGGTTCTTGCCCACAGTGCGGTAGTCGAGGTCGATCTGGACGACGGTGGCCTGCGGCGAGAGCCGCTTTCCGTACCCCATGCGGAAGTCGAAGGGGGTGCCCACGATGACGATGAGGTCGGCATTGGAGAACGCGTAGCGCCGCGAGAGCTGGAAGTGGTGCGGGTCGCCGGGCGGCAGGGTGCCGCGGCCCGCGCCGTTCATGTAGGCGGGCACGTTGAGGGTGCGCACGAGGTCGATGGCCGCCTCGGTGCCCCGGGTCGTCCACACCTGGCTGCCGAGCAGGATGGCGGGCTTCTCGGCGTGCACGAGAAGGTCGGCGAGTTTCTCGACGGCCTCGGGGTCACCGGCCGACCGCGTCGAGGCCCGGTAGTGCCCGGCCTTGGGGACGCGCGCCGCGGCGGCCGGCACCTTGGCGTCGAGCACGTCGCGCGGTATCTCCAGGAAGGACGGGCCAGGGGCGCCGTGGTAGCACTCGCGGAACGCCATGGAGACCATGTCGGCGGCGCGCGCGGTGTCGGGCACGGTCGCCGCGAACTTGGTGATCGGCGTCATCATGTCGACGTGCGGCAGGTCCTGGAGCGAGCCCATCTTGTGCTGGCTGTGGGCCCCTTGGCCGCCGATCAGCAGCATGGGGGACTCCGCGCGGAAGGCGTTGGCGACCCCGGTGACGGCGTCCGTCGTGCCGGGGCCTGCGGTCACCACCGCGCAGCCCGGCTTGCCGGTGATGCGTGCGTAACCGTCGGCGGCGTGGGCGGCGACCTGTTCGTGGCGTACGTCGACGACGTCGATGCCCTCGTCGACGCAGCCGTCATAGATGTCGATGATGTGGCCGCCGCAGAGGGTGTAGATGACCTCGACGCCCTCCGCTTTGAGCGCCTTGGCGACCAGATGTCCACCGGATATGTCCTGCTGGCTGTTGTCGTCGGGCATGGCGAAGTCCTGTCCCTTCGTAGGGGAGTCGGAGTGCGCTCGCACGCTCTGGGGGCGCCCTCGCGGTAGATTGCATACAGTCGACGAATACTGTATGAAGCTTGTTATCCCGCATCCGGTGAGTGGTGTCCAGGGGGCGTGCGGCACTTTTCGGGAGCCCGGGGATCTCACCCCGAACGGCACACCCGATCAGACACGGCGGTCAGGCGATCAGACACAGCGGTCAGGAGCCGAAATGGATCTTTTCGAGCACCAGGCAAGGCAACTCTTCGAAGAGCACGGCATCTTGGTGCCCCGCGCCGAGGTCGCCCGCACGGCCAAGGAGGCCCGTAAGTGCGCGGAGCGACTGGGCGGCCGCGTCGTCATCAAGGCCCAGGTCAAGACAGGGGGACGCGGCAAGGCGGGCGGCGTGAAGCTCGCCGCCGACCCCGCCGCGGCCGAGATCACGGCCCGCCAGATCCTAGGCATGGACATCAAGGGCCACACCACGCGCGCGGTGATGGTGGCCCAACCCGTCGACATCGACGCCGAGTTCTACGTCTCCTACGTACTGGACCGCGCGACCGGGCGCTTCCTCGCGATCGCGTCCGCCGAGGGCGGCATGGACATCGAGGAGGTCGCGGCGAGCCGCCCCGAAGCGGTGGCGCGCATCCCCATCACCCCCGAGCAAGGGGTGACCCGGGCCACGGCACTCGACATCGCGGCCGCCGCCGGCCTCCCCGCCGAGACGGCCGACACCCTGGTCAGGCTCTGGCACGTGCTGACCAGGGAGGACGCACTCCTCGTCGAGGTCAACCCGCTCGTGCGCACCGCACAGGACGAGATCCTCGCCCTCGACGGCAAGGTCACCCTCGACGACAACGCCCGCTTCCGGCAGGAGCGGTGGGGCGCCGACCAAGAGGCCCACACACAGGAACTCGAGGCGGCTGCCGCGGCCAAGGGCCTCAACTACGTGAAGCTGGACGGCGAGGTCGGCGTCATCGGCAACGGCGCCGGACTCGTCATGTCGACCCTCGACGTGGTCGCCGGCTGCGGCGCACGCCCCGCCAATTTCCTCGACATCGGAGGCGGCGCCTCCGCCGAGGTCATGGCCGACGGCCTCACCGTCATCCTCTCCGACCCCTCGGTGAGGTCCGTCTTCGTGAACGTCTTCGGCGGCATCACCGCCTGCGACGCCGTGGCCGACGGCATCGTCAGCGCCCTGGAGTCCGTCACGCTGACCAAACCCCTGGTGGTCCGGCTCGACGGCAACAACGCCGCCCGCGGCCGTGCCATCCTCGACGGCCGCGCCCACCCGCTGGTCCAGCAGGCCACCACCATGGACGGCGCGGCCCGCCGCGCCGCAGACCTCGCCAACGCGCGCTAAGGAGCCGGGACATGGCGATCCATCTCACCAAGGAGAGCAAGGTCCTCGTCCAGGGCATGACGGGTGCCGTCGGGATGCAGCACACCCGGCGCATGCTCGCCGCGGGCACGGACATCGTCGGCGGCGTCAACCCCCGCAAGGCGGGCCGGACCGTCGACTTCGACGACCGCGCCGTGCCGGTCTTCGGCTCCGTGGCCGACGGCATGGCGGCCACGGGCGCCGACACCACCGTCGTCTTCGTGCCGCCCGCCTTCACCAAGGCCGCCGTCCTGGACGCCGCGGACGCCGGCATCGCACTCGCCGTCGTCATCACCGAGGGCGTCCCCGTCCACGACTCCGTCGCCTTCCTCTCGTACGCGAAGGAGCGCGGCACCCGCGTCATCGGGCCCAACTGCCCCGGCCTGATCACCCCCGGGCAGTCCAACGCGGGCATCATCCCCGCCGACATCACCAAGTCCGGCCGCATCGGCCTGGTCTCGAAGTCCGGCACACTCACCTACCAGCTCATGTACGAGCTCCGCGACGTCGGCTTCTCCACCTGTGTGGGCATCGGGGGAGACCCCGTCGTCGGCACCACCCACATCGACTGTCTGGCCGCCTTCGAGGCCGACCCCGACACCGAACTCATCGTCCTGATCGGTGAGATCGGCGGCGACGCCGAGGAGCGCGCCGCCGCCTACATCGAGGCGTCCGTCAGCAAACCCGTCGTGGCCTACATCGCCGGATTCACGGCGCCCGAGGGCAAGACGATGGGGCACGCCGGCGCGATCGTCTCCGGTTCCTCGGGCACCGCGCAGGCGAAGAAGGCGGCGCTGGAGGCGGTCGGCGTACGGGTGGGCAGCACGCCCACCGAGACGGCCCGGCTGGTGCTCGACCTCCTTTGACGGCCTTGGTCGTGCGCCTCGGCCGTGCGTTCCTGGCCGGCCGGGCAACGCGTCCTGGCCGCGCTTTCCAGACCGGCCGGGCGGCCCGCCCTCGCCGTGCCTTTGCCGGCCAGGCGACCCGTCCCGGCCGCACGTTCCCGATGTTCCTCCCCGCCCCGACCGTGCACCGTGAGCGGAGACACCAGATGACAGCCCCGAGCACCTCCCGCGACGGCCTCGTCCGCGAAGAACGTGAACGCGAAGAACACGTCCGCGAAGAACACGTCCGCGACACACTCGTCCTCAAGGCCGGCGCCGAGTGGACCGACGCCTGGCAGCGCTGCCTCGCCGTTGCCCCCGAGGCCTTCCGCGAAGATCACGTCCTCAATCTGTGGAACGGCGCCTGGCAGGCCGACGGCCGGACCCTGCCCGCGACGAGCCCCGTCGACGGCAGGCCCATCACCGGACCGCCCCGGCTCGACGCCACCACCGCCCGGCAGGCCGTGCGCGCCGCGCTCGACCAGCACCGCGCCTGGCGGCACATCCCCCTCGCCGAGCGGAGCGCCCGCGTCGCCGCGACGCTCGATTCCCTCGCCCGCCACCGCGAACTGCTCGCGCTGCTCCTGGTCTGGGAGATCGGCAAGCCCTGGCGGCTGGCACAGGCCGATGTCGACCGGGCCATCGACGGCGTGCGTTGGTACGTCGACGGGATCGAACCGATGGTCGACGGCAGGGTTCCGCTGGACGGTCCCGTTTCCAACATCGCGAGCTGGAACTACCCGATGAGCGTGCTCGTTCACACCATGCTGGTCCAGACACTGGCAGGGAACGCGGTCATCGCCAAGACCCCGACCGACGGCGGCGTCGCCTGCCTCACCCTGGCCTGCGCGCTCGCCGTCCGCGAGGGGCTGCCCGTCACCCTCGTCAGCGGTAGCGGGGGTGAGCTCTCCGCATCGCTCGTGCGGGCGCCCGAGATCGGCTGCGTCTCCTTCGTCGGCGGCCGGGACACCGGCGCCGCGGTCGCCACGGCGGTGGCCGACCTCGGCAAGCCACACATCCTCGAACAGGAAGGACTGAACACCTGGGGCATCTGGAACTACAGCGACTGGGACGCGCTGGCCGCGCACATCCCCAAGCTCTTCGACTACGGCAAGCAGCGCTGCACGGCGTACCCGCGCTTCGTCGTCCAGCGCGCCCTGTTCGACGCGTTCCTGGCCGCCTACCTGCCGGCGGTTCGGACCGTACGCGTAGGACACCCGCTTGCCGTCAGGCAGCCCGAAGACCCCTTCCCCGACCTCGACTTCGGGCCGCTCATCAACGCGGCCAAGGCCAAGGAGCTCGACGACCAGATCACCGAGGCCGTCGACCGGGGCGCCGTCCCCCTCCACCGCGGCACGCCGGACGCCGGACGCTTCCTGCGCAGCCAGGACATGAGCGCGTATCTGCACCCCGTCACCCTCCTCAACCCGCCGCCCTCCTCACCCCTGCACCACGCGGAACCGTTCGGGCCCGTCGACACGATCGTCCTCGTCGACACCGAGGCGGAGCTGCTGGCCGCCATGAACGCGTCGAACGGCGCGCTCGTCGCCACGCTCTCCACCGACGACCCGGCGACGTACGAGCGCCTCGCGCCGCAGATCCGGGCCTTCAAGACCGGCCGGGGCAAACCACGGTCCCGCGGCGACCGCGACGAGCACTTCGGCGGGTTCGGCGGGTCCTGGCGCGGCGCGTTCGTGGGCGGCGAGCTGCTGGTGCGCGCCGTCACGCGCGGGCCGGCCGGGGAGCACCCACCGGGCAACTTCCCGAGCGACCACCGCATGGTGTGACGCGAGGGGCGCCCCGCGTTGGGCGACCCGTGTTGAGCGACCCATGTCACGCGACCCTCGGGGGGATGGGCAGCAACGCGCGACCCCCGAGGCCGCGGGCCGGGGTCAGCCGATGCCCTGCCGGTCCGGCAGCAGGGCGAAGACGCGGTCCGCCGCCTCCGGCACCGAGCGCTCCACGGCCTGCACGAGGAGCTCCCGGTGCCGCAGGAGCGGCTCGCGGCGCTCCTCGGGGGCCAGTGACAGCAGGTCGTCGAGGCCGGCCAGCATGCGCCGGGTCACCTGGGGGTTGCCGACCGCGCACCCCCTGATCTCGGCGAACCCCAGATCGACCAGAGCGGTCCAGTCCGGCACGGACTGCACGAGCCGCAGCGCCCCGCGCCGGTCGCGGTGGCCGAGGGCGCCCAGCGGATACGGGACGATCGACGCCAGGAACTGCACGATGCGGTCCAGGGCCTGCACCGCGGTGGTCGGATCGTTCACCGCGGGGGAGAGCGCCCGCAGTGCGATGTCGGACAGTTGCCGCAACCCGAATCCGAGGTCCTGGTGGAAGGTGCGCTCCACCCCCACGGACACCGTGTACGCCAGCGACCGGCGCGCGGGCGCCGCCCCGCCGTGCACCGTGAACACCGGGGTGCCCGGCACCACGAAGTCGCCGATCCGCGGGATCAGCCGCAGCACGACCCCCTGGCGCCGGGCCGCCCGCACGGCGCGCGCGATGTTCACGTCCCGCAGCACCCCGGCCCTGCCCTGATGGGTGACCTGGGCGGTCTCCGGGCCGAGCTGTGCCGTGTCCACCGGGAGCTCCGTGGGCTGCTTCACGGCGACCCGGAACGATTCGCGCGCGATCCGGTCGATCACGAAACCGATCCGCATCATCCGCACCGTCCCGTTCACGTACGCCACGAACAGCAGCAGGCTCAGCAGCACCATCAGCATCGACAGCACCGACTCGATCAGCGGCACGCTCGTCAGGAGCCGGGGGTCCTCCTCGCTGTCGAACGACGTGAGCGTCATCAGGGAGAAGAGGAACGTGGCCATGAACACGGTGAGTGTGATCTTGGTGATCCGGGACCGGACGTAGAGCCGGACCACCCGCGGGCTGAACTGCCCGCTCGCCATCTGCACGGCCACGAGCGAGATGCTGAAGACGACACCGATGAAGGTCATCATCGCGCTGCCGATGGTGCTGATCACCGCCTTGGCGTCGTCGGCGATGCCCATCAGGTCCTTGATCGCGTCCTGGTCGCCGTCGTCGCGCAGGGACGAGACGATCTGCGTGTCCAGCTCCGCCGAGACCCACCACAGCAGCATGGCTCCCACGAGCCCGGCCGTCGGCGCGAACCACATGGTGTCCCGCAGGTGCTCGCGCAGCGGCGACAGCATCCGGGGCCGCCGCGCCGTCATCCCGCCGAGCGCCTCAGCCGTCTCGGTAATCAACCCGTCACTCATGGTCAGACTCTAGAGCGGCCGTCCCGAGCCGCCGCGCAACCGGTGATCGACGGACGGATACGCAGGTGAAAGGCGCTCCGAAACCTTGGTATTGTTGTCCATGTCGCCGCGGGGAACACCTCGCGCGGCAGACACCTTGTCCGGGTGGCGGAATGGCAGACGCGCTAGCTTGAGGTGCTAGTGCCCTTTATCGGGCGTGGGGGTTCAAGTCCCCCCTCGGACACCAGCAAGAACCCCAGTTCACCTGGGGTTCTTTTGCGTTGCGGGCGCGGCGCTACCGGCCGGGAGCCGGGGCCGTGCTGTCGCTCTCGGCCCAGAGGGACCGGACGTGCCCCAGGTGCCGGGCCATGCAGCGCTCCGCGCCCTTCGCGTCGCCGGCCAGCATCAGGTCGAGGAGTTCGATGTGCTCCTCCGCCGACGGGGTCAGCTGGTCGCGCTCGTCCAGGGCCGTCAGGCCGTAGAGGCGGGAGCGCTTGCGGAGGTCGCCGACCGTCTCGACCAGGCGGTCGTTGCCCGAGAGGGCGAGGAGCGAGAGGTGGAAGCGGCGGTCGGCCTCCAGGTAGCCGATGAGGTCGTGATCGCGGGCCGCCCGTACGATCTCCTCGGCCACCGGGCGCAGGACCTCCAGGTCCGCGCGGGCCGCGGTGCGGGTGATCCGGCCGATCATGGGGACCTCGATCAGGCTGCGGATCTCCGTGTACTGGTCGAGATCGCGCTCGTCGACCTCGGTGACGCGAAAGCCCTTGTTGCGGACGGGCTCGACCAGGCCCTCCCTGGCCAGGTCGAGCATCGCCTCGCGGACCGGTGTCGCGGAGATGCCGAAGTCCTCGGCTAGGCCGGGCGCGGAGTAGATCTCGCCGGGGCGCAGCTCGCCGGAGATCAGGGCGGCCCGCAGGGCGTGGCCGACCTGGTCGCGCAGTCGCTCCCTGGTGGTGATGAGATTCTTCTGCTTCAGGTGGCCCATGGTGTCCCCTCCGGTGGTCCCCGCGCCCGCGCGGATCACCAAAGTACAATGTCACGTTGCCAGTTGGGGACCGGGCCGGGAACCGATCGGTCAGAGGAGGAAGCCCGCCGGGAACGGGTCGGTGGGGTCGAGGAAGTACTGGGCCGTGCCCGTGATCCAGGCGCGGCCGGTGATGCGGGGGATGACCGCCTCCAGGCCCGCCACCTCCGTGCGCGCCACCAGGCGGCCGGTGAACTCTGTGCCGATGAAGGACTCGTTGACGAAGTCGCGGTCCAGCGGGAGTTCGCCGCGGGCGTGCAGCTGCGCCATCCGCGCCGAGGTGCCCGTGCCGCACGGTGAGCGGTCGAACCAGCCGGGGTGGATCGCCATGGCGTGCCGCGAGCGGTGGGCGTCGGAGCCCGGCGCGGCCAGGTACACGTGCTTGACCCCGGTGATGTCCGGCTGTTCGGGGTGGGTCGGCCGGTCCGGTGAGGCGTTGATGGCGTCCATGACGGCGAGGCCCGCGGCGAGCAGATCGTCCTTGCGCGCCCGGTCGAACGGCAACCCCAGCGCGTCGAGTTGTACGAAGGCGTAGAAGTTGCCGCCGTACGCCATGTCGTACGTGACCGTGCCGTGGCCCGGCACCTCGACCTTGCGGTCCAGGGCGACACAGAACGCGGGGACGTTGGTGAGGGTCGCCGAGATGGCCGCGCCGTCGGTCACCCGCACATCGACGGAGACCAGGCCGGCCGGGGTGTCCAGGCGGACCGTGGTCACCGGCTCGGTCACCCGCACCATGCCGGTCTCGACGAGGACGGTGGCCACGCCGAGGGTGCCGTGGCCGCACATGGGCAGGAGCCCGGACACCTCGACGTAGAGCACTCCGTAGTCGGCGTCCGGGCGGGTCGGGGGCTGCAGGATCGCGCCACTCATCGCGGAGTGGCCGCGCGGCTCGTACATCAGCAGGGTGCGCAGCTGGTCCAGGTGCTCGATGAAGTGGAGTCTGCGCTCGGCCATGGTGGCGCCGGGGATCACCCCGACGCCGCCGGTGATCACACGCGTGGGCATGCCCTCGGTGTGCGAGTCGACGGCGTGGAAGACGTGACGGGTGCGCATGGATCCCTTCCGGTTCGCTGCTGCCGGGCGGTGTTGAGGTGGGACTCAGTGGTGGCCGGCCGCCATCGCCTTCTCGGTGGCCGAACGGACCAGGGCCTCCGTGGCGCCGGACAGCGGTGAGCGCGGCGGCCTGGTGGGGCCGCCGACCCGGCCCACGATGTCCATCGAGAGCTTGATGGCCTGCACGAACTCCGTCTTGGAGTCCTGGCGCAGGAGCGGGTGGAGCGAACGGTAGAGAGGGAGTGCCGTGTCCAGGTCGCGGGCGCAGGCGGCGGCGTAGAGCTCGGCGCAGGTGGCGGGGAACGCGTTCGGGTAGCCGGCGATCCAGCCGACCGCGCCCGCGACGGCGAGTTCGAGCAGCACGTCGTCCGCGCCGATCAACAGGTCGAGGTCCGGGGCGAGTTCGGCGATCTCGTACGCCCTGCGGACGTCACCGCTGAACTCCTTCACGGCGACGACGGTGCCGTCCCCGTGCAGGTCGGCCAGCAGGTCGGGGGTCAGGTCGACCCTGGTGTCCAGGGGGTTGTTGTAGGCGACCACGGGAAGGCCGGCCTTGGCGGCCTCGGCGTAGTGGTCGCGTACGGCCCGTGCGTCGGCGCGGTAGGTGTTGGGCGGCAGCAGGAGCACCGAGCCGCAGCCCGCCTCCGCTGCCTGCTCGGCCCAGCGGCGCGACTCGGCGCTGCCGTAGGCGGAGGCTCCGGGCATGACGCGGGCTCCGTCGCCCGCGGCCTCGACGGCGGTACGGACGACGCGGGCGCGCTCGTCGTCGGTGAGCGTCTGGTACTCGCCGAGGGAGCCGTTGGGGACGACACCGTCGCAGCCGTTGTCGATGAGGTGGCGGACGTGCGCGGCGTAGGCGTCGTAGTCGACGGAGAGGTCCGTGCGCAGGGGGAGCGCGGTGGCGACCATGAGGCCGCGCCAGGGGCGGTCGGGGGTCCAGGTGGCGGAGGTCATGACGGCTGCCCTTCTGTCGGGTGGGGCGGCGAGGCGGGCCTGATGGGTGGGTCGGCAGTGAGGGGTGGGGCGGTAGTGATGGATGAGGCGGGGGTGGCGGTGTCGTGCGGCGCTGTGTACGGCGCTTCGTGGGGTGCGGCACCCGGGGGCTCGGGCAGGGCGGCGAGGGTGGCCAGCGGGACGGGTGTGGCCAGGAGGCGGCGGTCCGGGGGCGGCGCGGGCGCGAGCGTGTTGTCGGCCTCGGCCTCGGCCTCGGCTTCGGCTTCCGCTCCCGCTTCGGCGGGCAGTGCGCGGTCGGAGGACGGAGTAGAGGGGAACGCCCCGGTCCGTGAGGTCGCGGATGCGACGAGGCACGCCACGGCCGACCCGCACATCCGTCCCTGGCACCAGCCCATGCCCGCCCGGGTCAGGAGCTTCACCGTGCGGGCGTCACGAGCTCCGTACTCCCTGACGGCCTCGCGCACGCGCCCCGCGGAGACCTCCTCGCAGCGGCAGACGTCCGTGTCGTCGGAGAGCCACCCCGGCCAGCCGGGACCCGGAGCGTGCGCCGCGGCCATGACGTCGGCGAAGGCACGCATGCGGTCGCGGCTCCGGCGCAGGGCACGCAAGGCGCGCACATCAGGCCGGACGCGTGAGTACGAGGCCGTCGCGGGGCGGCGCCCCGTCAGCCGGGCGGCGATGGCGAGTCCCGCCAATGTGCCCTCCGCGACGGCCAGTTGCGCCCCTCCGACCCCCGACGTCTCGCCCGCCGACCACATCCCGCGCAGTGACGTCTCCTGTAGCGGGCCGAGCTTCAGCGCGTGGGTGCCGTCGGCGGTGCGCCGGGTCGCGCAGCCGAGGCCCGTCGCCAGGTCGATCTGCGGGATCAGGCCGTGGCCGACGGCGAGCGCGTCGCAGGCGATGCGGCGGCCCGTGCCCGGCACCGGCCGCCAGTCACGGTCGAGACGTGTCACCGTCACCGCCTCCACCCGGTCCGTGCCGTGCGCCTCGGTCACCGCGTGCCGGGTGCGCAGCCGTACCCGGTGGCGGAGCAGGGTCGCTCCGTGCCGGACAGCCTCCGTCAACTTCCGTGGCTGCGCCGCGAGTACGTCCGGTCGGCGGGCGTAACCGAGATAGCCAGAAGCCTCGATCAGTTCGGGTACCTCAGCCCCGGCCGAGGTCAGGGAGGCGGCCACGGCGAGCAGCAGAGGGCCGCTGCCCGCGACGACCACACGCCTTCCGGGCAGCACGAGACCCGACTTGAGCATGGCCTGGGCGCCGCCCGCGCCCACCACGCCGGGCAGGGTCCAGCCGGGGAAGGGGAGGTGACGTTCGTACGAGCCGGTGGCGAGGAGGATCGCGCGGGCCCGCACGGTGACGGGGCGCAGCCCTTGCTCCGTAGGGCAGTTGGAGTCGTCCTCGTCGGTGAGGGCGTGCACGGTCCAGTCGTCCTCGGCCGCCCGCGTGATCGTCCATACGTCGTGCCCGAAGAGCCGGGTGACGCCGCCAGACGCCAGGCGGTCGCGCAGGTCGGCGAAGACCTGCCAGTCGTGATGGAGGGCCTCGGGGCGTGCGGCGCGTGCGGCGGCGGGTGGGTGGCGGTAGTACTGGCCGCCGGGCTGCCCCGCCGAGTCCAACAGGGCAACGGACAGGCCGAGTTCCCCGGCGCTCACGGCACCGGCGAGACCGGCGGGACCGGCGCCGAGCACCGCCACGTCGTACCGTTCCGGGCAGTTGGGGCGAGTCCCGGGTCGCCGCGAGGCGTCTCGCTCAGGTGTCGAACCCGGCATGACCGTGTCCCTCCTGGGTCGTGACCGCGTCACCGGGGCGTGCGGTGACCAGGCAGGCCCGCCGGTTGGGCGCACCGTTGACCGTCGCGAGGCAGTCGTAGCACTGGCCGATCCCGCAGAACGCGCCGCGCGGCCGGCCGCCGACCCGGGTGGTCCGCCAGGCCAGGATCCCCGCTGACCACAGCACCGCGGCAATGGACTGACCCGGCCGCGCGTCGATACGGCGCCCGTCGAAGGTGATCGGGAAGGTGTCCGCGGGGGCGGCCCCCACCATGTCCGCGGGAGTGGCCCCCACGAGTTCCGGGGGAGTGGCCCCCGCAAGACCGGCCGGGGTCCGTTCGTCGGGCTTGTCGCGCGCCACGAAGGCGGCTCCTCTCACGTCAGACGTCGTGGATGGACGTGGTGCGGGGTGGACGCCGCACGCCGGAGCCCGCGCCGGACTCCACGCCGGACTCGGACGTCGGCGTCGCGCGCGGCAAAGCGAACCGCCCCGGCCCGAACGGCTGCGCCGACACCGGGAGTTCACGCCCCGTCAGCATCGCCGCGATCATCGCCCCTGTCGCCGGGGCGAGGCCGATGCCCGCGCCCTCGTGGCCGCACGCGTGCAGCAGGCCGGGTGCCCGCGGGTCGGGGCCGATAGCCGGGAGGTGGTCCGGCAAGTAGGGGCGGAACCCCGCGTAGGTGCGGATCGCCCGCACCGTGGCGAGGGCGGGGAACAACGCGACGGCCTGGGCCGCGAGGCGCCGCAGGGCCTCCACCGACAGCGTGCGGTCGAAGCCCACCCGCTCCCGGCTCGCCCCGATCAGTACGGGTCCCGCCGGGGTTCCCTCGACCACTGCGGAGGTCTGCAGCGCCGCGGAGTCGCTCGCGACGTCGGCCACGTAGTCGGCGGAGTACACCTTGTGGCGCACCACGCGCGGCAGCGGTTCGGTGACGAGGACGAAGCCTCGGCGGGGGAGGACCGGCAGGTCCACACCTGCCAGGCGGGCGAGCCGGCCGCCCCATGTGCCGGCCGCGTTGAGCACGTGCGGCGCCCGCACCTCGCCCCGGCGCGTCCGCACACCCCGCACCTCGCCCCGCGGTCCGGTGAGGACCGCGGTGACCTCCTCGCCGAGCCGCAGGGTCAGGCGCCCGGTGTCGGCGGCAGCCCGTAACAGGTGCGCGGCGGCCAGGGCGGGCTGTACCTGTGCGTCCTGCGGGTAGTGGAAGCCGCCCGCCAGGCCCGGGGCCAGGTGGGGTTCGAGCTCGGAGAGCCGGTCCGCCGGCACCTCGACGGCCTCGACGCCCGCGCGGGTCTGGCCCGCGGCGAAGTCACGCAGCGCGGCGAGGCCCGGCTCGGTCGAGGCGACGACCACGCCGCCCTTCGCCTCGTACTCGATGCGCGCGGGGAGTTCGGCGGCGAGTTCGTGCCACAACCGGGCGGAGAGCAGGGCCAGTTCGAGTTCGGGGCCCGGCTCCTTGTCGGAGACGAGGAGGTTGCCCTCGCCCGCTCCGGTGGTGCTGCCGGCGACGGGCCCGCGGTCGATGACGGTGACGTGGAGGCCGGCGCGGACGGTGTAGTAGGCGCAGGCGGCGCCGACCACTCCCGCCCCCACGACGATGAGGTCCGGTGATCCGGACGAGTGTCCCGTGAGCACGGCAGTAATATTTCACATGGCACTGGTGCTGCCAAGGGGTCGTGCGTCGCCAAGGTCGCTGGTGTGAAGGGGAGTTGAAAGGAGGTGGGCCCCTCCCGGATCGGCCCCGGAGTCAGATCCTGCGGTGATACGTCCCGGGTGTGTAGCCGTAGGCCCGGCGGAACACGTCGATGAACGCGCTGGTGGACGCCCATCCGCAGCGGTGCGCCACCGTCGTGACGGGCAGGCCGTCGGCGAGCATGCGAAGCGCGTGGTAGAGCCGCAGTTGGGTGCGCCATTGGGGAAACGTCATGCCCAACTCGCCGCGGAAGAGGCGACTTAGGGTGCGTTCGCCCGCGCCCACCGCCGAGGCCAGCTCCGTGAGGCCGCGCTGGTCCGCGGGGTCGCGTTCCAGCTGGGCGCAGACGGCCGCCAGGCGCGGGTCCGAGGGGGTGGGCAGCTGGATGGGTTCCTGAGGTGACGCGCGCAGCTGGTCCAGGAGCACGGCACGCAGACGGAGCCCCTCCGGGGACGGCGGTTCCTCGGGAGGTGTGCGGGTGCAGGTGAGGATGAGTTCGCGCAGAAGCGGGCTGACGGCGAGCACGGTCGGGGCGTCGAGGCCGAGCGGGTTCGTGGCGGCGGGCAGCCCGACCAGGTGCAGGGCGAGGTGGCCGTGGGCGCGGTGGGCGTGCGCGCATCCGGCGGGGACCCAGATGGCGCGGGTGCCCGGCGCGAACCAGGTGCCGCCGTCGGTGGTGACCGCCACGACGCCGGAGCCCGCGTAGACGATCTGGTGGTCGTCGTGACGGTGGGCGTCGATGCGCTCGCCGGGGGCCATCTCGCGGGTGACGGTGGGCGCTTCGGGGGTGTGGCGGATGGGGGGCCTCGCTCCGGGGCGGGTCATGGGGTCGCGCCTCGCGGTGAGGGGCGTGGCGATACGGCCGGTGTCCTCGGGGCGGTGCCCGAGGTCCGTGTCGCGGGCGGTCGGCGCGTCTCCGCGGGGTTCGTGGCGGGAGGTCGGCGCGTCCCGGCGGGGCTCGTCGCGGGGGTCGTCGCTTCCCCGTGGCACTCGTGGCGGGAGGTCGACGCATCCCGGCGGGGCTCGTGGTGGGAGGTCGGCGCTTCCCCGTGGCACTCGGGGCGGGAGGTCGACGCATCCCGGCGGGGCTCGTCGTGGGAGGTCGGCGCTTCCCCGTGGCGCTCCTGGCGGGAGGTCGACGCTTCCCGGCGGGGCTCGTCGTGGGAGGTCGGCGCTTCCCCGTGGCACTCGTGGCGGGAGGTCGACGCTTCCCCGCAGGGCTCGTGGCGGGAGTTCGGCACAAGTTGGCACTTTATCGGAAGCGGGCCACGGTGGCCGCTGGTGACGATGAGGCGGTGTCCACCAACCAGCAGCGCTCACGCCCCCGTCGGCACGTCCACCCGGCGAAGGGGGCCCGGCCGCCGCGCGTCGGCCGCCCCATCCTCCTGCTCTCGCTCGGCCACGCCTGCGTGGACGTCTACCAGGGAGCCGTCGCCGCCCTGGTCCCGTTCTTCGTCTCGGAGCGCGCCTACACCTACGCCGCCGCGTCCGGCGTCGTCCTCGCGGCCTCGCTGCTCTCGTCGGTGGTGCAGCCGCTGTTCGGCGCGCTCACCGACCGGTGGGCCATGCCGTGGCTGCTGCCGGTGAGCACGGTGGTGGGCGGGTCCGGTGCGGCCCTCGCCGGCGTCGGCGGGAACTACGCGCTGACGCTGCTTGCCGTCGCCGTGTCCGGGATCGGCGTCGCCGCGTACCACCCGGAGGCCGCGCGGGTGGCGCGGCAAGCGAGCCGTGGCAGCCACACCGCGATGAGCTGGTTCTCGCTGGGCGGCAACGTCGGTTTCGCCGCCGCGCCCCTGATGGTCTCCGCCGTCGTCGCCACGGGCGGTCTGCGCGCGTCGCCGCTCCTCGTGGTCCCCGCGCTGGCGGGGGCGGGGTTGTGCGTGGCCGCGCTGCGCAGTGTCCGGGCGCGGGAGGCGGCGGCCGACGGTGAGGGGGCCGTGGCGGGCGCGGCCGTGTCCGGCGAGGACGACTGGCCGTCGTTCGTCAGGCTGACCGGAGCCATCGTCTGCCGCTCCATCGTCTTCACCGGTCTGAGTACGTTCATCGCGCTGTACGTGCGCGAACGCGCGGGCGGCGGCCAAGTCGCCGGAACCGTCGCTCTGTTCGTGCTCTACCTGGGCGGCGCGGCCGGCACCGTCGCTGGGGGCCGGCTCGCCGCACGGTACGGACGGCTGCCGGTGGTGCGGTGGTCGTACGCCTCGACGGTCCTGGCGGTGGCCGGGGTCGTGCTCGTCCCCGGGCCCCTCCTGTACGTCTTCGTCGCGCTCGCCTCGGCCGGTCTGTACGTGCCGTTCTCCCTGCACATCACCCTCGGGCAGGACTATCTGCCCCGGCGCATGGGCACCGCGAGCGGCGTCACCCTGGGGCTGACCGTGAGCATCGGCGGGCTGGCGAGTCCGCTGATCGGAGCGGTCGCCGACGCGGTCTCCCTGCGGGTGGCGCTCGCGCCGCTGATCGCGCTGCCGGCCCTCGGCTGGCTCCTGCTGCGGACACTGCGCGAGCCGGGGGCGGCGGTCGCGTCCTCTCGGTGAGTTGGCGCCTGAGGGGTTGTCAGTGCAATTTCACATTACTACGTTACGCATCACATGGTTCAGCGGCACGCGTACAAGTGTCGCTGAGTGAAGGTGAGTTGAACTCCCTACGCATGACGTTCCACGCACGACCCCCGATGCATGACCTCCACCCCACACCTCAGGAGCCATCGGTGTCCCAGCCACGACCACGCACCCTGCGCAGATCCGCGCTCGCCGGCGCGATAGCCGCGACGCTCTGCCTCACCGCCGCCCAGTACGGATACGCGGCCGCCCCCTCCGCCCAGGAGGCCGCGCCCCGCACCGCCACGACGGCCCCCGCGCCCACCGCGCCCAACCCCCTCGACGTCGTCGACCGCAGGGCGAAGGCCCCCCGGCCGAGCGCCGCGGAGCTCCCCGCGCCCGACGGGCTGCGCGACGGCCGCACCCCGGGCGCCCGCCCGTCGAAGCCAAAGCCAAAGCAGAAGCCGACGCCGAAGCCGAAGTCGGAGGCGCCCGCGAAAGAGCGGCGGCACGCCACCCGCCCCGCGGTCGCGCCCTGCACCCTCGACGGCGTCACCGGACTCTCGCCCGAGCGTTTCGCCGACTTCCTCGTCGACCCGGCCGTCACCGCCGACGACTGTCTGAGCACCCTCATCTGGACCTGGGACGCGCGTCTCGCCCCGGTCATGTCGGACGCGCACGTCCAGGCCGTCTCCGACCGCGTCACCCGGCTCGCCCCCGCTCACGACGGCAGGAACGGCGGTCACCTCCTGGAGCTGCTCACCTATCTCCACGCCGTCGCCTACCAGGACTTCTCGCACGACGAGATCGACGTCACCGACGCACCGACCGTGGCCGCCATGCGCCGCGCCGTCGACACCTTCGGCTCGGCCGCCCGCACCTTCGACGCGACCCGGACCAACGCCGAATCGCTGCGCGAGGCCCTCTACGCGGCGAGCGCACCCGGCCTGCGCCAGCACCAACTCCCGCTGATCAAGCGGGTCCTGACCACCATGGACGGCGCCCACCCGAACACGGCGAAGGACGCGGCGTGGGGCGGCTCCGCGCTCGCCGCGCTCTCCCTGAACTACCTCGGCGTGTACCCCGGCAACCACGACGACGCCTTCCACGCGGCGGTGCGGGCCGACTCCTCCTATCGCGCCGCGTTCAAGGCCTTCGGCGGCTACACCCACCTCAAGGACAGCGGCAACGCCTGGGTGGTGCGGGACGCGCTGAGCGAGTACGGGAGGCTCGGGCAGGTCGACGGGCTCACCGACGAGATCGTCGCCGGGCTCGGCGCACTGGTCGCCACCACCGCCCGTAACTTCGGTGAGGGCAGCGCTCCTTGGGCCAAGGTCGCCACTTGGCTGAACGAGTTCGGTGCCTGTGCGCCGTACAAGGTGTGCAAGGCGGACATCGAGCGCCGCCTCTTCCCGTACACCTACACGTACGACAAGGGCGGCATGAAGGTCCGCACGGCGCTCGGCCGGGACGCCGTGGACCAGCTGTACTACGCGAGCAAGCAGGTCAAGGCGCAGTTCCACCGCGTCGTGGGGACCGAGGAGCCGCTCGCCGGAGACCCCAACACCGGTCTGACGACCATCCTCTACGCCTCACGCGCCGACTACGAGAACTACCATCCGCTGCTCACCGGGATGGGCACCGACAACGGCGGCGTCTACATCGAGCGGGGCGCGACCTTCTACACGTACCAGCGGCGTGTTCCGCAGGACTCCACGCTGACGCTGGAGGAGCTCTTCCGGCACGAGTACACGCACTACCTCAACGGCCGCTGGGCGGTGCCCGGTTCCTTCGGCGAGGGCCCGTGGTACGCGGGCGACCGGACCACCGCGATGGACGAGGGCACCGCCGAGTTCTTCGACGGCGCCACCCGCGACGACGGCATCAAGGTCCGCAAATCACTGGTCCGGGGCATCATCGACGACACGACGAACGGCGGCCCGCGGATGACCGTGGACCAGCTCCTGCACGCCACGTACGACGGCGACGGCTTCCGCTTCTACGACTACGCAGGCACGTTCTTCGAGTTCCTGTGGACCGAACGCCCCGCGCTGCTCATGGAGATGTACCGCCATCTGCGGGCCGACGACCCGGCCGCCTTCGACGCCTGGCGCGACCGGCTGGGCGCGGACGGCCAACTGCAGAGCAGGTACGACGCCTTCCTCGACCGGCAGATCGCCCACGTCGACGACCTCTTCGTGCCCGACACGACGTACGTCCCGCTCACGCAACTCCGCGACACCACCGCGGAACAGGTCCGCGCCTCCCTCACCGCGACCACCGGCATCACACCCGCCTGCCGCGCCAACGGCGCCGAGGAGCGCCCGCGTTACGCCTGCACGGGCCGCATCACCGCGAACCTGAGCGCGTCCGGCGACGCCGACGCCGTCTTCGAGGACATGGCGGAGACGGTGGACTACTTCCTGCTGGACCGGGCCGCGTCGGGGGACAACAACCTGGCCGACATGAACTGCACGTTCGGTGAGGTGGACATCTGGTCCGACGGGCGCGCGGGCAGCGCGGACTTCGCCTGCGAGGGCCCGTTGAAGGGCTGACCCCGCGTCGCCCCCGTATCAGCCCGCGGCGCCCGCGAGCAGTTCCGCCGCCGCGATGCCCGACACCCTGGTCGCGCCGTGTGTGACGAGGTGGGTGGCGCCGAGGGCGTCACCCGAGGGGACGCCCATCTCCACGACGAGGGCGTCGGGGCGGTTGCGCAGGATCCGGTTGAGGGTGTCGGTCATCCAGCGGTGCCGGGCCGCGTCGCGGACCACGACCACCAGGGCCCGGCCCGTCGCCGGGGACAGGGCCGTGCGGGTCAACAGGTCGTCCGCGTGGGCGAGTTCGGTCTCCGTGAGGCGCACCGACGTGGTGCCGGGGCGCAGATGGCGCAGTGGGGCCGCGACGCCCCAGGGGGTGTGGCCGTCGACGGCGAGGTTCATCGTGGGGGAGAGCTCCACGACGTGCGGGGTGCCGGCGAGCGGGAGCGCCGCGTCCGCGGTGCCCGCACGGTGGCGCACCCGCACCGCGCGCCGGGCCGCGACCAGGCCGATGTCGGAGGGTCCCGCGTCGCGCGCCACGGCCCGGGACCGCTCGCCGGACCAGGTCGCGAACTCGTGGACACGCCTGCTCGCCTCGACGAGCCGCGCCTCGGGGAGCGTACCGTCGATGACCGCCTTCACCAGGGCCGTCGAGAGCAGGTCGAAGGTGGCCTCGTCGGCGCTCTCGCCGCCCACGCAGACCGCGTCCACGCCACCGGCGACCGCCTTCACCGTCGCCCCGTCGATGCCGTAGCGGTCGGTGACCGCGCCCATCTCGATGCCGTCGGTGACCAGGAGGCCGTCGAAGTGCAGCTCCCCGCGCAGCAGTTCCACCAGGATGCGGTGGCTGAGGGTCGCGGGCAGGTCCGGGTCGTAGGCGGGGGCGAGCAGGTGCGCTGTCATCACCGCGCGAACGCCCGCCTCCATCGCCGCGATGAACGGCGGCAACGCGGTGAGGGCGATCTCCTCCGCGGAGCCCTGCACCTGCGGCAGCCCGTAGTGCGAGTCGACGACCGTGTCGCCGTGCCCGGGGAAGTGCTTGGCGCAGGCGGCGACACCGGCGGCCTGCAGGCCGCGGATCCAGGCGGCGGTGTGGCGGGAGACGACGTCGGTGCGGGAGCCGAAGGAGCGTACGCCGATCACCGGGTTGAGGGGGTTGGAGTTGACGTCGGCGCTGGGCGCGAAGTTGAGGGAGACGCCCGCGGCGTGCAGATCGCGGCCGATGTCGTGGGCGACCCGCTCGGTCAGATCGATGTCGTCGACCGCGCCGAGGGCGAGATTGCCCGGCCGGGACGAGCCGGTCCACGCCTCCAGGCGGGTCACGTCGCCCGCCTCCTCGTCGATGGCGACGATCAGGTCGGGGTTCTCCGCGCGCAGCTCGGCGGTGAGCCGGGCGACCTGCCCGGGAGTCTCGATGTTTCGCGCGAACAGTACGACGGAGGCCAGTCCCTGGCCGATCGCGCGGCGCAGCCAGTCGGGGGCCGTGGTGCCCTCGAAGCCGGGCTGCAGCACGGAGCGGGCGAGGTGCTCCAGAGTCGGGTCACTGCTCGATGCCATGGCGCGACCTCCGAAGTTGCGGGTGGGGCAGGCGGGGAACGGGGCGAGGGGCGGGGCTCCTGCTGATTGGTCCAGGCCAATCGGATAGTGGATATTGGCTCGTACCGAACAGGGCTGTCAAGGAGGCGGAACCGGTCGAGGCGGGCGAATCCACCATGAGAGGGCGCGAGTTGGGGAATCCTTGGAACTTCCGCCGGTGGCAACCGCTGAGGGGAGAAGGCCATGCGCAGGTACGAGCTCGTCGGCAGGCGCGACATCCGGCTGGTCACGGATGTCGCGGTGCCCGAACCAGGACCGCTGGAGGTGCTCGTACGGGTGCGGGCCTGCACGGTCTGCAACCGCAGCGACCTGGCCTACTTCCACTACTACGGGCTCCGCGACCACTGTTCCACGGGCTGTTTCGGCCATGAGGTCGCCGGAGTCGTCGAGGCCACCGGTGCCGGGGTGAGCCGTGTCGTGCCCGGACAGCGGGTGTTCGTGCGGACACCGCTCACCACCGGATACGCGGACTTCGCGCTCGCCCGGGAGATATCCGTGGGCGCGCTGCCCGACTCCGTGCCGTTGGAGCAGGGGGCGATCCTGCAGCTCCTGCCGCTCGCCGTGCACGCCACCCGGGGCGTGCGGCTCGGCGACCGCGTCGCGATCGTCGGCCAGGGGCCCGTGGGGCAGATGGCGCTGCGGGTCGCCGTGGCGCGCGGCGCCGCTGAGGTCGTCGCCGTCGACCTCGACGACTGGCGCCTGGAGCGGTCCACCGCGGCGGGCGCCGACGCGGTCCGCCGTGTGGACGGCAGCCCCGAGCAACTCGCCGCCGTCGGCGCCGACTTCGACGTCGCCGTCGACGCAGTCGGCACCCCCACGACCCTCAACGCCTGCGTGGCGCTCGTACGCCAGAACGGCCTCGTCGTCCTCCTCGGCACCCACCACGTCGACACGCACGTCACCGTCGACCTGGTCACCTGGGAGCGCAAGGGCCTGCGCGTGCACAGCTCGGCCGAGCCGCTGGACACCGTGCGGGCGGAAGCGCTCGCGGTCGCCGAACGCCTCGCCCACCGCCGTCCCGACACCCTGCGCCTGCCCGACCTGCACACCCACACGTATCCGCTCGACGAGCTCCCGAAGGCCATGGAGCAGCTCTCCGCGAGCCGCTCCCTGTACCCGGACGCCGAAACGGCCCCCTACGACGGTCCGCCGCCGGAGACGCTGAAGGTGGCGATCGTCCCCTGACGGGCATCGGTGTGAGGGCCGGGTGCCGGGCCGTGGCCTTGGCGGCGGTCGTGAACGTAGCGGTGGCCGCGTGAGATGGGGCATCGCCGGCTACGGCGACATCGTGACCCGGCGCGTCCTTCCCGCCCTGCACGCGCTGGGCGAGGAGCCGGTGGCCCTCTGGGGCCGCGATCCGCACCGGGCGGCCCGGATCGCCGAGCAGTACGCCGTCGCGAGGTCCGGCGACGACCCAGAGCTGCTGCTGCTGTCCGACGTCGACGCGGTGTACATCGCCACGCCCGTCGTGCACCATGTGCCGTTCGCCCGTGCGGTGTTGGCCGCCGGGGTCCCCGTACTGATCGAGAAGCCGCTTGCCGGGAATCTCGGAGCGGGTGGGGTGGTCACAGGCGGCGCGGCGTGCGCGGGGGTCGCCTACTACCGCAGGCTCGCGCCCGCCGTGCGGCGGCTGCGCGAGGAGCTCGCCGGGTGGGCGCCGGACCGGGTGGAAGTGCGGTTCCGGTGCGCCTTCGCGCCGGGCCCCGACGACCCGATGCGCTGGCGCACCGACCCGGCCGTGTCGGGCGGCGGCGTCCTCGCGGACGCCGGGAGCCACCGCATCGACCTGCTGCTCCACCTGTTCGGACGGCCGCGGACGATCACGGCCCGGCTGGGCGCGCGCTTCCTCCGGGGCGCGGAGCGGCAGGCCGACCTGGTTCTGCGCTGGCGGAGCGGAGTGCGCGCGCACTGCCGCGTGGAGTGGGGCGACGGGCCGCCCGTGGACCGGATGCGGTTCACGGGCGGTGGCCGCACCCTGACGCTCGACCCGCTCGACTCCGGCCGCATCGAGGGTGTCGTGGGGCCGTCCCCGGCGCTGCTGCTGCCGCCCGCCGCCAATCCGCACCAGGACCTGCTCGCCGACTTCGCGGCCGCGGTCGCGACCGGCGCGGCTCCGGTGTGCCCGGTCGCGGAGGCCCGGCTCGTCGACGACGTACTGGTGGCGGCGGAGCGTTCGGACGCGGCGGGCGGCCGAGCGGTCCGCCCCTGGGGCTGAACCACGCGTACGGATCACGGGACTGGTCGCAGGCGATGCAACTAGTACTGGATGTACGGAAGTTCAGGCCCCGTCGTCCGCCGACCAGGGTCGCAGCCAGCGAGGGTCCGGAGTGTCGTCCGCGTGGACGAAGCGCGCGTCGACGGACAGCCGCATCGCATCCGTCACCGTGTCCAGAGACGCGTGGATGATCCGCGGCAGATGCACCATGACGTCGCCCGCGGCGAAGTCCGTGTGCAGCCAGCGCCGCCCGAGCGTCCGCGCGGTCAGCTCCAGGTCGTGGCAGATCTGCCGACGGTCACAGGGCCGGTCGGTGATGTCGCGCAACGCCGCGTACTCCTCGGGCGGCAGTCGGTGGGAGCCCTCCAGATACACCAGCGCGCCGGTCCGCGGCGGACAGTCGCCGACCGGGATCCAGAACGTGACGACGCGCGGTGACCCCTGGTCCATGTAGTCGAGGTCGACGTGGGCGCGGGAGGCGCGCCGGGTGCCCCGGTGGAAGTGGCGCAGGATGCGGCGCGGCAGCATCTCGGCCTTACCGTCCAGGAGTTGGGCGGCGAGTTCGGCGAGGACGGGGTTGCTCACGAAGTCGTGGAAGGGGGCCGAGCGGACGAACGCGTGCGCCGGGTGGCCCGCCACGCCGTGCTCTGGCACGCCCGCGGGCACGCGCCCGGAGAACACCCCGTCCTCGGGTCCGGTGCCCGGCGCCAGCAGCCCCGGCGGGAAGAGCGAGAAGTACCGGCCGCGCAGCCTCAGGACCTCCGCGCGGTCGAGCAGTCCCGGCAGATACAGGCAACCGTCCGCGTGCAGCCGTTCCCGCAGCGCGCCGGGGTCCGCCCGCGCCAGGAGGTCCGCGCTGGAGCGCAGCGGGCCGAAGAGCTCCGGCGTGAAGGGTATGGGTACGCCGTTCGACGACAGGTTCACGTGCGTGTCCCTCGATCCCTCGATCCCTGAATCTTCGTTCCGTTCCTTCGTTCCGTTCTTCCTTCGGTACTTCGGTACTTCGGTCCTTCGCTGCTTCGGTTCAGTAGACGCCCTCCACCGCCTCCTCGGCGTCCGCCGAGTCCGCCAGGAAGGGCCGTACGGCGGCGACGCCGTCCCACGGGAACCAGGGGTGCGGCCCGGTCCTGACCGCGCTGTCCCGTTCCAGGAGGTGGGGCAGGAACAGGTCCTCCAGGAGGGTCGTGGTCCGCACCCGGCCCCGCTCTCCCACCTCGACCTCGCGCCACGGGTCCGCCGGGTCGACGACCGTCAACACCGCGAAGGGCGGCGGCAGATGGTAGGAGTGGCCGGTCCCGCCGCCGGGCACGGCCGGCGCTCCCGGCACGGCGTCGGCCTGCAGGACATCGGCTTGCAGGGCGTGGCCGACGAGGGTGTTGCCGTAGGTGTCGATCCACTGCACACCCGGCAGATGCTCCTCGCGCAGGAACTCGGCCTCGGCGGCGGTGCACGAGGTGCCGCCGGTGCAGACGGCGCGGATGCCGTACGTGTGCAGCGGGCGCGGCAGCCGCATGGCGAGTTCCACGAGCAGCCGGGACGTGGTGAAGAGCAGCGAGGGGTGCTCGGCGGCGAGCAGCGTGAGCGTCTGGTCGATCAGGTGTGCGGTGTAGGCGTCCGCGTCGCCGCCCGAGCGCAGCGCGGTCTTGACCCAGCGCGGATCGAAGTCGATGGAGTGCACGGCGCCGCGCCAGCTGTCGGCGAGGCCCTCGACGAAGTGCCCGTACGCGTGCGGGCCGCTCGGCGTCATCGCGAGCAGGTCACCGCCGGCCACCCCGCGCGCCTCCAGCACGGTGCGGTAGATCTCCACGTCGTACGCGAGTCGCGTGACGTTGACGATCCGGCACGGCGCGCCCGTGCTGCCGCCGGTCTCGAAGACCCGGAAGGGCCGGTCACGGTAGCCGCGCGGGCGCAGGTCGCGGGCGCTCGCGGCGCGCAACTCGGATTTGTCGAAGAGCCCGAAGCGCACCAGGTCGGCGAAGCCGCCGATGTCCGTGACCGGGTCGAAGCCGAGCTTGGCGCGGCGGCCGACCCAGAAGGGGCTGCCGGTCTCCGCGTCGAAGTGCCAGCGCATCATGCGGCGCGTCCAGGTGTCGAGGTCGACACCCAGCTCCGGTACGCGCTCGCGCAGCGCCTCGGGCAGCGTGCCGAAGGTGACGGTCATGCGGGCCTCACTTCGCAGGGCGGTACACGAACAGGGACTCGGCCGTGATGGCCCGCTCGGCCTCGCGGGACGCGCCCAGGACGGCGGCGAAGGGATAGGGGACCTCGTATCCGATCAGAGGGTGGGGGAGGGAGCTCGCGTCCGCCAAGTGGTCTGCCAGCAGCACCAGTTGGGGCGTCGCGCGTTGGTCTTCGGTGAACGGGGGGCCGGGTGGGCGGCCGGTGAGGACGCGGTCGCCGGGGCGGAGGCGGTCGCGGACGGCTCGGGCCGCTCTCTCGGCCGCCCCCGGTTCACGGAACGCCGTCAGCGGCCACTCTCCGTCGGGCGCAAGCGCGTCGAGGGCGGCGGCGAGGGCCCGCGCAAGGGGTTCCGTCCGGTCGGGTTCCGCGCAGATGACGGTCCGTACGTTGCTGCAGAACCGGCCCGCGTCCGCCGCGACCAGCGGCAGCAGCCAGGACACCGCCTCGCCCGTCGGCATGTCCGCCGGTACGAGGGCGCAGCCCCGGCCGGGACCGTGCAGTGTGAGGCCGGGGGAGTCGCGCACCGCGGCGGCGAGCCCCGCGCCGCCGTACACGATCTGCCGGTCCGTGAGCCGCACCAGACCTTTCAGGGATGGGCGCGCCCCCGGGTAGAAGCCGACGCGGGCCGGGGGCCAGCCGGCCGCGAGCAGGGCGGCGACGAACCGGGCGGCGGAGAGCGGTTCGCGCCGGCTCGGACGCACCCACACGCCCGCCGAGCGCTCCGCCTGCTCGCAGACCGACTCCAGGCAGGTGAACGTGTTGCCCGGCAGCGCGACCAGGGCGAGGCTCTCGTCGGGCGCGGGCGCCTCGCCCTGTGCGAGGAGTCCGGACCGGAGCATCCCGCACCACCGGTCGACCAGCGGGCTCGGCAGCCCGGCGCTCTCCCACAGCGCCGCGCGGAAGGCGTCGGCGCTCTGCCCGCCGATCCCTCCGACGGTGAGCGTGCCGCGGTCGAACAACTCCAGGGCGGTGAGCAGGAGTTCACGGCGGCCGGTGAGGGGCGGCAGGCCGGGGAGGGTGCTCTGCCACCGGCGCCGGTCGGCGTCGGCGACGATCTCGGGCACCAGCGAGAGTTCCCGGTCCGGCGCGCCGGGCAGTGGGGCGCGGTCCGCCGACGTCCGCCACGCGCCCCTGCGGAACGCGTGGAGCACGGTGGTCACGGCAGCTCGCTGCGGAGCGCGGCGGCCACCCGTATCTGCTCGGCCTCGGTGAGGGACGGGTACAGCGGCAGGGCGATGTGGTGGCGCGCGAACCAGCGGGCCCGGGTGAACGGCCCGTCCGCGGCGTCCTGTTCGCGCCGCGGCGCGAAGTACGGGTGGTCGCAGAGCAGATGGTCGTAGACCTCACCGGCGAGGCCCACGCCGTGCCGCTCGCGCAGCCGCTTCTTCAGGAGCGGGCGGTCGAGCGGTGCGTCGGGGGTCAGGTGGACGAGGTACTTGTAGTAGTTGCTGCCCGACCCGGTGGGTACGAGGTGCCGGCGGGCCCCCGGGAGGTCGGCGAGCAGCGCGTCGTACCGGGCGGCCAGCGCGCGGCGTGCCGCGAGCGTCTCCGCGAAGCGCTCCAGGTCCACCGTGCCGACGGCGGCGTGCAGTTCGCTGAGCCGCCAGTTGGATCCTGGCCGGTCGTGCAGGGTGGAGCCCTGGGCGCTCTTGCCGTGGTCGCGCCAGCGCCGTACCTGCTCCAGATCGTCCGCCGACGCGGCGCTGAGCAAGCCGCCCTCACCGCTGACGGCGACCTTCGTGGGGAAGAAGGAGAAGGCGCCGAACCGGCCGAGACTTCCGGCCGGGCGCCCGTGGAGGGTGGCGCCGAGGGCGTGGGCGGCGTCCTCCACCACCGGGACGCCGTGCTGGTGGCAGTCGGCGAGCACCGCGTCGAGCGCGGGCGAGACGATGCCGCCGATGTGTACGGGCAGCACGGCGGCGGTGTCGGGGTGGCGGGCCAGCGCGGCCCGCAGGGCACCTGGATCCATGCCGAGGCCGTCGAGTTCGATGTCGATGAAGCGGACGGCCGCCCCGGCGCGCACGGCGGCGGCCGCCGTGGCGAAGAACGTGTTGACCGGTACGAGCACGGTGCGGCCCGCCACCCCGATGACGCGCAGCGCGATCTCCAGGGCCGCGGAACCGGAGGCGACCGCCGCGGTGTCCGCGCCGGTCCAGGGGCGGGCGAGCTCTTCGAAGCGGGCCACCTGCGGGCCCTGGGTGAGGATCCCGGAGGCGAGCGCCGCGTCGACGCGGTCGAGCACGGCGCGGCGGTCGTCCACGGCGAAGTGGATGCGCTGGGCGGGCACGGCGGCCTCGGCGGGCCGCCGATCCCCGGCGAGCGTGCGGGCGAAGAAGTCCGCCGCGTGGCCGACGTGGGTGCCGTGGCCCATCGGGAGTTCGTGGATCTCGGCGTCGGCGCCCGCCGCGGCGTACGCCTCCCGGATCGCGTCGGCCGCCGCGCGCGCGTCGGCCGGCTCCAGATAGGCGTCCGCCGTGCCGTACTGGAGCTGGAGGGGCGCCGGGGCGAGGGTGCCGTACAGGTCGGGCAGGTCGGCGTAGTCCAGGATGCCGGGGAGCACCGCCCCCTCGTGGCCGGTCAACAACCGTTCGTACAGGGCCGGATAGCTGCCGAGGTGACTGGCCGCGCAGAGCGGGACGCCCCGGCGTTCGGTGAGCAGCGCCGCGTGCAGGGCGACGGCCGCGCCGAGGCTGTGGCCGAAGAGGCCGAGGCGCTGCGGATCGACGAGCCGGTGCGCGGCGAGGACCTCCAGTGCGCCGAGGGCGTCGCCGGTGAGCGCGCCGAGCAGTGAGTGGCCGGTGAGCGCGAAGGCGTGGGCGAGCAGCGTCCCCTCGTCCCGGCCGGCCCTGCGGTCGGTGTCCAGGGTGCCGCCGATGCCGTGGTCGAAGGAGAGCGTGACGCAACCGGCTCTGGCCAGCTGTTCGGCGACGTTGCGGTCGGGGTGGTCCGGCGGCACGTCGCCGGTCAGCTGGTCCAGGCGCGCGTTCTTGCCGCCGAGGACGAGCACGCCCGGGCCTGCCGGCGCGTGGGCCGAGGTGCGGGCCGGGGCGTCGGCCGGTGCGAGGAGGGTGCCGTGGAAGGTGCCGCGTACGGGGGAGTGGAACTGGAGCCGCTCGCGGTGCAGGCCGTCGCGGACCGAGGCGGTCGACCCGGTGACGGAGAGCGGCGCGTGTTCGACGCGGGCCAGCCGCTCGACGACGGCACGGATCCGGCGGGCCCGGTCCGCGTGCTCGCCGTCGGCGGGGTTGGCGGAAGCGGCGCTCTTCGCGTACCGCAGGGCCGGCTCGGCGGAGAGGAGCCGTTGAAGGTGACGTCGCTGCATGCGCGGCTCAGACGAAGTCGCCGTGCAAGGTGCTCGGCACTTCCAGCGCGTACGCGTCCAGGGCCTCGTCGAGTTTGATCTGGCCGCGTTTGAGGAGTTCCAGGAGTTCGTTCTGCGGGCGGTAGAAGCAGGACTTGCACAGGTCGGTCCTGCGCGGGTTGGACGCCTCCCACTCGGCGCGCGGGCCGCCCTCCAGGACCTCCGCGTAGCCCTGCTCGACGACATTGCCGATCAGATAGCGGCTGTTGAGGTGCACCTGCGGGCACGGGTAGAGATTTCCGTCGGCGCCGACGGCCGTGACGAAACGGCTGTAGTGGCAGCGCTCGAAGTCGCCCTCGACCTCTTCGACCTGGTCCATCGGCCCGCGGTCGAGTTTCGGCACCGACACCTCGAAGGCGTCCGTGGAGAGTTCCGCGGCGCGGGTGAGGGATTCGGAGATCTCCGGCATCACGGATTCGATGGTCTCGTGGCCGAGGGCGCTGTAGAACTCCGGCTCGAACCGCACGTAATGCGCCCCGGACTCACGGGCGATGCGGGCCGCCGCCATGATTTCCCGGTAGTTCTGCAGGGTGATGACGTAGTTGAAGCCGATGCGGAAATCCGGGTCGACGGCGTTCTCCCTGAGCCTGCCGACCGAGCCGATGAACTTCGAGAACGTCTGCTCGCGGTCGCGCGTGATGTCGTCGAAGGTGGCTTCCGTGCCGGCGTTCAGGCCGATGCGGACCCAGGTGTGGGTCGCGGCGACGCACTCGGCGACCTTCGGGCGGCCCAGGCGCGAGCCGTTGGTGATGAGCCCGATGCGCAGCCCGGCCGCATGCCCAGCGCGGCAGATCTCCGCGTAGCCGGGGTGGATCGTGCACTCGCCGCTGCCGCAGAAGGTCACGGCGCGCCCGTCGTTCGCGGCGAACTCGCGCAGCAGCGTGACGGCCTTGTCGGTGGCGATGGAGTCCTTGAACGAGAACAGATCGTAGAACTGCTCTTCGTTGGGGGAGTGGAAGTTGCAGAAATTGCAGCGCATATTGCAGGCGCCCATGATACCGATCCGCATGTGGACCGGTTTGATCTCCTCGTCCGCCACGAACCGCCGCAGCAATTCCCCGTGGGCGAGGACCTTCTGCGGCGAATGGGCCTGATCGAGACTGACGATGGGCAGTCCTTCGCGATTATAGGGGGCTGCCATTTCAATGTCGCGGGCACCAGGTGTGCTGTTCACGAACCCCCCACGCATGATCGATGTGCGGTGACGTTTTCTCGCGGTGATGGGGACACTAGGGAGCGCCGGAAACGCTGTCAACGGGTCTAGACAACCCGGTCGTTGATGGCGGAATCAGGCCTGCCGGTCTGTTGCGAAGGGGGTCGTACGTGGTAATCGCGGGCGCCCCGGCGCAGGGACCCCGTGCGTGGATCGGGGTGCCGGCCGGGGCGGGCGGAGGGTCAGTCCTTCGGCGGGGTCAGCTTGCCGATGGCGTCGGTGACCCAGCTCGTGATGCCGTCCTTCTCCAGGCCGAGGCCGGTGAGTGGCCCCGCGCCGTCCTCGAACTCGACGAGGGCGAGCAGGAGGTGTTCCGTGCCGACGTAGTTGTGGCCGAGCCGCAGGGCTTCGCGGAAGGTCAGTTCGAGAACCTTGCGCGCCCCCGCGTCGTACGGGACGAGCTCGGGCACGTCGGCGGCCGCGTCGGGCAGCCCGGCGAGGGCCGCCCGGCGGACGTCCTCCAGGGTGACGCCCGCGGCGACGACGGCCTGCGCCGCCAGCGCGTCGGGCTCACCGAGCAGGCCGAGGATCAGGTGCCCGGCGCTCACCTCGCCGTGGTGGGCGGCCTTGGCCTCGTTGTGCGCGGCCATCACGACGTTCCTGGCGCGCGGGGTGAAGCGGCCGAAACCCTGGCTCGGGTCGAGGTCGGACGGCTCACCCGGCTTCTTGGGGACGAACCGCTTCTGGGCCGCCTGGCGCGTGACGCCCATGCTCTTGCCGATGTCGGTCCAGGAGGCGCCGGAGCGGCGTGCCTGGTCGACGAAGTGGCCGATGAGGTGGTCGGCGACGTCGCCGAGGTGATCGGCCGCGATCACCGCGTCGGTGAGCTGCTCCAAGGCGTCGCTGTGGGCCGTCTTGATGGCGTCGATGAGGTCGTCGAGACGGATCGGCGGCTGGGCCGTCGTGCGGTCGGGAGTCGTCATGGCGCAACCGTAGGTTGACAGTTCGGCGACTGTCAACCTTCGGTTGACACTGGCTTCGAGCGGATCCGGCCGGATATGCGGATCCAGCGGGTTATGCGGATCGGGCCGGATATCGGATCGGGCCGGATGTGAGGGCGACCGTCCGGTGCCTCCGGGTCAGGGCAGGTCCGCCCGGAACTTCTTCGTGAGGTCGGCGCCGCGGATCACGTCGCCGGAGTGGTACTTCAGCCCCCACGCGTCGATCACCGATCCGTCGCCGAACATGCAGCCGGGGGTGGTCTTCGACGGGTCGGTCTCGCCCTTGCGCCCCCATCCGCCGCCGTCCGTCGGCTTCGGGCCGTACATGGCTGTGCCGTTCAGCGACTGGCAGTAGCCGAGCGACGGATTGCCGGGGTGGCCGCCGGGGTCCGCCGGCTTGTGGACGTAGGCCAGCGCGGCCAGGGTCGGCTTGCTCGCGGCCAGGGTGTCGGCGGCGATCACGATCTTCGTGCCGTCCTTGCCGGTGAACGTGCACATCTCCCGCTCGCCGCCGAGCCGCACGATCTGCGTACCGGTCTTCGTGTAGTACGGCACCTGGACCTGCGCGGTACCGCCCTGCTTGACGCACCAGGAGGCGGCGGCGGAACGGTGTGCGGAGGCCTGTGTGGAGGCCTGTGCGGGGGTGGGGCCGTCGGCGGCGCCGGCTGCCGCGGCACTGGCCGAGAGCAGCAGGGTGACGCTCGCGGCGATGGCATGGGAACGCTTCACGTGTCCTCCGTGGGTGCGGGGTCGAGTGAGCCGGTTCGAGGTGGCACGGCTCA
Source organism: Streptomyces sp. NPDC005863 (assembly GCF_042871345.1). Taxonomy (NCBI): domain Bacteria; kingdom Bacillati; phylum Actinomycetota; class Actinomycetes; order Kitasatosporales; family Streptomycetaceae; genus Streptomyces; species Streptomyces sp. NPDC005863. The sequence goes on along the minus strand of NZ_JBIAII010000002.1, from coordinate 726,106 downwards.
TCCTGGGGAGGTCGTCCCCGCAGATCAACGTACGTACGCGGACGGGTCGTCGGGCGAGGTGACTTCGACGCGATCAACGTCGGGGCGCGTTGGTGACCTGGAGGAACGAGGGGCGTGATCCGGCCAGTAACGCGCCCGTAACAGGCGGGCGGGCGGCGGAGGTTAGAGTGCTGCGTTCATGGGCGTCCTTCAACTCCGACTGCTCGGCGGCTTCCACGCCGAGCGTGGCCAGGGCGTGCCGCCCGTCGAGCGGTGGGCGCGGCCCGGCGCCCGCACGCTGGTGAAGCTGCTCGCCGTCACGCCCGGTCACCAGTTGCACCGCGAACGCGTCATGGCGGTGTGCTGGCCGCACGCCGAATTGGCCGCCGCGCAGCGGAACCTGCGGGTCGCCCTGCACGCGGCCCGGCACGCCCTGGAGCCTGAACTCGCCCCCCGGGCCCCGTCCTCCTACCTCGTTGCCGACGGGACGCTGCTGCGCCTCGCGCCTCGCGCCGTCGTCGTGGACGCGGACCGCGCGGAGGCGCTGGCGGAACGGGCTCTGGCGGTGGGCTCCGTACCGGAACTGGCGTGCGCCTGGGCGGAGTTCACCGGTGAACTCCTCCCCGAGGACCGGTACGCCGCGTGGGCCGAGCCCCGCCGGGCCCGGCTCGCCGACCTCCGCGACCGGGTGGGGCTCGCGCTGGCCGCGGCACGGCTGGCCGAGGGCAGCCCCGAGGAGGCGGCGGCGGTGGCCCGGCACCTGGCCGACCAGACACCGCCGGACGAACGCGCCCACCGGCTCCTCATGGCGGCGTACGTGCGGCAGGGGCGGTACGGGGAGGCGGTGCGGCAGTACGAGAGGTGTGCGGGGGCGCTGGCGGCGGAACACGGGGGCCTTCCCGGCCCGGAGACGGAACGACTGCGCCGGGCGGCGCTTGCGGGCTGCGGCGCTCCGGCGGGGCGGGGTGTGGCGCGGGAGTTGCTGGGGCCGGTTGTGGTGCCGGGTCCGGCGGATTCGGTCGTGACGCCGGGCTCGGTGGTTTCGGTTGTGGCGCCGGGCTCGGCGGAATTGGGCGCGGTGCCAGAGCCTGCGGGACTGGTCGCGGCGCCGGGGCCGCGACCGGCAGAGGCGGACGTGGGACTGGGTACGGCCCGGGTGGATGCTGCACCGGGGGCGGACGCGGCACCGGGTCTGGCCGAGGCGGATGCCGCGCGGGTGCGGTGTGACTGGGCCCGCACCCTGGAGCGTTCGGGCCGCTACGACGACGCGATCCGCGTGCTGCGGGAGGCGCTGGCCTCGTACGGACAGCAGGGGCTCGCGGACGCCTGCGCGATGACGGCGTCCCGTCTCGCGGAGGTCCTCGCCCGCCACCGGACGTCCCGCGAGGCGCACGCGGTGCTGGCCGCCCACCCGCCCGCCGCGCAGGCACCGGCCGAGGTCAGGGCGACGTGCCGGCTGGCGCGCGCGATGGCTCTGTTCCACGAGGGCGACTACGAGGCGGGGCTCGGGGCGGCGCGCGAGGCGCAGGAGATGGTGGAGGGGGCGGAGGCGAGTCCTGGCGACGCCGGTGGACAGGGGGACCTCGCGGACGGAGGAGAGGGGCACGCCGCGCGGGCCGCCCTCCTGGCCCCAGCCCTCGCGCAACAGGCCACCTGCAACGGCCTGTTGGGTCGGTTCGACGCCGCGGAGGATCCGGCCCGCCGCGCCCTGGTCGCCGCCGAGCGGGCCGGTGACCCCGCCCTCCTGGCCACGGTCCTGTCCGTGCTGCGGGAGAACGCCCGCCGCGCCGGACGCTACGAGCGGGCCGTCGCCCACGGCCGGCGTGCGCTCGCCCTCGCCGAGCAGCAGGGCCGCCCCACCGCCACGGCCTTCGAACGCGCCAACCTGGCGGAGCTCCAGCTCCTCCTCGGCGACACGGAGGAGGCCGACCGGCTCGCCCGCGCGGCCGTCGAGCTCGCCGAGCCCTTCGGCGGCACGGTCCTGGCCTTCGCGCTCACCGCCCAGGCCCGCGTCCGCACGGCGACCGAGCCGCGGACCGCCGAGGCCCTCCTGACTCGCGCGGCCCGCTGCGCCCACGAGGGCGGCCACCGTCAGGCGGTGGACGAGGTGAGGGCGGCGCGCGCGGAGTGGGAGGCGGCGCGGGGGTGACCTGGCGGGTGACGGTGTGGCGGTGACCCTGTGGGCACGCCACCCGGCCTTGGCTGGGCCCGCCGGGCGGTTGAGCCATCGACCGCGGATGCTCTTCGGGCCCACGGTGCGGTGCACCCGCGAGGTGGGAGGCGGCAGGGGCGACCCTGTGGGCACGCCACCCGGCCTTGGTTCGGCCTGCCGGGCAGCCGAGCCGCGGGCCGCCGAGGCGCTCCTGGCGCGCGGTTCGATCCGCCCGCGAGGGTGGCCACCGGCAGAGGGTGGATCAGGGCGGCACGCGGAGTTGGAGTCGGCGCGGGGGTGACCCTGCGGGCCACGGCGCGACGGTGACCTTGGCGGGTCACGCCAATTGGCCCTGGCCCGGGTCCGCCGGGCGGCAGAGCCGTCGACAGCTGGCGCCCTCCTCGCTCTCGCGGCCCGCTGCGCCTTGTGGGGGCGGCCATCGTTAGGCGGTGGACGAGGTGAGGGCGGCGCGCGCGGAGTGGGAGGCGGCGCGGGGGTGACCCGGCGGGTGACGGTGTGGCGGTGACCGCCCGGCCTGGACTCGGGTCCGCGTTACCGCAAAGCCGTGGGCCGCTAACGTCCTCCCCGGGCGTGGAGCGCGGAGGTCGGCGAGGCCGCGCGAGGGCTCCCAGGCCACGACACGGCGGACCCCCGACGACGGGCCGGCGGTGGCCCTGCGGGCAGGGTGCGGCAGGCGCCCCCGACCACCGCGCGGCCGCGCCCCGCAAGCCACCCCACCCCCAGCACCTCCACCCCCAGCCCCAGCCCCCACCCACACCCCACCCCGCCGCACTATGGTGCCCAGAACCATGGGACTGATCGGCGTCCGTTGTCTACCGTGCCAGGTATGACGAGCGACAACACCGACGGCGTGGACCTCACCGGGCGTACCGCCCTCGTGACCGGAGGCGGTAGCGGCATTGGGCGGGCCTGTGTCGAGGCGCTCTCGGTCGTCGGGGCGCTCGTGCATGTCGTCGACGTCGACGCGGAGTCCGCCAAGGCGGTGGCCGACGCCGTCGGAGGCGTCCCGCACGTCGTCGACCTCACCGACGCGGACGCGATCCCGCGCCTGCCCGCCGACGTCGACGTCCTGGTCAACAGCGCCGGCACCCAACACGTCGCCCCCATCGAGGAGTTCGACCCCGCCCGGTTCGAGCTGATCCAGCGCCTGATGGTCACCGCGCCCTTCCTTCTCCTCCGCCACTGCCTGCCGTACATGTACGGGCAGGGCTGGGGCCGCGCCGTGCACATCTCCAGCATGCACGGGCTGCGGGCGAGCCCCTTCAAGTCCGCGTACGTCGCCGCCAAGCACGGCCTGGAGGGGCTCAGCAAGGTCGCCGCCCTGGAGGGGGCCGCACACGGGGTGACCAGCAACTGCGTCAACCCCGGCTACGTCCGTACCCCGTTGGTCGAGGGGCAGATCGCGGACCAGGCCGCCGTGCACGGCATCGCTCCGCAGGACGTCGTCGCGGACGTCCTCCTGGACCGCTCGGCGATCAAGCGGCTCATCGAGCCCGCCGAGGTCGCCGCCACCGTCCGCTGGCTCTGCGGACCGCACACCGGCTACATCACCGGCGCCTCGCTCCCCGTGGACGGTGGCTGGGGGGCCAGTTGACCGGTTGAGGGGAGCGAGCAGCGTACGCAGGGGCCCGGACTCCCCGAGGAAAACCCTGGGTTCGGGGGGCGGACACCCTCGTTGAACGGGTGAGGGACCGGCTTGTCGGCCTCACGTTCGAGGCCGTGCGCCACGTCCGCCCCACCCCTCCCTCCGTACCCGGTCGGCCACCCCGGCCCCCGTACCCGTACTCCAGGGTTTTCACGGTCGCCCCCGGGCGCGGACGGCGCGAAGGTATACCCACGGTCGCGGAGGCGCGGCGGACCCGAAACACCGGGCTCGGGGGAGCAACACCGGTGACCGGACGTACTACGGGGGTGTACGGCCGGAGGGTCCGCCGGGATCGGGGAAGCGACCGCCGCGAGGGCGGGGGACGGGGGTGCCTCGGCACCCCCGCTCGGGTGCGGGACCGCATCCGGCTCCGGGCGCGCGCCATTGCTGCCCGTACGGCTGAGGGGAGCCGGACGACGGCGCGCGGCGGATCCGGACTCCGGTCGGCCCGGCCCGACGGTCCGGTCGCCCGGACTGCCCCGCCCGGTCAGGGCTACCCCGCCCGGTCACACCCCGGACACCTCCGGGGCCTCCGCCGCCCGCGCCAACAGCCGGACCAGCTGCGCCCTGCGGTGCACCCCGTCGAGCTTGCGGTAGATGTTGCTCAGGTGGAACTCGACCGTCTTCACGCTGAGGAAGAGCCGCTCCGCCACCTCGTGGTTGGTCAGGCCCCGGCCGACCACCAGCGCGACCTGCAGCTCCTGCGGTGTGAGCCGCTCCAACGGCGCCCGCTCCGGGCGCACTTCGGTGCCGCCCGCGGCGTGCAGCTCCGCGGCCACCCGCGCCGCCCAGCCCGTCGCGCCGAGCCGCTCGAACGTGGCGAGCGCCCGCTCAAGGAGGCGCCGGGCCTCGCTGCGCCTGCCCTGCCGGCGCAACTGCTCGCCCCACGCGAACTCCGTCCGCCCCCGCTCGAAGGGCACCGGACGCTCGGACAGCAGCGCGAGGGAGCGCTTCATGTGCCGCGACGCGGCCTCCGGGTCCCCCGGTTCCAGCAGCCCGCGGCACCGCGCGGCCGCCCCCGCCGTGACGGGCCGGTGGCCGCGGCCCGCCTCGTACTCCAGGACGTCGAGGACCTCGCGCGCCTCTGCGGTCCGGTGCAGATGGACGTACGCGTCCGCGAGGTCCGCCGCCCACGTCAGATACAGGCCGTCGCCCCGCCCGTGCCGCTGCGAGAACGCCCGTACCTCCTCCAGGTGGTGCACCGCCTCCTCGAAGCGGCCGAGGCCCAGCTCCAGGAGGCCGAGCCCGCCGAGCGCGCGCGCCGCGTCCAGTTGGAGCTCGGTGGAGGCGGCCCACTCCATGGCCTGCGCCGCGTGCCGCCGGCAGTCCTCCTCGCGGTTGAGCGCGGCCTCGGTCCTGACCAGGGCGCCGAGCCCGCGCGACACCTCGATCAACTGCCCGGAGGCCTCCGCGAGCCGCACCGCCTCGTCGGCGTGGGCGAGCGACGGCGTCCAGCGGCCCCGCCAGAACTCCACGACCGACAGCGTCCCGAGCAGATGCGACAGGAGCCCGACCGCGCTGGAACCGCGCGCCGTGTACGCGGCGCGGTCCAACAGGCCGTGCGCCTCGTCGAGTTCCTCCGCGGAGAGGTGGCACAGGCCGCCCACCCCGGCCACCGGGTAGGGGAAGGTCGGGTCGGGCGAGGCGAGCGGTCCCGCGAGTTCGCGCAGCAGGGCGCGGCCCGTCTCCGCGTCACCGCCGAGCAGCAGCATCAGGGTGTGCAGCAGCCGCACCGGCACCAGTGGCCGGCGCGCGGAGTCGGCGAGCTCCATCGCGGCGGCCGAGGTGCGGTGGGCGGCGGTGAGGTCGCCCACCGCGAGCTCGGTGAGCGCGATGCCGCCGAGCATGACAGCGGCGAGCGCCGGGTCGACCTTCTCCGCCTCGTCGACGGCCGACCTGAGCAGTTCGCGCGAGCGTGTCGGCCGGCCGCGCTGCACGTCGAGGTAGCAGCGGAGCTGGCGGATGTCGAGCTGGGTGGCGAGCTGTTCGGCGTGCTCCAGGGCGCGGTCCAGGATCGCGGCCGCCTCGTTCAGGGACCCCGCGGCCTGTGAGGCGCGGGCCGCGCACAGCAGCCGCTCCGCCTTGCGCTGCCCCTGCGGGGTGAAGCGCGCGGCCCGCTCGTACAGCCGTGAGGCCAGCGGATACGCGAGCGTCTCCGGGGCTCCGGCCGCGGCGTTCTCCAGGAGCGAGGCGACGTGCTCGTCCGGCTCGGCGCCCGAGGCGGCCAGATGCCAGGCGTACTGCTCGAGGGCCGGGGCGGTGGCGCCCTGCAGGGAGCGGGCGATGGCGTGGTGGGCCCGCCGTCTGCGGACGGGCGTGGCGCTGTGGTAGACGGCAGAGCGCACGAGCGGATGCCGGAAGGCGTACCCGTCGCGTTCCTCGACGACCAGACCCGCGGCCTCCGCGGCCTCCAGCGACTCGTAGCTGAGCCCGTGCGCGCGCAGCGCCGACTCGGTGCCCGCGAGCGGCCGGGTCCCGAGGACGGCGAGCAGCAGCATCGCGTCCTGCGCCTCGGAGGGCAGCCTGGCCACGGCGCTGCCGAAGGTGTGGGCCAGCATCTCGCCGATGGGCAGCGGCGCCCCGGTGTCGTCCTCCTCGTCGCCGGTGCCGCTGCCGGCGAGGAGTGCGGGCAGTTCGATCAGCGCGAGGGGGTTGCCGCGCGCCTCCGCGAGCAGCCGGGCCGCCTCCCGCTCGGTGAGCTCCGCGGTGCCCTTCTCGGCCATCAGCCGGTGCGCGGACGCGGGGTCGAGGCCGGTGAGCGTGAACGTCTCGATGGAGGCGAGCCGGGACGCGGTCTCCTCTTCCTCGTCGCGCGCGGTGAACAGCACGACCACACCTTCACGGCCCAGCCTGCGGGTGGCGAAGGCGAGCGCGTCCAGGGAGTACGGGTCGAGCCACTGCGCGTCGTCGACGGTGACCAGGACCGGCCCGTCCTCGGCGAGCGCGCCGAACAGGCTGAGCGTGCCCGCGGCCACCGCGAAACGGTCCTGGGAGACAGGGCCGAGCGCCAGCGCGCCGGTGAGCGCGGCCGCCTGGCGCTCCGGGATGCGGTCGAGGAAGTGCAGGACGGGCCGGAGCAGATCGGCGAGGCCCACATAGGGCAGGTCGGACTCGACCTCGACGCCGCGCGTGCCGATCCGCAGCAAGTCGTGGGAAAGTTCGGCGACATGGCCGACCAGGCTGGTCTTGCCGATCCCGGCCTCGCCGCGGATGAGCAGGGCGCCGCTCTCGCCCCCGCGTGCCTTGTCGATGAGAGCGAGAAGACGAGCGCATTCCGCGGAACGCCCCAGGAGCATGCGTCAAGCGTACCGGCGGTCCGTGACTTCGGAGAGATGTGGAAAGCGACGTTTCTTTTCTTCCGGGGCCGCGCCTCTGTCAACCGTCGACGCCCCTCGCTACCCTCCGCGCATGATTCCCACGGTGGTCTGGGGCACCGGCAACGTCGGCCGTGCGGCCGTGCGCGCCGTAGAGGCCCATCCCGGTCTGACGCTCGCGGCCGTCCTCGTGCACGACCCGGCCAAGGTCGGCCGCGACGCAGGTGAACTGGCCGCTCTGGGTACGGAGTTGGGGGTGCGGGCCACCGACGACATCGAGACGGCCCTCGCCGCCCGGCCGGGCGCCGTGGTGTACGCGGCCTCCGGCGACCTGCGCCCCGACGAGGCGCTCGCCGACGTGGTGCGGGCGGTGCAGTCCGGCGCCGTCGTCGTCACGCCCGCGCTCTACCCGCTCTACGACCGGCGCGGCGCACCACCGGAGTTCCGGGACCCGGTGCTCGCGGCCGTCGCGGAGGGCGGCGGCTCGCTGTTCGTCTCCGGCGTGGACCCCGGCTGGGGCAACGACGTGCTGCCGCTGCTGATCAGCGGCCTCGGCTCGAGTGTCGACGCGATCCGCTGCCAGGAGATCTTCGACTACTCCACGTACGACCAGGAGGACTCCGTCCGCGACCTGATCGGCATGGGGCACCCCATGGAGTACGAGCCGCTCATGCTCGCGCCCTCGATCCCCACCATGGTCTGGGGCGGGCAGATACGGCTGATGGCGCGGGCGCTCGGCGTCGAACTCGACGACGTCCGCGAGACGTTGGAGCGCCATCCGCTGCACGCCGCGGTGCGCACCCGCACGATGGGCGAGTTCGCGGCGGGCACGCAGGGGGCGGTGCGCTTCGAGGTGCAGGGCATCGTCGGCGGCGAACCCCGCATCGTGATCGAACACATCACCCGCATCCACCCCTCCTGCGCGCCACATTGGCCCTATCCGCCCGACGGCGGCGACGGCGCCCACCGCGTGATCGTCGAGGGCCGCCCCCGCATCGTGGTCAGCGTCGAGGCGACCGACGAGGACGAGAACCGCTCCGCGGGAGGCAACGCCACCGCGGTGGGCCGCCTGGTGAACGCCGTGGACTGGCTGGTGGACGCCGAACCCGGCCTGTACGACGCGCTCGACGTCCCGCTGCGCCCCGCGGCGGGCCGACTGGGAAGGAAGTGACTCATGAGTGACGCCCTGCGCATCGACATCCCCGACGGCCAGGAGCCCATCCCGTACGTGTGGGGCGACATGGTGCCCGGGATCGGGGAGGCCGCGTCGAACTTCTCGCTCGCGGTGTACGCCCACACCACCCTGGGGCTTCGAGAGTTCGAGGCGGCCCGGCTGCGCGTCGCGCAGATCAACGGCTGCGTCTTCTGCCTGGACTGGCGCACCGAGCGGGACGGGGAGAAGGTCGAGGACACCTTCCCCGACGCGGTCACCCAGTGGCGTACCACCGACGTCTTCGACGACCGGACGAGACTGGCCGCGGAGTACGCGGAGCGGTACGCCCTGGACCACCACAACCTCGACGACGCGTTCTGGGCGCGGATGACCGCGCACTACAGCCAGGCCGAGATCGTGGAGCTGAGCATGAGCATCGGATCGTGGCTGGCCTTCGGGCGGCTCAACCGCGTGCTGGGGCTCGACACGGTGTGCGTGCTGCCCAAGCCCTGATGCCCGGCGGCGACGACGCTACAGATCCGTCGCGATGATCTTCTCGATGTTCCGTTCGGCGAGCGCCGTGATGGTGACGAACGGATTGACGCTGGTGTTGCCGGGGATCAGGGCGCCGTCGATGACGTAGAGCCCCGGATAGCCCTGCAGCCGCCCGTAGTTGTCGGTCGCCTTGCCGAGGACCGCGCCGCCGAGCGGGTGGTAGGTGAGGTGGTCGCCCCAGATCTTGTACGTGCCGAAGAGGTCGGTCCGGTAGATCGTCCCTTCCTTCGCGTTGATCTTGTCGAAGATGGTCTTGGCGGCGTCGATCCCCGGCTGCTTCCAGGCGGTCTGCCAGTTCAGCTCGGCCCGGTTCGCCGCGGCGTTCCAGGTGAACTCGGCGCGGTGCGGGTTCTTGGTGATCGACAGGTAGAACGAGGCGAACGTCTCGATGCCGGTGGGCAGCGGCGCGACCTCGGCGAAGGCGCCGCCCGCGGCCCAGTTGTCGATGCCGGCCGTGGGGATGGACGACTGGAGCTTGCCGGTGGGGTCCCATAGGTGGTTGGCGCGGCCGCACATGACGTTGCCGTTGTCGCCCCAGCCCTTGCCCACCTCGCCGTTGAGGCGGGGCAGGGCGCCGGTGGCCTTCAGCTTGACCAGGAGCTTGCTGGTGCCGACGCTGCCCGCGGCGAAGAACACCCGCCCTGCGGTGACGGACTTGGTGGCCGTGGTGTCACCGCTGGTGTTGAGCTGCTCCATGGTGACGGTGTAGCCGCCGCCGGACGCCGGGGTGACCGAGGTGACCCGGTGCAGCGGCGTGATGGTGACCCGGCCGGTCGCCCTGACGCGGGCGAGGTAGGTCTGCTGCAGGGACTTCTTGCCGTAGTTGTTGCCGTACAGGGTCTCGCCCGTGAGCGCCGACTTGGGGACGGTGCCGGCCTGCTCCTTCTTCATGTAGTCCCAGTCGTACACGTCGGGCACGAAGGTGAACCGGAAGCCGGAGCGCTGGGCGTGCTTGCGGCCGACGCGGGCGTACTGGTAGCACTCGGCCGTCTCGAACCAGTTGGGGTCGATGGTGTTGACGCCGAGGCCCGCATTCGCGCGCGGGTAGTACGTGCCGTACATCTCGTTGGCGTCGACCGTGGGCAGCACGGCGGCGAAGTTCTCGCGCTGCGGGGTGACCGCCATGCCGCCGTTGACCAGGGACCCGCCGCCGACACCGCGGCCCTGGTAGACGATGATGCCGCCGAACTCCTCGGCGTCCAGGATCCCGGTGTGCTTGGGGACGTCCTTGTCGATCGGGAAGCCCAGGAAGTTGCTGATGGGCTGCTTGGTCCTGGTGCGCAGCCAGAACGAACGCAGGTCCGGCGTTGTGGTGTTGGCGAAGATCTTGCCGTCGGAGCCCGGGGTGTCCCAGGCCATGCCCATCTCGATCATGTGCACGTCGACGCCCGCCTCGGCGAGCCGCAGCGCCGCGACGGAACCGCCGTACCCGGTGCCGATCACCAGGGCCGGGACGTCGGCCCCGTCGGCGATCGGTGCGGCCGCAGCGGTTCTCGCCCGGGCCGGGCCCGCCTGACCGGCCAGCGCGACCGCGCCGAGAATAGAACTTGTTCCTGCGATGAATCTTCGACGTGACACCCCATCAGTTGCGGTGTCACGCGGGGCAGATGCACTCATGTGATCTTCCTCACGTTTGGCGTAATCGAAACGAGTTCTACTGCGGCCTGTGTGCGAAGTCACGCCATACCTGTGAGTAATTTCTGTCCGAACGACACGACCGGATTCCGCGCCGCGCGACCCGGCCGCCGGGCCGGCATGTCGGTCGTGCACACGGCCCGGCGCCGAACCATGGGGCTTCGCCATATACGCCACTGATCTGCGGTTTCCTACCTTGGGCCGGTAGGCAGGCGTCCCCGCAGAACACCAGGAAGTGGTGCACATGGCCTCGCAAGGAACCGCTCCGCCCACCCGCGCCGGCATCATCCGCATCGTGGCGGCGAGCCTCGTCGGCACCACCGTCGAGTGGTACGACTTCTTCCTCTACGGCTCGGCGGCCGCGCTGGTCTTCAACAGCCTCTTCTTCCCGTCCAGCGACCCCCTGGTCGGCACGCTGCTCTCCTTCCTCACCTACGCGGTGGGGTTCGCGGCACGCCCCCTCGGCGGAGTCGTCTTCGGGCACTACGGCGACCGGATGGGCCGCAAGAAGCTCCTCGTCGTCAGCCTGCTGATGATGGGCGGCGCCACCTTCGCGATGGGCCTGCTGCCCACCCACGCGAGCGTCGGCGTCGGCGCCCCGATCCTGCTCACCGTGCTCCGCCTGGTGCAGGGGTTCGCCCTCGGCGGCGAGTGGGGCGGCGCGGTGCTCCTCGTCTCCGAGCACGGCGGCGACAGGAGCCGCGGCTTCTGGGCGTCCTGGCCGCAGGCCGGCGCGCCCGGCGGCAACCTGCTGGCCACCGGCGTACTCGCGCTGCTCGCCGCCGTCCAGTCCGACGAGGCCTTCCTCGCCTGGGGGTGGCGCGTGCCGTTCCTGCTCTCCGGGGTGCTCGTGATGATCGGCCTGTGGATCCGCATCACCGTCACCGAGTCGCCGGTCTTCCTCCAGGCGCGGCAGAAGGCACAGGCGGGGGCCGAGGTGAAACCGCCCGTGGTCGAGGTGTTCCGCAAGAGCCGTCGCGAGGTCCTCACCGCCATCGGCACCCGCTTCGGCGAGAACATCTCGTACTACATCCTCACGGCCTTCGTCCTCGTCTACGTCACCGTCCACCTGGAGCTGCCCAAGAGCGACGCGCTCAACGCGGTGCTCATCGGCTCCGCGTTCCACTTCGTCACCATCCCGCTGTGGGGCGCGCTCTCCGACCGCATTGGGCGCAGGCCGGTCACGCTGATCGGCGCGCTCGGCATGGCCGGCTGGGCGTTCGCCTTCTTCGCGCTGGTCGACTCGCGGTCGTTCCCGGTCATCGCGCTCGGGGTCACCGTCGGACTCCTCTTCCACGGCGCGATGTACGGGCCGCAGGCGGCGTTCATCTCCGAGCTGTTCGACACCAGGGTCCGCTACTCGGGCGCCTCGATGGGCTCCCAGCTGGCCTCCATCATCGGCGGGGCGCTCGCCCCGATCATCGCGGTGGAGCTCCTGAAGGACTACGACTCCGCGCTGCCCGTCGCCCTCTACATGTCGCTCGCCGCCCTCGTCACCGCCGTGACCGTGCACTTCGCGCGCGAGACGCGGGGCCGGGACCTGACGGCGGACGAGACGGGCGCGCCCGCACCGCACACGGCGGCGGAACCCGGCGCCAACGGCCCGGTGCGGCTCGGCGGCTGACCGCGGGGACGCTCGGGCGTCCCGCGTCCCGCGTCCCGCGTCCCGCGTCCCGCGTCCCGCGTCCCGCGTCCCGCGTCCCGCGTCCCGCGTCCCGCGTCCCGCGTCCCGCGTCCCGAGGGGCCCGGCGACCGATCCCGGACAGCCCATCGACCGCACCCACTCCGCCGGGAGACCATCGCACCATGCCCCCCACCACCCAGGGCGCGGGCCCCGCCGACACCCGGGCGGCCCTGCGCGGCCTGCTCGACCTGCTCGACCGGGGCGCGCCCGCCGAGGAGTTCGCGCGGCCCGCCGCCCGGGCCCGCGAGGCCGGCGCCGCCCCCGCCGACCTCGCCGCCCTCGACGAGGCCACCGACGTCGCCCTGCGCGTCCACCGCACTCTCGGCGCCCACCGCCGCCGCGAGGCCGAGCTCACCGCCCTGTTCGACACCGCGAGCGACCTGGCCGCGCTGCGCGACGCGGACGCCGTGCTGCGCGCCATCGTGCGCCGCGCCAAACTGCTCCTCGGCACCGACGTCACGTACCTCTCCCTCAACGACGAGGCGGCCGGCGACACCTATATGCGGGTGACCGACGGCAGCGTGGCCGCCGCCTTCCAGCAGCTGCGGCTCGGCATGGGCGAGGGGCTCGGCGGCCTCGTCGCGCAGACCGCCCGCCCCTACGTCACCGGCGACTACCAGCAGGACCCCCGCTTCCACCACACCGACGCCATCGACAGCGCCGTCCTGCAGGAGGGGCTGCGGGCCATCCTCGGCGTACCGCTGCGGCTCGGTTCGCGCGTCATCGGCGTGCTGTACGCGGCCGACCGCGCCGCCCGCACCTTCGCGACCGAGGAGATCGTGCTGCTCTCCTCCCTCGCCGACCATGCCGCCATCGCCATCGACGGCGCCCGCCTCCTGGAGGAGACCCGCGCCGCGCTCGTCGACCTCAACGCCGCCACCGAGACCATCCGTGCGCACAGCCGGGCGATGCGCCGCGCCGAGCAGGCCCACGACCAGCTCACCGACCTGGTGCTGCGCGGCGGCGGCGCGGGCGACGTGGCCGACGGGATCGCCGCCCTCCTCGACGGCGGCGTCCTCATCCACGACGCGGACGGCGTCGAGCTCGCCCGTACCGCCGCAGGGCCGCTGCCACCGCCGGCCCCTGCCGTCGCCGCCTCGCGCGCCAGCGGCCGCGCCGTGCCGCAGGACGGCACCTGGGTCTGCGCGGTGCTCGCCGGGCCGGAACTCCTCGGCAGCATCGCCCTGACCGGGCGGCCCGAACTCGCCGACGCCGACCGGCGGTTGTTCGAGCGGGCGGGCGTCGTCACCGCGCTCCTGCTGTTGCTGCGCCGCTCCGTCGCCGAGACCGAGGACCGGGTACGCGGCGAACTCCTCGGCGACCTGCTCGCGCCCTCCGGCGACCCGGCAGGCCTCGCGGGCCGCGCCCGCCGCCTCGGCGTCCGCCTGGACCGGCCGCACGCCGTGTTCGTCGCGCACGGCGAGAGCGTGCCCCGGCCCCGGCTGCTCGCCGCGGCGCACCGCGCCGCCCGTACCCACAGCGGCCTGGCCGGACTGCACCACGACGACGTGGTCCTCGTGACCCCCGCCGTGGCGCCGGGCGAAGCCGCCAGGACCCTCGCCGCCGCGCTCGGCCAAGCCGTGGGCGCCCCCGTCACCGTCGGCGCCGCGGGCCCGGCCACCGGCACCGCCGGTCTTCCCGCCGCGCACGCCGAGGCGCTGCGCTGCCTGTCCGCGCTGCGCGCGCTCGGCCACACCGGGCACGGAGCCGCCCTCGCGGACCTCGGCTTCGTCGGGCTCCTCATCGGCGAACAGGCCGACCTTGGCGGTTACGTGAAGGCCACCCTCGGCCCCCTCCTCGAGTACGACGCGGAACGCGGCACGGAGCTGCTGCGCACCCTGGAGGCCTACTTCGGCCACGACCGCAGCCTCACCAAGGCCAAGACCGCGCTGCACGTCCACGTGAACACCGTGGTGCAGCGGCTCGAGCGGGTCGCGCGGCTGCTCGGCGACGACTGGAACACGCCGGCCCGGACCCTGGAGATCCAACTCGCCCTGAGACTGCACCGGTTGGCGCCACCCGGCTGAGTGAAGTTGTCACACACGGCCCTGTTGGATCCGTCACCCATGCGACCTACCCTGGAACCGCCTGAAAGGGAGTCGCATGAGCGGAAGCATCGAGCGCACCGGACCGGACGCACCACCCGCACGACGCGCACGGCCCGGCAAGGGGGAGCGGATAGCCGACTGGGCGGACGGCCGGCTCGGCATCAACTCCCTGGCCAAGAGCCAGATGCGGAAGATCTTCCCCGACCACTGGTCGTTCATGTTCGGGGAGATCTGCCTCTACAGCTTCATCATCCTGATCCTCACCGGCACGTATCTCACCCTGTTCTTCGACCCCAGCATGTCCGAGGTCGCCTACGACGGGCCGTACACACCGCTCAAGGGCCTCCTGGTCTCCCGGGCGTACGAGTCCACGGTGCACATCAGCATGGAGGTCCGCGGCGGACTGCTGATCCGGCAGATCCACCACTGGGCCGCGCTCGTCTTCGTCGCGGGCATGCTCGTGCACATGATGCGGGTCTTCTTCACCGGGGCGTTCCGCAAGCCGCGCGAGCTCAACTGGCTGTTCGGCTGGACCCTGTTGTTCCTCGGCATCATCACCGGCCTGACCGGCTACTCGCTGCCCGACGACATGCTGTCGGGCACCGGCATCCGCTTCGCCCAGGGCGCCATCCTCGCCACCCCGGTCGTGGGGACGTATCTGTCCTTCTTCCTGTTCGGCGGCGAGTTCCCGGGCGAGGACATCATCCCGCGGCTCTATCCGATCCACGTCCTGCTGCTGCCGGGGATCATGCTGGGGCTCGTCGTGGCCCATCTGATCCTGGTCTTCTACCACAAGCACACCCAGTTCGCCGGGCCCGGCAAGACCGAGAAGAACGTGGTCGGTGCGCCGCTCCTGCCCGTCTACATCGCCAAGGCGGGCGGTTTCTTCTTCCTCGTCTTCGGGGTGCTCGCCGTCATGGGCGCGGTCGCCTCCATCAACCCCGTCTGGGCGATCGGCCCCTACCGGCCCGACCTGGTCTCCACCGGCGCCCAACCCGACTGGTACCTCGGCTTCTCCGAGGGGCTGATCCGGGTGATGCCCAGCTGGGAGATCAACGCCTGGGGGCACACGCTCCAACTGGGCGTCTTCATCCCCTTCACGCTCTTCCCGATCATCCTGGCGGCCATCGGCGTCTATCCGTTCATCGAATCCTGGGTCAAGGGGGACCGGCGGGAGCACCACATCGCGGACCGGCCGCGCAACGCGCCGGTGCGCACCGGGCTCGGCGTCGCCTGGCTCGCGCTGTTCGGCGTGCTGATGGTCGGCGGCGGCAACGACCTGTGGGCGACCCACTTCCACCTCTCGATCAACACCATCACGTGGATGGTGCGGATCGGCTTCTTCGTCGCGCCCGTCGTCGCCTTCTTCGTCACCCATCGGATGTGCCTCGGGCTGCAACGCAGGGACCAGGAGAAGGTGCTGCACGGCCGGGAGACGGGCACCATCAAACGACTGCCGCACGGCGAGTACGTGGAGATCCACGAACCGCTGCCGCAGTCCGAGCTCTACCGGCTGACCGCCCACGAGCAGCCCCGCCCCTACGAGATCGGCCCCCTGGTCGACGCGGGCGGCGTGCGCCGCAAGGTGCGCACGTCCGACCGGGTCCGGGCCCGCCTCGCCCGCGCCATGTACGGCCCCAAGGCGCAGGTGCCGAAGGCGACCCCGGAGGAGTACCTGGCGATCCGGCGGGGGGAGGGCGAACACCACTGAGGGGGCGGCTCGGTTAGCCTCGCAGCGTGATGGCATCCGAGAAGACTCCGAAGCTGCTCGCGACCAGCGACCTGCACGTGGCCTATGCGGAGAACAGGAAGTACGTCGAGGCCATCCGGCCCGGCACCGACGAGGACTGGCTGATCATCGCCGGCGACGTCGCCGAGCGCATGGCCGACATCGAGTGGACGCTGCGCACGCTCGCCGGGCGTTTCGCCAAGGTGGTGTGGTCGCCGGGCAACCACGAGCTGTGGACGCCCAAGGACGACCCGGTCCAGCTGCGCGGCGACCACCGCTACCGGCATCTCGTCGAGCTCTGCCGGGAGTTGGGGATCTCGACGCCGGAGGACCCCTACCCCGTGTGGCGCGGCGCGGGCGGGCCCGTCGTCGTCGCACCGCTCTTCCTGCTGTACGACTACACGTTCCGCCCCGCGGGGACGCACACGAAGGAGGCGGCGCTGGAGGCCGCCCACGAGGCGGGGATCGTCTGCACGGACGAGTACTTCCTGCACCCCGACCCGTACGCGACCCGCGACGACTGGTCCCGCGCCCGCGTCAAGCACACCGAGGAGCGGCTGGCCGAGCGGCCCGCGGGCATGCCCACCGTCCTGATCAACCACTGGCCGCTGCTGCGCGAGCCCACCAGCATCCTGCGCTACCCCGAGTTCGCGCTCTGGTGCGGCACCGAGCAAAGCGCCGACTGGCACGTGCGGTACGGGGCGGCAGCCGTCGTCTACGGCCATCTGCACATCCCGCGGACCACCGTGCACGACGGGGTGCCGCACATCGAGGCGTCCGTCGGCTATCCGCGCGAGTGGCGCAGGGACTTCCACCCCGACCCGCACCTGCGGCAGGTGCTGCCCGTGCCGGACGGAGACTGATGGCGGAGGTCCGTCAGGGGCGGGCGGGGAGCGGTCTGCGGGCGAGGAGTTCGGCCAGGCCCTGACGGGTCGCGGCCAGGACCACCCGGTCCTCGGGCCGCAGCGTGTAGTCCGGGTCGAGGTCCCACTCCAGGCCGGGCGGCAGGCCGGGGCCCTCGCCCGAGCCGCGCTCCAGCGCGACGACCCGCCACGCCCCGGGCCGGAACACGTCGGCGATGGTGCGGCCCGTCAGCTGCGGCTGGAGCGAGACGTCGAGGGCGGCGAAGAGCAGCACGGAACGCTCCACCGGCAGCGCGCCCAGGATCTGCCGGCCCATCATCGCCCCGGCGAACGCGGGGGCGGCCAGGGCGGACACGCTGCGGCTGCGGGTCAGCGCGCCCGGGTGCGCGGCGCGCAGGGTGCGGTAGACGGCGGTCGCGAACTCGTCGTCGTACAGCCGCAGCGCCACCCGCAGGTCGGGCTTGACCGAACGCCCGTACAGGGCCGCCTCCAGATTTATGGTGTCCGCGCTGGTCAGGGCGAGCAGTGCGTGGGCGCGGTGCACCTTGGCCGCCTCCAGGACGCCCTCCTCCGTCACGTCGCCGATCACGGTGGGCACCCGCAGGCGGCGCGCCAGGGAGATGCCACGCGCCTCGGGGTCGGCCTCCACGCACACCACGGGGATGTCCAGCTCGCGCAGCCGGGCGAGGACCCGGGTGCCGATCTTGCCGAGGCCGAGCAGGACGACGTGGCCGGAGAGGCCGCGGGGCGGGCGGCGCAGCGAGGAGGCGGTGCGGAAGGTGCCGAGGGCCTCCAGGACGGCGGCGAAGAGGATCGGCAGGAGCAGCAGACCGACCAGGCCGGCGAGGAGCTGGAGGATCTGGCGGCTCGTCGGGCCGTCCGTGGCCGGGTCGTTGAGGGAAAAGAGGTCGAGGAGCGTCAGATACGTGGCGTGCAGCGGGGTGTCGTCGGTGGTGACGATCGACGCGATGGCCATGCCGAGGACGGCCGCCGCGAATCCGGCCACCGACCAGCGCAGCCGCCGCGAGAACAGCTGGCGCAGCGGAACGCCCAGACCCGCGAGGAACCCGGGCGGCGGCGTGGACCCCGCGGCGGCCCCCGAATAGGAGACCGTCTCCAGGACCAGCGCGCCGCGCCCCGGGGCGGTCGCCACAGCGGCGTCGTCCGGCAGCAGCCGCGGCCCCGCGCCCGCCCCCGCGTCGTCCGAACCCTCCGCGCCCGCCGGGTCGTTGGCGGTCGCCGAGAGCAGCGCGAGGGTGGCGAGGCCGCGCGGCGCCACCTGGCCCGGCGCCGGGGGCGTGCGCTCCACGGCGCGCAGCAGCAGCCCGTAGGCGTGCACGACCTTGCTGGTCCCGGCGACCGCGGTGGCCGCGAGGGCCGGCGCCGCGGTGTCGGCGTCGGACAGGACGGTGACGCTGGCGTCGGTGGTGGCGAGGCCGGCCACGGCCGCGGCCTGGTCGAGCAGCTCCTCCAGGTGCTGGCCCAGCTTGCGGTTGTACAGGCGGATCACCAGGCGCAGACGGGGGTTGAGCCGGCGGGCGGCCAGCGCGGTGCGGATGTTGGTCTCGTCCTCGTCGTGCATGAGGGCGAGCGCGGTGGCCTGCGGGATGCCCGCCTCGGTAAGCACGTCGTCGGTGAAGTCGGCGGCCTCCAGGATCCGCGGCGGCCCCGGGACGCCGCCGCCCTCGCCGTTCCCGTTCCCCGTCGTGCGCGAGACGGCGGCCGTGATGCGTCCGAGCAGCGCCGTGGTCATGGCCCGGCCGGTCGGCCGGCGCTCGTCGCGGCCCGCGGGCGGTACGACGAGGACGACCTGTTCGCCGTAGACACCGCGGAGTTCGGCGGCGAGCCGATGGGCCAGGGCGTTGTCGCCGCCGCACACGACCATGTGGCCGGTCGTGGTGAGCGGCGGACGCTGCGGGGGAAACGAAGATGCGTGCGACACAGACAGAAGAGTGCCTCAAGTGAGGCGCTGGTTCCCGCAGTCGAGCCGCCCGGCGAGTTCCACGAGGTCGTCGCCCCTCACCACCCGGCCGCCCTCCGCGGCGCCGGGCAGCGGCACATGGAGGGGCGCGGTCCAGCGGGCGGGAACGGCGTCGAGCCCGTACCGGGCGCCGGCCAGGGCACCGGTGACCGCGGCGACGGTGTCGGTGTCGCCGCCCAGGTCGACGACGGCCCGCAGCGCGTCCTCGAAGGACCCCGTCGTGCGCAGCGCCCACACCGCCGAACCGAGGCACGGCCAGACCGCACCGTTGAACTCGGTGGCGTCGTCCGGGTGCCAGGCGGGGGAGAGCACCACCGCGTACCGCTCCCGGTGGTCCGGGTGGACGAGGGCCAGGGTGTCGGGGAGCGGGGCGAGGGGATCGGCGCCGGTCAGAGCGACGCGCAGCAACTCGTGGAAGAGGGCGGTGCCTTCCCAGGCGGCGCGGTCGCCGTGGGTGAGGGCGGCGATGCGGCGGGCGGCGTCCAGGGTGGCGGTCTGCCCGGCGGCCGCGAAGTGGAGGGCGGCGGTGGTGGCGCGCATCAGCGAACCGTTGCCCGCGGCGCGGAGGTTGACCTGGAAGTGGGCCTGCGCGGCGCGGTCCCACGGCCTGCCGTTGGTGAGGACGTCCTCGGTCTGCAGACCGATGTCCTTGGGCTCGTCGGCGGCCCACCGCTGGAAGCGGGCGAAGATGTCCGGCAGGTCGAGGCCACCGCGCTCCAGCAGGGAATCGGCGACGTGCAGCGCCATCTGGGTGTCGTCCGTGGCCTCGCCGGGATCCCAGCCGCCGCCCCCGCACATCTCGTCGTCCGCCGCTCCGGCCGGGAAGCACGCGGAGAACGCGCCTTCCGCCCCGAACTCGAAGGGGGCGCCCAGGGCGTCCCCCACGGCCGATCCGACGAGACGCCGGCGGCGCGTTGACGACGATGCATTCGTGCAGGGTAGCTGTGTGGAGTGCCGGTGCGGGTGTCCGTGCGGGGTGCCCGTGCGGCGATGGCACGGGTGCGGATGGTGTCGGGTGTGACTGATGCGTCAGTCAGTACCGCAATTTCTCCGGTACCCAGTAAGCGTACGGAGTGTGTGGGATTCCCGTGACGCCATGTTGTGCTCATCGCAACGCATGGGTACGGTGGCTCACCATGCAGTCAGAGCAGCGGGACGACGTGTCCGAGCGGGTGCGCAAGGTCATCGCCGACGCCGGGGTGACCCAGCGGGAGTTCGCCCGCCGGATCGTCATGGACCCGTCCAAGCTGTCCCGCTCCCTGGGCGGCACGCGCCGGTTCACCGCGGCCGAGCTGGCCCGGGTGGCGGCGATCGGGCACGTCGACGCGGGCTGGCTCCTCGGCACGGAGCCGACCGGGGCCACGGGGCTCGCCGGGGCCGCGGGGCCTGCCACGGCGCCGGCCCGGCGGACGCGCGGCGGCGGGCCGTCCCCCGAGGGCGGCCGGCCCCTGCAGATCGTCCGCGAGACCGTCCGCCTCATCGCGGAGCGCGGCTTCCACGCCGTCCGGGTCCAGGACATCGCCGCGGCCTGCGACACCAGTACCGCCGCCATCCACTACCACTTCCCCGGCCGCGACGACCTCCTGGAGGCCGCCGTGCGCTGGTGCATGGACGAGGACACCGCGCGCCGGGCCGCCCGTATCGCGGACGCCGCCGACACCGCCGACGAACTGCGGCACCTCATCGAATTGCAGATCCCCCGCACCGCGCGGCAGCGCTGGCAGTGGAGCGTCTGGCTCGACCTGTGGGCGGAGGCCGCCCGCTCCACCGCCGTGGGCCGGCTGCACGCCGACTACTACCGGCAGTGGCGCAGCACCGTCGCCGACGTCATCCGGCGCGGCGTCGCCGAGGGCGTCTTCCGCCCCGTCGATCCGGGAGCCGCGGCCCTGCGGCTGACCGCGCTGATCGACGGCCTCGCCACCCAGGTGCTGGCCTCGGCGCCCGACGGCTCCGGCACGAGCCCGGACGACATGCATGAGGCCCTCACGGCCTACGTCGCCGCGACGCTGACCGCGCACTGACCTCTCGTACGCCAGGTATGCCTTCTGCGCCGCGTACTCCCCGTACGCCTCGTGCGTCTCGTAGCTCCCGTACCGCCCGCACACACAACACCCAACCCCCGAGGGAGAGTTCCGCATGCCCGTGAATGACAACGTCATCATCACCTGCGCCCTGACCGGCGCCGGCGACACCGTGCGCAAGAGCCCGCACGTGCCCGTGACGCCCGAGCAGATAGCCGCCTCCGCGGTCGAGGCCGCCGAGGCGGGCGCCGCCGTCGTGCACATCCACGTCCGCGATCCCGAGACCGGCGACCCCTCCCGCGACCCGCGGCTGTACCGCGAGGTCGTCGAGCGCATCAAGGAGACCGGCACCGACGTCGTCATCAACCTGACGGCGGGCATGGGCGGCGACCTCGTCATCGACCCCGACGAGCCGCTCAAGCACCTGCCCGGAACCGACCTGGTCAGCGGTCTCGACCGGCTCCCGCACGTCGAGGACCTGCTCCCCGACATCTGCACCCTCGACTGCGGCTCGCTCAACTTCGGCGACGGCAGCAACCTCTACATCTCCACCCCGGACATGCTCCGCCAGGGTGCCAAGCGCATCCAGGAGCTGGGCGTGCGCCCCGAGTTGGAGATCTTCGACACCGGCCAGCTCTGGTTCGCCAAGCAGCTGCTCGCCGAGGGGCTGCTCGACGACCCCACCGTCTTCCAGCTCTGCATGGGCGTCCCGTGGGGCGCGCCCGCCGACCCCGGCGTCCTGCAGTCCATGGTCAACATGCTGCCCGAGGGCGCGCAGTGGGCCAGCTTCGCGCTCGGCCGCATGCAAATGCCGTGGGTCGCGCAGTCCATCCTGCTCGGCGGCCAGGTCCGCGTCGGCCTGGAGGACAACCTCTACCTGGGCAAGGGCAACAAGGCCACGAACGGGCAGCTCGTCGAGCGTGCCGTCCAGATCACCGAGAACCTCGGGTCGCGGGTCGCCACGCCGGACGAGGCGCGGCAGAAGCTCGGCCTCAAGCGATAGCGCTTCGCTGGATCGGGCGGTGTTCGGGGTCTTCTCGGTGCGGGTGGGTTGTGGCTGGTCGCGCAGTTCCCCGCGCCCCTGGGACGCCGCCGGTGCGCCTCGCTTTCCAACTCCCCCCACATGCAGCTACGAAAGGAAACCCTCACCGCTATGACCACCACCTCTCCCCTGGATCGGGCGGTGTTCGGGGTCTTCTCGGTGCGGGTGGGTTGTGGCTGGTCGCGCAGTTCCCCGCGCCCCTGGGACACCGCCGGTGCGCCTCCCTTTCCAACTCCCCCCACACGCAGCTACGAAAGGAAACCCTCACCTCTATGACCACCTCTCCCGAAGAAGTCCGCCGTGTCGCCTGTGTCGGTGCCGGGGTGATCGGTGGCGGCTGGGTCGCCCATTTCCTGGCCCGCGGCTACGACGTGAGCGCCTGGGACCCGGCACCCGACGCCGAGCAGCGGCTGCGCCGCCTCGTCGGGGCCGCCTGGCCCGCGCTCACCCAGCTCGGTCTCGCCGAAGGCGCCTCGCAGGACCGGCTCACCGTCACCGCGACCCTCGAAGAGGCCGTCGCCGACGCCCAGTTC
The DNA here is from genome assembly GCF_042871345.1 of Streptomyces sp. NPDC005863. Classification (NCBI taxonomy): domain Bacteria; kingdom Bacillati; phylum Actinomycetota; class Actinomycetes; order Kitasatosporales; family Streptomycetaceae; genus Streptomyces; species Streptomyces sp. NPDC005863. The sequence goes on along the minus strand of NZ_JBIAII010000002.1, from coordinate 703,751 downwards.
GTGCAGGAGAGCGCCCCGGAGAAGCTGGAGCTCAAGCGTGATCTGCTGGCGAAGCTGGACGCCGCGACGCCCGCCGGCGTCGTCATCGCGTCCTCCACCTCCGGCTACCCGATGACCGACATTCAGACCGAGGCCACGACCCCGGGCCGCCTCGTCGTCGGCCACCCCTTCAACCCGCCGTATCTCATACCCCTCGTCGAGGTCGTCGGCGGCGAGCGGACCGACGCCGTCGCCGTCGCCTGGGCGTCCCGCTTCTACGAGGTCGCGGGCAAGTCCGTGATCACGATGAAGAGCGAGGTGCCGGGCTTCATCGCCAACCGCCTCCAAGAGGCCCTGTGGCGCGAGGCGTTGCACATGGTCGCCAACGGCGAGGCCACCGTCCGGGAGATCGACGACTCCATCACCGAGGGCCCCGGCCTGCGGTGGGCGTTCATGGGCCCGATGCTCACCTTCGCGCTCGCGGGCGGCGAGGGCGGGATGGCCCACATGCTCGACCACTTCGGCCCGTCCCTGAAGTCGCCGTGGACGCGCCTGGAGGCCCCCGAGCTCGACAAGAAGCTGTACGACGCGGTGGTCGCGGGCTGCGACGAGGAGGCGGGCGACCGCACCATCGCCGACCTCGTCGCCGAGCGCGACCAGGGCGTGATCGACGTACTGCGTGCGACGGGCCGCCTGAACGGAGGAAAGAAGTGAGCGACACCGAGACGCGAACCGAGACGGGGGCCGCGACGCGAACGGAGTCGCGGACTGACCCGCTGCCCCTGCTGCACCGCACCGTCCGGCCCGAGTGGATCGACTACAACGGCCACATGAGCGAGGCCTTCTACGTCCTCGTCTTCGGCTACGCCACCGACGCCATGATGATCGAGACGGGCCTGCACGCCGGCTACCGCGAGTCCACCGGCTGCTCCCTCTACACGGTCGAGGCCCACGTGCGGTACCTGAGCGACGTCGCCGAGGGCGCCCATCTCGCCGTCCGCACCCGCATGTTGGGCGCGGACGCCAAGAAGGCGCGGTTCGCGCACGAGATGTACGTGGTCGAGGACGAGGGCGCCGAGCCGGCACCGGACGCGGCCCCCGTGGCGACGACCGAACTGCTCGCGCTCCACGTCGACCAGAACGCGGGCCGCGCGACCCCGTTCCCGGACGGCATCCGCGACCGCCTCGCGGCCCTCACGGAACCGGCCCCCGCGTGGGCGGGCCGCGCGATCACCGAGGTGCCGAAGGGGACATCCACTCTCGGTTGACCCCCTACCGCGAGGGTTTGGCGATGCGCTACCGCGCTGGGTGCACTCAGGTGACACCTCTCGACTGACGCGACGGCCCACCGCCCGGCCCTAGGGTTCCGTTCGGCTGCCGGTGACCTGAAGTGCCTTTCCACATCTGAAGTGCTTTTCCACAAAGGCAGGTTGCCGGTCACGCATCGAATGGACCCCAGCGGAGGGAAGAAGAAATGCGAAAGGTCAGGGGGATACGGCGAGCGATCGTCGGCGTGGTGGTGGCGGCTTCGGCCGCCGCGACCCTGTCCGTGGGCGCCGGCGCCGCACAGGCGAACACGGTCATGGACCAGCAGTGCGACGCCTACAACTTCTGCGTCTACAAGGACGCGAACTACCGGGGCACGCACTTCGAGGTCGAGACGGCGATCCAGAACTGGCGCACCGCGGGGAACGTCACCGCCGCGCTCAACGACAAGGACTCGTCGTCCTACGACAACTTCAACACGCTCAAGTACGCGTGCATCTACAAGGACGCGTACTACCGGGGCGGCATGACCATCTGGATGCCCAAACATTCGGGCCGCGCCCACCACTACGGCAATGGCGACAAGGGTTCCAGCCACAAGGGTGTCAACACCACGTGCTGACCGAATGAGGCCATGGCGAACGCGCGGAGCCGCCCGTAAAGCGGTCCGGTCCGCGCGCTCGCCGTGGCCCTCCCGCCGGGTGACGACGAGAAGAGTGGTGGTGAGGACATGAGCCCCCTGACCCCGGAGAGCCCCGTGGCCCAAAGCCGTGGACGCCGCGGAGCCCGCGGCCACGCCGGACGCACCTTCATCGGGGTGCTGGCCACGGTGATCGTGCTGCAGGGCGGGATCACGGCCTGTGGTGGTCCCGCGAAGGAGAAGACGACGGAGACTTCCTGGGAACTCCCGGAGCGACCGGATCCCGGAATCCGCGATGCGGCGGCCGGATTGATGGACGGAATAGGCGTACGGAGCGCCGCCGAAGAGGAACTGATTCGTCAGTGCATGACGGCTCGGGGATTCCGCTACATCAAGGCGCCAGACGACACCACGCCGGTGAAGACGGCCGCCGATTACGCGATATCGCCCCAGCAGGCCGAGGAGCGCGGATACGGACTGCGCGCGCAGCTGGAATCGACGGCGAACGCGCCGCGCGACGCGAACAACGACGCACTCAGTGCGCTCCCCGCCTCCCGGCGCGAGAAATGGCAGACCGCGTTTTCCGGCGGGCGGGCGGCCCCGATGGTCAAGGTGTCCGTGCCCGAGGTCGGTCAGATGCAGACACGTGACGGCGGCTGCATAGCCAAGGCGAGGCGCCAGTTGTACGGGTCGCTCGAACAGTTCCTGAAACTCCTCACGTTCCAGGGGAACTTCGCCGGACAAATGGAGCAGCGTGCTGCCCGCGACCCGCGCGTGACGGCACTCAACGGGCGCTGGTCCGCCTGCATGACCAAACGCGACCACCCGGGGCTCGCCGAGCCCTCGAAGGCGGCCGTCCGGGCCGGTGACACCTACAGGAGCCGGAACGCCGAGGACGCCTTCACCTTCGAGAGGGCCATCGCCGAGGCGGACGCCACCTGCCAGCAGCGCCTGCACTACGTCCCACGGCGCCGGCTGGTGGAAGACCTGTACCTGACCGCGGGGATGCGTAAGTACGAGGCCGAGGTGACGGCGGTACGCGAGATGAACCGCGACGCCCAGGAACGCGCTCGGCGCATCCTTTCGGGGAGGGACCGATGAAGGCGGCCGGACCGAAGCGGTCGGATTCCCCGCGCGCGAGTCGCCGCACGCGCTGGCTCGTACACGTCGCCGTCGGGGGCGTCCTCGCCGTCACCGGGACGACCTGGGCTCTCGCGGCGCAGGCCCGCACGCCCGAGCAGCTCGCGGCGGACGCGGCGGCCCCGCCCAGGTCCCGGATCACCGTGCCGGTGAAGGTCGAGACCCTGGTCCGCTCCGTGGCGGTGGAGTGCACGGTGCAGCCGAGCACGGTGGTGCCCGTCCCCGTTCCCGCGGGGGAGTCCGCCGACGGGGCGCAGGGCGCCCTGGTCGTCACCGGCCTGCCACTCGGCCAGGGGCACACGGTGGCCGAGGGCAAGGTCGTCGCGGAGATCTCGGGGCGCCCGGTGATCGCCCTGGCGGGGAAGCTGCCCGCGTACCGCGATCTGACACCGGGTGCGACCGGGCCCGACGTGGCCCAGCTGCAACGGGCCCTGGCCAGAATCCGATTGCTCGGCCCCGGCCCCGCCAGCCGGGTCTTCGACACCACGACCCAGCGGGCCCTGGCCCACCTGTACCGGACGCGCGGCTATCCGGCCCCGCACCGGGCCGACGATCGGGACGAGACCACGACCGCACGCGACGAGCTGCTGTTCGTCCCCCGGCTACCGGGCCGGATGGGCGCGGTCACCTCGGTCGTGGGAGGCCCGGCCCGCTCCACGGACCTGTCCGTGGAGGCCGGCGAGCGGGCACTGCGCTGCCCGGTGCCCGACGAGGGGGCGCTGCGGCAGATCCGGCCGGGCGCTGCGGCCTCCGTCGTCGCACCCGACGGGTCGACGGGGCGGGGACGTGTGGAGCCGTTCGCGGGCGGGTCGGCGCGCGCCTCCGCGCCCTCGGCGCAGGTGGCGCCGTCACCGGCCCCGAGCGAGAGTCCCACCGAGACGGGCGAGGACGAGGACCGTACGGAGGACGACGGCGACGCGGGATCCAGCGGGCCACAGATTGTCGTGCGGACACCCAAGGAGCCGTCGCAGCACGGGAGTTACCGGGTCCGCGTCGAAGTGGGCAAGGCGCCCGGACGCGGCCCCGTCGTCCCCTCTTCGGCGCTGTGGTCCCGCCCCGGCGGCAGGACGATCGTCAAGGTCGTACGTGCAGGCGCGGAGCGCGAAGTCCAGGTCGTCCCCGTCTTCGAGGCCGAGGGCGAGGTCTCCGTACGGGATCCCCGCGGAGTGCTGCACGAAGGCGACAAGGTGGTCGTGTCCGACCAGTCGCGGCAGGACGGTTCGCCATGACCGCGCCCGCGGTGATCGACACACGCGCCGTCGGACGGACGTACGAGGCGGTGTCGGGGCCGGTCCACGCCCTCGACCAGGTGAGTTTCGGCGTCCGGGCCGGGGAACTGGTGGCGGTCATCGGCCCCTCCGGCTCCGGCAAATCGACCCTGCTCAACATCCTGGGCCTGCTCGACCGGCCGAGTGCCGGCACCTACCTCCTCGACGGAGTCGACACCGCGGACCTGCGCGAGAAGGAGCGCACCCGGCTGCGGGCCCAGCGGATCGGGTTCGTCTTCCAGGCCTTCCACCTGGTCGCGCACAAACCCGCCGGTGTCAACGTGGTGCTGCCCCTGGTCTACAACCGTGCGCCGCGCCATGCCCGCCGGCGCGTGGCCGAGCAGGCCCTGGCCCGGGTCGGCATGGGACACAGGGTGGACGCGCTGCCGCACACGCTGTCCGGCGGAGAGAAGCAGAGAGTGGCCATCGCCCGGGCCACGGTGCACCGTCCCTCGCTGCTGCTGTGCGACGAGCCCACGGGCAACCTGGACACCGAGTCCACCGGCATGGTCATGGGCCATCTCGCGCAACTGGCGGCCGACGGCCTCGCCGTGGTCGTGGTCACACACGATCCGACGGTCGCCGACCGGGCGGACCGGGTGCTGCGCGTCAGGGACGGCAGGCTCGACGCGGCGGGGGAGGCGTGAGGGCGATGGGCTCAGTACGGTCGCGGTCGCGTGACAGTCACGAAGGCGGGCGGTACGGGGGTAGGTGTCATGAAAGCGGGCGGTACCGGGGCAGGTGGGGAGACATCGCGGCCGAGGCGTGGGGAGCGATCCGTGGGCGTCGTGGCCGCAGCGCCCTCACCCTGACGGGGGTGGCCTTCGGCATCCTCACCCTGGTCGCCACCATCGGCCTCACCAGCACCGCCGCCGCGCAGGTGTCGGCGCGCTTCAACGCGCTGCAGGCCACCGGCGTGTCGGTCCAGGGGTTCGACGACGGGGCGGTCGTCTCCCGCGCGGCCCTGGGCCGTACCGCGCGGCTCAACGGCGTCGTGGCGGCAGGAGTCGTGTACAGCACGCAGGACACGCTGCCCGATGTCTCCCGTTCCGCGGGCCGGACCGGCTCGACCGGGGCCGACACCCAGGTGATGGCAGCCGACCCGGGCGCACTCAAGGCGCTGCGCCTCAGGGCCGTCTCGGGGCGCCTCTTCGACGCCGTGCCGGAGCGGCGGCGGTACCGGGTCGCCCTGCTCGGCGACGTCGCCGCCCGCAACGCCGGGGTAGGTGACGTGGACGGCCGCACCCTGCTGTTCGTCGCGGGAAAGCCGTACCTGCTGATCGGCATCGTCAAGACGCCCGACTTCGACTCCCAGGCACCGTTCTCCGTGATCCTGCCGTCGTGGACGGCCCACGCGTCGGCCACGGACCTCTCCTTCGAGGCGCCGAAGGTCATGGTGCGGACCCGGCCGGGGGCGGCCCAGCAGGTGGGTGCCGAGGCGAAGCTCGCCCTGTCACCGGGGCGGCCCGGTGACCTGCTTGCCCAAGTGCCGCCCGATCCGAAGCAGTTGCGGGCGCACGTCGAGAACGACACCAGGGGGTTGTTCCTCACACTGGCCGCGGTGTCGTTGCTGATCGGCGCGATCGGCATCGGCAACACCACGCTCGTCGCGGTCCTCGAACGGCGCCACGAGATCGGGCTGCGCCGGGCCGTCGGAGCTTCTCGGCGCTCGATCCTGTCCCAGTTCCTCTTCGAGAGCGGCTTGTTGGGGCTGCTCGGTGGCCTGGTCGGTACGGTCTGCGGCCTGGACCTGACCATCTCCATCGCACTGGCGAAGGGGTGGACGGCGGCCCTATCGCCGTGGCTCCTCCTCGCGGGCCCCGTCCTGGGTCTCGCCGTCGGCCTGGCCGCCGGCTTCTACCCGGCCCTCAAGGCCGCCCGCCTCGAACCGGTGGCGGCGCTGGCGTCGTGACGGCCGCCGACCGGCCACCCGGGAAGCCGACGCCGTGCGGCCTGCCGCGCCTCAGCGGTCCAGCTCCTTGTGCGCCGTCTCCGGCAGCCGCAGATACACCGCGGAGGACACGACGCACAGCACGGCCACGTACACGGGAAAGAGCCCGGGAGAGCCGATCTGCTTGAACAGGGTGCCCATGTACGGAGCCGTGCCGCCGAAGAGCGCGACGGTCAGCGAGTACGGGAAGCCGATCCCTGCGGCCCGCACCCGCGCGGGGAACACCTCCGCGTTCACCGCCGCCGAGATCGACGTGAAGCCGGTGAGCAGCACCATGCCCGCGCACTGCACGAACAGCAGCGAACCGAACGACCCCGAAAGGGACTTGAGCAGCGGCACGCTCAGGATGGCGAAGCCGATGCCGAAGAAGAGCAGGAGCGGGCGGCGCCCGAACCGGTCCGAGAGCAGCCCGCCGACCGGCTGGAGCAGGGCGAAGAACGCCAGCGAGAGGGTGCCCGCGAGGAGTGCCTGGCCCTTGCTGATGTCGGTGTTGAGCTCGGCGTACGTCGGCAGGTACGACGTCCAGGTGTAGTAGGCGAGCGTGCCGCCCGCCGTGATGCCGCAGATCAGCAGCGACTGGCGCGGGTGGTGCCGCAGCGCGTCGAACAGGCCCGGCCGCTCGCCCTGTTCGACGGGCACCTTGCGTGTCTCGTGCGCGCCCTGCCTGATCCAGAAGCCGACCAGGCTGAGCAGCGCCCCGAGGACGAACGGCACCCGCCAGCCCCAGCCGTCCATCTGCCCCTCGGAGACCGTGGCGACGAGCAGGGCCGCGACGCCCGACGCCGCGAGCTGGCCCGCACTGGTGGAGACGTACTGGAAACTGGAGAAGAGCCCGCGCCGGCCGGGACCCGCCGACTCCACGAGGAACGTCGTCGACGCGGCGAACTCGCCGCCCACGGAAAGCCCTTGGAGCAGACGGGCGAGCACCAGCACCACCGGCGCGAGCACACCGGCGGACGCGTAGGTGGGCGTCAGGCCGACCAGCAGGCTGCTGCCGCCCATGAGCAGGATCGTGACGGTCAGCGCCGCGCGCCTGCCCCGCCGGTCGGCGACCGCGCCCATGAGCAGCCCGCCGACGGGCCGCATGAAGAAGCCCACCGCGAACACGGCGAAGGTGGAGAGCAGCGGGACGAGGGAGTTGCCGGACCCCTTGGGGAAGACCTGGTCGGCGATGTACGTGGCGAGGAAGGTGTACGCGTACCAGTCGTACCACTCCACGGCGTTGCCGACCGACGCGGCGAGCAACTGCCGGATCGGGCGCCGCGCGGGGGAGTGGACGGTGTCGGCCACCTGCTGGTCGTGCTGTGTCATGATCACGACCTTCCCCTCCGGCGCGGCGCCCCACACGTGCTGTCCGAAAGGCGGACGGGGCGTGCGCCTCAGCCGGTCGTCGGCCGGTACGCGTGCACCGCCGTCGTCACCAGACACGGCGCGGGCGGCACCACCTGGACGCGCAGGCTGCGGCGCGCGGGATCGTAGTCGATGCCCTCGGTCTCGAAGGAGCCGGAACAGATGCTGCGTTGAGGGGCGGCGAAGAGGCTGCTGACGTGGCCGGTCACGGGCTTCCCGTCGAGCGGCCGCTCCAGGTCGACCTGGAGGACCGGGCGGTCCTCGGGGAACAGCTCCTTGGACGCGTCGTTGGAGGCGCACAACAGGCGGGTGTCGGTGGCGAAGTCGCAGCCCTGGATGTCGCGCACCGGCTTGTCGAGCGAGATCTGTCCGGCCTGCGGGAGCGCGCCGCCGGTGGGCGGGGTCGAGGAGTTGAGGAGCGGGGCGGGGAAGACCTGGAGGCGGTTCTGGTCGCCCCACTCCCCGGACACCAGCCACTGATGGTCGGGCGAGACGGCCGCGAAGGAGTTGTTGAGCTTCTCGCCGGGGTCGAGCTCGTGCTCGTAGAGGTAGCGCTTCCCGGCCGGGGTGGTGACCGCGTACATCTTGGACCGCGCGTTGTCGCCGCCCTGGTAGGCGTCGAAGGTGTGGCCGTCCGCGACGTCCGGGTCGCCTATGTGCCCCCAGCCCTTGATGCGCAGGTCCAGCGGTATGGAGCCGAGGCCGCGGTAGAGGAGGCTGCCGTCCGCGCGGCTCGCCAGACCCTGGCTTCCGGTGAGGGAGTTGACGTACGAGGTGCCGGACTCCTGCCAGCCGCCCGGCGCGGCGGGCGCGGCCGAGGCGGCCCCGCCGGTCATCACCGCCAGCGTGACGGCGCCGAACAGGGCGGTGGATGTCTTCCAGAGGGTCATCGGGCGCTACCTCCGTGGGGGTCGGAACGCTGCCGCGTCATCGTACGTAACGCGCGCCACGGGGAGGTGCGGAACGCCGGGCCCGGTGCGGTACGTGTGAGCCTGTCTTCGAACCCCCGTCGTTCGCGCGAAGCGCGGGCGCGTGCCGGGCGTCGGGGTGCAGGCGGGGGTTGGAAGAGAGGCTCTACCGTGAACCCCGGCGACACCGGTACGACAGAAGGCGGTTCAGACGTGAAGCTGGCAATTCTCGGCGGCGGCGGATTCCGTGTGCCCCTCGTGTACGGGGCGCTGCTCGGCGACCGCGCCGAGGGCCGCGTCACCGACGTCGTCCTGCACGACCTGGACGCGGCACGCCTCGACGCCATCGCCCGGGTCCTCGCCGAGCAGGCCGACGGCGTGCCCGACGCGCCCTCCGTCACCGCCACCACCGACCTCGACGAGGCGCTGCGCGGCGCCGACTTCGTGTTCTCCGCGATCCGCGTCGGCGGCCTGGAGGGGCGCGCCGCCGACGAGCGCGTGGCCCTCGCCGAGGGCGTCCTCGGGCAGGAGACGGTCGGCGCCGGCGGCATCGCGTACGGGCTGCGCACGGTGCCCGTCGCCGTGGACATCGCGCGCCGCGTCGCCCGGCTCGCGCCGGACGCCTGGGTCATCAACTTCACCAACCCCGCGGGTCTCGTGACCGAAGCGATGTCGCGTCATCTCGGCGGGCGCGTCATCGGCATCTGCGACTCGCCGGTGGGGCTCGGCCGCCGGGTCGCACAGGTTCTCGGCGCCAGCCCCGACGAGGCGTTCATCGACTACGTGGGCCTCAACCACCTCGGCTGGCTGCGCGGCCTGCACATCGCGGGCCGCGACGAACTGCCGCGACTGCTGGCCGACCCGAAGCTCCTCGTCTCCTTCGAGCAGGGCAGGCTCTTCGGCGCCGACTGGCTCCAGTCGCTCGGCGCGATCCCCAACGAGTACCTGCACTACTACTACTTCAACCGCGACACCGTGCACGCCTACCGGCAGGCCGAGCGGACCCGCGGCGCCTTCCTCCACCACCAGCAGGCCCGCTTCTACGACGGCATGCGCCACCCCGGCACCCCCGCCCTGGCGGCATGGAACGACACCCTCGCCGAGCGCGAGGCGGCGTACATGGCGGAGAACAGGGAAGCGGCCGGTGTGGGGGAGCGGGCCGAGGAGGACCTGGAGTCCGGCGGGTACGAGAAGGTGGCCCTCGCGCTGATGCGGGCCATCGCGCGCGACGAGCGGGCCACGCTGATCCTCAACGTCCGCAACGGCACGACCCTCGCCGCCCTGGACGCGGACGCCGTCATCGAGGTGCCGTGCTCCGTCGACGCCAACGGCGCGCACCCCATGGCGGTGGCGCCGCTGCCCGGTCACGCCACCGGGCTCGTGTGCTCGGTCAAGGCCGTCGAGCGCGAGGTGCTCGCCGCGGCCGAGAGCGGCTCGTCGGCCACCGCGGTCAAGGCGTTCGCGCTGCATCCGCTGGTCGACTCCGTGTCGGTGGCGCGGCGGCTCGTGGCGGGGTACCGGGGCGTGCATCCGGGGCTCGCGTATCTGCGGTGAGCACGCGCCTTCGTCACCCCGCGATGAACAGGCCCTGTCCCACAGCTGAGATGATCACGACATGAGTCCCGTCGTCTCCATCGGTGCCGCCGCTCGCCGCCCCTGCACGCTCGTCGTGTGCCGGGGCTGCTGCTGCGGCGACGCGCGCAAGCACCCCGGCGTCGACCACGCCTGGCAGCTGGAGCGGCTGCGGGCCGCGGCGGCGGCCTCGCGCGGCCGGTTCGCGGTCCGTACGAGCGACTGCCTCGGGCCGTGCGGCCAGGCGAACATCGTGGTCGTCCAGCCCTCGGCGGAGGGGCGCAGGAAGGGTGGCAGGGCCTCCTGGGTCGGCTTCGCCATGGACGACGCGTCCATCGACGAGATACTCGCCTGGGCCGAGGCGGGCGGCCCCGGCGTGGCCGAACCGTCGGCCACGCTGGCGCTCCAACTGGTGGATCCCCGGGCGGTCTAGGGCCTGTCCGGCGGATCAGGTCGCATCCGGGTGGCCCGCGCGTCTTCGTGCTGGTGAGCGGGGTCTGGCGCGTCGAGATGCAAGGCGGAGGAGGGCGACAACGCGGAGCGTTGGCAACCGACGACAACGCCGCAGGTCGGCGTGGCAGGCCCCGCGCCCGCGACAAGATCCGCCGGACAGGCCCTAGGGCCGGTCCACCACCCGTGGACCGGGACCGCCACCCATGGGCCGGTCACCACCGGGCAGGACTCAGCCCTCCGCGACGACCTGGTCCAGGAAGCCGTGCAGGTTCCGCAGGGTCCTCGCGTTCTGCTCGTCCGGGGTGAGGCTCTCCTCCAGGCGGCGGGCCGCCGCCAAGGTCTTCTTCCCGCGGACGTAGAGGGAACAGGCCAGGTCCGCGCAGACGTACAGCCCCACCGAGTTGCCCTGGCGGCCCGCCGCGCCCGCCTTCGGGGCGACGAGCAGCGTGATGCCGGAACCGGACTGCGGGGTGACGCAGACCGAGCAGATGCTGGACTTGAACATGCTCTTGCGCACGCCGGTCGAGGCGCGCAGGGCGAGGCCCACGGGCTCGCCGTCCCGCCAGGTCACCACGTAGCCGCGGTCCGGCGCCTTGGGGTCGCGCCAGCCGAGGAAGTCCAGGTCGGACCAGGGGGTCTCGGCGAAGCCCGCGGGGAGAGTGAGCCTGCGCGCCTCGCCCTTGGAACAGTTCACGAAGGACGTACGGATCTCGTTCTCACTGACGGGCTGCATGATCCGGAAGGTATCAACGGGGTGCGCGGCCCGTCGTCCCCTTTTCTTCTCGTTCTCTTCCCGCGGCCGCCTACGTGGCCGCCTCCCCGCTCACCTCGATCACGACCTTGCCGCGGGCGTGACCGCTCTCCACCGCGCGCAGCGCCTCGTCCGCGCGGTCCAGCGGGTACGTCGCCGTCACGTGCGGCCGCAGCACGCCCGCCGCGGCAAGGAGCGCCACCTCGTCGAGGACCGCCGAGGTGCGGGCCCGGGCGACCGGGGCGCCGCCCAGTTCGGCCACGGTCTCCTTGGCCGCCGCCGTGATCAGCTTCCCGCGGTCGGTCAGGAGCTCCGCGACCTCCACCAGGTCCGCGCCGCCGACCAGGTCGAAGACCGCGTCGACCCGGTGGTCCGGCGCCGCCTCCAGGACGCGCTCGGCGAGGCGGGGTCCTGGCGGCACGTGGACGGCGCCCAGCGACTCGACGAACTCCTTCTTGCCGGCGCTCGCCGTGCCCACCACACGGAGCCCGAAATGCCGCGCCATCTGCGTCGCGGCCACACCGACCCCGCCGCCCGCCCCGGTGATCAGGAGCGTCGCCCCTGCGGGCAGATCGAGCTGGCGCAGCCCGTCGTACGCAGTCGCCGCCGCGACCGGCAGCACCGCCGCGTCCCGGTAGGAGAGGGCGTCCGGCTTGTGCGCGGCGATGTCGGCCGGGAGCAGCGTGAACTCCGCGTACCCGCCGGTCACCGGGTTGCCGAAGACGGAATCACCGGCCGCGAACCCCGTCACGCCGGGCCCGACCCGCTCCACGACACCGGCGATCTCGCTGCCGAGCACCTCGTGGCCGGACAGGGGCGCCTGTCCGGGGCGTCGCTTGCCGGCGCGCAGCTTCCAGTCGACCGGGTTGACCCCGGCCGCGCGGACCGCGACGAGCAGCTGCCCCGGGCCCGGCTCGGGCTTCGCGACGTCGAGGAAGGCCTCGACCTCCGGACCACCGTGTGCGGTGAATACGTACGCCTTCGGCATGGGGCCGCTCCCTCGCTCAGACCTGCCGTCGTGTCGACGGTCCGTCATCCGTCCTTCCGCAGAATCTAATGCGTCTCATGAGGCGGGTCGGCGGCCCCCCGGGGGAGCGCCGAACGGGTGCGCAGCGCCAGTACCAGGCAGGCCGTGGTCGCCGCGACGGCGAGTGAGGCGGGCAGACGTGCCCATGCGGTGTCCGCGACCGGTGCCTGGGCGGCGAGCAGAACCACGGCGGACGCGGCGGTGGCCGCCAGTGCGGGTGTGGCCTGCGGGCGGCCGGGCGGGGCGGTGACGCCGGCTGTCCACGCGTCGGTGACGAGGAGATAGGCCGGCAGCAGGACGGCGATGCAGACGATGAGCCAGAGCGGGGGGCCGGTGGCCGCGGCGACCGCGATGGCCGCCGCCGGCAGCACGGTCGCCCTGCGGCGGGCCGCGACGGTCCGCGGGCGCATGACGGTCGAGACGGGGCGCGCGTCGACCATGGGAGCGGCCCACCACGCGGCCGCCGCCGCTCCGACCACCAGCACCTTGACCGGCAGCGATGTGTGCAGCGCGGCCGGCGGGTCACAGGCGGCGACGGCAAGGGCCGTTCCGAGCAAGCGGTCGGTGATGCGCGAGGTGAGACGTGCGAGGAGCCGGGCGGGGGCGGTGGTCATCGCGTCCCTCCGCGGATGCGGGTGCGCAGCAGCGGCGCGAGGGCGAGGTCGAGAGTCTCGCCGGGCCGGTGGGTGACGACCGCGATGCCGCGTTCCATCAGGGCGAAGCGCAGGGCGTCGCGATCGGCCCGCCACAGCCGCAGCGCGAGTTCGCCCACGGTGTCGCCGGGTTCAAGGACCGGTCGGCCGGCGGGGATCTCGACCACGACCATCGGGTTGGCCCGTCCGCGCACCTGGTGCAGGATGTCGAAGATCCGCTGGTCGGTCAGCGGCGTGATGACGTACACCAGCGCCCCTTCGGGCAACGCGGGCGGTGGGAGCGGGGTGAGCCCCTCCGTGCGGAACGCGCGGTCCTTGCGGACCTCCAGCACGCTCTCGACGATGCGGTAGAAGTAGCCGTGGCCGCTGCCGGGCCGCAGCCAGCGGGTCGCGCCGCCGATCGACACGACGCCGACCCGGTCGTGGGTGCGCAGATAGGCGCGGACCAGTCCTGCGGCGGTTCGGAAGGTCCCGTCGAGCGAGGACGTGCCGGTGACCGGGTCGACCACGTCGGCGAGCACGTCCAGCAGCACCACGGTGTCGGCGGTGCGCTCCGCGGCGAACTGGTGGACCTGCAGGGTGCCGCGGCGGGTGGTGGCCGGCCAGTGGATCCGCCGCTGCCGTTCGCCGCGCACATACGGGTGGACGCCGATGACCTCGACGCCCTCGCCGCGCTGCACGGCGGTGTGCTCGCCGAGCCGTTGCGGCAGCCGGACCGGGACGGGCGTGAGGCCGGCGTGTTCGGGCAGCGGGAAGACGGCGATCTCGCCGAGTTCGGCGCGCACGGTGCGCCGGGCAAGGCCGCCCGGGTCATAGACGTCGACGTCGACCGTGCCGAGCATCCAGCGGCCCCAGCGCCGCGCGGTCAGGACGAGATCGACGCGGTGCGGGCCGACCGCGAGGTGGTCGAGCCGGACCCCGTGGCCCAGGGTGACGCCGGGGTCCAGGCGGGCGGACGCACCCTCGTAGGACAGCGTGATCCGCACCGTCACCTGCTCGCCTTCGAAGCACCGCCGCGGCTCCACCTCGACCTCGGCCGTCACCGCCTTGGGGCGCGGCCCACTCGGCAGGGCGAGGGCGAGCAGCACCAGGGGCGTGGCGGCGAGAGCGAGTACCCAGGGGCGGCCGGTGATCAGTGCGGCGGCCAGTGCGACGACGGCCAACGTGGCCCACCGCAGGGCGCGTTCACCTGCACGCCAGCCGGGCGGAGGTGGCGGCGGGGGCTGGGTGGCCCCGTCATGGTGGCCGTCCAGGGCCCGTTGGACGGCGGCGGCCGCTCCGCGCGCCGACACGGGTTCCGTCATGACGCGACCGGCGTGCGCGGCAAGGTCTGCGGGGCGGGCACGGATCGTACGATCTCGCGCATCACGTCGTCGGCGTCGATCTGCCGGACCCACAGCTCCGGCTTGAGGGTGACGCGGTGCGCGAGGGCCGGCACCGCCACGTACTTGACGTCCTCGGGGGTCACGTAGTCCCGCAGTTCCAGGACGGCACGGGCGCGGGCGAGCTGCACCAGGGCCAGGCCCCCGCGCGGGGAGGCGCCGACCTGGACATGGGGGTGGGCCCGGGTGGCGCGGACCAGCGCGACGACGTACTCCAGCAGGTCGTCGTCCACCTCGACGCGTTCGACGGCGGCCCGCATGGCCAGCACCTCGTCCGGCCCGCTGAGCGTGCGCAGCACGGCCTCGGGCGCGGCCCGGTCGACCCGCGCGCGCAGCATGCCCGCCTCCTCGGACGCCGCCAGATAGCCCATGCGAACCCGCAGCAGGAACCGGTCGAGCTGCACCTCGGGCAGTGTGTACGTGCCCTCGTACTCGATGGGGTTGGCGGTGGCGACGACCACGAAGGGGTTCGGCAGCGGCCGGGTGCGTCCGTCGATGGACACCTGGGACTCGGCCATCGCCTCCAGCAGCGCGGCCTGGGTCTTGGGCGGGGTGCGGTTGATCTCGTCGGCGAGCAGCAGGTGGGTGAAGACGGGACCGGGCCGGAAGACCATGTAGGCGGTCCGCTGGTCGTAGAACGGGGCTCCGGTGACGTCGGAGGGCAGCAGGTCGGGGGTGAACTGGACGCGGCGGAAGTCCAGGCCGAGCGTGGTGGCGAAGGAGCGTGCCAGCAGGGTCTTCCCGAGTCCCGGCAGGTCCTCGATGAGGACGTGGCCGCCGGCGAGGATGCCGAGCATCACCAGCGCCAGCGGTTCCGCCTTGCCGACCACGGCGGTACGGACCCCGTCGAGCACAACCGCGGCGCGTTCGCCCGCCTGTCGGGGAGTCAGGGTGTCGTGGTCCTGAGTGGGGTGCGGGCTGGTCACGGTCGGTTCCTCGCGGGGTAGGGGTAGGGGTCGGGGTCGGGGTGCGCGGGCTGCGGGGTCGGCCGCAGCGCCACCGGTCACAGGGCTTCCAGCCGGTCGAGCAGTGCACGCAAGACGGGCTCCGGGAGAGTGGCCCGCGGAGCGGTGGCCCCGGGATCGATCCAGGGCCACAGTTCAGCTCCGACCAGTGCCGAGGCCCGCTGCGGGTTCCGGTACATCGCCACGCCGTGCCGTTCGGCCAGCCGGGCGGCGAACAGCCGCTGCAACTGCGGCCGCATGACGGAGGCGAAGTGCACTTCGGCGTCGTCCACGAACGTGTCGGTCACGATGCGCCGCCATCCGCCGAGCGCCCGGGGCCCGGCTGCCCAACAGGCGCACCGCTTTGCGGTCTCCGCCGTCCCGGGCGCCGCCGCCCACGGCATAGCGGCCCAGGACCAGTGCGACGGCGGTGATGAGGGCGAGGCCGGTGGCAGCCGCGGCGGGGCCGTCGGTCAGGGCGAGCAGCACTGTGGTCGCGACCGCGAGGGTGCCCAGGACGGTCAGCGAGTGGCGCACCGAACCGGGCGTTCCCCGTACGGAGTTGACGATGGCCCGTAACCGGGAGGGCGCCCTCACGACGTACCCGTCACGGATGAGGTACCCGTCGCGCCTTCGGGGCCGGGGGTCCGTGTGCGCAGGCCGTCGGCGATCTCGGCGATCTCGGCGATCTCGGCGAGCGCGGCCGCGGCCCGGTCGCGGTGGCCGCCGTCCATCGGGTGCGTGGAGTAACGGGCCTCGCGGAACAGCGCGGTGAGCGCGGCGGCGGCCGCCCCCGTGGGCAGGCCGCCGGCGACGGCCCGCTCCAGCAGGTCCTGCGGGCTGTCCGAGGCGCGCCGGGTGACGCCGGAGTCGGCGAGCGACGTCTCCATGGCGGCGTAGCAGGCGATGACGGCGGCGCGGGCGTCGGTGTCGTCCCGCAAGGCGCGGCGCCCGGAGTCCACGGCCCGGGCCAGGCGTTCCTGCTCGTCGTCGAGCGTCGCGTACGTCGCCGGGGCCTCGGGCGCCTGCGGCCGGGTCAGATACCGCCACAGACGCAGCCCGGCGATCACGACGACCACGACGAGCAGGGCGATGCCGAGACCGAGCAGAATGCGCGTCAGCCCGAAGTGCGTGCTGTGGTCCGCCTGCCCGGCATCGTGCGAGGGCAGCGGGGTGGGCACCGGGTCCTGCCGCCGACCGGGAAGCGGCGGCGCCTCGTGGCCGTCCCCGGGGCTGCCGCCCGACGAACGGAACTGGTGCAGGACCAGGACGAGCAGCGGGACGACCAGCGTCGCGGCCGCCAGGACTCGGCCCACGCCGTCGACCAGCCGCTGTTCCACGGGGTTGAGCTCCCGGGCCGCGCCGATCCGCTCCTGGTACTTCCCGCGCAGCGCCAGGCCGCCGAGGAGCGCCAGCAGGGCGAGGCCGACCACGAGGACGGGGTTGCCGCCGAGCGGCCCGCGGCCCTTGGCCAGCAGGCCCGTGTCGGGACGGAGCACCATTGCTGCCAGGGCCGCTCCGCCCACCACCAGCGTCGTTGCCGCGGCCGGTAAGGCGCCGAGCCTGCGCCGTCCGCTCTTGCCCCGTCCTCGGCCCGCCGTGCGCTCCCGCCCCACCGTCACGCCCCTCCCTTGTGATCGGCAGCCTCGCACACAGGTCGACAGCGTGTCAGCAGGGCCGGATCGCGTCCGCTCCGGGTTCCGTACGGGTCTCAGGTGCTGACCAGCGATCTCGGGGGCAAGCTGTCGATAGAGACGACGGGCGAGGGAGAGGGCGGCGTGGTGCCGAGCGACGGGAACGAGGACGACCTGCTGGCAGGGCTGTCGGTGGACGACGCCCGCCCGGAGCGCCCGGTGCTCCTCGACGAGGAGGGGCGGCCCCTGCAGACCTGGCGGGAGAACTACCCGTACGCCACGAAGCTGAGCCGGTCCACGTACGAGCGGCGCAAGCGGATCCTGCAGATCGAGCTCCTCAAGCTGCAGAAGACCGTCCGTGAGGAGGGGCGGCGCGTCGTCGTGCTGTGCGAGGGGCGCGACGCGGCGGGCAAGGGCGGCACCATCAAGCGGTTCACCGAGCGCCTCAACCCGCGCGGCGCGCGCACCGTGGCCCTTGACAAGCCGAACGAGCACGAGGCGGGCCAGTGGTACTTCCAGCGGTACGTGGCCCAGCTGCCGTCGGCGGGCGAGATCGTCTTCTTCGACCGGTCCTGGTACAACCGCGCGGGCGTCGAGCCGGTGATGGGCTTCTGCACCCCGCGTCAGCACCAGCACTTCCTGGAGCAGGCGCCGCTCTTCGAGAAGATGATCACCGATGACGGCATCCTGCTCATCAAGTTCTGGTTCTCCGTCTCCCGGGCCGAGCAGCGCACGCGCTTCGCGATCCGCCAGGTCGACCCGGTGCGCCAGTGGAAGCTGTCCTCCACCGACATCGCCTCGCTCGACCTGTGGGACGCCTACACGTACGCGAAGGTGGAGATGTTCCGCGCCACGGACACCCCGCACGCCCCGTGGACCGTCGTGAAGACCAACGACAAGCGGCGCGGCCGCCTCGAAGCCATGCGCCACCTCCTGCTCCAGATCGACTACGAGGCCAAGGACACCGAGGCGGTGGGCAAGGCGGACCCGCTCATCATCGGCGCCGCCAACACACTGCTCGAACCGGGCGAGGACCCCACCGACCTGTCACCCAGCAAGCTCGCCGACCACGACCGGGGGCCGGGAAAGCACCCGCGCGGCTGACGCCCGTGAGTCACCCCTGCTCCGGGACCGCGCCCCGCTCCCGCAGTGCCCGGTACAGCGCTCCGACCAGGTGGACGCTGCGCAGATCCTCGCCCGACGTGCCGGCGCCCATCCGGTTCATCGTGTACGCGTACGAGACGCGGTTCTCCGGGTCGGCGAAGGCGTACGACCCGCCCATGCCGCCGTGCCCGAACGCCCGCGGGTTGGGGCCGGCCTGACCGTACTGGTTGAGCATGTAGCCGAGCCCCCACGGCCAGCTCTCGGCGAGCGGTGTGGCCGCCCCAAGGACCAGGTCCGGCTCGTCCTCCTCGCTCTGCCGGGTGCGCAGCCGCTCCAGCGCGCCGGGGGAGAGGAGCCGCCCGCAGGCCAGCTCGGCGTAGACCGCGGCGAGCCCGCGCGCGGTGGCGTGGCCGTTGGCGGCGGGGAGCTCCGCGCTGCGGTAGGCCGCGCTGTTCACGTCGCCGAGCGGCACGTAGTGCAGAGCCAGCGTGACCGGCGCCATCGGGTGGTCGTCCAGGCCGCCGACCGGTGGTTTCGGCGCGTCCCCGAACGTGCTGCGCGCCGCACCCGCGCCCCCGGCGCCGGAGACGGGCGGCGCCAGGTCCGCGCACCGCCCGTGCTCGCTCTCGGGCGTGCCGACGTGGACGTCGGCGCCCAGCGGCCCGGTCACCTCGGCGCGCAGGAACTCCCCGAGCGAGAGCCCGCTGACGCGCCGCACCACCTCGCCGACGAGAAAGCCGAACGTCACCGCGTGGTAGCCCTGCGCCGTGCCCGGCCGCCACCACGGGGTGGTCGCCGCCAGCGCCTCGGTCACCTTCTCCCAGTCGTACGCAGCGCCCGGCGCCATCGGCTCGCCCGGCGCGATCAGGCCGGCCCGGTGGCTCAGCAGCCAGCGCACCGGGATGTCGCCCTTGCCGGCCTGCGCGAACCGCGGCCAGTACCGGGCGACCGGCGCGTCCAGGTCCAACTCGCCCCGGTCGGCGAGGAGATGGGCGCAGAGCGCGGTCATGCCCTTGGTCGTGGAGTAGACGTTCACCAGCGTGTCCCGCTCCCAGGGGCGGGTGCCGGAGCGGTCCGCGTCGCCGCCCCACAGATCGACGACGACCTCGCCGTCGAGCGTGGCCGCGACGGACGCGCCGAGCTCGTCGCGCTCGGCGAAGCTCCGCTCGAACTCCGCGCGCACGCCCTCGAATCCGGGGGCGCAGGTGCCGTGGACGCGCACAGTCATGACTCTCCTCGGGGGCGGAAGGGGAGGGGGCGACCCGCCTCCGCGCATGGTTGCCCACGGCACCTACCTTTGCAAGGGGGCCCGGCCGCCCCGCGCCCGCTACAACCAGCCGTGATACCGCCGGATGTACCAGCCCTTCACCGCCTGGGTGAGCGCGCAGTACGCGAGCAGCGTGCCGAACAGCCACGGGAAGTAGCTCATCGGCAGCGGCTCCATCGACAGCGCCGCGGCCAGCGGCGAGAACGGCAGCCAGAGGCCGAACACCATCACCGCGCCCGTCATCACCAGAACCGGCACCGAGGCCCGCGACTGGATGAACGGGATCTTCCGGGTGCGGATCATGTGCACGACGAGGGTCTGCGAGAGCAGCCCCTCCACGAACCAGCCCGTCTGGAACAGCGTCTGCCGCGCGGGGGTGTCGGCGTGGAAGACGTGCCACAGGACCAGGAAGGTGGTGATGTCGAAGAGCGAGCTGATCGGCCCGATCCGGACCATGAAGCGGCCGATGCCCCGAGCGTCCCAGGCGCGCGGCTTCTTCAGGTACTCCTCGTCCATGCGGTCCCAGGGGATCGCCAGCTGGCTGATGTCGTAGCAGAGGTTCTGCACCAGGAGATGGATGGCGAGCATCGGCTGGAAGGGGATGAACGCGGAGGCCACCAGGACCGAGAAGACGTTGCCGAAGTTCGAGGACGCCGTCATCTTGATGTACTTGACGGTGTTGCCGAAGGTCTGACGCCCCATCAACACGCCCTGCTCCAGGACCATCAGGTCCTTCTTCAGCAGGATGATGTCCGCGGACTCCTTGGCGATGTCCACGGCCGTGTCGACCGAGACGCCGACGTCCGCCTCGCGCAGCGCCGCCGCGTCGTTGATGCCGTCCCCGAGGAAGCCGACCGTGTGGCCGCCGGCCTTCAGGGCGCGCACGATCCGCGCCTTCTGGACCGGGTTGACCTTCGCGAACACCGTTGTCGTACGGGCCAGTCGGGCCAGCTCCGCGTCGTCGACGAGGTCGACGGTCGCACCGGTGATCAGCTCCCCGACGTCCAGGCCCACGTCGGCGCAGACGCGCGCGGCGACGAGTTCGTTGTCGCCGGTGACGACCTTGACGGTGACGCCGCTGTCGGCGAGGGCGCGCAGGGCGTCGGCCGCGTCCTGCTTCGGCGGGTCGAGGAAGGCGAGGAAACCGACCAGCGTCAGCTCCGACTCGTCGGCCACGGAGTAGGTGCGGCGCTCCGGTGCGTCCGGGGCGACGGGGAACGTCCGGGTCGCCACCGCGAGGACCCGCAGGCCCGCCCGGTTGTGCCGCTCGCCGAGCCGCGTCACCCGGTCGCGCAGCTCGTCGGTGAGCGCGACGCGCTCGCCGCGGTCCATCAGGTGGCCGCACCGGTCGAGGACCTCCTCGACCGCGCCCTTGGTGATGAGCGTGTGCTCGGCGACGGGTCCGGCGAGCTCGTTGCGCCGCAGCACCACGGACATCCGGCGCCGGGCGAAGTCGAAGGGGATCTCGTCGACCATGGTGAACAGGTGGTCGACGACGACCTCCTCGGCCTCGTCCACCCGCTCGACGACCGCCCGGTCCATGAGGTTGCGCAGACCGGTCTGGAAGTGGGCGTTGAGGTAGGCGTATTCGAGGACCTCGCGGTCCTCCTCGCCGCGCGTGCCGAGGAAGCGGTCAAGGACGACGCGGTCCTCGGTGAGCGTGCCCGTCTTGTCGGTGCACAGCACGTCCATCGCGCCGAGGTTCTGGATCGCGTTGAGCCGCTTGACGACGACCTGGCGCCTCGACATGGCGACGGCGCCGCGCGCCAGGTTGGCGGAGACCACCATCGGCAGCATCTCGGGCGTGAGCCCGACGGCCACGGAGATCGAGAAGAGCAGCGCCTGGTCCCAGTCGCCCTTGGTGAGGCCGTTGAGTGCGAAGACGACGGGGACCATCACCAGCATGAACCGGATCAGCAGGAAGCTGACCCGGCGCACGCCGAGGTCGAACGCGGTCTGCGGGCGGTCGCCGGTCAGGGCGCCCGCCATCGAGCCGAGGTACGTGCGGGATCCGGTCGCGACGACCACGCCGGTCGCCGTGCCCGAGGTCACCGTGGTGCCCATCAGACAGAGGTTGTCGGCCTCGACGGGGTCCGCGGTGGCCCGCTGCCCGAGGTCGTGGGCGCGGGTGTCGGCCTTGGCCACCGGCAACGACTCGCCGGTCAGCGCGGCCTGAGCGACCATCAGGTCCTTGGCGGTGAGCAGCCGCAGGTCGGCCGGGACCAGATCGCCCGCGGCCAGCGTGACCAGGTCGCCGGGGACGACCTGGTCCATCGGGATCTCCTCGGTGGCCGCGGTCTCGCTCCAGCGCCGCCGGACCGCGCAGGAGGTGGTGACCAGGGCCCGCAGCGCCTCGGCCGACCGGGTCGAGCGGAACTCCTGCCAGAACCGCAGGAGGGCGCTGATCAGCACCATCGAACCGAGGATGTAGACGCCCGGGTCGGCCGGGTCCTGCCAGTACATGACCGCGGCGAGCACGACGAGCACGCCGATGAAGGGGTTGCGGAAGGACGTGGCGAGCTGCGCGGCCCAGCGCGGGGCGCGCTCGCGGTCGACGGTGTTCTCTCCGTACCGCTCGACGCGCTCAAGGACCTGGTCCTGGCGCAGTCCGCGGGTGGACGTGCCGAGGTCGCGCAGCACGTCGCGGGCGGACCGGGCGCTGAACTCGGCGAGCGTGGCGCCGACTTCACGGGTACGGGCGTCCAGCTCGGCGGCCCTGCGGGTGCGCGGGGCCGGACGGGGGGTGGGGTTCTCGCCTGGCGGGGCCAGGCGTACGCGGGGAATCAGCTTGTTCATGGCAGACCTCCCTTCGTGCGCGGACACGGCGAAGCGCGGCCGGGCACGAGGACGTAGATGTGGTGTGAAAGTGCTGTGAAAACAGCCCGGAGCGGCCGACACGGAGAGCCGGTGGCGCGGCGGACGTCACGGTGGCGGCGTCGATGCCCGTGCCGGCGCCGCGAAAGCTGCCGAGGCGTCAGCGCGTCAGCTCACCGGACGGAGCTGCCGACGTGTCAGCTCGGCCGGTGGAGATGCCGCGGTGGCGGTACGGCGGAGGGGAAAGAAGAGGCGGGGGAGAGCGGCCTCAGTGAAGGGCACCGCTGACGCGAGGACTTCCTTCGGGACTCATCCCGAACACCTCCTTGCCGTCGCGGACCTCGAAGAACACGCCACAGACCGGCGCACCGCCCAGTCAGACACGCGCGGTGTGATCTGTCAAATATGGGACGTTGGTCCCGAAATATCCGGGCCTTGTGTCCTGCCCATCAGGGGTTGGACTTCTCTTCACACGCCGGTCACCGGCTCTTCCCTGTCGCTTGCTCCCCTTGGCACACTTCACCCGCTCGCGTCCCCCACTCCACGAGGTCGGATCACACATGCCTGAACTCAATCGGCGCCGCTTCATGCAACTGGCCGGCGGCACCGCGGCCTTCGCCGTGCTCAACGAGAGCATCGCCCGGGCCGCCTCGCTGCCGGCCAGACGCGCCACCGGCACCATCAAGGACGTCGAGCACGTGGTCGTGCTCATGCAGGAGAACCGCTCCTTCGACCACTACTTCGGCACCCTCAAGGGCGTGCGCGGCTTCGGCGACCCGCGCCCCGTGACGCTGCCGAACGGCAAGCCGGTCTGGCACCAGCCGAACGGCGCCAAGGAGGTCCTGCCCTTCCACCCGGACGCCGAGAACCTCGGCATGCAGTTCATCGCGGGCCTCGACCACGACTGGGCCGGCGGCCACAAGGCGTTCAACAACGGCGCCTACGACCAGTGGATCCCCGCGAAGAGCGAGCGGACGATGGCGTACCTCGAACGGGACGACATCCCCTTCCACTACGCCCTCGCCGACGCCTTCACGGTCTGCGACGACTACCACTGTTCGTTCATGGGGGCCACCGACCCCAACCGCTACTACATGCTGACCGGCCACGTGGGCAACGACGGCAAGGGCGGCGGCCCGGTCCTCGGCAACCAGGAGGCGGGGTACGACTGGACGACGTACGCCGAGCGCCTGGAGCAGGCGGGCGTCTCCTGGAAGGTGTACCAGGACATCGGCGACGGCCTGGACAAGGACGGGCACTGGGGCTGGATAGACGACGCGTACCGGGGCAACTACGGCGACAATTCGCTGCTGTACTTCAACAAGTACCGCAACGCCAAGCCCGGCGACCCGCTGTACGACAAGGCCCGCACCGGCACCAACGCCAAGGCGGGAGACGGCTACTTCGACCTCCTGAAGGCCGACGTGAAGGCGGACAGGCTCCCGCAGGTCTCCTACATCGCCGCCCCCGAGGCCTTCTGCGAGCACCCCAACTGGCCGGTGAACTACGGCGCCTGGTACATCGCGCAGGTCCTGGACGCGCTCACCTCCAACCCGGAGGTATGGGCGAAGACGGCGGTGTTCATCACCTACGACGAGAACGACGGCTACTTCGACCACATCGTGCCGCCGTACGTCCCCAAGGATGCGAACCAGGGCAAGTCGACCGTCGACACCACGCTGGACTTCTTCCCCGGCAACGCCTCCTACGCGGCCGGGCACTACGGCCTCGGCCAGCGCGTCCCGATGGTCGTCGTCTCGCCGTGGAGCACCGGCGGCTACGTGAACTCCGAGGTCTTCGACCACACCTCGATCATCCGGTTCATGGAGCGGCGCTTCGGCGTCAAGGAGCCCAACATCTCGCCCTGGCGCCGGGCGATCTGCGGCGACCTCACCTCCGCGTTCGACTTCGCCGGCAAAGACACCGACCCGGCGAAGCTCCCCGACACGGCCGCGTACGAGCCGCCGGACAAGGAGCGCCACGACGACTACGTGCCCAAGGCGCCCGCGAACCCGGCGCTGCCCAAGCAGGAGTCCGGCTCCCGGCCCGCCCGCGCGCTGCCGTACGCCCCCGTCGTGGACGGCGCCGTGGACGCCGGCACCGGGAAGATCACGCTCACCTTCGGCGGCGGCGCCAAGGCGGGCGTCTGCTTCCACGTCCGGTCCGGCAACCGCACCGACGGCCCTTGGACCTACACGACGGAGGCGGGCAAGACGGTCTCCGACGCCTGGAACTCCGCGTACTCGGGCGGCGCGCACGACCTGTCGGTGTTCGGCCCCAACGGCTTCCTGCGCACCTTCAAGAGCCCTGGCAAGAAGGCGGGCCCCGAGGTCGTCGCCCGCCACGACGACAAGAGCGGCAACATCAGGCTGACCCTGAAGAACGCGGGCAGCGCCGACGTGAACCTCACGGTGACCAACGCCTACGGCGGCGCGCGCCAGACCTTCAAGGTCAAGGCGGGCGCCTCCGTGCAGCACACCGTCGACCTGCGGGCGAGCAAGCGCTGGTACGACCTGACGGTGAAGTCCGACGCGGACGCCGGGTTCCTGCGGCGCCTCGCGGGCCACGTGGAGACCGGCGCGGCGGGCGTCAGCGACCCGGCGATCATCACGGGCTGACCTCCGCCTCCGCACTGGTCCGTCCGCCCGGCCAACCGCCCGCCCCGTGCCGCTTCCGGCACGGGGCGGGCGTCCGTACGCGCCGAAAAAGGGGAGGCCACGGGCGGGTGCGGCTGGATAGCATCCAGAGGCATGGCACCCACCCATCGCCGTGCAGGCGTCCCCGAGAAGCCCGTTCTCGACGGGCTCGAAGAGAAATGGTCTCGGCGATGGGACGAGTCGGGCGTATACGCCTTCGACCGGACGAAGGCGCGCGAAGAGGTCTTCTCCGTCGACACCCCGCCGCCCACCGTCAGCGGCTCGCTCCACGTCGGCCACGTCTTCTCGTACACCCACACCGACGCCGTCGCCCGCTACCAGCGCATGCGCGGCAAGGAAGTCTTCTACCCCATGGGGTGGGACGACAACGGCCTGCCGACCGAGCGGCGCGTCCAGAACCACTTCGGCGTCCGGTGCGACCCGGCCCTGCCGTACGACCCGGACTTCGAGCCACCGGCCACGCCGGGCAAGCAGCAACTCGCCGTCTCCCGGCGGAACTTCATCGAGCTGTGCGAGCGGCTCACCGCCGAGGACGAGAAGGCCTTCGAGGACCTCTGGCGGCGGCTCGGACTCTCCGTCGACTGGTCCCGCACCTACCGCACCATCGGCGCGGACGCCCGCGCCACCTCGCAGCTGGCCTTCCTCGACGACCTCGCGCGCGGTGCGGCGTACGTCGCCGAGGCGCCCACGCTGTGGGACGTCACGTTCCGCACCGCCGTCGCCCAGGCCGAACTGGAGGACCGCGAGCGGCCCGCCGCCCACCACCGGCTTGCCTTCCACGGCCCGGCCGGCCGGACCGTCCTGATCGAGACGACCCGGCCCGAACTGCTCCCCGCCTGCGTCGCGCTGGTCGCCCACCCCGACGACGAGCGCCACCGGGACCTGATCGGCACCACGGTCCGCACCCCGCTCTTCGACGTCGAGGTCCCCGTCGTCGCGCACCACCTCGCGACGCCCGACAAGGGCACCGGCATCGCCATGGTCTGCACGTTCGGCGACACCACCGACGTGACGTGGTGGCGCGAACTGCGGCTCGCCACCCGGCCGGTGATCGGCTGGGACGGACGCTTTTTCGCCGAGCCGCCGGACGGCGTCCGCACCCCGGCCGCCGTCGCCGCGTACGCCCGGCTGGCCGGCGCCACCGCGCACACCGCGCGGGAGCGCGTCGTCGAGCTGCTCCGGGAGAGCGGCGACCTGCGGGGCGAGCCGCGCGCCGGCACGCACGCGGTCAAGTTCTTCGAGAAGGGCGACAAGCCGCTGGAGATCGTCACGACCCGTCAGTGGTACGTCCGCAACGGCGGCCGGGACGCCGCGCTGCGCGAGCGACTCCTTGCCCGGGGCGCGGAACTGGCCTGGCACCCGCCGCACATGCGGGTCCGCTACGAGAACTGGGTCGGCGGCCTCAACGGCGACTGGCTGATCAGCCGTCAGCGGTTCTTCGGCGTCCCGGTCCCCGTCTGGTACCCGCTGGACGGCGCCGGCCGGCCCGACCACGACCGCCCGATCGTCCCCGACCGCGCCGCCCTGCCCGTCGACCCGAGCGCCGAGACCCCGCCCGGCTACGACGCGGACCAGCGCGGCGCACCGTACGGCTTCGTCGGCGACCCCGACGTCATGGACACCTGGGCGACCTCCTCGCTCACCCCCCAGATCGCGGGCGGCCGGCTCACGGACCCGGACCTGTTCGCGCGGGTCTTCCCCATGGATCTGCGCCCGCAGGCCCACGAGATCATCCGCACTTGGCTGTTCGCCACGGTCGTCCGCGCCCACGCGGAGCACGACGCGCTGCCCTGGCGGCACGCGGCGATTTCCGGCTGGATCCTCGACCCCGACCGCAAGAAGATGGCGAAGAGCAAGGGCAACGCCGTCACCCCGGGCGACCTGCTCGTCCGGCACGGCTCGGACGCGGTCCGGTACTGGGCGGCGAGCGGACGCCCCGGCACGGACACCGCGTTCGACGTCGGCCAGATGAAGGTCGGCCGGCGCCTCGCCACGAAGCTGCTGAACGTCGGCAGGTTCGTCCTGAACCTCGGCGAGCCCGCGCCGGACGCGAGGGTCACCGAACCGCTCGACCGTGCGCTCCTCGCCGAGCTGGCGTCGACCGTCGAGGAGGCGACGCGGGCCTTCGACGCCTTCGACTACGCACGCGCCCTGGAGCGCACGGAGCAGCTCTTCCGGCGGTTCTGCGACGACTACGTCGAGCTGGTCAAGGCCCGCGCCTACGGCGACCACGGCGACGCGGCCGCGACCGGGTCGGCGCGGGCGGGGCTGCGCACGGCCCTCGACGTCCTGCTGCGGCTCTTCGCCCCGGTCCTGCCGTTCGTCACGGAGGAGGTCTGGTCGTGGTGGCGCGAGGGCTCGGTGCACCGGGCGGCCTGGCCGGTCGCCGGGGAGCTGCGGGAGCGTGCGGACGACGCGGCGGTCCTCGGCGCGGCCGCGGAGGCCATCGCCGCGATCCGCGGGGCCAAGTCACGGGCCCGGCTTTCGATGCGGGCCGAGGTGGTCCGTATGACCGTCGCGGCCCCGCGGCCCACCCTCGACCGACTCGCCGCGGCGGAGGGGGACGTGCGGGCGGCGGGGCACGTCGCCTCGGTCGAGCTGCGCGAGGAGGACGGTCCGCCGCGGGTCGAGGTGGAGCTCCGAGCGCCCGAATGAGTCGGACGTCACACCCTCGCAAGGGGCTGGCGGACGGCCCAGGTGCGGGGGGTAGGGTCACCCGGGTGACAACGCATTCGAACACTCCTGCAGGCTGGTATCCGGACCCCCAGGGCACGCCCCAGCTCCTTCGCTGGTGGGACGGTTCCCAGTGGACCCAGCACACCAGCCCGGGCCAGGGCCAGGGTCAGGCCGCGCAGGGTCAGGCCGCGCAGGGCCAGGTCCAGGAGGTCCCGCAGCAGGCGCAGCCGGCGCAGCAGCCGGCCCAGGCCGCGGCCGCCCAGCAGCAGGGACAGTTCGGCCAGCCGCAGGCGCAGGCCCAGCAGGCCCACGCCCCGCAGCAGCAGGGGCAGTTCGGGCACCCGCAGGCCCAGGGGCAGCCCCAGCAGCAGGGTCACTTCGCCCAGCCGCAGGGGCAGTTCGGCCAGCAGCAGGGGCAGTTCGGCCAGCCGCAGGCGCAGGCCGCGCCCGCGGTCGACCCGGCCAAGGTGCAGCGCCAGGTGCAGCACCAGGCCGGCGTCGCACCGTCCGCGCAGGGCGGCGGCACGCTGTTCACGGAGCCGGTCCTGGTCGTGAACCAGAAGGCCAAGCTCATCGAGCTGACGAACGAGTACAGCGTCATGGACCAGGCGGGCAACATGCTCGGCACGGTCGTCCAGGTGGGTCAGAGCACGCTGAAGAAGGTCGCGCGCTTCGTCTCCAGCGTCGACCAGTTCATGACGCACAAGCTGGAGATCCGTGACGCGTACGGCCAGCCGCAGATGCTGCTGACGCGCCCGCGCAAGTTCATGAAGTCGCGGGTCGTCGTCGAGCGCCCGGACGGCCAGCCGGTCGGCGAGATCGTCCAGCAGAACATGATCGGCAAGATCAACTTCGGAATGATGGTCAACGGCCAGCAGGTCGGCGCCATCAAGGCGGAGAACTGGCGCGCCTGGAACTTCTCGATCGTCGACCACGCCGACAACGAGGTCGCCCGGATCACCAAGACGTGGGAGGGCCTGGCCAAGACCATGTTCACCACCGCGGACAACTACGTCCTGCAGATCCACTACCAGCTGCCCGAGCCGCTCCTGAGCCTCGTCGTCGCGACGGCCCTGACGGTCGACACCGCACTGAAGCAGGACTCCCGCGGCCTCGGATAATCGCTCAACCCGCCTCCGGATAGCCGCTTCACCCGGCCTCGGATGTTCGCTTCACCGTTCGATCCGGGCATTCAGGTGATGCGGGTACGTACGGGATTCCGCGCTCCTTAGGATCTCGTTCCGTGACAGACGGGAAGAGCGGGACGCGCCCGGCCGACCAGGCGACCGGTGTGGTCATCCTCGGGGCCGGGCCGGCCGGCCTCGTGCTCGGCAACATCCTGGTGGACCGGGGCATCGACTGCGTCGTCCTGGAACGGGCCGAGCGCGCGCACGTGCAGACACGGGCCCGCGCCGGGTTCCTGGCCGCCAACACCGTGCGCGTCCTGGAGCGGCACGGCCTCGCCGACGGGCTGCTCCGGAACGGACGGACCCACCACACCTGCGAGTTCCGCACCGAGGACGGCCGGTTCCGGCTGGACTACAGCGGCCTCGGCCTGGGCGAGCGGCACACCGTCTATCCGCAACAAGCCCTGGTGACCGACCTCGTGGCGCGGTTCCTGGAGCGCGGCGGACAGATCCGCTTCGGCACCGAGGCCCTGGCGGTGTGCGGTGCCGACGGCGAGTGGCCCGAGGTGGAGGTGCGCGAGGCCGACGGGCGGCCCGGCCGGTGGCGGGCCCGGTACGTAGCCGGCTGCGACGGACGGCACGGCGCGGCCCGGCGTTCGCTGCCGCCCGGCACCGCCCGCCACCACCGTGACCTCGACATCACCTGGCTCGGCCTGCTCGCCGACGCGCCGCCCAGCATGGACGCCGTCGGATACGCGGTGCACGAGCGGGGCTTCGCCGGGCACATGGCCCGCACCAGCGACGTCACCCGCTACTACCTCCAGTGCGAGCCCGGCACCCCGGCCGACGCCTGGTCCGACGAGCGGATCTGGGACGAGCTGGACCTGCGGATGGGGGCGGCGAAATACGGCCCGCTGCACCGCGGCCGCATCCTCCAGCGCTCCGTCGTCGAGCTGGAGTCCGACGTGCTCGAACCGCTGCGCCACGGCGCGCTGTTCCTCGCGGGCGACGCCGCGGCCCTGATCAGCCCGTCCGCCGCGAAGGGCGCCAACCTCGCCGTCCTGGAGGCCGAACTCCTCGCGCGCGCCCTGACCGACGCGCTCACCACCGGCGACACCGAAGGGCTCGACGGCTATTCGGCACGGTGCCTGACGCACATCTGGCGAGCGCAGGAGTTCTCGCACTGGATGATCGGGCTGCTGCACGGCCGATCCGGCACGGACGGCGAGTCGCTGTTCCACAACTCCCTGCGCCGCGCCCGCCTCGCCTCCCTGCGCACCTCGCGCAGCCAGCAGGACTGGTTCGCCGAGCACTACGTCGGCGTGTAACCCCGCCGCCTCCCCCAGCGCCCTCCGCGTACCTCCGAACCTCCCCGCGTACCTCTGAACCCCGGAATGAGGAACCACCCGCGATGATCACGGCATTGTCGGGCGATATGTCCCGTCTGCGCGCGACGGTCGACTTCGTCAAGGGCCAGGACACCGCCACGCTGCTCCCGCTCCTGCTCCCCGGCCTCGACGGCCCGGAGCTGCGGGCCCTGGCCGAATGCTGCGCCTTCTCGCACGCCGCGCTGCTCGTCTTCCCGCCCGACGCGGCGGCGCTGCACACCGCGCTCGCCGACTGTGGGCTCGTCGTGGACGTGCCGCCGGCGCCGAGCGTCGTCGTGCGCGAGCGTCTGGCGCTACGGCACCGGCGGTGCGCGGCGGAGCTCGACGTCGGCATCCTGCGCCCCGGGGTGCGGTGCCGGGACGGGGTGCGGCGCATGGTGGAGGTCTTCGCGCTGGCCGTGCCCCCGGGGTCGGACCTCGCGGAGCTCGCCGCGCACGAGCGGGAGCGGCAGCACGAGGCACACGTCGCCTTCGAGCTCGAGGCGCCCGACCCGCTCGTACTGCGCGGGCTCTGCGCCGCCTTCGGGCGGTATGGCGCCGCACCCGACGGCGGTGGCTACAACCCGCACGAGAACGGCACGGTGTTCTACTTCACCGCACCCGCCGAGGCCAAGACCGCTCACCGGCGTGTGGAGTTGTACGTC
Source organism: Streptomyces sp. NPDC005863 (assembly GCF_042871345.1). NCBI lineage: Bacteria > Bacillati > Actinomycetota > Actinomycetes > Kitasatosporales > Streptomycetaceae > Streptomyces > Streptomyces sp. NPDC005863. Next base: position 673,156 of record NZ_JBIAII010000002.1, on the reverse strand, counting down.
CCCGGCGACCACCGCGACATCCTCGCGGGACACCTCGACGCGCACCGCGCGCGGCAGCCCGCAGAGACGCTGCTGCGGCTGCTGACCGGGGCGTGGACGACGCAGGCACTGGCCGCGTTCGCGCGCCTGGAGGTGGCCGACGCGATGGACGCGGAGCGCGGTGTGGGCGTCGCCGAACTGGCGTGCGCCGTGGGCGCCTTCGAGCCCGGTCTGGCCACCCTGCTGCGCTACCTCACCATGCTCGGCGTGGTGCGCGAGGACCGCGACGGGTTCCGGCTCACCGACACCGGCATCCTGCTGCGCGCGGACGCCGAAGGGTCGATGCGGTCGCTGGCGCTGATGTACGGGGGGCCGTTCTACGAGTCCTTCGCCGGGCTCGACCACACCGTGCGCACGGGGCAGGTCGCCTTCGAGCGGCGCTTCGGCGAGAACCACTTCGACCACTTCGCGCGCGACCCCGAACTCGCCGACCTGTTCGACCGGTCGATGGCCGCGGGGTCACGCATGTTCGACCCGCTGCCCGCCCACCCCGTCCTCACCGCGGCGGCGGACGGGGCCACCGTGGCCGACATCGCGGGCGGCAACGGGGAACTGCTCGGCCGCATCCTTTCCGCGCACCCGCGGCTGCGGGGCCTGCTCCTGGAGCGCCCGCACACCGTGGAGGCTGCCCGGCAACTCCTCGGCGCGGCCGGGCACGCGGGGCGGTGCACCTTCCTGGCCGGCGACTTCGCGGACGTGCCCGCGGGCGCCGACGTCTACGTCCTGTCCCGCGTCCTGCACGACTGGGACGACGACCGCTGCCGTGAGATCCTGCGGCACTGCGCCCGCGCGATGTCCCCCGCCGCCGACCTGCTCGTCGTCGAACGGGTCCTGCCCGCCGACGGCTCGCCCTCCCTGGCCACGGCCTGGGACCTGCACATGATGTGCAACGTGGGCGGCCGCGAACGCCGCGCCGACCACTACGCCCGCCTGTTCACCGAAGCGGGCCTCACCCTGGTGGGCCACTCGCCGCTGCCCCTGGACGGCAGCGTCCTGCACGTCCGCGGGGCGGGGGCGGCGGGCTAACCCCCGTACGGCCGTGGCCGAACGCGTTCTCCCGTCCCGGTGCAACGGTGAGCTCTTTCCAGTGGATGGACGCGGCCGCCCGGGGCTGTCGAAGGTGAGGACGGGGCAGCCGCGTTGCGGTCCGCCGCTGGCAATCAGCTGCCGCGTCGCATCTCCCTCTCGACCAGGGCTCGGAATGTGCGTGGAGGCCGGCCGGTGAGACGCTGGACCGTGTCGGTGACACGGTCCTCCGCCCTCTCGGCGATGGCAAGGTCCATGCCGGCCAGCATTGCGACGGTCTCCACCGGCACCTGCGCCATGAGGCGATCGTGCATCTGCTCATAGGACAGAGGGCGGTGGACCACGGGCCGACCGATGGTCACGGTGAGGATGGCGGCAATGTCGTCGTGACTGAGCGCCTCGGGTCCGGTGAGGACGAGATCGGTGTTGGGGGGCTTGCTCGCCGGTGAGAGCGCGTACGGCGAGGGCCGCGATGTCCTCGGCATCGACGAAGCAGACCCGGCCGTTTCCGTCGGCGGTCCGGATGACGCCCTCGTCGCGGGTGCTGCGAGCGGGCGCGTGCGTGGCGGTGAAGTTCTGCATGAACCACGAGGGCCGCAGGACCGGCCACTGTTCGAAGAGCTCGGGCAGGGCTTGGTGAACCGTCCCCACGGCCGAGCCTAGGAGCGGCAGCATGGTCGCCGCGGGGTCGGAGTCACCCAGGGGCGGTATGAGGTAGATGCGGTCGACGCCGTCGAGGCTGCCACCAGTTGGCTTCGCGTGAGAATGTTCCGGACCGTACAGTGCGTCACATCGTCGATCGGTGGCACATAGCGGGTTGGCTGCTTTTGACTCCTCCTAACGCCAGAGGGGTACCGCTCGGCAGAGCGGAGTGCCCATGAAATTCAGCCCGGGGCCGGGTTCTGATTATGGGAACCCGCTCCAGCAGTATCCGGAGGACGTGGACGTTGTTGGCGTGTTCTCGCGTGAGCTAAGTGGGCATGAACACGCTCCGTAGCGCTCACGGACCTCCTTGCTTGTGGGGCGTTATCGGTCACTGCGGCCATTTCGCCTATTCGTGGCCTCACATACGCCAGAGTTTGTTATCAGTTCACCTTGACGCAAGCGATAAGTGAGGCGTTAACTCGCCCAGTCTGCGAAGGACCTGTGACTCTGGGGTGGGGGCTGTGGGGTTGGTATGGGGGCATCGTCATGCCCGAAGTCGAAGACAAGGGCCGCGTCGTTCCATCGTCGGGCTCTCCGCGACGGCCGTTGTGCTGTCGTTGTTGCCTGCGGTGGCATTTGCCGAATCCGGCGCGGCTCACGCCGCTCTGCGCTCAGGGGTGGCGGAGCGGCCCGCAACGATGGAAAAGGCCGCGGCGACGGAGGAGGCCGCCGCTCAGCGTGCGGGCTCGTCGGGGGAACCAGTTGAGGTGACGTCGCTGCGCGGCGAATCCAGCGACACTTTTGCGCTTCCGGACGGGACCTTGGAGGCTCGCGAGTATCTGCGGCCGGTGAGGGCACGTCAGGGCAAGGGTTGGAAGCCGGTCGACACCGACCTGGTGAAATCGGCTGACGGCGGTGTGACGCCGAGAGTGGCCACGGTGGACCTTGAGTTCTCTGGCGGCGGGGACGCACCGCTGGTGCGTATAAGCAAGGCCGGTCGCGAGATGGCTCTGTCGTGGCCAGGGAAGCTTCCCGTGCCGATGCTTGAGGGCGCCACAGCCACGTATGCCGACGTTCTTCCTGATGTGGATTTGCGGATGGGGGCTCAAGAGGACGGTTTCACACAGCTGTTGGTGGTGAAGTCGGTGAAGGCCGCCGAGAGCCCTGAGCTTTCGCGGCTGCGGTTGTAGTTGGCCGCTGACGGCGTGGCGGTGAAGGAGACCGGCGAGGGAGGCCTCCAGGCGGTCGACAAGGGGGCCAACGGCGCCGTCTTCGAAGCACCGAAACCGATGATGTGGGACTCCAGCACCAGCAGTGCCGCCTTGTCTGCCGCGCGCTCGACGCAACCCAAGACCTCTGCATCCGCGAAGGGGGCCGCGCCGCAGTCCGGGGAGGAGCCTGCGGCGGGAGAGTCCGGCAAGCTTGCGCCTGTGGAGGTGGAGGTGCCCGCCGGAGGCCAGGAGGTTGTCCTCACCCCGGATGCGGACGTACTGAAGGGCAAGGACACCACATACCCGGTGTTCATCGACCCGCAGTGGTATTCACCCCGAGCCTCCGCATGGACGATGGCGTCGAAGCACTGGGAGAGTGCCCCGCAGTGGAAGTTCAACGGTGACCACGACGCGGGCATGGGCTACTGCGGCTGGGACTACTGCCAGCCCAACGACACGAAGCGGCTCTTCTACCGCGTCCCGGTCTCGAAGTTCGCTGGCAAGAAGATCCTGAAGGCCGAGTTCGTGGTGCGAAACACGTGGTCGGCCTCGTGCGCCGACCGGACGGTGGAGCTTTGGCAGACCAAGGGCATTTCTTCGTCCACGACCTGGAATTCACAGAACGCCTCTGGCTTCTGGGAGAAGCGCCTCAAGTCGGAGTCTTTCGCCTATGGATACTCCGGCTGCGCCGCCAAGGACGCGGAGTTCGCGGTGACATCGGCCGTTCAGAGCGCCGCGGACGGCCGGGACTCGACGATGACCTTCGGCCTGAGAGCTGACAGTGAGTCAGACCGGTACGCTTGGAAGCGCTTCTCCGACAAGGCGTTCCTGCGGGTGCATTACAACCGCCCGCCCGCGCAGCTGAAGAGCTCACAGCTGGTGATGGACTACGGCGGCACCTGCAAGCCTTCGTCGAGGGCAGCCCGGGTTCGGACATTGGGGAAGATCCGCGCCAACGATGTGAAGGACCCTGATGGCGACTCGGTCTCGGTGCAGTTTCAGGCCAAGTGGGATGGCGGCAGCTGGAGGCCGGACAAGACGACGGCGAAGAGGTCCGGATCGACGTTCGTGATCAGCCTGCCATCGTCGAAGATTCCGGTGAACAAACAGGTCAACTGGTACGCGCGCGTGTACGACGGGGCACAGTACTCGCCATGGTCGTACGCAGGGAGCCCGACCGCCTGCTATTTCGTATACGACACGAAGGTGCCCAAGGCGCCCTCGATTTCCGCGGGCGAGTATCCGGAGTCCGATCCGGACAACCCCGACGACCCGTGGTTCGACGGGGTGGGCAAGTACGGCTCCTTCAGCCTCAAGGCCGCCGACAGTGACGTGACGTCATACTGGTTCGGCATCAACAATGATCCAAGCTCGAAGAACAAGATCACCACCTCCGGCGGAGCGGCGAAAATCGCGCAAATACTTCCGTCCAAGCCGGGCTTGAACTTTGTCACCGCCCAGGCATTCGACACTGCGGGCAACGGCAGCGAGATCCGTACCTACCAGTACCGGGTCAAGGCCGGCCAGCCCGATCGGTCCACCTGGCAGCTCGACGAAGGTACGGCAGCCAGCGAGGCCAAGGGCTCCACACCGGCCCGGCCTGCCCAGTTGCACGGCGGATCCACCCCGGGGACGTCTGGCGTGCAGGGCACCGCGCTCGCTTTCAACGGCACCGACGGCTATGCCTCCACTGACATTCCGGTTGTCGACACCAGCCGCGGCTTCGCCGTCTCCTCCTGGGTGAAGCTGTCCAAACTGCCCGAAGGTGCGGCAGTGATCGCGACCCAGCCGGGTAACCACAGCCCGGTATTCGAGCTGTACTACTCAAAGACGTATGACCGCTGGGCCTTCAACCAGTACAAGGCGGACACCGCCGATGCAGGCATCGCCCGGGCCATGGCAGACACGCCCGGCGGTGCTGTCCCCGATCAGTGGACCCATTTGGTCGGTTCCTACGACTCCACACGCGACGTGCTGGAGCTGTACGTTGACGGCAAGCTCGTTGGTCAGACTGCCTACGGCAGCCCCTGGGAGGCCCGGCGCGGACTGCAGCTCGGCGCCGCCTCCTATAGCGGCTCCCCTTCCGCTTACTTTCCCGGAACGGTCGATGAGGTACAGCTCTTCGACAAGCCTCTGGCCCAAGACGAGGTCGACAAGCTGCACGCGAAGCAGACCATTGGAGATCCCGGCCGGCCGGCCGTCGCCGTCTTCGACCTGGACGAGGCCGCAGGGGCCACCGAGATCGCCGGACACGGCGGCGTCCTGCCCGCCAAGTACAACGGCGGCGTGACCACCGGCGAGCCCGGAATCGCTGGCAAGGCCGCCACCTTCAACGGGTCCGACGGTTACGCGAAGATCGGCCAGACCAGCGGCCCGCACGTGAACACCTCACGCAGTTTCACCATCTCTGCCTGGGCCAAACTCGACAAAAAACCCACCGGCGCAGCGGTCATCACCGCCCAGGCGGGCAAGGCGGCCCCTGGCTTCGAGCTGTACTACTCTGCGGCCAATAACCGGTGGGCGGTCAACCAGTACTCGGCGGACGCCGCTGACGCGAAACCGATCCGCGCCATGCAACCGAACGGCACCATCGCTCAGGTGGGCGACTGGGTGCACTTGGTGGGTGTGCACGACACCGAGGCCAACACTCTCACCCTGTACGTCAACGGCGCCAAGGCCGGGACTACCACGCTGTCCGGGGCCTTCTACGCGGACCAGTCCATGTACATCGGTGCGAGCAACTACAGCGCTACCATGGGGAGTTACTTTCCCGGCAGCATCGATGACGTCCGACTGCTGGACCGACCCGTCTCAGCCGAGGAAGTGCAACAGATCTTCAAGCAGCGCCCACTGGTCAAGGGGCGTTGGAACTTCGAAGAGACCAGCACAGGGAGCACCCCGGGCACCACGCCTGACCTGTCCGCAGCCAAGCGCCCCATGAACCTCTACGGCGGCGCAGAACTCGGTACCGGCATGATCGACAGCAGCGGTCTGCAGCTGAACGGCACCGACGCCTACGCCGCTACCACCGCCATGCCAATGGATACCAGCGGCAGCTTCACCGTCACTGCCTGGGCCCAGGCCAGCGCCCTGCCCGACCACGACGTGGCCCTGATCAGCGGTGAGGGTTCCATGCGTAGCGCCTTTGAGATCCAATTCGTCCCGGACACCAAAACCCCTGAGGCGTTGGGGCGGTGGGAGCTCAGACTGTCTGACAAGGACGCTTCGGATGCGGCCGTCACGCAACTCGCGAGCACAGAGTTCACTGATGTCCGCGACTGGAACCACATCGCCGTGGTCTACGACGGCTTCGCCAAGGAAGTCGGCCTGTATGTCAACGGGAACCTCCAAGAAGTCGCCTGTGGCGATGCGGACGGCGATGGAGAGGCGGACGACACCGCATGCCAGGACTTGATCGCCTGGGCGGACAATGTCCTGACCTTCAAGACCGGCAAGGGACTGCAGGTCGGCAAGGCCAAGAGCCTGGGCACCGCAGGCTCCTTCGCCGGCACCGTCGATGACGTGTGGACGTTCCAGGGCGCGCTGACAGATGCACAGATCGCAAAGCTGGCCGGCTCCTGGTTCGACGTACCCACCGAAGTTCCGGGCGATGCCTGACCACGGGTAGGCCCGGGAGTACCTCGGCCTTTGCCCGCACCTTTCTCCTCCATTCATTGCTGAGGCTTTCAACACCGCGATGCACGCTCCTGCACGGACTGGTGCTGCCGCGAGAAGGACTGATCCCGAGAATGAACGGCATATCAAGACCAAGGCAGTTCGCCGTTTTCCTGCGAAGAGGGGCACTGGCGGTGTCCGCCGTAATGGTGGCCACGGTGCTGCAGGCGGTCGGCGCGCCAATGGCTACGGCCGACGGCAACGGGCGGCCGAGCCTCCCCTCGGCAGAGAGGCCCATCAAGGGCCGACATGGCATCGTGGTTAAGCCGCGAAAAGTAGCCAAGGGATCCCGGACTCCGGCGCAGGCCCCAAGAGCTGCCTGGCCGAAGGCAGGCTCGGCGGTGGTGGATGTTCCAAGGGCGTCGACCGAGACGGCCGTCAAACCGGTCAAGGCCGACGGGCTTCCTGTCGCTGTTGGGGCCCCCAAGGCGTCAGCGGCATACCGCCGTTCGGTGCAGAGCGGCAAGGCGGCCCCCTCGACCACGCACAGCGAGGTCAAGGCCCGTGTGCTGAGCCAGAAGGCGACCAAGCGGGCCGGTGTGCAGGGCGTCCTGCTCGCCTTGGAGGCGAGAGAGGTGAAGAGCAACAAGGTCGGTAGAGTTCAGGCCACCGTCAACTACTCGGACTTCGCTGAAGCCTTCGGCGGTGGCTATGCCTCCCGACTCACCCTGGTCCAGCTGCCTGCCTGTGCTCTCAAGACCCCTGAGAAGCAGCAGTGCCGACGCCCCCAGCCGGTCAAGACTGTCAACGACACGGAGAAGCAGACGCTGACCGCTGACGCGGTGGCCCTGAAGGGTTCGGGGCCGACCGTACTGGCCGCGGTCGCGGCGGAAGAGAGCGCGAACGGCGACTACAAGGCGACCTCGCTCTCCCCGTCGGCGACCTGGAAGACGGACCTCAACACCGGCGACTTCACTTGGTCGTACGACATGCCGGTCCCCGGGGTGCCAGGTGACCTCAAACCTGAAGTTGGCATCTCCTACTCGTCCGGATCGATCGATGGACGATCCGGCTCGACGAACAACCAGTCATCCTGGGTGGGCGATGGATTCGATCTGTGGCCCGGTTATATCGAACGCAAGTACAAAACGTGCTCGGACGACGGCGAAAAGCATGCCGACGGCAATAAGCCCGGGGATCAGTGCTGGGACTACGACAACGCGTTTGTCACCTTTAATGGCCATGGAGGCGAGCTGGTACCCGCCGGTGACGGGGAGTTCAAGTTCACCCGGGACGACGGCAGTCGCATCAAGAAGCTGACATCCACCAATCGTGGCAATGGCGACAACGACGGCGAGTACTGGCGCCTGACCGATCCCCAAGGAGTGCGCTACTACTTCGGGTACAACCGTCTCCCGGGCTGGGCCGACGGCAAGGCCACGACCAACTCCGCATGGACAGCACCGGTCTTCGGCAACGACTCCGGTGAACCTTGCCACAAGGACACCTTTGCGAACTCCTGGTGCCAGCAGGCATGGCGCTGGAACCTCGACTACGTCGTCGACCCGCACGGCAACGCGATCGCGTACTACTACGACCAGGAGAAGAACTCCTATGGCCGCAACCTCGAGGCCAAAGCCAACACCCGCTATGTTCGGGGGGGTTCGCTCGACCGGATCGAGTACGGTCTGAAGTCGTCCTCGATGTATGGGACAAAGCCGCTGGCCAAGGTCAGCTTCGACACCTCGGAGCGGTGTCTGCCCAATAGCAGCACAGACTGCTCGGACATCTCCAAAGACGCCTTCTACTGGTACGACACGCCCTGGGACATGAACTGCGCAGAGGCTGCGGACTGCGACAAGGGCCGCCTGGCGCCGACGTTCTTCACCCGTAAGCGACTGACCGGCGTCACCACCCAGGTACTGAACGGCGACACCTACAGCCCCGTCGACTCCTGGAAGCTCGGCCACCGCTGGGGTCAGGCCGACGTCGACTACCAACTGCTGCTTGACTCTGTCCAGCGCACCGGGCACACCGACGCCCCGGCGGTTACCCTGCCGAAAACGACGTTCGCCTACACCCAGCTCGCCAACCGGCTGGACAAGACAGGGGACGGCTACGCCCCCTTCATAAAGGCCCGCCTCTCCACCGTCGCTGATGAGTCCGGTGGCCAGATAGACGTCAACTACACGGCGCCTGCCTGTGATTGGGGCGCACTGCCGACACCGGAGACAAATGCCACCCGTTGCTTCCCGCAGTACATCGGCGGCGACGCGGACGACGATCCAGAACGCCAGTGGTTCAACAAGTACGTCGTCACGGCCACCACCACCACGGACCGCACCGGCGGAGCCCCCGATGCAGTGACCACCTATGAGTACCTGGGCGACGCGGCCTGGCACTACGACGATGATGACGGTCTGACCAAGAAGAAGTTCAAGACCTGGTCCCAGTGGCGCGGCTACGGTCACGTACGGGTCAAGACGGGCGGTCAGGGTGGCGGTGACGCCCTGAAGTCGCAGGATGACACATATTTCCTGCGTGGTATGGACGGCGACCGCAAAGCATCCTCAGGCGGCACGAAAAACGTCTCGGTGCCCCTCGGAAACGACGAGGGTGACCCCATCACCGACCACGAGGCGACGGCTGGCTACGCCTACAAGACGGCCTCCTACTCCAAACCAGGCGGCAGCATCCTGGCCAAGACCGTGAACCGGCCCTGGCATCACGAAACGGCCAAGAAAGTCCGCGACTGGGGCACGGTCACCGCCAACCTCAACGGAACTTCCCACACCAAGACCTGGACCTCACTGGACAACGGTGCGGGCACCGACTGGCGTACCACCTCCAAGGCCACCGACTACGACACTGTCGCGGGCCGGGTCACCCAGATCGATGGCCTCGGCGACAACACCACAGCGTCCGACAACCAGTGCACTCGAACCACGTACGCCACCAATACCGCCGACAACATCCTCACGCTTCCCTCGCGGCAGGAAACAGTTGCCGCCAAATGCGCAGACACCCCCGACCGTTCGGAGGTCGTGCTGAGCGACGTCCGCACGGCCTATGACGGAGGCGCCTATGGTGCCGCGCCTACCAAGGGCGACGCCACCGCCACCTCGACGCTGAAGAAGCATGACGGCACGGAGGCCACTTACCTGGAGTCCGGCGCGACGTTCGACGGCTACGGCCGCCAGCTGACCGCCACTGACCTCACCGCTGACATCACCGCCACCGGCAGCGGCGATCCCGTGCGGACGGCCCGCAAGGACGGACGCACCACGACCACTGCCTACAGCCCCGCCGCCGGCTACGCCATGAAAATCACCAAGACCACCCCGCCCGCCGAGGCCGGGGACACGAACTCGGCTCAGACCACGGTCACCGAACTGGAGCCACTGCGCGGCCAACCGAAGGCGACGGTGGACACCAACGGCAACCGTACCGAGCTCACCTATGATGCGCTGGGCCGTTCGGCCAAGGTGTGGCTGGCCGACCGAAGGACCAGTCAGACCCCGAGTCACCAGTTCACCTACTTTGTGGACGAGGGGCAGCCCGCCGCTGTCCGCACCCAGACCCTGAACAACGAGGGCGGGCAGACGACCTCGTACACCCTCTACGACGGCCAACTGCGTGAGCGCCAGACCCAAGCCCCCGGCCCGTCCGGCGGCCGCATCCTGACCGACATCTTCTACAATGAACGCGGCTTGCCGAATAAGGCGTTCGCCCCCTACTACGCCCAGGGCGCGCCCAGCCGCACGCTATTCAAACCCGCCAACGGGCTGAGCGTGGAGTCCCAGACCCACACCAGTTATGACGGGCTGAGCCGCGCTGTCGAGGAGCGGCAGATCGCCGGCAACGGCGACGGCGGCACGGTGCTCGGCATTACCAAGACCACCTACGGCGGCGACCGCACCACGGTCATCCCGCCCGAAGGCGGAATCGCCACCACCACTCTCACCGACGCCCGCGACCAGGTGACCGAGCTGCGCCAGCACCACACCCGCAGTGCGAGTGCAGCCTTCGACACAACGAAGTACGCACACACGCCACGCGGTGAGCTGTCCAAGGTCACCGACCCGGAGGGCAACACCTGGGCCTACACCTACGACCAACTCGGACGCCAGACCGAGATCAGCGACCCGGACAAGGGGACGACCAGCAACACGTATGACGACCGCGGTCAGCTCACCACGTCCACCGACGCACGCCACACGACGCTGGCCACTCTCTACGACGACCTGGGCCGCCGGACCGAGCTGCGCAAGGACAGCGCCTCGGGAGAGCTGCGTGCCAAGTGGGTCTACGACACGATTGCGGGTGCCAAGGGCCAACTGGCTGAGTCCACGCGATACGTCGACGGAGCCGCGTACACGACGAAGGTCACCAGCTACGACCGCCAGTACCGGCCTACCAAGACGGCTCTGGTGATCCCGGCAAGCGAAGGCGCACTACAAGGCACGTACCAGACCGGCACCGCCTACAAGCCGTCCGGCCTGGTGGGAACCATCAGCTACTCCGCCGCAGGCTCCCTGCCCGGAGGTAGCTACACGACCACCTACGACAAGGAAACCCTTCGCCCCATCTCCGTCCTGGGCGACGGCTTTCAGGCCGATACCAGCTACTCGCTGACCGGCAAGCCGCTGCAGTACACGCTGGGCAACACCAGCGGAGGCAAGAAGACGTGGGCCACCAATACCTACGAATGGGGCAGCCAGCGTCTGTCGACCGCCCGTGTTGACCGGGAAGAACAGAGCGGCGTCGACCAACACGCCACCTACGCCTACGATCAGGCAGGCAACATCCTGTCCGTCTCGGACGTCTCGCGCACCGGCACTGACACCCAGTGCTTCAGCTACGACCATCTGCGGCGCATGACCCAGGCGTGGACCCAGGGCGACAAGACCTGTGCCGCGGCCTCGGTCGGGGACAAGATCAGCGGACCCGCCCCGTACTGGCACTCCTACACATATGACAAGACAGGCAACCGCCTGACCGAGACCCTCCACGACACCGCCGGGGACAGCACCAAGGACACCAAGCGCACCTACGCCTACCCCGAACCGGGTAAGCCTCAGGCGCACACGCTGACGTCGGTGACCACTGAGAAGCCCGGGGGCACCACCACAAGGGACTCCTACGGCTACGACGAAACCGGCAACACCACCACCCGCACTCTGCGCGGCGACACACAGAAGCTGAGCTGGGATATCGAAGGCCACCTCGCCAAGGTCACCGAACCGGTCGCCGGCGAGAAGGACAAGGTCACCGAGTACGTCTACGACACCGAAGGCAACCGCCTCATCGGGCGCTCCCCGACCGAGACCACCCTCTACCTCGGCCATAGCGAAGTCACCCTGCCCAAAGGCGCGGCCAAGGCCAAGGCCACCCGCTACACCCCGCTCGGCGGTGGCCATCAAGCCGTAACGGAGGACAACGGAGCGGTCTCCTTCATCACGGCTGATCCCAACGGCACCGAACAACTGGCCGTCAAGGCCGCGGACCTGACCCTGAACCAGCGCCGCACGCTGCCCTTTGGCGGCCCACGGGGCGAGGCGCCGAAGTCCTGGCCCGGCACCAAGGGCTTCGTCGGCGGCACCGAGGATACCGCCGCCACCGGACTGACACACCTCGGCGCACGCGAGTACGACCCCTCGATCGGCCGCTTCATATCCGTCGACCCACTCCTGCAAACCGACATCCCGCAAACGCTCAACGGATACAGCTACGGCGCGCAAAACCCCCTTACCCAGCCGGATCCCAGCGGCCTCGGACTGAAGTGCGGCGGAGGCGACCCCGCATGCCCCAAGCACGGCAGCGACGGTCACGACACCCCCGAACCCCCTGTAACTTCGCTCAACAACCAGTCCACTCACGCCTACTACAGCACCGTCTTCGCCGCTGACCAAGGCCGGCCGTACGTCCGCAACTCGAAGAACACCAGCCCCAAAGAATTCCACCGCGCCATGGTCAAGTACCAGGGTGCCTACGACGGGCCGATCAACGACGCCCAGTGGATGATGTGGCTCTATGGCTGGGACGAAGAGGCCATCGACAACTTCGGCCCGTGCCTGATCTTCGACTGTTCCAAACAAGTTACCTCGGACGACGTCAACTCAATTCCCCTCAATCGCCAGAACTTCGATGAACTGTTCGGCAGGGGACTCGCCGAGGCGTGGGGGAGCAGGCTGGGCCTAAAAAGCCCCAAGGCGGGTCGCATCAGCGGCTGCAAGTGCTTTCTCGCCGGAACCGACGTACTAATGGCAGACGGCACGACCAAGGACATCGAAGATGTCAAACTTGGTGACAAGGTGCGGGCCACCGACCCGGAAACTGGCGAAACCGGTGACCGTGAAGTCACTGCGGCGATCGTCACCGACGACGACAAACAGTTCGCCGAACTGACCATTTCCACCGCCGGCGGCCTGGAAAAACTGACCGCCACCCAGGAACACCCCTTCTGGTCGGATTCTCAACACGACTGGGTAGATGCCGGCGATCTCAAACGAGGTATGACTCTACGCACGGAGGACGGGCGCACTGCGACCGTCGCGCACATCCGCTCGTACCAGGACCATGCCCGAACCTACAACCTCACGGTCCGAGGGCTCCACACGTACTATGTGCTGGCGGGGGCTACGCCGGTCCTCGTTCACAATTCCACTCCGTGTGGTCCCGATTTGGATGCTCTTTCGCAGAGCGGGAAGCGTCCGGCTAAGGGGAATACGACTCATGCGGGACGTGAATATCAGAAGCATATGAACCGTGGGGAACGTGGGGAACTTCCTGTAATTCCAGGGAAACAGTTGAAGTCTGTCGGTCAGGACCTGTTGGACGACATTCTGACCAACCCGAAAACTGCTACGTCTCCCGTGAACTCTGGAAACTTCGCTGGCGGAACGCGGTATATCATGCCGGACCCGGCTGGTGGACGCGGGATCGGAGCGACCTTCGATGCCAATGGTCAGTTCCAGTACTTTGGGCGGTATTAGAAATGTTGGTGATCAACCCGTGGGCCGCGCTGGCTCATGGCGGAGCCGAGTTCGCTGAACTCCGGAAAGCTGTCGTAGGCGAGTCCGTGAGAGCGGTTCGCTACGTGGCGCTGCGAGGGGAAAGCTGGCCCCATGGGCACAGGGAAGATCGTGCTCACGAAGTCGATGTGGCCGTTGAACTGGGCATGGAGAGCGGAGCCTCGCTGCTTCTGTCCTGGGCAATGGATGGCGTCAACGAAGGAATGGCGATTGAGTACAGGGGTCCTGGAGATGTGAGTGCAAGCCTGCCCGGGGATCCCATCGATGTGAGCGATCACGTCGACTGGGAGGGTTTCTTGGGGGTATCGATCGTGAGCATCGGGATCGCTTGGCACATCCCTAACGAAGGATGCCCGGAGATGCCTTGGGCCTACAACTTCAGATTCTCCAACGAGTCGAGTCTGGTGATTGCACTCGGTGAGTCTGAGGGAGCGGGATTCACGTACATGCCCGATGCTCTTCTCGTAATCTTCGATAAGAGCCTTGCGGCTTCTTACAGGATTCCTGCGAGCGCCACACCTTCGTGCGGGTAGAGCGAACGGGGGAGCCTGATTCGATGCATCCGGGCTTCACCTGTGCGTTTCTTCTCGCTCCTGGTCGGTGTGATCCATAGGGAATGAAGGAAATGCAGGGGCCCCACCAGAGTGATTTCTGGTGGGGCCCCTGTTGCCGTTTGACGGCAACGGTGACGGCAACGTCAGCGGACGACGGCTGCGGAAGGCGGGTCGTCAGGGGGGTCGGTCGGGTTGAGGGCGGTACCGAGGGTGTCGATGGCTTGGCGCTGGAGGCGGAGTCGGACGTGAGCGTAGACGCCGGCGGTGACGCCGATGTGGGCGTGGCCGAGGAGTTCTTTGATGACGACGAGGTCGATGCCCTGTTCCAGGAGGAGGGTGGCCGTCGAGTGGCGGAGGTCGTGGAAGCGGATCGTCCGGAGCCCGGCGCGGTGGAGGAGGAGGCGGAAGCGGCGGTTGAGGTTTCCTGGGTCGAGCGGTCTGCCCTTCGGGGTGGCGAAGACGAGTCCGTTGTCTGCCCAGCCCGTTCCGGCCGTCTGGCGCTCTTCCCGCTGCCGTTCCTGGTGGATCTTGAGGGAGTTGATGCATTCGGTTGGGAGGGCGATGCGGCGTTCGGAGGCGAGGGTCTTGGTGTTCAGGACGGTCAGGCCCTGGCTGCGGGTGCGCTGGGGGGAACGGTGGATGGTGGCGGTGCCCCCGTCGAGGTCGAGGTCTTCCCAGTGGAGGCCGAGGAGTTCGCCCTAGCGGAGTCCGGTGCGCAGGGCCAGTTCGTACAGGGCATGAAGCCGGTCGCCGTCGGCCGACTGGAGGAACTGCCGGGCTTCGGCGGCGGTGAGGGGCTGGAAACGCCTGGGGCGGGGCGTGGTCGTCTTGACGTTGCGGGCGACGTTGCGCGGCAGTTCGTCCTCGCGGACGGCGTGTTCCAGGGCGGACTTGAGGACCGCGTGGACATACGTGACGGTCAGTGGTGAGAGCCGCTTCTGGCAGCACTGGCCGATGGCGCAGCAGGTCCGCCGGTCCGTGTCCCGTTCCTGGGCACAGCACTGGCAGATGGTGCGGAGTCCGTCGAGGAAAGTGCGGACATCGCGGGTGGTGAGCCGGGCGAGCTTCTTGGCCCCGAGGCCGGGATTCAGGTGGAGGCGGATGGCGGCGGCGTAGCGGGTGTGGGTGTTCTCCCGCAGGTAGTGGACGGCGACGCCGTTCAGCCAGTACGTGAGGTAGGCGCTCACGGTGCTGTCGGCCGCTGCGACGGGCAGGCCGCGGTTGTTGGCGGCGATCTTCTCGGTGAGCTTCGCCAGAGCCTCCTTCCTGCTGGCGTCGTAAACACGGACGCGCTTGCGGGTGTTGCCGGGGGCGAGGACGTATCCGGCGGCTTCCCAGCGTCCGTCCTTGCGCTGGTAGACGGTCCCGTCGCCGTTCGCACGGGTACGGGAGCGGCGGGACGAAGCGGGGCGGGGCGTGGTCATCAGGCTGCTTCCTGTTCCATGCGGGTGCGGATGAAGTCGGTGAGGGCGTGGGTGGGGATGCGGCGGGCGCGGCCGAGGGTGATCGAGGCGAGCTGACCGGTGCGGAGCAGGTCGTAGACGGCGGAGCGGCCGAGCTGGAGGCGAGCCATGACCTGGGGCACCGTGAGCAGATCCAGCGCCGGTGCCACCTCCGCCTGGAGGACGGTGGGTGGGGGCGAGGTCACGAGCAGCCCCCTTCGGCCGCGAACTGCCGTTCTTGTTCCCTGCGGTGCCAGACGGAGGCGGCGAGGAGCGCCGCGCCGGGGCTGTAGCCCGAGCCGAGGTAGTTCCAGTGGCCGACGACGAGCGTGGTCGTCGGATCCGGTTCGGGGAGGCCGACGCGGGCGCGGGCCTGTTCGGTACGCCAGGCGCGGCGGGCATCGCGCAGCGCGCCGAGCGTGACGGAGTAGCGGCGAGACTTGGTGGAGAAGTGGCCCCGGAAGCCGAGCATGTGCGCCCACTTCCAGAGCTTGAGGTCGGCGAATTCCGGCAGGCGGCCCAGTTCCCAGCAGGTGCGGATCATCTGGCGGACGTGTCGGGCGACGGCGAGGCGGGGCAGCGGCCGAGCCTGTCCGGTGCCGTCGCACGCGCTGCACGGGAGCGCGGTCCCGTGGGGCAGGAGGGTTGCGCCGCGTCCCTGGCAGGGGCGGCAGAACAGGGCGCGGTCGAGAGTCCCGGACGCGTCGGCGGACTTGGTGGCGTACTTCGCCACGTAGGCGGCCACGGCCTGATCGCTGAATTCGGCGTCGGTGCCGAAGGCGGCGCTCTCGCGTACGTCGAGCTGCTGGCCCCAGCCAAGTTCGCGTTCCCCGACCGCGTCGGAGTCGACGGAGATGCGGGCGCGCGGCGCGGCAGCGCGGATGGCGTCCGTGAGCACGGCGACGGTGGCATACGGGGGCGGAGGCTGTGTGCTGCCGTCGGGTCCGTCGAGGCGGATCACGGCGTGGAAGTGGACCAGGCCGCGCTTCTGGTACTCGGCGACCTTCGCGAAGGACACCCGCAACGCCGCGCGGGCAGCCTTCTGGGTCATGCCGAGCTGGGTGGCGATCTCCCGGCGCAGGTAGGTGGTGAAGCGGGCCCACAAGGCTCCGGCGTGGGCGTTGAACAATACCGCGCTTACATAGTCGTACGTCGCCGAGTTGGAGGATATGACCGGTCAGGGCTGGACTGGCCATCTCGACACGTATAAGAGGTTCGGCTGATGGTTAACTCGCTTCTCCTTGAGGCTTTCAATGAGGTCTTCAAGCCGCTGGGTTTTCGAAAGAAATCGGCAAGCTGGTACAGAGTGTCTGGCGATCTCTACTGTGTAGTTGCCGTCCAGGAGTCCAGCTGGGATGAGTCGTGCTACGTAAACGTCGGATTCGCGCCAGCGGCCCATGTTAAGGCGGGGTGGCTCCCGGAGGTGAAATGTCTCGTCAGGTTCAGGGCAGACGCAATCACCTCCATTTCTCGCGAAGATCTCGACCTCCTATGTGGGCAAGCAGCCGAGACGTGCGGTGAGGATTTCCTTCGAATGGGCCTTGTCGAAAAGATTGCAACTCCAGTAGCGCGGGCGGTCAACCCGATTGGGAGCATTCAGGGCTTGAAGTCGCTGCTGCGTTCGCGTGTTAGCGATCAAGTGTTCATTCATCGTGAATTCAGGGGCGAGTTGGTTGAAGAGGGGTGACGCGGCGTCCTTGATTCGGAGCCGACAGGTTCGCTTCTGTGAATTCAAGCTTCTCGGAGTGCTGGTTTTGTCGGGATTGATCAGCGCTGACGGCAGTAAGTGACGGCAACGGCGGTAACACAAGGAGTGTTCGCCGCCGTGGCCGCGCGTGGGTTAGGGGCGGTCGAGAGCGTTGCCGAGGGCGGTCATGGCTTCGCGTTGGAGACGGAGTCGGACGTGGGCGTACACGGTGGCGGTGACGCCGATGTGTGCGTGTCCCAACAGCTCCTTGATCACAACGAGCTCCACTCCCTGTTCCAGGAGCAGGGTGGCCGCCGAGTGGCGGCGGTCGTGGAACCGAATGCGGTGGAGCCTTGCCTGGCGAAGCAGGATGTTGAAGTGCCGAGTGAGGGTGGCCCCCTTCGATGGGGATGCCGTCGGGACGGGTGGAAACGTGGCTGCTGTCCTTCCAGTCTGTCCCTGCTGCCTCGCGTTCCTTGAGCTGGCGGTCGCGGTGCTGTTCGAGGGATCGCGGACATGGCGTGGGCAGAGCGATGCGCCGTTCGGAACTCTGGGTCCTGGCGGGGAGGGCGGTCAGGCCCGCCTGAGTTGGTGCGCTGGAGGGTGCATCGGGTGCTGGCGGTTCCGCCGGTCAGGCCGAGGTCTTCCCAGCGCATGCCGAGGAGTTCGCCCTTGCGGAGCCCAGGATGGAGGGCGAGTTCGACCAGGGTGTGGGGCCGGTGTCCGCGCGCGGCGGCAAGGAATTGGCAGGCTTCGTCGGCGGTGAGGGGTTCGTAGCGGCGGGGCCGAGGTGTGCCGGTGCGGACGTTGCGCGGGATCTCATCCTTGCGCACCGCGAGCTCCAATGCGGACTTGAGCACGGAGTGTACGTAGGCCAAGGCCGGCGGTGAGAGCCGTCTGGTGCAGCCTTACCTATTCCTGTGGTTCGGCGACGCCATCGTTGTCGGCGAGGTCTCTTCGTCCACGGCGCACTGCACCGCGTAGAGGACCGGCTCCGCGTCCGGCTCGCGGTTGAGCTGGAGCGTCCAGGCCTCGTAGCGCAGGGCCGAGCGAGGGGCACTGTCCCCACCTCCGGCTGGCCACGGCCACCTTCGCGCTCAACTCCTCCGTCGGAGTCGGCATACGTACGTCCTCGGGCGGAACGTCCCACTCCCAGCCACCCGCGTGGAGGTCGAGGGCTGCACGTACGGCCCCACATGGCCATCACCACGAGCTCACTGATCAGGCGTGGGTGGTCGTTGAGCCGTTGCTGGCTCCGTCGCGGATGGGCCGCGGCCCGAACGCCACAGGCCGTGAAAAGACGGTCTACGAACGCTTCCGCCGCTGGTCGGCCGACGGCACCTGGGGCAACTTGCTGGCCCAGGTCCGGCAGCACTCGGACACTGCTGGCACCGTCGACTGGACGGTGGCGTGTGCCGACTCCACGACCACGCGGGCCCACCAGCACGCCGCCGAGGGGCGAAAGGGAGCTCCGGCCGGGCGAAGCGATCGGCCGGTTCCGGCGGCGGACTGACCACGAAGATCCTCGCCTGCGACGGCGAGGGCAGGCACCTGGGCTTCACCCTGACTGCCAGAAACGTCAACGACTGCACCCAGTTCGAGGCGGTGATGGCGCGCATCCGTATCGAGCGGTGCGGGCCCGGTCAGGGGAGACCGGGTCGTAGGCAGGCGAGGGTGACCACCTTGTCCGCGGCCACGAGGGCGGGCCAGTGCGAGGCCGTGGTCGCGAATACGACCTAAGACCGCGACAGGTGAAGCGCCGCGGAATCCGCCGACTGGCCGGGGATCGATGGAAGGAACTCTGGCACGGCCTCCTCCACGACCGGGAGCGTGCGCGGCGACCGCGTGAGGACCACGACGCCGTACGCCGCCACCGCCGCGCCCGCCACGGCCACGAGGATGCCGCCGGCCCCGCCCTGGAGCCGTTCGCCGAGCAGTGCGACACCGATCACCGATGCGGCGACCGGGTTGGTCAGCGTGACCACGGCGAGCGGTGCGCCGAGGCCGCCGCGGTAGGCGGTCTGCGAGAGCAGCAGACCGCCGGCGGCGAAGGCCGCGACCAGCACCGCCACGATCACCACCTGCGGGGTGAACAGCGGGCCCGTGCGGTCCGTCACCGCGACCGTCACGGTCTGGGTGAGGGCCGACGCGACCCCGGAGGCGAAGCCGGACGCGGTCGCGTGGCGCAGCCCCGGCCGGGCGCCGGGCCGCGACAGGATCCCGATGACCGCCATCGTCGACGCGGCCACGACCAGCGCCTCCGGCACCGTCAGCGTGTCGTCCGGCGCGGGCCCCGAAGCGGTCAGGAGCAGCGCGCCCAGCCCGATGAGGGTGAGGCCGGTGCCCCGCCACTCCAGCCGCGTGACCCGGCGTCCCGCGAGCCGGGCGCCGAGGGGCACGGCCGCGACCAGGGTGAGCGCGCCGAGCGGCTGGACCAGGGTGAGCGGCCCGTACTTCAGGGCCGCCACGTGCAGCAGCGCCGCGGACGCGTTGAGCCCGACCGAGGACCACCACACGCCGCTGCCGAGCATGCGCAGCACGCCGTTCTCGCCCTCGGTGACGCGCGAGGCGAGCCGTTCCTGGGCGACCGCGGCGGCGGCGTACGCGGCCGCGGAGACCAGCGAGAGGGCGACGGCGAGAAGCGTGGCGCTCATCGGCCTGCCCCCGAGGTGATCAGTTCCGACGGGGAGGCGGGCGCGGGCGCGACAGCCGGTGCCGGGGTCGGCATCGGTGCCGAGGCCGAGGTCGGCGTCGAGCGGTGCACCACGCGCGACCGGCCCGCGCGCGGCAGCCGGATCACCGCGAGGGCGATGCCGAGCAGCGCGGTCGCGACGAGCGCGTCGAGCCAGTAGTGGTTGGCGGTGCCGACCACCACGAGCAGGGTCAGCAGCGGGTGCAGCAGCCACAGCCAGCGCCACCGGGTCGAGGTGGCGACGATCATGCCGACGGCGAGCATCAGGGCCCAGCCGAAGTGCAGCGAGGGCATGGCCGCGAACTGGTTCGCCATGGTGTCGGTGGCGGGCTTCGCGGAGTACACCGAGGGCCCGTAGACCTGCGCGGTGTCCACGAGGTGCGCCGCGCCCAGCATGCGCGGCGGCGCGAGCGGGAACCCGAGGTGCAGCACCAGGGCGGCCGCGGTCAGCGCGGCGAGCACCCGGCGCGTCCACACGTAGTGCCGGGGGCGGCGCAGATACAGCCAGACCAGGAACAGCAGGGTCGCCGGGAAGTGCACGGTCGCGTAATAGGTGTTCGCGACGTGGATCAGCGTCTCGCTGCCGGTCAGGACATGCTGCACGGAGCCCTCGCCGGGCAGGTGCAGCGTGCGCTCGGCGTCCCAGACGTGGTGAGCGTTGCGGAAGGCCTCGCCGGTGTGACCGTTGGCGAGCTGCCTGCCGAATTTGTAGACGAGGAAGAGTCCTACGACGAGGAGGAGCTCGCGGACGAGGGGCGGTCGGGCAGATGTGTCCGGCTTCCGGACGGCTTTCGCGCCCGGCTCCCGGACCCGTATGTCCGGCTCCCGTTCGGCAGGCTCGGTTCGGGATTCCATCCCCCGGCCCCTTTACGTGACGACTGGGTGGTGCGGTGCTGAGCGGAGGATCGCCCCACTCATCGATACGCCAGTGTACCGATACGGAAGCGTACCGGTACACTGGCGTATCGAAAGGGGCCGATTCAGCCGGTCGGCCGCCGTACCGAGGAGAAGAGTCATGACGTCGACGTCGAACCGCTCGAAGATCACGCCCGAGCGTGAGCAGGAGTTCTACGACGCCGTCCTCGACCAGCTCCGCGCGTGCGGCTATGAGTCCCTGACCATGGAGGGCGTGGCCGCCCGTACCCGGTGCAGCAAGTCCACGCTCTACCGGCAGTGGAAGACCAAGCCACAGTTCGTGGCCGCGGCGCTGCGCGCCAACCGCTGTGTGCGGTTCGCCGGCATCGACACCGGCAGCCTCGCCGGGGACCTGCGGGAGGCGGCCCGGGCGGCCGGCGAGCAGTCCGGGCGGGACACGATGCTGGTCCAGGCGCTCAGCCACGCGGTCCTGCAGGACGAGGAGCTGCAGCGGGCGCTGCGCGAGACGCTGGTCGAGCCGGAGCGCAGGGCCATGGCCGCGATCATCCGGCGCGGCGTGGAGCGCGGCGAGATCGTCGAGGGCCACCCGGCGGTGGAGTTCCTCTCGGTGCAGCTGTTCGGCGTGCTGCGCGCCCGGCCGATCCTGGAGGGCGTCTACGCCGACGAGGAGTATCTGACCCGTTTCGTCGAGACCTGTGTGCTTCCCGCACTCGGTCTCACCTGATCGTGGGCCCGGGGCTGTTGGATGGCTGACCCGGGCCTGCCCGCGCCGCACCGTGGGGACGGGGGCGGCGCGCACCCCCGGACCGGACGGGGTTCCTCCTGAGCGGCGAGGAACCCCGCCCGGTCCGCTGCGTCACGGGCGCGGCGGTTCTGCCGGGTCCGCCCGTGCGTGCGTTCTTGTCGCCTGTACGTCGCCTATACGTTCTTGCCGGCGCCGCCACCGCCGACCGGACCGGCCTTGATGCCCTCGGCGATCTTGTCCATCGCGGACTGCGCGGGGGCGTCCTTGTTGACGTCGATGCCCATCCGGATGATGACGATTTTCGACGTGTCGGCGGGGGAGGGGAAGGCGAGCGACTCGACGTAGCCGTCGTCGCTCTTCTCTGTGACCGCCTTCCAGCGGACGTGGTAGCCCTTCTGCCCCGCTACCGTGACCGGCTCCGAGGCCAGCACCTTGTGCGAGGTGATCTTTCCGTAGGTCTTGCCGCCGTACCCCGACTTGGCGTTCTTCGCGATGTCCGCCTTCGCGGCCGCCTCGGGCGTCGTGGCGTCGACCTTCCACTGCTCGGCCGACTGGGAGAACGCGCTCCCGCGCGTGCACTGCTCCGACGTGTTGCCGGGGCAGGGGATCGGGTCGGTCTGCACCCCGGCGCCGTACCGTGTGCTCCCGCCCTTCCAACCGTCCGGGACCGGTATCTTGACGCCGTTCACCAGGTCGCTCGCGAACCCCGGGTCCTGCTCGGGCGCCTGCGGTCCGCCGCCTTCGTCCGGCGACCGCGGTGTCCGGGGCGACTCGGACGAGTCCGGCTCGCGCGGGCCGCCGGCCGACGGTTCCTTGGCCGTGGAGACGCCGTCGTCCCCGTCGCCGTCGGAGGTCAGGGCGTAGACGCCGCCGCCTATCCCGGCGAGGACGACGAGGACCACGCCGGTGGCTATCGCGATGCGCAGGCGGCGCCGCGGGGCGGGGGCGGGCGGCTGCCCCGGGTAGGCGGGGAACGCCGGCTGCGTCGGGTGTGCCGCGGTGCTCGCGGCGGCGCGCACCTGGTCCGTCCACACGGTCCCGTCCCACCAGCGCTCGGTGGGAGGACCGCCGGCGGTCTGGCCGGGATCGGGGTACCAGCCTGGGGGAGTCATCTGGGTCATGGCCGCCAGCGTAAGAGCCCCGCGTGAAAGGGGGATGAGAGGGTCCCCCCGGTGATGAACCGGTTCCCCGCGTTCTGCCCCGGTTCAGTACGTCTACCGCTGTTCCGTACGTCTTCCGCTTCTCCGCACGTTTTCCACTTTCCCGTACGTCTTCCCCCAGGCGTCCGCGATGCGGCTCAGCTCGCGGGCCAACTCCCGTCCCCGTATCCGTTGATGACGAGCCGCGAGGGACCCGCACCGTCCACCGTCCGCGGCCACGGCGTCCCCGGGCGCCCCGGGGTGATCGACCCCAGCACGCTCGCGTGCCGCGCCCCGGTGCTCGCGGGGACGGTGCCCGGCAGCCCGTGCAGGGTCAGGAAGCCGAGGACGGCGAAGGCGTACGCCTCCTTCGCCGCGGAGGGCAGACCCAGCTCGTCGGAGGCGCGCAGCGGGACACCCACGCCCAACTCCGCGCGCAGGGCGGCCATCAGCGCCGGATTGCGTGTCCCGCCGCCCGAGACGACCACCTCCGAGGCGCCGACGGAACGGACGGCGTCGGCGACCGTGCGGGCGGTGAGCCGGGTGAGCGTGGCCACGACGTCCTCGGTGAGCAGCTGCTCGTATCCCCGCAACGCCGTACGCAGATACGGCAGATGGAAGAGTTCCTTGCCCGTCGTCTTCGGCGCCGGCAGGGCGTAGTACGGCTCGGCGAGGAGCCGGGAGAGCAGCCCCTCGTCGACCGCGCCGCGCGCCGCCAACTCGCCGTCCAGGTCGTAGGCGAGGCGCCCGTCCGTCGCCGCGTGGACGGCGGCGTCGATCAGGGCGTTGGCGGGGCCGGTGTCGAAGGCGGTGCCGTCGGCGGCCGTGATGTTGGCGATGCCGCCGAGGTTCAGCGCGGCGGGGGCGCCGGGGCGGCCGCGCAGCCACATCCGGTCCACCAGGCTGACCAGGGGCGCGCCCTGGCCGCCCGCCGCGATGTCCCGGGGACGGAAGTCGGCGACCACCGGCAGGCCCGTCGCCTCGGCGATCCAGGCGGGCCTGCCGATCTGCAGGGTGCCGTGCACCTGGCCGTCGGCCACCCAGTGGTAGACGGTCTGGCCGTGCGACGCGACCAGTTCGGCCCGCCCCTCGCACAGGTCACGGTCGGCCTCGACCGCGGCGGCGGCGAAGGCCCGGCCGATCCGGGTGTCGAGCCGGCAGACCTCGGCGAGGGTGGTGGCGGCGGGTGGCAGCGCGGCGGCGAGACCGGCGCGCAACCCCTCGTCGTAGCCGCGGCTGATCAGTCCGAGGGGAGTGAGGGCCAGCCGGTCCCCGTCGAGGGTCAGATCGGCGGCTGCCGCGTCGATCGCGTCGTACGAGGTCCCTGACATCAGCCCGATCACGCGCACGTGGGGCCTCCTTCTCGGTCGGCTCACCCTTGCGCTTGATCATCGCATCCCACGCCGCACGGGCGGCAGGCCTTCCTGGAAAGCGGCACGGGGTGGGAGGTTGCCTGGCCGGTTTTCGGTTCCGCGTCGCGCGACCGTTCTATGGCATGGCGGTAGGCCGCCGCCTCTTGCACCCGACGCGAGTGGGGTGCGTTCGCGCCCTTCCGGCTTCCGGACCGGACGTCGGCGGTCACGGTCTGCTGTGGCGCATACCCGTGGGGTGCGGCCCGGCGCGCCTCCGCGCGACCGTGAACGCGGCCCCCGATGCCCTGCCGCGCAGCCGTCAGCCGTGGCGCCTCCTGGAATCCTGCCAGGGGTCGTCTTGCGGCGGGCGTCTGCTCATTGCTCAATTGCGCGCGTGCGCGCGTCAGGGCCCGTCCGCGTGCTCCTCGTGTCCTGTACGCACGGGGTGCGGCCTCGCACCGCGGGCACGTCTCTGACGGGTCGGGCGCGGCCTTTGCGGCCCCGCGTCCGATGCGTG
Organism: Streptomyces sp. NPDC005863; assembly: GCF_042871345.1. Taxonomy (NCBI): domain Bacteria; kingdom Bacillati; phylum Actinomycetota; class Actinomycetes; order Kitasatosporales; family Streptomycetaceae; genus Streptomyces; species Streptomyces sp. NPDC005863. The sequence goes on along the minus strand of NZ_JBIAII010000002.1, from coordinate 648,582 downwards.
TCGGCGAGGCCTTCGCGTCCGGCGCGCGGCGGTGAGGCCTTCGCGCTGACGCGCGGCGGTGAGGCCTTCGCGCTGACGCGCGGCGGCGAGGCTCGCGCCCCGGTCGTCCAGCCGCCGCCCCCCACCCACCTCGTACCCCGCCCCCCTCACTCGTACGCCGCGAGTGCCCTCTCCCGCCACACCCCCGGGTCCCCCCACGCACCCCGCAGAGCCCGCGCCTTCGTGAGCCACAGGGAGAGGTCGAACTCGGCCGTGTACCCGAGCGCCCCGTGCAGTTGGAGCGCGGCGCGGGCCGCCCCGTAGGCCGCCTCGGACGCCGTCACCTTCGCCGCGGCCACGTCGGCCTGCGCCAGCGTCGTCGCCGCGCCGAACACCAGCGGCCGGGCGAACTCCAGGCCCACCAGGACGTCTGCCAGCCGGTGTTTGACCGCCTGGAACGATCCGATCGGTACCCCGAACTGCGTGCGCTGCTTCGCGTACGCCACGGTCCTGTCGAGCAGCGCCAAGCCGACGCCCAGCGCCTGCGCGGCGGTGGCAAGCGCCGCCCAACGTGTCGCGTGCCGCGCGGCCGCGGCCACCGCGGCGCCCGTGGCGAGCAACTCGCCGCCGGGCAGCGGCGCGGCGAGCCGCCGCGCGGGATCCAGGGACCGCCGCACGCGCGCGTGCCCGGGCGCGAGCCGCAAGGTCTCGTCCGTCACGACCAGGACGAGGTCCGCGGTATCCGCGTCCAAAGCGTGGGGGCCGCCATCCGGCAGGGTGAGGGTCGCGCTCGCCGTCCCCGCGGCCAGGGCGGGCAGCAGGCGTTTGGCGGGACCCCGCTCGCCCTCCTCGGCGAGATGCGCCAGGAGCGCGGCCGCCGCCACCGTCTCGACGACCGGGCCCGGTACGGCGTGCCGTCCCAACTCCACGAAGGCGACGGCTGTTTCGACGGGCAGCGGGCCCACCCCCTCGTATTCCTCGGGCACCGGCAGCGCGAAGACGCCTGCCTCCGCGAGGCGCGCCCATATCGCGCGTCCGAGGGTGGGATCACCGGAGCCCCACGCGCGCGTGGCCGCCACCGTGTCGGCTGCCGTCAGCATCGCGTCCAGCGAGCGGGCGAACTCCCGCTGCTCGTCGTCGAGGAGGAACCTCATCAGCGGCGTCCCTCCGGCATCAGCGGCGACCCCTTGGGCATCAGCGGCGTCCCTTCGGCAGGCCGAGCAGCCGCTCGGCGATGATGTCGCGCTGGATCTCGTTGGTGCCCGCGTAGATGGGACCGGCGAGCGAGAACACGTACCCCTCCGCCCAGTCGGGGCCGCCCGCGCGCGGGCCGTCGGTCAACTCGCCGTCCGGGCCGAGCAGATCGAGCGCCGTCTCGTGCAGGGCGATGTCGTACTCCGACCAGAAGACCTTGTTGAGGCTGGACTCGGCGCCGATGGTCTCGCCGGCGAGGAACCGCGAGGCGCTGGCCCAGGTGAACAGGGCGTACGCGCGGGCGCCGATGACGGCGTCGGCGACGCGGTCGCGCAGCGCGCTGTCGGCCGGGTCCGCGTGGGTGCGCCACTGGCGGGCCAGGCGGTCCGCGGCGGCGAGGAAGCGGCCGGGGGAGCGCAGGGTGAGGCCGCGTTCGTTGCCCGTGGTGGACATGGCGATGCGCCAGCCCTGGCCCGGCTGGCCGATCACGTCCTCGTCCGGCACGAAGACGTCGTCCAGGAAGAGTTCGGCGAAGGCGGGCTTGCCGTCCAGGCGACCCACGGGGCGGACCGTCACCCCGTCCGCGTCGAGCGGGAACATCAGGTAGGTCAGGCCCTGGTGCGGCTTGGCCGGCCGCCTCCTGCCGCCCTCCTGGGGCTTCCCACCGCCCTCCCATGGCCTCCCGGCGCCCTCCGGCGACTCCCCGCCGCCCCCCGGCGGCCCGCTGCGGAAGAGGCCGAACGCGCGGTCGGCGAACGCGGCCCGGGACGACCAGGTCTTCTGCCCGCTGATCAGCCAACCGCCGTCCGTACGGCGGGCGGTGGAGCGCAGTGACGCCAGGTCGGACCCCGACTCCGGTTCCGACCAAGCTTGGGCCCAGACGACCTCGCCGGTCGCCATGGAGGGCAGCACCCGCGCCCGCTGCTCCTCGGTGCCGAAGTCGAACAGGGTGGGCGCGAGGAGGTTGATGCCGTTCTGCGAGACGCGGCCCGGCGCGTCCGCCGCGTAGTACTCCTCCTCGAACACCAGCCACTTGACGATGTCGACGCCCTGCCCGCCGTACTCCTCGGGCCAGGACACCACCGACCAGCGTTCCGCCGCGAGGGTGCGCTCCCACGCGCGGTGGGCGGCGAAGCCCTCCGCCGTCTCCAGGGAGGGGAGTGGCGCGGTCGGCACATGCGCGGCGAGCCAGTCGCGCGCCCGCCGCCTGAACTCCCCCTCCTCGGGGGTGAAGTCGAGATCCATCCGTGGCCCACCCTTCCCTAACAAGTGTTTGGTAGATTATCCTGAGAGGAGCCGACGAGTCGAGGGCCCGGAGCCGGAATCGGGGGACAGCTCATGGATGCCGGGGATGCCATGGACGCACCCGCCCAGGTGCCCGCGCACGACCTGCTCGCGGGCCGCACCGCCGTCATCACGGCGGCCGCCGGGGCCGGCATCGGCGGCGCCACCGCACGCCGCTTCCTGCAGGAGGGAGCCCGGATCGTGATCGGCGACGCCCACGCGCGCCGGACCAAGGAGACGGTGGCGGAGCTCGCCGCGGAGTTCGGCGAGGAGCGGGTCGACGGCACCCCGTGCGACGTCACGGATCCGGCGCAGATCGACGCCCTGTTCGACCTGGCGGAGCGGTGCCACGGCCGCCTCGACATCGTGGTGAACAACGCCGGCCTCGGAGGGACCGCCGAGCTCACCGAGATGACCGACGAGCAGTGGGACAAGGTCATCGACGTCACCTTGAACGGCACGTTCCGCTCGACGCGCGCCGCCCTGCGCCGACTGCGGGCCGAGGGCAGGGGCGGCGTGATCGTCAACAACGCCTCGGTGCTGGGCTGGCGCGCCCAGGCGGGCCAGGCGCACTACGCCGCGGCGAAGGCGGGCGTCATGGCCCTCACCCGCTGCGCCGCACTCGAAGCGGCCCCGCACGGCATACGGATCAACGCGGTCGCGCCGAGCCTCGCCATGCACCCCCACCTCGCCAAGGTCACCTCGCCCGAGCTCCTCGAAGAGCTCACCGCCCGCGAGGCGTTCGGGCGGTACGCGCAACCGTGGGAGATCGCCAACGTCATCGTCTTCCTGGCCGGCGACTACTCCTCGTACATGACGGGTGAGACGGTCTCGGTCAGCAGTCAGCACGCCTAGGCGGAGAATGACCGTGTGTCGAAACCGAACGAGAGCACCAGCAAGCCGGCCGGCCCCGCACCGGGCAAGACGGCAGGCCCCGCACCGCGTAAGACGACCGGCCCCGCACCGCGCAAGCCCGCCGGCGCCACGAAGAAGGCCCAGGTGAGCCCGTCACCCGAGCGGCGACGCGAACTTCTGGCCATCGCCGCCGACGTCTTCGCCGAACAGGGGTACAACGCCACCACGGTCCGCAAGATCGCCGATGCCGCGGGGATGCTCGCCGGCAGCCTCTACTACCACTTCGACTCCAAGGAGTCGATGCTCGAAGAGATCCTCCGCACCTTCCTCACCGAGCTCTGGGACGGGTACGACACCGTGCTCCAGGCCCAGCTCGGCCCCCGGGAAACGCTCGAAGCCCTCGTCACCGAGTCCTTCCGGGAAATCGACCGGCACCGCGCCGCCGTCGCGATCTACCAGAAGGAGTCCCGCCACCTCGTCGCCCAGCAGCGCTTCCAGTACCTGTCGGACTCGCAGCAGCGCTTCGAGAAGGCCTGGCTCACCACGCTGGAGCGCGGCGTCGCGGAAGGTGTCTTCCGGGGCGACCTGGACATCCGGCTCGCCTACCGTTTCGTGCGCGACACCGTCTGGGTCGCCGCGTCCTGGTACCGCCCCGGCGGGGGCCACAGCCCCGAGGAGATCGCCCGTCAGTACCTGTCGATGGTCCTGGACGGCATCTCCGTACGTACGTGAGCGGCGCGTCGTCGGACGGCGCCGCACGACCGAGGAGTACGCAGTCATGGCCGAGGCCTACATCGTCGAAGCGGTCCGCACCCCCGTCGGCAGGCGCGGGGGAGGACTGAGCCAGGTCCACCCCGCCGACCTGGGCGCCCACGTCCTGAAGGAACTCGTCGAGCGGACCGGCGTCGACCCCGCCGCCGTCGAGGACGTCGTGTTCGGCTGCCTGGACACGGTCGGACCGCAGGCCGGCGACATCGCCCGCACCAGCTGGCTGGCGGCCGGACTGCCCGAAGAGGTGCCCGGCGTGACGATCGACCGGCAGTGCGGGTCGTCCCAGCAGGCCGTGCATTTCGCCGCGCAGGGCGTGCTCTCCGGCACCCAGGACCTCGTCGTCGCCGGCGGCACCCAGAACATGTCGATGATCCCCATCGCCTTCGCCTCCCGGCAGGCCGCCGAACCCCTCGGCCTCACCGAGGGCCCCTACGCGGGCAGCGAGGGCTGGCGCGCGCGCTACGGCGACCGTCCCGTGAACCAGTTCCACGGCGCCCAGTCGATCGCCGAGAAGTGGGGGATATCCCGACGTGACATGGAGGAGTTCGCGCTCCGCTCGCACCGGCGGGCGGTCCGCGCCATCGACGAGGGCCGCTTCGACCGCGAACTGACCGCCTGCCGGGGCGTGACCACCGACGAGGGGCCGCGGCGCGACACCACCCTGGAGAAGATGGCCGGTCTCAAGCCGGTCCTCGACGGCGGCACGATCACCGCCGCCTGCTCCTCACAGGTGTCCGACGGCGCGGCGGCGCTGCTCATCGCGAGCGAACAGGCCGTCCGGGACCACGGGTTGACGCCCCGCGCGCGGATCCACCACCTCTCCGTGCGCGGCGAGGACCCCATCCGGATGCTCTCCGCACCGATCCCCGCCACCGCCCACGCCCTCAAGAAGACCGGCATGAGCATCGGCGACATCGACCTCGTCGAGATCAACGAAGCGTTCGCGCCGGTCGTCCTGGCCTGGCTGCGGGAGACCGGCGCCGACCCGGAGAAGGTCAACGTCAACGGCGGTGCGATCGCCCTCGGCCACCCCCTGGGCGCGACCGGCGTGAAACTCATGACCACGCTCCTGCACGAACTGGTGCGCACCGGCGGCCGGTTCGGGCTCCAGACGATGTGCGAGGGCGGCGGCCAGGCCAACGTGACGATCATCGAACGCCTCTGACCGGCCGCCGTCCGCCCGGGAAATGGACTCTTCCTCACCCCTTGCGGGAGTACCTGCGCCGACCGCGCTCCATCACGGCCCCGACCCGGCTAGTCTCGACTTCTGTACGTCGATTGAGCGACCCCGGGAGGTAGCGCGATGACGCAGGTACGGCCCGGAGGAGCTGCCGGGGGTCCCTTGTGGGAGCGCGACGACGAACTCGCCGCGGCGACCCGGGCCGTCGAGGACCTCTGCGCCGATGCGACGACCGCCGGCGGACTCATCGCCTTCAGCGGCGAGGCGGGCATCGGCAAGACGGCGCTCCTAACCGAGGTGCGCCGCCTCGCGGAGGGCCGCGCCACGGTCTGGTCGGCGCGCGGCGGCGAGACCGTCACCTCCGTCCCCTTCAACGTCGTGCGCCAGCTCCTGCAGCCCGCCCTCGTCCACCTCACCCCCGACGACGCCCGCGAGTACTTCGGCGACTGCTACGACATCGCGGGCCCCGCCCTCGGCATAGCCGAGCCCGGCGGTCGCCAGCCGGATCCGCAAGGCGTCTGCGACGGCCTCGTCGAGGCCGTCTCCCGGCTCGCCCGGCTGCACTGGCCGCTCGTCCTGCTCATCGACGACGCGCACTGGGCCGACCAGGAGACCCTGCACTGGCTCGCCACGTTCGCCCAGCGCCTGGACGAACTGCCCGTACTCGTCGTGATCGCCCGCAGGCCCGGCGAGGCCGCCGGCGAGAGCGCCCGCCACCTGGCCGCCGTCACCGCCAAGGCCCGCTCGTTCACCACCCTGCGCGCCCTCACCCCGGACGCCGCCGCGGGCCTGACCCGCGCCACGCTCGGCGAGCACGCCGACTCCCCGTTCTGCCGCGAGGTCTGGGCCGTCACCGGCGGCAATCCGTACGAATCCGTGGAGCTCCTCGCCAAGGTGCAGGACAGCGAACTCGACCCGGTGGAGAGCTCCGCCGACGAGCTGCGCGCCCTCAACCGCACCGCCCGCGGCCGCGGTCTCGTCGCCCGCCTCGAAGGTCTCGGCACCGACGCCACCCGGTTCGCCTGGGCCGCCGCCATCCTCGGCAGCGCCATCTCCGTCGAACTGGCCGCCTCGCTCGCCGGCATGACCACGGAGAAGGCCGAGCGGTGCGCGGAGCGCCTGTGCACCGCGCGCATCCTGATCGACGGCGACGACGGCATGGAGTTCGTCCACCCGCTGATCGCCACCACGGTCTACCGCTCCATCCCGGCCGCCACCCGCACCGCGATGCACGGCCAGGCCGCCTCCGTCGTCGCCCACGACGGCCGTGGCGCCGCGGCCGCCTCCCGGCACCTCCTGGAGGTCCACCCCGACGACGACCCCGAGCTGGTGGAGCAGTTGCGCCGGGCCGCCGCCGAACATCTGGCCGTCGGCGCGCCCGACGCGGCCCGCCGGTGCCTGGAGCGCGCCCTCGCCGAACCCCCGCTGCCCGAGATCCACGCGCGCGTGCGCTACGAACTGGGCTGCGCCACCCTGCTCACCTCGCCCGTCACCACCATCGGCCATCTGCGCGAGGCGCTCTCCATGCCCGGCCTCGACCAGGAGCTGCGGGTCGACGCGGTCTGCCGCCTCTCCCAGGCCCTGGTCCACAACGACCAGCTCGACGACGGCCTGCGCGTCATCGCCGAGGAGGCGGGGCGGCTCGACGAGGGGCCCGCGCGGCTGCGGCTGCAGGCCGTGCACTACATGTGGGAGGGCATCCACGCGGACGAGGAGGACTCTCCGGGACGGTCGCGGCGGCTCGCCGCGCTCGCCGGCCCGCTCCGGGGCCGCGACAACTCCGAGCGCGCCCTGCTGATCCTGCGCGCCTTCGACGCCATGACCCGCGGAGAGAGCGCCGAACTCGTCGTCGAGCTCTGCGACCGCGCCCTCGTCAACGGCCGCCTCGCGCCCGGGCTCGGCTGGACCGACCCCGAGTGGAGCTTCGAACTCCGGCTGATGCTCGGCGGTTCGTACGCCTTCTCCGACCGGCTCGACCGCGCGGAGAGCCTGTTCACCGAGGCCGTGCGCGCCTACGAGACCGCGGGCTGGAGCGGCGGGCACCTCGCCCTCTCGCACGCCTTCCTCGGCTATGTGTACCGCAGGCGCGGCCGGCTGACCGACGCCGAGCGCTCACTGCGCGAGAGCCTGCGGCTGGCCGACCGCGTCGGTGAGGGGCTGCCGATGCACTGGGAGGCGGCCAGCATGCTCATCGACACGCTCCTGGCGCGCGGCCACGTCCAGGAGGCGGGTGCCGTAGCCGACCGGTACGGCTTCGCGCCGCCGTCCGCCTCCACGATCTACGTGCCGGACGCGCCGTCCGTCCGCGGCAGGCTCCTGCTCGCCCTCGGACGAGCGAAGGAGGGGCTGAACGTACTGGAGGCGACCGCGAAGGCGCTGACCGCGCGCGGTCAGTACAACACCGTGCTCGCCCCGTGGGCGTACGACCTCGCCCGCGCGCTGGCCCACGAGGACCCCCGGCGCGCCGCGGATCTGGTCGCGGACGCCCGCAGGCAGGCCGAGCGGTTCGGCACGGACACCGCGATCGGCGAGGCCCTGCGGTGCGCGGCGGCGCTGGAGACCGGCCCACGCTCCGTCGCCCTGTACCGGCAGGCCGCCGGCTACCTGGAGGCCTCGCCGTGCGCGTACGAACACGCGGTGGCCCGCGTCGAGTACGGCATCGCCGCGGACTCCGCGACCGATCTGGAACGGGGCCTGACCCTGGCCCGCTCCTGCGGCGCCGACGGCCTCGCCGACCGGGCCCTCGACCACTTGCCACTGGTGAGGCGCTGAGGAGGGGGCGGAGGGCCTCGCGGCCACGGGGGCGGCAGGGGCCGCCCGGGGACGTCACCCGCGTCAGACCACCCGCGTCAGGCCCTCCGCCTGACGTCACCCGCGTTGGGCCCGCTCCGCCGGCAGAACACGTCACGCCCCCTGCAAGCGACCCAGCACCTCCTCCGCCTCCCCCAGCACCCGCTCCACCAGCTCCGCGCACGACGGCAGGTCCGCTATGAGGCCCGCTATCTGGCCCGAGGCCATCACGCCCAGCTCCGGGCGGCCGTCCACCATCGCCGACTTGAGCATCATGGGGGTGTTCGCCGCCAGCACGACCTGGCTCCACGTCAGGTCCTTGCCGTGCCGCATCGCCAGGCCGTCGCGGGCCAGTCGGCGCCAGCTCATGCCGGAGATCTTCCGGAACGCCGCCGCGTGCCGCACCGCGCGCGCCAGCGACGTGATCCGGCCCGCTCTCTCCAAGTCCGCCACCAGCTCCGTGCGCAGCATCCGGTGCGGGAGGCCGTCCACGCGCGTGGTGACCGTGACGTCCTTGACGGAGGCCGCCAGGTAGCGGGCCTTGACCGCGTCCGGCACCGTCGAGTCCGAGGTGAGCAAAAAGCGGGTGCCCATGCCTATGCCCGCCGCCCCGTACGCGAGCGCGGCGACCAGTCCGCGCCCGTCGTAGAAGCCGCCCGCCGCGATCACCGGCAGATCCACCGCGTCGACGACCTGGGGAAGCAGCACGGTCGTGGCGACCTCGCCGGTGTGGCCGCCGCCCTCGCCGCCCTGGACGAGCACCGCGTCCGCGCCCCACGCGGCGACCTTCTCCGCGTGCCGCCGCGCGCCGACGGAGGGGATGACCACCACGCCCGCGTCCTTGAGCTCGGCGATCAGCTCCCTGGAGGGCGCGAGCGCGAACGACGCGACCCGCACGCCCTCCTCGACGATGATCTGCACGCGTTCCCGCGCGTCACCCGCGTCGGCCCGCAGATTGACCCCGAAGGGCGCCGTCGTACGGGACTTGACCTCGCGCACGGCGGCGCGCAGCTGGTCGACCGTCATCGTGGCGGAGGCGAGGATACCGAGCGCCCCCGCCTCGGCGGTCGCCGAGACGAGGCGGGGCCCCGCCACCCAGCCCATGCCGGTCTGCACGATCGGATGCCGCACGCCGACCAGCCGGGTCAGCGGCGTCTCCAGGAGGGGGGTTCCGGAGAGCGGGCCCGTCCCGGAGAGCGGGTTCGCCCCGGACGGCGGGCCCGGTGGTTCTCGCGTCACGCGCGCACCTCGCGGTCGCGCAGGCCGCGCGGATCCACCACCTCGCGGATCAGCCGCAGCTCCTCGGCGGTCGGCTCGCGGGTGTACGGCACGTCGTCCGGCACGGCCAGGGCGAACCCCGTGGCTTCGCGCACCTGGTCGAGGGTGACGCCCGGGTGCAGCGAGGCAACGCGCATGCGGCGGTCGGGCGTCCCGAAGTCGAAGACGCCGAGATCGGAGACGACCCGGCGCAGGTCGTGGAAGCGGGCCGCGGAGGGCCCGGCCGCCGCCGCGCTGTCGTACCCGACGCCGCTGATCATGTCGACCTTCTCGACGAAGACCCGGGTCGAGTGCCTCGGCACCCAGTAACTCACCGGGTTGTTCAGTGTGTTGACCGGGGCGCCGCGCACGCCCAGGAGCTGGCGCTTGGGGCGCTCCCAGTCGCCGACGCACGAGATGTTCTGGTTGCCGTGGCGATCGAGCTGGCTCGCGCCCATCATCACGTGCCGTCGGCCGCCCATGACCATCGTCAGATGCCTGCGGTACGGCAGCCAGCCCTCGGTCACCGACGAGGCGGCGCCGACGGCCGGGACGTCGCCGATGAGCAGGGCCTCGCCGTCCGTGAGCAGCAGGTCGGGGGAGAAGGTGAGTCGGGCGAGGCGGGCCGCGACCGAGGGGACCGTGCCCATCGGGGAGGCGAGGATCTCGCCGTCGCCGCGCCAGGCCTCCGCGCAGGCGATCACGCAGTACTCGGCGCGGGTGACGGCCCGCGCGGTGGTCGACGTCATCGCTGCTCCTTGTGCCAGGTCCGGACGGCCAGGTGGTAGTCGCGCTCGTCGCCGGAGAGGAAGCGGGCCCGGAAGGCGTCCCAGGCCGCCGGGTCCGCCGCCGCGGTCGCGTACTCCTTCTGGAAGGGCTCGTCGCGGCCGTAGTCGGGCACGCAGGAGGTGAAGTGCGCCCCGCCGGGCGTCTCGGTCACGCCCGTCACCGCGTGCCGGGAGACCAGCATCGTCTGCGGCGCCGCGTGCGCGGTGAGCTCCTCGGGGCCGACGACGCGCTCGCACGAGACGTACGCGGTGTCGGCGGCCTCGCAGAACAGGTCGTCGAAGTACGGGTCGGGGCCCAGGTACTGTCCGTTGCCCGCGGAGTCGGCGCGGTTCATGTGGACCAGAGCCGCGTCCATCCGCAGGGCGGGTACGGCGACGAGCTCCTCCCCGTCCTCGTACGGCGAAGTGACTGTCCGCAGCCGGGGGTTGACCCGCAGGACGTCCGAGCCGAGGCCCGCGCGGATCGGCAGGAACGGCAGCCGCTGGGCGCCCGCGGTGAGCCCCTGCATGAACATCGCCTCGTCCAGCTCGACGAGTTCGAAGGCGGCACGCTCGCGTGCCGCCCGGAAGTGCGGCTCCAGGGGGATCGAGTCGAGGGTCACGAAGGCGGTGACCAGCTTGCGGATCCGGCCGGCCGAGGCGAGCAGACCGACGTCCGGGCCGCCGTACGAGACGACGGTCAGGTCCGTGACATCGGACCGCAGCAGCGCGCGCACCAGCGCCATCGGCTTGCGGCGCGAACCCCAGCCGCCGATGCCGAGCGTCATGCCGCTCCTCAGCCGCCCCACGATCTCGTCCGGCGTCATCCTCTTGTCGTTCCTGCCGCTCATGCCCTGCCCTCCCCGTGTGTCCCGGACTCTCCTCGCGTGCCGAAGTCCTCGCGGATGCGGTCGGCCAGGCCGCTGAGGTTCGCCTCGAAGGTGAAACCCTGCTCGAAGCGGTAGCTGCGGTGCACGTCGACGGGGTCGATGCCGTTGATCGCGGCCTTCGCGAGACGCAGCAGCGTGCCGTCCTTGCGGGCGATCTCCCGCGCCAGCTCCAGTGCGGCCTCGGCGAGTTCCTCGCGCGGGACGACCCGCCACACCGAGCCGTGCGCGTGCAGCGCCGCGGCCGTCGCCGTGCGCGAGGTGTAGTAGAGCGTGCGCATCAGGTGCTGCGGCACGAGCCGCGCCAGATGGGTGGCCGCGCCGAGCGCGCCCCGGTCCAGCTCGGGCAGGCCGAAGGTGGCGTCCTCGCTCGCCACGATCGCGTCCGCGTTCCCCACCAGGCCGATGCCGCCGCCCAGACAGAAGCCCTGCACCGCCGCGACGACGGGGACCTCGCACTCGTACACCGCCGAGAACGCCGCGAAACACCCGCGGTTGGCGCCGATCAGCGCGGTGTGGCCGGTGTCGCGCTGCATCTCCTTGATGTCCACGCCCGCGTTGAACCCGCGGCCCTCGGCGGCCAGCACGACACAGCGGATCGCGGGGTCGCACCCGGCCGCGCGCACCGCGTCCGCCAGGTCGTACCACCCCTGTACGGGAAGGGCGTTGACCGGCGGGTGGTCGACGGTGACGACGGCGACGCCCTTGTCCGGGGCGGAGGTGGAGACAGACATCAGAGGATCCGCTACCTTTCGACCACACGCCTTCAACCAAACATTTGTTAGTTAGAAAGGTAGCAGCGATGACTGACACACGACAGAGCGATGACTGACGGTCGACAGGTGGTCGTCGTGACCGGCGGCACCCGCGGCGTCGGTGCCGGAATCGCCCGGAGCTTCCTCGCGGCCGGGGCCCGCGTCGTCGTCTGCGCCCGCAGGCCACCGGACGAACCCGTCGAAGCGGCGGGCGCCACCGCCGAATTCAGACCCCTCGACCTGCGCGACGCGGCGGCGGCCCGCGCCTTCTTCACCGAAGTGGCCGCGGACCACGGCGCGGTGGACGCCCTCGTGAACAACGCGGGCGGCACCCCCTTCGGACTGCTCGCCGGCACCGCCCCGGACCGCCAGGCCAAGATCGTCGAGCTGAACCTCCTTGCGCCGCTGTACGCCTCACTCGCCGCCCACGAGGTGATGTGCCGTCAGGAGGGCGGCGGCAGCATCACGATGATCGGCAGCGTCAGCGGCACCCGGCCCTCGCCCGGCAGCGGCGCGTACGGAGCGGCCAAGGCCGGCCTGGAGAACCTCGCCGGCACCATGGCGGTCGAGTGGGCCCCGGCCATCCGCGTCAACACGGTCGTCCTCGGCCTTGCCCGCACCGAGAGCGCCCACCTGCACTACGGCTACGAGGACGGCGTCGCACGGGTCGCCCGCACCGTCCCGCTCGGCCGCCTCGCCGAACCCGCAGACGTCGGCGACGCCTGCGTGTTCCTGGCGTCCGACCGCGCGCGGTACATCAGCGGTGCCGCGCTCCGCCTGCACGGCGGCGGCGAACGCCCGGCGTTCCTGGCCGCCGCGCCCGTCAACCACGAACACCCTTAGGAGTCCTGTCATGACGTCAGCTGCTAACGGGTCCGGGCTCTGCGAGGGCCGGGTCGTGATCGTCACCGGTGCGGGGCGCGGCCTCGGCCGGGCGCACGCGCGCGCGTACGCGGCCGAAGGCGCCCGGGTCGTCGTCAACGACCTCGGCGTGGGCCCCGACGGCGCGGGGGAGTCCGGCGGGCCCGCCCACGAAGTGGTCGAGGAGATCCGCGCGGCGGGCGGCCACGCCGTCGCGCACGGCGGCGACATCGCCACGTCCGAGGGCGCCGCGTCGCTGGTGCGGGCCGCGCTCGACACGTACGGGCGGCTCGACACCCTCGTCAACAACGCGGGCTTCCTGCGTGACCGCATGCTCGTCAACCTCGGGGAGGACGACTGGGACGCCGTGATGCGCGTCCACCTCAAGGGGCACTTCCTCCCCCTCAAGTACGCGGGCGCGCACTGGCGTGCCGAGGCGAAGGCCGGCCGCGCCCCGCACGCGTGCGTGGTCAACACCAGCTCGGGAGCGGGGCTCCTCGGCAGCGTCGGGCAGGGCAACTACAGCGCTGCCAAGGCCGGCATTCTCGGCCTGACCTTCGTCGCGGCCGCCGAACTCGGCTCCTACGGAGTGCGGGCCAATGCCATCGCCCCCGCCGCCCGCACCCGTATGACCGAGCGGACCTTCGCCGACACCATGGCCGCCCCCGAGGACGGCGGCTTCGACGCGATGGCCCCGGAGAACGTGTCGCCGCTCGTGGTCTGGCTCGGCTCCACCGCCTCCGCCGGGGTCACGGGCCGCGTCTTCGAGGCGGAAGCCGGCCGGATCACCGTCATGGAGGGCTGGCGGCCGGGCCCGACGGCGGACAGGGGCGCCCGTTGGTCGCCGGCGGAGGCCGGGGAGGCCGCGCGGAAACTGCTCGCCGACGCGGAGCCGCCGCAGCCGGTGTACGGGGCGCGCTGACGGCCCGGAGGCGCGGCCGCGGTGGTGTCCACTGGTGCCGTCTACCGGTGCCGTCCACCGGTGCCGCCCGCCGGCATCTTCGCGGGGAGCCCGGAAGCCCCCGTGACCTGCGGTTAGTGTGGGAAGCCGTATCCGTCCCGCCGAGGAGTTCCCGTCATGCCCGCGCCGCGTACCGTACTGATCCTCCAGCACGTCGAGGTCGAGAAGCCCGGCCTGATCCTGGAGGCGCTGGACGGCAGCGGGCTCGACGTCGACATCCGGAACCTGCTCCACCCCCCGAGCGCCTCGCCGGCCGGCCTGCCGCCCGTGGCCGACCTGGCGGGACTCGTCGTGATGGGCGGCCCCATGAACGCCGACGACCTGGCGGGCCACCCGGCGCTGAAGCTGGAGCGCGACCTGCTCGCCGACGCGCTGCGGGCCGGCGTCCCGACCTTGGGCGTGTGCCTCGGCGCCCAACTGCTCGCCCGCGCGCAGGGTTTGACCGTCCGGACCGGCGCCGAGCTCGGCCAGGGCGAGGAGATCGGCTGGGCCCCGCTGCGCGACGTGGACCGGGACGACCCCGTCGTCGGCCCGCTGGCCGAGGCCCCCGCGGTGCTCCACTGGCACGGCGACCGCATCGTGCCCGCCGCCGGGGTCCAGGTGCTCGCCCGCACCGACACGACCGAGTGCCAGGCGTTCCGGGCCGGGCCCGCGGCCTGGGGGCTGCAGTTCCATCTGGAGGTCACCCCCGGCCTCCTGGACGACTGGCTCGCCGAGCCGTCCTTTGCCACGGAGGCGGCCCAGGCGCTGGGCCCCGGCGCCGCGGACCGGCTGGCGGCCGACGCCCGCGCCGTCGCCCGGGACCTGCGACCGCTGGCCGAGCGCAGCCTGGCCCACCTGAGGTCCCTCTTCGTGGCGCGCGCGGGGCTCTAGGACTCCGCGGGCCCCGCGGCGGCGTCCTCCTCGGCGAGTACGCGCTGCGCGACCGCGAACGCGGCGTTGGCCGCGGGAACCCCGCAGTAGACCGCCGTCTGCAGCAGGACCGCACCGATCTCCTCCGGCGCCAGCCCGTTGCGGCGCGCGGCGCGGACGTGCAGGGCCAGCTCGTCGAGGTGGCCGTGGGCGACCAGCGCGGTCAGCGTGATCATGCTGCGCTCGCGGCGCGCCAGCGTCGGGTCGGTCCAGATCTCGCCCCACGCGTAGCGGGAGATGAAGTCCTGGAACCGCGCGGTGAACGGCGTCGTGTTCGCCTGCGCGCGGTCCACGTGGGCGTCCCCGAGCACGGCCCGCCGCACGGCCGTACCGCTCGCCGGGGCCCCGTCGGCGAAGTGGCCGTGCAGCGCCGCCGCGACGGCGTCGGGGCGTTCGGCGGGCGCCAGATGTGAGGCGCCGGCCAGCTCCAGGAGCGAGGCGCCCGGCACGGCGTCGGCGATCTCCCGGGCGTGGGCGGGCGGTGTCGCGGGGTCCTCGCGCCCGGCGACGACCAGCGTGGGCGCCACGATCGACGCCAGCGCGTCCCGCACGTCGTACGCGGCCAGCGCGTCGCAGCACGCGGCGTACGCCCCCGGGTCGGCCGCCCGGAGGTCCGCGACCAGGCCGGGCACGGTGAAGCCGGGCGTGAACCACCGGTCCGGCGCCGACTCCACGAGCCCGGCAAGTCCCTCGCGCCGCACCAGCGCGGCCCGCTCCCGCCACGGCTCGGCCCCACCGAAGTGGGCCGACGAGCAGACCACGCCGAGGGACGCCACCCGGTCGGGGTGCCGGGCCGCGAGCCACAGGCCGACGGCACCGCCGAGCGACACCCCCGCGTACGCGAAGCGGTCGATGCCGAGCGCGTCGGCGAGGGTGAGGACGAGCGCGGCGAGGTCGTCGACCGTCGCGCCGGGGCCGATCAGGTCGGCGGGGGAGTGGCCGTGGCCGGGCAGGTCCCAGCGTACGACCCGGTGGGTGGTGGCGAGTTCGGGCGCGGCGGCGTCCCACAGCGCGGTGGAGGTGCCGAGCGACGGGCCGAGGAGGAGCGGGGGAGCGGTGGCGGCGCCCTCGACGCTGTGGTGCGGTATCCGGCCGTTCGGTGTGGTGGTCAACGTCGCTCCAGGGCGCGGTCGGTGAGAGCGGCGGCGGCGCCGGTGTAATGGGTGGGGTCGGTGAGCTCGGTGAGGTCGATGTCCTTCAGGGTGCGCTCGTCGACGCCGAGCTCCCTGAGGATCTCCGCGAGCACCGCAGCGAGCGTCCGTCCCTCGTTCCGGGTGCGCCGGGCCGCCGAGGTCAGCGCCTCCTTCGCGCGGGCCCTTCCGAGCAGCGGGGCGAGTGTGGCCGACAACCGCTCGGAGACGATCAACCCGCCGGTGAGGCCCAGGTGTTCGTGCATCGCCGCCGGGTGTACGCGCAGTCCCTCGGCGAGCTCCGCCGCGTCCCGCGCCGCCCCGCCGGTCAGCCGCAGCAGGTCGCGCAGCGGCTCCCACTCGGCGTGCCAGGCGCCCGCGGGCCGCTCGTCCTCGGCGGCCAGCGAACCGTAGAGGGTCGCCGCGAGGCCCGGCGCACGGCGGGCGGCCGCCGTGATCAGCGTCGCGCGGACGGGGTTGGCCTTGTGCGGCATGGCGGACGACCCGCCGCCCGCGCCCTCGGAGACCTCGGCGATCTCGGTGCGGGAGAGCGTGAGCACGTCGGCCGCCGCTTTGCCGAGGGCGCCGGCGGTGAAGGCCAGGGCGGCGGCGAGATCGGCGACCGGGGTACGAAGGGTATGCCAGGGCAACACGGGCTCGCGCAGGCCGAGTTGGCGGGCGAAGGCCGCGACCAAGGACTGGCCGGGCGGTTCCCGTCCCGCTTCCGGTGGCTCGGTCTCGCCCTCAGAGCGGGAGACTCCACCACCGGCCCCGTACTCCCCGAACGCCGCCAACGTCCCCGCCGCTCCGCCCAGTTGCGCCGGAAGATCACCCCGGACACCCGCCATCCGGTCCCGCGCGTCGAGGACCAGCGAGCGCCAGCCCGCCGCCTTCAGGCCGAACGTCGTCGGCACCGCGTGCTGGGTGAGCGTGCGGCCCGGCATCGCGGTGTCCCGGTGCGCGGCGGCGAGCCGGGCCAACGCCCGTTCCGTACGCGCCAGATCGGCGAGGATCAGGTCGGACGTCCGGGCGGCGAGCAGCATCAGGGCCGTGTCCAGGATGTCCTGGCTCGTCGCGCCCCGGTGGACATAGGGGGCCGCCCCGTCGGGCACGGCCGCCGTCAGCCGCGCCACCAGCGGGATCACCGGATTCCCGCCCTCCCGCGCGCGCAGCGCGATCTCCCGGGCGTCGAACCTGCCGGGGTCCGCGGCGGCCGCCGTCACCGCCGTCGCCGCCTCCGGCGGGGCCATGCCCAGCGCGGCCTGCGCGCGGGTCAGCGCGGCCTCCGCCTCCAGCATCGCCGCGAGGAAGGCCTGGTCGGAGGTGGCGTCCTCGGCCGGGGACCCGGCCGAGCCCGGCGCGAACAGGCCGCTCACGAGGGCTCCGCGGGGAATTCCAGGAAGACCGTCTCCCGCGCGCCCTGCAGACGGATGTCGAACCGGTAGGTGTGCGAGGCCTCGCCCCGGGCGAGCAGCGTGGCACGCCGCTCCGGATCCAGGGAGCCGAGCAGCGCGTCGCCGGGTTCGTCCACCAAGTACGCGCGTGTGTACAGGTGGTGGAGCAGCCCGCGCGCGAAGACCGCGATCGAGATGTACGAGACGCCGCCCGGCGGCAGCGTCCGCACGGCCCAGTGGCCGTCCGCGTCGGTCGGGACCCGGCCGAATCCGGTGAACCCGACCCCGTCGCGCCCCACGACCCGTCCCGTCACGGGATCCTGCCGCAGCGACCCCGGCACCCCCGCGCGCGAACCGTCGGGCGCGGGCTGCCAGGTCTCTATCAGGGCGTCGGGAACGGGCTGCCCGGCGCCGTCGAACACGTACCCGTGCAGGGTGATCGTCTCCGGGTGTCCGGCCGGGGCCACCTCGCCGCCGCGCGGGAAGGGCAGCGCGTACCCGTAGAAGGGGCCGACGGTCTGGGAAGGCGTGGGGGCGTACGTGGATACGGGCGTGGGGGAGTCCGTGGCGCCGGGCGGAGCGGGCCTCGGGCGCGGGGGCGTCGGAGTGGAAGGCATCAGTGCTGCTCGTCCTCCTCGAAGAGCGTCGCGGACGGGCCGTCCAGGACGATGTCCCAGCGGTGGCCGAGCGACCGCTCGGGAACGGACAGGGTGTGGTCGTAGGCACAGACGAGCCGCTGCCGCGCGGCCTCGTCGGTCACCGAGCGCAGCACCGGGTCGTACGGGAAGAGCGGGTCGCCGGGGAAGTACATCTGCGTCACCAGACGTTGGGTGAACGCCGTGCCGAAGAGCGAGAAGTGCAGGTGCGCGGGGCGCCAGGCGTTGACGTGGTTGCGCCACGGGTAGGCGCCCGGCTTGATGGTGGTGAAGTGGTACGTGCCGTCGTCGTCGGTCAGACAGCGGCCGAAACCGGTGAAGTTGGGGTCCAGGGGCGCCGGGTGCCGGTCCACCTGGTGGGCGTACCGGCCCGAGGCGTTGGCCTGCCACAGCTCCACCAACTGGCCGCGCACGGGACGCCCCCGGCGGTCCAGGACCCGGCCGGTCACGGTGATGCGCTCGCCGAGCGGCTCGCCCGGATGCCGGCTGGTCAGATCGCTGTCCAGGGCGGTGACGTCGGTGACGCCGAACGCGGGCCCGGTCAGCTCCACCGCCTCCGGATCGCGCAACGGCATGAGCGGTCGCTTGGGATGACGCAGGTGGCTGCTGCGGTACGGGGGGTAGTCGCGCGGCGGATGGTGTCCGCCGGCCGCCGCGGCCTGCGCCTTCGCGACCTCGGCGTCGATCGCGTCCTGGGTGAGTCCGTCGGGCAGCGGGTCGGTGGCGGGCGGTTCGGTGCTGAGGGGCATGTCTTCGGGCTCCGTTCGAACCTCGGAGGAGTCGGTCAGGCCGGGTTTCCTGCGCGGGTTCCCTACGTGGGTTTCCTACGCGGGTTTCCTACGCGTGTCCCGGCGAGTACCCCGCCGGGACGTGGACCTTCGCCGCCGTCCTGGCGGTGATCTCGGCGGCGGTGACGCCCGGCGCCGTCTCGACCAGCACCAGGCCGTGGCCGGTCACCTCCAGGACGCCGAGGTCGGTGATGATCCGGTCGACGCAGCCCCGGCCGGTCAGCGGCAGCGCGCACTCCTCGAGGATCTTGGGAGAGCCGTCCTTCGCGGTGTGCGTCATGACGACGAGGACCGTCCGCGCTCCGTGCACGAGGTCCATCGCGCCGCCGATCCCGGTGATCATCTTGCCGGGGACGGCCCAGTTGGCGAGGTCCCCGCGCGCGGAGACCTGCATCGCGCCCAGGACGGCGACGTCGATGTGGCCGCCGCGGATCATCCCGAAGGAGAGCGCCGAGTCGAAGAAGGAGGCGCCGGGCAGCACGGTCACGGTCTCCTTGCCCGCGTTGATCAGGTCGGGGTCGACCTCCGCCTCCGTGGGGTAGGGGCCCACGCCGAGGATGCCGTTCTCCGACTCCAGGACCACTTCCACGTCCGGCGGCAGGTGGTTGGGGATCAGCGTGGGCAGACCGATGCCCAGGTTCACGTACTGGCCGTCGCGGAGCTCCCGCGCGGCGCGGGCGGCCATCTCGTCCCGGGTCCAGGCCATCAGCCGCTCACCGCCCCCGACTTCGTGGCAGGGCCCGTGCCGGGCGTCGTGGTCCCGGTGACCGTGCGCCGCTCGATGCCCTTGTCGGCGGCCTGTTCGGGGGTGAGGGCCACCACCCGCTGCACGAAGATGCCCGGCAGATGCACCGCGTCCGGGTCGATCTCGCCCGGCTCCACCAGCTCCTCCACCTCCGCGACGGTCACCCGCCCGGCCATCGCGGCGAGCGGGTTGAAGTTGCGGGCGGAGCGGGCGAAGACGAGGTTGCCGTGCCGGTCGCCCTGGGCGGCGCGCACCAGTGCGTAGTCGGTGCGGATGCCGTGCTCCAGGACGTGCGGGGTGCCGTCGAACTCCCGTACCTCCTTGGCCGGCGACGCCAGGGCGACCCCACCCTCGCCGTCGTAACGCCAGGGCAGTCCGCCGTCGGCGACCTGGGTGCCCACCCCGGCCGGGGTGTAGAAGGCGGGGATGCCCGCGCCGCCGGCCCGCAGCCGCTCGGCGAGTGTGCCCTGCGGGATCATCTCGACCTCCAGCTCCCCGCCCAGGTACTGCCGGGCGAACTCCTTGTTGGCGCCGATGTAGGACCCGGTCACCCGGGCGATGCGGCCGGCCGCGAGGAGCACGGCGAGACCCGAGTCCAGCGCGCCGCAGTTGTTGGACACGATCTCCAGGCCCGTCACCCCGGCCCGGTGCAGCGCGCGTATCAGCTCGTTCGGCACGCCGCTCAGGCCGAAGCCGCCGACGGCCACCGACGCCCCGTCCCGGACATCGGCCACCGCGTCGGCGGCCGTGGCCACCACCTTGTCCATCCGTGCGCCCCCTCTCGTCATGTCGCCCCCGCAAACTGCTCAGGGCACTGACTATTTGGCCGAGGATAGGTCGCAGCCAACTCCCTGACAAGACAGACGCTGTTCGACGAATGACCCAGGTATTGTTCAGTGCACTCACAAAAATGCGGGACGCATCGATGAGCGGAGACCCCCATGGCCGCGGTGGACCTTGCCACCCACCCCGGGCACCTGGCCCGGCGGTTGCAGCAGGCGCACCACCTGCTGTGGAACGCGATGGTGTCCGAGGAGATCACCTCCCCGCAGTACGCCGTCCTCAACGCCCTCGTCGCCGAACCCGGCCTCGACCAGCGCACCGTGGGCGAGCGGGTGGGCCTCGACCGGTCCACGATCGCCGAGGTCGTCGCGCGTCTGATCCGGCGCGATCTGCTCGACAAGGTGCGCGACGCGCGCGACGGCCGCCGCTTCCTGCTGCACCTCACGGACGAGGGGCTGCGCACGCACCGCCGCCTGACCGTGCGCACGGCCCGGATGAACCAGGTCCTCCTCGCACCCCTCTCCACCGCGGAGCGGTCCGTCTTCCTCGACCTGATCCAACGGGTCGCGGACGCGGCGGAGGACCTGCGCAATCCGGCGACGCCGACGGCCGCCGTGGGGGACTGACGGGCTCAAGCCTTCGCGAACACCACCCAGACCTGTCCCTTGGCGAAGGGGAGCGGGGTGCCGGTGGGTGTGGTGAAGTCGGTGCCCGAGCGGGCCGATGCGCGGTTCCAGTGCGCGCGGTAGGCGCGGCCGTCCCGGAGTACCGTCGCGGAGCCCTGCCCGACGGTCTCCGTGAACGGCGAGACGCTGCCCGCGCGGTCGTGGAAGCGGGACGGCCGCACCTTCACGTACTGCACGACGACCGTCGTCGGGGCCAGCTCCTTGCCGGCGGAGGTACGGGCCCGCCGCCCGTCCATCGTGACGCGCCAACGTCCCTCGTACTCCACCCAGTC
Organism: Streptomyces sp. NPDC005863; assembly: GCF_042871345.1. Lineage (NCBI taxonomy): Bacteria > Bacillati > Actinomycetota > Actinomycetes > Kitasatosporales > Streptomycetaceae > Streptomyces > Streptomyces sp. NPDC005863. Next base: position 627,675 of record NZ_JBIAII010000002.1, on the reverse strand, counting down.
GAAGGTGAAACTGGCGGCCGGGAAGCGGACCGTGCGGTGGGCCTGCGGAGTGCCACCCCGTGGACGCGGTCCGAACCGGAAGCCGGTGGCGGCCAGCGCGCCCGCCTGCGGGTGGGCCTTCAGGGCGCGCGGACGGACGAAGAGGTTGTGCGGCGCGGGCCGGTCGGCGCCCCGGTAGTAGGCGTTGCCGGGCGCCTTGCCGGGTGGCAGCGCCCGCACCGGCGCGCCCGCGATGAGGGGGAGCAGCTTGGACTGCGCACCGGAGAACGCGAGCACGGGCCGGTCGAACTGGCGCAGCAGTTCCAGGTCGGTCTCGCGCGCGCTGCGCACCGGGCCCACGGCGGACGGCAGCCGGGACGCGTAGACCGCCATGAGCCGGCTGAGCCCCGCCTCCACCTGCTCGGCGTACACGACGTCCGCGGCGTCGAGGCCGGTCTGCGGGCGCGCCGGGCCGACGTTGTCGATCTTCACGGCGAGTACGCCGCCCCGGCCCGAGCCCGCAGGCGGGCTGCCGTCCGCCCCGGAGGGTTCGATCGTGCAGCCGGACGTCAGGGCGGCGACCGCGAGCGCCACCGCCGCCCCGGTGCGCACTGGTGTCCGCGTTCTTGCTCGCCGCTTCATGCGGGAGTCCTACCCCGATCGCGTACGGTCGCAGCCCGTTCCGTCAGCCCAGATCGAGGGCGTTCGGCAGGCCGAGCCGGTAGCGGGTGCGGTCGTGGCGCTTGAGGACCTCGATCTCCGGGACCCGGTACAGCGGCGTCACCGTGCACGGCTTCTGGTCCGAACCCGCTTGCTGGAGAAGGGCGTTGACCGCCTGGCGGGCCGCGGCGTTGGCGCCCTCCATCGTCGCGAGGTCGATGTCCACGGAGACGTAGTCGCCGGCCAGGAAGAGGTTCGGGATCTTCGTGGCGGCCGACGGGCGGTTGTGGAACGTGCCCACCGGGTGGATGAGGAGCTGGTCCTCGTTCGTCGGGTTCGGCGTGCCGAGTCCGGAGACGCCGGGGTCCAGGAACCACGCGTGCAGCTTGCCGTCGCTCAGGACGGTCCTTCCGGTGTCGTTGAGGGCGGCCTTGAGCTGCGCCCACACCTCCTTGGCGACCTCGTCGCGGGTGCACTGCTTGGCCGTCTTGCCGTACAGGATCCCCGGTCTGTCCCACTCGGATATGTCCACCGAGAGGCAGTCGACCGCGACGCCGTCGCCGTAGTCCGCCGGGAAGTCGCGCTCCGGCCAGTGCGCCGCCTGCGCGATGCCGGTCAGCGACCAGGGCGAGTCGATGAGGTTGAAGTGGCCGCGTACCACGGGCGGACGCTCCGTCAGATAGAACTGGATGCCCGTCATCCAGTCCGTCTGCAGCTCGTCGCAGCGCGCCAGTTGGGGGTCGGCCGCCTTCATCGCGGCGCTCCAGGTGCGGCGCGCGTGCTCCACCGGCATGGCCTGCACATAGTGGTCGGCGGTGATGTCGCGCCGTACGCCGTCCGGGTCCTCCACCACGGTCTTGGTGACGCGGCCACCGGCGAATCCCAGCTCGCGGACGGTCCAGCCAATGCGGAACTCGACGCCCAGGGAGGTGAGATGGGTGATCCACGGGTCGATCCACGCCTCGTTGGTCGGCGCGTTGAGGATCCGGTCGGGCGGGCCGTCCGCGCCCTGGCCGAGCGCGTTGAGGACGAACGCCTCGCCGAGCGTGCCGACCGTGCGGGTGCTGGCCTCCTCGGCCTTGGTCGCCACGATGTTGCGGGTGACGCCGATGACGAGGATGCGCTGGTAGTCCTTGGACATCCGCTCGGCCCGGGTGAACTCCCACCAGGGCGTGGACTCCCAGTCGTCTTCCCTGCGTTCGTCACAGCTGGTCAGGAAGACCAGCGCGCGGTTCACGAAGTACGCGGCCTCATGGGCCGGCAGGTTGAACGCGGTGTCGAGCAGCGCGCCGAGCGCCCGCCGGATGTCGTCGAGGGTGAGTCTCTCCGGGTCGCTGCCCGGCCAGGGGATCGGCATCCGGAGGTCCTCGCGGCCGGTGCGCGCGAACGACATCTCGCGGGGCGCGACCAGGTTGTCCCACACGCCGTGCGCGTTCCCGGGGAAGGGGATGCGGCGCATCGTGTCCGGGAGGTTGTGGTAGATGCCGGGGATGAAGCGGAAACCGTGCTCGCCGGGGAGCGGCTTGCGGTTGCCCTTCGCGCTGTCCGGCACGTCCATGCTGCGGGCCTTGCCGCCGAGCGCCCGGCGTTCGTAGACCGTGACCGCGAACCCGCGCTCGGCCAGCTCGTGGGCGGCGGTCAGTCCCGCGACGCCGCCGCCGAGCACGGCCACGGACGGCTTGGCCCGCGGCGCCGTCGGGGTGGCCGCCGCGGCGGGGGACGCGCCCACGCCCACGCCGAGCGCGGCGGCCCCGCCCACGGCGGCGGCCCCCGCGACGAATTCCCGTCGGGTGCTGCCTTCGGCGCCCACGCCTTCGGTGCCCGCGCCTCCGGCGCCCTCGCGCCCCACGTACCGCCCCATGCCCAGCCCCCATTACCGTCGGTAACTGTGGTGTCAGGCGCAGGAGCCTACGGTCACGGCGGATGGGGTGGAAGGTACGGGGGGACCTGATCGCACATTGGCGTGATTGCGGTGGTCGCGGGTGCGCGGGGGATGAATGCGGGGGCGCGACGGTGAGGGGTGCCGGCGGTCGGCCGGGCTGCGCGGGAGGTGGGTGGCGCCGGTCAGCCGGGGGTGCCGAAGACGTCGTCGAGGGCGTGCCGCACCGGCTGCTCCAGCTGGGCGTACGTGCAGCTCTCCGGGGCCCGGTCGGCGCGCCACCGGCGGAACGCGGCCGTGTGGCGGAACCGTCGCCCGCCCTCCATGTGGTCGTACGCCACCTCGCAGACCCGCTCAGGGCGCAGCGGCAGCCAGGAGAGGTCCTTCTTGCCCGACCAGCGGCTGGGAGCGCCGGGCATCCGGGACGTCTCGTGGGCGCTCTCGTCGGTCCAGGCCGCCCACGGATGCCCGGCCGCCGACTCCATCCGCAGCGGCTCCAGCTCCTCGACGAGCTCGGCGCGGCGCTTCATCGGGAACGCCGCGCAGACGCCGACGTGCTGCAGGGCGCCCTCGTCGTCGTACAGCCCGAGCAGCAGGGAGCCGACGACGGGGCCGCTCTTGTGGAACCGGTAGCCCGCGACGACGCAGTCCGCCGTCCGCTCGTGCTTGATCTTGTACATGAGGCGTTCGTTCTGCCGGTACGCCAGGTCGAGCGGCTTGGCGATGACGCCGTCCAGGCCCGCCCCCTCGAACTGCTCGAACCACACCTGTGCCGTCGCCGGGTCCGTGGTCGCCGGCGCCAGGTGGACGGGTGGCGTGACCCCGGACAGCGCCTTCACGAGGAGGGCGCGTCGCTCGGCGAGGCCGGTGGTGAGGAGCGCCTGGTCGGCGAGGGCGAGGAGGTCGAAGGCCACGAAGGAGGCGGGGGTGCGTTCGGCCAGGAGGGTCACGCGGGAGGCGGCGGGGTGGATGCGTTCCGTGAGCGCGTCGAAGTCGAGGTGGCCGTCCCGGACGATCACGATCTCGCCGTCCACCACACACCGCTCCGGCAGGCGCTCGCGCAGGGCCGTCACCAGCTCGGGGAAGTACCGGGTCAGCGGCTTTCCGGTCCGGCTGCCGATCTCGACCTCGTCGCCGTCGCGGAAGACGATCGCACGGAACCCGTCCCACTTGGCCTCGTACTGCATGCCCGGCGGAATCTTCGCCACGGGCTTGGCGAGCATGGGCTTCACGGGCGGCATGACCGGCAGATCCATGGTCCAAATCTAGGAGGGGTCCATACGTTCCGCCTGTTCGGAGCCGGTGCGGGGGAGCGCGGGGGCTCGTACTGCTCGTACGGGGAGACGGACGGACCACCGGCGGCCACACGAACAGACCGCCGGCGGCCGTACGGACAGACCGGTCGGTTAGGCTGTGCGGCCATGAAGACCGGGACGGCGTCACGCCACACACGGAACGGCTCCCCGGCGCTCCGCTGAGTGCCGTACGGGCAGGCGCGGTCCTGTCGTCGGGACGGGTCCTGCCGTCGGGGCGGGCGACGTGGGGCCTGGCGCGGGCTCCGCCGCCTCCGTCGTCGTTGATCACAGGCTCAGCCCCTCAACCACGACGGAGCGTTCATGCCCACCACCATGCTGCAGATCCCCGCACCCGACGGCCGCGCCGAGGCCCTGGCCGCCTTCCCCGACGAGGGCGGACGGCACCCCGCGGTGCTGATGTACCCGGACGCCTTCGGCATCCGGCCCGTCCTGCGGGAGATGGCCGAGGAACTGGCCGGGCACGGGTACTACGTGCTCGTCCCGCACATCTTCTACCGGACCGGACCGGTCCCGCTGTTCGACCTTCCCGAGCACATCGGAGAGCAGGCGAGGACCGCGCTCCTGGCCCAGGTGATGCCGCTCATCGAGGAGCACACCGCCGACCGGGTACGCCGGGACGCCGAGGCCTACCTGGAGTTCCTCGCCGGCCGCCCCGAGGTCGCCGCGGGGCCGGTCGCGGTGACCGGATACTGCATAGGCGGCCTGTTGGCGACGCGCACCGCCGCGGCCCACCCCGACCGGGTCGCCGCCCTCGCCGCGTTCCACGCCCCGGTAGGAGCGGACGGGCCCGACAGCCTCGCCCGGATCACCGCGCAGTTCCATTTCGGCCACGCCGCGAGCGATCTGACCCCCGAGGCGCTGGCCGAGCTGAACGGCTCCCTGGACGCCGCGAAGGCCCACGGCACCTCGGAGATCTACCCCGGTACCGTCCACGGGTTCACCATGGCCGACACGGACGCGTTCGACCCCGACGGGCTGCGGCGCCACTGGGAGCGGCTGCTCCCGCTCCTCGCCGGAACGCTGCGCGCGTAGCGGAGGGAACCGGGTCAGGACATGGCGATCTCCAGCCAGGGGCTCATCATGATCCCGGACGTGCCGCGCGGCTGCTGGTTCAGCTCCGCCTGGGCCGCCCCCAGGTCCTGGCCCGGCCCCTGCCAGAACGTGTACGCTCCGCCGCCTCGCTCGGGCGGGATCAACGCCCAGTACTGGTAGTGCGTCAGGGTGAGGAAGACGCGCTTGTTGATGTAGTCGAGGACCACCTTGACGTTGTGCTCCCAGTCGCTTCCCGTACCGGTGTACTCGGCGAAGCCGCGGGGCGCGGTCGCCGCGTTCTGGACCGAGGAGCCCGCGCCGGACTGCGAGTGGGCGGTGTAGTGGGCGTGCAGGCCCGTGGCGTGTGCGGGGACGGATGCGGCGTCGAAACCGTTGTCCGGCAGCCTGCCGTAGTCGTCCTGGTGCCAACTGCGCAGCGTGCCCGGCTGGTTGGGGCTCTTGTCGCGGACGCCCTTCTGTGCCTCGGTCCGCTCGTCGATGACGGGCTGCCGCTCACCCGCGTCCGGCGTCTCCAACTGGTAGCGCACGTCGAAGATGAGGTTGAGCAGCGGGCGCGGCAGCATGTCGACGGCCTGCTTCAGCGTGAGCCGCGTCAGCGGCAGGTTCGCGCCGCCCCGCGCGTGGTTCTGGAGCCTCGGCTGCTCCTGCGGGGCCGAGCCGACGACCGGGCCGAGTGAACGGCCCGTCTTCTCGCGCATCGTGTCGTCGTCACCCCAGTACGGTTCCGTCTTCCCGGAGAGGGACGAGTGGTAGTAGCCGGTCTCTTCGGTGTCCGGCTCCGTCGCGTACCGGGTCTCCGCGTTCGGCACCGTCACCATGGCGCCGGGGCCGTCCTCGTGGTCCGGCGGGTTGTGGTCGGAGACGTAGGTCTGCTGCTCCTCCAGGAAGGTGTTCACCGCCCGGACGAGCGCGGTGGTCGACCGCAGTGCCGCCGGGATGTCGGGTGCCGTGGCCTTGAGGGCGCGCTTGATCTCCTTGAGGTCCGTCTCGAACGTGGCGCCCGGGTCGATCTTCTGGGCGCGGTTCACCTCGTCCTGCACCGCGATGGCCAGATACCGCATGAACTGGCCTGCGGTGAGCGTCTGTTCGGTGGCCTCCATGCCGCGCATGTACATGCCCGGCGTGACCTTGACGATCCGCTGGACGGCGGCCGGCTCACCGGTTCCCGCCGCCGTCTCGGCCACCGGCCCCGCCGCCCCGGCCCGTGTGTGGGCCGTGTGTCCCGCCAGCGCGCGCCGGGCGGTGGACTCGGCCTCCCGCTCGAACCGGTCGGCGGGGTCCGAGACCTTCAGCCCGGTGCCGGTGTCGGTGCCCGCGACGGGGCCCCGGCGCTGCTGGATCACGTGGACGAGCTCGTGGGCCAGGGTGTGCCGGTCCGCGCCGCCCTCGCCCACGACGACATGACTGCCCGAGGTGTAGGCCCGCGCCCCCACCTCGGCCGCGGAGGACCGGGCCGCCGTGTCGTGGTGGATCCGTACGTCGGAGAAGTCCGCACCGAGCCGGCTCTCCATGTCGGCGCGGGTGGCCTCGTCCAACGGGCGCCCGGGGGCGCGCAGAACCTGGTGGACGGCGGAGCGCTGCACCTCGGGCTGCTCGTGCCCGCAGCCCGCACCGTGCTGGTGCTGCTCCGCGGCGTGCTGCTCCGCGGAGTGCTGCTCCGCCGGGTGTCCCGCCCGGCGCAGCATCTGCACCACGGCGTCGTTCCCGGCGACCGCCTGGAGTTCCGCGAGGGTGCGCGGAACCGCCCGCACCTCGTTGGCGGCCGACTTCCGGGCGGGCGCGCGGCCCGTGTCGGAGCCGGTCGTCGTCCTGTTGTGGTCGTGCACGTGGTCCTCATCTGGCGGGCGGAGTGCTGCTGCCTCCTGCATACCGGGGCGGGCGGCACGCGCACCAGGGTCGTCAGGGCAGCCCTGCGGGCCGAAGGGGAAACGCCACCTGCCCTTCACCCCTGCCCCGTACTCCTGACGGTCCGATCCCGTGGGCCGGCCGGGTGAGGACCGGCCGGCCGGTCCGCACCCGTCATGCGCGACCCGCGCAACCCGCTTAGCGTGGCTCGCATGGGTGCAGCCAACGGCAAGAGCGCGGCCGTGCAGATCGACACGGGGGAGCGGGAGGTGCGCCTCTCCAGCCCCGACCGGGTCGTCTTTCCCGAGCGTGGGTTCACCAAGCGGGACCTCGCCGAGTACTTCGTGGCCGTCGGCCCCGGCATCCTGCGGGCGCTCCGGAACCGCCCCACCACGCTGCAGCGCTACCCGGACGGGGCGGCCGGCGAGTTCTTCTACCAGAAGCGCGCCCCGAAGAACCACCCCGACTGGATCCCCACCGCCACCATCACCTTCCCCAGCGGCCGCACCGCCGACGAGATGTGCCCCACCGAGGTGGCCGCGGTCATCTGGGCCGCGCAGTACAACACCCTCACCTTCCACCCCTGGCCCGTGCGGCGCGACGACATCGACCACCCCGACGAGCTCCGCATCGACCTCGACCCGCAGCCCGGCACGGACTACGCCGACGCGGTGCGGGCCGCGCACGAACTCCGTGCGCTACTCGACGAGTTCGGCGGCCTCGTGGGCTGGCCCAAGACGTCCGGCGGCCGTGGCATGCACGTCTTCGTGCCGATCGAGCCGCGCTGGACCTTCACCCAGGTGCGCCGGGCCGCGATCGCCTGCGGCCGGGAGCTGGAGCGGCGGATGCCGGACGCGGTGACCACGGCGTGGTGGAAGGAGGAGCGCGGCTCCAAGATCTTCGTGGACTACAACCAGACCGCGAGGGACCGCACGATCGCCTCCGCCTACTCGGTACGGGCCCGCCCGCACGCCCCCGTCTCGGCCCCGCTGCGCTGGGACGAGGTCGACGACGCCGTACCGGAGGACTTCGACCTCGCGACGATGCCGGTCCGCTTCGCGGAGGTCGGCGACGTGCACGCCGCCATGGACGACCGGGCGCACTCCCTCGACGCCCTGCTCGACCTGGCCAACCAGGACGAACGAGACCACGGCCTCGGCGACCTGCCGTACCCGCCGGAGTACCCGAAGATGCCGGGCGAGCCGAAACGGGTGCAGCCGAGCAGGGCGAGGCACGAGGACTGACGCAGGCGGCGCCCCCACCCCCGAAAGGGTGAGGGCGCCGCGTGGTGCGGGCCGGGGTCGGGCTACAGCTCCTTGACCCGGACGTCGCGGTACGACACCACGTCCGAGACGCTGTGGACCTGGAGGCCCAGGTAACCGGACGCGTAGCGGCGGCCGTCGGTGCCGGGGTCGTCGCCGCGCGGCGGTGTGAAGTCCTGGCCGCCGGTGTTGTCGAACTCGTTGATCAGGACGCCGTTGCGGTAGATCGAGTAGTGCCGGTCCACCACCTTGATCTCGTAGTCGTTCCACGTGCCCTTGGGGGTGACGTGGGCGCCGGCGAGGCCCACGCGGTCGAAGCCGTAGACCGAGCCCGTCTTGTACATGTCGCCGTCCGGGCGGTCGTTGATCTGCAACTCGTGCCCGTACTTGATGGCGACCCACTCCGGGCGTGACTCCTCCGGGTGGTCGTGGACCTGCGGGAAGCGCGCGAAGACACCACCGTTGGCGTTGCCGTTGCCCGGAGCGTCGTCCCGCCACTGCAGCTTCAGCGAGAAGTCGCCGTACTTCCGCTTCGGGAACCACAGCATGCCCATGCCCTCGACCGAGGTGGAGCTGGTGATCGAGCCGTCGGCGTTGAGGCCGAACTTGCCGCCGCCCACCTGCTCCCACTGGTCGAAGGACTTCTGTGTGCCGTCGAGGATCGTGCGGTAGCCCTCGGTCTGGCCGGGCTTGCCGATGCCGGACTGCTTGGCGGCGCGGTTGATCTTGTTGTACTCGCGCCGGTCGATCTCACCCGCCTTCAGGAGCTTGTCCGTGACGCCCTTGACGTGCTTGAGGAACAGCGCCTGGGAGGTCCACTCCTTCTCGTCCTCGATCAACTCGCCGACGCGGCACCGGTTGTTGGTGACCCGGTTCGGGATGCCCGTGTCGACCGTGCCGACGAAGACCGTCAACCGCTCGTCGTACTCGGGGCAGTTGGGGGAGGGGACGCCGCCGCCCTCGGTGACGGTGAAGGACACCGTCTTGGCCGCGGCGGTGTTCCCCGCCTTGTCGCTCGCCCGGTACGCCACACCGTGCCGCCCTACGCGGTCGACGGTGACCGGCGACCCGTACGCGAGATAGGGGCCGCCGTCCAGGGAGTACTCGACCTTGTCGAGCCCGGAACCGGCGTCCGTCGCGGTGACCGTCACCTTGGCCCGGCCGAGGTAGGCGCCGTCCGAGTCCTTGTCGCCCTCGACCTTCGCCGAGGTCTCCGGCGGCGTCCTGTCCTCCACGGGCGGCGCGACCACGGTGAACTCGACGGACTTCTCCGCCGCCTGGTTGCCCGCCTTGTCGGCGGCGCGGTAGCGCACCTTGTGCGCGCCGGCCTCGTGGACCATCACGGGCGCCGTGTACGCGGTCCAGGCACCGTCACCGAGCGCGTACTCGATCTTGTTGACGCCGGAGCCGGTGTCCGACGCCGTCACGGTGACCGTCGCCATCCCGACGTACTGACCTTGGTCGTTCTTCTCGCCGGCCACGGTGGCGGACGTCTCGGGCGGCGTCTTGTCGTCCGTCGGCGGCGCGACGACCGTGAACTCGACGGACTTCTCCGCCGACGCGTTGCCCGCCTTGTCGGTGGCCCGGTAGCGGATCTTGTGCGTGCCGACCTGGTCGACGACGACCGGCGCCGTGTACGGCTGCCAGGCGCCGTCCGCGCCGAGCGCGTACTCGATCGTGGCGACGCCCGAGCCTTCGTCCGTCGCGGTCACCGCGACGGTGGCCGAACCGACGTACGCGCCATCGGCGTTGGTGGTCCCCTCGACCTTCGCCGAGGCCTCGGGCGCCGTGCTGTCCTCGCCGCCGCCCGCGGTCACCACCAGGACGCCCTGCATCGAGCCGTGGCCCGGGATGGTGCAGTGGTAGCGGTAGCGGCCCGGGGTCAGTGTGACCTCGGCGGTGTGCTTGCCGCCCTGGTCGTCGTTGGGGTTGGCCAGGATGTTCAGCGTGACGTCGTTGTTGTACTCCGGGTCGGAGGTGTCGAACGTCAACGTGTGCGGCATGCCAGTGGTGTTGCCGGTCGCCTCGCTGTTCTCGAAGACGATCGTCGTCGCGCCCGCGACCGCCGTGGTCGGCGCCGACTTGTACTTCGTGATGTCGTTGTCGGCGGTCCAGGTGAGGGTCTGCGCCGCGGCCGGACCGCTGTCGTCGGGGCGGGCCGCCGCCGTGGTGGAGGTCAGCCCGAGCACCATCAGAAGCGCGACGAACAGCGCCGCGTACAGTCTTCGCCCGCCGGAGGCGGTGCGTCGGGCGCCGCCGGGCGCGTTCCAGGATGCGCGCATCATCCCGCCTTCCTCGCCAGGTCGTCGGCGGCCGGCGTCGCCGCGCCGCCCTTGTACGTCACGCGCCACAGCGCGGACTTGGAGTCCGAGGTGAAGAAGCCCCTGCCGTAGTCCAGGACGTACAGCGAACCGTCCGGCGCGAACTTCCAGTCCATGAGGTTCTTGATGCCGTCGTTGCCGATCGGAATGATCTTCTTCAGCGACTCGGCGTGTACGGGCAGCCCACCGCTGCCCACGTTCTTCGGGTCCATGAGCACCGCGTGCCGCGGCTGGTCGGCGTCGTAGAAGTCACCGACGAACCACTTGCCGTCCCAGTACGAGGGCCACTTGTCGGCGCTCGTGCTCGCCGCGTCGAAGCGGTAGACCGGGCCGTTCATCGTCGCCTGGCCGCCGCCCTTGAGCCACGGCAGGAGCGTCTTCTGCTCCTCCGTCTTGTAGCTCGGCACGCCGTTCGCGTCCCGCGGGTAGTCGACGCCGCCGCCCTGCGGCGAGTACCAGATGTTGTTGGGCTCGGCCGGCGGGATGTTCACCAGGCCGTCGTTGTTGGGCGACTCGTTCTTGAGGTTCTTGCAGTCGTACCAGCCGAGCGGCTTCGTCGGGTCGGGCAGATTGCGGTCGCGGTAGGGCTGGTTGTTGCCCATGCAGTACGGCCAGCCGCGGTTGGAGGCGTGCGTGATCGCGGCGAACGTGTCGTACTTGGCCGGGCCCCAGGTCGTCGACGGCGCGCCGGCGTCCGGGCCGACCCAGCCCGCGTACAGGGTGTCGGTCTTCTTGTCGATCGAGATGCGCGCGGGGTTCCTGACGCCCATCACGTAGATCTCGCCGCGCGTCTTGCCGCCGCCCTCGTCCTGCTCCTTGCCGGTGAAGAGGTTGCCGTCGGGGAGCGTGTACGTGCCGTCCGGCTCCGGGTGGATGCGCAGGATCTTGCCGTTGAGGTTGTTGGTGTTGCCCGCGGTGCGGCGCGCGTCCGCGAAGGAGACGCCCTTGAAGTTCGGCTGCGGGTTGTTGCCCGAGTAACCGTCGCTGAACCCGGAGGAGTTGTTGTCACCGGTCGCGATGTAGAGGTTGTTCTTTGAGTCCCAGGCCATGCCGCCGCCCGCGTGGCAGCAACTGTGGATCTGCACCGGCCACTTGAGCAGCACCTTCTCGCTGGCCATGTCCAGCTTGTCGGTCGCCCGGTCGAGGGTGAAGCGCGAGACGTACCGCTCGGCCATGTGGGTCTCGCGGTTGATCTTCGCGTGCGGGGTGTAGTGCAGGTACACCCAGCCGTTCTGCTCGAACTTCGGGTCGAGTTCGATGCCGAGCAACCCCTCCTCGACCTTGGTGAGTTCCTCGCCGCCGCCCTTGTTGCCGAAGACGGTCAGGGCGCCCGCGAGGGTCACCTTCTTGGTCTTCGGGTCGTAGACGTGGATCTCGCCGGTGCCCTTGCCGACGTTCGGGTCGTTCCAGTCGGTGACGACCGGCTGTGAGGAGTCGGCGCCGCCGCGGCCGATGTAGAGGACCTTGCCGTCGGGCGCGGTGACCAGGCCGTGCGGCTCGCCGATCTGGTCGTTCTTGCCGGGCTGGTTGGGCTGGGTGAGGCGCTCCGCCTTGTAGTTGGCGTTGATCGTGGCCTTGCAGTCGGCGCGCGCCAGCCGGGTGGTCCACAGCAGGGCGCCGCGCAGGTGGTCGCGGAAGTCCGCCTCGTCGTAGGAGGCCGCGGTGCCGCCCATGCCGGTGTAGAAGGAGCGGCCGCCGTCGTAGTCGCGGCACCACGACACCGGGTGGTCCGCGCCGTTCTTGCCCGCGCCCGGCTGGTAGGTGGACTCCCGGACGCGGGCGACGGTGTGCACGTCGCCGGAGGGGTTCTTCGTCCAGTTCAGCCACTGGTCGGGGCGCTTCCACTGCAGGGGCAGGTTCTTGGTGGCCGGATTCTCCCGGTCGCCGACCTCGACGGTGGCCCGCTGGACGCTGGTCGGGCTCGCGTCCGCCGGCCGGGCGCCGAGGAGTCCGGTGAACCAGGTCGAGTACGGCTCGGCGCGGGCCGCGTCGTGGATGCCGAGGAAGCCGCCGCCGGCCTCCATGTAGGCCTCCAGGCCCGCCTCCTGCTCGGCGTCGAGGACGTCGCCGCCGCCGGTCAGGAAGGTCACGGCGTTGAACTTGCCGAGCTTGGCCTCGTCGGTGAAGACGGACGGGTCGTCCGTCGCCTGGATCTTGAACCGTCCCGCGGCGGGGCCCGTCTGGCCGATCTTCTCGATCGCCGCGATCCCCGCGTCGACCACGGGGGACTCGTCGCCGCCCGCCGCCGAACCGTGGAAGACCAGCACCTTGACGTTGGCCCCGCCGGGCGGCGAGGGCAGGGACATCGTTGTCAACGGTGGTTCCGGGTACGGCCGCGCGGACGCGGCCTGGGTCGAGAGCGCCCCGGTGACCAGGGCGCCGGACAGCAGCGCCGCCGCCCAGGCCCGGTGCGAGCGGTTCGGTCTCCGTCGTGATCTGCTCAACCCTCGTACGGTCAAGGGCCTTTGATGCGGTGTGCGCCGCATGAGTACACCCACCCCTCGTCGGTCACAGCAACAGCGCCGACGAAGCTAGACCTCTTTTCGCGCCGCGCCAATAGGTATCACCGCGATAGCACGAACTTTGTCCTGCGTGTGGATAAACAAAGATCCGGCCGATACCGTGTGGCCGTCCCCGGGGCCCGCGGCGCCCCGTCAACACCCGTACCGCACAGGGGGGTTCGTCATGGCTCGACGGAATCTGGACAGGCGGAGTTTCAACCGGCGGATGCTCGTGGGCGGTGCGGCAGCGGCGGCGGGGGTGACATCGTTGTCGGTCGCGGGTGCGCCGGACGCGAGCACCGCGGAGGGGCCGAAGACCGCCCCCGCGGGCGGCGAGGTCAAACGCATCAAGCTGTATGCGGAGAAGCTCCCGGACGGGCAGATGGGGTACGGCCTGGAGAAGGGCAAGGCGTCCATACCGGGGCCGCTGATCGAGCTCAACGAGGGCGACACGCTGCACATCGAGTTCGAGAACACCATGGACGTGGACGCCAGTCTGCACGTCCACGGCATGGACTACGAGATCTCCAGCGACGGCACCCGGCACACCAAGAGCCATGTGGAGCCGGGCGGCAAGCGCACCTACACCTGGCGCACGCACGCGCCGGGCCGCCGCAAGGACGGCACCTGGCGCCCCGGCACCGCGGGCTACTGGCACTACCACGACCACGTGGTCGGCACCGATCACGGCACCGGGGGCGTGCGCAAGGGGCTCTACGGTCCGCTGATCGTGCGGCGCAAGGGGGACCTGCTGCCGGACAAGACCTTCACGATCGTCTTCAACGACATGACGATCAACAACAAGGCGGGCCACGACAGTCCGGCCTTCGAGGCCACGGTGGGCGACCGCGTCGAGTTCGTCTCGATCACCCACGGCGAGTACTACCACACGTTCCACGTGCACGGTCATCGCTGGGCGGACAACCGCACGGGCCTGCTGACCGGCCCCGACGACCCGAGCCAGATCCTCGACGACAAGATCACGGGCCCGGGCGACTCCTTCGGCTTCCAGGTCATCGCGGGCGAGGGCGTGGGGGCGGGGGCCTGGATGTACCACTGCCATGTGCAGAGCCATTCGGACATGGGCATGGCCGGGTTGTTCCTGGTGAAGAAGGCGGACGGGACGATCCCGGACTACGAGCCGCATCATGGCGGGATGGCGAAGTCGCAGTCGTCGGGGGGTGGGGAGGGGGCGGCGGGCGAGCATCAGCACGAGCACCACTGACTACGCCCTGCCGTATGACCACTCATGCTCGGCACGCCACAGCGCTGCCTTTTCCGCTGGACTCGTGACGGCCGCTTTTCCCTGGTGGGGGCCCTGAACCGGTCTCCCGGCCTGCTCCTATTCTGAACGCGTCCAGTTGGTCGTGGGGTGGGGCGGGGGCGCTGATGAGTACTTCAGTGAGACGGCTGTCGGCCTTGGGTGTCGCGCTGGCGTGGGCCTGCGTGGCCTGCGCCCAGGCAGGTGGCGAGTCGACCCGTGTCGATCAGTCGGCCGTTGCCGGGGAGTGGAGCAATGCGGGCGGCGCTCGGCTTCATCTGGGTGCCGACCGCGCTATGACCTGGTCCCATCTGAAGAGCGCGATGTTGGGCGGCACGTCGTGTCCGGAAACGGCGGCCGGGCACTGGCAGTTCTTCAGTCCCCCCAACGCCCATGGGTCCTCGTTCACCGACGAAGCTCTCACCAGAGGCGACGAGATCTCTCTGGACGTCGACGGCTCCGACTCCCCCTGCCTCTTGTCGGCCCTGGTCCGGCGGGACGGGAAGGGACTCGACCTCTGCCTGGTCGAGGACCCTGATTCCGACTGCTCCGACGAGGAACTCCTCCGCCGCGAGCCGACTCCGCGCGGGGGGAGGGCCGCGAAGTGACACCCCCGTCGATACGGGATGATGCCCCCTGACACCGTCAGGGAGGAGTGACCGAAGGTGACCGAGGAACCGCGCCCCACCCTGGAGGCCGTGGCCGCCCGCGCCGGGGTCTCCAGGGCCACCGTGTCCCGTGTCGTCAACGGCGACCCGGGGGTACGGGAGGTGCTCGCCGAGAAGGTGCGGCACGCGGTCGACGAGCTCGGCTACGTCCCCAACCGCGCCGCCCGCAGCCTGGTGACCCGGCGCCACGACGCCGTCGCCGTGGTGATCGCCGAACCGGAGACGCGGGTCTTCGCCGACCCCTTCTTCGCCCTCCAGCTGCGCGGCATCAGCAAGGAACTGACGTCCCACGACGTCCAGTTGGTGCTGCTGCTCACCGAGGGGCGGGATGACCACGAGCGGGTGGGCCGCTACCTGGCGGGCGGGCACGTGGACGGCGCCCTCGTCTTCTCGCTGCACCTGGACGACCCGCTGCCCGGGATCATCCGGCGGGCGGGGGTGCCCACCGTGTTCGGCGGGCGACCCGGCTGGCCGCAGCCGGGCCCGGACGAGCCGGCGGCGCCCTACGTGGACTGCGACAACCGGGGCGGCGCGCGCGAGGCCGTGCGTCATCTGGTCGGCCTCGGCCGCACCCGGATCGCGCACATCACCGGCGCCCTCGACCAGACCTCCGCGGTCGACCGGCTCGACGGCTTCCGCGACGCGCTGGGCGACGTGGACGAGCGGCTCGTCGCCGAGGGCGACTTCACCCCCGCGGGCGGTGAGCGCGCGATGCGGGAACTGCTGGCCCGCGTACCGGAGTTGGACGCGGTCTTCGCCGCCAACGACCTGACCGCGTCCGGCGCCCTCCGGGTGCTGCGCGAACAGGGCCGGAGGGTGCCGGACGACGTGGCGGTGGTCGGCTTCGACGACATGCTGGCGGTGGCCGAGCAGACCGAACCGCCGCTGACGTCGGTCCGTCAGGACATCGAGGAGATGGGCCGGTTGATGGCCCGGATGCTGCTGCGCGGCAGGTCGGGTGAGGAGCCTGCCGCGGGGACGGCGGCCGGTGTGGTGCTGCCGACGTCCCTGGTGCGCAGGGCCTCGGCGTGACCGGTGCCGGTGCCTGTGCTCATGCGCGTGCCCCTCGGCGGAACAGGTCGGGGGTACACCCTCACCGCTGGGGCCTCAGCTGCCCGGGTCGCCGCAGACCGCCTACGACCCCACGCTCACCGTGAACCGCCGCGGGTTCCCGTCGTGCGCGGCCCCCGACACGTCGGGCTGTCCGTCGGGGCGCACGTCGTCGTACGGGAACGCGTAGCCGATGGGGGAGTTGGCGTGCACCACCCGTGACCAGTGGTTGGTCACCGCGTCCCGGTAGTAGTCGGCCGTGGTCGTGCCGTTCGGCTGCTCGGGGTGGGTGAGCATGATGCTGCGGTTGAACCCCGCCGCGAGCCGGGCGAGCAGGCCCTTCTTGTCGTCGGGGTCGCCCGGATTGTTGGCGAACGGGCCGTGGTTGCAGGTGAAGATGTCCTTCGAGGTGGGCTTGGCGAAGGAGTGCCCGCCGTTGAACGTGAGGACGTCGCCGCTGACGCGACCGGTGAACACGCCGCGGCCGCCCTGCAGGTCGATCTTGAGGTCCGTGGAGCGGTACTTGTCCCACACCTGGTCGATGTAGCCGTTCCACAGGTCGCGGAACGGCATCTGGTCCGGCTTGTCGAAGTACGGCGCCATCAGGTTCTGCGGCGAGATCACCCGCAGCACACCGCCACCGGAGCCGCGGATCACCAGCTTGTCCCACGGCTGCCCGTCCTTGGCGGTCTGGGCCGCGAGGTCGGACGCG
This sequence comes from Streptomyces sp. NPDC005863, assembly GCF_042871345.1. NCBI lineage: Bacteria > Bacillati > Actinomycetota > Actinomycetes > Kitasatosporales > Streptomycetaceae > Streptomyces > Streptomyces sp. NPDC005863. Next base: position 611,168 of record NZ_JBIAII010000002.1, on the reverse strand, counting down.
ATCTTGTCGACGGCCCCGTCGGGCAGCGGGGCGACGGTGTGCGTCCCGTCGCCCTCCAGGGTCAGTCCGATGGGCAGCGCGGTGACGAGGTCGACGTAACTGATGTTGGCGTAGAGCTGCTGCGGGTTGAAGGTGAACTCGCAGAACGACCACGTGCGGCCGTAGTTGGGGTCCTCGCGGGTGGCGAAGGCGGGCTCGACGAGGGCGGGGCCCGGGTTGAGGAAGAAGTCCAGCTTGTCGTCGCGCACGAAGTAGACCCGGGCGCCGTACATCTGAGGCAGCGTCAGGACCTTGGGCGCCGATCCCGCGGCGCCGAGTGGGATGGCGCAGTCGACGGGCAGCGGGGTCTGCGGTGCCGACGGCGACTCGGGCCGGTAGACGCCGCCGTCCGGCTTGAGCAGCACCCAGCGGTCGGTGCCCTGCTCGTGGCCGGTGACGTAGGCGCGCACCTGGCCGGGGAGCGACTTGTTCGCGAGGGCCAGTTCGCAGGTGGCCGGAGCGGCCCTGCCGCCCGCCCGGGCGCCGGGGCTGAGGGCGCTTCCCCATACGGGGTAGGTGAGGGCGCCCGCGGCGCCGGCGGTGGAGGTCAGGAACGTTCGACGCGATATCACGGAAGGTCTCCTGCGCGGTTGCGTGGGGGATGTGGGGGTGGCTGGGGGGCCGTGGGGGGTGGTGCACCACTGTTCCGACGGGCCCGCACGGCGTCAAGAGTTGTGACTGAGAGCGCTCTCAGAAATGTTCTCGCTTCATCACATGACGATGCGGGGGCCGAAAAGGCGGATTGTCAGTGGCCGGTGCCAGACTCGGAAGGAGGAAAGAGACATGCGACAAAGGAGTCGATCATGCTCAATAAGCGCTTCGTCACAGGTGCACCGATCTGGGTGGACATGTGCGCGCCGGACCTGGATGCCGTCGGCGCGTTCTACCGCGAGGTGTTCGGCTGGGAGCTCCTGCGGGGCGGGGAAGAGGTGGGCGGGTACAGCCAGTACCAGCGGTCCGGCAGGACCGTCGCCGGAGCGATGGCCATGCCCGCCGACCAGGCCTCTCCGTCCTGGTCGGTCTACTTCCGCACGCCGGACGTGGACGCCACCGCCAAGGCGGTCGACCAGGCCGGCGGCCGCACCGTCTTCGGCCCCGCCGACGTCCTCGATCTCGGCCGCATGGCCGGCTTCGCCGACTCCGCAGGCGTGCCCTTCTGCGTATGGCAGCAGGGGGAGATGAAGGGCCTCGACGTCGTGAACGAACCGGGCAGCCTGGTCTGGTCCGAGCTGTACATCCCGGACGTCGCCGCGGCCGTCGCGTTCTACGGCGAGGTGTTCGGCTGGCAGACCACCGAGGCCTCCTTCCCCGGCGGGTCGTACACGATGGTGCACCCCGCCGACGGCACGGCGGACGACATGTTCGGCGGTGTGGTGCCGCTCGACTCCGACCCCGCGGAGGTGGAGGCGGGGGCGTACTGGATGCCGTACTTCCAGGTGGAGGACTGCGACGACGCGGCCGCCCGGGCCCGGCGGGGCGGCGGTACGGTCCGGATGGAGCCCGTGTCGATGGAGGGTGTGGGACGCTTCGCCAAGCTCGCCGACCCGGCGGGCGCGCGGTTCGCGGTGCTGCAGCCGTCGCCCTGAGCACGGTTTCGCGGCGGCGCGGGACGGGCAGTCCTCAGCGGGCGCGTGGGTGGGGCGGTTTCACCGGGCGCACGGGCGGCAAAGGGCCGACGAATTCACCGGGCGCGCGGGCGGCAAAGGGCCGGCCAGTCGTTCGTTGATCAATCGTTGATCGGTTGTTTCGCGCGCTGCGACAGCATCGACGGCATGCAGATCGAGATGACAGCCGAGCCCGAACTCGCCTGGCAGGAGCAGGCCCTGTGCGCCCAGACGGGAGCTGACTTCTTCTTCCCCGAGCCCGGTAGCTCGGTGCGTGAGGCGAAGGACATCTGCCAGATGTGCGAGATGCGCACGGCCTGCCTGGAGTACGCGCTGAACAACGACGAGCGCTTCGGAGTCTGGGGCGGCCTCTCCGAGAAGGAGCGGTACGCCCTCAGACGCGACCGCGCCTGAGTCCCTGGCCGGCGGGCCCCGACCTCACATCGGGGCCCGCCGGCCCGGACCGGTCGCTTCCGTCTCGTTGCCGCCCCCGTTGTCACCCTCGTTGTCGCCCTCCGCGTCGATGTGCGGCAGGAGGCGGTCGAGCCAGCGGGGGGTCCACCAGGCGTGCCGGCCCATCAGCGTCATGACGGCCGGTACCAGCAGCAGCCGGACCACCGTCGCGTCGATCAGGACGCTGACGGCCAGGCCGAGGCCCAGCATCTTCACCACGATGTTGTCGCTGAGGATGAACGCCGCGAAGACACTGACCATGATGAGCGCCGCGCAGGTGATCACCCGGGCGGTGATCTCCAGGGCGTGCGCCACACTGTCCCGGGCGTCCCGCGTGCGCTGCCACGCCTCGTGGACCCGGGACAGCAGGAAGATCTCGTAGTCCATGCTCAGGCCGAAGACGATCGCGAACATCATCATCGGCACATAGCTCTCGATCGGCACCTTGCCCGAGACGCCGAGCGCCGGGCCGCCCCAGCCCCACTGGAAGACGGCCACCACGACCCCGTACGAGGCCGCGATGGACAGGACGTTCAGGACCGCGGCCTTGACCGCGACCAGCAGGCCGCGGAAGACGACGAGGATGACGAGGAAGGCGAGGCCGACCACCACCGCGATGATGAGGGGGAGCTTGCTCGCGACGATCTCCAGGAAGTCGGCCTGCGCCGCGGTCGTGCCGGTCACGTACGTGCGTGCGTCCGTCCCCGACACCGCCTGCGGCAGCACGTGATCGGTCAGGTCGTCCAGGAGTTCGGTGGTCCGTTTGTCCTGGGGAGCGGCGACGGAGTAGGCCGTGGAGATCAGGACGTCGCCGTCCGAGGTGGGCTGCGGGGGCGTGATCACCGCCGCGTCCGGCACGCCGGTGAAGGCCTTCTGCGCCTGCGTGGCGATCTTCTGCCCGTCCGCGCCGGACACGTCGCTCTGGTCGATGACCAGGGTCAACGGGCCGTTGGAGCCGGGCCCGAACGCGTCGGACATGGTGTCGAAGGCGCGGCGGCCGGTGAAGGACTTCGGGTCCGCCCCGTCGCCGATGTGGCCGAGCTGGATGAAGAAGACCGGGATGGACAGGACCGCGAGCACGAGGGCGCCGCCGACGAGGAAGTACCAGGGCCGTCGTTCCACGCGCTGGGCGTAGCGGTGCCAGCCGCCCTGCGCCGCCTCCCCGGTGGTGGTGTCCGTCTCGGCGACGGGGGTGCGCACCCGCAGCCGGTCGATGCGCCGCCCGATGAGACCGAGCAGCGCCGGTACGAGGGTCAGGGCCCCCAGCACCGCCGTGACGACGGTGACCGCGGCGGCGAGACCGAGTTTGCCGATGAACGAGATCCCGGAGACCCAGAGGCCGGAGAGCGCGATGATCACGGTGCAGCCGGAGACGAGGACCGCCCGGCCGCTCGTCGCCGTGGCGTGCCCCGCCGCCGTCACCGGGTCCTGGCGGAGCAGGCTCTGGCGGTGGCGGGTGACCAGGAACAGCGCGTAGTCGATGCCCACGCCGAGGCCGATCATCGTGGCCAGGGTCGGCGAGACGGTGGCGAAGGTGAAGGCGGCCGCGAGCATGCCGAGGGCGGCGAGCCCGCAGACCACGCTGACCAGCGCCGTCACCAGGGGCAGCAGCGCGGCAAGGACGCTGCCGAAGCCGATGAGCAGGACGACGATGGCCACGCCGAAACCGATCAACTCGCTGATCCGGTCGCTCGGTTCGGGCCGGGCCAGCTCGCCCAGCGGACCGCCATACTCCACGTCCACGCCGGCGGCGCGCAGCGGCTGCACGGCCCGGTCGACCCCGTCCAGATAGCCGTCGCCGAGGGTGGAGGGCTGCACGTCGAAGCGGACGGTGAGGTAACCCGTCCGCCCGTCGGAGGAGAGCGGCCCGACGTCGGGCGTCCCCGCGGGCGGCGGCTTGGCCTCCAGGGGGTTCTGCACGGACAGGACGTGCGGGAGCTTGCCCAGGGCGGAGACCGCCGAGCCGACCGCGGAACTCTCCTCCTCCAGGGACTTGCCGGAGTCGTGCAGCACCACCTGGGAGCCGTAGCCGCCGGCCGCCGGATCGTGCGCCTTGAGGACGTCGAGGCCCGCCTGCGACTGGGTTCCCGGCAACGAGAAGTCGTCGGAGTAGTCGCCGCCGACCGCGCTGTTCGCGAACTGGAGCCCGACCGCCGCCACCAGCCAGACCACGACGACGGCCACGGAGTGCCGGGCGCACCACTGCCCGAGCCCGCGGAGCCCGCCCGGCCGGGACGATCGGGCGCTCGGCCGCTGTTCGTGCGATCCGGTCGGCACAGGCATGCTCACTCCCGCAGGCGTCGGTCACCCGGATTCAAGCCTGCGGCGGCCCGCCCGGCACCCGGTGTCCGGCAACGGAGTGAACGCCGGATGCGACGGCCCCGGAGCGTCCGCTCCGGGGCCGTCGCGATGTCCGCCGAGGGCGGGGCGGGTGGCGTCAGGCGTCGCGCGCCGCCATCCGCGCCTTGCGGGCGGCGAGGCGCTCGTCGAACTTCGAGGCCTCCGCGTCGAGGCCGCCCATGAAGAAGCCGAGCTCCTCCTGGGCCTTGAGGCCCTCGGGGCCGAGGCCGTCGATCTCCAGGACCTTCAGGAAGCGCAGCACGGGCTGGAGCACGTCGTCGTGGTGGATGCGCATGTTGTAGACCTCGCCGATGGCCATCTGCGCGGCGGCCCGCTCGAAGCCGGGCATGCCGTGACCGGGCATCCGGAAGTTGACCACCACGTCCCGCACGGCCTGCATGGTCAGGTCGGGCGCGAGCTCGAAGGCGGCCTTCAGGAGGTTCCGGTAGAAGACCATGTGGAGGTTCTCGTCGGTGGCGATGCGCGCCAGCATGCGGTCGCAGACCGGGTCGCCGGACTGGTGGCCGGTGTTGCGGTGCGAGATGCGGGTCGCCAGCTCCTGGAAGGCGACGTACGCGACCGAGTGCAGCATCGAGTGACGGTTGTCGGACTCGAAGCCCTCACTCATGTGCGCCATCCGGAACTGCTCCAGCTGGTCCGGGTCGACGGCGCGCGAGGCGAGCAGGTAGTCGCGCATCACGATGCCGTGCCGGCCCTCCTCCGCCGTCCAGCGGTGCACCCAGGTGCCCCAGGCGCCGTCGCGGCCGAAGAGGGAGGCGATCTCGTGGTGGTAGCTGGGGAGGTTGTCCTCGGTGAGCAGATTGACCACCAGCGCGATGCGTCCGATGTCGGTGACCGGGGACTGGCCCTTCTCCCACGCCTCGCCGTCCTCGAAGATGCCCGGGAAGTTGCGGGCGTCGGAGAACGGGACGTACTCGTGGGGCATCCAGTCCTTGGCCACCTTGAGGTGGCGATTGAGTTCCTGCTCGACCACTTCCTCCAACGCGTACAGCAGCCGGGCATCGGTCCAGCTGTCCGCGCTGCCGAGGTGGGGAGAGGTGATCGTCACGGGGGCTCCAGAGGGGGACGGGGAGTTTTTCTGCGGCGGTGCGAGCGGTGCACTACCTACGGTCTCGTAGGTTACGTTGCCGTAGGTTAAGCCCGCCGTAAAGGCCTCCCGGCCCGCGGGGTACCACTCACCAAGGCAGGGAAGGCCTCATTGCAGGTCAGGCGTACAGTCCGCGCAACCGAACTGAGAGGCACGTCACACAGCCCTCCAGCCGCTCGAACTCGCTGATGTCGACGGGAACCGGGTCGAACCCGAGGTCGGCGAAGAGCTCCGCGCTCTTCGGTGCGCTCGCCGACATCAGCAGATCCGAACCGCCGAGCAGCACCACGTGCGCCCCCGCCTCCTCCGGTACGGGCAGGAAGCGGGGAAAGAGCGCCGCGCTGTCGACCAGCGGCTCGTAGCCGATGACCGTACCGTCCGGCAGCGCCGTCACCGCCGACTTCAGATGCAGGACACTGGCCACCGGCACGGCGACGACCCGCGCCCCGAGCGGCTCGAAGACGGCCCGCAGCTGCCGCACCCCCTCCGCGTTCGTCCGGCCGCCGCGCCCCACGTAGAGCGTGTCGCCCACCTTCAGGACGTCGCCGCCGTCGAGCGTGCCCGGCTCCCACACCCAGTTGACCGAGCAGCCGAGCCGGGCCACCGCCTCCTCGACACCCGGGGTCTCGCCCCGCCGGGCCGCGGCGCCGGAGCGGGCGATCAGCGCCACGTTGCGGAAGACGACCACGGCGTCCTCCACGAACACCCCGTCCGGGCAGTCGTCGGCGGGCTCCACCTCGAAGGTCTCCCAGCCGTGCCGGTTCAGCGCCGCCACGTACGCCTCCCACTGGCCCACCGCGAGCCGCACGTCGACCGGGGTGCGTTCCAGGTGGGTGACCAGGCCCTCGGCGAGGCGCGGGCTCGGGCGGCGGATCAGGGCCTTCTTGCTGGGCACGGGCGGCTCTCCTCACGCGGGCGGGGCGCCGCCGCCCTCACCGGGCGGCGCCGTGCCGCACATCATGCAGCGCGCACCCGGCCCGGGCCCAGGGTGCCTCGCAGATGCTCGGCCGTGAACGACCCCTCGGCCCGCAGCAATTGCGCGGGCGTCCCCTCGAAGACGATCCGGCCGCCGTGCTTGCCGCCGTCGGGGCCGAGGTCGATCACCCAGTCCGCGTGCTTGACGACGTCGAGGTTGTGCTCGACGACGAGCACCGTGTTGCCCGCGTCGACGAGCCGGTCGAGCAGCCCGAGCAGCCCGTCGACGTCCGCCATGTGCAGGCCGGTGGTCGGCTCGTCCAGGACGTACGTGGTGCCCGTGCGGTGCAGCTGGGTGGCGAGCTTGATGCGCTGGCGCTCGCCGCCGGAGAGGGTGCTCAGCGGCTGCCCGAGCGTGAGATAGGTGAGGCCCACGTCCCGCAGGGCGCGCAGCCGGCGGTGCACCGCCGTGTCGTCGAAGCGCGCGAAGAACTCCAGCGCCTGCCCGGCGGTCATCTCCAGGACGTCCACCACGGACCTGCCGCCCACGGTGAGCCGCAGCACCTCGTCCTTGAAGCGCCGCCCCTCGCACGCCTCGCAGGTCGTGGTCACCGGGTCCATGAACGCGAGGTCGCTGCAGATCACCCCACGACCCTGACAACTCTCGCACGCACCATGGGAGTTGAAGCTGAACAGACTCGCCTTCGCGCCGGTCCCGCGCGCGAAGAGCCTGCGTACCGTGTCCATGATCCCGAGGTACGTCGCCGGGGTGGAGCGGCCCGAGATGCCGATGGACGACTGGTCGACGACGACGGCGTCCGGATGCGCCGCGGTGAACGCCGACACCAGCGTGCTCTTGCCGGAGCCCGCGACCCCGGTGACCGCCGTGAGCACCCCGGTCGGCACCCGCACGCTCACGTCGCGGAGATTGTGCAGGCCGGCGCCCTCGACCCAGCGGCCGCCGACCGCCTCGCGCGGACGCTCCTTGATGCCGGTGGCGCGCCGCAGGTGGCGTCCGGTGAGGGTGTCCGCGTGCCGCAGTTCCCGCGGGGTGCCCTCGAACACGACCAGGCCGCCGCCCGCGCCGGCCGCCGGGCCCATGTCGATGACGTGATCGGCGACCGCGATCACGTCCGGATCGTGCTCCACGACAAGGACGGTGTTGCCCTTGTCGCGCAGCCGCAGCAGGAGGTCGCCCAGGCGCCCCACGTCACGCGGGTGCAGGCCGACGCTCGGCTCGTCGAAGATGTACGTCATGCCGGTGAGGCTGGAGCCGAGGTGGCGCACCATCTTCAGGCGCTGTCCCTCGCCGCCGGAGAGCGTGGACGTCTCGCGGTCCAGACTGAGGTAGCCGAGCCCGATCGCCTCGATCCGCTCCAGCGCCGTGATCGCCGCCCGGGCGATCGGGGCCGCCACCGCGCCCTCGACGCGGCCCAGCTCCCGGATGAGGTCGGTGACCTCCATGCGGGTGCAGTCCGCGATGCCCAGGCCGTTGACGCGGGTGGCGAGCGCGGCGGGGTTGAGGCGGGCGCCGTCGCAGGCCGGGCAGGTGTCCTCGGTGAGGAAACCCCGCACCAGGTCGCGGGTCCGCTGGGCGAGGGCGGAGAGGTCGCGGTTGAGGTAGAGCCGCTCGAAGCGGTCGGCGAGCCCCTCGTAGTCGATGTCCCGTGCGCCGCCGGTGTTGTTGACGTTGACCTTCCTCCGCCGGCCGCCTCCGCGCAGCAGGAACTGCCGCTCGGCGTCGGTGAATTGACCGACCGGCTTGTGCGCGTCGAGGTCGGGCGTGTTCGTGTACGTCTGGCCTTGCCAGGTCCCCGCGGCGAACGGCGGGAAGAGGATCGCGCCGTCCGCCAGGGACTTGGCGGGGTCGAGGATGCGCCCGTAGTCGGGCCGCACCGTACGGCCGAGGCCGTCGCAGGCGGGACACATGCCCGCCGGGTCGTTGAACGAGTACGCCGTGGCCGGACCCGCGCTCGGCGTGCCGTGCCGGGAGAACAGCACCCGGATCACCGCGTAGATGTCCGTCATCGTGCCCACCGTGGACCGGGAGTGGCCGCCGACCGGCTTCTGGTCGACGACGATCGCGGGGGAGAGCTGCTCGATGGCGTCCGCGTGCGGCCGCTCGTACTTGGGCAGCCGGTTGCGGACGAAGGAGGGGAACGTCTCGTTCAGCTGGCGCTGCGACTCCACCGCGATCGTGTCGAAGACGACCGACGACTTCCCGGACCCCGACACCCCCGTGAACACCGTGAGCCGGCCCTTGGGGATGCGCAGGCTCACGGCGCGGAGGTTGTTCTCGCGGGCTCCGTCGATGGTGATGTGCTGGTGTGTCTCCTGGTCCATGCTTCGAAGCTAGGCGGAATACCCGACAGCCTCTGTCTTCTTTTCCTGCGTGATCTCCTTCAGCTCGCCGTCCAGGAGCAGCCACCGCGTGATGCCGATGGACTCCAGGAAGGGCAGGTCGTGACTGGCCACGATCAGCGCGCCCTCGTACGACTCCAGGGCCGTCGAGAGCTGCTGCACGCTCGCCATGTCGAGGTTGTTGGTCGGCTCGTCGAGCATCAGGAGCTGCGGCGCGGGCTCCGCCAGCAGCAGCGCCGCGAGCGCCGCGCGGAACCGCTCGCCGCCCGAGAGGGTCGCCGCTCGCTGATCGGCCTTGGCTCCCTTGAACAGGAAGCGGGCCAGCCGCGCCCTGACGCGGTTGTTGGTCGCGTCGGGAGCGTACGCCGCCACGTTCTCGGCGACGGTCAGCTCGCCGTCGAGCACGTCGAGGCGCTGCGGCAGGAAGCGCATCGGCACATGGGTGAGCGCCTCGCCGGAGACCGGCGCGAGATCGCCCGCGATCGTGCGCAGCAGCGTGGTCTTGCCCGCGCCGTTGCGTCCGATCAGCGCGATCCGCTCGGGGCCGCGCAGCTCGAACTCGCCCTTGACGCGGGCGCCGTAGCACAGTTCGAGGTTGCTCAGGGTGAGCACGGTGCGGCCCGGGTGGACCAGGGTCTGAGGCAGGTCGACGCGGATCTCGTCGTCGTCCCGCACCGCCTCGGCGGCGTCGTCCAGACGCTCCTTCGCGTCGGCGAGCCTCTCCTCGTGCAGGATGCGGTGCTTGCCCGCCGACTCCTGGGCGGCCCGCTTGCGTGCTCCGATCAGGATCTTTGGCTGGCTCCTGCTGTCCTGGATCTTCTGGCCGTACCGCTTGCGGCGGGCCAGTTTGACCTGGGCGTCGGCCAGATCGCGCTTCTGCTTCTTGAGGTCGGACTCGGCGACGCGCAGCATGCGCTCCGCCGCCTCCTGCTCGGTGGCGAGGGCTTGTTCGTACGCGCTGAAGTTGCCGCCGTACCAACTGACCTCCCCGTCCCGCAGATCGGCGATCTGGTCGACGAGGTCCAGGAGTTCACGGTCGTGGCTGACGACGACCAGGACGCCCGGCCATGCCTCGACGGCCGCGTACAGCCGCCGACGGGCGTACAGATCAAGGTTGTTGGTCGGTTCGTCGAGGAGCAGTACGTCGGGTCGGCGCAGCAGCAGGGCGGCGAGGCGCAGCAGCACCGACTCGCCGCCCGACACCTCGCCCGTGGTGCGGTCGAGGTCGATGTGGCCGAGCCCGAGCTGGTCGAGGGTGGCGACGGCGCGCTCCTCGACGTCCCAGTCGTCGCCGACCGTGGTGAAGTGCTCCTCACGCACGTCACCCGCCTCGATGGCGTGCAGCGCGGCACGGGTCGCGGCGATGCCGAGCACCTCGTCGACGCGCAGGCCGGTGTCGAGGGTGACGTTCTGCGGCAGACAGCCGACCTCGCCGACGACACGCACGGTGCCCTCGGCGGGGGTGAGCTCCCCGGCGATCAGCTTCAACAGGGTTGACTTTCCTGAGCCGTTGACGCCGATGAGCCCGGTCTTGCCGGGTCCGAACGCCACCTGAAGGCCGTCGAGGACGGTGGTGCCGTCGGCCCAGGCGAAGGAGAGCGACGTACAGGTGATGGAGGTGGGGGAAGATGACATACGGGCCTCGCGGTCGCGTGGTGGGAAGCGTGGTCAGGGGCAACGCGTTCGAGACACCGCGGCGGTAAGGAGGCCGGAAAACGGGAAAAGGCCTGCGCCGGGGGACGGGACGGCTCGAATGCCGAGGTCGCACGCGACGTACACGACAGCGCGAAGCTGCGTGACGCGGTGTCTCATGACCTCAGACGAGCAACGTCCTACTCCTGTTCGACGGCTACAGAACCGATCGAAACGGTAGAAGGCGCCCGGGACCGTGTCAACGTCTTATCGTGAGGGACGATCGTGAGGGCCCCGCCCGTCGTGCCCCGCCCGGCACGCGGACCCCGCCGCAGCACGAGGAGGCGCCGTGCACTTCGAAACGCTGTCCCTGCCCGCCAGGCTGTTCCTGCTGTCCTGGCACCCGGAGAAGCGCAAGTTCTCCGGCGGCCCCGATCTCCACCTCACGGTCCGCGCCGGAGCCCTCGCCGAGCTCGCCGGGCGCGGCCTGCTCGTCGAGGCCGACCGCGTCGTCGCCCCGGCCGCCGTCGGCGACCGCACCGGCGACCCGGTCCTCGACGCCCTCCTCGAACTCGTCGAACAGTCGCGCCCGCGCACCTGGCGCGGATGGATCACCCACCGCTCCCGCGCCACCCTGAACGCGGTGCGTGCCGACCTCGCCGCCCACGGTTATCTGCGCGAGGGCCGCCGACGCGTCCTCGGCCTCTTCCCCGCCCGCCACTGGGAGCTGGAGCGGGTGGGGTACGCCGAGGCGCTGCACGCGGAGGCGCTCGCCGTGCTGCGCGGCCCGCGTCCGGTCGAGGAGGTCGACGCGGGCGAGGCGGCGCTCGTCGTCTGCGCGGCCACCGGGAAGCTGCGGTCCGTCGTCACCGGCAAGGACCGCAGGCGGTACAAGGACCGGCTCGCGGAGCTGACCGACCGCGCCGGCGGCGCCGCACCGGAGTCGCGCGCGCTCATGCGGGACCTGCGCAGGGCGCTGGCCTCGGCCGTCGCGTCGGCCGAGGCGGCACGCTCGTCCGGCGGTGGCGGCGGGGGCGGCTGACCAGGGCCGCTCTCGTTTCCCCCGGGCTCAGGCCCGCGTCAGCACGCGTCCCGCATCAGCTCGGCGAGGTCGTGGTCCAGGTCGACGTGGCGGTGCTCCTGGCCCGTCGGCACCAGCGCCGTCGTGCGCTGCAGGAATCCCCGCAGCTCCCCGGTGCGGATGTGGACGATCGCGGTGCCCTCGGGGGCGTGGAACTCCACGACCGTGCGGTCGAAGCCGTACGGGCGCACGCGCACGTCGCCGTCGCCCACCGCCCGCTCCACGCCCTGCGTGAGCAGCTCACGGGCGAAGGTCCAGTAGACCTCGACGCCCTCCAGGGTCGCGGGCGCGGGGAAGCTCATCCGTACGGCGAAGGGGTCCTGCCGATCGTAGTGCAGGGTGGCGGGGATGGTCGGCATCCGCGGTGCGGCGGCGACCAGGCGGGCCTCTACGGCTTGCTCGATGACGGTGGACAACGCCTGCTCCCTCACTGACTGCTGGACGACTCGGGTCGGCACTTGACTAGACGACGGAAAGACGGGATCCGTGCACACGGAGGGCGGGTCGGACGGAGTGACCTCTGTCACCGCGACACCGTGGCGCGGCCCGCGGTTCCCGGCGCCCGTCGTACGGGGGAGCCCTTCAGGCCATCTGGACGAGGCTCCGCGCGTCGGCTAGCTTCGCCCGCCATGAGGGGCATGGGGAAGACGAAGCCGACGAGGCGGACGATGTTCACGGGACTGTGCGCGGCGGCGCTCGCGGGGGCCGTCCTCGCGGCGCCCGGCAGCGCGCGGGCGGCTGGTCCCGCGGGGCCGGATCACCGGTCGGACCACGGTCCGCGCTGGCAGCTGAAGGAGAGCGGCACCGACGCCCGCTTCCGCGGGCTCGCCGCCGTGAGCCGGCACACCGCGTGGGTGGCCGGGACCAAGGGGACGGTGCTGCGCACGTCCGACGGCGGCAGGACATGGCGCGAAGTCTCCCCGTCAGGCGCCGCAGATCTGGAGTTCCGCGACATCGAGGCCTTCGACGGGCGCCGCGCCGTGGTCCTGGCCATCGGCGAGGGCGAGGCCTCCCGGGTGCTGCGCACCGAGGACGGCGGGGCGACCTGGACGGAGTCCTTCCGCAACACCGACGCCAAGGCGTTCTACGACTGCATGACCTTCTTCGACCGCCGCCACGGCCTCGCCATGAGCGACCCGGTCGACGGCAAGTACCGCGTCCTCTCCACCGCCGACGGCGGCCGCTCCTGGAAGGTGCTGCCGAACACCGGCATGCCCGCGGCGCAGGAGGGCGAGGCGGGGTTCGCGGCGAGCGGCCAGTGCCTGGTCAGCTCGGGGCCGCGCGACGTGTGGCTGGCCACGGGAGGAGCGGCGCGCGGGCGTGTCCTGCACTCCGCCGACCGCGGGCTGACCTGGACGGCCACCGACGCGCCGATTCCGGCGGGCGACCCGGCCCGCGGCGTCTTCGGGCTCGCCTTCCGCGACCGTACGCACGGCATCGCGGTCGGCGGCGACTACCGGGCCGACCAGCCGTCGCCGAAGGCCGCCGCGGTCACCCGGGACGGCGGCCGGAGCTGGGACCCGGCCGGACGGCCGCCGCCCGCCTACCGCTCGGGGGTGGCCTGGTTCCCGTACAGCCGCTCCACGGCCCTCGCGGTCGGTCCGACGGGCACCGACGTGACGACGGACGGCGGCCGGAGCTGGCGCACGGTCGACACCGGTTCGTACGACACCGTGGACTGCGCCCGGGACCGGGGCTGCTGGGCCGCCGGGGAGAAGGGACGGATCGCCCGCCTGGAGCGACGCTAGGCGGGCAGCTCCTCGCGGTACCCGGCGAGTGCCGGGGCCGTCTTCGTCGCGTAGAACTCGGTGATGCGGTACTCGCAGACCCCGGCCAGCACGAACGGGTCCTTCGCGATCAGCTCCTCGATCACGCCGCGGTCCTCCGCGACGGCGAGGATCACACCGCCGTCGCGCGGGTTCTTGCGGCCCGACGCGATGAAGACACCGCTCTCGTAGTGCTCTTCGAGCCAGACGATGTGGGCCGGCAGCTGCTCGTCGACGGCGGCGAGCGGCGCGATGTAGGTCAATTCGAGAATGAACATGATCGCGAGGCTACCGCGCCAGTTCCGCCCGTATCGTCTTGCCGGTCGGGTCGAGCGTGACGCCGACGGCTCTGGCCAGCTGCTGGACCATCGGCCAGCCGAAGCCGCCGGTGCCGCCCCGCAGATCGGGGGCGCGCTGCTGCGGCGGACGCGGATCCGCGTCGGACACCGCGACGGTGATGACGTCGTGCTGCGCGTGCAGGCGCAGTGAGCACAGGGCGCCGCGGGCGTGGCGGACCACGTTGGTGACGAGCTCGGAGACCACGAGTTCGATGCTCGCGGCGTTCTGCCCGTCCACGGCGGGGCTCAGCCCCTCGACGAAGCCCCGGGTCAGCTCTCGGGCGTCGGCGACCGCCGCGGGGTTCTTGTCGAAGGTGGCCGTTGCCGGCGGTCCGGTGTCGAGCGGTATGTGCTGTGTCCGCATGCGCCTCCTCCTTCAGCGGCTTCGGCTGCACCGAATCGGTGGCCGTACGAGAAGAACTCCTGCCCGAAAAGTGGCGCATTCAACGCGCCGGTGCGCAGGAGAAATGCCCGGGGCATCGCGGCGCGGGTCAGGAGGGGGACCGCCCCCGCCAGTCGAGGCAGACGATCATCGCGTCGTCGTCGGCGTCGATCGGCCCGCGGTACCCGGACAGTTCCTTGAGCACCGCGCGCGGGACCTGTGACGCGGGCAGCAGCCGGGTGCTGGTCATCGCCCTGCTGAGGGCGCGCTCGCTGTAGCGCTCGCCCGTCGGCGAGGCCGTGTTGTAGACCCCGTCACTGACGAAGAGGAGCCGGTCGCCCGGCCGGACGTGGAAGCGTTCGACGGAGTACGGGGTGTCCTCGGCCATGCCGAGCGGCAGTTGTGCGTCCAGTTCGACGGGTTCGGGCCGCCCGTCGCGCAGCCGCCACATCTTCGGCGAGCCCGCGTCGATGATGTCCGTTTCGCCCGTGATGAGATCGAAGCGCAGCAGCAGGACCGAGAGATGGACCGCGCCCTGGTGGTGTCCGTAGATGGCCTGGTCCGCCAGGCAGGCCTGGTCGGTCAGGGACAGCCCCGCGCGCCGCGCGTTGCGGGTCGCGTTCACGGCCAGGTTGGTGAGCAGGGCGGCCTGGATGCCCGTCCCCATGCCGTTGGTCACGGTGAGGGTGAGGTGGTCGGCCGAGGTCGACCAGTCGAAGTTGTCGCCGTAGATGGCGTACGCCGGTTCGAGCTGGGCGCCGATGTCGTACTCGGGGCGGGAGCAGGAGCGGCCCGGCAGCAGCTGCCACTGCATCTCGGCGGCGAGGGTGAGCCGGTCGGCCCGCCGGGCCTGGAGGTAGAGGTCGGTGTCGCGCTCCGCCACGACGATCTCGTGGCCCAGCACCTCGGCCACGTCCGCGAGTTCGCGTACGGTCCCGGAGTCGCCGGCGGAGGCGGGCAGGCGCACGGTGAGGATGCCGATGCGGTCACCGCGGACCGTGACGGGCAGGTGGATGGTGACGGGATCTTCGGGACCCTCGGCCTCGACGTGGGGTTCCTGGGATCCGAACGCGCGGCCGGGCGCGCTGGTGTGGACCGGTACGGGGGCGGCGGTCCGGGGGAGGGCGTCGACCGGTTGCAGTATGGTCAACGCGTAGTCGGCCATCAGCAGATCGACGGAGCCGGCTCCGTAGTGAACAGCGAGCGCCTCCCTGACCGTTTCCAGGAGAGCGTGCGGTGCGGATCTGCGCAGAGCGCGTTCCACGGCCGTAAATCTGTCCACTTGTCTGGTACCACCTGTTCCGGTTTGTGACCGTGATGTGAGCTTGTGAAGGAGCCGTGGCCCACCATGCCTCAGCGACTGACAGGGCCACTGCGAAGTGTCACAGTTGAGGACATGGATGCCGAAACTTCCGTCGCGGGCGACCAGGATGCCGCCACGCATGCTGCCCGGGAAGTCATCGAGCTGCTCGAGGTCCTGTGGAGCAGGGGGCGGGACATCACCCCCACCGCACCGGTCTCGTCGTCACAACTGCGCGTGCTGTACGCCCTGGACGGTGCCGAGGGGATCAACCTCCGCACCCTCGGCGAATATCTGGGGTCGGCGCCGTCTTCGGTGAGTCGTATGTGTGACCGCCTTCACGCCCTGGGTTTCATCGAGCGGTCCCTCAGTTCAGCCAGTCGCCGCGAGCTCGAACTGCGCTTGTCGAGCCGGGGAGAAAATTACCTCAACGAACTGCGCGCCCGCCGGGAAAGCGCCCTGCTCGAAGCCATCTCGGCGATGCGCCCTTCGGAGCGGTCCGCCCTGGTGAAGGGGTTGAGCGGCTTCCACCGGTCGGTGGAGTGCACCGCGCCGCGTCCTCGGCCCGGCGTCGGCCGCCCCGTGGAGTCGGCCTGACCCCCATTCGGGGCACCCACCTGATCGCGTGGGTTTACTTGCGATGTATCCAGGTACTTGCACACGGTCGTGATGGACCGAGAGCTGTGAGGCTGAGGTGAAGGATGGGCCGTGACCTGGTGGGAGGCCGGATCGCGCCCGTCGAGGGGGCTGGTCGTCCAGGCAGTTGACGCGATGTGACCGTGGGTGCAGAGTGATCGGTTCCCTCGGTTAACATTTGCCGTGCGACAACAATTGCTAAGGTGGATGGAATGAACACCAGTGAACCCGAGGCCCGGTTGCGCGTCATTGCCGCCCTGCGTGAGCAGGGCGAGAAGGTGGCCGATCGCTGGGTCCGGCTCCAGTCGGAACAGGCGGTCCTGGAGACCGGCATCAGCGAGGCCGAGCTGCACGAGGAAGCCGACTCCCTCGTCGACGCGCTGCTCGCCGGCCTGGAGTCCGACCATCCGGTGCAGCATGTCGTGGTCAAGCACCAGGGCCTGCGCCAGGCCGTGACGGATCTCTCGCTGCGCCGCGCCAGAGGAGGCGCGAGCCCCACGGCCACGTACATGGCCGTCCTGGCGCTCAAGGAAGCGCTGTTGGAGGCCGTGCAGCAGGACACGCGTGACGTCACCGCGCTCTACCAGGCCGCACTCTTCGTCAACCGCCTCCTCGACACCGCGGGTGCCACCTCCTTCGAGATGTTCGTCGACGGCCGTGAGGAGATCATCCGTCGGCAGAGCCGCCAGCTCCTCGAGGTGTCCACCCCGGTGGTGCGCATCTGGGACCGCGTGCTCGCCGTGCCGCTGATCGGCACGCTGGACACCACCCGCACCCAGGTCGTGATGGAGAACCTCCTGGAGGCCATCGAGCGCGACGAGGCGCAGGTCGCCATCATCGACATCACCGGTGTCCCCACCGTGGACACCGCGGTGGCCCACCACCTGATGCAGACGGTCAACGCCGTACGGCTGATGGGCGCCGACTGTGTGATCAGCGGCATCCGCCCGCCCATCGCCCAGATCATCGCGCAGCTCGGCATCGACCTGTCCGCCATCCTCACGCGCGCGACGCTGGCCGACGCCCTCGCCGCCGCCATCCCGCTCCTCACGCACCACCCGGAGCAGCGGGCCTCTCTCACGGATGCGCGGTGAGCGGCGACTTGAGCGGCGTACCGATCCTGCGGCTCGGTGACGTACTCGTCACCGGTCTGCTCAACGAACTGGACGACAAGGCGGCCATCGCCTTCACCGAGGAACTGACCCAGCGCATCGTCGCCGACCGGGCCGGCGCGATCCTGATCGACATCTCACGGCTCGAGATCATCGACTCGTTCGTGGCCCGGACCCTGATGGAACTGACGACCACGGCACGACTGTTGGGGGCCCGGGTGATAGTGGCCGGCATGCGGCCCGCGGTCGCGATCACGCTGGTGGAACTGGGGCTGCAGCTCTCCGGTGTGGAGACCACGCTCAATGCGGAGCAGGGGATGATCGCGCTGGGCTGGCAGCCCGCCTCACGATCTCCCAAGGGGAGTCCCGTTGTCCCTCTACGGTGACCTGGAAAACCTCGAAGGAACGTCGACGGTTCCCGCTCCCGCCCGCGCAGGCCGGCTGTCGGCGCACCGGCCGGGGAGCGCGCCGGGCGGTCCCGCCGAGGGCGAGAACGTCCGTACCGAGCACACCATCCGGGCCGAGGAGGACCTGCTCGCGGTGCGGCACGCGGTACGGGAAGCGACCCTGCGGGCCGGCTTCGGCCTGGTCGACCAGACACGCATCGTCACGGCCGCCAGCGAACTGGCCCGCAACGCCTACGTGCACGGCGGTGGCGGCACCGTGACCCTGGAGATCGTCGGGCAGGGCGAACGCCGCGGACTGCGGCTGTCCGTGAGCGACCAGGGGCCGGGCATCGCCGACCTCGACCGGGCCTTCACCGACGGCTACACCACCGGTGCCGGGCTCGGCCACGGACTGGGCGGCGCGCGGCGCCTGATGGACGAGTTCACGGTACAGAGCGCACCCGGCCGGGGCACCACGGTCACGGCGGTGCGCTGGAACGGACGCGCGTGAACGCCGCCGTCGCAGCGCGCACTCTGCACATCGCGATAGACCATCCGAGCGCCGTGCAGAGCGCGTCCGACCAGGCGCGTGCGGTCGCGCGCGAGATGCCCGGCGCGCTGCCCGACCAGGCGGCCGTGCTGGCGAGCGAGCTCGCCAGCAACATCATCAAGCACGCGCGCAACGGCGCCCTGTTCGTGCAGCCCTCACCGCTCGGCGCCGGGCTCGACGTCATAGCCGTCGACTGCGGCCCCGGCATGCCCGACATCGACCTGAGCCTGCGGGACGGGTACAGCACCACCGCGACGATGGGCGCGGGCCTGGGCGCCGCGCGCCGCATCGCCACCGACTTCACCATCCGCTCGGAGGCGGGCCTCGGCACGCTCGCCCACGCCCGGCTCGCCGAACCCGACGCGCAGCGCGTCCCGTCCGCCCCGGGCGCGCTCTGCCTGCCGGCCGACGGGGAGGACGCCAGCGGCGACGGTTACGCGATCGCCGACCACGACGGCATACGGACCGTGCTGGTGATCGACGGCCTCGGCCACGGCCCCGAGGCGGCCACGGCCGCCCGGCGCGCCGAGCGGACCTTCCTGGCCGACCCGGCCGCCCCGCTGGTGGACCTGCTCACCGCACAGCACAAGGCGCTGCGGCACACGCGCGGGGCCGCCGTGACCGCCCTGCGCATCGCCGGGAACCGGGCCGAGCACTGCTCGGTCGGCAACGTCCGCGCGGTCGTCCTCTCCCCGCGGGGCGTCCACCACCAGCTCACCGGGCAGGCCGGCATCGTCGGCTACACCCTCCCCGCGCCCAGGAGCCGGTTCGTGGACCTGACCCCGCACACCACCGTGGTCGTCCACACCGACGGGATCGACCACCGCTGGGCGTACGACCCCACCGACGCGCGCCTCAAGCTGCCTCCGGTGCTGCTCGCGGCCTCCCTGACGCACACCCACCGCCGTCGGCGTGACGACGCCACCATCCTGGCCCTCGGCCCGCACCTGGGAATGAGATGACCCGCGAAACCGTCCGTACCCTCAAGGCCCTGCGGCAGACCGTACGGAGCATCGCCCTGGGACACCGGCTCTCCGCCGACGACCGGGCGCGGCTCGTCCTGTCGCTCAGCGAGGTGGCCGCGTCCGCTCTCGGCGGCGGCCGTCCGGTCACCGTGCTGAGCGGGCGCGAGAAGGGTGAGGACGGCGCCCACCGGCTGACCCTCGCCCTGCGCCTGCCCCAGCAGGGCACGGAGTCGCAGGTGTCGACGGACCGGCTGCCGCTGCGCGCACGGACGCAGCCGGACGGCACGTTCGTGTGGGACCTGCCGCTGCCGTCCGGTGCGGCATACGGCCACGGCGTGCCGTTCACCGGACGCCCGCCGGCCACGGCGGCCCAGCACGGCGCGAGCGATGTGGCGCTCCTGGAGGAGGAGTTGCGGGCGGCGCTGGCCCGCGCCGACTCCCTGGCCGACGAACACCAGCGGCTCAAGCACGAACTGGCCGAGACCAACAGCGGGGTCCTCGCCCTGTACGTACAGCTCGAAGAGCGCGACGAGCAGCTGCGCACCGCGCACGGCCGCACCCTGCGCGCCCTGGAGGACGCGCTGCGCCCGAGGCCCCTGCACGTCGACGGCCTCGAACTGGCCGTGCACTACGCCCCGGCCAGCGACGACGCGCCCACCGGCGGTGACCTCTACGACTGGTTCACGCTCCCGGACGGCACGGTGCACATCACCGTGGTCGACGCAATCGGCCACGGCATCACCAGCACCCGCACCGCGCTCACCGTCACCCACGCGGTGCGCACCCTCGCCCTCGAGGGCCACCCGCTGGAGAGCATCGTGGCGCGCACGGACACCGTCCTGGCGCCCTTCGACCAGAACGTGATGGCCACCCTGCTCCTCGCCCGGCTCGACCCGGCCGACGGGACGCTCACGCTGGCCAACGGCAGCCACCCGCCGGCACTGCTCGCCCATGCGGACGGCGGCGCGTCCTATCTGGAGGTGCGCGGGCGCGGCATCGGCTTCCCGCTGCCCGGCAGCGACCGTGTCCTGACCGCCACCATGGGCGAGGACGACGTGCTGCTTCTCTACACCGACGGCCTCACCGAGAGCCGGCGGGACCCGATCGAGGGCGAGGCCCGGCTCAAGAAGGCGCTGTGCCGGCACCGCCGTGGCCCGACCGAGCTGATCCCCGGCCTGCTGGCCGAGGACCTGCTCAGCGACGTGCTCCACCAGGACGACACCCTGGCGATCGCGGTGCGGCGCACGGGGGTCAGTCGGTCACCTCGATCCGGCCGTTGACGGCGGCCGGGGCCGGGGCCGGGGCCGGGGCCGAGGTCGGGGCGGCCTGCTTGCCGCCGGTGAGGTTCTTCAGGAGCTCCGCGAGGTCGACTCCCGTGGTGGAGTTGAGGAGTTCGACGCCCTGGGCGACGTTGTCGGCCACCGTACGGGACAGTTGGCTCGCCCCGTCCGTCGAGATCACCGTCATCTTGTCGACCGCGCTGAGCGGCTCGGACGCCTTGGCGACGACGCTGGGCAGGACCTCGACGAGCATCTGCAGCACGGCGGCGTCCCCGTACCGCGTGAAAGCGTCCGCCTTCTTGTGCATGGCCTCCGCCTCCGCGGAGCCCTTCGCGCCGATCGCGGCGGCCTCGGCCTCGCCCTCCAGGCGCACGGCGTCGGCCAGCGCGGCGCGGTGCGCCTTCTCGCCCTCACCGGTGAGGCGGGCCCGCTCCGCGTCGGCCTCGGCCTGCTTGACCAGACCGATCCTGCGGGCCTCCGCCTCCTGCTCGGCCTGGTAGCGGGCGGCGTCGGCCGGCTTGCGGACCTTGGTGTCCAACTCGCGGTCGGTGAGGGCCGCCTGGCGCTGGGCCACCTTCTCCTGTTCGGAGAGGACGTCCTGCTGCCGCGCCGCCTCGGCGAGCGGCCCCGCGGCGCCGGCACGGGCCGCGGCCTCGTCCGTCTCGGCCTTGATCTCGGCCTGCTTGAGCGCGAACGTCCGCTGGGCGATCGCGATCTCCTCCTCGGCCTTCAGGCGCGCCTGCTCGGCGGCGCGGCGCGCCACCGCCTCGGCGATGTCCGCCTCCTGCTTGGCGCGGGCGGCCTCCGGACGGCCGAGGTCCTCCAGGTAGGAGCCCTCGGTGGTGATGTCCTGGATCTGGAAGGCGTCAAGGACCAGGCCCTGCCCGGACAGGCTCGCCTCGGCCTCCTCGGCCACCTGCCCGGCGAACGCGGCACGGTCGCGGATGATGTCCTCCACCGACATCCGCCCCACGATGGAGCGCAGCGCGCCGGACAGCACCTCCTGGGTGAAGCCGACGATGCCGTCCTGCTGTACCAGGAACCGCTGGGCCGCGGCCCGTATCGAGTCCTCGGTGCCGCCGACCTTGACGATGGCGACGCCTTCGAGGTTCGCCTTGACGCCGCGCAGGGTCACCGCGCCGCGCACGGCGATCGGGATGTGCCGCGAGGACAGGTCGAGCGTGAACTTCTGCTGGACGAACGGCACGACGAAGACGCCGCCGCCGACCACGACCTTCTGGCCGCTGTTGTCGGTCATGACCCGGCCGGTGTCCGGATCGGTGGACCTCTTGCCGCGCCGGCCGGTCACGATGAAGGCCTCGCTGGGTCCGGCGACCTTGTAGCGGGTGATGACGGCGAGCGCCAACAGGACGAGGAGTACGACGACTCCGACGACGGAGATCAGGACTGGACTCATGGTGCATTCCCCCCTGCCACCCGGGGACGGCAGATCGGTTACGTGATGGTGGTGCGGTCGGTCGATACGTGACGTGGGTGCCGGGCGACGAGCGGTGGGCGGGGTGCGGGGTGTGGGGTCAGCGCTCCACGGGCCGTACCGCCACCGACGTCGGCGACAGCGCCGCGTCGACCCAGATCTCGGTGCCGCGCGCCACGGCCGCGGAGCTGCGGGCCGCGAACTTCACGGGCTGGCCCGCGAGTCGGAGCAGGACCTCGCCGTAGCCGTCGGCCGGGATCGCGGTGACCACGGAGCCCGCGGTCCCCACCAGGTCGTCGCCGCGCGGGGTGCGGGCGGTCTGCTCACGCATGAGGACCCTGGTGAACTTCCAGGTCACCCAGGCCGCTCCGGTGCCGGCACAGGTCCCCGCGACGGCGGCCGGGCCCGCGCCCGCCCCGGTCGTACCGAGGACGAGCGCCCCGCCGAACCCGAGCATGGCGACGAACCCGGCGATCACCGGCAGCGAGAGGAGCCCGTCGAAGAGCCCGTCCAGCACACCGGCCCCCGCGAAGAGCCCTTCGAGCACCCCGTCGAGGACGAGCGAGAGCGCGAGCAGCACGATCCCCGCAATGCCGAGACCCAGAAAGACCGTCATCGGATCACTTCCCCCGTCGCGCCGTTCACCTCGGTACGGGGCGATGCTGACATGACGGACGGGCGCCGCACACTGCCGGGTTCCGGCAATCTTTACGCGTCTTTGATGCCGGTCGGGCGTGTCCACGACCGCTCACCGTACGAAGGGTCAGGCACCGCGCCGACTAGGCTGCCGCGCACTATGACCAGCCACAACGCCTTGATCTCCGACTGGCCCGCCGACGAGCGGGCGGCGCGCGCCGTCCAGGACGAGCTGCGTGCCCGCGTCGTCCTCGACGAGCCGGGCCCGCCGCCCGGCACCGGACATGTGACCGGGGTGGACGTCGCCTACGACGACGAGCGGGACGTCGTCGCCGCGGCGGTCGTCGTCCTCGACGCCGCGACCCTCGACGTGGTCGAGGAGTCCACGGCGGTCGGCACGGTGGCGTTCCCCTATGTGCCTGGCCTCCTTGCCTTCCGCGAGATCCCGACGGTCCTGGACGCGCTCGCCGGCCTGCGGGCCGACCCCGGGCTCGTCGTCTGCGACGGCTACGGCGTCGCCCACCCGCGCCGCTTCGGGCTCGCCAGCCACCTCGGTGTCCTCACCGGTCTGCCGACGATCGGCGTCGCCAAGAACCCGTTCACCTTCCGGCATGAGGACCCGGCCGACGCGCGGGGGAGTGCGGCGCCGCTGCTCGACGGCGCCGAGGAGGTGGGCCGCGCCCTGCGCACCCGGCAGGGCGTGAAGCCGGTCTTCGTCTCGGTGGGCCACCGCACGAGCCTGGCGGGCGCCTGCGCCCACGTCCTCGCGCTGACGCCCCGCTACCGCCTGCCGGAGTCCACGCGCCGCGCGGACGCCCTCTGCCGTGCCGCTCTGCGCGAGGCCGCCGGGGCGCAGGGCACCCGATGAACGATCAAAATCAGACCGGGTTAGCATATGAGCGCCGCCTAGCTCGAAAGATACTCCTGTGACTGTCAATGACGACTCGTTCACCAATTGGAAGCACCGCGAGGAGATCGCGGAGTCGATGATCCCGATCATCGGGAAGCTGCACCGCGAGCGGGACGTGACCGTCCTGCTGCACAGCCGCTCCTTGGTGAACAAGTCGGTGGTCAGCATTTTGAAGACCCACCGATTCGCCCGGCAGATCGCCGGCGAGGAGCTCTCGGTCACCGAGACGCTGCCGTTCCTGCAGGCCCTCACCACCCTGGATCTCGGCCCCTCGCAGATCGACCTGGCCCTGCTCGCGGAGGCCTACAAGGCCGACGACCGCGGCCTGACCGTCGAGCAGTTCACCGCCGAGGCCGTCGCCGGTGCCATCGGCGCCAACAAGGCCGAGCGCGGCGCGGGCCGCGACGTCGTCCTGTACGGCTTCGGCCGCATCGGCCGCCTCGTCGCCCGGCTCCTCATCGAGAAGTCCGGCTCGGGCAACGGTCTGCGACTGCGCGCCATCGTCGTGCGCGGTGGCGGCGAGCGGGCCGCCGAGGACATCGTGAAGCGCGCCTCGCTGCTGCGCCGCGACTCCATCCACGGTCAGTTCCAGGGCACGATCACCGTCGACGAGGCGAACGGCACCATCGTCGCCAACGGCAACGCGATCAAGGTGATCTACGCCAACGACCCGTCCGAGGTCGACTACACGGTGTACGGCATCAAGGACGCGATCCTGGTCGACAACACCGGCAAGTGGCGCGACCGCGAGGGCCTCTCCAAGCACCTGCGCCCGGGCATCGACAAGGTCGTCCTGACCGCCCCCGGCAAGGGCGACGTCCCGAACATCGTGCACGGCGTCAATCACGACACGATCAAGCCGGACGAGCAGATCCTGTCCTGCGCCTCCTGCACCACCAACGCGATCGTCCCGCCGCTGAAGGCGATGGCCGACGAGTACGGCGTGCTGCGCGGCCACGTGGAGACCGTCCACTCGTTCACCAACGACCAGAATCTCCTCGACAACTACCACAAGGCCGACCGCCGGGGCCGCTCCGCGCCGCTCAACATGGTCATCACCGAGACGGGAGCCGCCTCCGCCGTCGCGAAGGCGCTGCCCGACCTCAAGGCCCCGATCACCGGCAGCTCCATCCGCGTGCCCGTGCCGGACGTCTCGATCGCCATCCTCAGCCTGCGCCTCGGCCGTGAGACCACCCGCGACGAGGTCCTCGACCACCTGCGCGACGTGTCGCTGCACTCGCCGCTGAAGCGGCAGATCGACTTCACGACGGCGCCGGACGCCGTGTCGATGGACTTCGTCGGTTCGCGCCACGCCTCGATCGTCGACGCCGGCGCCACCAAGGTCGACGGCGACAACGCGATCCTCTACCTCTGGTACGACAACGAGTTCGGCTACTCGTGCCAGGTCATCCGGGTCGTCCAGCACGTCTCCGGAGTCGAGTACCCGACGTACCCGGTGCCGGTGCTCTGATCCCTCACCGGCCGAAGGGGCCCCGCACGGCGACGTGCGGGGCCCCCAGGTGCTTTCGCCGTACTAGCGCACCGACGCCACGCGGAACGACAGACCCGTGGCGCGCAGCCGCTCGATCAGCGCGTCGCCCATCGCGACCGCGGGAGTGACCTGGCCCGCCGTCTCCGGCAGTTCGTCGAGCGCCAGGCACAGGGCCGACTCGCCGAGCATCCGCGCCGTCTCGTCGTACCCCGGGTCGCCGCCGGACACCTCGGTGTACACCCGCTTCCCGCCGCCCTCGCCGACGAACCGCACCGAGAACCACGACGCGGCACGGCGCGCCTCGCTCGGGCCGTCCCCCGGCTTGAGCCGGTCGGACAACCAGCGCCGTACGGGCGACAGTTGGGCGACCGTCAGCAGTCCGGCGAGGCCGATCGGGCCGCCGAGGGCGACCGGGAGCGACTTCACGGCCGCGTAGTGCCGGTAGCGGAAGTCGGGTCCGTACCGGTCGATGGCCCGCGCCGAACGCTGCACCACCTGCGGGTCGATCGTCGGCAGCGGCAGGGCCCAGGCGCCGACCTCACCGGCGTACCGGGGCGCCCCCACGGGCGCGTACGCCGTGCGTCCCACCAGGCGCGGCTCGTGCTGCTTGCGCTCCTTCGCGGCGGCCAGCATCTGCCGCCCCCGCGCGAACTGGCCCAGCGCCGAGGCGAAGGTCCCGCCGGAGAACTGGGCGCCGACCCGGACGAACCCGTCGACGCGCAGCGGCACGCCCTCGGGCAGCTGCTTGACGGTGAAGTACGCCCCCAGGTCGTGCGGGACCGAGTCGAAGCCGCAGGAGTGCACGAGCCGCGCGCCGGTCTCCTGCGCGCGGGCGTCGTGCCGCACGTACATGAGGTCGACGAACTCGGGCTCGCCGGTCAGGTCCACGTAGTCGGTGCCCGCCTCGGCGCAGGCCGCGACCAGCTCCTGCCCGTAGGTCAGGTACGGGCCGACGGTCGACGCGATCACGCGCGCGTCGGCGGCCATCTCGCGCAGGGACGCGGGGTCGGCCACGTCGGCGTGGACCAGGGGGAGTTCGGCGCAGGCCGGGTCGATGGCGGCGAGCCGCTCCCGCAGCGCCTTCAGTTTCGCGGGATCCCGCCCCGCGACGGCCCAGCGCACGCCTTCGGGGGCGTGGCGGGCCAGATGTTCCGCGGTGAGCACTCCCACGAAACCCGTCGCTCCGAAGAGCACGATGTCGTACGCGCGATCACTGTTCTTGCCGTCGTGACTCTTGTTGTTTCCACCGGTCATGGCAGTCATGGCACCTCTCCGCCGTGCACCCCGTGCAGTTGTGGGTGGCCGAGGCTAGCGTGCGGGGAGCCGACGGCGGCCGGGAGGGCCCCACTCGACGGGCCTCACACCCCCGGCGCCGTGCGGACGGTGATGCCGTGCCGCTCGAACAGTGCCGCGGTGACCCCGTCGCCCGCCACCAGCTCACCCTCGAACGACCCGTCGTACACCGCGCCGCGCCCGCACGACGGGCTGCGCGGCATCAGCAGCGCCTCGGTGCACCCGGCGCGGCGCGCGGCCGCGAGCGCGCGCCGCGCTCCCGCGACGAACTCCGCCGTCACGTCGCGCCCGGTGTCCTCGACCACCCGCGCGGTGCCGTCCAGGACGTCGTGGCCGTCGCCCCCGACGAGCTCGGCGGGACGGCGCGGCGTCGGCAGGCCCCCTGCGGCCTCGGGGCAGAACGACACGACCGCGCGGCCGGCCACCGCCTCGTCGAGCTCGGGGGACGCCTTGTCGCGGCCGTCGTAGCGGCACGGGACTCCCCGCAGACACGCGCTGACCAGTACGGAATCCATGGCCTCAGGCTAGGCCCGACCCGGCCCGAGAGGGGCACGGGGCCGAAATTGGCTAAGCGCTTGCTCGTCAGGGGCTTGTGCGCGGTGGAACACGTTCTTAGCATCACTGGTGTTACATCAGTTGTGTCATAGTGCTGGGGGCTCAATGGCTGTGCCGGGCAAGGACGTTCACGGGCCGCTGGCCGGGGTGCGCGTGGTGGAGCTCGCGGGCATCGGGCCGGGCCCGTTCGCGGCCATGCTCCTGGCCGACCTCGGCGCCGACGTGGTGCGCGTGGACCGCCCGCGCGGCGGCGGCCTCGCGATCAACCCCGAGTACGACGTGACCAACCGCAACAAGCGCTCGGTCGTCGTCGACCTGAAGGCCCCAGGCGGCGCCGCACGCGTCCTCGACCTCGTCGACCGCGCCGACGTCCTCATCGAGGGATACCGGCCGGGCGTGGCCGAGCGTCTCGGTGTCGGCCCCGCGGAGTGCCACGCCCGCAACCCGAAGCTCGTCTACGGCCGGATGACCGGGTGGGGCCAGGAGGGTCCGCTCGCGCAGCGCGCCGGGCACGACATCGCGTACATCGCCGTCACCGGCACCCTCGGCATGATCGGCAACCCCGGCGAGCCGCCCGCCATCCCCGCGAACCTCGTGGGCGACTACGCCGGCGGCTCGCTGTATCTCGTCGTCGGCATCCTCGCCGCGCTGCATCACGCGCGCGTGCATGGCGCCGGGCAGGTCGTGGACGCCGCGATCGTCGACGGCACCGCGCACCTCTCCGCGATGATCCACGGCATGCTCGCGGCGGGCGGCTGGCAGGACCGGCGCGGCGCCAACCTCCTCGACGGCGGCTGCCCCTTCTACGGCAACTACGAGACCGCCGACGGCGGCCACATGGCCGTCGGCGCCCTTGAGCAGCAGTTCTACGACGAGTTCATCGGGCTCCTCGGCCTCGCCGACGTCGCGCCCGCCCGCAAGGACCTGGCCCGCTGGGGCGAGCTGCGCGAGGCGGTCGCCGCCCGCTTCAAGGAACGTACGCGCGAGGAGTGGACGGCCGTCTTCGAGGGCTCCGACGCGTGTGTGGCGCCCGTGCTCTCCCTGCGCGAGGCCCCCGGCCACCCCCACCTCGCCGCCCGCGGCACCTTCGTCGACCACGGCGGCATCACCCAGCCGGCCCCGGCCCCCCGCTTCTCCGCGACCCCGACCCAGGTCCGCACGGGCCCCGCGCAGCCCGGCGCCGACACCGCGGAAGTGGCCCGCGACTGGGACGTACCGGCCCTCGCGCAGCCGTCGCAGCCCGCTGAACCGTCGGAGGAAGCCGAGCCCGCGAAGGAACAGGAAGACCACTGATGGAGATCTCGGCACCGCTCGCCTACGCGGGCGACCCGCGCGAGGCGGCCGACGGCCTCGCCGCCCTGGAGTCCGCGGGCCTGGACGCGGTCTGGGTCGCGGAGGCGTACGGCTTCGACTCGCCCACGATCATGGGCTATCTCGCCGCGCGCACCGAACGCATGAAGATCGGCGCCGCCATCCTCAACGTGTACTCCCGCACCCCCGCCCTGATCGCCCAGACCGCCGCCGGGCTGGACGCGGTCTCCGGCGGGCGCGCGATCATCGGCCTGGGCGCCTCGGGCCCGCAGGTCGTCGAGGGCTGGCACGGCAAGGCGTACGACAAGCCGCTCGGCCGCACCCGCGAGACCATCGAGCTGACCCGCCGCATCCTGCGCCGCGAGGTCATCGACCACCACGGCATCACGGACATGCCGCTGCCCCCGGAGAAGGGCGGCAGGCTCGGCAAGCCACTGAAGATCCTCACCCGGCCGGTCCGCCCCGAAGTCCCGCTCTACGTCGCCTCCCTGGGGCCCGCCAACGTGACGATGACTGCGGAGATCGCCGACGGCTGGCTGCCCACCCTCTTCATCCCGGAGAAGGCCGACCAGGTGTGGGGCGCCGCGCTCGCGGCCGGCACAGCGCGGCGCGACCCGGCCCTCGGGCCGCTGCAGACCGTCGCCGGGGGACTGCTCGCCATCGGCGACGACGCGGCGGCCGTCCGTGACCTCGCCCGCCCGCAGATCGCCCTCTACGTGGGCGGCATGGGTGCCAGGGGCAAGAACTTCTACAACGACCTCGCGGTGGCCTACGGCTACGAGAAGGAGGCCGCGCGCATCCAGGAGCTCTACCTCGCCGGGAAGAAGAGGGAGGCCGAGGCCGCCGTCCCGGACGAGTTCTGCGAACTGATGTCGCTGTGCGGACCCGAGGGCTACGTGCGTGAGCGCGTCGAGGCCTTCCGGGCGGCCGGCGTCACCATGCTCGACGTCATACCCGTCGGCCCCGAGCCGGCCAAGTCGATCGAAACCGTCAAGGGCTGGCTCTAGCAGGGCTCGCTGGTTCACCGAGGGCTCCAGGAGGCCACGTACAGATGAAGCGGCAGATCTTCTCCGCCGAGCACGACGCGTTCCGCGAGACGGTGCGCACCTTCCTCGCCAAGGAGGTGCTCCCGCACTACGAGCAGTGGGAGAAGGACGGCGTCGTCTCCCGCGAGGCATGGCTCGCGGCAGGCCGACAGGGGCTGCTCGGCCTCGCCGTCCCCGAGGAGTACGGGGGCGGCGGCAACGACGACTTCCGCTACTCCGCCGTGCTCGCCGAGGAGTTCACGCGCGCGGGCGCCGCCGGACTCGCGGTCGGCCTGCACAACGACATCATCGGCCCCTATCTGACCTCGCTCGCCACCGAGGAGCAGAAGCGGCGCTGGCTGCCCGGCTTCTGCACCGGCGAGACCATCACGGCCATCGCGATGACCGAGCCCGGCGCGGGCTCCGACCTCCAGGGGATCCGCACCACCGCCGAGGACCGCGGCGACCACTGGGTGCTCAACGGCTCCAAGACGTTCATCTCCAACGGCATCCTCGCCGACCTCGTCATCGTCGTCGCCAAGACCTCCCCGGAGGGCGGCGCGCACGGCCTGTCCCTGCTCGTCGTCGAACGCGGCACGGCCGGCTTCGAGCGCGGCCGCAACCTCGACAAGATCGGCCAGAAGGCCCAGGACACCGCCGAGCTCTTCTTCAACGACGTCGTCGTCCCCAAGGAGAACCTGCTCGGCGAGCTGGACGGCGCGTTCATCCATCTGATGACGAACCTCGCGCAGGAGCGCATGGGCATCGCCGTCGCCGGGATCGCCGCGGCCGAGCACCTCCTGGAGATCACCACGACGTACGTGAAGGAGCGCGAGGCCTTCGGGCGGCCGCTGGCCAAGCTCCAGCACATCCGCTTCGAGATAGCGGAGATGGCCACCGAGTGCGCCGTCACCCGCACCTTCCTCGACCGGTGCATCGTCGACCACGCGAACGGGGAGCTCGACGCCGTGCACGCGTCGATGGCGAAGTGGTGGGCCACCGAACTGCAGAAGCGGGTCGCCGACCGCTGTCTGCAACTGCACGGCGGCTACGGCTACATGGCGGAGTACCGGGTCGCCAAGGCCTTCACCGACGGACGCATCCAGACGATCTACGGCGGCACGACCGAGATCATGAAGGAGATCATCGGCCGTTCCCTCCTCGGCTGAACCGCACACCGCAGACCCGCATACCGCAGACCCGCATACCGCAGACCCGGACACCGCAGACCCGCACCCCGCAGACCCGCACCCCTCCGGACACCCTCGAAAGGCACACGCGTGACCACCGAAGCGTACGTATACGACGCGATCCGCACCCCGCGCGGACGCGGCAAGGCCAGTGGAGCCCTGCACGGCACGAAGCCCATCGACCTCGTCGTCGGCCTGATCCACGAGATCCAGGCCCGCTTCCCGGGGCTCGACCCGGCCGCCATCGACGACATCGTCCTCGGCGTGGTGGGCCCGGTCGGGGACCAGGGCTCCGACATCGCGCGGATCGCGGCCATCGCCGCGGGGCTGCCGGACACGGTCGCGGGAGTCCAGGAGAACCGCTTCTGTGCCTCGGGTCTGGAGGCCGTCAACCTCGCCGCGATGAAGGTCCGTTCGGGCTGGGAGGACCTCGTACTCGCGGGCGGCGTCGAGTCGATGTCGCGGGTGCCGATGGCCTCCGACGGCGGGGCCTGGTTCGCCGACCCGATGACCAACTTCGAGACCGGCTTCGCGCCGCAGGGCATCGGCGCCGACCTGATCGCCACCATCGAGGGCTTCTCGCGGCGCGACGTCGACGAGTACGCGGCGCTCTCCCAGGAGCGCGCCGCCGCGGCCTGGAAGGACGGCCGGTTCGGCAGGTCCGTCGTGCCGGTCAAGGACCGCAACGGACTCGTCGTCCTCGACCACGACGAGCACCTGCGCCCCGGCACCACCGCCGACTCCCTCGCGAAGCTGAAGCCGTCCTTCAAGGACATCGGCGACATGGGCGGCTTCGACGCGGTCGCGCTGCAGAAGTACCACTGGATCGAGCAGATCGACCACGTCCACCACGCGGGCAACTCCTCCGGCATCGTCGACGGCGCGTCGCTGATCGCGGTCGGCAGCAAGGAGGTCGGCGAGCGGTACGGGCTCGCTCCGCGCGCGCGGATCGTCTCCGCCGCCGTGTCCGGCTCCGAGCCGCTGATCATGCTCACCGGTCCCGCGCCCGCGACGCGCAAGGCGCTCGCCAAGGCGGGTCTCACCATCGACGACATCGACCTCGTCGAGATCAACGAGGCGTTCGCCGCGGTGGTGCTGCGCTTCGTCAAGGACATGGGGCTGTCCCTGGACAAGGTGAACGTCAACGGCGGCGCGATCGCGTTGGGCCATCCCTTGGGCGCCACCGGGGCGATGATCCTCGGGACGCTCGTGGACGAGCTGGAGCGGCGGGATCTTCGATACGGGCTCGCGACGCTGTGTGTGGGCGGGGGGATGGGCATCGCCACGATCGTCGAGCGGCTGTAGGGCGGCCACGCGCCGTAGGGGCTGGGGTGCGCTGCCGGCCGCGGGCCCGTCGTGGCCGCTCGCGCAGCTCCCCGCGCCCCTGAAAGCGCACTCCGTGCGCCCCTCATGAGGCGCGGCGCAGCCGCATGCCTCAGGGGCGCGGGGAACTACGCGACCAGCCCCCACCGGCGGTCAGACGGCCGCGAAACCCTTCCGCCCTCCCCAGAATCCGCCTGCCACAGACTTCACGGAGAGACCGACATGACCGCAAGTACCACCATCCGCTGGGAACAGGACGACACCGGCATCGTCACGCTCGTCCTCGACGACCCCAACCAGTCCGCGAACACCATGAACCAGGCGTTCAAGGACTCCATCGCGGCCATCGCCGACCGCGCGGAGGCCGCCGTCGAGGCCGACAAGGACGCGATCCGCGGCTTCATCTACACCTCCGCCAAGAAGACCTTCTTCGCGGGCGGCGACCTCAAGGACATGATCAAGGTCGGCCCCGAGAACGCCCAGCAGGCGTTCGACACGGGCACCGAGATCAAGAGGTCGCTGCGCCGCATCGAGACCCTCGGCAAGCCCGTGGTCGCCGCCATCAACGGCGCCGCGCTCGGCGGCGGTTACGAGATCGCCCTCGCCTCCCACCACCGCGTGGCCCTGGACGCCCCCGGCTCCAAGATCGGCCTGCCCGAGGTCACCCTCGGCCTGCTCCCGGCCGGCGGCGGCGTCACCCGCACCGTACGCCTCATGGGCATCACCGACGCGCTCCTCAAGGTGCTCCTCCAGGGCACCCAGTACAACCCGAGGCGCGCCCTGGAGAACGGCCTCGTCCACGAAGTCGCCGCCACCCGCGAGGAGATGATCGAGAAGGCCCGCGCCTTCATCGACGCCAACCCCGAGTCGCAGCAGCCCTGGGACAAGCCCGGCTACCGCATCCCGGGCGGCACCCCGGCCCACCCCAAGTTCGCGGCGAACCTGCCCGCGTTCCCCGCCAACCTCAAGAAGCAGACGGCGGGCGCCAACTACCCGGCGCCGCGCAACATCCTCGCGGCCGCCGTCGAGGGCTCCCAGGT
The DNA here is from genome assembly GCF_042871345.1 of Streptomyces sp. NPDC005863. NCBI lineage: Bacteria > Bacillati > Actinomycetota > Actinomycetes > Kitasatosporales > Streptomycetaceae > Streptomyces > Streptomyces sp. NPDC005863. The sequence goes on along the minus strand of NZ_JBIAII010000002.1, from coordinate 578,710 downwards.
CGACTTCGAGACCGCGCTGACCATCGAGGCCCGGTACTTCACCGAGCTGGTCACCGGCCAGGTCGCCAAGAACATGATCCAGGCGTTCTTCTTCGACCTGCAGGCCGTCAACTCCGGCGCCAACCGCCCGGCGGACGTCGAGCCGCGCCAGGTCCGCAAGGTCGCCGTGCTGGGCGCCGGGATGATGGGCGCGGGCATCGCGTACTCGTGCGCCCGCGCGGGCATCGACGTCGTCCTGAAGGACGTCTCCGCGGAGGCCGCCCAGAAGGGCAAGGGCTACTCCGAGAAGCTCTGCGCCAAGGCCGTGCAGCGGGGGCGCACCACCCAGGAGAAGGCGGACGCGCTGCTCGCACGCATCACGCCGGCCGCGGACCCGCAGGCCCTCGCAGGCTGCGACGCCGTGATCGAGGCGGTCTTCGAGGACACCTCGCTCAAGCACAAGGTGTTCCAGGAGATCCAGGACGTCGTCGAGCCGGACGCCCTGCTGTGCTCCAACACCTCGACGCTGCCCATCACCACGCTCGCCGAGGGCGTCTCCCGCCCCGTCGACTTCATCGGCCTGCACTTCTTCTCGCCGGTCGACAAGATGCCGCTCGTCGAGATCATCAAGGGCGAGCGGACCGGCGACGAGGCGCTGGCCCGCGCCTTCGACCTGGTGCGCCAGATCAACAAGACGCCGATCGTCGTCAACGACTCGCGCGGCTTCTTCACCTCGCGGGTCATCGGGCACTTCATCAACGAGGGCGTCGCCATGGTCGGCGAGGGCATCGAGCCCGCGTCCGTCGAGCAGGCGGCGGCCCAGGCGGGCTACCCCGCCAAGGTGCTCTCCCTGATGGACGAGTTGACGCTCACGCTGCCGAGGAAGATCCGCAACGAGACGAAGAAGGCGGTCGAGGAGGCCGGCGGCACCTGGCCCGGCCACCCGTCGGACGCCGTCATCGACCGCATGGTCGACGAGTTCCAGCGCCCCGGCAGGAGCGGGGGAGCGGGCTTCTACGAGTACGTGGACGGCAAGCGGGACCGCCTCTGGCCGGGCCTGCGCGAGCACTTCACCAAGCCGGGGCACGAGATCCCCTTCGAGGACATGCAGGAGCGCATGCTCTTCTCCGAGGCGCTGGACACCGTGCGCCTCCTGGAGGAAGGCGTCCTGACGTCGGTCGCGGACGCCAACATCGGCTCCATCCTCGGCATCGGCTTCCCGGGCTGGACGGGCGGCGTCCTGCAGTACATCAACGGTTACGAGGGCGGCCTGCCCGGCTTCGTGGCCCGCGCGCGTGAGCTCGCCGAGCGCTACGGAGAGCGGTTCACGCCGCCCGCCCTGTTGGTCGAAAAGGCGGAAAAGGGGGAGAAGTTCAGCGACGTCTGATCTTGTCGCGACTCCGGTTCCGCCTGGTCGGGGGCGGAACCGGAGGCGTTGCCCCCGGGTCGTATCCTGCCGGAGAGCATGATCACGACAAACGGAAAGGTGACCGCTGTGCGGTTCACGACAGGGGGAATGACGCGGGCAGTCGGCGTCGGAGTGCTGGTCCTCTCGCTGGCCCTGACGGGCTGCGACGGCAAGAAGGACAAGAAGAGGGGCAAGCACAAGGCGTCGTCCTCGCACAGCCGCACCGCCGGCGGCGGGACCGCGGGCATGGGCTCGCTGAGCGCCGCCCGCCGGGCCGAGGCGATCCTGCCGCCCCTCGACACGATGCCCGCCGCCCTGCGCCACGTCAGCACGGAACTGCACAGCCGCGCCAAGGCGCCCTCCGTGTGCAAGGACCCGGGCGGCAAGTGCAAGGGGGCCGTGGCCAACGGCCGGGTGGGCTACCGGAGCGGCGACAAGGCCGAGGGCGCCGGTTACGACGTGATCGTGTACAAGAACGCGCGGGCCGCCGAGCGCGCCTTCACCGTCTGGCAGAGCTACGCGCAGAACAACAAGCACGAGGTCACGGTCCTTCAGGGGCCGCCGCACGGCGACGCGAGTCTCATGTACGGGTACGAGAGTCCCTCGCGCACGAACACGCTGACGATGGTGATCCGTCAGGACCAGTACATCGGCACGCTCGACGTACGGGACGCCTCCGGGGCGCTGGCCGCCAGGACCGACATGAAGGCCCTGTCCGAGGTCTACGCCAAGCGGCTGGTGCAGGCGACGCAGGACGAGACGCCGAGCGCGACGGCCGCGCACGTCAAGGTGTGACCGTCACGACGGTCGCCACGACGGCGCCCGTCGGGAAGTACGGGGGTGTGGCTCAGCCTTCCTTGAGCCACTCCCGCAGCTCCTCCTTGAGGGAGCGCTGAAAGGCCGTCACCAGCGCCTGCACCACCATCGGCTGCATGTGGGCCGACAGGGACCGCATCGCCGCGACGTGCGCGGGGTCGGACTCGCGCTCGGGCCCCCGTACCTCGTCGCGGAAGAGCCGCGACAACTCGTGCGCGGCGGACCGCGTGTGCTCCATCAGGACCGTGCGCGCCGCCAGGATCGTCTCGTGCGCGATGGGCACGTCGAGGAGCTGCACGCCGAGGCGGAGCAGCCCCAGGTCCACGCGGTACGTCCCGGGCGTCCGGGTCAGGGCCACCACCCCCATCGCCGCGAGCCGCTCCAGGTCCTCGTCGCCGAGCGCGCGGCCCGCCCTGCGCTCCAGCTCGGGGTGGGACACGTCCTCCGCCGAGTCGGGGGCCCAGGAGGCCACCACGGCACGGTGGATGGCCAGATCGTGGGCGCTCAGGCCGGCCGGCAGCTGCTCCAGGTACCGCTCGATCGCGGCGAGCGTCATGCCCTGGAGCTGCAACTCCTCGATGAGCGCGAGCCGTGACAGGTGCTCGCGGCCGTAGTGGCCGACGCGGCGCGGGCCGATCACCGGCGGCGGCAGCAGCCCCTTGGTCCCGTAGAAGCGGATCGTACGGACGGTGACGCCCGCGCGCGCGGCCAGTTCGTCGACCGTGTACGTCGGCTCCTCGCCGGCGCTGGGGTCGCTGGTCTCGGTGGTGTCGGTGGTGTCGGTGGGGCCGGTGTCTCCGGTGTCCCTGGTGTCCGTCGTCATGACGGCGCCCTCCCTCCCCGGCCGGCTCTCCGGACGTCTCCCCGTGGGTGCAGCGATCCGGCGCGTACCGGGGCGTGCAGCAAACCAGTGCAACAGTATTGCTGGCACACCAGTGTTGTGAAACCCTCCGGGCCAGTTACGTGCACGTCCACCGCTCGGCCACTCGCTCCTCACGCACCCGTCCGCTCACGCACAGCCGATGGCGCCAGGAGGCGGTCATGACCACGATTCCGCGACGTCCCGGGGACCCCGCCGACACCACGCTCCCCGCCCTGCTGCTCCGCAATGCCGACGAGCACGGAGACCTTCCCGCCCTCTGCTGGCGCACCGGGGCCCGGTGGTCGACGCTGACCTGGCGCGAGGCGCGCCGCAAGGTCGCCGTCCTCGCCGCCGGTTACGCCGCGCTCGGCGTGCGGCGCGGCGAGCACGTCCTGATGATGATGGGCAACCGCCCGGAGCACTGGCTGAGCGATCTGGCCCTCGTCCACCTCGGCGCCGTGCCCGTCACCGTGTACGGCACCGCCGCCCCCGAACAGGTCGCGCACATCGTGCGGCACAGCCGGGCCCGCGTCGCGATCGTCGAGGGCGCCGGTGAACTGCCGCGCTGGGAGCCCCTGTTGGCCGACGCCACGGCGCCGCTGGAGCGCCTCGTCGTGGTGGAGGGCGCCGCGGCGAACGGCCACCGCACGTACGGCTCCCTGCACGCCACGGGCGCACGGCTCCTCGACCCCGACGCCTTCGAGAAGTCCTGGCGCGAGATCCGCCCCGCCGACCCGCTCACCGTCGTCTACACCTCGGGCACCACGGGCGACCCCAAGGGCGTCCGCCTCAGCCACCGCAACGTACTCCTGAACGGCACCGCCCTGGACGCCGTCGTCGAGTTCCCCGACGGCGTCGGGCACATCTGCTATCTGCCCTTCGCCCACATCGCTGAGCGCCTGCTCGGCATCTACCTGCCGGTGCTGCGCGCCGCGCACGTCCACCTGTGCGCGGACCCGGCCGAGGTGGCCGCCACCGCCCGCGAGCTGCACCCCTTCCAGTTCTTCGGCGTCCCGCGCGTGTGGGAGAAGCTGGCCGCCGCCGTAGGGGCCGCGCTCGCCGGGCTTCCCGCGCAGCGGCGGGCCGCGGTCGAGGCGGCGAACGACACGGCGCGCGCCTTAGTCGCCTGCCGCGAGCGGGGCGAGGAACCCGCCGCCGAGCTGCGGGCCGCGTACGACGAGGCCAAGCGTGAGGTACTCGACCCGCTGCTCGCCCTCGCCGGTTTCGACCGGCTGGTGTGGACCGCGAGCGCGTCGGCGCCGATGCCGCCGGACGTGTCCCGGTTCTGGGCCGGCTTCGGGCTGGTGATCATGGACGCGTGGGGGCTCACCGAGACCTCCGGTGTGGTCACGACGAACAGCCCCGAGCGGTTCCGGCTCGGTTCGGTCGGGCGGCCCCTCGACGGACTCGACGTACGCATCGCCGACGACGGCGAGATCCTGGTGCGCGGCGCGACGGTCTTCGACGGCTACTTGCGGCCCGACGGCGGCGTCGACAGCGCCTGCGAGGCGGACGGCTGGTTCGCCACCGGCGACATCGGGAGGCTCGACGCGGACGGCTACCTCTGGCTCACCGACCGCAAGAAGGAAATGATCGTGACCTCGACGGGCAAGAACGTCTCGCCCGCCCTCGTCGAGAACGCGCTCAAGGAGCACCCGCTGATCGGCCAGGCCCTCGTCCACGGGGACGGCCGCTCGTATCTGGTGGCGCTGCTCGTCCTCGATCCGGAGCTGGCACCCGCGTGGGCCGCCGCGCGGGGGATCGAGGGGGACCTGGTCGCCCACGAGGCGGTGCGGGCGGAGGTGGCGCGGGCCGTGGCGGCCGCCAACGCGCGCCTGAACCGCACCGAGCAGATCAAGCGGTACCGGCTGCTCGCCGAGGAGTGGGGCCCGGCGACGGGCGAGCTCACGCCCTCCCTGAAACTGCGGCGCCGGGTGATCCGCGAGAAGTACGAGCAGGTCATCGACGCCTTGTACACCCCCTGATCATCATGTGAGAAGTTCCGCTATGTGACGTGCGCCACCGCGTGGGGGGCGGTGCGTGGGGGAAGGTGTCCCGTCGGTCCGCGCACGTCAGGGGTGTCGCGGACCGGAGCACATCCGGACCCCGGAGCTCTTTCCGGGCACCAGAGAGTAGATCCACCCGTGAGCAAGGAAGCCGTAGATTCGGCCGTCCTGGACGCATCCCGCACAGATGCGTCGCAGGCCCCCGCGGACGCGGGCGACGCCGGTTACAGCAAGGACCTCAAGGCCCGTCACGTCAACATGATCGCGATCGGTGGAGCGATCGGCACCGGCCTCTTCCTGGGGGCGGGCGGCCGTCTCCACTCGGCGGGCCCCGCGCTCGCCCTCGCGTACCTCGTCTGCGGAATCTTCGCGTTCTTCGTGGTCCGGGCGCTCGGCGAGATGGTTCTCTACCGTCCCTCGTCCGGTTCGTTCGTCTCGTACGCGCGCGAGTTCCTCGGGGAGAAGGGCGCGTTCTTCGCCGGTTGGATGTACTTCCTCAACTGGTCGACCACCTGCATCGCCGACATCACGGCGATCGCGCTCTACACCCACTACTGGAGCTTCTTCACCGATATACCCCAGTGGGTCCTGGCGCTGATCGCCCTCGCGGTCGTGCTCTCGGTGAACCTCATCTCGGTGAAGTACTTCGGCGAGATGGAATTCTGGTTCTCGATCATCAAGGTGGCCGCGCTGAGCGCCTTCATGATCATCGGTATCTGGCTCCTTGCCAGCCAGCACAAGGTGGGCGGCGAGACGCCGGGCCTCAACATGATCACCGACCACGGCGGCCTCGTGCCGAACGGTGTGATGCCGGTCGTGATCGTGATGCAGGGCGTCGTCTTCGCGTACGCCTCGCTCGAACTGGTCGGCGTCGCGGCGGGCGAGACCGCCGAGCCCCAGAAGATCGTCCCGCGCGCGGTGAACTCGATCATGTGGCGGGTCGGCGTCTTCTACGTCGGCTCCGTGGTGCTGCTCGCGCTGCTGCTGCCCGGCTCGCTGTACTCGGCGGACCAGAGCCCGTTCGTGACGGTGCTCTCCAAGATCGGCGTACCGGCCGCCGGCGACGTGATGAACTTCGTGGTCCTCACCGCGGCCATGTCCTCGCTCAACTCCGGCCTGTACTCCACCGGCCGCATCCTGCGCTCGATGGCGATGGCGGGCTCCGCGCCGAAGTTCACCGCCAAGATGAACCGCAACCAGGTTCCCTACGGCGGCATCCTGCTCACCGCCTCGCTGGGCGTCGTCGGCGTCGGCCTCAACCGGGTGGTCCCGGGCAAGGCCTTCGAGATCGTCCTGAACGTGGCGTCGCTCGGCATCATCGGCACCTGGATCACGATCATGGTGTGCCACCTCGCCTTCGTGCGCAGCGCGAAGCGCGGCGAGATCACCCGGCCGAAGTTCCAGCTCCCGTTCAGCGGCGTCACCGAGTACGTGACGATCGCGTTCCTGCTGGTCGTGCTGGGCCTGATGTGGAAGGACGCGGAGGTCGGCCGCAAGACGCTGTTCCTCATCCCGATCGTGGGCCTGGCCTTGGTCGCAGGCTGGTTCGGCGTCCGCCGCAGGGTGAGCCGCGAGGCACAGGGCCTCACGGGGCCGAAGGATCTGTAGCGGGGGATCGCCAGCGCATAGCGCTAGGGACCAATAGCAGGGAGCGCCACTGTCAGTGGTGGCCCGTACGGTGGCGTCATGTCGGAGATCACGTATGTCCGGGGTGACGCCACCGCGCCGTTCGGCAAGGGCGTCAAGCTGATCGCCCACGTCTGCAACGACCTCGGGGGCTGGGGGAAGGGCTTCGTGCTCGCGGTCTCGCGCCGCTGGCCGGAGCCGGAGCGGGCGTACCGCGCCTGGCACCGGGAGCGGGCCAAGAACGACTTCGGTCTGGGCGCCGTCCAGTTCGTGGACGTGGGCCGTCGCGTCTGGGTCGCCAACATGGTGGGGCAGCGGGGGATGCGCACGGGCAGCAAAGGCGTCCCCGTGCGGTACGAGGCGATAGACACCGCCCTCGCGACCGTGGCCGACAAGGCCGAGGAGCTCGGCGCCGGGGTGCACATGCCGCGCATCGGCTGCGGGCTGGCCGGCGGCACTTGGTCGCGAATCGAGCCGCTGATATCCGAGCGCCTGGTGGCGCGGGGGATCGCGGTGACCGTCTACGACTTCGGGGAGTGACCCGGTGCTGGACAACTGACCCGGTGCCGGACAACTGGTCCGCAGGTGTGCGTTGTTGTGCACGGATGAGCGGGTAGAGCACCGGCATGCAGCTCCTCCCCATGGAACTCGGGCCGATCGGACCGGTCGCGCCGGTCGGGCCGAAGACGCAGGCTCTGGCGCTCGCCGCCGTCCTGTGCGGCGCCCTGTGCGGCGTCCTGTGCCTTCTCGCCGGACGCTTCCTGCACCGCGCCGGTGCCGAGCCCGCCTCCGGGGGCCCGCCGGTTCGGGGGACGGTGTTCTCCGAGGGCCGGAGCGAGGGCCGACGTGATGAGGACGAGGGGGAGAGCGGCGGCGGGAGCGAGGGCGCTCTCGCCACCGGGCAGGCCAGGGGAGAGGCCGAGCGCGCCGCCGCGGAGGCGGAACTGCGTGGCCGGGTCTCCGAGTGGGCGTCCGAGCTGGCGAACCGCATCGCCTCCGAGCCGCTCATCGGGCCGCCCCGGGTTCCGGACACCGGCGGGCCCGCGGCGCGCCCGCCCGGCGAGGCCACGGCACCGCCACCCGGTGAGGCCACGTCGCGGCCGCCCGGCCAGGGCACGGCACGCCCACCCGGCGAACCGTAGACCGGGCCCCACGCCGGGCCGACGCGATCCGGTCGACGGCCGTACGCATTCGCGCCCCCGACCCCCCATCCCCCTGGCGGCCCCGCCCCCGCCGCCCGAGACTCGGCACATGGGCAGCACGGGCAGCAGCACGGGCAGCGGTGACGTCACGGTCCCGGTCAAGGGCGGCGAGCTGTGGGCGCACGACTCGGGCGACCCGAGCGGCACGGACGGCGGCGCGGGCCTCCCCTTGGTCCTGCTGCACCCCGGCGTCGGCGACTCCCGCATCTGGGACGGCATCCTGCCCCGCCTCACCGAACAGCACCGCGTGATCCGCTACGACGCGCGGGGATACGGCAGGTCACCGGCGCCGACCGCCGTGTTCTCCCTGGTCGAGGACCTGACCGCGGTGCTCGACCACTTCGGGGTGGCCCGCGCCGTACTCGCCGGGTCGAGCATGGGCGGGGCCACGGCCGTCAGCCTCGCCCTCCGCGAACCCGCCCGCGCGGCCGGCCTCGTCCTGGTGGTGCCGGGCATCACCGGCGCCGACGACCTCGTCCCCGTGGAGTTCATGGCCGAGTTGGGCCGGCTCGCCGAGGCGGGGGACATGGAGGGGCTCGTGGCCCTGCTGCGCCGTACCTCCGGCGCGGCGGTCACCGGACCCGACCCGGAGGTCGAGGCGCACCTCAGGGCGGTGATCCCGGCGTGGTTCGCCAACTACCCCCACAACGTGCCCGACCCGCCCGCCTACGACCGCCTCGGCGAGCTCGACGTGCCGTGCGTCCTCGCCCTCGGGGAGTTCGACCAGGCCGAGGTGGTCCGCGTGAACGAGACGATGGCGCGGCGCATCCCCGGCAGCCGCCTGGTGCGCCTCGCACACAGCGACCACTTCCCGACCGTACGGGAGCCGGACGCGGTCGCCGACCTCATCCTGGAGGCGTGCGCCGGGGCGCGGTGACCTCCGTGGCAGCGGTGACCTGAACGACAGCGGTGACCTCGGCGACACCGCCCTCGACGGTCGCATACTGGAACGCGCAAGCCCCGCGCGCCGCCGAGGAGCACGTCGCATGAACCACGCCACCGACCGCGACCACCGTGCCGACCGCGACCACCGTGCCGATCACGCCGATCGCGCCGAAGACCGCGATCCCGCCCCGCCCCCGCCCGGCGGCATCCTCTGGAGCATCGCGGGTGACATCCGCGCCGTCCTGATGCTGCCGCCCGCGCTCACCCTGCAGGTGGCCCACCCGGCGGTCGGCGCGGGCGTGGACGACTACTCGGTGTTCCGTACCGACCCGTGGGGACGGGGCGAACGCTCGGTGCGTTCCCTCCTGACGTGGGTGTACGGCGGGGACGAGGCCGTCGCCGAGGGCCGCAGGCTCCGCGCGCTGCACCGCACCATCCAGGGCACGGACGCCCACGGCCGCCGCTACCACGCGCTGACGCCCGCCAACTACGCATGGGTCCACGCCACCGGCTTCCCCGTCTACCGGCACGCGCAGCAGTATCTGGGCCGCCCCTTCACGCAGGCGCAGGAGCGACAGCTGTACGCGGAGTGGCTCCAGGTCGGCCGGATCCTCGGCATCCACGACCGGGACATGCCGCAGACGGTCGAGGAGTTCTGGCCGCACTACCGCAGGGTCCTCGCCGAGGAGATCGAGCTGACGGCGGTCGCCGCGGAGCTCACCGCCGCCGACAGCCCCGTACCGCCGCCGGACCGGGGCCCGCGCCTGCTGCGCATCCCGCTGCGCGTCCTGTGGCCGGTGCTGCTGCCCCCGCTGGCCCGCTTCCGCCGGTTCGTCACCATCGGCCTGATGCCGCCGGAGGCCCGTGCGGCGATCGGCCTGCCCTGGACGGCCGCGCAGGAGCGCAGGCTCCGCCGCTTCGGCCGGGTGGTCCGCACGGTGGTGCCGCTGCTGCCGGAGCGGCTGCGCTATCTCCCGCAGGCGCGCCGGGCGCGGGCGCGGTACCGCGCCGCCGGGCACTGAGCCCGTACGGCGCGGCACCGCAGGACGTCATGACGCCGGCGGTCCTCAGTCCTCAGTGACCGTGGCCGTCACCGTGCTCGTGCACCCCGTTGGTCGCGGCGATCTGCTTCCACGACTTCGGCTTCGCCGGCGCGGTGGCCGTCCGGGCGATCCCGGCGTCCCGCACGGCGCCGGCCGCCGGGCGCGACGGCTGGTAGAGCCAGGTGTCGAAGAGCTCCGCGAGCGGCTTGCCCGACACCTTCTCGGCGAACTTCACGAAGTCGTTCACCTTGGCGTTGCCGTACGCGTGCTGCTGCGGCCACTTCTTCAGGATCGAGAAGAACGTCTTGTCCCCGACCTCGTTGCGCAGCGCCTGAAGGGCGACCGCGCCCCGGTCGTAGACCGCGCCGTGGAACTGGTTGTCCGGACCCGGGTCACCCGGCTTGACCTGCCAGAACGGGTCGTCGGCCGGGTGCTGTGCGTACACGTAGTCCGCCAGCTCCTGTGCCGTCCCCTCGCCCTCCTTCTCCGACCACAGCCACTGGCTGTAGCGGGCGAAGCCCTCGTTGACCCAGATGTCCTTCCAGCCGTCGACGGAGACGCTGTCGCCGTACCACTGGTGGGCCAGCTCGTGGACGACGATGGACGCGTTGGAGCCGGATCCGAACGCGGAGGGGCTGTAGAAGGGCCGCGTCTGGGTCTCCAGGGCGTAGCTGCTCTTCACGTTCGGGACATAGCCGCCGAGCGCGTTGAACGGGTACTTGCCGAAGACCGTCTCCAGCCACTCGGCGACCTCGGTGGTCCGCTCGATGCTGGCCCGTGCGGCGCCCGCGTTGTCGCCGAGGTCCTTGCTGTAGGCGTTGAGGACCGGCAGGCCGCTCTCGGTCCTGTCGGTCGTGATGTCGAACTTGCCGACGGCGAGCGTCGCGAGATAGCTCGCCTGCGGCTTGTTGGAGCGCCAGTTGTAGCGCGTCCAGCCCAGCTTCGAACTCTGCGACTGCAGCACGCCGTTGGAGATCGCCTGGGTGCCGTCCGGTACCGAGACCGACACGTCGTACGTGGCCTTGTCCCGCGGGTGGTCGTTGGCGGGGAACCACCACACGGCCGACTCCGGCTCCTGGGCGGCGACGCCGCCGTCCGGCGTCCGGTGCCACGCCGTGTAGCCGTTGATCTTCAGCTCGGACGGCTTGCCCGCGTACCGCACGACGACCGTGACGGGCGTGCCCTTGGGCAGCCCGGCCGGCGGCGTGATCTCCAGCTCCTGGTCGCCGGTCTTCTTGAACCTCGCCTTCTTGCCGTTCACCCGCACCTCGGACACCTTGAGGCCGAAGTCGAGGTTGAAGCGTGAGAGGTCCTGGGTGGCGCGGGCGTTTATCGTCGCCGTGCCCTCCAGGAGGTCGGTCGCGGGCTGGTACTTCAGCCTCAGGTCGTAGTGCGAGACGTCGTAGCCGCCGTTGCCGCTGGCCGGGTAGTAGGGGTCGCCGATGCCCGGCGCCCCGGGGGTGAAGTCCGCGGCCGACGCCGGGATCGCCAGCAGAAGAGAGGCCGCGAGCGCGCCCGGGGCGATGAGTCTGCGGTGCACGTCAAGCTCCAAGTCGTAGGGGCTCAAGATCGGTTCGTCTTGTCGACGACCCTATTCAGCCCCTTCCGCACACGTCATGTCCATGGCCCCAGACGTCACACGATCGCCATTCGGCCGACATGTGCCTCAATGTCCCACGCTCCTGACGCGATGGCGTACGGCCCTCTGTCGCACGGCAGTTCACCGGTGTACCTTCCGCGCCATGCCGATACGTGCGCGACGCACCCGCCTCCTGTGGAGAACGCTTCTCGCGGCGGCCCTGGCCGCCCTGATCGCCACCCTCATGTCCCCGGGCGCAGCGCAGGGGGCCGCACCGGCCCCGCGCACGCCGGACCACGCGGCTCAACCGCGGGGTGAGAGCAGGCCCGTCTACTCGTACGACGACGCGATACGCGAATCCGTCTGGGTCGACACCAGGATCGACGGCGACGCGGACGGCAGGACCGACCGTGTCGCCGTCGACATCGTCCGGCCCCGCGAACTCGACCGCACGGGCCGCCGGATACCCGTGATCATGGACGCCAGCCCGTACTACGCGTGCTGCGGGCGCGGCAACGAGAGCCAGAAGAAGACGTACGACGCGGCCGGGAAGCCCGTGCGGTTCCCGCTCTACTACGACAACTACTTCGTGCCCCGCGGCTACGGCTACGTCGCCGTGGACCTCGCGGGAACCAACCGCTCCGACGGGTGCGTCGACGTCGGCGGCCGCTCCGACGTGCAGTCCGCCAAGGCCGTCGTCGACTGGCTGAACGGCCGGGCGCGGGGCTACACCAGCCGCACCGGCGGCGAGCGCGCGAAGGCCGGCTGGACCAACGGCGCCACCGGGATGATCGGCAAGAGCTACGACGGAACCATCGCGCAGGGCGTCTCCGCCACCGGCGTCCGCGGCCTCAAGACCATCGTGCCGATCGGCGCCATCTCCTCCTGGTACGACTACTACTTCGCCAAGGGCGCCCCGCTCTACGACGGCGGCCCCGACGGGCTTGCGGACGCCGTGGAGAGCCCTGAGGCCCGCGCCCGCTGCGGCGCCGTGCAGCAGCGCCTGATCGACGGGGCGCCGCGCACCGGCGACTGGACCCGCCTGTGGAGCGAGCGCAATCACGTGCCGGACGCCGGCAAGGTGCGCGCGAGCGTCTTCGTCGTGCACGGCATGCAGGACCTCAACGTCCGCACCAAGCACTTCGGCCAGTGGTGGGACGCCCTCGCCGAGCACGGCGTCGAGCGGAAGATCTGGCTCAGCCAGGCCGGTCACGTCGACCCGTTCGACCTGCGCAGGGCCGACTGGGTGCGCACGCTGCACCGCTGGTTCGACCACGAACTCCTCGGCTACGACAACGGCATCGACCGTGAGCCGATGGCCGACATCGAGCGCTCCCCGAACCACTGGACCACCGACCGCGTCTGGCCCCCGCGCGGCACGCACACCGTCAACCTCCGCCCCGCCAAGGACACTTCACCCGGCGTCGGCACCCTCGGCACCCGGCCCGGCAAGGGCACCGAGACGTTCACCGACGACCCGCGGCTGAGCGAGACGGAGTGGGCCGCGCGGATCGACACCCCGACACCGGCCAAGGCGGGCTTCGTCAGCCGCCCCCTCGCCCGTGACCTGCGCCTGTCCGGATCCTCCACGGTGACCGTCACCGCGACCCCGACGACCCGCACCGCCCACCTCTCCGCGGTCCTCGTCGACGTCGGCCCCGACACCATCCGCGACTACGCGGCCGCGGGCGAGGGCATCACCACGCTCCCCGAACGCACCTGCTGGGGCGCGAGCACCACCGGCGACAGCTCCTGCTTCAAGGAGACCCGCGCCAAGACCGCCGACGTCGACTACACCGTCTTCAGCCGAGGTTGGGCCGACCTCGGGCACTGGGCCGACGCCGGACACGGCCGCCCCCTCACCCCGGGCAAGCCGCACACCATCACCCTCGACCTCGCCGCGAGCGACCACGTCGTCCCCAAGGGCCACCGCCTCGCCCTGATCATCGCGGGCACCGACAAGAACCTCATCGAACCGCCCGCCGACCGCCCCACGCTCACCCTCGACCTGGCCCGCACCTCGGCGAAGCTGCCGCTGGCCGGCGGGTCCGACGCCTTCACCACCTCCGCGCCCGGCACGCCCCGTACCGCCCGGCTCGACGGCGTGGCCCCGCCCCGTCCGCTCAACCCCCGTCCCGGAGGCAGCACTTCATGACACCGCGCATCCGCACCCTGGCCCTCGCCTGTGCCACCGTCGCGCTCGCGGCGCCGCTCCTGACGGCGCCCGCGCAGGCGACGTCGACCCCGCCCCGTACCGGATTCGAGGAGAGCGACGGGGCGCGCTGGACCAGCCTGCCGGAGGAGCAGAAGCTGCTGACGGCCGTGGACCGCGCCGCCAAGCGGGTCTCCGTGACCCGCATCGGCACGACCAAGCAGAACCGGCCCCTCCAGCTCGTCCGGATCGGCGAACGCCCCACCAGGAACACCGTGTTGCTGATCTGCAGCCAGCACGGCGACGAGCCGTCGGGCCGCGAGGCCTGTCTGTCCACCGTCCGCGACCTGGCGTACGCCAAGGACAAGAAGACCCGGCGCTTCCTCTCCCGCACCACGCTCCTCGTCGTGCCCACCGCCAACCCGGACGGCCGCGCCGCCGACACCCGCGGCAACTCCGACGGCGTCGACATCAACCGCGACCACCTCGCCCTGAAGACCGCGGAGGCCCGCGCCATGGCCGCCGTGATCCGCGACCGCAAGCCCGACGTCATCTACGACCTGCACGAGTACGGGGCCACCCCCAAGTACTACGACAAGGACCTCTTCGACCTCTGGCCGCGCAACCTCAACACCGACGAGGCCGTGCACAAGGAGGCGCAGGCCCTGTCGCAGGACTATGTGCGGCCGGCCGCCGGGCACGACGGCTACTCCACGGGCACGTACGGCATCTGGACCGACCCGGTCACCGGTGACCCGGTCAAGCAGACCGCGGGCGACGGCCAGGAGCGCATCCTGCGCAACATGTCCGGCATCAAGCACGCCGCGGGACTGCTGATCGAGAGCCGCGTCGACCCGATGACCGACGCGGAGAAGCAGGACGAGGCGCTGAACAACCGGCGCCGCGTGGCCTCCCAACGCTCGGCGCTCGGCGGGCTCGCCGCCTTCACGGACGAACGCCGCGGACAGTTGGAGGCGGCCACCGACGCGGCCCGCGTCGAGGGGCTTCGGGACCGGGGCCCGGTCTACGTCGGGGGCGCCGACAACGACCCCGCCGAACCCGCCGACATCATCCAGGACCCGCCCTGCGGCTACCGCCTCGACGCCGCCCAGTACCGCGACATCAAGGACGAACTGGCCCTGCACGGCGTCACCGTGAAGCGGTCGGCGTCCGGTGGCGCGTACGTCCCGCTGCGGCAGTCGGCGCGGGCCCTCGTCCCGCTCCTGCTCGACGAGCGCGCGCCGTACCACATGGTCACAGCTCGACCCGACATGGTCTGTTGAGGAGGAGAGATGTGCGTCACATGTGGTAGGGGGTAGCGGAGAACGAAGTCTCGACCCAATCGACCCCTCGAAAGGTGTCACTTGTGACGCAGGATCAGCATAAAGCGGACGGCGGGGGAGGGTCGCCGGAGATCATGGCGCCCGCCCACGGCGGCCGGTCCCCACAGACGGACCGGGTGGTCTTCGGCGTCACCGCCGTGCTCACCCTGGCGTTCGTGGTCTGGGGCGCGGTGTCGACGGACTCGCTCCAGGACATCTCCACGGACATGCTCAACGGCCTGATGCACAACGGCGGTTGGTTCTTCATGCTGACCGCGACCGGATTCGTGGTCTTCGCGCTCTGGCTGGCCGTCAGCCGGTACGGGAAGATCACGCTCGGCCGGGAGGGCGAGGAACCGGAGTTCCGCACCGTCTCCTGGGTCGCCATGATGTTCAGCGCCGGCATGGGCATCGGCCTGATGTTCTACGGAGTGAGTGAGCCGCTGGCCCACTTCACCTCGCCGCCGCCGGGCACCGACCCGGCGGACGCGCCCGCGGCGATGGAGACCGCGATGGCCACCACCCTCTTCCACTGGACGCTCCACCCGTGGGCGATCTACGCGGTCGTGGGCCTCGCCATCGCGTACAGCACCTTCCGGCGCAACCGGCGCCAGACCATCAGCGCCGTCTTCGAGCCCCTCATCGGCGCGAAGCACGCGCACGGCACCTGGGGCCGGGTCATCGACATCCTGGCCATCTTCGCCACACTCTTCGGTTCGGCCGCCTCCCTCGGCCTCGGCGCCCTGCAGATCGGCAGCGGCATCGAGGTGCTGGACTGGATGGAGAACGCGGGCACCGGGCTGCTCGTCGTCATCATCGCCGTGCTGACCCTGGCCTTCGTGGCATCCGCCATCTCCGGCGTGGAGAAGGGCGTGCAGTGGCTGTCGAACATCAACATGGTGCTCGCGGCCCTGCTCGTGGTGTTCGTCTTCATCGCGGGACCGACCGTCATCATCCTCGACATGGTGCCGACGTCGCTCGGCGCCTACCTCGACGACCTGCCGCAACTGATCGGCCGCACCGAGGCGTCCAGCGGCAAGGGCGTCGCCGACTGGCTGAGCGGCTGGACGGTCTTCTACTGGGCCTGGTGGATCTCCTGGACGCCCTTCGTCGGCATGTTCATCGCGCGGATCAGCCGCGGCCGTACGATCCGTCAGTTCGTCGGCGGCGTCATCCTGGTGCCGAGCACGGTCAGTCTGATCTGGTTCGCCGTCTTCGGCGGCAGCGCGATGACCGTCGCCGAACGGGGCGGCCTCAAGGGCGACACCAGCCAGGAGGCGCAGCTCTTCGGGCTGCTCCACGAGTACCCGATCGCGACGGTGACCAGCCTGCTCGTGATGATCCTCGTCGGCATCTTCTTCGTCTCCGGCGCCGACGCCGCGTCCATCGTGATGGGCACGCTCTCCCAGAAGGGCGCCCTCGAACCCGGCCGGTTCGTCGTGGTCTTCTGGGGCATCGTGACCGGCGCCGTCGGAGCCGTCATGCTGCTGATCGGCGACGGCTCGGACGACGCGCTCACCGGGCTGCGCAACCTCACGATCCTGGTGGCCGCGCCGTTCACCATCGTGATGATCGGCATGTGCGTCGCCCTGATGCGGGACCTGCGCCACGACCCGCTGATCGTGCGCGGCGAACACGGCACGGAAGCCGTCGAGAAGGCCGTCATCGCCGGCCACGAGCAGTACGACGGTGAATTCGAGCTCCGGATCGGCCCCGCCCAGGACGACGCGGGCGAGGACCGGGAGTCCGGCAGCACCGCGGTCGACAAGAGCTGACCGCTCGTCCCAGGAGGCGGCGCCGACCAGGCGCGCCGCCTCCTGGACGCAGCCCGGCCGCAGCCCCGGTTCGTCCAGCCCCGTCTTCGCGTGTACGCCCTCGACCATGCGTACGCCGCCGGGCCCGCCGAGGCCCGCGAGCTCCGCGTACACGGCCGCCGAACCCACCGCTCACCCCGGGAACGTGGCGAAATGTGCCGTGCCGTGCTCACATCACATGACAGATGGGGATACTCACTGCATGTCTGCCGAGTACGCGACCTTCGGGCTGGCACCGGCCATCCGCGCCGGTGGGGTTCTCGCCAACGGTGAGTACCAAGTGCACCGTGATTTCGTCGACTTCATCGTCAACGGCCGGCCCCTGCTCTTCCAGCTCTCCGACCTCGACGCGGTGTCACCGCTGGCCGCCGACATCCCGCCGGCCATCTTCACGGCGCACGTCCGCCGACTGCTCCTGGAGGCGCGCGCGCCGCTGGACGACGGGCGGTACGTCATATACGGCTGTCCCGAGTGCGAGGGCCTGGAGTGCGGCGCGGTAACGGCCGTGATCGAGAAGAGCGCCGACGGCGGCGACGACTTCGTCTGGCGCGACTTCGCCTGGCAGACGGCCGAACCCGCCGACCTGACGCTCAACGGCTACCACGGCATAGGGCCGTTCCGCTTCCGCGGCGACCAATACCGCGCGGCGCTCGGCCAGTTGCTCGCCGACGGCGAGTCGCAGGCGCGCCGCCGGGTCCTGCTGATCGGCGCCAGGGTGGCGCTGCTCGCCAAGCTGGCGGCGGCGCTGCGCACCATCGGCATCGGCGCGGAGATCGCCGGGGACGCGGCGGGCGTCGCACCGCAGGAGCTGCGCACGTACGGTGCGGTCGCCTTCGGCCGCGCCGTCCCCGAGGAGACCCGCCGCTCCGTCCGCGCGGCCTTCGACCGGGCGGAGGTCCCGGTCTCCTACGTGGACGGTCTCGCCCCGATCATCCCGCTCCTGGTCGCCCAGATAGAGGGCGCCCTGAACCGTGGCCCGCAGGAGCGGCGCAGGCTCACCCGGCTCGCGGCCGGGCCCGGGGCGGCGCAGCTGGAGGTCACCTCGGCGTGCCGGGTCCGCGTGACGGCGTACCGCATGGACCGGCTCTCCCGGACGCACGTCCACGAGGCCCTCGACGAGGTGCTCGCGCCGGGGGAGCACCGGGTGACCCTGCCGGCCGGGGCCACGAAGGGCGACGCGTACGTGGTGGCCAGGACCTCCACGAGCGTGCTGGTTGCACCGGTGTCGCGCTGACCTCCGCATTTCACTCCGGTGGCGGCGCGATTCGGGGCAGGATGCGGGGGAGGGCAAGGGCGCCCGCGACTCCATGCAACGGCCCGGCTCACCGCCCGACCCCGTGAGGACCCCGCCATGACCACCCCGTACGCCTTCCCCCTGCAACCCACCCCGATCCACGTGCCCGACGCGGTCCTCGACGACCTGCGCACCCGGCTGGCCCTGACCCGGCCGCCCTTGGACGAGGGCAACGAGGACTGGTCCTACGGCGTGCCGGCGAGCTACCTGGGTGAGCTGGTCGCCCACTGGCGCGACGCCTACGACTGGCGCAAGGCCGAGGCCGCCCTCAACGCCCACGAGCACTACCAGGTCGGCGTCGCCGGCGTGCCGGTGCACTTCCTGCGCGAGCCCGGCCGCGGCCCGCGCCCGGTCCCGCTGATCCTCACCCACGGCTGGCCGTGGACGTTCTGGCACTGGTCGAAGGTGATCGGCCCGCTCGCCGACCCGGCCGCGCACGGCGGCGACCCGGCCGACGCGTTCGACGTCATCGTGCCGTCGCTGCCCGGCTTCGGCTTCCCCGGACCGCTCACCGGCTTCCCGGACGTCAACTTCTGGAAGGTCTCCGACCTCTGGCACACCCTGATGACCGAGACCCTCGGACACGAGAAGTACGCCGCAGGGGGCTGTGACATCGGCGGGATCGTCACCAGCCAGCTGGGTCACAAGTACGCCGACGAGCTGTACGGCATCCACATCGGCTCCGGCCTGCCGCTCGACTTCTTCACCGGCCCCCGCGCCTGGGACTTCGCCCGCAACCGGCCCCTCACCGACGACCAGCCCGCCGACGTCCGCGCCCGCATCGTCGAGCTGGACCACCGCTCGGCCTCCCACCTCGCCGTGCACATGCTCGACGGCGCCACGCTGGCCCACGGCCTGAGCGACTCGCCCGCCGGGCTGCTCGCCTGGCTCCTGGAGCGCTG
The DNA here is from genome assembly GCF_042871345.1 of Streptomyces sp. NPDC005863. Taxonomy (NCBI): domain Bacteria; kingdom Bacillati; phylum Actinomycetota; class Actinomycetes; order Kitasatosporales; family Streptomycetaceae; genus Streptomyces; species Streptomyces sp. NPDC005863. Next base: position 559,820 of record NZ_JBIAII010000002.1, on the reverse strand, counting down.
GAACGCCTGGAGCGACAACGGCGGCGACGTCGAGTCCGTCTTCACCAAGGACGACCTGCTCACCCACGCCACCATCTACTGGGTGAACAACGCCGTCGCCACGTCGATGCGGTACTACGCCAACGCCAACCGCCACCCCTGGACCCCCTCCCACGACCGCACCCCCCGCGTGCAGGCCCCGACCGGCCTCACCTTCGTCACGTACGAGAACCCGCCCGGGATCCACACCGCCGAGGAGCGCGTCCAGGCGTTCCGGAACGGCCCGCAGGCCGACTGGTTCCACCACGTCAACGTCAACGCCCATGATCACGGCGGTCACTTCATTCCCTGGGAGAACCCCGACGCCTGGGTGAGCGACCTGCGCCGCACCTTCCGGGGCCGCAGGCCCTGACCGCCCGTCCTACAATCACCCCCTGATGACCGCAACCCTCGTCGCCAAAGAACTCGCCGCAGGCCACGGCGACCGCACCCTCTTCTCCGGTCTGGAGCTAGTCGTCGCCCCCGGCGACGTCATCGGCCTGGTCGGGGCCAACGGAGCGGGCAAGTCCACCCTCCTGCGGCTGCTCGCCGGCCTGGACAGCCCCGAGGAGGGCGAGCTCAGGCTCTCGCCGCCCACCGCATCCGTCGGCCACCTGCCCCAGGAGCCCGACCGCCGCCCCGGCGAGTCGATCCGCGCCTTCCTGGCCCGCCGCACCGGCGTCACCGAGGCCCAGCGCGTCATGGACGAGGCCACCCAGGCCCTCGTCGACGGCGCCCCCGGCGCGGACGACGCCTACGCCACCAGCCTGGAGCGCTGGCTGGCGCTCGGCGGCGCGGACCTCGACGAGCGGGCCGACGAGGTCGCCGACTCGCTCGGCCTCGCCGTGAGCCTGGACCAGCCGATGACCTCGCTCTCCGGCGGTCAGGCGGCCCGCGCCGGCCTCGCCTCCCTGCTCCTCTCCCGGTACGACGTGTTCCTCCTGGACGAGCCGACCAACGACCTCGACCTCGCGGGCCTGGAACGCCTGGAGAGCTTCGTACGGGGCCTGCGCGCCGGCACGGTCGTCGTCAGCCACGACCGGGAGTTCCTCACCCGCACCGTCACCAAGGTCCTCGAACTCGACCTCGCCCAGCAGGAGATCAACCTCTACGGCGGCGGCTACGACGCGTACCTGGAGGAGCGGGAGACCGCCCGCCGGCACGCCCGGGACGAGTACGACGAGTACGCCGACAAGCGGTCCGCGCTCCAGAGCCGGGCCCAGATGCAGCGCTCCTGGATGGACAAGGGCGTCAAGAACGCCCGCCGCAAGGCCACCGACAACGACAAGGCGGGCCGCAAGTTCCGCAGCGAGGCCAGCGAGAAGCAGGCCGCCAAGGCCCGCCAGACCCAGCGCATGCTGGAACGCCTCGACGTCGTCGAGGAACCCCGCAAGGAGTGGGAGCTGCGCATGGAGATCGCCGCGGCCCCGCGCTCCGGATCGGTCGTCGCGAGCCTGCGCGAGGCGGAGGTGCGCCGCGGCGACTTCACGCTCGGCCCCGTCTCGCTACAGGTCGACTGGGCGGACCGGGTGGCGATCACCGGGGCGAACGGCTCGGGCAAGTCGACGCTGCTCGGCGCCCTCCTGGAGCGCATCCCGCTGGACGCGGGCCACGCGTCCCTCGGCTCGGGCGTCCTGGTCGGCGAGGTCGACCAGGCCCGCGCTCTGTTTCACGGCGAGGAGTCGCTCCTCGACGCGTTCTGCGCGGCCGTACCGGAGACCGAACCGGCCGAAGTGCGCACGCTGCTCGCCAAGTTCGGCCTCAAGGCGGACCACGTGCTGCGCTCGGCGGCCACCCTCTCGCCGGGCGAGCGCACGCGCGCGGCCCTCGCCCTGCTCCAGGGCCGCGGCGTCAACCTCCTCGTCCTCGACGAGCCGACCAACCACCTCGACCTGCCCGCCATCGAGCAGCTGGAGTCGGCCCTGGAGTCCTACGAGGGCACGCTGTTGCTGGTCACGCACGACCGCAGGATGCTCGACGCGGTCAGCGTGACGCGCCGGTTGGAGGTGGCGGAGGGCAAGGTGACCGAGCTGTCACCCTGACCCCCGCCGGTGCCTTCGTCAGCGGCGCTTGGGGTCCACCAGACCGGCCCGCCGCAGCGCGTCGGCCATCGCGTCGTTGGCGGGCGGCGGGCCCTGCCGCTGCGGCTTCTGGCCGCGCTGGCCGCCCCGGCCGCCGGCGCCGCGCGAGCCCTGACCTTGCTGCTGGCGCTGCCCTTGCCGCTGCTGCGGCGGACGGCTCCCGCCGCGCTTCGGCTGGTCCCCGCCGGCGTCGCCCGCGCCGGCTTCCGCCTCGTCGTCCAGGCGCAGCGTCAGCGAGATCCGCTTGCGCGGGATGTCGACGTCCATGACCTTCACCTTGACGACGTCGCCGGGCTTGACGACGTCCCGCGGGTCCTTGACGAAGGTCTTCGACATGGCGGACACGTGCACCAGACCGTCCTGGTGCACGCCGACGTCCACGAAGGCGCCGAACGCGGCGACGTTGGTGACCACACCCTCCAGGACCATCCCGGAGGCCAGGTCGGAGAGCTTCTCGACGCCCTCCTTGAAGGTCGCCGTCTTGAAGGCCGGACGCGGGTCGCGCCCGGGCTTCTCCAGCTCCTTCAGGATGTCCGTGACGGTCGGCAGACCGAACACCTCGTCCACGAACTCGTCGGGCCGAAGCGAGCGCAGCGCCCCGGTGTTGCCCATCAGTGAACCGACCTCGCCACCGGCCGACTTCACCATCTTGCGCACCACCGGATACGCCTCCGGGTGCACGCTGGAGGCGTCCAGCGGGTCGTCGCCGCCGCGGATGCGGAGGAAGCCCGCGCACTGCTCGTACGCCTTCGGGCCGAGCCGGGCCACGTCCTTGAGGCCCTTGCGGCTCTTGAAGGGGCCGTTGGCGTCGCGGTGCGCCACGATGTTCTCCGCGAGGCCGGCGCCGATGCCGGAGACCCGGGCGAGGAGCGGGGCGGACGCGGTGTTCACGTCCACGCCGACGCCGTTCACACAGTCCTCGACGACCGCGTCCAGCGAGCGAGACAGCTTCACCTCGGACAGGTCGTGCTGGTACTGACCGACGCCGATCGACTTCGGGTCGATCTTCACCAGCTCGGCCAGCGGGTCCTGCAGGCGCCGGGCGATGGAGACGGCGCCGCGGATCGAGACGTCGAGGTCCGGCAGCTCCTGGGAGGCGAAGGCCGACGCCGAGTACACGGAGGCGCCCGCTTCGGAGACCATCACCTTCGTGAGGTTCAACTCCGGGTGCTTGGTGATGAGTTCGCCCGCGAGCTTGTCCGTCTCGCGGGACGCGGTGCCGTTGCCGACGGCGATCAGGTCGACCTGGTGCTCCTTGGCCAGCTTCGCCAGCGTGGCCAGGGACTGGTCCCACTTGTTCGCCGGGACGTGCGGGTGGATCGTGTCGGTCCCGACGACCTTGCCGGTGGCATCGACGACGGCGACCTTCACGCCCGTACGGAACCCGGGGTCGAGGCCCAGCGTCGCGCGCGTGCCCGCGGGCGCCGCGAGCAGCAGGTCGCGGAGGTTCGACGCGAAGACCCGCACCGCCTCGTCCTCGGCGGCGGTCCGCAGCCGCAGCCGCAGATCGATCCCGAGGTGCACGAGGATGCGGGTGCGCCAGGACCAACGCACCGTGTCCTGCAGCCACTTGTCGCCCGGCCGGCCCTGATCGGCGACGCCGAAACGCTGGGCGACGATCCCCTCGTACGTGGACGGGGTACCCGGCGTGGCGGGCGGCTCCTCCGGCTCCAGGACCAGGTCGAGGACCTCCTCCTTCTCGCCGCGCAGCATGGCGAGGACGCGGTGCGAGGGGAGTTCGGTGAACGGCTCGGCGAAGTCGAAGTAGTCGGCGAACTTGGCGCCCGCCTCCTCCTTGCCCTCGCGGACCTTCGCGGCGATCCTGCCGCGCACCCACATGCGCTCGCGCAACTCGCCGATCAGGTCGGCGTCCTCCGAGAACCGCTCGGCGAGGATCGCCCGCGCCCCGTCGAGCGCGGCCTGGGCGTCGGCGACGCCCTTGTCGGCGTCCACGAACGCGGCGGCGGCCGCCTGCGGTTCCACGGTGGGGTCGCTCAGCAGCCCGTCGGCCAGCGGCTCGAGGCCCGCCTCGCGGGCGATCTGTGCCTTCGTGCGCCGCTTCGGCTTGAAGGGCAGATAGATGTCCTCGAGCCGCGCCTTGGTGTCCGCCTCGCGGATCCGCGCCTCCAGCTCGTCCGTGAGCTTGCCCTGCTCACGCACCGAGTCGAGGATCGCGGCGCGCCGGTCCTCCAGCTCGCGCAGATAGCGCAGCCGCTCCTCGAGCGTGCGCAGTTGCGCGTCGTCGAGCATCTCGGTCGCTTCCTTGCGGTAGCGCGCGATGAAGGGCACCGTTGACCCGCCGTCGAGCAGGTCGACGGCGGCCTTCACCTGCCGCTCCCGTACGCCGAGCTCCTCGGCGATCCTGCCTTCGATGGACGCAGGGGTGGACGTCTTCAAAGCTGCCACGTTCCGGTACCGCCTTCTCGCTGAGGTTGCCGGGCAATTGTGGCAGGTGGCGCCGACAGAGGGTGATCAGACCCGTCGGCCGCGCCCCATCCGTCCCGACCGTCGCCCCGCGCCCCGGCCACCCCGCCCGGCGGAACGCGAGGCTCCGCCGAACAGGCTCGCCACGGCACGGAACGGCAGGGTCACGACGGTGGCGATGGCGCCCCCGATCTGGCGCAGGACGTCCGCTATCGCACGGAACATGGCTTTCCCCTCTCGTCTCCCGGCGGGGCCGGGGTGGCCGGAGTGACGGCCAGGAGACGACCGGGTACCGCGAAGCGGCGCGACCATGCCGGAAGGGTTCGAGGAAGGTGCTCAGCCCTTGCCGAGCAGGTTCGCCGGGAAGGCGCCTGCCTGCAGCGCGGTGCCGATGAAGAGGGTGCCGAGCTCCGTGAGGCGCTCGACGCCCTCGGCGCCCAAGTGCTCGTACGGCGCGCGGTCCAGGCGGTCCGTCTCCTCCTCGATGTCCCGGCGCAGCGCCACGCCCGCCTCCGTCAACTCGCCCTCGCCGTCCAGGAGTCCGCGCCCGCGCAGCCGCTCGACGGCGGCGTCCCACTCCTCCTGGTTCCAGCCGCGGGTGGCGAAGACCCACTTGGGCGTCATGCCCTTGCCGGTGGCGGTGTGGCTCGCCAGGGCCTCGATGCCGTCGAGTTCGGCGTCGAGCAGCACGCCCACGTGTCCGTCGCCGCGGTGTTCACGGAGCAGCGTCGCCGCGTGCCAGTAGGCGAGGTGCGGGGCGTCGGGGACGGGCAGGTCGGCGTGGGCGGCGTACAGCGGGCGGGCGCCGCGGACGCAGGCCTCGGTGGCGCGCAGCGCGAGCCCGGCGGCCTCCGCCATCTCGGGCGAGGCGACGAGCTCCTCACCGAGGAGGCGCCGCAGCGTCGTGTCGACGGCGCGCAGCCGGGCCGCGCCCGCCTGCTCGGGCGTGGCCGAGCGCCACACCGCGGGCACGTGCGCGGCGACGAACTCGTACTTGTAGTTGTAGAAGGTGGCGGCCACGGTCCCGGGGCCGACGGGGCCCATCGCCGCCGCGCGCAGCGCGAAGTTGACCGCCGCGGGGTGGGTGATCCCGTACTCCTTCAGCTCCTGGGCGGAGTCGGGCGAGAAGTAGTGCGTGGAGTGCAGGGAGTTGAGCACGCTGTGACAGCGGCGGCCCGCGCGCGGGGGCAGTGCGGAGCCGGCTGGGGAGGTCGTCGAAGAGGTCATGGGGGCACGGTACCTACTGGTTGGTATGTCGTCCGTGGGGAGCCCCACACAAGGCCCGCGAAACGGGATCCGACAGAGGCCGCACGCCGGTGCCGGATGGCAGGAAAGGTGGGGTCCTCGTCATTGCGGCCATCGCTGCGGGCGCCAAGAATCGAGGCATGGAGCAGCGAACCGTCCTGGTCGTCCTCTTCGACGACGTCCAGAGCCTCGACGTCACGGGCCCCGTGGAGGTCTTCGCGGGCGTCGGACACTGCCTCGGCGACCCCGGGGGCGGCTACCGCATCCGCACCGCATCCCTGGACGGCGCCCCGGTCCGCACGTCCAGCGGCCTCACCCTCACCCCGGACTCCGCGCTGGCCGACGCCCCGGCCCCGGACATCCTGCTGGTCCCGGGTGGCATGGGGACCCGGGGCGGCGATCCGGGCCTTGTCGACTGGCTGCGCGTGCACGGCCCGCGGGCGGCACGTCTCGTGTCGGTCTGCACCGGCGCCATCCGGCTCGCCGAGGCGGGCCTGCTGGAGGGGCGCCGCGCGACGACGCACTGGGCGTACTGCGCCAAGCTGGCCAGGGACCACCCGGGCATCGAGGTCGACCCGGACCCCATCTATGTGCGCGACGGCCATGTGGCGACGTCCGCCGGGGTGACCGCGGGCATCGACCTGGCCCTCGCCCTCGTCGAGGAGGACTACGGCCGCGATGTGGCCCTCACCATCGCCCGTCACCTGGTGGTCTTCCTGCGCCGACCCGGAAACCAGGCACAGTTCAGCGTCCAGCTCGCCGCGCAGACCGCGCGGCGCGAGCCGCTGCGCGAGCTCCAGCGGTGGATCAGCGAACACCCGGCGGCGGACCTCTCCGTGGAGGCGCTGGCCGCGCGCGCCCGCCTCTCGCCCCGGCACTTCGCCCGCGCCTTTCAGGCGGACACCGGACTCACCCCGGGCAAGTACGTCGAGCGCGTCCGCGTCGAACACGCCCGCCGCCTCCTGGAGGACACCGGCGACGGCGTCGAACAGGTCTCGCGGGCCAGCGGCTACGGCACACCGGAGGCCATGCGCCGCGCCTTCGTCAAAACGCTCGGCACGGCGCCTGCCGAGTACCGCCGCCGCTTCCATCCCGCACCGGCCGGCCCAGCCACCCGTCACTCCCACCCATGACTCCCACCGATACCGATAGGACCACCATGCAGATCGCGATCGCCCTGTACGAGCGCTTCACCGTCCTGGACGCCATCGGCCCCTACCAGATGCTCAGCTCCCTGCCCGGTTACGAGACCGTCTTCGTGGCCGAGCAGACGGGGCCGGTACGCGACGACAACGGCACGCTCGCCCTCGTCGCCGACAAGTCCTTCGCCGAGGTGCGAAGCCCCGACATCGTGGTGGTGCCCGGCGGCCCGGGGCAGAGCGACCAGATGGACAACCAGGTGCTCCTGGACTGGCTCCGCACGGTCGACGCCACGTCCACCTGGACCACGTCGGTGTGCACGGGCTCGCTGGCCCTTGCCGCGGCCGGTCTCCTCAAGGGGCGCCGCGCCACCTCGCACTGGCTCGGCCTGCCCGAACTGACCCGGCTCGGCGTCGAGGCGACGGGGGAGCGGGTCGTCTTCGACGGCAAGTACGTCACCGGGGCCGGCGTCTCCGCCGGCATCGACATGGGCCTCGCCCTGGCCGGCCGGATCGCGGGTGACGAGCACGCGCAGACCGTACAGCTGCTCACCGAGTACGACCCGCAGCCGCCGTACGACGCGGGATCCCCCCAGAAGGCGCCCGCGCACCTCGTCGAGGCGTTCCGCGACGGCAGCCGCTTCGAGCAGTGGGCGCAGGAGCGGGCGGCCCGGTAGAGGGTCCGGCCCTCCCGCGCGCGTAGCGACGAGCCCGCGCACGCGGCACGATCTCAGTCGGTGGCCGCGCTCCACGTGAAGCGCGGCGGCCTGCGCTCCAGGAAGGCGGCGACACCCTCGGCGGTGTCGCCGCTGCCGCGCGCCTGCTCCGTCCAGTACGCGTCCCGGTCCGTGCGCCCCGTCGCGAACTCCTTCGCCGCCGCCTGGGTCAGCCGGGAGCGGGAGGCGAGGACCCGGGTGAACTCCGCGACCCGCTTGTCCAGGCCCCCGTCCGGCAGCACCTCGTCCACCAGACCGGTGCGCAGCGCCCGCTCCGCGTCGATCAACTCACCGGAGAACAGCAGGTACTTGGCGGTGGCCGGACCCACCAGGGAGACGAGCCGCCGGGTGGACGACGCCGGATAGACGATGCCCAGCTTCGCCGGGGTGACGCCGAACAGCGAACCCTCGTCCGCGAACCGCAGGTCGCACGCGCCCGCCAGCTGGGCGCCCCCGCCCACGCAGTACCCGCGCACCATCGCGAGCGTCGGCTTGGGGCAGGCCGCCAGGGCCTCCTCGGCCCGCACCGCGAGCTCCTGCGCCGTGCCCGGGGACTCGCGCAGCGTGGAGATGTCGGCCCCTGCGCAGAAGGTGTCGCCCGCGCCGGTCAGGACGACCGCGCGCACCGCGGGATCGGCGGTGAGTGCGTCGAACAGCGGCGGCACCTGACGCCACATGTCGGCGGTCATGGCGTTGCGCTTGGCCGGATGGTCGATGACGACGGTGGCGACGCCGTCCGTGACGGCGTGCCTCAGCTGCGGCTCCATGCGCCGGATGCTATCCGCTCCCCTCGAACGTACGATCAAGAAGGGGTGGAGGACGAAAGGCGCATACAGGGCAAGCGGACGGAGACGCTGATGCTCGGACGCAAGGACGCCGGAGCCAACAGGGGCACCACGACCGCCGGGACCGCCGGAACCGACCGAGCCGCCGGGACCGGCGGCTCCGGCGGTCAGGGCGCCCGGCTCAGCCGCAGCTTCGGCTGGCTCGCCCTGCTGGGCGTGATCCTGGCCGTGGCCGGGCTCGTCGGCCTCGTCTACACCGGCGTCGCCACGCTGACCTCGATGATCCTGTTCGGCTGGCTCCTGCTCGTCGGCGGTGTCGTCGGCCTGCTGCACGCGGTCCAGTCCCGGGGCAGCAGCTTCTTCTGGCTCGGCGTGGTGGTCGCCGCGCTGAACCTCGCGGCGGGCGTCGTGATCATCCGCAAGCCCGATGTCGCGGCGGAGGCGCTGACGATGTTCGCGGCCCTGCTCTTCCTCACCGGCGGGGTCTTCCGGTTGGTCGGCAGCCTGGTGGTACGGGGCCCGCAGTTCGCCCTGACGCTCCTGCAGGGCGCCTTCGGACTGCTCATCGGCATCCTCGTCCTCGCCGACTGGCCGAGCAGCAGCAAGTACGTCATCGGGTGTTTCTTCTCGCTGGCCCTGCTCTTCGACGGCCTGGGCCTGATCGCCACGGGCATCGGCGGGCGCCGCATCGTGAGTCTCGTACAACCTGAAGAGCGCTTGAAGAAGGAACAACAGGGGCATGAACAGTCGCAGACCTGACGACGTCATGCACCACCGGTCAAAACCCGTCGATAGTCGCTGACTTCTGGTCAGTGGAGCGGTCCGGACCAGAGCAGTCCCAACACTCGATGTGTGGCGACAATCGAGCGCAAGGACGGCGACCGGACGATGGAGAACGGCGGGAGGGTTCCCGGCCCGCTCCCGAGCGGTGATCCGGCACCGCTTCCGGGCGGTGCCGGGCCGATGCCGTACGAGGGCGTGTGGCGCTTCACCGCACCCGCCGTCGATGCCTCGGTGCCCCAGGCCCGGCACGCGGTGCGCGACCTGCTGGCCCGGCAGGGCGTGCCGGCCCCGGACGATCTCGTACAGGGCCTGCTCCTGATCGTCTCCGAGCTGGTCACCAACGCGGTGCGCCACGCGGCCCTGCTCTCGCCGATGCTCGCCGTGGAGGTGGCGGTCGGCACCGAGTGGGTCCGGGTCTCCGTCGAGGACAACCACCCCTACCGCCCGACGGCGCTGGTGGCGGACCATGGCCAGACGGGCGGCAGGGGGCTGCTGCTCGTACGGGAGATCACTCAGGAGGCGGGCGGCGCCTGCGACGTCGAGCACACCGCGAGCGGGGGCAAGGTCATCTGGGCGGCGCTGCCCCTCAGGCCCGGCGGCGTCTGACCCGAGGCTGTACGGACCGGTGGCCCGCCGGAGATCAGGAGCCCGCCGAGACCGGCGAGTCGCTCCGGTCGCCCACCGAGTCCTGGGTGGCGGACTTCGGTATCGGCCGATCCTGCCGCAGCGCGTCCCAGACCTGGTGCGACGCCTTGTCCAGCGGCTTGACCCGGCCGGAGTCCTGCGCGTCGTACGTGACCGGCATCGTCACCATGTTCGTGCGGTCCGGGCTGATGCCCTTCAGCTCCTTGGCCAGGCCGAGCAGCTTGTCCGCGGAGGCCAGACCGGAGTCGGCGCTCACCGTCTTGGTGGCGGTGTCGGCCAGGTCGTAGGAGGTGGCGGGGTCGCTGAGCGGGTCGACGGTGTTGGCGCGGTGGATCAGGGCCTTGATGAAGGCCTGCTGCAGCTGGATGCGGCCGAGGTCACTGCCGTCCCCGACGCCGTGCCGGGTGCGGACGAGCTCCAGCGCCTGCTTGCCCTTCAGCGTGTGCTTGCCCGCGGTGAGCGAGAGACCGCTGTTGTGGTCCTTGATGGCCTTGTGGGTGGTGATGTCCACGCCGCCGAGCTCGTCGATGAGCTTCTGGAACCCCTTGAAGTCGACTTCGAGGTAGTGGTCCATGCGGACGCCCGACATCTTCTCGACCGTCTTGACGGTGCAGGCGGGCCCGCCCACCTGGTACGACGAGTTGAACATGGCCTGCTGCGCGCCAGCCGTGTCGGCGCCGCCGTGGGACGGCGCGCACGAGGGCCGCTGCACCATGGTGTCGCGCGGGATGCTGACGACGGAGGCCTTCTTGTGGGTCTTGTCGACGTGCAGGACCATCGCCGTGTCGGCGCGTGCCCCGCTGACGCCCCGGCCGTACTCGCCGTGCGTCCCCGCCCGGGAGTCGGACCCGAGCAGGAGGATGTTCATCGAGCCGTCCCGCTGCTCGGCGGGCCGGTCGTGGCCCAGGGCGGCGTCGACGTCCGTGCCCTGGATGTTGCCGTTGAGGTGCTGCCAGGCGTAGGCGACGCCTCCGCCACCGACGAGCACCAGGCCCAGGGCGCCCCATGCGACGTAGCGCAGGGCCTTCTTCCGGGGCTTGCGCCGTGAGCGCCGTACCCGCGCGGGCCCGTAGTCGGGCATCGCGGGGCCGTCGGCCGAAGGCGCCGGGTGCTCGTTCCCGCTCTCGTGCGGCATGCGCTGACTCTCCTAGTGACCGGGGGGTCTGGGTGACCGAGTGGTCCAGGTCACCGTGGGTGATCGGCCGATCGCTCAGTAGGCGGAGTCGACGTTGTCGATCGAGCCGTACTTGTCGGCGGCGTAGTTCGCGGCCGCGGTGATGTTGGCGACCGGGTCGGTCAGCGAGTTTGCGGTGCCGGAGACGTGGTAGGCGTCGAAGGTCGGCTGGATGACCTGGAGCAGGCCCTTGGACGGGGTGCCGTTCTGCGCGTTGACGTCCCAGCCGTTCTGGGCGTTCGGGTCACCGGCGGACTCGCGCATGATGTTGCGGTGCAGGCCCTCGTAGGAACCGGGGATGCCCTTCGACTTCATGATGTCGAGGGACTGGCGGATCCAGCCGTCGAGGTTGTTGCCGTAGGACTTCTTGTCGGCCTTGGCGGCCTGCGTCACCGCGGTGCTCGCCTTGGTGGGCTCCGCGGCGTGGGCGGCGGAGGGCGCCACCGTCAGGGCGGCGGCCATCGCACCGGTGGTGGCGATGCCGGCGATGGAGATCTTGCGGAAGCGAGCGGCACGGTTGAGCGTCTTGGTCGTGGCCATGGGGGATTGACTCCTCAGGGGGGGGGGGGGGGGGGGACGTAGAGGGAACTCGGTCCGCAGCGGGCGACTGTGCCCGGCGGTGTCCCCGAGCTCCGGCGACGTCAGCCAGAGTTAGCGATCGCCCCCGGCGGACGCAATGGTGTGACGTACTACCCCGGTACGCAGTCGCGCCCGGCCGCAACCGGTCCAAAGTGCCCCGAACCCCCGGGGCCGCTGCCCCGAAGCACCTACTATTTCCCTTCGCATGTGATCTGACCCCTATGAGTGGCTTCACAGCCGGGGAGCCCCCGAGGTGGCGTGGGTCACCGCATGACGACGGCCCGGGCGGCCTTGGGCCGACCCGAGCCGGTCGTACGTGGTGCCCTCTTCGCGGGCGGCGGATCTCAGTTGCCGGTCGTCACATGGACGTAGTCGACGACGAGCTTCTGGGGGAAGCTCGTGCCGCCGTCGGGGTCGCCGGGCCAGTAGCCGCCGACCGCGAGGTTGAGGATGACGAAGAAGGGCTTGTCGAAGACCCACTGCTTGCCGCCCAGGTCGGCCGGGGTGCGGGTCTGGTAGACGGTGCCGTCCACGGACCAGGTGACCTTGTTCGGCGACCAGTCGACGGCGAAGGTGTGGAACTTGTCCGCGAACGCCTCGCCGCCGGGCAGCGTGTACCCCGCGCCGATCCCGCCGGAGCCGGAGTAGCCGGGCCCGTGCAGGGTGCCGTGGACCGTGCCGGGCTCGAAGCCGACGTTCTCCATCACGTCGATCTCGCCGCTCTGCGGCCAGCCCACGCTGCCGATGTCGGCGCCGAGCATCCAGAACGCGGGCCACATGCCCTGGCCACGCGGGATCTTCATCCGGGTCTCGACGTGCCCGTAGGTCTGGGTGAACTTGCCCGCGGTGTTCAGCCGGGCCGACGTGTACTCGCACCGGCCGTACCAGCACTGGTAGTTGCCGGGGTTCTCCTTGCGCGCGGTGATGACCAGGTTGCCCTGGCCGTCGAGCGCCGCGTTCTTGTTGCCGGAGGTGTAGTACTGCCGCTCGTGGTTGTTGACGTTGTCGCCCGTCTCGATCTGCCACTTACCGCCGTCGACCGCGGACCCGGCGGGCCCGTTGAAGTCGTCGGTGAACGTGGCGGCCGCGGCGGTGGCGGCGGGAGAGCGGGGCGCGGGCTCGGCCGAGGCCGACGGCAGGACGGCCAGGCTGGCCGCGCCGCAGGCCAGGGCGAGCGCGCAGAGCTTGGTGCGGCGGTGGGGGGAGAAGTGCACGGTCATCACATCGCTTCGCGTGGGGGCGGTGGCAGATGGGGCATGTGCATGTCAAGCAAGGATCGGAAGCTGAACGCTGCCGTGATCGGCCGCGCCCACTTCGTTCAGTACTTGATTTAAGGCCGACTCCCAGAGCGCGTCAAGGAGTTGGTGCGGACCAACTCCGGCCCTCTCCCAGTACTGCGGAGAGGGCCGGTGGGGCGGCCCGATGGGGCGGCCCGGTGGAGTGGTCCGGTGGGCCGGGCGGCTACCAGCCCGCCGCCGGGCCGGTCAGCTCCTTGATCGCGGGGCGCGCCGCGTCGAGCACGGTCATGAACCAGGCGGAGAACGGGTCCCGCTCGTGCCGCTCGGCCAGCTCCGCCGCCGTCACGAACGCGGTGCCGTCGATCTCGGCCGGGTCCGGGCTCAGCGCGGACTGCACCATGCCGACGAAGAGGTGGTTGTACTCCTGCTCCACGAGCCCGGACTCCGGGTCGGGGTGGTTGTAGCGCACCGTGCCCGCCTCGGCGAGCAGCGACGGCGAGACGCCCAACTCCTCGTACGTACGCCGGGCGGCCGCCGCGAAGGGCGCCTCGCCGGGGTAGGGGTGGCCGCAGCAGGTGTTCGACCAGACACCGGGGGAGTGGTACTTGCCGAGGGCGCGCTGCTGGAGCAGCAGCCGCCCCTGTTCGTCGAAGAGGAAGACGGAGAACGCCCGGTGCAACTGCCCGGGCGCCTGATGCGCGGAGAGTTTCTCCGCTGTGCCGATCGTCCTGCCGTCCTCGTCGACGAGTTCCAGCAAGATCGCTTCTCCGGTGCCGTTCGACGAGCTGTTCGCCGCGGTGGCAGGTGTGATCGGCATACCCATCCTTCGCTTCGGTCTTCGAGTGCCAAGTCTGCCGTACGTTCCGGACGCCCCCGGCACTTCGAGGACCCGCATGTCCCGCCGCGTCGGGGCGCGGACGGGACACGCGCCGGGCGCTCGCGCACGAGCGCCCGGTCAAGCGTTCAGACGCCGAAGGCGGCCGGATACTGGATCGTGCCCCGCGGCAACCGGGCGGAATCGTCGGATCCGTCCAGCACGAGCGCCATCATCGCCTCGTCGGGCACCTCGAAACCTGGCCGGATCCCGTACCCCGAAGCGGGCTCGAAACCGAAGCGCGGATAGTACGAGGGGTGGCCGAGCACCACGACGAGCCGCTCGCCCCGCGCACGCGCCGCGTCAAGCAGCGCGCGCACGACCGCCGAGCCCGCCCCGGTGCGCTGATGGGCGGGGAGCACGGCGACGGGTGCGAGCGCCAGCGCGGACGCACCGCCCACCCGGCAGCGGGTGAGCAACGCGTGCGCGGCCACCGAACCGTCGGGCGCCTCGGCGACGCACGACAGGCCGGGCAGCCAGGCCGCGGTGTCCGCGCGCAACGTGTCGACCAGATCGGCCTCCGCCCGGGTCTCGAAGGCGGCGGCGTGCACGGCGTGCACCGCGGCGACGTCGGCGCAGGTCTCCGGCCGGGTCGGCCAGGAGTCCGCCCGCCGCAGGACGTAGCCGGTGTAGCCGTACTCCGTACCGTGCTCACCCCGCATCGCGATCTCCTCGCGGGTGGCGACCAGCGCCTCGGCCATGCCGGGGGCGTCCGGATCCGCGCCGTCCGCGCGGGCGCCCAGTGGTCCGTAGTACTCCTCCCAGTCGGACTCGGGCTGCCGGTACGTGCCCAGCACGGCGTACCCGGCGGCCGTGGCGGCCCGGATGTTCTCCTCGCCGGTCCGCAGCGGGTAGTGCCGGGCCCAGAAGGCGCGGGCCGGCGCGGACGGCTCGGCGACGGTCCACTCGCACTCGGTGAGGACGAGCGCCCCGCCGGCGGTGAGCAGCCGCCGCCAGGTGCGCAGCGCGGTGTCGAAGCCGATGGCGTAGGCCGAGCTCTCGGCCCAGACCAGGTCGAACGAGCCGTCCGGAAAGGGGAGTTCGGCCATATCGGCGCGGACGGCGGTGATCGAGCCGACGAGCCCGCGGGCGTGCGCGGCGGCCCGGAGTTCGTCGAGGAACGGCTCGTGCAGATCAGCGGCGGTCACCTCGGCGCCGGCCTCGGCGGCGAGGAGGAGCGCGGACCTGCCGGGGCCGCAGCCCAGGTCCAGGACGCGGGGCCGCTCGGGCAGCGCGCCCGCGAGGGAAAGCAGCCGCCGCGAGGTGGTGTCGGAGCCGGGACCCTGCCGGGGCAGCCCGTGGTGCAGGGCGAAGAAGGCGTGGTGGATGGAGGTGTGGTCGGTCACCGTGGAGTTCCTTGAGTGGGAGGACCCGCGGACCGTCGTACGTGTGCGGTACGAGGCGTACGTGTGGTGTACGCGTCGTACGTGTGCCGTACGGGAGGTCAGACGCGCGTCCGGAGCGTGGGGATGCACGTGTCGCCGCGCAGAACGGCGCCGGTCACGGCAGTCATCAACCCACCTCCACGGAAGTCAGGAACGCGGGCCACGGTAGCACCGACAGTGACGACAGCGCCTCAGTGGCAGAGCTTGGCCTCGTGCTCCGCGTGGCCGCTCGGCTCCAGCTGGAAGGTGCAGTGCTCGACGTCGAAGTGGTCGCCGAGGCAGCCCTGCAGCTCGTGCAGCATCTTCTCGTGGCCGATCGAGTCGAGGGTGTGGGAGCTCACCACGACGTGCGCGGAGAGCACCGGCATCCCCGAGGTGATGGTCCAGGCGTGCAGGTCGTGGACCTCCTCGACGCCCGGCAGGTCGAGTATGTGGGCCCGCACCTCCGCCATGTCGACCCCCTTGGGCGCCGACTCCAGGAGCACGTTCAACGTCTCCTTGAGGAGCTTGACCGTACGCGGGACGATCATGAAGCCGATGACCAGCGAGGCGATCGGGTCCGCGGCCTGCCAGCCGGTGAGCATGATCACGCCCGCCGCGATGATGACGGTGACGGAGCCGAGGGTGTCCGCGACGACCTCCAGGAAGGCGCCGCGCACATTGAGGCTGTCCTGCTGCCCGCGCATCAGCAGCGACAGCGAGATCAGGTTGGCGACGAGACCGAAGACGCCGAAGTAGACGGCGAGAGCACCCTCCGTCTGCGCGGGCGTGATGAACCGCTCCACCGCCTCGTACAGCACATAGCCGCCGACACCGAGCAGCAGCAGACAGTTGGCCAGTGCGGCGAGGATCTCGGCGCGGGCGTAGCCGAAGGTGCGGTTCTCGGTGGGCGGCCGGTTGGCGAAGTGGATCGCGAGCAGCGCCATGCCGAGCCCCAGGGCGTCCGTGGCCATGTGCGTCGCGTCCGCGACGAGCGCGAGCGAGTCCGCGAGGACACCGCCCACGATCTGGGCCAGCATGACCGTGATCGTGATGGCGAGGGCGATGCGCAGCCGCCCCTTGTAGGCGTGGGCCGCCGTCCCCGTGGCCGGTGGCCCGTGCGTGTGTCCGTGATCGTGCCCAGCCCCCATGGAGCCGCCTCCCGAGTCGGTCATCGGTTCTGCCGTTCGCTGGTCGCGGACCACAGTGAACTACGGGTGGGGGGTATCTGGCAACGCGGCACTGAACACCGTTGTCATCTCCCTGACCTGCGAAAATGGCAATGATTGCCGGGAAGGGGAGGGGTGCAGGTCAGGGCGCCATGACGATCAGTCGCGGCGCGCGTCGGGATGGTGCAGACACCATCCCTCCCAGGCCGACTCGACCATCTCGCGGACCCCGCGCCGGGCCGTCCAGCCGAGCTCCTCGGCGGCCAGCCGGGCATCGGCCACCGCGCGCGGGGAGTCACCGGCTCGGGCCGTCTCCACGCGTGCGGGCCGGGTGTCCCCGCTCACCTCGCCGATGAGGGTGACGAGTTCGCGTACGGAAACGCCGCGCCCCCGGCCGATGTTCACCGTCAGATCGCCCTCCGCGCCGCCCGCGAGCCGCCGCGCCGCCGCCAGATGGGCCTCGGCCAGGTCGGACACGTGCACGTAGTCGCGGACGCACGTGCCGTCCGGCGTCGGGTGGGTGTCGCCGAAGATGCGCGGCGCCTCGTCGCGCCGCAGCCGGTCGAAGACCATCGGGATCACGTTGAAGACCCCGGTGTCCGCGAGCTCCGGCGCCGCGGCGCCCGCCACGTTGAAGTAGCGCAGGCACACGGTCCCGATGCCGTGCGCCCGCCCGGCCGCCCGCACCAGCCACTCACCGGCGAGCTTCGTCTCGCCGTACGGGCTGACCGGGACGCAGGGGGCGTCCTCCGGCACGAGCTCCGCGTCCGGCGGATCGCCGTACACCGCGGCCGAGGAGGAGAAGACGAACCGCTTGATGCCCGCCTCGGCGACCGCATCGAGGAGCGTCGTCAGGCCGCCCACGTTCTCCCGGTAGTAGCGCAGCGGCTGCTCCACCGACTCCCCGACCTGCTTGCGGGCCGCGAGGTGCACCACCCCGCGGACGCCGTACTCGGCGAAGACCCGGCGCAGCAGCTCCCCGTCCAGCGAGGAGCCCTTCACCAGCGGCACGTCCGCGGGGAGCCGCTGCGGCACCCCCGACGAGATGTCGTCCAGTACGACGACGTCCTCCCCGGCACCGGCCATGACCCGCGCCACATGTGCCCCGATGTAACCCGCTCCGCCTGTGATCAGCCATGTCATGGGCGCCCACCCTAAGCGAACCCCCGCCCGCGCCGACCGGCCCGGTGCGCCGGTACAGACGGGCGCTATGCGGGCAAGCCGGGCACCGTACGGGCGCGGTTTGTGGCCGCGGCCCCCCATCCACCATGATGATCGCCAAGGCCGAGGCCCTCGCAGGCCGCCCTGAGCGGGGCGTGAACGGGTGATGAACGCCCGCTTCCCATCATCCGATAGCCTCTGCCGACGTGCCGCCCGGCCGCTGTGGCCAGGGGCGCTCCCCTTACGCATGTGCCCGGCGCGAGCCGCGCCGGTACTCAAGGAGTGAGTTCGTCTGTCGACCGCCATCCTCACCGGTCAGCCGGTCCCCGGGTCGCCGCTCGAAGGCGATCTGCGGTCCCTGGGCTTCGACGTGCGGGTCGCCTCCGACGCGGCGGACGCCGAGACGCTGCTCGCCGCCGTCCCCGGTGACCAGCGGGTCGCCGTCGTCGACGCGCGCTTCGTCGGCCACGTCCACGCGCTGCGCCTGGCCCTCACCGACCCCCGCTTCGCCGCCTGCGCCGTGCCCGGCGCCGTCACGGCCAAGCCGGAGGCCCGCGCCGAGCTGACCCGGGCCCTGCGCGCGAGCGCCGGCACCGCGGGCGCCGTCGTCACGCTCGACGCGCTCCCGGACGACATCGCCTCCGCCATGGAGTCCGGCGCCACCGACGTGCACCGCCCCGACCTCGGCACCCTCGTCGCCACCGTGCCCAGCGACCCGCAGTCCAGGAACGAGGCGCGCCAGGCC
This sequence comes from Streptomyces sp. NPDC005863, assembly GCF_042871345.1. Classification (NCBI taxonomy): domain Bacteria; kingdom Bacillati; phylum Actinomycetota; class Actinomycetes; order Kitasatosporales; family Streptomycetaceae; genus Streptomyces; species Streptomyces sp. NPDC005863. Next base: position 541,680 of record NZ_JBIAII010000002.1, on the reverse strand, counting down.
GTCGCCGCCGTGGACGACGAGGCGGTCCGCCTGCGCACCGCGGTCAAGTCGCGGGACGGCTTCTTCACCACGTACTGCATCTCCCCCTACTCGCGCTACATCGCCCGCTGGTGCGCCCGCCGGGGCCTGACCCCGAACCAGGTCACCACCGCCTCGCTGCTCACCGCCCTGATCGCGGCGGGCTGCGCGGCGACCGGCACGCGCGGCGGCTTCGTCGCGGCGGGCCTGCTGCTCCTCGTCTCCTTCGTCCTCGACTGCACGGACGGGCAGCTCGCCCGCTACTCCCTGCAGTACTCGACGCTCGGCGCCTGGCTCGACGCGACCTTCGACCGGGCCAAGGAGTACGCGTACTACGCGGGCCTCGCGCTCGGCGCGGCCCGCGGCGGCGACGACGTGTGGGCGCTCGCGCTCGGCGCGATGGTCCTGCAGACCTGCCGGCACGTCGTGGACTTCGCCTTCAACGAGGCGAACTCCGACAGCACGGCCGCCAACACCAGTCCCACCGCGGCCCTCTCCGACAAGCTCGACAGCGTCGGGTGGACGGTCTGGCTGCGCCGGATGATCGTGCTGCCCATCGGCGAGCGCTGGGCGATGATCGCGGTGCTCACCGCCGTCACCACCCCCCGCATCACGCTCGTCGTCCTGCTCATCGGCTGCGCGCTGGCCGCCTGCTACACCACCGCGGGACGCGTCCTGCGCTCGGTGACCCGCAAGGCCGCCCGCACCGACCGTGCCGCACTCGCCCTCGCCGACCTCGCCGACAACGGCCTGCTCGCCGACTCGTTCGCCGCCCTGAAGCGCGGATGGCCGCTGCCCGCGCCCGTCATCGCCTTCATCGGCGGCGCGGCGGTCGTGGCGGTGGGCGCCTTCACCTCCTACGGCAGCCCGTGGGTCGTCGTCGCCGCCGTGGTCCACGTCGTCCTCAGCGGCCTCGCGCTGTCCCGGCCCCTCAAGGCCCCCCTCGACTGGCTGGTCCCGCCGTTCTTCCGCGCGGCGGAGTACGGCACGATCCTGGTCCTCGCGGCCGACGCCGATGTGAACGGAGCGCTTCCGGCGGCTTTCGGGCTCGTGGCCGCGGTCGCCTACCATCACTACGACACGGTGTACCGCATCAAGGGCGGCACCGGCGCGCCCCCGCGCCGGCTGGTGCGATCGATCGGCGGCCAGGACGGCAGGACCCTCGTGGTCGCGCTGGCCGCGACCCTGCTGCCCGCCTCGGATTTCACCGTCGCGCTCACGGCACTCGCCGTGGCCGTGGCACTCGTGGTGCTCGTCGAGAGCATCAGCTTCTGGGTGACCGCTCACAAGCGTGGCGCACCCGCCGTACACGATGAAGGAGAACCCGCATGATCGGCCTCGTCCTTGCCGCAGGCGCCGGACGGCGTCTTCGTCCCTACACGGACACGCTGCCCAAGGCTCTGGTGCCCGTCGACGGGGAGACCACGATCCTCGACCTGACGCTCGGCAACTTCGCCGAGATCGGTCTGACCGAGGTCGCGATCATCGTCGGCTACAAGAAGGAAGCCGTCTACGAGCGCAAGGCGGCCCTTGAGGCGAAGTACAACCTCAAGTTGACCCTGATCGACAACGACAAGGCCGAGGAGTGGAACAACGCCTACTCCCTGTGGTGCGGCCGTGACGCCATCAAGCACGACGTGATCCTCGCCAACGGCGACACCGTGCACCCGGTCTCCGTCGAGAAGACGCTGCTCGCCGCCCGCGGCAACGGCCAGAAGATCATCCTCGCCCTCGACACGGTGAAGCAGCTCGCCGACGAGGAGATGAAGGTCATCGTCGACGACGCCAAGGGCGTGCAGCGCATCACCAAGCTGATGGACCCCTCCGAGGCCACCGGCGAGTACATCGGCGTCACCCTCATCGAGGGCTCCGCCGCCGACGAGCTCGCCGACGCGCTGAAGACCACCTTCGAGCGCGACCCCGACCTCTACTACGAGGACGGCTACCAGGAGCTCGTCAACCGCGGCTTCAAGGTCGACGTGGCCCCGATCGGCGACGTCACGTGGGTCGAGATCGACAACCACGACGACCTCGCCAAGGGCCGGGAGATCGCGTGCCAGTACTGACGAGGCTCATCCCCTCGCCGGTCGTCGTCGACATCCGGCCGGGGGCACTCAACGACCTGGCCGGGGTCCTCGCCGACCAGCGGATCTGCTCGTCGACCGGCAAGCTCGCCATCGCCATCAGCGGCGGCTCCGGCGCGGTCCTGCGGGACCGGCTGATGCCCTCGCTGCCCGGCGCCGAATGGTTCGAGGTGGGCGGCGGCACCCTCGACGACGCCATCAAGCTCGCCGACGCCATGAAGAAGGGCCGCTACGACGCCGTCGTCGGCCTCGGCGGCGGCAAGATCATCGACTGCGCCAAGTTCGCCGCGGCGCGCGTCGGCCTGCCGCTGGTCGCCGTCGCGACGAACCTGTCGCACGACGGCCTCTGCTCGCCGGTCGCGACCCTCGACAACGACGCGGGCCGCGGCTCGTACGGTGTGCCGAACCCCATCGCGGTCGTCATCGACCTCGACGTGATCCGTGAGGCCCCCGTCCGCTTCGTCCGCTCCGGCATCGGCGACGCGCTGTCCAACATCTCCGCGATCCGGGACTGGGAGCTCGCCGCCCGCGAGCGCGGCGAGGACATCGACGGTCTCGCGGCCGCCATGGCCCGCCAGGCCGGCGAGGCCGTGCTCCGCCACCCCGGCGGCGTCGGCGACGACGCCTTCCTGCAGGTCCTGGCCGAGGGTCTGGTCCTCACCGGCATCGCGATGTCCGTGTCGGGCGACTCCCGCCCGGCGTCCGGCGCCTGCCACGAGATCAACCACGCCTTCGACCTCCTCTTCCCCAAGCGCGCCGCCAGCCACGGCGAGCAGTGCGGTCTGGGCGCGGCCTTCGCGATGCACCTGCGCGGTGCCCGCGAGGAGTCGGCGTTCATGGCCTCGGTGCTGCGCAGGCACGGCCTGCCCGTGCTGCCGGAGGAGATCGGCTTCACCGTGGACGAGTTCGTGCAGGTCGTGGAGTTCGCTCCGCAGACCCGGCCGGGCCGCTACACGATCCTCGAACACCTCGACCTGTCCACCGACCAGATCAGGGACGCATACGCCGACTATGCAAAAGCCATCGGTAGCTGAGCTCCGCCCGGTTGTTCACCCTCCGGGGGTGAAGGACCGGCGGAGCGGCGAACACTGGGCCGGCCGGCTCTACATGCGCGAGGTCTCCCTGCGCATCGACCGGCACCTGGTGAACACGAAGGTCACGCCCAACCAGCTGACCTACGTGATGACCGTGGCCGGCGCCCTCGCCGCCCCGGCCCTTCTGGTGCCGGGGATCACGGGCGCCGTGCTCGGTGTGCTCGCGGTCCAGCTCTATCTGCTGCTCGACTGTGTCGACGGCGAGATCGCCCGCTGGAAGAAGCAGTACTCGATGGCCGGGGTCTACCTGGACCGGGTCGCCGCCTATCTGTGCGACGCCGCGGTCCTGGTCGGCTTCGGGCTGCGCGCCGCCGACATCTGGGGCTCGGGCCGCATCGACTGGCTGTGGGCCTTCCTCGGCACCCTTGCCGCGCTCGGCGCGATCCTGATCAAGGCCGAGACCGACCTCGTCGGCGTCGCCCGTCACCAGACGGGCAAGGAGCCGGTCAAGGAGTCCGCGGCCGAGCCGCGCTCCTCGGGCATGGCGCTGGCCCGCAGGGCCGCCGCCGCGCTCAAGTTCCACCGGCTGATCCTCGGGGTCGAGGCGTCGCTGCTGATCCTGGTCATCGCGTTCGTGGACCAGGCCAGGGGCGACCTGTTCTTCTCGCGTCTGGGCGTCGCCGTGCTCGCGGGCATCGCGCTGCTGCAGACCCTGCTCCACCTCGTGTCCATCCTCGTGTCGAGCAGGTTGAAGTGAGCACCCCGAGCACCCCGGCAGAGCAGCTGAAGGTCGGCGCCGTCATCATCACGATGGGCAACCGGCCCCAGGAGCTGCGCGCCCTCCTCGACTCGGTCGCCAAGCAGGACGGCGACCCGGTCGAGGTGGTCGTGGTCGGCAACGGCGCCCCCGTGCCCGAGGTCCCCGCCGGCGTCCGCACCGTCGAACTGCCCGAGAACCTCGGCATCCCCGGCGGCCGCAACGTCGGCATCGAGGCCTTCGGGCCCGGCGGCACCGACGTCGACATCCTGCTCTTCCTCGACGACGACGGTCTCCTCGCCACCATGGACACGGCCCAGCTGTGCCGCGAGGCGTTCGCCGCCGACCCGGAGCTCGGCATCATCAGCTTCCGCATCGCGGACCCGGACACGGGGGAGACCCAGCGCCGGCACGTGCCGCGGCTGCGGGCCTCGGACCCGATGCGCTCCTCGCGCGTGACGACCTTCCTCGGCGGCGCCAACGCCGTCCGTACGAAGGTCCTCGCCGAGGTCGGCGGCCTGCCCGGCGAGTTCTTCTACGCGCACGAGGAGACCGACCTCGCCTGGCGCGCGCTGAACGCCGGCTGGATGATCGACTACCGCTCCGACATGGTCCTCTTCCACCCGACTACGGCCCCCTCGCGGCACGCGGTCTACCACCGCATGGTGGCCCGCAACCGCGTCTGGCTGGCCCGTCGCAACCTCCCCGCGCCGCTGGTCCCGGTCTACCTCGGCGTCTGGATGCTGCTCACCCTCGCCCGGCGCCCCTCGGGCCCGGCCCTGAAGGCCTGGTTCGGCGGCTTCAAGGAGGGCTGGACCACGCCCTGCGGACCGCGTACACCCATGAAGTGGCGTACCGTGTGGCGGCTGACCCGACTGGGACGACCTCCTGTCATCTGACAAGCTCGGATCTGAGAGCATCGGGCCGTACCCCGGTCCCTGGCCCACGCCTATGCCCGACCGGCTGCGCATCTGAAGACGAAAGTTTCCACTCGTGAGTGAGACAACGCATGACGGCGGGGTCGCGGTGACCGCGACCCCGTCGCCCGATGACGGGCTCTCCCGGGCCGACCTCGCCGCCAAGTACGGTCTGACCGTCAGCGGCGCACGGCCCGGACTTTTCGAGTACGTCCACCAGCTCTGGGGACGGCGCCACTTCATCATCGCCTTCTCCCAGGCGAAGCTGACCGCCCAGTACAGCCAGGCCAAGCTGGGACAGCTCTGGCAGGTGGCGACGCCCCTGCTGAACGCGGCGGTCTACTTCTTCATCTTCGGACTGCTCCTCGGTGCGAGGAGGGGCATCCCGCACGAGATCTACGTGCCGTTCCTGGTGACGGGTGTCTTCGTCTTCACGTTCACGCAGAGCTCGGTGATGGCGGGCGTGCGGGCGATCTCCGGCAACCTCGGCCTGGTCAGGGCGCTGCACTTCCCGCGGGCCTCGCTGCCGATCTCCTTCGCGCTGCAGCAGCTCCAGCAGCTGCTCTTCTCGATGATCGTGCTCGTCGTGATCATGCTGGCGTTCGGGATCCTGCCGGCCCTGTCCTGGCTCCTGGTGCTGCCCGCGCTGGTCCTGCAGTTCGTCTTCAACACCGGTCTCGCGCTCATCTTCGCGCGGATGGGCAGCAAGACCCCCGACCTCGCCCAGCTGATGCCGTTCGTGATGCGCACCTGGATGTACGCGTCGGGCGTCATGTTCAGCATCCCCGCGATGCTCGCGGACAAGGAGAGCGTGCCCGGCTGGGTCGGCGACGTGCTCCAGTGGAACCCCGCCTCGATCTACATGGACCTGATCCGGTTCGCCATGATCGACGACTACGGATCCTCCTACCTGCCGCCGCACGTGTGGGCGTTCGCCGTCGGCTGGGCCGTGCTGCTCGGCGCGGTCGGTTTCGTGTACTTCTGGAAGGCTGAGGAGCGCTACGGCCGTGGCTGACGACACCACAGGAACTCCGCAGGACCTCGGCAAGAACGCCGGCAAGGGGCACATCCCCACCGTCATCGCCGACGAGCTGCACATCGTCTACCGCGTCAACGGCGCGAAGACGGGCAAGGGCAGCGCCACCTCCGCGCTGAGCCGGATCCTCCGGCGCGGCGAGGAGCGCGGCGTGCGCAAGGTGCACGCCGTGCGCGGCGTCAGCTTCACCGCCTACCGCGGCGAGGCCATCGGCCTCATCGGGTCGAACGGCTCCGGCAAGTCCACCCTGCTGCGCGCCATCGCCGGGCTGCTCCCCGCCGAGGAGGGCAAGGTCTACACCGACGGCCAGCCCTCGCTGCTCGGCGTGAACGCGGCCCTGATGAACGACCTGACGGGTGAGCGCAACGTCATCCTCGGCGGTCTCGCCATGGGCATGTCGCGCGAGCAGATCCGCGAGCGCTACCAGGACATCGTCGACTTCTCCGGCATCAACGAGAAGGGTGACTTCATCACCCTTCCGATGCGCACCTACTCCTCCGGCATGGCGGCCCGTCTGCGGTTCTCCATCGCGGCCGCCAAGGACCACGACGTCCTGATGATCGACGAGGCCCTGGCCACCGGTGACCGCAAGTTCCAGAAGCGCTCCGAGGCCCGCATCCGCGAGCTGCGCAAGGAGGCCGGCACGGTCTTCCTGGTCAGCCACAACAACAAGTCGATCCGCGACACCTGTGACCGTGTGCTGTGGCTGGAGCGCGGCGAGCTGCGCATGGACGGGCCGACCGACGAGGTCATAAAGGAGTACGAGAAGTTCACGGGCAAGTAGTCCGTTCGAGCCATCGGACGTGCACCCGTTCGGCAGCAGTGCCCCGCCAGGAGCGATCCGGCGGGGCACTGTCGTGACATGGTGTCCCCTGCGCCACCCCGGTCACTCAACTCACGGACGTCCAGGGAAGATTGACGCCAATCGGTGTGTTGTTGTGATGCGCGGAACACCCCGACGATGCGGGAGGGGTTGTACAACGTAAGCTGTAGCGGTGCTGATTCGCGGCAAGTGGGGCGATATCGCTCGGGCGCCCCGGCCCGGAGCACGGTCCGCCACGGAGAGTGCTGGGCGGCGTGTCCGAAATAGGATGTATTGGGTCGGCAGTGTAGAACGGGAGATGTGACGGCAATGGCTACGGATGATCTCCGGCTCCGCGATGCATCCGCCGTCCTCGACAAGGCCGCGGACGAGAACTTCCCGGTGGCTCCCTTCTTCCTGCCCCGGGCCTGGCGCGAGGACCTGATGGCCGTCTACGGCGTGGTGCGTCTCATCGACGACATCGGCGACGGCGACCTCGCCCCCGGGTCCGCGCACGCCCGCCACCTCGGTCTGGACGACGCCGGCGCCCGCGATCCCGGCACCCTCCTGGACGCCGTCGAGGCCGACCTGGACAAGGTCTTCGGCGGCGCCGACCCCGGTCACCCGCTGGTGGCGGCGCTGCGGCCGGCCGTCGAGCGCGGAACCCTGACGATCACGCCCTTCCTCGGCCTGATCGAGGCCAACCGCCAGGACCAGGTCGTCACGCGCTACGAGACCTTCGACGACCTCGTGGCGTACTGCGCGCTCTCCGCCAACCCGATCGGCCGTCTCGTCCTGGCCGTCACCGGCACGGAGACCCCCGAGCGCGTCCGCCGCTCGGACGCCGTCTGCACCGGGCTGCAGATCGTCGAACACATCCAGGACGTCGCCGAAGACCTGCGGCGCGGCCGCATCTACCTGCCGGTTGAGGACATGAAGCGGTTCCACGTGAGTGATTCAGAGCTGTCCCGGCCGACGGCGGGCGCATCGGTGCGCGCCCTGGTCGCGTACGAGGCGGAACGCGCCCGCGATCTCCTGAATGAAGGCACCCCCCTGGTGGGTAGCGTCCACGGCAGGCTGAAGCTGCTGCTGGCCGGGTTCGTGGCCGGGGGGAGGGCGGCGGTCCAGGCGATCGTCGCCGCGGGGTACGACGTGCTGCCGGGACCACCCAGACCCACCAAGCCACGCATGCTGCGCGAGGCGGGTGCAGTGCTGCGAGGAGAGGGGTGAGCCGGGCCGTGGAGTCGGATCCGCGCGTGTCCGCGTCGGTGCTCGCCGCGTACAGCTACTGCGAGGCCGTGACCGGACAGCAGGCGCGCAACTTCGCGTACGGCATCAGGCTGCTGCCGACGCCGAAGCGGCGCGCCATGTCCGCGCTCTACGCCCTCTCGCGGCGGGTGGACGACATCGGCGACGGCGCGCTCGCGCCTCAGGTCAAGGCGGACCGGCTCGACGACACCCGGGCGCTGGTCGCCCGGATCCGCGCGGGTGAGGTGCAGGAGGACAACACCGACCCGGTGGCGGTCGCCCTCGCGCACGCGGCCACCCACTTCCCGATCCCGATGGACGGGCTCGACGAACTCATCGACGGCGTCCTCATGGACGTACGCGGCGGGACGTACGAGACGTGGGAGGACCTGAAGGTCTACTGCCGCTGTGTGGCGGGTGCCATCGGACGGCTCTCGCTCGGCGTGTTCGGCACCGAGCGCGGGGCGCTCCACGCCGAGCGCGCGCCCGAGTATGCCGACACGCTCGGTCTCGCGCTCCAACTCACCAACATTCTCCGGGACGTTCGCGAGGACGCCCAGGACGGGCGGACCTATCTGCCCGCCGACGACCTCGCCAAGTTCGGCTGCTCCGCCGGGTTCGAGGGCTCCGAGCCGCCCGCCGGATCCGACTTCGCCGGCCTCGTCCACTTCGAGGTGCGCCGCGCACGGGCCCTGTTCGCCGAGGGCTACCGGCTCCTTCCCCTGCTGGACCGGCGCAGCGGCGCCTGTGTCGCGGCCATGGCCGGCATCTACCGCAGGCTGCTCGACCGCATCGAGCGGGACCCCGAGGCGGTCCTGCGCGGCCGGGTCTCGCTGCCCGGCCGCGAGAAGGCGTACGTCGCCGTGCGCGGACTGTCCGGGCTCGACGCGCGGAACGTGTCACGACAGACCGTACGGAGGCGTGTGTGATGCGCATCCGGAGTGATCGTGGGACAGCTGGGACAACGTTCGCAAAGCGGCGGGCAACCCTCCGCTCCGGGGCCGCGTCCCAGACTGAAACGGCCGAAGGGGTGGGTGCGTGAAGAGCGAGGACATGCAGCCCGAAGGGCGGGACGAAGACGGCGAAGGCCGCCCCGGTGGGGCGGCCGCCGTAGTGGTCGGCGGCGGGATCGCCGGCATCACCGCCGCGCTCGCGCTCGCCGACGCGGGCCTGCGCGTGACGCTGCTCGAAGGGCGGCCGCGGCTCGGCGGTCTCGCGTTCTCCTTCCGGCGCGGCGCGCTGACCGTCGACAACGGCCAGCACGTCTATCTGCGCTGCTGCACCGCCTACCGGTGGTTCCTCGACCGCATCGAGGGCGCGCACCTCGCACCGCTGCAGGAACGTCTCGACGTGCCCGTACTCGACGCCGACCGCAACCGCCTCGGGCGGCTGCGGCGCACCGCGCTGCCGGTGCCGCTGCATCTGGCGGCGAGCCTCGCCACGTATCCGCATCTGTCGCTCGCCGAGCGCGCCCAGGTGGGCCGCGCGGCGCTCGCCCTCAAGGGACTCGACCCGGCCGATCCCGTCCTCGACGGCCAGGACTTCGGCAGCTGGCTGGCCCGGCACGGTCAGTCGGCGCGCGCCATCGAGGCCCTGTGGGACCTCGTCGGCGTCGCGACGCTCAACGCCGTCGCGGGCGATGCCTCGCTCGGGCTCGCCGCGATGGTGTTCAAGACCGGGCTGCTCTCCGAACCGGGCGCCGCCGACATCGGCTGGGCCCAGGTGCCCCTCGGTGATCTGCACGACAAGCTGGCCCGCAAGGCGCTCGACGGCGCGGGAGTCCGTACCGAACTGAAGACACGAGTCACCTCCATCTCCCGTACGGACAACGGCGGTTGGCGCGTGGAGGTTCCCGGCGAGAGCATCGAGGCCGACACCGTCGTGCTCGCCGTGCCGCAGGCCGAGACGCACGACCTCCTCCCCGACGGCGCGCTCGACCACCCCGACCGGCTGCTCGACATCGACACTGCGCCGATCCTCAACATCCATGTCGTGTACGACAGGAAGGTGCTGAAACGGCCGTTCTTCGCCGCGCTCGGCACCCCCGTCCAGTGGGTCTTCGACCGGACGGAGGCGTCCGGCCTGACCGAGGGGCAGTACCTGGCGCTCTCCCAGTCGGTCGCCCACGACGAGATCGACGCGCCCGTCGCCGCCCTGCGCGAGCGCTATCTGCCGGAGCTGGAGCGGCTGTTGCCCGCCGCGCACGGCGCCGAGGTGCGGGACTTCTTCGTCACCCGCGAGCGCACGGCGACGTTCGCGCCCACCCCCGGCATCGGCAGGCTCCGCCCCGGCGCCCGCACCAAGGCCCGCGGCCTGTACCTCGCGGGCGCGTGGACCGCCACCGGGTGGCCCGCGACCATGGAGAGCGCCGTACGCAGCGGCGTCAGCGCGGCCGAGGCCGCCCTCTCCACCCTCGACCGCCCCCGTGACCATCTCTTCGCGTTCGAGGAGGCGGTGGCGTGAAGCTCGACCATCTGGGGTCAGGTCCCCAGAGAACCAGCACCGGAACAAGAGGAGAAACTGTGCCGACTGTGCCCTCGGCCGAGAAAACGGCTGCCGACACGGTGGACGTGACCTCCACTCTCGAACAAGGAAGGACGCTGGCCACCCCGGTGCTGCGGGCCGCGGTGGACCGCCTCGCGCCGCCCATGGACACCGTCGCCGCCTACCACTTCGGCTGGATCGACGCCGAGGGCAACCCTTCCGACGGTGACGGCGGCAAGGCCGTGCGTCCCGCCCTCGCCCTGCTCTCCGCCGAGGCCGCCGGCGCGCCCCCCGAGGTCGGTGTCCCCGGCGCGGTCGCCGTCGAGCTCGTGCACAACTTCTCCCTGCTGCACGACGACCTCATGGACGGCGACGAGCAGCGCCGCCACCGCGACACGGTGTGGAAGGTGCACGGGCCCGCCCAGGCCATCCTCGTCGGCGACGCCCTCTTCGCGCTCGCCAACGAGATCCTCCTGGAGCTCGGCACCGTCGAGGCGGGCCGCGCCACCCGCCGCCTCACCACCGCCACGCGCGCACTGATCGACGGCCAGGCCCAGGACATCAGCTACGAGCACCGCGACCGGGTCACCGTCGAGGAGTGCCTGGAGATGGAGGGCAAGAAGACCGGCGCCCTGCTCGCCTGCGCGGTCTCCATCGGCGCCGTCCTCGGCGGCGCGGACGACCACACAGCCGACACCCTGGAGAAGTACGGCTACCACCTCGGCCTCGCCTTCCAGGCCGTGGACGACCTGCTCGGCATCTGGGGCGACCCGGAGGCCACCGGCAAGCAGACCTGGAGCGATCTGCGCCAGCGCAAGAAGTCGCTGCCCGTGGTGGCCGCGCTCGCCGAGGGCGGCTCCGCGTCCGAGCGGCTCGGCGAACTGCTCGCCGCCGACGCCAAGAGCAGCGAGTTCGAGAACTTCTCCGAGGAGGAGTTCGCCGCGCGCGCCGCGCTGATCGAAGAGGCCGGCGGCCGCGAGTGGACCGCCAAGGAGGCCCGGCGCCAGCACGCCATCGCCATCGAGGCGCTCGACGGCGTCCGGATGCCGGAGCGGGTGCGGGCCCAGCTCGTCGCGCTCGCCGACTTCGTCGTCGTACGAGAGAGATGATCGCTATCGCGCGGATATTCGGGACCTCCGGGGGCTGACCCCGGACCCAGGCAGTCGCCGGCCGGCGCCCAGCGCCGGCCGACGGCGGACCCACAGCAGACGTAGCCACCGCACTGCACGAAGGGGAAGCCATGACAGCGACGACCGACGGAAGCACCGGAGCGGCCACGCCCCGCGCAGCCTCGGCCAGCCGGCCCACCGAAGCCACCACCACCACGACGACCACGATCACGGCGACCACGGCGGCAGGCCCCCATGAGGCCGCCGCGCGCGCCATGCACCGCTCCACCCAGTTCCTGCTCTCCCGGCAGGACGCCGAGGGCTGGTGGAAGGGCGACCTCGAGACCAATGTGACCATGGACGCCGAGGACCTCCTGCTCCGCCAGTTCCTCGGCATCAGGGACGAGGCGACCACGCACGCAGCCGCGCTCTTCATCCGCGGCGAGCAGCGCGAGGACGGCACCTGGGCCACCTTCTTCGGCGGGCCCGGCGAACTCTCCACCACCATCGAGGCGTACGTGGCGCTGCGTCTGGCCGGCGACCGGCCCGACGAGCCGCACATGGCGAAGGCCTCCGCATGGGTCCGCGAACGGGGCGGCATCGCCTCCGCCCGGGTCTTCACCCGGATCTGGCTCGCGCTCTTCGGCTGGTGGAAGTGGGACGACCTGCCCGAACTCCCGCCGGAGCTCATCTACTTCCCCAAGTGGGTCCCGCTCAACATCTACGACTTCGGCTGCTGGGCCCGGCAGACGATAGTGCCGCTCACCATCGTCTCCGCGAAGCGGCCGGTGCGCCCCGCGCCCTTCGCCCTGGACGAGCTGCACACCGACGCACGCGACCCGAACCCCGTCAAACCCCTTGCCCCCGTGGCCAGTTGGGACGGCGTCTTCCAGCGGCTCGACAAGGCGCTGCACGTCTACCACAAGGTGGCGCCGCGCCGGCTGCGCAAGGCCGCGATGAACAGCGCCGCCCGCTGGATCATCGAGCGGCAGGAGAACGACGGCTGCTGGGGCGGGATCCAGCCGCCCGCCGTCTACTCCGTCATCGCGCTGCACCTGCTCGGCTACGACCTGGAGCACCCCGTCCTGAAGGCGGGCCTCGCCTCGCTCGACCGGTTCGCCGTGTGGCGCGAGGACGGCGCCCGCATGATCGAGGCCTGTCAGTCGCCGGTGTGGGACACCTGCCTGGCGACCATCGCGCTCGCCGACGCCGGACTGCCCGCGGACCACCCGCAGTTGGTCAAGGCCGCGGACTGGATGCTCGGCGAGCAGATCGTACGGCCGGGGGACTGGTCGGTGCGCAGGCCGGGCCTCACGCCGGGTGGCTGGGCGTTCGAGTTCCACAACGACAACTACCCCGACATCGACGACACCGCCGAGGTCGCCCTCGCGCTGCGCCGGGTCGCGCACCCGGACAAGGCCCGCCTGGAGAACGCCATCGAGCGCGGGGTGCGCTGGACCCTCGGCATGCAGTCGAAGGGCGGCCCCTGGGCCGCCTTCGACGTCGACAACACCAGCCCTTTCCCCAACCGGCTGCCGTTCTGTGACTTCGGCGAGGTCATCGACCCGCCGTCGGCCGACGTCACCGGGCACGTGGTGGAGATGCTCGCCGTCGAGGGCAGGTCCCGCGACCCGCGCACCGTGCGCGGCATCGAGTGGCTGCTGGCCGAACAGGAGCCCTGCGGCGCCTGGTTCGGACGCTGGGGCGTCAACTACATCTACGGTACGGGGTCGGTGGTGCCCGCCCTCGTCACGGCCGGCCTGCCCGCCTCGCACCCGGCGATCCGGCGCGCGGTGAGCTGGGTGGAGTCGGTGCAGAACGACGACGGCGGCTGGGGCGAGGACCTGCGCTCCTACCGCGACCGGGGCTGGGTCGGGCACGGCACGTCGACGCCGTCGCAGACCGCCTGGGCGCTGCTCGCGCTGCTCTCGGCGGGCGAGCGGGAGGCCACGTCGGTGGAGCGTGGCATCGCCTGGCTCGCCGAGGCGCAGCGGGCGGACGGCTCCTGGGACGAGCCGTACTTCACCGGCACCGGCTTCCCGTGGGACTTCTCCATCAACTACCACCTGTACCGGCAGGTGTTCCCGCTCACCGCCCTCGGCAGGTACGTCAACGGAGAGCCGTTCGCGCCCGGTTCCGCGGCACACCCCGGCAAGGGCAGCTGATGGACCGCACCCCGGCCCCGCGGCCGGGCCCCGCGCCGCTGCTGATCGCCTGCGCGCTCGGCATCGAGCGCCTCGCCCTGCGCACCGGCGACCGCAGCGGCGCGCCCGCGACCATGTCGGTGCTGCGCACCGGCATGGGCCCCAAGAACGCCGAGCGGGCCGTCAGCGGCGCGCTCGGCAAGGAAACCCTGCGCGACGCGGCCGTCCTGGCCACCGGCTTCTGCGCCGGACTCGCCCCCGGTATGCACCCCGGCGACCTGGTCGTCGCCGAGGAGACCAGGGACGCGCGCGGCAGCACACCCTGTACGGGAACCGGCCTGCTGGTCGATGAGCTGGTGCGGGCCCTGCCCGGACGCGCCGTGCACACCGGCCCGCTCACCGGCTCCGACCACGTCGTCCGGGGCCAGGAGCGCGGCGACCTCCTGGCCACCGGCGCGGTCGCGGTGGACATGGAGTCCGCGGCGACCCTGCACAGCGCCGTACGCGCCGGACAACGGCCCGTTGCGGCCGTCCGGGTGGTCGTGGATGCCCCTCAGCACGAACTCGTCCGCATCGGCACGGTGCGCGGTGGAATATCAGCTTTCCGCGTTCTTCGTGCCGTGCTCCCCGCTTTCTTTGAATGGCACCGTTCTTCGCTGCTCCCCCGGAGGTGAGCCAGATGGCCATGCCGCTTCGCCAGACCATCAAGGTCGCGACGTATCTCTTTGAACAGAAGCTCCGCAAGCGTGACAAGTTTCCACTGATCGTCGAGTTGGAGCCGCTCTACGCGTGCAATCTCGCGTGCGAGGGCTGCGGCAAGATCCAGCATCCGGCCGGTGTGCTCAAGCAGCGCATGCCGGTGGCCCAGGCCGTGGGCGCCGTCCTTGAATCCGGTGCCCCGATGGTGTCCATCGCCGGCGGCGAGCCACTGATGCACCCTCAGATCGACGAGATTGTCCGGCAGTTGGTGGCGAAGAAGAAGTACGTCTTCCTCTGCACCAACGCCATGCTGTTGCGCAAGAAGATCGAGAAGTTCACGCCCTCGCCGCACTTCGCGTTCGCCGTGCACATCGACGGCATGCGTGAGCGGCACGACGAGTCGGTCGCGAAGGAGGGCGTGTTCGACGAGGCGGTGGAGGCGATCAAGGAGGCCAAGCGGCGCGGCTTCCGGGTCACCACCAACTCGACCTTCTTCAACACCGACACCCCGCAGACCATCATCGAGGTCTTGAACTTCCTCAACGACGACCTGCAGGTCGACGAGATGATGCTCTCGCCCGCCTACGCCTATGAGAAGGCGCCCGACCAGGAGCACTTCCTCGGCGTCGACCAGACCCGCGAACTCTTCAAGAAGGCCTTCGCGGGCGGCAACCGGCGCCGCTGGCGGCTCAACCACTCGCCG
Source organism: Streptomyces sp. NPDC005863 (assembly GCF_042871345.1). NCBI lineage: Bacteria > Bacillati > Actinomycetota > Actinomycetes > Kitasatosporales > Streptomycetaceae > Streptomyces > Streptomyces sp. NPDC005863. The sequence goes on along the minus strand of NZ_JBIAII010000002.1, from coordinate 526,645 downwards.
CTCTTCCTGGACTTCCTGGAGGGCAAGGCGGACTTCCCCTGCACGGCGTGGGCGATCCCGAACTACTCGCTCTTCGGCTGGCAGCGCCCCTGCTACCTGATGAGCGACGGCTACGTCCCCACGTACCGCCAGCTCATCGAGGAGACCGACTGGAGCAAGTACGGCCGCGGCAAGGACCCGCGCTGCGCCAACTGCATGGCGCACTGCGGTTACGAACCGACCGCCGTCCTCGCCACCATGGGTTCCCTCAAGGAGTCCATCCGCGCGGCCCGCGAAACGGTCTCGGGGAACCGCGGGTGACGTCATGAACGGGCGGACGCGGGCACCCCGCAAGGGGTGCCCCCCGTCACCGTGAGCTGAGAAGAACCAGAGAGGGGGCCCGAGCATGAGCATTCTCGAAACCATCCGGGGGCCGCGGGACCTGAAGAAGCTTTCCGGGACCGAACTGGACGAACTGGCGGGGGAGGTCCGGGAGTTCCTGGTGCACGCGGTCGCCAGGACGGGCGGCCACCTCGGGCCCAATCTGGGGGTGGTGGAACTCTCCGTCGCCCTCCACCGGGTCTTCGAGTCGCCCGTCGACCGCATCGTGTGGGACACCGGTCACCAGAGCTATGTGCACAAGCTGCTCACCGGGCGGCAGGACTTCTCCAAGCTGCGCGGCAAGGGCGGCCTCTCCGGCTACCCCTCGCGTGCGGAGTCCGAGCACGACATCGTCGAGAACAGCCACGCCTCCACGGCGCTCGGCTGGGCGGACGGCCTCGCCAAGGCACGTCAGGTGCTCGGCGAGCGGGGGCACGTCGTCGCGGTCATCGGGGACGGCGCCCTCACCGGGGGCATGGCCTGGGAGGCGCTCAACAACATCGCGGCCGCGAAGGACCGGCCGCTGATCATCGTGGTGAACGACAACGAGCGCTCCTACGCACCGACCATCGGCGGCCTCGCCAACCACTTGGCCACGCTCAGGACGACGGACGGGTACGAGCAGGTGCTCGCCTGGGGCAAGGACGTCCTCCAGCGCACCCCGGTCATCGGACAGCCGCTGTACGAGTCGCTGCACGGCGCCAAGAAGGGGTTCAAGGACGCCTTCGCACCGCAGGGCATGTTCGAGGACCTGGGACTCAAGTACGTCGGGCCGATCGACGGGCACGACATCGGCGCCGTCGAGTCGGCGCTGCGCCGTGCGAAACGCTTCCACGGCCCCGTGCTCGTCCACTGTCTGACCGAGAAGGGCCGGGGCTACGAACCCGCGCTCGCCGACGAGGCGGACCGCTTCCACACCGTCGGCATCATGAACCCGCTCACCTGCGAACCGCTCACCCCGGCCGATGCGCCGTCCTGGACGTCGGTGTTCGGGGACGAGATCGCCCGCATCGGGGCCGAGCGCGAGGACGTCGTCGCCATCACGGCCGCCATGCTGGGCCCGGTCGGCCTGACGAAGTTCGCCGCGGCCCACCCGGACCGGGTCTGGGACGTCGGCATCGCCGAGCAGCACGCCGCGGTCTCCGCCGCCGGACTCGCCACGGGCGGCCTGCACCCGGTCGTCGCCGTCTACGCCACCTTCCTCAACCGCGCCTTCGACCAGCTCCTGATGGACGTGGCGCTGCACCGGTGCGGGGTCACCTTCGTGCTCGACCGGGCCGGGGTCACCGGCGTCGACGGGGCCTCGCACAACGGCATGTGGGACATGTCGATTCTGCAGGTCGTGCCGGGGCTGCGGATCGCCGCGCCGCGCGACGCCGACCAGTTGCGGGCGCAGCTGCGGGAGGCGGTCGCCGTCGACGACGCGCCGACGCTCCTGCGGTTCCCCAAGGAGTCGGTGGGGCCCTCGATCCCGGCCGTGAACCGTCTCGGCGGCATGGACGTACTGCTGCGGGACGCGGATCCGGAGGTGCTGTTCGTCGCGGTCGGGGTGATGGCGCCGGTCTGTCTGCAGGCCGCCGAGCTCCTGCGGGCGCGCGGCCTGCGCTGCACCGTCGTCGACCCGCGCTGGGTCAAGCCGGTCGACGCCGAGCTGCCCGGGCTCGCCGCACGGCACCGGGTGGTGGCGGTCGTCGAGGACAACAGCCGCTCCGGCGGGGTCGGCTCGGCGGTCGCGCTGGCCCTCGGTGACGCCGAAGTGGACGTGCCCGTACGGCGGTTCGGCATCCCGGAGCAGTTCCTCGCGCACGCCAAACGGGGCGAGGTCCTCGCCGACCTCGGGCTCACCCCGGTGGAGATCGCCGGGCGGATCGGCGCCACGCTCGCGGCCAAGGAGGGCCTACCGGAGCAGGGTTCAGGCAAGGAGCACAGCGTATGACCACGGAGTTCGACGACGCGCCCCGCGCGCAGGCGTCCGGCGGCAAGGAGTTCGACCTCGGCAGACTTCTCGCCGAGCGGGGCGCCGAGCGGTACGAGCTGCACGCCCGGCACCTCAACCACCAGTTGCCGCGCATGCTGCACACCATCGGCTTCGACAAGGTCTACGAACGGGCCGAGGGCGCGTACTTCTGGGACGCGGAGGGCAACGACTACCTGGACATGCTCGCGGGCTTCGGCGTGATGGGCCTGGGCCGGCACCACCCCGTCGTACGCAAGGCGCTGCACGACGTCCTCGACGCCTCGCTCGCCGACCTGACCCGCTTCGACTGCCAGCCGCTGCCCGGCCTGCTCGCGGAGCGGCTGCTCACGCACAGCCCGCACCTGGACCGGGTGTTCTTCGGCAACAGCGGCACGGAGGCCGTCGAGACGGCGCTGAAGTTCGCGCGCTACGCGACCGGGAAGCCGCGGGTGCTCTACTGCACGCACGCCTTCCACGGCCTCACCACCGGCTCTCTCTCCGTCAACGGCGAGGACGGGTTCCGGGACGGCTTCGCGCCGCTGCTGCCCGACACCGCGGTCCCGCTCGGCGATCTGGACGCGCTGCGCCGGGAGTTGGCGAAGGGCGACGTCGCCGGGCTGATCGTCGAGCCGATCCAGGGCAAGGGCGTGCACGGGACGCCGCCCGGATATCTGCTCGCCGCCCAGGAGTTGCTGCGGCGGCACAAGGCGCTGCTGATCGCCGACGAGGTCCAGACGGGGCTCGGCAGGACCGGCGACTTCTACGCGTATCAGCACGAGGCAGGGGTCGAGCCCGATCTGGTCTGTGTCGCCAAGGCGCTCTCGGGCGGCTATGTGCCGGTGGGCGCCACGCTCGGCAAGGACTGGATCTTCAAGAAGGTCTACTCGTCGATGGACCGGGTCCTCGTGCACTCGGCGAGCTTCGGCTCGAACGCGCAGGCCATGGCGGCGGGGCTCGCGGTCCTGTCCGTCATGGAGGACGAGAAGGTCGTCGAGAACGCCCGGGTCACGGGCGACCTGCTCAGGTCCCGGCTGGCCGCGCTCGTGGACCGGTACGAGCTGCTGAGCGAGGTGCGCGGCCGCGGGCTGATGGTGGGCATCGAGTTCGGGCGGCCCAAGTCGCTGAAGCTGCGCGGGCGTTGGGCGATGCTGCAGGCTGCCCGCAAGGGGCTCTTCGCGCAGATGGTCGTCGTACCGCTGCTGCAGAAGCACCGCATCCTCACCCAGGTATCCGGGGACCATCTGGAGGTCATCAAGCTCATCCCGCCGCTGACCGTGGGGGAGCGGGAGGTGGACCGCTTCGTGGCCGCCTTCACGGAGGTCATGGATGACGCGCACAGCGGCGGCGGCCTGATGTGGGACTTCGGCAAGACGCTGGTGAAGCAGGCGGTCGCGAACCGCTGAGAGCCGACGCCCGGGGGTAGCCAGCAAAATTTGCCTCTCGGGCAAGAAAGTTGCCCGAGAGGCAACGCTCTGGCTGAATCAGAGGCATGAGCCCTGCCGAGCCCACGGAGCCCACGGACTCCACTGAGCCCACGGAATTCGCGGAGCCCGCGTCCGGGGCGGCCGCCGAGTCGTCCCGCGCGGCCGACGCGCTGCCCGTCGTGGCCCCCCAGCTGCGTGAACTGCGCCGCCGCGCCTCCCTCACCCTGGAGGCCGCGGCCCGGAACGCCGGGCTCTCGCCCGCCCATCTGTCCCGCCTGGAGACCGGGCAGCGCCAGCCCTCGCTGCCGATGCTGCTCACGCTCGCCCGCGTCTACGGTACGACGGTCTCGGAGCTGCTCGGCGAGACCGTCGCCGACCGGGACGCGGTCATCCGTGCCGCGGACATGGAGCCGACCCGGGCCGGGGGATGGACGTACTTCCAGGCGGGCGCGTCCGGGCGCGGCATGCAGGCGCTGCGGGTGCACGTGCCGCACGGCGCGCAGGGCGACATCGTGCGCGTCCATCCCGGCGAGGAGTGGCTGTACGTCCTGAAGGGGCGGCTGCGGCTGCACCTCGGGGACACCGCGCACGCCCTCGATCCGGGCGACAGCGCGCACTTCGACTCGCTGACCCCGCACCGGATCGCCGCCGCCGACCGGGGCGGCACCGATCTCCTCTTCGTCCACACCTTGCTGCAGAGCCCCGCCACCGCGCTGTGCCTCGGCGGCCCGACCCACGGAGAAACGCCATGACGGAACCGGACCAGCGGGGACCCCTCGGGCCGGAGCCCGCCCGCGACACCCCCGCCCGCAACACCATGGAGGAGAAGTTCCCCCGGGCGCTCTGGGTCCGCCTGATCATCTACGTGGCGGTGGGCCATCTCTTCGCGGCCTTCATCTATCTGCTCTTCGAGCTGGGCGCGAAGAACCAGTAGGCGGCCTCCTTCAGTCGAGGAGGCGCTCGCGGAGTCGCTCCCGGGTCGCGTCGCTCACCCGGAGCCCCTCGGCGATGTACGTGTCGACGTCGCCCCAGGTCTGCTCGATCGTCTCGAACGCGGCCGCCAGGTACTCGCTGCGGGCGTCGAAGAGCGGGTCGAGCAGCTCCAGGACCTCGGGCGCCATCGCGTTCGGGGAGCTGTCGGTGCGGTGCACCTTGTACCGGCGGTGGGACGCGCTCGACTCGAGGTAGTCGGCCTCGATGGCATCGCGCTCGACGCCGACGGCGAGCAGCGTCACGGCTATGGAGAGGCCCGCGCGGTCCTTGCCCGCGGCGCAGTGCATGAGCGCGGGCACGCTGTCCTCGGCGAGCGCGTGCAGCACCTTGCCGTGCTCGGCGGTGCGGTCCTTGATGATCGTGCGGTACGCGGTCTCCATCCGGCCCGCGGCCTTGCCGTCCGAGAGCAGCCCGCGCAGCTGGTCGAGGTCGCCGTCGCGGACCATCTGCCAGAACTCGGCGCCGTCGGCCGGGTCGGTCAGCGGCAGATTCACGTTGCGTACGCCCGGCAGTGCGATGTCGGGGCCCTCCAGGCGCTGGTCGGCGGCGTTGCGGAAGTCGAAGACCGTGTGCAGGCCCAGGCCGGCGAGGAAGGCGGCGTCGGACGCGGTGGCGTGCGCCAGGTGACCGCTGCGGAAGAGCACGCCGCGGCGGACGTGGCGGCCGTCGACCGTCGGCAGTCCGCCCACGTCACGGAAGTTGCGCACTCCGGAGAGCTCGGGCTCCGACACCTCTGTCGACGGGACCTGCTGCGTCACGGGCTCTCCTCGGGCTCTGCGTCCGGCGCGGCTCGCCGGCGGGTGCGTCTTCGACGATACGACATGGGTACCTGGGGCAATCACTCGTACGTCGCGCCCTTGTCGCGGAGGCCGAAGCGGCCGGAAGAGCGGGTGATGTGCACGTCAAAAGGTGGGGTGTGCACTTATTCCGAGTTGGGGCAATCTTGACCGGTGGCTTATCTCACGCACCGTCAACCCCTCCCTACGGTGGCGTAGGTCACTTAGGGAGGTGAAGGATGTTACCTCGTGAGCGCAGAGTCGACATCCTTCATCCATCACCCCATCAACCACCGGGTATTCAACTCCTACGCAGCGGTCGGCGACAGCTTCACCGAGGGCGTGGGGGACCCGGGACCCGACGGCACCTTCGTCGGCTGGGCCGACCGGCTCGCCGTGCTGCTCGACGACCGGGTGCCCGAGCACACCTTCCGGTACGCCAACCTCGCCGTCCGCGGCAAACTCCTCGACCAGATCGTCGAGGACCAGCTGCCGCGCGCGAAGGAGCTCGCCCCCGACCTGGTGACGTTCTGCGCCGGGGGCAACGACATCATCCGCCCCGGCACCGACCCCGACGAGGTCGCCGAACGGTTCGAGCGGGCCGTAGCGGACCTCTCGTCGGCCGTCGGCACGGTCATGGTGACCACCGGCTTCGACACCCGTGGCGTGGCGCTGCTCAAGCACCTGCGGGGCAAGATCGCCACGTACAACATGCACGTGCGGGCGATCGCCGACCGGTACGGCTGTCCCGTGCTCGACCTGTGGTCCCTCAGGACCGTGCAGGACCGGCGGGCCTGGGACGGCGACCGGCTGCACCTCTCCGCCGAGGGGCACACGCGCGTGGCGCTGCGCGCCGGTCAGGTCCTGGGGCTCGACGTGCCCGCGGACCCGGACCAGGCGTGGCCGCCGATGCCGCCGCGCGGCACGCTGGAGGTGCGGCGCGACGACATCCACTGGGCGCGCGAGTACCTCGTGCCGTGGATCGGCCGGCGCATCCGGGGCGAGAGCTCCGGGGACCATGTGGAGGCCAAGGGTTTCCGCAACCTGCATACCCTCAAGATGCAGATAGAGGCCGCCTCCTGAGGAGCCCGGTGCCGGGCCGATGGACCGACCGACTGTGCGACCGGACGAAGGCGCCCCGTATCGCGGGGCGCCTTCGGTGTGCCCGGCCACGGACAGCCGGCACCCGGCGTTGCCCAGCCGATGGCGGCACGCAGCCGATGACAGCACGCAGCCGATGACAGCACGCAGCCGATGGCGGCGCTCAGTCGATGACGGCCATCTCCCGCCAGCACAGGCCCACGTCGTGGGTGACCTCCTCCGTGGTGAAGCCGGGCGGGATCGGCGCGTTCGCGTCGAAGTAGAGCCCGAGGACGATGAGTTGTGCCCCCTTGTGCACCGCCTTGAGGCCGTCGCGCAGCTTGGCCACGTCGTCCAGGATGTCCTCGACGAACTGCGCCCGCTCGTACTCGCTCGCCCGCATGACCTTGATCTCGACGATGATCCGCTGGCTCGCGGTGGGGTGGTTGCCGTTGAGCAGCAGGTCCGCCCGCTTCTTCCCGCCGTACACGTAGCTCTCGCGCTGCACCTCGAGCGTCGACTCCTGTGCGAGCAGGAACGCGGCGAGCTCGCACTGCACCCAGACCTCCCAGCCGCCGCGCAGGATCTGCATACGGGCGATGCGCTTGGTCTCCTCCACGGCCCAGGCCCGGACGACGTTCTTGAACTGGTCGACGAGAATGGTCGGCATAGAACCCCCTCGGACGTCGAAGCCTTCCTGGTCGAAGCCTTCCTGTCCGGGGTCTACCGCGGCCGCGGAGGCGCGTCCATGGGCCCCGGCGACGTAGATGACGTAGTCGTGCCGGTGACCGGCCGGGCCAGCGCCGCCCCGCCGGCGACGTGGCGGGGGTCTCGGATGCCGCGCAGGACTCGCCGGGGGCCGGTGGACATAATGGAAGGGCCTATCCACCCCCCTCAGGAGGTCCCGTGTCCCGGTCCCTGATCCCCGGGCTCCGCTCGCTGCGGTCCGCTCCCTTCGGCGCGGATCCCGCAGGTGCCCGGCTGGCCCGGATCCGCAGATCCCCGAACTTCTCCGTCGCCGAAGGTTCCTTCCAGAACCCCGTGGGGGCCAGGACCCGCCCGTCCGGGTCGAGCCTGGAGTTCGCGAAGATCTACTTCCGCAGGGAGGAGCGGCTGCGCCGCGGCCCGGCCGGCACGATCCCGGTGCACCCCACCACCCTCGCCGACCTCGCCAAGCCGCCGGCCGACGGCCTGCGGGTCACCTGGATGGGGCATTCCAGCGTCCTGGTGGAGATCGACGGGCGCCGGGTGCTCTTCGACCCGGTGTGGGGCGAGCGGTGCTCGCCGTTCTCCTTCGCCGGGCCCAAGCGGCTGCACCCCGTGCCGGTGCCGCTCGCGGCGCTCGGCCCGGTCGACGCCGTGGTCATCTCGCACGACCACTACGACCACCTGGACATGCCCACGATCAAGGCCCTGGCCGGCACCGACACGGTGTTCGCGGTGCCGCTCGGCGTCGGCGCCCACCTGGAGCGGTGGGGCGTGCCGGCCGACCGTCTCCGCGAGCTGGACTGGAACGAGACCGCGAAGGTGGCGGGGCTGACCCTGACCGCGACCCCCGCCCGGCACTTCTGCGGCCGGGGGCTGCGCAACCAGCAGCACACGCTGTGGGCGTCCTGGGCGGTCGCGGGGCCGGAGCACCGCGTCTTCCACAGCGGCGACACCGGTTACTTCGCCGGCTTCCGCGACATCGGCGCCGAGCACGGCCCGTTCGACATCACGATGATCCAGATCGGCGCCTACTCGGAGTGGTGGCCGGACATCCACATGACGCCCGAGGAGGGTCTGCGGGCCCACCTCGACCTCCAGGGCGGCGCGGCGGGCGGCGTCATGCTGCCGATTCACTGGGGCACCTTCAACCTCGCCCCGCACGCGTGGTCGGAGCCGGGCGAGGGCACCGTCGCCGCCGCGCGCCGCGAGGGCGTCACGCTGGCGCTGCCCTGCCCGGGGGAGCCCTTCGAGCCCGGGGCGGATTCCGTGCCGGGGCGGCTGTGGTGGCGCGAGGTGGCGGTCGTGCCGGAGGGCGGCTGGCTCGGGGCGTCCACCCTGGTCGTACGGAGCGTCGTCGGCCCGAAGACGGACACCGCGGACAGCGCGACGGACACCACGGACACCACGGACACCACGGACAGCGGGGAGCACGAGACGACGTCCGTCGGCTGACGGAGGCCTTGAGGCGCGGGGGCGTTCCCAGGGCGAGAGTGTCCCCAGGGCGGGGGCGCCCCCGCGGCGCGGCGTGCGCGCCCCCTCACGCCGCGCGGGCGCGGTGTCTGCGGACCGCGTCGCGGTTGGCGCACCGCTGCGAGCAGTAGCGCTGCCGTCCGGTGCGCGAGGTGTCGGCGAAGATCGTGGTGCACCCGGTGACGGCGCACCGCCGCAGCCGGTGCATGCCCCGGCCCGCGAGGTGCAGCGCCGTGCCCACCGCGATCAGCGAGGACAGCAGGGCGCCGAGCGGCCGGTGGGCGTCGCGGTAGTGCAGGTGCCAGCCGGTGCCCGCGTGATCGGTGAGCCGGGGGTGCGCGGTGGCCGCCGCGAGCATGCCGTTGACCAGTTCGGCGCGCTCGTGCTCCTCGGCGGCGTCCACCACCTTCTCCCAGGAGTCCAGGGTCTCCTGGGCGCGTACCAAGTCGTCGGCCGATACGGGCTGTTCGAGGGCCAGGCCCGCTGCGCGGCAGCGGTCGGCGAGCTCCTCGGGGTCGGCGGGGCGGCGGTTGGCGAGATCGGCAGCCAGGTTCACGGCGTCCTCGCCGTAAGGGTTGAGGTGCATACGACCATTACAGCAGCGGCACCCTCGCGCCGGGACGCGAACGGGAGTTCCGTACGGAGTGGGAATCGGGCTTGCGTGCGAGTCGAATCGGACCCCCGTGCGAGGTGTCATACCAGAGCGGGACGCTGGCCGCTGACTTTGTCAACTGCCCATCGCACATGATGCGTTGCCGACTACCGTGTGTGGCCGTCGGGCGACGCAGGGATCACGACGCAGAGCTGACGTCGCGACCTGCCGGCCGGCACGGCGATGCCTCCACCACGCCGCAAAGAGGAGTCGGGCCGAGCGCCGGACCTTCGTCGCCACACACCGAGGACGCAGATGTCTCACCTACGCGCACCGGCCGCCCGCCCAGACCGCCGTGAGGGCGGCCGGCACGGCAGGCCCGGCAGCCGCAGTGCCGCCGCACTGCCCGAAACCCACATACGGCCGCAGCTCCTGCGCATCGCGGTGCTGCCGGCCGTCGCCGTGGGCCTGAGCGCCTGCGCCGCCGTGCTGTTCACCCTGCGCTCGACCGGCGCCCGGCCGGGGACGGCCTTGGTCGCCGTCCTCACCGCGGCCGCCCTGGTCGCTCTCGCCGGGATCGTGACGGCCGCCGTCGCCGCCGAGCGCGCCGCCAAGACCGTGCACGACCGGCTCGGCACGCTCCGCCGGACCGCCGCGCGCGGCCAGGCCGAACTCCGCGGCGTCGTCGAACAGTTGCGCCGCGGCGACCAGCCGCCCACGCCCGGCACACCGGCCCGCGCGCGAGCCGGAGGCGACGAGTTCGACCAGCTCGCCGACGAGTTGAGCCGTGCACACGACGTCGCCGTCGGCGCCGTCGTACAGGCCTCCCAGCTCTCCAGCCACGCGGGCAGCGAGCAGAAGGTCGAGGTCTTCGTGAACCTCGCCCGACGGCTGCAGTCGCTCGTCCACCGCGAGATCTCCCTGCTCGACGAGTTGGAGAACGAGGTCGAGGATCCCGAACTGCTCAAGGGCCTCTTCCACGTCGACCATCTCGCGACCCGCATCCGCAGGCACGCCGAGAACCTCGCGGTGCTCGGCGGCGCCGTCTCGCGCCGCCAGTGGAGCAACCCCGTCTCCATGACCGAGGTCATGCGCTCGGCCATCGCCGAGGTCGAGCAGTACTCGCGCGTCAAACTCGTGCCGCCCATCGACGGCACCCTGCGCGGTCACGCCGTCGCCGACGTCATCCACCTGCTCGCCGAACTCGTCGAGAACGCCACGGTGTTCTCCGCCCCGCACACCCAGGTCCTGCTGCGCGCCAACTCGGTGACCGCCGGGCTCGCCGTCGAGGTGGAGGACCGCGGCCTCGGCATGCCCCTGACCGAGCAGAACAAGATGAACCGGCTGCTCGCCGACCCGGACCAGGTCAATGTCGCGAGCCTCCTCCAGGACGGCCGCATCGGGCTCTTCGTGGTCTCCGCGCTCGCCCGCAGACACGGTGTCGCGGTGCGGCTGCAGACCAACATCTACGGCGGCGTCCAGGCCGTCCTGATCCTGCCGCAGGAGCTGCTGGGCGCCGACCAGCAGGCCGAGCCGGTCACCCGGCGCCGCCCGGCGGCGGAGGTGGCGTCGCAGGGCGCGGCGGCAGGGGCTGGAGACGACGGCGCGGGCTCCGGGGGGTCCGGGGACGTACGGGACTCCGGAGGTGTACGGGATTCCGGGGGCGTACGTGACTCCGGCGCCGTACCCGACACCGCGGGCCTTCCCGGTTCCGGCGCCGTACCGGACTCCGCGGGCTCACGCGGCACCGAAGCCGTACGGGACGACCTGGGCGCCGCCACCCCGGTGTGGCCGAGCGCCGCACCCCCGGCGCCCGCCCCGGACCCCGGCGCCGGCCCGTACCGGCCGCGCACCGTGAACGGCGCTCCGCCCGCCCCGCTCCCCGTGCGCGGCTCCCGGCAGGACCGGCCGACGCCCGCCGACGCCACCCCCGGCATCCGCCCGGAGGACCGGCAGGCCGTCGCCGAGCACACCGCGGCGCCACCGACCCCGCTGGGCGGCGCGGTGCGCGGCCGGGTCGGCAGACCCCAGCTCCCCAAGCGGCGCGCCCAGGAACACATCGCACCCCAGCTGCGGGACTCCCCGGCGCCGCGGCCCGACGGCGGCGACCTCGTCGGGCACGACCCCGGCCTGATGGCCGCGTTCCAGCGCGGCATCGGCCTCGCGCAGGCCCAGGACGCCCGCGATCCCACCCCGCGCGAACACGAGGTCGGCGCCCCCCACGACGGGCGCGGACCAGGCGGCTGACCCGCACCGGCAGGCCCGGCACCCCCCACCACCTCTGCCCCGGCAGACCTACGTACGTTCGTACCTCAAGGAGTCGATCCACCATGGCGAGCGATGCGCCGACCGGCCATGTATCCGATCTCGACTGGCTGATGAGCGGCCTCGTGCAGCGAGTGCCGCACACCCGGAGCGCCGTCCTGCTCTCCTCCGACGGACTCGTGAAGTCGGTGCACGGCCTCGACCCGGACAGCGCCGACCACATGGCGGCCCTCGCCTCGGGGCTCTACTCCCTCGGACGCAGCGCGGGCATCCGCTTCGGCGACGGCGGCGACGTCCGCCAGGTCGTCGTGGAACTGGACTCCACCCTCCTGTTCGTCTCCACCGCGGGCTCGGGCACCTGTCTGGCCGTGCTCGCCGGGCGCGAAGCGGACGCGGCCGTCCTCGGCTACGAAATGGCGATGCTGGTCAAGAGCGTCCGCCCGTACCTGATCACCGCGCCCCGGCAGCCCGCCGGGGAACCCGCGTCGATGAGGCGCTGAGCATGGCGGCCCCGCACGACGGGCCCTGGCTCGACGACGCGGCGGGCCGGCTCGTCCGCCCCTACACCGTCAGCGACGGCCGGACCAGACCGACCAGCCAACTCGACCTGCTCTCCCTGGTGATGGCGACCGGCAGCACCCCGCTCGGCTATCTCGGGCCCGAGCACTCCACGGCGCTCGGCCTGTGCGAGGCGCCCACCTCCGTCGCCGAGATCGCGGCCCAGCTCAAGCTGCCCGCGGTCGTGGCCAAAGTGATCCTCTGCGATCTCCTCGACTGCGGGTCCCTCACCCAGAAGGCCCCGGACTTCTACCACAACCCCACCGACCGGTCCCTGTTGGAGGCAGTGCTCGATGGATTACGACGACAGCTCTGACCCCTTCCCCACCGCACTCAAGATCCTGATCGCCGGTGGCTTCGGGGTCGGCAAGACCACCTTCACGGGAGCGGTCAGCGAGATCGCCCCGCTGAGCACCGAGGAACTGCTCACCACGGTCAGCGAGGCCACCGACGACCTGTCCGGCGTGGAGAACAAGACCACGACCACCGTCGCCATGGACTTCGGCCGCATCACGCTCGACCCGGAGCACGTCCTGTACCTCTTCGGCACCCCGGGCCAGGAACGGTTCTGGTTCATGTGGGACGAGCTCTCCGAAGGGGCGCTCGGCGCCGTGGTCCTCGCCGACACCCGGCGCCTCGAGGACTGCTTCGCCGCCGTCGACTTCTTCGAGCAGCGCGGCATGGGCTTCATCGTGGCGATCAACGAATTCGACGGCGCCTACCGCTACGAACCCGAGGAGGTGCGCTCCGCGATCGACCTCGACCCCCGGGTGCCCGTGGTGCGCTGCGACGCCCGCATCTCCAGCTCCGGCATCCAGACGCTCCTCATCCTCGTCAAGCACCTCCTCAACCACGCCCCGGAGCCCAGTTACGGAGCCCACACGTGACGTACGACCCGATCGGGCACCTCCTGCTCACCCCCGTCGACAAGGAGGCGCCCGCGCGGGTGCGGCGGCTGCGCGGGCTCGGCATCGGGCAGTACCCCGAACCGGCCTTCGACGTCTTCGCCGCCCGGCTCGCCGACCTGGCCGGCGCGCCCTGCGCGATGGTCAACTTCATCGACGAGCACCGGCAGTTCTTCGCCGGACTGCACGCCCCGGACGGCGTCCTCGCGCTCGCCGACCCGGCCGCCGGATCCGTCGCCCCCGCCGGCTGCGGCGACGCGCGCCGCTATCTGCCCCGCGACCACGGGTACTGCCCGCACGTCGTGGTGCGCCGCAAGGCCCTCGTCCTGGAGGACGTCCGCGACTATCCGCGCTTCGCGGGCAACCCCCTGGTCGACGAGGGCGGCGTCCGCTCGTATCTGGGCGCGCCCCTGATCGACCGTACGGGGACCGCCCTCGGCACGGTCTGCGTGGTGGACGTCCAGCCGCGCCGCTGGGGCAGAGCGGGGCTCGACACGATCAAACGCATGGCCGCGGAGCTGGTCGAGCAGATCCACCGGCGGGAGGACGGCGGGATCTGACGGGTCACAGGTCGAGCACGGTCCCGTCCGGGAAGCGGACCTGGACGCGGTCGGCGTCCACGGTGCAGGTGACGGCCTCCCGCAGGGCCCTTGGCCGGACCGTGTCCCGGGAGAGGGCGATCAGGGAGACGTGGACGGAGGTCCCGCCGGGGTGGGCCGAGGACGTCAGGAACGGGGTCGCGGAGTGCGGGCCGTACGCGTTCGCCGCCACCTCGCGGGCGACACCCGCCTCCTCGTCCCAGCCGTACAGACCGACGACGGCGCTCGTCAGCCCGGTCGCGGTCCGCACGAGGGCCCAGCCGGGGCCCCGTTCGGCGTGCGGCCGCGTCTCGTCCGCCACCGCGTGTCCGCCCTCGCGGACCGTCGCCCCCGCGGGTCCTTGCACCCGGTGGACGCGGATCTCCCACGGGCCGTGCAGCGCGCTGGTGGTCTCGATCGGGTACTCCCGTTCGTCGCCCGGGAGTTGGGCGTCGTGGCGGGAGGAGGCCACCCGGCCGGCGCAGCTCAGCGGGTGGATGCGGCGGCGGCGCGAAGCCGTGCCGTCCGGGGCGAGCAGGGCCAGATGGCCGTCGACGGCGCGTTCCCAGGCGCGCGGGGCGGTCTCCGGGGCGGTCGCCGTCGAGTAGCCGAACTTGGCGTAGTGCGGGTCGTCATCGGCTGCGCCTTCGAGCGGGTTGTGGTCGCTGCCGTGGTTGACCAGGCGGACGATGCCGTCGTGCCGGGTGCCGTGCAGCAGCCAGCCGGGGTGGGGGAGCGCCGTGTACTGGTCGGACTCCTCGACGGGCAGCGGCAGTTCGCGCTCCGTCCACACCGGGTGGTCGGCGGGCAGCAGCAGGCCGAGGAACCCTTTGCTGGCCCAGTACGGCGACGCGGGTCCCGAGTAGGGCTGCGTCGCGGGCAGGAACGTCTCGTACCAGCCGAGGGGCAGCAGTCCCCGCTCGTCGGGCACGCCGCGCTCCACGAAGTGCCGCGCCGTTCCGGAGGCGAGGCGCCGGGTCAGGCCGGGCGCGAGCGGGGTGCAGTCGGCGAGCGCGCCCATCCACACGGGCGCGGCGGCCGCGAACCGGTAGGTGAGGGAGCGGCCCTGGTGGACGGGTGCGCCGTCGCCGCCGAAGAAGTGCGGGTAGGTGGCGAGGTATTGGGCGAGGCGCTCGCGGTAGGCCTTGGCGCGGCCCCCGTCCTCCTCCCCGGCCATCCGGGCCCACAGCAGCGGGTACAGGTGCAGGGCCCAGCCGATGTAGTAGTCGAAGTTCCGTCCGTCGCCGTCGCTGTACCAGCCGTCGCCGCGGTACCAGTCCTCGATGCGGTCCAGGCCGCCCTCGACGTCGGCCCTGCTGTACGGGGCGCCGACCGAGGCGAGGAACTGCTCGGACACCACTTGGAAGAGCCGCCAGTTGTTGTCCCAGGTCCTGGCGCCCACGAACCCGGAGAGCCAGTCGACCACCCGCTCCTGGACCCGGGTGTCGAGGGTGTCCCAGATCCAGGGGCGGGTCTCGTGCAGGCCGATCGCGATGGACGCGGCCTCCACCATCTGCTGCGAGCAGTCGGTGAGCCGGGGCCAGGCCTCGCCGCTGTCCGGGTCCGTGCCCGCCGCGAGCCCGCGCGCGTACCGCTCGACGAGCCGGGGGTCCACCGCACCGCCCGCTCCGGCGATCCGGAACGCGGCGAGCAGGAAGGAGCGCGCGTACCCCTCTAGGCCGTCCGACACCACGCCCGACCAACTGGCCCGCCCCGGCAGCCGGTACTGCGCGCACCCCGGCGTCGCGTACGGGACGAGCGCCGCCAACTGCCGGTCGGCGAGCGCCTCCCAGTGCGCCCGGGTCCAGCCGGTGAGCGGGGACAGGACGCGGTCGGTGGGCGGCAGGGTCAAGTGCGGTGCGGGCATGGGGCCGTCACTCCTCGGTGGACGATGCGGGCGGGTGCGTCAGAACCTGTGAGGCCTGCGCGGTCACGCGAGTTGGGAGCCGTGCGTGTGGCCGCGTGAACCCGCGACATGGACGGTGACCACCGGACGGCGTCCCGGCGTGACGGTCACCGTGTCGTCGGCGCGGACCACCTTCCGTACCGGGAAGGGGAGTTCGACGGTGAGCGTCGTCCCGGTGCGGCCGGGATCGGCGACCGCCAGCGACACACCCCCGCGATGGTCGCGGCGCACAAGCACCGTGCCCGGCCCGGAGGCGGCGAGGCCCCCGGCGCGGCCCGCCGCCCAGAAGTGTGCCGCGAACACACCCTCGCGGCGGGCCTCGACGGCCTGCACGGTCGCGTCATTGGCCACGATCCGCACGGGCCGCGCCAGCGCCCACAGGGCGGTCGCGGCCGCGCTTGCGCCGGGCAGCAGGACGTAGGCGTACGACGCCGCGTCGGGGGAGACGCCGTGGTCGAGCCACAACGTCAGGTAACGGCGTCTCACCTCGGTGGTGCTGCCGCCCGTGTCGGCGCCGGTGTTGATGTCCCGCCACGCGCCGGCGCGTTCCTCGCGCAGGGCGTGCAGCCCGAGGTCGCGGGGCCGGCCGGGGAAGTCGGGGAAGACATAACCGCCGGTGCCGTCCAGGTGGCCCCACCTGGCGCTTCGACGCCGCGCGGACCAGCCGTCGTGGCCGGGCTGCGGGAGGCCGTCGACGAGGAGGCGCCGAGTGGGTCCCGCGCCGCGCAGAACGCGGTTCTCGACCACGGTCTCGATGGTGCGCCCGTCGCGCGCGCCGATGTCGGCGCCGAGCGCCACGACGACGTCGTCGAGGCAGAACCAGACCTTGCGGGCCCGCAACGTGCTGCCGTCGGCGAGCAGCTCCATGGCCGCCGCGCCGTACCGGGAGCCCAGGACCGCGCCGCCCGCCACGGCGTTCTTCGGGCGGTACGTGCTGGTGCCGCCGCCCGAGCCGATGTCGGCACGCGGGCGCGTGTCCACGGTCGTCCCCGGCAGCCGGTACGGATCGACGGTCGCCCAGAAGCCGTCGCCGAACTGCCCCACGTCGTCGGCGTCGTACAGATAGGCCATGCCGTCACCGGTGTACCAGCCGTGCAGATTCTCGCCGTTGCCCGCCTCGTACGCGGCGATGCGCTTCGAGGAGAGGGACAGCGCGAACGCCCAGCCGGGCCGCCGGTGCACCACCCGGTCCATGTCGGCGAAGACGACGTGCCCGGTGGACCGGTCGGCGGCCGGCACCGACGCGTCGTCGAGGACTGCCTTGGCGCGGGCCAGCGCGGGGATGCCCACCAAACCCGCATAGGGAGTGGTCTTGTTGCGGAGGATGCACCCCTTGGCCATGGCCCGCCAGCGTCGCGCGTACGCGGCCGGGGCGCCGGACGCCAGCTGCAGGATGTGCGAGAGCGTGACCGCCCCGTCGGTGTGGTCCCTGGCCTTCTCCCGCGAGATCGCCCGGCCGCGCACCGCGTCCATCATCAGCCCGTCGAAGAGCACCGGCGCGAACGTCCGGTCCACCGCCTCGTACAGCACCGACACCTTCGGATCGGTGACCGCCCACGGCGAGCCCGCGAGCAGCGCGATCAACTGCCCCGCGCCGCCCAGCAGAACGCTCCCGTACGTCCCCGTGTACGCGACCGAGCCGTGCTGCACGAACGAGCCGTCCTCGTAGAAGCCGTCGCCCGAAGTGACGTACGTGAAAAGGCTGTTGCGGCCGCCGTCCCGCACGTCGGACAGGCCGCCCCGGGCGAGCGCGACGGTCGCCGCGTCACGGGCGAGCAGCCCGCGCAGGGCGACGATGACGGCCTTGTCGGCGCGGTTGGCGCCGGTCTCGGCCAGCGAGGGCGTGCCGGTGCGGCGGTCTGGGTCGGGGCAGAACGCCGCGACCGTCTCCGTGTACGCGGCCAGGTCGTCGGCGGGCAGGTGTTCCCGCAACAGCACGCAGGTGTCCATGAGCGCGCGGGGCGCCCCGATCTCCCAGAACCACCAGTTGCCGGATTCGGGGCGGCCGGGCCGGTAGGCGACGGAGTGCAGGAAGCGCAGCGCGTCGAGCAGGGCGTCGCGGGTGTCCGCGTGGCCGGTGAGCGAGGTGCCGGGCGTGGCCCAGGCCGTCGCGAGGGTACGGAGACGGGTGTAGCTCTGACCGAAGTTGCCGGGGTCGGCGGCGGGTGCCAGGTCGGGCCAGAGCGCGGTCCGCCCGGCGGACCGGTCCAACGTGCCCCACCAGCCGGTGGCTTGGCTGTCCAGGGTCTTGAGGGCGTCGGCGAAGTCCGGGTCGGCGGCGTCGAAGTCACCGCCGGTGAGCTGGTCCGCGGCGCGCGCGAGCAGCGGCGCGAAGCCGTCCTCTTGGGCGGCGCCCCACGCCGTGCCGCCCGCCACCGACGGCACGACGAGGGAGGCCGCCCCGGCCACGAGGAGCGTGCGGCGGCGGGGGCCGGTGGAGTCGGGGAGGGGCGTGGGCATGCGAACTCCCAGGGGTGTCGGGGCACACGGGACGACGGACGGGACCGGAGTCCCGTGGAGGGGCGGGAGGCGGTGCGCGAGGCGATTCCGCGCCAGCATGTAAGCGGTTGCTATGGCGGCGCAAGGGGGCTGGGGGCTTTCTACGTTCTTTCTGTGCTGCCGCCCAGGGTGGTGTCGGCGTGGGCCTCGGGTTGTCCCTTCGGTCATCGGCACACTCCTTGACGCCGACAGTAAGCGATTACTACGTTGCCGCCCCATGGCTGAGAAAAGGAACCGAACCGTGCGTGCCGCCATCGCGACGGCGGCCGCGGCCGCCACCTTCGCGCTCGCCGTCCCCGCCCACGCGGCCCCCCACGCCGCCCCCTTCACCCCCACCCCCGGCGCGGACGGCGTGGGCGACCCGCTGTATCCGACGCTCGGCAACGGCGGTTACGACGTCCGCCACTACGACCTCTCCTTCGACTTCACGCCCGTGACGTACGACTTCCGCGCCACCATGAAGATCCGGGCGCGAGCCACCCAGGACCTGTCCTCCTTCAACCTGGATGTCGACGCGCTGACCGTCGACGCGGTCGAGGTCGACGGCGTGCGGGCGACCTGGACCACCGCCCCCGGGCAGACCGGCCAGGAACTCACCGTCACCCCCGCCCGCCCCCTGCGCGACCACCGCACCTTCGACGTCGAAGTCGCCTACCACGGCAACGGGAAGACGAAGCCCGCCGGCCTCCCCGGCTGGCGCCTCATGTCCGACGGAGGCTTCGCCTCGGCCGCCCAGGCGTCACGAGCCGACACCTTCGCGCCCGTCAACGACCACCCGTCCGACAAGGCGACCTGGACCTTCCACCTCACCGCACCGAAGGGCTGGACCCCGGCCGCCAACGGCAACCTCACCGGCCGCCGCGACGCCCCCGGCGCCGGC
Organism: Streptomyces sp. NPDC005863; assembly: GCF_042871345.1. Lineage (NCBI taxonomy): Bacteria > Bacillati > Actinomycetota > Actinomycetes > Kitasatosporales > Streptomycetaceae > Streptomyces > Streptomyces sp. NPDC005863. Next base: position 507,694 of record NZ_JBIAII010000002.1, on the reverse strand, counting down.
CGCACCTGGGACTTCGCCCTCAACTCGCCGATGGCACCGGAGCTGTTGGGCATCTCCGTGAACAAACAGCGGTACGTGTACGGGCGCGGACCGCACGGTGTGCGGCTGCGCCACCTCGTACCCGAGGACCAAGTGGCCAAGTACCGGCCGATCGTCGAGGAGACCGGCGGGCAACTCGCCTGGCTGGAGCGGACGCTCGGGGTACGCTACCCCTTCGACACGTACGGCGTGCAGATCGTGCGCGACGGCTACGGCGACGCGCTGGAGAACCAGACACTCTCCCTCTTTGGGCCCGGCTGGTTCGAGCGCCCCACCTACTCCACGACGATGGTCCACGAGCTGACCCACCAGTGGTTCGGCGACTCCGTCACCCCCACCACCTGGCAGGACGCCTGGCTCAACGAGGGGCCCGCCGTGTTCTACGCGGCCGTGTGGGCGGACCAGAAGGGCTTCCAGCCGATCGAGGAGAAGATGAGGACGGCGTACGCGAAGCTCGACGAGGTCCGCAAGACGGACGGCCCGCCCGGAAAGCCGACCGGCCTCGGCGGCTTCAACATCTACGACGGCGCCGCCGTCACCCTCTACGCCCTGCGGCAGCAGATCGGCCAAGACGAGTTCGACGCCGTCATGAAGGCCTGGCTCACCGGACACCGGCACGCCAACGCCTCCACGGAGGACTTCGTCGCCAACGCGGTGCGGGTGACCGGCGACGCGTCCGTCGGGGACTTCCTGCGGCACTGGCTCTTCGACCTCGACAACCCACCGATGCCGGGGCACCCGGACTGGGGCTGACGGCTTGGTTCGCCATCATGCCGAACCGGCGCCGAATGCCGGCGCGACGAGGACTTCACCGACTACGGCCTGCCTCCGAGCGGGTAGCACGTCGCGCAATTCTGGGACCAATGACGGAGGAGTGGGCCCCGAGGAGTCCTCGAGGCCCAGTCCTGCTACTGCCCTTTACGCTTGCGTGAGATCCCGTAGATCGCGAGTGCGACCAGAACCACGAGCGCGACGATCAGGAGCCAGAGGGGCATCGAAGGCCCTGACGCGCCTCGGGCAAGTGTCTGTGCAAGGTGCTGCTCCATCTGCGGAACCTCACTTCCTGTAGCTGCTTCTCTACCTGCCCCAGTGCCCTGTGCACACACAGAGATCCAGAAGCTGACCGGTTCGCTGTGGTCTGGAAGGCCCTCCGGCCGAGGGCAACCGTCCGGCACGGACCGCACTCGTGCCGGGAGGCCAGCGAGCTCCGGGCCTACGCGCGGGGTTAGTTGGTCCGTGCACACGCCTCGACACGGGCGGGCGTGGCCGGATAGATAAGGATCAAGCCCGTCCACGGCGGCGCCGCCACTCCTCCACCCGCACCCGGGCGGCGCACCCGTGTGGCCGGGCCGGTACCCGCAACACCGGCTCAAGGTAAGGAAGTTCCATGACCGACCTCCGTCTCGGCGTCCTCGGCTTCGGGCTGCGCGGCTCGCTCGCCCGTACCGCCCACCGGCCGGACGCGGGTTCCCGTGTCACCGCGCTGGCCGACCCCGACCCCGCGGCCCGCGCCGAGGCGGCCACGGCCTTCCCCGGCGCGCTGATATCGAGCGACCACCGCAAGGTCGTCGAGGACCCGGACGTCGACGCGATCGTCGTCCTCACCCCCGACCACACCCACGCGGCGCTTGCCTGCGAGGCGCTGCGCGAAGGCAAGCCCGTCTTCGTGGAGAAGCCCCTGGAGACCGGCGTCGAGGCGTGCGACGAGATCCTGCGGACCGCGTACGAGACGGGCACGCGGCTCTACGTGGGGCACAACATGCGCCACATGCCGGTCGTCCGGCTGATGCGCGACATCATCGAGCGCGGCGAGATCGGCGCCGTCAAGACCATCTGGGTGCGCCACTTCGTCGGCTACGGAGGCGACTGGTACTTCAAGGACTGGCACGCCGAACGGCAATACACCACCGGCCTGTTGCTGCAGAAGGCCGCCCATGACATCGACGTCCTGCACTGGCTCGCGGGCGGCTACACGCGCCGGGTGCAGGCGCTCGGCGACCTCATGGTCTACGGCGACAACCCGCACCGGCGCGAGCCGGGCGAGCCGAAGTCGGCCGACTGGTACACCAAGGACGGCCACTGGCCGCCGCACACCCAGCGCGACCTCAACCCCGTGATCGACGTCGAGGACGTCTCCCTGGTCAACATGCGCCTCGACAACGGCGTCCTCGCCGCGTACCAGCAGTGCCACTTCACGCCCGACTACTGGCGCAACTACACCGTCATCGGCGACGCGGGCCGACTGGAGAACTTCGGCGACGGGCCCGGCGGAGCGGTCAAGGTGTGGAACTCCCGCCGGTCCGGCCACCGATCCGAGGCGGACGCGGAGTACCCGGTGCCGGACGCGCAGGACGACGGCGGGCACGGGGGCGCCGACCCGCTGCTCGTCGACGAGTTCGTGCGCTTCGTCCGCGAGGGCGGGCGCACCGATACCTCGCCGGTCGCGGCGCGCATGGCGGTCGCGGCGGGCGTACGGGCGACGCAGTCGCTGCGGGACGGCGGGACGCCGCGCGAGGTGCCGGACCTGGACCCGGAGCTGATCGCCTACTTCGAGCGGGGCCAGACCCGCTGAGGGCCGGGCGCCGCCGGGATTTCGGCGGGGCCTGAAGGAAAGCTGCGGCGGCGCTTAAGAAATCCTCGATGGACCGGGGCGCCGCCGTAGGGAAGATTCCTGTGTCGTCGGGGGAAGAAGCGACGTACGACAGGAGCCGTGGCGTTGAAGGCGCTGGTCAAGGAGAAGGCGGAGCCGGGTCTCCGCCTCAAGGAAGTACCGGAGCCGGTCATCGGCCACGGCGATGTCCTGATCAAGGTGCTCCGCACCGGGATCTGCGGGACCGACCTGCACATCAGGGCCTGGGACGGCTGGGCACAGCAGTCGATCAGCGCGCCGCTGGTCGTCGGGCACGAGTTCGTCGGCGAGGTCGTCGAGACCGGCCGCGACGTCACCGACATCACGGCAGGCGACCTGGTCAGCGGCGAGGGCCACCTGGTCTGCGGCAAGTGCCGCAACTGCCTGGCCGGCCGGCGCCACCTCTGCCGTGCCACGGTCGGCCTCGGCGTCGGACGGGACGGCGCGTTCGCCGAGTACGTGGCGCTGCCCGCCGGGAACGTGTGGGTCCACCGCGTCCCCGTGGACCTCGACGTGGCCGCGATCTTCGACCCGTTCGGCAACGCCGTGCACACGGCCCTGTCCTTCCCGCTGGTCGGCGAGGACGTGCTGATCACCGGCGCCGGGCCGATCGGCCTGATGGCGGCGGCCGTCGCCCGGCACGCGGGCGCCCGCAACGTCGTGATCACCGACGTCAGCGAGGAGCGCCTCGAACTGGCCCGCAAGGTCGGCGTCAGCCTCGCCCTGAACGTGGCCGACTCGACGATCGCCGACGGCCAGCGCGACCTCGGCCTGCGCGAGGGCTTCGACGTCGGCCTGGAGATGTCCGGCAACCCCCGCGCGATGCGCGACATGGTCGCCAACATGACGCACGGCGGCAAGATCGCCATGCTGGGACTGCCCGCCGAGGACTTCGCCGTCGACTGGGCGCGGATCGTCACCTCGATGATCACCATCAAGGGCATCTACGGCCGAGAGATGTTCGAGACCTGGTACGCGATGTCGGTGCTGCTCGAAGGCGGCCTCGACCTGGCCCCCGTCATCACCGGCCGGTACGGCCACCGCGACTTCGAGGCCGCCTTCGACGACGCGGCGAGCGGCCGCGGCGGCAAGGTCATCCTCGACTGGACCTCCTGACTCCGCACGGCTGCCCCAGTACGGCCGACTCTGTACGGCCGCCCTCGTACGGCTGCTCCCGTACGGCCCCCGGCAGGCCCGCCCCGGCCGCCCGCCCTTGACGGCGCTCACCCCGAAGGAACCCCGCATGTTCGACTCCGTACGCGAAGACCTCCAGGCCACCCTCGACGAGATCCGCGCCGCAGGCCTGCACAAGCCCGAGCGCGTCATCGGCACCCCGCAGTCCGCGACGGTCGCCGTCACCGCGGGCGGCCGCCCCGGCGAGGTCCTGAACTTCTGCGCCAACAACTACCTCGGCCTCGCCGACCACCCCGACGTCGTCGCCGCCGCGCACGAGGCCCTGGACCGCTGGGGCTACGGCATGGCCTCCGTCCGCTTCATCTGCGGCACCCAGGAGGTGCACAAGGAGCTGGAGGCGCGCCTGTCGGCCTTCCTCGGCCAGGAGGACACGATCCTCTACTCCTCGTGCTTCGACGCCAACGGCGGCGTCTTCGAGACGCTGCTCGGCGCCGAGGACGCGGTCATCTCCGACGCCCTCAACCACGCGTCGATCATCGACGGCATCCGCCTCTCCAAGGCGCGCCGCTTCCGTTACGCCAACCGCGACATGGCCGACCTGGAGCAGCAGCTCAAGGAGGCCACCGAGGGCGGCGCCCGGCGCAAGCTGATCGTCACCGACGGCGTCTTCTCGATGGACGGCTACGTCGCCCCGCTCTCGGACATCTGCGACCTCGCCGAGCGCTACGACGCCATGGTCATGGTCGACGACTCGCACGCCGTCGGCTTCGTGGGCCCCGGCGGCCGGGGCACCCCCGAGCTGCACGGCGTCATGGACCGCGTCGACATCATCACCGGCACCCTCGGCAAGGCCCTCGGCGGCGCCTCCGGCGGCTACGTCGCCGCCCGCGCCGAGATCGTCGCCCTGCTCCGCCAGCGCTCGCGTCCGTACCTCTTCTCCAACACCCTCGCCCCGGTCATCGCGGCGGCCTCGCTGAAGGTCATCGACCTCCTGGAGTCCGCCGGTGAGCTGCGGGAACACCTCGCCGCCAACACCGCCCTCTTCCGCTCGCGGATGACCGAGGAGGGCTTCGACATCCTCCCCGGCGACCACGCCATCGCGCCGGTCATGATCGGCGACGCGGCCGTGGCGGGACGGATGGCCGAGCTGCTCCTGGAGCGCGGCGTGTACGTGATCGGCTTCTCCTACCCGGTGGTGCCGCAGGGCAAGGCGCGTATCCGCGTCCAGCTGTCGGCCGCGCACTCCACTCAGGACGTGAACCGCGCGGTCGACGCGTTCGTCGCCGCGCGCGCCGAGCTCACGGAGTCGGGCGAGGCCTGACGGCTCCGGCCGTGTGACCTGCCGTGGGAGAATCGACGGCATGATCGAAGCGCGGCGGCTGCACATCCTCCGTGCGGTGGCGGACCACCGCACGGTCACGGCCGCTGCCGCCGCGCTGTACCTCACCCCGTCCGCCGTCTCCCAGCAGCTCGCCGCCCTGGAGCAGGAGACGGGCCACCGCCTGGTCGAGCGCTCGGCGCGCGGCGTACGGCTGACGGCGGCCGGCGAGATCCTGCTCACGCACACCAACGCGGTCCTGGCCCAGCTGGAGCGGGCCGAGGCCGAACTCGCGGCGTACGGCTCCGGTGAGGCCGGCACGGTGACCGTCGCCGCCTTCGCCACCGGCATCGGCCTGGTCGTCGCCCCCGCACTGGCCCGCCTGGCCGACTCCGCGCCCGGCATCCGGGTCCGCGTCCAGGACGCGGAGGGCGACGCGAGCCTGCCGATGGTCCTCGACCGGCAGGTGGACGTGGCCGTCGCGGTCGAGTACCGGGGAGCCCCCGGCGCGGACGACCCCCGGCTCACCCGTGTCCCGCTCTACGCGGAGCCCTTCGACGCGGTGCTCCCGCTCGGCCACCGGCTCGCGGACGCGGAACGGGTCGCCCTGGCCGAGCTCGCCAAGGACGCCTGGATCGGCCCCTTCGCCGGCAACCCCTGCCACGACGTGGTCGTCCTCGCCTGCGAACAGGCCGGATTCCAGCCGCTGTTGGAGCACTGGTCGGACGACTTCCGGGCCGTGGTCGCGCTCGCCTCGGCAGGCGCGGGAGTCGCCCTCGTACCGCGCTCGGCGCTGCGCGGCATGGACGTGTCCGGGGTCGTGGTGCGCCCGGTGGAGGGCGCGGCCCCCACGCGACGGGTGTTCGCGGCCGTACGGTGCGGGGCGGAGGACCACCCGCTGATCCGCCCGGTGCTCGACGCGCTCGGCGAAGCGGCGGGCTGACCACCGAAGCGGCCGGCCCGCCCCGGCCTGCCCCCGGCTCACACCGTCTTGACCGAGTTCCCGTCGACGACGTGGTCCGCGCCCGTGACGCCGGCGGCGAGCGGCGAGGCCAAGTAGGCGATGAGAGAGGCGACGTCGGCCGGATCGGCGAGTCTGCCGGTCACCATGCCCGCGATGGCCGGGAGGTCGGCGAGCAGCCGCTCCTGCGGCACGCCCATGGACCGGGCGAGCGCGGCACCGTAACCGTCGGGACCCTCCCACATGTCCGTGCGGACGGGGCCGGGCGACACGGTGTTGACGCGCACGCCGGCGGGACCGAACTCCTCGGCCAGCGCCTTGCCGAAGGCGGTCAGCGCGGCCTTGGCGGTGCAGTACGCGACGGGGCCGGCGTGCGGGGTGCGCGCGCTGGTGGAGGAGACGTTGACGACGGCGCCGCGGCGCTCGGCGAGGTGGGGCAGCGCGGCCCGGGTGGCGCGGACCGCGGCGAAGAAGTTCAACTCGAAGGCGTCGTGCCACTGTTGGTCGGTGAGGGCGCGGAAGCCGCCGGTCCAGCCGGCGTCCGAGCCACCGCCGCCGACGTTGTTGACCAGCAGGTCGAGGCCGCCGAGCTCGGCCGCGGCCAAGTCGACGGCGCGGGCGGGGCCGTCGGCGGTGGCGAGGTCGACGGCGATACCCCTCGCGCCGGTGGCCGTCAGCTCCGGGGTGAGGGTGCGGGCCGCCGCCACGACCCGCATGCCCTCGTCCCGCAACGCGGAGACGGTGGCCAGACCGATGCCTCGGCTCGCTCCGGTCACCAGTGCCGTCTTCCCGGTCAGTCGCAGATCCATCCACGCCCCGCTTCCGTGCCCGCTTGCGCCGCCCACATTGCCCGAAATCTTGGCCCTTAGGACCACTAAATCGCCCATACAGAACTGATCAGGACATTGGGCGATACATTTCGGCCGTGCGGCAATTGAAAGATTGCCATGTACAGGTTCCTTGCTGGATCGTCGTCGTGCAAGCGTGAAACCGCTTCCCGGAAATGGCCGTGAATTACGGTCACCTACGGGCTGGAATCAAGGAGTACCTGTGCTGTCGAAAACGAAGAAGATCGCACGCTCCGCAGGCGTGGCGGTTGCCGCCGCCGCCGCGTTCACCGTCGTGATGCCCAGTAGCAACGCTTTCGCCATCGACCACGTCGAATGCCGTGGCGGCGAGAACTTCTTGAAGATCTGGTCGCACAGCAGTGACGGCCGGCACAGCGTGGACTGCTACGCGAACCGTGGTCGGACGGGCTTCGGCGAGTGGTGGGTCGACCGGATCTCCACGGGCAACAACGACCTGATCTACTACGACGCCAATGGTGACTCGGTGCGCATCAACCGGTGGACCGACATCACCTTCCCGAACCGTCCGCCGAAGGTGAAGGACATCGAAATCCTGTAGCCAAACATTGGCTCGGGTGAATACGAGCCAAATTCGGCAGGGAAACTCCGGTGGCCGCCTCCGCACCGTGGCCATTTCCGGATCGCACAGTGAGCCGGCCACGCCCTTTTCGGGCGTGGCCGGTTATCGGCATTTCTGAACGCACCCCCGTACGGGCTAGGGCGGGCAGGTCGTCCGCATGAGGTCCCGCACGCGGGGGAGGCTGCACCGAAGAGAGTCGGCCACCCCGACGAACGGCCGCTCCGACGAACAGCCCCGGACGAACGAGCCCCAAGGAGTCCGCGAAGATGCCCGACCGTGCCGATGCCCCCACCTCCGCCCCCGCCGCGTACACCGCGGGACTGCTGAACGCGGCGGACGGCGTGCCCGTCGCCACGTACACCTGGCTGCCCGCCGACGGCCGGCCCCGCGCCTATGTGCAGATCGCGCACGGCGCCGGCGAGCACGCCCTGCGCTACGACCGCTTCGCCCGCCAGCTGACCGAGCACGGCTACGGCGTGGTCGCCTCCGACCACCGCGGCCACGGCGCCACCGCACAGGCCACCGGCGGCTTCGGGGTCACCTCGGAGGTGGCGGGCGGCGAGGACGCCGACAGCTGGCGTGCCATCGTCGACGACCTCAAGGCCATCGGCGACCAGGTCCGCACGCTCCACCCCGGTCTGCCGTTCTTCCTCTTCGGACACAGCCTGGGCTCGCTGCTCGCGCGGGACTACGCGCAGGAGTACGCCGACGGGCTCGCGGGAGTGATCCTGTCGGGTACGTTCCGCTCGCTGCCCGGCGCCGACATCGAGGGGTCGATCGCCCGCCTGGAGCGCGAGATCGCCGAGCACGGCAGGTCCGCGCCCTCCTCGTACATCGGCGACCTGTTCGCCTCGTTCAACGAGCCGTTCCCGCATCGCACCGGCTTCGAGTGGCTCTCGCGGGACGAGGCGGAGGTGGACGAGTACGTGGCCGACGAGCGGTGCGGGTTCACCTTCTCGGCGGGGCTCACGCTGGACTGGGTGCGGGCCGTGCGGAAGATCAACGATCCCCGCAACCTCGCGCGCGTGCCCGCCGATCTGCCGATCCACGTCGCGGTCGGCGACCAGGACCCCTGCCATGTGGGGATGACGCTGGTGTACGAACTCCTGGAGGACTTCCGGTACCTAGGGGTCGAGGACCTGACCTGGAAGAGCTACCCGGGCGGGCGCCACGAGATCCTCAACGAGACCAACCGCGAGGAGGTGCAGGGCGACCTGACGTCCTGGTTGGACGAACGGGTGCTGTGAGGTTGGACGAACGGGTGCCGTGAGGCGCGAGGTCGCCGAGGGGTGACTGTCAGTGGCGTTGGTTACGGTTCGTGGCATGTCGAAGTCCAGATCCCGTTCCCGTGTCACCTCCGACGACGTGCGCCGCATCGCCCTCGCCCTGCCGGAGACGGTGGAGAAGATCGCGTGGAGCATGCCCACCTTCCGGGTGGCCGGGAAGATGTTCGTGACGGTTCCCGACGACGAGACGTCCTTCGCCGTGCGCTGTCCGAAGGTCGAGCGGGACGAACTGGTCCTCGCCGAGCCGGGCAAGTTCTGGGTGGCGGCGCACGAGGCGGGCTCCGCCTGGGTGCGGGTGCGCCTCGCGGCGCTGGACGCGGACGAGCTCGCGGACATTCTGGCCGACTCCTGGCGCCAGGCGGCCCCGCCCCGACTCATCGAGCAGCACCCGGAGTTGGGGGTCGCGTCCACGGACTGAGCGAGCCCGCGGGCCCGCCACGCACGGGTAGAGAGCGCTGTCTGTCCTGCGTGGCATGATCCCACCGGAGCGGTAGGGGAGCGGTAGGGGAGCGGACGGGTGGGGAGGGGTGGGTCGGGTGAGCGCGCCGACAGGTCACGGGGTGGAGCCGGAGGCCGGGAGACGGGAGCGGGGTCGGGGCCGGAGTCGGGGCTGGGGCTGGGGTCCGGGGCGGGGCCGAGGGGAGGCCGAGTCGCGGGGCATCTGGTCGCGGGACTTCGGACTGTTCTTCGCGGCCCGCGCGGTCGCCAAGCTCGGGGACACGATGCTGCCGGTCGCGCTCGCCGCGGGCCTGCTGCGGGAGGGGCACGGCGCCGGGGCGGTCGGCCTCGCGATGGCCGCCACGACGGTCTGCTTCGCCGGCCTGGTGATCTTCGGCGGCGTCTTCGCCGACCGCTTCAGCACCCGCCTCCTGATGATCGGCGCCGACGCCGTCCGGCTCGGCACGCAGTCGCTCGCCGCGGTGTTCTTCTTCACCGGGCACGTCGTCCTCTGGCAGATCTGCGCGATCGGCGCGGTCAACGGCGCGGCCGCGGCCGTGTTCCAGCCCGGCGTGGCCAGTACGGTGCCGCGGCTCGCGGCCGACGTGCAGAAGGCGAACGGCGCGATACGGGTGGCCGAGTCGACGGCTTCCCTCGCGGGGCCGGCCGCGGCCGGTGCCCTGGTCGGCCTCGCCTCTCCCGGAGCGGTCTTCGCCGCGCACGCGGGTACGTACGCGTTGAGCGCCCTCTGCCTCGTCCTGCTGCGGCTGCCGCCCGCGCGCCCGGGATCCCAGCCGGTCAGCAACGGTTTCCGGGCCGACCTCGTCCAGGGCTGGCGGGAGTTCAGGTCCCGCACGTGGCTGTGGGGCGTCATCGCCGTCTTCGGCCTGCTGATGATCACGGCCACCGGACCCGCCGTGCCGCTGGTGGCGACGCTGGTCGTCCAGGAGCACGGCTCCGGTTCGTACGGCCTGGTGAACTCGGCCCTGGGCGCGGGCACCGTCGTCGGCGGCCTGCTCGCCCTGCGGCTGCGCCCCCGCCGGATGCTTCGCGCGGGGACCTTCGCGCTGGTCGCCTACTCCGCGTTCCCCGCCACGGTCGGCGCGGGGCTCGACGTCCCGCTGATGGCGGTGGGCGCGGCCGTCGCGGGGGCGGGCGCCTCCTTCTGGGGAGTGATGTGGGCGACGAGTGTGCAGACCCAGGTGCCGCCGGACGTCCTGAACCGTATCCACGCCTACGACGTGGCGGGCTCGCTCGCCATGCTGCCGGTGGGTCAGGCCCTCGCGGGCCCCGCCGCGAACGCCTTCGGCGCCGAGAAGGTCCTGCTCACGGGGGGCGTGATGACGCTGGTGGTGTGCGCGGGCCTGTTCTCCGTACCGGCGATCCGAGGCCTGGTGCGTGCGGACGTGGGGGCGGGGGCGGCCGCGGGGGTGGGGGCAGCCGCCGGGCGGGTGCCGGGGGACGGGGCCCCGGCCTTGGGCCGCCCGGCGAGTGCCGCGCCGAGCACGGTGGAGGGGGTGCCGGGTGGCCGTGTGGTGCCGTAGTGCCGGGTGGCCGTGCGGTGCCGTAGCCCGGAGCCGTCCGCCTCACGCACCCCCGCCCCCGGGCGCCTTCGCGACCCCCGTCACGGCCTACGTATGAACGGGGAAACGTGTGTGGCGGCACGTACGCGTGTCGCCGTTTCCCCTCCGCGGGCGGCGCCTAGCGTGCCGGCGTGGACACCCTCATCTTCTTGCTGATCCTCGCCGCCCTGCTCGCGGTGGCCCTCGCCAAGCCGCGGCCCTGGGTCGTCGGCCTGCTCCTCGCCTCGACGGTGGCCTCGTTGCTCATGTTCAACCACCACGTCACCGATTCACTCGGCTACCACTACTGACGGGGCGTCCCATGAACTCCACACTCGGCAGCCACCTCGACGACGGCACCGGCGGCCGTACCGGCGACGTCGCGGGCGGCCGCACCGGCGGCCGGCTGAGCAACCGGCTCGGCTTCCTCCTCGCGCACGCCTTCGTCCTCGCGTACTGCGCCATCCTGCTGACCAGCCTCGCCTTCCAGATCTTCGACGGCGACATGCCGTGTCCGCTGTGCGTGGTGCAGCGCATGGCGATGCTGCTCTGCGCCGCCGGCCCGGCCCACATCATCGTGCGGGCCCGCACGGGAGCGGTCAGCACGGTCGACTACATGGCCGGATACGGGCTGGCGACGGTCGCCGCGGTCGCCGGCGCCGGCATGGCCGCCCGCCAAGTGCTGCTGCACTTGACCGACCCCAAGGGCTACGGCCCCGCCGTGCTCGGCCTGCACATGTACACCTGGGCCCTGGTCACTTTCCTCGTCGTGATCGTGTTCTGCGCCCTCAGCTTCGTCTTCGCCCCGCAGCTGATCCCGAAGGGAGCGTCGTACGGCTTCGGGTCCAAGGCCGTCGTCTGGCTGCTGGTCGCCATCGCGGTCGTCATCACGGTGCTGACCTTCGCCGAGGAGGGCTTCCACCTCACGCTGCCCGACGACCCGCGCCGTTACGAGCTGTTCGCCTGAGCCCGCGTGGGCCGGGCAACGTGCCCGTGAGCGCCGTGCCGCTGCCCGCGAGTGCCGGGCAGTGGCACGCTTGCCCAGAAAATCGAACGTGTGATCCCATCGGGGTATGCGTCACACCATCCTCCACGACCTCGTCCGCACCCAACGAGAGTGGACCCGCACCTACGAGAAGCTGGCGGCCCACCCCGGCCGCACCGCCCTGCGCCGCCGTCTGATCCGGCTCACCGCCCGGCTGCACTTCCATCCACGGCTGCGCGATCCCGCCGCCCGCATGGAACTGCGTCGCGTGGCGCGGCGCGGCACGCCGGGCTCATGACGCCCGAGGTGGTCGTCCATCCCGCGTCCCCGGGCGGCGGGCGCCGCGTCACGGCCGGCCCGGTGAATCTGGGGCTGGCCCACGGCGACCGCGATCTGATCGAGTTCCTGAGGCGGGCCGGCCTGGACGACGCCGAGGGCCTGGTGCTGGGGGACTCACCGCTCATCCGCTGGCGCGGGGGCGGCGCACACGACTACACGACGCCCGGAGCGCCCCGGCCGCCGGGAAAGGGGTGAGCGATCACCGCTCGGAGTGCGGTATTGTTTCGGTGCACGTTCGGCCAGGGGAAACCCCAGGTCACACGGGCACCGGGACGTGGCGCAGCTTGGTAGCGCACTTGACTGGGGGTCAAGGGGTCGCAGGTTCAAATCCTGTCGTCCCGACTTGAGAGAGTCGAGGTCAGGGCCGGTTTCGGAGCAATCCGAAACCGGCCCTTGATCGTTTTGAGGCCCACCTGGGGACCACTTGGGGACTGGCGTTCCTTGACCGGTGTCAACGAGTGAGGCCGTGGGGGCTCGGCAGTGCTCGCGGGGCGCGCAACGCGCCGAGGTGTCCGGTGAGTGCGGCTCCGGCGGCCGAGATCTTGTGTACGTACGGGTGCAGGTAGCGCTTAGCGCTGGGTGGTGGTCAGCGATCCGTGGCCGGCGATGCGTCGCAGGACTGATCCGCGGCTATGCGCGGCCACCGTGGACCGGCTGACCTTTGGCAGTAACTTCATCGAGACCGGAACCGAGTCCTACCGCCTCTCCCACGCCCGCGCGCAGCAGGCAGCGACGCACGCAGGACGACCTGCGGCTTCGCAGTGATTACTCTGCCGAGTCGGCAACCCCTTACGAGCGGAGGGACAGCAGGATCCGGCGCCTATGCAGGTTGATGCCAGCCACTTTGACCGTCACCTCATCGTCAACCTGCAACACACTCTCAGGCTCATCCGCAACGCGCTCTGAGAGCTCATGCATTGGAACCAGTCCCGCGAAATTCTCGTGAACTTGCACGAACGCTCCGATTCGATCACGGGACCAGTCAGCGCCACTCCGGTCCCGGGAGCGGAGTGGACTGCAGGCGTTGCATCCACAGGGAGCTCAGGTACTCGCCGTTCTTCACGGCGTACTCGTGGAAGGTTCCGACCTCGGCGAAGCCGAACTTGCGGTGCAGGGCCACCGACACGTCGTTCGGCAGGGCGATGCCGGCGAGGGCGACATGCACCGGTTCGTCGGCCAGGAGGCCGAAGAGCGAGCGGTAGAGGGCGGTTCCCAGCCTCTGGCCTCTGCTGGCCTCGCCGAGTCCGATGCTCACCTCGACCGTTTCCCGGAACGCGTCCTGATCGCGGTAGCGCTGGCTGCAGGCATAACCGAGAACCTGGTTGCCGCGCCGGGCGACGAGCATCCGGTACGGACCCCTCTGCGCGAACTGAGCGAACCAGTCCTGCCGTTCCTCCATGCGATGCGGTTCGGTGGCGAACCGGGCGTGCGAGATCGCGGCCAGGTGATTCTGGATGGCGACGATCCCGGGCAGATCATTCGTACCCGCAGGAACGAGTTCCACAGCGGTCGCGTAAATCTCGGGCAAGAGAGGCTCCTCACCTCACGGGGGATGTCGTACCGGCACGCTATGGGCCCCTTCGGCCACAAAGAACCCCATGATCCGAAGGCGCCTGCCATAGGCTGCACCTATGGCCCTGGAACTCGCGGACCTGCGCGTCTTCGTCACCGCCGCTTCCGTCGGCTCGCTGTCCGCCGCGGCACGTGAGCTGCGCGTTGCGCAACCGTCCGTCAGCGAGCGGCTGCGCCGACTGGAACGGCTCGTCGGTCAGCCACTGCTCGACCGCTCCAGCAGAGGAGTGTCGCTGACCCCCGCGGGGGAACGGCTGCTGCCCCACGCGGAACGGTGTCTGGATCTGACGGCCCGGGCCCTGGACATCGCACGGGAGGACGACACCCAGGGCACCCTGCACGTGACCGCTCACGCCAGTTACGCACCGCTGGCCGTCCCCTTCGTCATCGGTGCCCTGCAGCCGCTCCGATACGCCGTCGTGGTCGACGACCAGCACAGTCAGGACGCACTCCAGCGGGTGGCCGCGGGCGCGACCGACATCGCCATCACACTGCCGATGCCGCACGCTCACGAGGTACGGCTGCACACGTTCCGCAAAGAGCCGGTCATCGCGGTCTGTCACCCGGGCCACCCGCTCACGGCGCGCCCCTGCGACACCGCGGGGCTGAGCAGCCACCCCCTCGCCGTGAACCTCTGGGGCAGCGGCGCGCAGCTCTTTCACGAACTGCTCCTGGACGCACCCACCCGCGCGCATCAGCTCTACCGCGTCAGTTCCGCCGAGACGGCGGCCGATCTCGCGCGTTCCGGGCAGGCCGTCGCCGTCCTCACCCGCGCTACGGTCGAACGCGACCTCGCCGCCCGTACCCTGGTCGAACTCGACGTGAGCGACATGCCCGAATGGCACGTCCACCTCATGGCAGCCCACCACCGCGAACGCGCCACCGAACCCGCCATCGCTGCCGTGATCAACGCCTTGGGCCACCTCAAGTCCTGACCCACCGCGCGCCCCAAGACCGCCGGCTGAACGCGCGTGGCGGTACCGCAGTTGTGCCTGCCCCCGGGACAGCGGATTCTGTAGGGGATGAACGGGGCTGGTGCGGCGGCATGACGGCATGGAACACGGAGCAGAGCGCTGACTTTCGTAGCCCTCTGGACGTCACCAGGGCGGCCACGGCGGTGGTCGACGCCCAGGACACGGTCGTCGGGTGGAGCCGCGCCGCGGAGCGGCTGCTCGGGTACCGGCCGGACGAGATGATCGGCCGCCCGCTGACCTCCTTCCTCTCGGGGCCCGCCGCGGCACCACCCACCCTCGCCCTCCCTCCCGAATTCCGCGGGAACGAGATCCGCGTCGCCCGGCACCGGGACGGCCGCGAGCTGATCGTGGCCGCCGCGGTCTGCACCCTGCCGGGGGCTGGACCCGCGGGGCGCGTCCTCGTCGCGGCGGAGCTGGAGGACCTGCGGCAGTGGGAGTCCCGGCTCGCCCTGCTGCACGGGCTCACCACCCAGTCGCCCGTCGGCCTCGCCATCTACGACGCCGACATGCGGCTGACCTGGTGCAACACGGCGTACGAGCAGGAGATGGGGCGACCGCTCGCGGAGTTCCGCGGCATGCGGGCCGATGAGCTGTACTCCGACGGGAAGTTCGTGTCCCGGGGACATCCGCCCACGCTCGACGCGGTCATGCACCACGTACTGGAGACCGGTCAGTCGTTCCTGGACCTGCACTTCCAGGGCCGGCCGCCCAGCGACCCCGACACGGACCACCTCTGGTCCTGCGCCTACTACCGGCTCGAAGACGCGGACGGACACGTGTTCGGGGTGTGCGAGGACGCTTTCGACATCACCGACCGGTACCGGGCCCAGCGGCGTCTTGCCCTGCTCGTCGAGGCGGGCCGGGGCATCGGGACCGCCCTCGACGTCGCGGTCGTGGCCGAGAACATCGCCGAGGTCGCGGTGCCGGAGTTCGCCGCCACGGTCACGGTCGACCTCGCGCGGGCGGTGCTCGAAGGCGAGACGCCGGCCACGGGGAGCTCGGCGGCGATGTCGCTGGTGCGGGTCGCCCGCCGTTCGACCGGGGCCGAGGCCGAGGCCGGGGTCGGGGCCGCTGACGGTGGGCGCGATGAGGCCGGCCTCGGCGCGGACCCCTCGCCCGTCGAGTACCCCGCCGGCTCCCCGCAGGACCGCTGTCTCGCCTCGGGCGGGCTCGTGCTCGACGGGCCCGACCTGGTCGTGCCCCTGCGGGCCGGCGACAGCACGCTGGGGCTCGTCACCTTCGGGCGGGAGACGGACACCGCCACCTTCGACAGCGGCGAGGTGGCGCTCGCCGACGAGCTGGTCGCCCGTACGGCCGTGTCCATGGACAACGCCCGCCGCTTCACCCGCGAGCGCACCGCCTCCCTCGCCCTGCAGCGCCAGCTGCTGCCGCGCCACGTCCCGGAGCAGTCCGCCGTCGACCTCGCCTACCGCTATCTGCCCACGGACGACGTGACGGGCGTCGGCGGCGACTGGTTCGACGTCATCCCGCTGTCCGGCACCCGGGTGGGCCTCGTGGTCGGCGACGTCGTCGGGCACGGTCTGCAGGCGGCGGCGACCATGGGGCGGCTGCGCACGAGCGTGCGCGCGTTCGCCCAGCTGGACATGGACCCCGTCGAACTCCTCTCGCGGCTCGACGATCTGGTGGCGCAGTCGGCGGAGGAGCAGCGCAGCGAGCTCGGCGCGCCCGACGGCGCGTACACCGACGTCACCACCGGGGCGACCTGCCTCTACGCGGTCTACGATCCCGTGTCCCGGCGCTGTGTCATGGCCAGGGCCGGGCATCTGCCGCCCGCGGTCGTCGACCCGGACGGCACGCCGTCCTTCCTCGACCTGCCGGCGGGCCCGCCCCTTGGCCTCGGCGGTCTGCCGTTCGAGTCGATGGAGATCGAACTCCCCGTGGGCAGCCTGCTGGCGCTCTTCACCGACGGCCTGGTCGAGGCCCGCGACAGCGACATCGACCACGGACTCGACACCCTGGGGCGGGTCCTCAGCGACCGGCACGCCACGCTGGAGGAGCTGTGCGACCGGGCCGTCGCGCAACTCCTGCCGGGCGGCTCGACGGCCGACGACACCGCCCTGCTGCTCGTCCGCACCCGCGAACTCGACGCCTCCCAGGTCGCCGAGTGGCAGCTGCCCGCCGAACCCGTCGCGGCCGGCGAGGCCCGGGAACTGGCCACCCGGCAGCTGAACGACTGGGGCCTCGACGAACTGTCCTTCGCGACCGAACTCGTCGTCAGCGAGCTGGTGACCAACGCGGTCCGGTACGCCGAAGGGCCGATCCAGGTGCGCCTCATCCGCGACCGCACGCTCCTGTGCGAGGTGGCGGACACCGGCCACACCTCGCCGCACCTGCGCCACAGCGGCGAGGAGGACGAGGGGGGCCGCGGCCTGTTCATCGTCGCGCAACTCGTCCAGAGGTGGGGCACGCGCTACACGCGCTCCGGCAAGACCATCTGGACGGAACAGGCGTTCCCGGCGGCGGCCACCCGCGCCGTCGCCCCCGGCTGAGGGCGCGGGGGCGGGCGGACGCCGCCGGGCCGGGCGGTCAGGACGGTGTGCTCGCCGTCGCGGTCCTGGCCGTCGGCGGTTCGAACCGCATGGGCGTGATCTGCTTGACGTCGTACCGGCTGCGCATGCGCTTCACCGCCTCGGGGTCCACCGAGTCGCCGGTGGACCAGATCTCCGCGATCTCCTCGAAGTAGAGCTCGTGGTCGGGCGACGGCGAGCTCTGGAACAGCATGCGCACCGGTTCGTCCGTGGCGTTCCTGAAGGCGTGCGGGGTGTTCGGCGGTACGAACATGCTGCTGCCGGCGGCGGCCCGTACGACCCGGTCGCCGTCGACGGACTCCCAGTCGAGCCAGTCGTCCGTGCGCTCGGCGGGCTCGAAGGCGAGCAGCTCCAACTCGCCCTCCAGGATGTAGAAGAACTCCTCCGAGTGCTCGTGGAAGTGGCCGCCCGTGTCGAACCCGGGCGGCACGACCACCTCGAAGATGGACACCGAGGAGCCCTGCGCCCCCGTGGCCTTGAAGGTCACTTCCTGCGCCTTCGTGACCAGCTTGTGCCCCTCACCCGGCAGCCTGACGAGGTCGCTCATGCGATCAACTCCTTGCGTGGACGGTAGCGATCGCAGCCACAGTATGACCCTTACCTCAAGCGGGACTCGGGCCGTGCTCCCGGCGCCTCGCGACCCAGAGCGTGAGGACCACCGAGCTCACCGCGGCGAACGCGCACCACGTCGAGATGTACTCCTGCCGCCACAGCGCGGCGGAGACCGCGGCCCCCACGGCGACCAGGACGCCGAACAGGACGAGGCCCCGGTCGCCGGAGAGCAGGAGGGAGCCGATGGTGGCGAGGAGGTAACCGACGACGATCAGCTCCGCCCGCGGCAGCCCCAGGGAGTACCCGACGGTGTGCCCGCGGATCTCGGCCGTGACGGTGCGGGTGGCCAGCGCGTACCCGAGCACCGCCGCCGTCGCGGCGCCGAGCACGAGCGGGACGAGCAGCCGGCGCCGGGCGCGCGGCGGCGCGGCGCACAGCACGGCCGCCGGCACCCAGACGGCCAGCAGGGGCAGGGCGACGACGGCCCAGGCGAGCGTGGCGGGCCCGGTGCCGCCGTCCTGGTGCCAGACCGCGGCCTCGATGATCTGGTGCGCCCCCAGGAGGAGCGGCAGCGCCGCCAGGGGCAGGTCACGGGGGCGCCGCGCGGCCAGGGACACCGACACGGCCCCGACCGCCGCGATGCCCGTACCCGCCGCGAGATCGGCCGTCGCACTCCAGCACATGGCAGCAACGTTACGGCCGCGTCGGCGGGGCGGCGCGGCGGGTCCACGTCCGCAGCCGTGCCGGACGGCTCTCGTTCACGTCAACTCCCGGGCGGCATACGTAAACTGATGTTCATGGCATGCCGCATCAGTGAACTGGTCCTCGACGTCGCCGACCCCGAGCGGCTCGCCGCGTTCTGGAGCGAGGTCCTCGGCTACGTGGAAGTCGGCAGGGAGGACGACGGGAGCATCGAGATCGGCCCGCCCGACATCGGCTTCGGCGGGCCGCAGCCCACCCTGGTCCTGAGTCCCGGCGCCGACCCCCGGCCCGGGAAGCTCCCCCTGCACATCGATGTCAGCGCCACCGACCGTGACCAGGACGCCGAACTGGAGCGGCTGCTCGCGCTCGGCGCGAAGCCGGCGGACGTCGGCCAGACGGGTGACGAGAGCTGGCACGTCCTGAGCGACCCCGAGGGCAACGTCTTCTGCCTGCTGCGCGCCCGGCTCCGAACCCCCTGACCGGGCGGCGCGCGGGCCCCGGGGGCGGGGCGAGAGGTCCGCTCGCGTCAGGCGGTGGTGTGAGTCAGCTCCTGGCTGAGGTGGTGGGCCAGTTGGGCGGGTGTGGGGTTCTCGACGATGGCCACCATGGCGATCTCCATGCCGGTCAACGTCATCAGGGTCTTGGTGAGTTCGAGAGCGGTGAGCGAGTTGAGCCCGTTCTCCAGGAAGTTGCTGTCGTCGGACAGCTCGGTGTTGAGGAGCTTCCCGGCCTGGGCGCGGATGGTGTCGGTGAGGAGCTGTTCGCGCTCCGCGGGGGTGGCCGCGGCGAGCTGCTTCTCCAGGTCGGTGGCGTCCTGGCCGGGGGTGTTGCCGTTGGTGGTCATGAAGGCTCCTGTGTGAGTGGATGGTCGGCGTGTCACACCGCGGGGCGCGCGGTGTGGTCGTGCAGCCAGTAACGCGTGGCCTGGAAGGGGTAGGTCGGGAGGTCGACGGCCCTCGGGGCGGGGGTGCTCCCGACGAGCGGGGCCCAGTCGACGGTTCCGCCGCTCGTGTGGATCTCCGCGAGCGCCGTCAACAGGGCGCGTTCGGCGGGCAGTTCGGGAGGGCCGGCGTGGGCGAGGAGGAGGGTTCGGGTCTCCGGGGCCGCGGCGGGACCGGCGGCCGGTGACGTCAGGTGGTGGTGCCAGTAGGCGGCGGAGGCGACGGGCGTGTCGGCCGGGGCCGTGCTCGTGAGGGTGAGCGCGGGGGACCGGAACGTCAGTTGCTTCAGCACGGGCTCGTATGTGTCGGGCGGAGTCGGCTGAGAGTCCGTGGCCGTGAGGTGCGCCGCGGCCAGGCGGCACGCGTCGTCGAGGTCCAGGATCCCCGCGGCGTACGCGGCCGCGATGTGGCCGACCCCGTCCCCGGTGAGGCCGTGCGGATGGACCCCGGTCTCCCGGAGCAGGCGCGCGAGCGCCACCAGGGCCGCGAAGTGCACGGCCTCGGCCCGGTCCGGGTGCGGGGAGTCGAAGGGGGCGGCGGGCAGCGGTACGGGGAGGTGCGCGCTCAGCGAGTCGTACGCCTCGTCGAAGGCAGCGGCGAAGTACGGGAAGGCCGCGTGGAGTTCGGCGGTGCGCGTCGCGTCCGCCGGGGGAGCGGCGTCGAAGTGCCAGAGGAGTTTCCCCGGGTTCGTGGAACCGTCGTCGTCCGGCGCGCCGCGGACCACCGCGGGGTGGTCGTCTCCGGTGGCGAGTGCTCGGGTGGCGGCGAGCAGCTCCGCCCGGCCCGCGCCGATGAGGACGGCGCGGTGCGCCTGCGGAGTGCGGGTGGTCGCGAGCGCGTACGCGACCTCGGCGGGGGACGGTTCGGGGTCCGCCGCCGTCAGGTGGGTGACCAGGGACTGCGCCAGGGTCCTGAGCGCCTCGGGGGTGCGCGCCGACAACGCCCAGGCCACCACGGGCGGTTCGGGGGCGGGATCGGCCGCCGGTTCGGGGAGCGGCGGCTCCTCCAGGATCAGGTGGGCGTTCGTGCCGGAGGTGGCGAACGCCGAGACGCCGACCCGGCGGGGCTCCTCGCGGCGCGGCCACGCCACCGCCTCCGTGAGCAGGCGGACCCCGCCCTTCTTCCAGGCCGCGAGAGGGGTGGGGCGGTCCACGTGGAGCGTGGGCGGCAGGGTGTCGTGCCGCAGCGCCTGGACCATCTTGATGACGGCCGCGGTACCGGCGGCGCCCTGCGTGTGCCCGGTGTTCGACTTGACGGAGCCGAGCCACAGCGGCCGGTCCGCGGTCCTGCCGGCCCCGTACGTGGCGAGCAGGGCCTGCACCTCGATGGCGTCGCCGATGGGCGTGCCCGTGCCGTGTGCCTCGACGGCGTCGACCTGGTCCGGGGCGAGCCGGGCGTCGGCGAGGGCGGCGCGGATCACCTGTTGCTGGGAGGGGCCGTTGGGGGCGGCGAGACCGTATCCGGCGCCGTCCTGGTTCACCGCGGAGCCGCGGATGACGGCGAGCACGGGGTGCCCCTCGCGTCGCGCGTCGCTGAGCCGTTCGAGGAGGACGAGCCCGACCCCTTCGCCCAGGCCCATGCCGTCCGCCGCGGCGGCGAACGGCTTGCAACGCCCGTCCGCGGACAGGGACTTCTGATGGGCGAAGGCGTGGAAGGTGTGCGGTGTCGACATCACGGTGCCGCCGCCGGCCAGCGCGAGACGGCACTCCCCGCGCCGCAGCGCCTGACAGGCCAGATGGATCGCGACCAGCGAGGACGAGCAGGCGGTGTCCACGCTGATGGCGGGCCCCTCAAGACCGAGGGCGTAGGCGATGCGTCCGGAGACGAGGCTGCCGGACGTGCCGCCGCCGAGGTAGGGCAGCAGCTCCTCGGGCGCGGTGTCCAGACGGGTCGCGTAATCGTGTCCGGTGGCGCCGACGTAGACGCCGGTGAGGGTGGAGCGCAGCGCGTGCGGGGCGATGCGGCCCCGTTCGACGGTCTCCCAGGCGAGGTGGAGCATGAGGCGCTGCAGCGGCTCGGTGGCCACGGCCTCGTTCTCGCCGATGTCGAAGAAGCCCGCGTCGAAGCCCGCCGCGTCGTCCAGGAAGCCGCCGAGCGCGGTGTACGGGGGCTCGTCGGGGAGCTCCCAGGCGCGGTCGTCGGGGAAACCGGTGACGGCGTCGCGTCCCTCGGAGACCAGGTCCCACAGGTCGTCCGGGGTGCGGGTCTTGCCCGGAAGCCGACAGGCCATGGAGACCACGGCGACGGGCTCGTGCCGCGCGGCCTCGGACTCACGCAACTGCTGCTGCGTCCGGTGCAGCTCGGCGGTCGTCCACTTGAGGTATTCGACGAGCTTCTCTTCGTTCGCCACGGGAATGGTCAGCCTTCCTGTTCTCGCGCGTGAAGCCTCAGGCGGGACCGAGTGGGACCGGGCGGGCAGGAGCGGACCGCACCCTGTCGCTGCCAGGGTCGCCGCGGCTGCTTAAGCGGGTCTAACCCCCGCCTTGCCGACCGGACGTGCGGCGCGCTCACGTCGTCGGCGGTGCCGCGTCGCGGGCCAGCGCCAGAAGGTCGGCGGCGATCGCGTCGGGCGCCCCGGCGTGCAGATCGTGGTCGGAGCCCGGGTACCAGCGCACGGTCACCCGCTCCAGGGACTCCTCGGCGGCGGCCACCCAGGCGCGCACCTGATCGGACAGCCGGGGAATGGCCGGGATGATGGGCAGCAGCCGGACCGGCACGCCGATCTTCGGGTACCAGTCCGCGGGGGCCTCCCGCTGCAGGCTCGCGACGATCGACATGACCTGCTCCGAGGTGAGGCGCGGGATGAGCAGCCCGTCCGGCCCGACGCGGTAGTCGGCGAGGCGCGCCTCGATCGAGATGTCCGACCACTCGGGGTGGGTGGCCCGGAGGTAGGCGCGCATGTCGGCCGCGCTGGTCGTGCCCTGCTGTGCGCCCCGTACGACATCGGCGGTGCGTTCCCAGAATGCGCGCATCACCGGCCCGTCGAACTCGTACCACCCGCCGTCGATCAGCACCAGGCCCGCGACCAGGTCGGGTCGCTCGGCCGTCAGGCGCAGCGCGAGGTGCGCGCCCCAGGAGTGGCCGGCGACCAGCGCGCCGGCCAGGTCCAGGGAGCTGACCGCCTCGACCAGGTCCCCGACGACGGCCGCGTTCTCGTAGCCGTCCGGCGGCGCGTCCGACTCGCCGTGACCGCGGTGGTCGACGGCGTAGACCGGATGTCCGGCGGCGGCGACGCGCTCGGCGACCTCGTCCCACATGCGGGCGTTCGAGAGCATGCCGTGCAGCAGCAGGTACGGGCGGCCCGTGGGCCCGGAGCCGCCCGCGGGCCGGTGCCGGACGTTGAGGGAGACGGTGGTCGACACGGGGATGCGGAGGTTCTTCACGGGCGGACCCTCGGGGTGGGGAGCGGGCGCGGGGTCAGGGGCGCTGTGCGGTGGCGAAGATGTACCCGAGCTCGGGCATCTTGCCGAGGGCCGCCTGGTTGTGCAGGAAGAGTTCGTAGCCCTCGACGCCGATGATGTCGACGTACTCGTCCCGGTGGGCGCGGATCCACTCGACGTAACCGTCGTACGTCTTGGCCGTCTCGGCGGTGATGTCGGTCAGTTCGAGGACCGTCCAGCCGGCCGCGCGGAAGATGTCGGGGTAGTCCCCGATGTCGGTGAGCGCGGCGTAGATGGTGGTGTCGCTGACGGTGGCGGTCCGTGCCCTGGCGGGGTCGGGGTTGAGGTAGACCATGTCGGCGATCGGCATCCGCGCGCCGGGCTTCACCACGCGCAGGGCCTCGCTGAGGACGCGCTGCTTGTCGGGCATGTGGAGCATCGACTCCAGGGCCCAGCAGTGGTCGAAGGACCCGTCGTCGAACGGCAGGTTCATGGCGTCCACCTGCTCGAAGCGGACACGGTCGGCGAGGCCGGCCTCGCGCGCCCGGCGGTTGCCGCGCTCGACCTGGCGGGCGCTGACGGAGATGCCGACCACCTCGACGTCGCGGGCGCGCGCCAGCTGCATGGCCGGGGTGCCGTTGCCGCAGCCGATGTCCAGGACGCGGTCGCCGGGGGCGGGGTCGAGGCGCCGGATCATCTCGTCCGTCATCTGGACCATGGCCTCGTCGAACGTGGCCTCCTGGGCGCCGCCGTCGAACCAGTAGCCGTAGTGCAGATTGCCGTCCCCGAGCTGAGTCATCAGATCGAAGACCTTGTGGTCGTAGTAGTGGCCGATGTCGCTGGGCTCGGGGGCGACGGTCTTGTTCACCGTCGGGGGCTTCTTGGTCGTCGCGTTCTTCGTCACGCCCTCAGCGTCACGGCGCGCCACGCGGCGTCACAACCCCACCCCGGCCCCTTAACAGCCCCTAAGGCGCCCGGCCGCCCACCCCTACTTCCGCCCCGGGTGGTACCCAGGCGAAAAAAATGAGAGTAGGCTCCGACTAGATATTGAGCTCTCTTTAGGAGGTCGACTCTCGTGTCAGATGTGGGTGCGCGGCGGTGGTGGGCCGTCGGAGCTCTCGTCCTCGCGTCGATGGTCGTGGGCTTCGACGTGACGATCCTGAGCCTGGCGCTGCCGGCCATGGCCGACGATCTGGGTGCGAACAACGTCGAGCTGCAGTGGTTCGTGACGTCGTACACGCTGGTCTTCGCGGCCGGCATGATCCCGGCGGGCATGCTCGGTGACCGGTTCGGGCGCAAGAAGGTGCTGCTCGCCGCCCTGGTGATCTTCGGCATCAGCTCGCTGGCCTGTGCCTACGCCACGGCGTCCGGCACGTTCATCGGCGCGCGTGCGGTGCTCGGCCTCGGGGCCGCGCTGATCATGCCGACCACGCTGTCGCTGCTGCCGGTCATGTTCTCCGACGAGGAGCGGCCGAAGGCCATCGGCGCGGTGGCCGGCGCGGCGATGCTGGCCTATCCGCTCGGCCCGATCCTGGGCGGCTACCTGCTCAACCACTTCTGGTGGGGCTCGGTCTTCCTGATCAACGTGCCGGTCGTGATCCTCGCCTTCCTCGCGGTCTCGGCCTGGCTTCCGGAGTCCAAGGCCAAGGAGGCCAAGCCGTTCGACGTGGGCGGCCTGGTGTTCTCCAGCGTGGGTCTGGCCGCGATGACGTACGGCGTGATCCAGGGCGGCGAGAAGGGCTGGACGGACGTCACCACCCTGGTGCCGACCCTCGGCGGCATGCTCGCCATCGTGCTCTTCGTGTTCTGGGAGAAGCGGGTGGCCGACCCCCTGGTCGACCTGTCGCTGTTCCGCTCCGCACGCTTCACCTCGGGCACCATGCTCGGCACGGTCATCAACTTCACGATGTTCGGCGTGCTGTTCACGATGCCGCAGTACTACCAGGCGGTCCTCGGCACCGACGCGATGGGCAGCGGCTTCCGGCTCCTGCCGATGGTCGGCGGCCTGCTCGTGGGCGTGACGGTCGCCAACAAGATCGCCAAGGGGCTCGGCCCGAAGACCGCCGTCGGACTCGGCTTCGCGCTGCTGGCCGCCGGGCTCTTCTACGGCGCGACCACCGCAACCGACAGTGGCACGGGCCTCGCCGCCGCGTGGACGGCGGCGTACGGACTCGGCCTCGGCATCGCCCTGCCGACCGCCATGGACGCGGCCCTCGGCGCACTGTCGGAGGACTCCGCGGGCGTCGGATCCGGCGTCAACCAGTCCATCCGTACCCTCGGCGGCAGCTTCGGCGCGGCCATCCTCGGTTCCATCCTCAACTCCGGCTACCGCAGCAAGCTCGACCTCGACGGGGTGCCCGAGCAGGCGCACGGCGCGGTCAAGGACTCCGTCTTCGGAGGCCTCGCGGTCGCCAAGGCGATCAAGTCCTCCGCGCTCGGCGACTCGGTGCGCGCGGCGTACGTCCACGCCCTGGACGTGGTCCTGGTGGTCTCCGGAGGCCTGGGGCTGCTCGGGGTGCTGCTGGCCGTGGTGTGGCTGCCACGCCATGTTGGTCAGAGCACCACCAAGACAGCAGAATCTGAGCATGAAGCCGCAGACGCAGTCTGACCAGGGCAAAGCCGTGCCTGGACTGAGAGAACGCAAGAAGGCCCGCACGAAGGCCGCGATCCAGCGGGAGGCGGTGCGCCTGTTCAGGGAACAGGGGTACTCCGCCACGACCATCGAGCAGATCGCCGAAGCAGCCGAGGTCGCCCCCAGCACCGTCTTCCGCTACTTCGCGACCAAGCAGGACCTGGTCTTCTCGCACGACTACGATCTGCCCTTCGCGATGATGTTCCAGGCCCAGTCGCCCGACCTGACGCCGATCCAGGCCGAACGACAGGCCATCCGGTCGATGCTGAAGGACATCCCGGAACAGGAACTGGCCCTGCAGCGCGAGCGCTTCGTGCTCATCCTCAACGAGCCGGAGCTCTGGGGGGCCAGCCTGGGCAACATCGGCCAGACCATGCAGCTGATGAGCGAACAGGTGGCCAAACGGGCCGGCCGCGACCCGCGGGACCCCGCGGTGCGGGCCTACACCGGGGCCGTGTTCGGAGTGATGCTGCAGATCTCCATGGACTGGGCGAACGATCCGGAGATGGACTTCGCGGCCACGCTGGACGAGGCGCTGTACTGCCTCGAAGATCTGCGGCCCTGATTCGGCCGCACACCCAGGGGGCGGGGCACCTCCCGCCCCCTGCACCAGACGTCGTACGCGGCGGCCACGGCCGCCGGGTGCGACCCCCGCGCCCCTCATTCCCCCGCAGGGGCGCGGGGTCCCAAAGGGGGCAAGCCCTGAGCAAGCCCTGAGGGGGCAAGAGCGACCGCGCGCGGCTACGGTCCCCCCGGCTGCCGCGTTCGGTCCAACCTGGCGTGCTCCGATTTCCCTCGGCGGAGCACGCCAGGGGTTTGTCCACCGCCCGTGTGTCGCGGCGTCAGGTCCCGGTGACCGTCGCCAGCGCCGTCCTGACGATGGCGGCCACCTCGTCCTGGCACTCGTTCAGATAGAAGTGCCCGCCGGGCAGCACCCGCAGAGCGAAGTCCGCGGTGGTCCGCTCCTGCCAGGTGGCGGCCTCCTGGGGCGTGGTCCGCTCGTCGGCGTCCCCGATCAGCGCCGTGATCGGGCAGTCGAGACGCTCGGGGCCGGGTGCTTCGTACGAGCCCACGGCGCGGTAGTCGGCGCGCAGCGCGGGCAGGATCAGCTCCTGCAGTTCGGGGCTGCCGAAGAACCGCTCGTCGGTTCCGCCCATCGCGCGCAGGTGAGCCAGGAGGTCCGCGTCACCGAACACCGCCGACCCGTCGTCCGGCCGGTAGGGGCGGGCGAGTCCACCGGAGACGAACAGGTGCGTGGGCAGGCCGGGGCTCGGCCTGTGTCGCAGGCGTCGCGTCACCTCGAAGGCCACGATGGCGCCCAGGCTGTGCCCGAACAGGGCGAACGGCTTTCCGTCGCACGGCAGTTGGCCCGTCACGCCGTCGGCGAGGGCGGCCACCGAGTCCAGGCACGGCTCCCTGTGCCGGTCCTGCCGCCCCGGATACTGCACGGACAGGACCTCGACGCCGGGCGAGAGCAGGGCGGAGAGCCCGAAGAAGTAGCTGGCCGAACCGCCCGCGAACGGAAGGCAGACCAGCCTCACCGGTGCCGCCGCTGAGCCGTGGTACCGCCGCAGCCACACTCCTGCCCCGGTCTTCCGCGTCGCCTGCGCCGTGCCCCTGTCCATCGCACTCCCTCTCGTCCCGCTCCGCCGCCGGCGCGCTGCCGGGCCCGGCCGGACGGCACGCCGCCGGGGCCCGCGGCGCCGCCGTCGGGGCCGCGCGGCCCCGGGCAACGCGCGCCGCCCGCCCCCGATGCTGGCCGCAGCGCATAGCGCGGGTCTAAAGCGGCAGGCGGCTAGCCGCGGTTTGGTTCGCCTTTAGAGAGCCCGCCCACGATGAGCCGTACTCGTAGCGATCTCCGATTTCGGACCGGGAGCGCCGTTGATGTCTTGTGGCAGCCAGTTGTTCCGACGTCGACCGCGGCTGACGTGATGGCCTCGGGGCACGGGGCTGGGTCCGAATCCGGGTCCGGGTCCGGTGCGGGTGTCGGGCCTGAGCCGGTCGCGGTGGTCGGAATGGCCTGCCGGCTGCCCGGCGCGGGCGACCCGGCGGCGTTCTGGCGGCTGTTGAGCGAGGGGCGCGACGCCGTGCGTGACGCGCCGCCCGAGCGGCGGCGGGTCGACTCCGGACTCCGGGGACCCGGCGGCTACCTGGACCGGATCGACGGATTCGACGCGGCGTTCTTCCGTGTCAGCCCGCGTGAGGCCGCGGCGATGGACCCCCAGCAGCGGCTGCTCCTCGAACTGAGCTGGGAGGCCCTGGAAGACGCGGGGATCCGGCCCGCTCACCTGGCGCGCAGCAGCACCGGAGTCTTCGTCGGTGCCTTCTGGGACGACTACGCCCACGTCCTCGACCGCGGGACCGAAGCGGCCGTCACCCGGCACACCATGACCGGCGTGCACCGCAGCATTCTGGCCAACCGCATCTCGTACACGTACGGCTTGGCGGGGCCGAGTCTGACCGTCGACACCGCGCAGTCCTCCTCGCTCGTCGCCGTGCACCTGGCCTGCGAGAGCATCCGCGGCGGCGAGAGCGAGACGGCGTTCGCCGGCGGCGTCAGCCTCATCTGCTCGCCGCACTCCACCGAGCTGGCCGAGGCCCGCTTCGGCGGGCTCTCCGCGACGGGGCGCTGCCACACGTTCGACGCCCGTGCCGACGGCTTCGTACGGGGCGAGGGCGGGGGACTCGTGGTGCTCAAGTCGCTGGCGGCGGCGCGCCGCGACGGCGACACCGTGTACTGCGTGATCCGGGGGAGCGCCGTCAACAGCGACGGCGCGACCGAAGGACTCACCCGGCCCAGCGGGCAGGCGCAGCGCGACGTGGTGCGGCTGGCCTGCCACCGGGCCGGGGTGACACCGGACCGGATCCAGTACGTCGAACTGCACGGCACCGGCACGCCCGTCGGGGACCCCGTCGAGGCAGCCGCGCTCGGCGCCGCGCTCGGACAGGACGGGGCGCGTACGGCGCCGCTCGCGGTCGGCTCCGCCAAGACGAACGTCGGCCACCTCGAAGCCGCCGCCGGCGTCGTCGGGCTGCTCAAGACCGCGCTGAGCATCCACCACAGGCGGCTGGCGCCGAGCCTGAACTTCACCGAACCGAATCCAGCCATCCCGCTGACCGACCTCGGCCTGCGGGTCCAGCGGGAACCGGCGGCCTGGCCGCACCCCGAGGAACCCCTGACGGCAGGGGTGTCCTCATTCGGCATGGGCGGCACGAACTGCCACGTGGTGCTGGCGGAGGCGCCGGGGGCGGGGGAGGGTGGCGCACCGAGGTCCGACAACCCCCGGGGCACCGCGGCGGCCCCGCCCACCCCCTGGCCCGTGAGCGCCCACAGTGGTGTCGCGTTGCGGGCCCAGGCCGGGCGGTTGCGCGAGCATCTGCGCGGACTCCCCGCCGCCCCCGACCCGTCGCGGGTCGGGCACGCGCTGGCCCGCACCCGTACGCCCCTCGGCCACCGCGCAGTCGTGCTCGGCCGTGACACCGACGGACTGGCCGGCTCCCTCGACGCGCTCGCCGCGGGGGCGGACACCCCGTCCGTCATTCGAGGTGAGGCAGATGAGGACGGGAAGGTCGCCTTCCTGTTCAGCGGGCAAGGTGCCCAACGGGCCGGAATGGGACGCGACTTGTACGCCGCCTTCCCCGTCTTCGCCGACGCCCTCGACGAAGCCTTCGCCGCGCTCGACGGCCATCTGGACCACCCCCTGCGCGAGGTCGTCCTCGGCGAGGACCCCGCACACCTCTCCCTTCTCGACCGGACCGCGTACACCCAGCCCGCGCTCTTCGCGATCGAGACGAGCCTGTACCGCCTGGTGGAGTCCTTCGGGCTGCGGCCCGACCACGTCCTCGGCCACTCCGTCGGCGAGATCACCGCCGCCCATGTCGCCGGCGCCCTCTCCCTGTCCGACGCGAGCGCTCTGGTCGCCGCCCGCGGCCGGCTGATGCAGACCGTACGGGCGCCCGGCGCGATGGCCGCCTGGCAGGGGAGCCCGGACGAGGTGGCCGAACTGCTCGCCGGGCAGGAGGAGCACGTCACCCTCGCCGCCGTCAACGGCCCGGACTCCGTCGTGGTCTCCGGGGACCGCGACACCGTCGACGAACTGACCGCCACCTGGCGGGCGCGCGGCCGCAAGGCCCACCGACTGAAGGTCAGCCACGCCTTCCACTCGCCGCACATGGATCCGGTCCTCGACGAACTCCGCGCCGTCGCCGCCCGCCTCACCTTCAGCGCCCCCACCCTCCCCGTGATCTCCAACATCACGGGGCGGCCCGTCTCCGGAGCCGAGTACGCCGACCCCGAGTACTGGGCGCGGCACGCTCGGGAGCCCGTCCAATTCCTCTCCGGCATACGGGAGTTGTACGAGGCCGGCGTGTCCACCTTCGTCGAGCTCGGTCCGGACGCGCCGCTCTGTGCGATGGCCCGCGCGTGCTTCCCCACGCCGTCCCAGGACCCGAGCCGCCCCCGCCCCGCGGCGGTCGCCGTGTGCCGCCGCGGGCGCGACGAGGCGACCACGTTCATGACGGCCCTGGCGCAGGCGTACGTGCGCGGCGCCGACGTCGACTTCACGCCCGCGTACGTCGGCCGCACTTCCGCGTACGGGAACCTCACCCCCGCGTACGGGGACCTCCCTCCCGCGTACGGGGACCTCCCTCCCGCATACCGGGACCGCGCCGTCGCCGGCGCTCGCCTGAGCCTTCCCACATACGCCTTCCAGCGCGAGCGGTACTGGCCGGACGGGACCCCGGAGATCTCCGAGGCCACGGATGAGGCGGAGCCCGGGGGTATGACCCCGGCGACGGGCGGGGCGCGGGCCGAGCTCGCCGGACGGCTCGCCCCGCTCACGGTCGCCGACCAGGAACGCACCCTGCTCGGGCTGGTCGCCCACCACGTGGCCGCCGTGCTCGGCTCCGGCTCGGGCACGGTCGAAACCGCCCGTACCTTCAAACAGTTGGGCTTCGACTCGATGGCCGCCGCCGAGCTGAGCGAGCGGCTCGGCTCGGCGACCGGCCTGCCCCTGCCCGCCACCCTGACCTTCGACCACCCGACGCCCTTGGCCGTGGCCGCGCACCTGCGCGCCGAAGTCATCGGCACACCCGCCCCCGCCGCCACCACCCCGCCGGCTCCCAACGGCGACGCCGCCATCGACGAGGACCCCGTCGTCATCGTCGCCATGAGCTGCCGCTACCCGGGCGGCGCCACGTCACCGGAGGACCTGTGGCGGCTGGTCGCCGACGGCACCGACGCGGTCGGCGCGTTCCCCACCGACCGCGGCTGGGACCTGGAGCGCCTGTTCCACCCCGACGCCGACCGGTCGGGCACGAGCAGTACGCGTCAGGGCGGATTCCTCTACGACGCCGCCGACTTCGACGCCGAGTTCTTCGACATCAGCCCGCGCGAGGCGCTGGCCGTCGACCCGCAGCAGCGGCTGCTCCTCGAATGTGCCTGGGAGGCCTTCGAGCGGGCGGGCCTGGACCCGCGGACGCTCAAGGGCAGCCCCACCGGCGTCTTCGTCGGCATGACGGGACAGGACTACGGGCCCCGGCTCCACGAACCGTCCCAGTCCACCGACGGCTATCTGCTGACCGGCAGCACCCCGAGTGTCGCCTCCGGCCGCCTCTCGTTCAGCTTCGGCCTGGAGGGGCCCGCCCTGACGGTGGACACCGCCTGCTCGTCGTCCCTGGTCACGCTTCACCTGGCGGCGCGGGCGCTGCGGAACGGCGAGTGCGAGCTGGCCCTGGCCGGCGGCGCCACCGTCCTGGCCACGCCCGGCATGTTCACCGAGTTCTCGCGCCAGCGGGGTCTGGCGCCCGACGGCCGCTGCAAGCCGTTCGCCGAGGGCGCCGACGGCACGGGATGGGCCGAGGGCGTGGGGCTCGTCCTCCTCGAACGGCTCTCGGCCGCGCGGCGCAACGGCCACCGCGTGCTGGCGGCGGTGCGGGGTTCCGCGATCAACCAGGACGGCGCGAGCAACGGCCTGACCGCCCCCAACGGCCCCTCCCAGCAACGCGTCATCCGCGCCGCCCTCGCTGACGCCCGCCTCGCCGCGGACGAGGTCGACGTGGTCGAGGCGCACGGTACGGGGACGACGCTGGGCGATCCGATCGAGGCGCAGGCGCTGCTGGCGACGTATGGGCGGGGCAGGGCCGAGGACCGGCCGTTGTGGCTGGGTTCGGTGAAGTCGAACATCGGTCACACGCAGGCGGCCGCGGGTGTGGCGGGCGTCATCAAGATGGTGATGGCCCTGCACCACGGGGAGTTGCCGGCCACGCTGCACGTGGACGAGCCGAGCGGACATGTCGACTGGTCGTCGGGCGCGGTCCGGCTGCTGACCGAACCCGTCGCGTGGCCGCGCGGCGGACGACCGCGCCGGGCGGCGGTCTCCTCCTTCGGCATCTCGGGTACGAACGCACACCTGGTCATTGAGGAGATCCCCGAGGGAGCGCCCGGGAAGGCGCAGGATGACCGGTCTTCGGAGACGGGCCGGGACGCGGCGGACCGTGCCGCGCTGCCGTGGGTGGTCTCCGGACGCTCCGCGACGGCGCTGCGCGAACAGGCCGCCCGACTGGGCGAGTTCGTGGCGGCGCACCCGGATGCGACGGCGACACAGGTGGGGCGGGCGCTCGTCACCACGCGGGCGGTCTTCGAGCACCGGGCCGTGGTGGTGGGGCGCGACCGTGCGGCGCTGACGGCCGGCTTGGGCGCACTCGCTTCGGGTGAGGCGTCGGCGGATGTGGTGTCCGGGGTGGCCGGGGATGTGGGTCCTGGGCCGGTGTTGGTGTTTCCGGGGCAGGGGTCGCAGTGGGTGGGCATGGGCGCCCAACTCCTCGACGAGTCACCGGTGTTCGCGGCACGGATTGGTGAGTGCGAGCAGGCGCTGTCGGCCTACGTGGACTGGACCCTGACGGACGTGCTGCGTGGGGACGGGAGTGAGCTGTCCCGGGTCGAGGTCGTGCAGCCGGTGCTGTGGGCCGTCATGGTGTCCCTCGCCGCTGTGTGGGCCGATCACGGCGTCACGCCCGCCGCGGTCGTCGGCCACTCCCAGGGCGAGATCGCGGCGGCCGTCGTCGCCGGAGCGCTCACCCTGGAGGACGGGGCCAAAATCGTGGCCCTGCGCAGCCAGGCGCTGCGGCAGCTCTCGGGTGGGGGCGCCATGGCCTCGCTCGGAGCGGGGCAGGGGCGGGCCGCCGAGCTGATCGCCGGCCAGGACGGTGTGGGCGTCGCCGCCGTCAACGGGCCGTCCTCCACGGTGATTTCGGGGCCCCCGCAGCAGGTCGCCGCCGTCGTCGCCGACGCCGAGGCGCGCGGTCTGCGAGGCCGTGTCATCGATGTCGACTACGCCTCCCACAGTCCCCAAGTCGACGCCATCGCCGACGAACTGACCCGCACCCTGGCGGGTGTCCGCCCCGTCGCCGCGCCCGTGGCGTTCTACTCGGCCGTGACCGGCACCCGCGTCGACACCACAGGTCTCGACACCGACTACTGGATCACCAATCTGCGGCAGCCGGTCCGGTTCGCCGACGCCGTCGGCGCGCTCCTCGCGGACGGGCACCGGGTCTTCGTCGAGTCCAGCAGCCACCCGGTCCTCACCCTGGGCCTGCAGGAGACCTTCGAGGAGGCCGGGGCCGCCGCGGTCACCGTGCCGACGCTGCGACGCGACGACGGCGGCCTGGACCGCCTGACCCTCTCCCTGGCGCAGGCCTTCGGTGCCGGGTGCGCGGTCAGGTGGGAGGACTGGTTCCCGGCCGCCGGGGCGTCCGGCATCGAGCTCCCCACGTACGCCTTCCAGCGGCGCCGCTACTGGTTGGAGGCGCCCGCGGGCGGCCAGGATGTCGCCGGGCTCGGTCTCGCCCCGGCCGGGCATCCACTGCTCGGCGCGGCCGCCGAACTCGCCGACGGCGACGTACGGTTGCTCACCGGCCGTATCGGACGCCACAGCCATCCCTGGCTTGCCCAGCACACCCTTCTCGGCACGCCCGTCGTGCCCGCGTCGGTACTCGCGGAGTGGGCGCTGCGCGCCGCCGACGAAGCCGGGTGTGCGGGCGTCGAGGACCTCACGCTCCGGGCTCCGCTGACGTTGCCGGAGGACGCGGGCGTACAGGTGCAGATCGTGGTGGGCCCGGCGGACGCCAGGGACGGCCACCGTGAACTGCACGTCTACGCCCGCCCCGAGGACGCGGCCGGTCCCGACGGGGGCGGTGCGCCCTGGACCTGCCACGCGGACGGTCAACTGGTGGTGGAGCCCGTGCGGGCGGCCATGGGAGGCCCCACGGGTCCGGGTGGTGAGGGCTCCGGGGTTGAGGCGTGGCCGCCGGCCGGTACCGAGCCCGTCGACCTGACCGGTTTCTACGAGCGGGCAGCGGATGCCGGCGTCGGGTACGGACCCGCCTATACGGGGGTACGTGCGGTGTGGCGACGGGGCGCCGAACTGTTTGCGGAAGCTGCGCTGCCCCAAGAGGCCCCGGACGCGGCCGGGTTCGGCATCCATCCGGCGCTGCTCGACGCGGCGCTGCATCCGGCGCTGCTCGGGGACCGCCCGGACGGACGCGAGGGCGGGGACACCGGCAAGGTGTGGATGCCGTTCGCCCTGACGGGGGTTTCCCTGTGGGCCACGGGCGCCACGTCCGTACGGGTCCGCCTCACGCCGCTGGACGACGAGCCGGCCGGGACGCCGGGCGAGGGGGGTCGGACCTGGCGGGTCGCTGTGAGCGACCCGGCCGGTGCGGAGGTGCTGACGTGCGAGGGCCTGGTCCTCGTGGCGGCGGGCGCCCGGGACGTACGGGCCGCGGGTGGACGCGTGTCCGACCTGTACGAGCTTCGGTGGGTGCCGGGGGCGACGGCGCCGGCGTCCGGGGCCGGGGCGGACGGTGCGAGGACGGGTGGCGCGTCCGGCTGGGCGGTCTTGGGGGAGGGCGGGTACGAGTCCCTGGGGGCGCTGGTTGCGGCGGTCGAAGGTGGGGTGCCGCCTGTGCCCTCTGCGGTTCTGGTCGATGTTCCCGTGGCCGACGCGGGCTTCGTGGGTGGTGGGGTCGGTGCGGACGGTGCGGTAGGTACGGCTGATGTGGTCGATACGGCTGACACGTCCGGTGCGGCCGGTGCGGCTGACGTGGGCGAGGAGGTCCGGGCCGGGCTGGCTGCGGCGCGGTGGGCCGACGACCTCGTCGAACGCTGGGCCGGCGACGCACGGTTCGCCGACGTCCCGCTGGTGTTCGTGACGCGTGGCGCGGTCGCGGTGGGCGACGGTCGGCTGCCCGTTCCGGCGGTCGCCGCCGTACGAGGGGTCGTCGAGGCCGCCCGGTCGACGTACCCGGGGCGCTTCCTCCTCGTTGACACGGGCGTCGACGGCGCGAGGGCGGGGGAGGGCGGCCCGGGCTCCGACCTGGAGCGCGCCGTGAGCGTGGCTCTCGCCGCCGACGAGCCGCAACTCGCCTTGCGCGCGGGGGACATCCTCGTACCGCGACTCGCGGCCACGGGCGTCGCGGACGGCGAAGGGCGGGCCCTCGACCCGGACGGCACCTTGCTGATCGCCGGGTCGGCCGGGTGGGCCGGGTGGGCCGGGTGGGCCGGGTCTGCGGGGGCTCCGCTCGCCGCCGTCGCGGAACACCTCGTACGGGCCGGGGAGTGCAAGCATCTGTTGCTGCTGACCGACTCCTATGCGGAGGCGTCGGGAGCAAAAGAATTGGAGGCGCTGGTACGAGAGTTGAGCTCCGGCGACGCCACCGTGCGCGTCATCGAAGCCGACCCGTCCGACCCGGCCGCCCTCACCGAAGCTCTCGCCGCGACGCCCTCCGACCACCCCCTCACCGGCGTCATCCACGTCACCGCCGCCGCCCCCGCCGCGGGCACCCCGGCCCCCACCTTCGCCGAGGCCTGGGCCGCGAGCGCCGGCGTCACGGCCGCCCTGCACCGCGCGGCCGCGCAGGCCACCGCCGCCGACCGGC
Source organism: Streptomyces sp. NPDC005863 (assembly GCF_042871345.1). Lineage (NCBI taxonomy): Bacteria > Bacillati > Actinomycetota > Actinomycetes > Kitasatosporales > Streptomycetaceae > Streptomyces > Streptomyces sp. NPDC005863. The sequence goes on along the minus strand of NZ_JBIAII010000002.1, from coordinate 472,337 downwards.
CACTGGCCCTTTTCGCCGTCCTCTTCCCGGCCGGCGCCTCCGTGGGAGTCCACCGGTCCGCTGCGGACGCCGCGGCCGACGCGTTCCGCGAGGCCCTCGCCCTGCGACGGCACTGCGCCGACACGACGGGCGTGGCCTTGGCGTACGGCCCCCCGAGCGCCCCCGCCTCCGTCTCTGACCGCGGCCCCAGCTCCCACATCAAGGGCACACCCCCCGGCCGCATCCCCACCCTCCTCGACGCCGCACGCGCGCACGGCGGCCGCCCCCTCTTCGGCGTCCGCCCGGCCTTCGGCGGCGCCCTGGCCGGCGAGGACGCCGCCCCGGTGCCCGCTGCGCTGCCCGCCCCGCTGCGCGCCCTGGCGGCGGCGCGGCCCCCGGCCCGCCGCACCGCCGCCGACCGCAGGCCCCCCACGGACTGGTCCGCCCGTCTGGCCGGGCTCTCCGCGGCCGAACAGCTCCGCCTGCTCGTCGACGCCGTACGCGCCCACGCCGCCGCGGTCCTCGGCCGCACCGACCCGGCGGCGCTGCGGGGTGACGCCACCTTCAAGCAGCTCGGTCTGGACTCGCTGACCTCCGTCGAACTGCGCAACCGGCTCGTGGAGGACACCGGGCTCCGCCTGCCCACCGCGCTCGTCTTCCGGCACCCGACCCCGGCGGCCCTCGCCGGACACCTGTGCGAGCGGCTGACCGGGCCGGACGAGTCGACCGGCACGCGCGCGGCCGGCGCGCCCGCACGGGTGACGGTCGACGCGCCGCCCGGCGCCGGATCGGTGCTGAGCGACCTGACCCGCATGGAGAACGCCCTGGCCGCGCTCACCGGCGAGTCGTCCCCCTTGTCCCACGGCGAGACGGACGAGATCACGACGCGGCTTGAGGCACTGCTCACCCGGTGGCGGGCCACGAACACCACAGCGGACGAGGACGACGGCGCCGCCGACCGCCTCAAGGGCGCGTCCGCCGACCAGATCTTCGACTTCATCGACAACGAGCTGGGTGTCGGGCACGACACCTCGCGCGCGACCCCCACTCCGAAGGCCGGGTGACCCCACATGGCGAGTGAAGAGCAACTGGTCGAGTATCTGCGCAGGGTGACCACCGAGCTCCACGACACGCGTCGTCGCCTCGTGCAGGAGGAGGACCGCAGGCAGGAGCCGGTGGCCCTGGTCGGCATGGCCTGCCGGTTCCCCGGCGGCGTGGCGTCCCCGGAGGACCTGTGGGACCTCGTGGCCGCGGGCAAGGACGCCATCGAGGACTTCCCCACCGACCGCGGCTGGGACTTGGAGGCGCTGTACCACCCGGACCCGGCCCACTACGGCACCAGCTATGTGCGGCACGGCGGGTTCGTGGACGACGCGGGCTCCTTCGACGCCGACTTCTTCGGCATCAGCCCGCGCGAGGCGCTGGCGATGGACCCGCAGCAGAGGCTGATGCTGGAGACGTCCTGGGAGCTGTTCGAGCGTGCCGGGATCGACCCGGTCTCGCTCAAGGGCAGTCGGACCGGCGTCTACGCCGGGGTGTCCAGCGAGGACTACATGTCCCAACTCCCGCGTATCCCCGAGGGGTTCGAGGGGCACGCCACCACCGGAAGCCTCACCAGCGTCATCTCGGGGCGGGTGGCCTACACCTACGGTCTGGAAGGGCCGGCCGTCACCGTCGACACGGCCTGCTCGGCCTCCCTCGTCGCCATCCACCTGGCGGCGCAGGCGCTGCGCCAGCGCGAGTGCGACCTGGCCCTCGCGGGCGGCGTGCTCGTCCTGTCGAGCCCGCTGATGTTCACCGAGTTCTGCCGCCAGCGGGGGCTTGCGCCCGACGGCCGCTGCAAGCCGTTCGCCGCGGCGGCCGACGGCACCGGCTTCTCCGAAGGCATCGGCCTGATCCTCCTGGAACGGCTCTCCGACGCCCGCCGCAACGGACACGACGTGCTGGCCGTCATCCGCGGATCGGCCGTCAACCAGGACGGCGCGAGCAACGGCCTGACCGCCCCCAACGACACCGCGCAGGAACAGGTGATCCGCGCCGCCCTCGACAGCGCTCGGCTCACCCCCGCCGAGGTCGACGCCGTCGAGGCGCACGGCACCGGCACCAAACTGGGCGACCCCATCGAGGCCGGGGCGCTCCTCGCCACCTACGGGCAGCACCGCGCACGCCCCCTGCTGCTCGGCTCCCTCAAGTCCAACATCGGCCACACCCACGCGACTGCCGGCGTCGCGGGCGTCATCAAGACGGTGATGGCCCTCCGCAACGGCCTGGTGCCCGCCACGCTCCACGTCGAGGAACTCAGCCCGCACGTGGACTGGGACGCGGGAGCGGTCGAGGTCGTCACGGAGCCCACCCCGTGGCCGGAGACCGGCCGCCCCCGGCGCGCCGGTGTCTCCGCGTTCGGCATCTCCGGCACGAACGCGCACCTCATCCTGGAGCAGGCACCGGAACAGGCGCCTGAGCAGACGCCTGCCGAGCCGGAGGGTGGGGGTGTCCCCGAAGGGCGGCAGCCCGAGCACGCTCCGGTGGGCGGGGTGGTGCCGTGGGTGGTCTCCGGGCGGACCGAGGACGCTCTGCGCGCACAGGCCCGCAGGCTCGGCGATTTCGTCGCGGGCGACCCGGCGGCGCTGCCGGTGGAGGTCGGCTGGTCGCTGGCCACGACGAGGTCGGTGCTGGAGCACCGGGCGGTCGTGGTGGGGCGTGACCGGGACGTCTTGACGTCGGGTTTGGGTGCGTTGGCGTCGGGTGAGGCGTCGGCGGATGTGGTGTCCGGGGTGGCGGGGGATGTGGGTCCTGGGCCGGTGTTGGTGTTTCCGGGGCAGGGGTCGCAGTGGGTGGGGATGGGTGCCCAACTCCTTGATGAGTCGCCGGTGTTCGCTGCGCGGATCGGTGAGTGTGAGCGGGCGCTGTCGGCTTACGTGGACTGGTCGTTGACGGATGTGTTGCGCGGGGACGGGGCGGAGTTGTCCCGGGTCGAGGTCGTGCAGCCGGTGCTGTGGACGGTGATGGTGTCGCTGGCCGCGGTGTGGGCGGACTATGGGATCGTCCCGGCCGCCGTGGTGGGGCATTCGCAGGGTGAGATGGCGGCCGCTTGTGTGGCCGGTGCGCTGTCGTTGGAGGATGCGGCGCGGATCGTCGCCGTACGCAGTGACGCGCTGCGGCAGCTGCAAGGGCACGGCGACATGGCGTCCCTGGGCGCGGGTCCGGAGCAGGCTGCTGAGCTGATCGGCGACCGGCCGGGTGTGTGCGTGGCTGCCGTCAACGGACCGTCTTCTACGGTGATTTCGGGCCCGCCCGAGCATGTGGCCGCAGTCGTGGCCGAGGCGGAATCCCAAGGACTACGAGCCCGCGTCATCGACGTCGGCTATGCCTCCCACGGCCCCCAGATCGACGAGCTCCACGATCTCCTCACCGAGCGCCTGGCCGACATCGAACCGACCCGCACCGACGTGGCGTTCTACTCCACGGTGACGGCCGAGCGCCTGTCGGACACCACGGCCCTGGACACCGAGTACTGGGTCACCAACCTCCGTCAGCAGGTCCGTTTCTCGGACACGATCGACGCCCTCCTCGCCGACGGTTACCGGCTCTTCATCGAGGCCAGTGCCCACCCGGTGCTCGGCCTCGGTATGGAGGAGACCATCGAGCGGGCGGACGTGCCCGCCACCGTCGTCCCCACCCTCCGCCGTCACCACGGCGACTCCACCCAGCTGGCCCGTGCCGCCGCGCTCGCCTTCACCGCGGGTGCGGAGGTCGACTGGCGCCGTTGGTTTCCGGCCGACCCCACTCCTCGTACCGTCGACCTCCCCACCTACGCCTTCCAGCGCCGGCGTTACTGGCTGGCCGACTCCGTGACACGTGAGGCAGGGGCAGGCCAAGTCGGCTCCGGGCACCCGCAGTTGACCGGCGTCGTGGCGCTCGCCGACGGGGGCGTGGTGCTCGACGGTCGCGTCTCCGTCGGGCGTGGTGGCTGGCTCGGTGGGCATGTGGTGGCAGGGGTGGCGCTCGTGCCGGGTGCCGCGTTGGTCGAGTGGGTGCTGCGGGCCGCCGACGAAGCGGGCTGCGCCACGGTGGAGGAGCTGACGCTGCAGGCGCCGCTGGTGCTGCCCGCGTCCGGGGGCGTCCAGGTCCAGGTGGCCGTGGGCGCGGCGGACGAGCAGGGGCGACGTGACGTACGCGTGTACTCGCGCCCCGAGCGGGACGCGTCCGGGGCGGACGCGGGCGGCGCATGGGTGTGTCATGCCGTCGGTGAGCTCGGGCGCGACGCGGCGTCCCGGCCGGCCCGGGAGGTCGGCCAGTGGCCGCCTGCGGGCGCCGAGCCGATGGACGTGAGCGACTTCTACGAGGACGTCGCCGCCGCCGGATACGCGTACGGGTCCGCCTTCCGCGGGCTGCGGGCACTCTGGCGGCACGACCAAGAGCTCCTCGCGGAGGTGGAGTTGCCGGAGGCGGCAGGCTCGGCCACCGGGTTCGGGGTGCACCCGGCGCTGCTGGACGCGGTCCTGCACCCCCTGCTCGCACAGCGGAGCGCGGACGCAGCCTCGGAGGAGGACGCGGACGGAGACGCCGGCGCGGGGTCAGCCTCGGCAGGCAACGACGTACTCCTGCCCTTTACTTGGAGCGGCGTCTCCCTGTGGGCCACGGAGGCCACCACCGTCCGGGTCCGGCTGACGGGACTCGGCGGCGGCGACGAGGAGACGGTGTCCCTGACGGTGACCGACCCCGCCGGCGGCCCCGTGGTGGACGTCGCGGAGCTGCGGCTCCGGTCGACCAGCGCCGAGGCCGTGCGCGCCACCGTGACGCCAGACACGGACGGGCTGTACGAACTGCGGTGGTCGCCGCTGCCCGTACCGGCCGACGGCAGTGGCAACACACCTGGCGCCTCCGACCACGTCGTGCTCGGGGCCCTCGACCGGCCCCTCGGGGACGACGACCCGGACCCGGCGCGGCGTCGTCCGGACCGGTTCAGGGACGTGGCCGCGCTCGTCGACGCCACCGCCCCCACACCCTCCCTGGTGCTCGCCCCCATCGACACCACCAGCGCCGAGACTCATGAACTCGCCCTCGCAGGCCGCGTGTTGTCCGTCGTCCAGGCCTTCCTCGACGCGCCGAGCCTCGACCAGGCCCAGTTGGTGTTCGTGACCCGAGGAGCGGTGGACGCGGGCGGTTCCGCCGAGGACTCCGGGGTCGTGCGGGCGCCGGACCCGGCCGGTGCCGCCGTCTGGGGCCTGGTGCGCAGCGCACAGTCGGAGCACCCCGACCGTTTCGTGCTGGTCGACATCGATGGACCGCTCGGTGAGGCGTCGTCCCGTAGCGACGTGGTGGACGCCGTGCGGGCCGCCGTGGACGCTCAGGAGCCCCAGATCGCCGTGCGGGACGGGCAGGTGCTCATCCCCCGGTGGGCCCGTGCCGAGGCGCCCGTCGAGCTGGCCGCGCCGTCCGGGGTTCGGGCCTGGCGGCTGGTCGGCGGGGAGTCCGGGACGTTGGACGCGGTCACCGCGCAGCCGTGCGACGAGGTGTTGCGCCCGCTGGAGCGGGGACAGGTCCGCGTCGCCGTCCACGCCGCCGGGGTCAACTTCCGTGACGTCCTTATCGCGTTGGGCATGTATCCGGAGCCCGACGCGGTGCCGGGCACCGAGGCCGCCGGTGTGGTGACCGCGGTCGGGCCGGGCGTCAGCCGGGTGTCCGTCGGTGACCGGGTGATGGGCATGCTCGATGGCGCCTTCGGCCCCTGGGCCGTCGCCGACGCGCGGATGCTGGCTCCCGTCCCCGCGGCCTGGGACATGCGTCAGGCCGCCGCAGCGCCCGCCGCGTACCTGACGGCTTGGTACGGGTTGGTGGAGCTGGCCGGCCTGAAGGCGGGGGAGCGGGTGCTGATCCATGCCGGTACTGGTGGTGTGGGTATGGCGGCCGTGCGAATTGCCCGGCATCTGGGTGCGGAGGTCTTCGCGACGGCGAGTCCCGCCAAGCACTCTGTGCTCGACGCGATGGGCATCGATGCCGCTCACCGTGCGTCTTCCCGTGACCTCGACTTCGAGGAGACCGTCCGCCGGGCCACCGGTGGGCGTGGCGTGGACGTCGTACTCAACAGCCTGGCCGGTGAGTTCATCGACGCCTCGCTGCGGCTGCTCGGCGACGGCGGACGGTTCGTCGAGATGGGCAAGAGCGATCTCCGCGCGCCCGAGGTCGTCGCACTGGCGCACCCCGGAGTGTCGTACCGGGCCTTCGACCTGGTCGCCGACGCCGGGCCCGAACGGCTCGGGCAGCTGCTCGAGCGGCTCGGCGGGCTCTTTGCGGACGGGGCGCTGGCCCCGCTGCCCGTCACCGCACGGCCGTTGGGGCGGGCCCGCGAGGCGTTCCGGTACATGAGCCAGGCGAAGCACACCGGCAAGCTGGTGCTCGACGTGCCCGCGCCGCTCGACCCGGAGGGCACCGTCCTCGTCACCGGCGGTACCGGCACCATCGGCGCCGCCGTCGCCGAACATCTGGCCCGCACCGGCGAATGCGCGCACCTGCTCCTCGTGAGCCGCCGCGGCGGCTCCGCCGAAGGGGCGGACGAACTGGCGGCGCGTCTGGGCGAGTTGGGTGCGGAGGTCACTTTCGCGGCGGCCGACGTCAGCGAACCCGGAGCGGTCGCCGAGCTGATCGCGGGGATCGACCCGGCGCATCCGCTGACCGGCGTCGTGCACGCGGCCGGCGTCCTGGACAACGCCCTGATCGGGGCGCAGAGTTCGGACAGTCTCGCCCGGGTGTGGGCGGCCAAGGCCGCCGCCGCGCACCACCTGGACGAGGCGACACGTCAGACGCGCCTCGGCCTGTTCGTGATGTTCTCGTCCTTCGCCTCCACCCTCGGCACCCCGGGCCAGGCCAACTACGCGTCGGCCAACGCCTATTGCGACGCCCTCGCCGCCCGGCGCCGGGTGCGCGGCCATGCCGGTCTGTCCGTGGCGTGGGGGCTGTGGGAGGCCACCAGCGGTCTGACCGGGACGCTGTCGGCCGCCGACCGGGCGCGCATCGACCGGTACGGCATCAAGCCGACCAGCGCCGCCCGCGGTTGCGCCCTGCTGACCGCGGCCCGTACCCACGGCCGTCCCGACCTGCTCGCCCTGGACCTGGACGCCCGTATCCCGGCCGCCTCCGACACCGCGGTGCCCGCCGTACTCCGCGCCCTGGCGGCCGAGGGCGCGCCCACCGCCGCCCGGCCGACCGCGGCGGCGGCCGGCGGGGCGCACGACTGGCCGGCCAGGCTCGCCGCCCTCACCGCGGACGAACGCGTCGAACTTCTCACCGGGGTGGTGCGGACCCACGCGGCCGGGGTGCTCGGGCACGCCGACCCGGACGCGGTGCAGGTGGACACGCCGTTCAAGGAGCTCGGCCTCGACTCGCTGACCGCCGTCGAACTGCGCAACCGGCTCGCCGCCGCGACCGGCCTGAAGCTGCCCGCGGCCCTGGTCTTCGACTACCCGCAGGCCCGCGCGCTCGCCGCCCACCTGGCCGAACGGCTCGCCCCCGACGGGGCACCGGCCCCGGCCGGCGACGCGACGGCCGAGGCCCTGCGGGAGGTCGCGCGGGTCGAGCACGCGCTGTCCGCCGCCCTCGCACAGGGGCTGGACCAAGCGGCCGTCGCCGCCCGACTGGAGGCGCTGCTCGCCCGCTTCACCGCGGCCGGCGACGCCACCGCCCCGGACGGCGACGACGCGGCGGACCAGCTGGAGACGGCCACCGCCGAACAGGTACTGGACTTCATCGACAACGAACTCGGGGTGTGAGCCGCGTGCCGGCCGGACACCCACGACAACGGGCGGGGAGCTAGAGCGCACATGGTGAGCGAAGAGAAACTGGTCGACTACCTCAAGCGTGTCTCCGCGGACCTGCACGCCACCCGGCAACGGCTGCGCGAGGCCGAGGAGCGCGGCCAGGAACCGGTGGCCGTGGTCGAGGCGGCCTGCCGCTACCCCGGCGGGGTCCGCACGCCCGAGGACCTGTGGGACCTGGTCGCCGAGGGCGGCCACGCCCTGGGCCCCTTCCCCGACAACCGGGGCTGGGACCTGGACCTGCTCTTCCACCCCGACCCCGACCACCCGGGCACGAGCTACGCACGCGAGGGCGGCTTCCTCCACGACGCCGACCTGTTCGACCCCGAGTTCTTCGGCATCAGCCCGCGCGAGGCCGCGGTCCTCGACCCGCAGCAACGGCTTCTCCTGGAGTGCGCCTGGGAGGCGCTGGAACGCGCGGGCATCGACCCGCACTCCCTGCAGGGCAGCCGCACCGGCGTGTACGCGGGCGCCGCGCTGCCCGGCTTCGGCACCCCGCACATCGACCCGGCCGCCGAGGGGCACCTCGTCACCGGCAGCGCGCCCAGCGTCCTCTCGGGCCGGCTCGCCTACACCTTCGGACTCGAGGGCCCGGCGGTGACGATCGACACGGCCTGCTCGTCGTCGCTGGTCGCCGTGCACCTCGCGGCCCACGCGCTGCGGCAGCGGGAGTGCGACCTGGCGCTCGCCGGCGGGGTCACGGTGATGACCAACCCGTACGTGTTCACCGAGTTCTCGCGTCAGCGCGGCCTGGCCGCCGACGGCCGCTGCAAGCCCTTCGCGGCCGTCGCCGACGGCACCGCCTTTTCCGAGGGCGCCGGACTCCTCGTACTGGAACGCCTCTCCGACGCCCGCCGGGCCGGACACCGCGTGCTCGCCGTCATCCGCGGCTCCGCCGTCAACCAGGACGGTGCCAGCAACGGCCTGACCGCCCCCAACGGCCCCGCCCAGCAGCGCGTCATCCGCGCCGCCCTCGCCGCGGCACGGCTCTCGCCCGCGGAGGTGGACGCGGTCGAGGCGCACGGCACCGGGACGCGGCTCGGCGACCCCATCGAGGCCGACGCGCTGCTCGCCACCTACGGGCAGGAGCGGCACGAGGGCCGGCCGCTGTGGCTCGGTTCGGTGAAGTCCAACATCGGCCACACGCAGGGCGCGGCGGGCGCCGCCGGACTGATCAAAATGGTCCAGGCGCTGCGGCACGGGACGCTGCCCGCCACGCTGTACGCCGACGAGCCCACCCCGCACGCCGACTGGGAGTCGGGCGCGGTACGGCTGCTCGCCCGGCCGGTGGAGTGGCCCCGGCAGGACCGGGTGCGCCGTGCGGGCGTCTCCTCCTTCGGCATCTCCGGGACCAACGCGCATCTCATCCTGGAGGAGCCGCCCTCCGGCGATGGCGCGGGGGCGGTAGAGGGAGCGGGGCCGGATGAGGGGGAGCAGCGGTCCGTCGTACGGGTCGGTGCCGCGCCGGCCGCGGGCTCCGTCCAGGCGGCTGCCACGAGCGCCCTGGACGAACGGCCGCTCCTGCCCTGGGTCCTGTCCGCCCGCACCCCCGCCGCGCTGCGCGCCCAGGCCGACGCGCTCGCCGGGCACCTCGCGGCCCACCCCGACAGCGCCACGGCCGACGTCGGCGCGACGCTGCTGCACCGCACCCTGTTCGAGCACCGCGCCGTGGTCCTCGGCGCCGACAGCGCCGAGCGCGCCGCCGCCCTGACCGCCCTCGCGGCGGACCGTTCCCACCCCGCCCTGACCCGCGCGGCGGGACCGGCCAGGACCGGCGGCACCGCCTTCCTCTTCACCGGGCAGGGCAGTCAACGGCCGGGCATGGGCGCCCAGTTGTACGGGGAGTCCGAGGCCTACGCCCAAGCGCTCGACGAGATCTGCGCGCACCTGGACCCGCTGCTCGAACAGCCGCTGAAACCCGTCCTGTTCGCGTCCGAGGACAGCGCGGAAGCGGCCGCGCTGCACGCGACGGGTATGACCCAGGCCGCCCTGTTCGCCCTCGAAGTCGCCCTGTACCGCCAGGTCACCGCCTTCGGGATCACGCCCACCCACCTCACGGGACACTCCGTCGGCGAGATCGCCGCCGCGCACGTGGCCGGGGTCTTCACGCTGCCGGACGCCTGCAAGCTGGTGGCCGCCCGCGGCCGGCTCATGCAGGCACTGCCCTCCGGCGGAGCCATGCTCGCCGTCCAGGCCGCGGAGGAGGACGTGCTGGCGCTGATCGCGGGGGAGGAGTCGCGTCTGTCGCTCGCGGCCGTCAACGGCCCCACCGCCGTCGTCGTCTCCGGGGAGGCCGCCGCCGTCGCCGACGTCGAACGGACCCTGCGCGAACGCGGGCTCAAGACCAAACGCCTCAACGTCAGCCACGCCTTCCACTCGCCGCTCATCGAGCCGATGCTCGACGACTTCCGGTCCGTGGTCCGCACCGTGACGTTCCACCCGCCGACACTGCCGGTCGTCTCCAACCTCACCGGCGAGCAGGCGGGACCGGAGCTCCTGACCGACCCCGAGTACTGGGTCCGGCACGTCCGCAGGCCCGTGCGCTTCTACGACGGGCTGCGCACCCTCGGCGACCAAGGTGTGGTGCGCTACCTGGAGTTGGGGCCCGACCCCGTCCTCGCCACCATGGTCCAGGACTGCCTTCCGGATGCGGCGGGCGGTGCCGATGGCGAGGAGGCGGCGCCGGCCGTCACTGCTGTGCTGCGCGCCGGGCACGACGAGACCCGTACGCTCCTGAGCGCCGTCGCCGCGCTGCACACCGACGGCCACCCCGCCGATTTCACGGCTCTGTTCCCGTCCGGGGCGCGTCAACTGCCGCTGCCCACCTACCGGTTCCAGCGCCGGCGGTACTGGCGTGCCGCCCCTGACGCCGCTGCCCCGGCCCGCGCCGCCGACGTCCACGACACCGGTCACCCGCTCCTGCCCGCCGTCATCCGGCAGGCCGACGGCGGCCTCCTGCTCGCCGGCCGGATCTCCCTGCGTACGCATCCGTGGCTCGCCGACCACACCATCGCGGGCGGTGTCCCGCTGCCCGCCACCGCCTTCGTCGAACTCGCCCTGCTCGCGGGGCGGCACGCCGACTGCGACACGGTCGAGGACCTCACCCTGGAGAGCCCGCTGCTGCTCGACGAGGCGGGCTCCGGGGCGAGGGACGGTGACGGGGCCGGGACCGGTGATGGTGCCGTACACGTCCAACTCGCCCTCGCCGCACCGGACGAGGCGGGGCGCCGGACGCTCACCGTCCACACGCGGCCCGTCGACGAAGACGCCGACCTCGGCCCGGACGGCGACGACGCGGGGGCGTACGGGTGGCGCCGCCACGCCACGGGCGTCCTCGCCCCGGGAGCGGCCACCGAGCCGACGATGGGGCCGGTTCCCGGGACGGCCTCCAGGACGGTGTCCGGGATGGCCTCCGAGACGGCTTCCGCGGAGACGACGGCCTGGCCGCCCGCCGACGCCGCCCCGCTCGACGTCGACGCGCTGTACGACCGGCTCGACGCGCAGGGCTACCGTTACGGGCCCGCCTTCCGCGCCGTCCACGCCGCCTGGCGGCACGGCGACGACCTGTACGCCGACGTCGTCCTCGCCGACGAACAGCACGCCGACGCCCAGGCGTTCGCCCTGCACCCCGCGCTGCTCGACGCCGCCCTGCACGCCGTCGACGAGCTCTACCGGGGCGGCGAGGACGACGGGGACGACGCGGAGGCCCCCGTACGGCTGCCGTTCTCCTTCAGCGACATACGCCTCCACGCCACCGGGGCGACCCGGCTGCGGGCCCACCTCAGCTCGCGCGGCGACGACCAGCTGCGACTGGCCCTCACCGATCCCGAGGGCGCCCCCGTCGCCACCGTGGACACCCTGCGCCTGCGGTTGATCACCGCCGACCGCTGGCGCTCCACCCGTCCCGCCACCACCCCCCTCCACCACCTGGAGTGGCGTCAACTGCCGCTGCCCGACAGCGGGTCGGCCGTCGGCACCCGGGTCGTGATCGGCGCCGATGACGCCGGGCTCGGCCCGGCCACCCACCACCCGGACCTGGCCGCCCTGACCGCCGCGGTCGCCGGGGGCGAGCCCGTACCGGACCTCGTTCTCGTACCCATCCCCGCACCGGCCCCGGACGCGGACCCGGCCCCGGACGCGGACCCGGCCCCGGACCCGGACCCGGCCCCGGACATGGAGTCGGGCGGCGCGGACCGCATCCCGGCACGCGTCCGAGCGCACGCCCTGCACGCCCTGCAACTGCTGCGCGACTGGTTCGCGGCGGACTCTCTCGCCGCCGCCCGGCTCGTGATCGTCACCAGCGGCGCGGTCGCCACCCGCACCGAGGACGGGCCCGCCGATCTGGCCACCGCGCCTCTCTGGGGCCTCGTCCGCGCCGCCCAGGCCGAACAGCCCGACCGGGTGCTGCTCGTGGACATCGACCAGGACCCGGCCTCCCGCCACGCCCTGCCCGCCGCCCTGACCGCGGCGGCCACCCACGCCGAGAACGAACTCGCCCTGCGCGCGGGCACCATGCTCGTACCGCGGCTCGCCGTCACCCCGCACCACACGGACACGACCGGTCCCGGGGCCACCCCCAACGGCATCGACCCCGATGGCTTCAACCTCAACGGCATCAACCTCAACGGCATCGGCCCCGACGGCACCGTCCTGATCACCGGCGGAACCGGCGGCCTCGGCCGGGCCGTCGCCCGCCACCTGGCCACCGCACACGGCGCCCGCCACCTGCTCCTCGCCGGTCGCCGGGGCGAAGCCGCCGAAGGTGTCGCGGAGTTGTGTGCCGACCTCGCCGCCGACGGCGTCGACGTACGCGCAGCCGCCTGCGACGTCACCGACCCCGACGCGCTCACCAGCCTCCTGGCCGGCATCCCCGCCACCCACCCGCTCACCGCCGTCGTCCACACGGCGGGTGTCATCGACGACAGCCTCATCGCCGGGATGACCCCCGAACGGCTCGACATCGTCCTGGCCCCGAAGGCCGACGCGGCCTGGCACCTGCACGAACTCACCCGCGACCTGGACCTGTCGGCCTTCGTCCTCTTCTCCTCCGGCGCCTCCGTGCTCGGCAACGGCGGCCAGGCCAACTACGCGGCCGCCAACGCCTTCCTCAACGCCCTCGCCGAGCACCGCCGCGCCCACGGCCTGCCCGCCACCTCCGTGGCCTGGGGCCTGTGGGAGTCCGCGTCCGGCGGCATGGCCGCCCGGCTCGCCGACGCCGACCGCGCCCGCATCCGGCGCACCGGCGTGGCCGGCCTCGACGACACCCGGGCCCTCGCCCTCTTCGACGCGGCCCTCACCGTCCCGCACGCCACGGTGCTCGCCACCCGCTTCGACCGCGCCGTCCTGCGCGGACAGGCCGCCACCGGCACGCTGCAGCCCGCGCTGCGCGACCTGGTGCCCGCGCCCCGCGCCACGGTGTCCACCAAGGCCTCCGGGGCCGGCGCGATCGGCGTCGGAGCGGATCCCGGGGCGTCGACCTCATGGGGTGCCCGCCTGGCCCGGCTCTCCGCCGCCGACCGGGACCGCGCCCTGAACGAGCTCATCCGCGAACAGATCGCCACCGTCCTGGCCCACCCCTCACCCGACACCATCGAACTGGGCCGTGCCTTCCAGGAGCTGGGGTTCGACTCGCTCACCGCGCTCGAACTGCGCAACCGCCTCTCCACGGCCACCGGCATCCGCCTCCCGGCCACCCTCGTCTTCGACCACCCCAGCCCCGGCGCCCTCGCCCGCCACCTGCGCGGACTCCTGCCCGACGCCGACCGGCCCGCCTCGCCGGCGGACACCGCGCCGCGAGCGCGCGCCGCCACCGACGACGAACCCATCGCCATCGTCGGCATGGCCTGCCGCTACCCCGGGGGCGTCGGCTCGCCCGAGGAGCTGTGGCGGCTCGTGGCCGACGGCACCGACGCCATCGGCCCGTTCCCCGAGGACCGGGGCTGGGACACGGCCTCGCTGTTCGACCCCGACCCCGACCGGACCGGCCACAGCTACACCCGCGAAGGCGGCTTCCTCTACGACGCCGCCCGGTTCGACGCGGGCTTCTTCGGCATCAGCCCGCGCGAGGCCGCCGCCACCGACCCGCAGCAACGCCTGCTCCTCGAAACCGCCTGGCAGGCCTTCGAACACGCGGGCATCGACCCCGCCACCCTGCGCGGCACACCCTGCGGCGTCATCACCGGGATCATGTACGACGACTACGGCTCCCGCTTCCTCGCCCGCAAGCCGGACGGCTTCGAGGGCCGCATCATGACCGGCAGCACCCCGAGCGTCGCCTCCGGCCGGGTCGCCTACACCTTCGGCCTCGAAGGCCCCGCCATCACGGTGGACACCGCCTGCTCCTCCTCGCTCGTCGCGATGCACCTGGCCTCTCAGGCGCTGCGCCAGGGCGAGTGCGACCTCGCGCTGGCGGGCGGCGCGACGGTGATGGCGACCCCCAACACGTTCGTGGAGTTCTCGCGCCAGCGCGGTCTCGCCCCCGACGGCCGCTGCAAACCGTTCGCCGCGACCGCAGACGGCACCGGCTGGGGCGAGGGGGCGGGACTCGTCGTCCTGGAACGCCTCTCCGACGCCCGCCGCAACGGCCACCGCGTCCTGGCCCTGCTGCGCGGCTCGGCCGTGAACCAGGACGGCGCGAGCAACGGCATGACCGCCCCGAACGGCCCCTCCCAGGAGCGGGTCATCCGCGCCGCCCTGGCCGGCGCGGGCCGAGGCCCCGACGACGTCGACGTGGTCGAGGCGCACGGTACGGGTACGACGCTGGGCGACCCGATCGAGGCGCAGGCGCTGCTGGCGACGTACGGACAGGGCAGGGGCGAGGACCGGCCGTTGTGGCTCGGCTCGGTCAAGTCGAACATCGGCCACACGCAGGCGGCCGCGGGTGTGGCGGGTGTCATCAAGATGGTGATGGCCCTGCGGAACGAGCTGTTGCCGGCCACCCTGCACGTCGACGAGCCGTCTCCGCACGTGGAGTGGGACGGCGGCGGAGTACGGCTCCTGACCGAGCCGGTTCCGTGGGCGCGGGGGGAGCGGGCGCGGCGTGCGGGGGTGTCGTCGTTCGGCATCTCGGGGACGAACGCGCATCTGATTCTGGAGGAGGCCCCCGAGGCACCGGAGCGTGTGGATGCCGCCCCGACGGGCGAGTCCCCGGCCGGAGTGGTGCCGTGGGTGGTGTCGGCGCGGGGCGAGGAGGCGCTGCGGGCGCAGGCCGGTCTCCTGGCCGAGCGCGCGACGGCCGACCCGCGTCTCACGTCGTCCCTCGACGTGGGCTGGTCGCTGGTCAAGAGCCGCTCGGTCTTCGAGAACCGGGCCGTGGTCGTGGGCGAGGACCGCGAGACGCTCCTGGCCGGGCTACGTTCCTTGGCGGCGGGCGAGCCCTCATCGGACGTCGTCGCGGGCGCCGTCCAGGGCGCTTCCGGCGCCGGGCCGGTGCTGGTGTTTCCGGGGCAGGGGTCACAGTGGGTGGGCATGGGCGCCCAACTCCTTGATGAGTCACCGGTGTTCGCGGCGCGGATCGGTGAGTGTGAGCGGGCTCTTTCGGCTCACGTGGACTGGTCGTTGACGGATGTGTTGCGCGGGGACGGGGCGGAGCTGTCCCGGGTCGAGGTCGTGCAGCCCGTGCTGTGGGCCGTCATGGTGTCCCTGGCCGCCGTGTGGGCGGACTGCGGGATCGTTCCGGCCGCCGTGGTCGGACATTCGCAGGGTGAGATGGCTGCCGCGTGTGTGGCGGGTGCGCTGTCGCTGGAGGATGCGGCGCGGATCGTCGCCGTACGCAGTGACGCGCTACGGCAGTTGCAGGGGCACGGGGACATGGCGTCCCTGGGAACGGGCCCGGAACGGGCTGCCGAGTTGATCGGCGACCGGCCGGGCGTATGCGTGGCTGCCGTCAACGGGCCTTCTTCTACGGTGATTTCGGGCCCGCCCGAGCATGTGGCCGCAGTGGTGGCCGAGGCGGAATCCCAAGGGCTGCGAGCTCGGGTCATCGACGTGGGATACGCCTCTCACGGCCCCCAGATCGACGAGCTCCACGACCTGCTCACCGAGCGCCTGGCCGACATCCAACCGACCCGCACCGACGTGGCGTTCTACTCCACGGTGACGGCCGAGCGCCTCGACGACACCACCGCTTTGGACACCGAGTACTGGGTCACCAACCTCCGTCAGCAGGTCCGTTTCGCGGACACGATCGAGGCCCTGCTCGCGGACGGCTACCGGCTCTTCATCGAGGCGAGCCCTCACCCCGTCCTCAATCTCGGCATGGAAGAGACCATCGAACGGGCCGACCTGCCCGCCACCGTCGTCCCCACCCTCCGCCGCGACCACGGCGACGCCGCCCAGCTCGCCCGCGCCGCAGCCCACGCCTTCACCGCCGGGGCGGACGTCGACTGGACCGGGTGGTTCCCGGCCGACCCCACCCCCCGTACCGTCGACCTCCCCACCTACGCCTTCCAGCGCCGGCACTACTGGCTTGAGGAGCCCGCCGGGATCACCGGAGACGCCGCCGATCTCGGCATGGCGTCCGTGGGGCACCCGTTGCTGGGCGCGTGCGTGGAACTCGCCGAGTCGGACTCGTATCTGCTCACCGGACGGCTCTCCCGCAAGGCCCTTTCGTGGCTGGCCGAACACGTGGTGGCGGGCACCACGCTCGTTCCGGGCGCGGCTCTGGTCGAGTGGGTGCTGCGGGCCGCCGACGAGGCGGGCTGCGCCACCTTGGACGAGTTGATGCTGCAGGCACCGCTGGTGCTGCCCGAGTCCGGAGGGCTCCAAATCCAGGTGGTCGTGGGCGCGGCGGACGAGCAGGGGCGACGTGACGTACGGGTGTACTCGCGCCCGGACCAGGTGAGCGGTACCCCGTGGCTGTGCCATGCCGAGGGAGTCGTGAGCCCTGAAGGTGCAGCCCACACAGGCGAGTTGCTGGGCCAATGGCCCCCTGCCGGCGCCGAGACCGTGGATGTCGACGACTTCTACGGACGGGCAGCCGACGCCGGGTACGAGTACGGCCCCGCGTTCCAAGGGCTGCGGGCGCTGTGGCGGCACGGTCAGGATCTGCTCGCCGAGGTGGAGTTGCCCGAGTCGGTGGCCGGTGACCGGGACGGGTTCGGGATCCACCCGGCCCTCCTCGATGCCGCCCTGCACCCGCTGATGCTCCTGGAGCGACCGGACGCCGAAACGGACGCGGGTGGTACCCAAGAGCGGCGGATGTGGCTGCCGTTCGCCTGGAGCGGGGTCACCCTCAGCGCGGAGGGAGCGACCCACGTCCGCGTTCGTATCTCCCCGCAGGGAGACGCCGCCGAGCAGCAACTGCGGATCGATGTCGCCGACGCCACCGGCGCACCCGTCCTGGGCGTGGACACGCTGACGCTGCGCGCGGCCGATCCGGCACAACTGGCGGCTCTGGCAGCCGGGTTCGGGGACGACGCCGGAGTCGACGGGCTCTACACCGTGGACTGGACGCCGCTTCCGGTTCAGCCCGCCGAGCCGCCCGTGGACGGCGCCGGCTGGGCGGTGCTCTCGGAGGGTGTCGGTCCTGCCGACGTCGTACCGGATGGCGGCGAGGTGCCGTGGGCCCTGCTCGCTCCCGTGGAGACGACTACCGGTGGCGGTGGTCTGCCGGACGTGGAGCGAGTCCTTGCGCTGGTGCAGGAGTTCCTGGCGGCGCCCGAACTGGCCGACTCCCGCCTCCTCGTGGTGACCCGGGCGGCCGTGGACGTGACCGTAGATGTAGACGTAGACGCAGAGGGCGAACCCCACCAGGCCGCCACCAGCCATGCCGCCGTCGACCCGTCCGCAGCGGCCATCTGGGGCCTGGTCCGCACCGCACAGTCGGAGAATCCCGGCCGCTTCGTCCTGCTGGACATCGACGGCGAAACCCCGGCCGAAACGCTGCCGCAGGCCCTCCTGCGCCAAGCCGTCGTCGATCTCGACGAACCCCAACTCGCCCTGCGCAAGGGCAATGTGTACGTCCCCCGCCTCGTGGCCGTCGGCGCCCCCGAAGATCTCGTCCCACCCGTCGGGTCATCCGCCTGGCGCCTCGGCACCTCCGGCACCGCCACCCTGGAGAACCTCGCGGTGATCAACGCCCCGGAGGCGCTCGCTCCGCTGGAGCCGGGGCAGGTGCGGATCTCCGTACGGGCCGCGGGCATGAACTTCCGTGACGTCCTCATCGCGTTGGGGATGTATCCCGACAAGGGCACGTTCGCGGGCAGTGAGGGCGCCGGTCATGTGACGGCGGTCGGGCCCGGTGTCACCCACCTGTCGGTCGGGGACCGCGTGATGGGTCTCTTCGAGGGTGCGTTCGCCCCCTCGGCGGTCGCGGACGCCCGGATGGTCGTGCCGGTGCCCGAGGGCTGGAGTCTCCAGGAAGCCGCCGCGATCCCCGTGGTGTTCCTGACGGCCTGGTACGGCCTCGTGGATCTGGGCCGGCTCAGGGCGGGCGAGTCCCTGCTCATCCATGCCGGAACCGGCGGCGTGGGCATGGCCGCCACCCAGATCGCCCGCCATCTGGGCGCCGAGATCTACGCCACCGCCGGCCCCGCCAAGCATGTCGTGCTCGACGGCATGGGCATCGACGCCGCCCACCGCGCGTCCTCCCGTGACCTCGCCTTCGAGGAGACCATCCGCCGGGCCACCGGCGGGCGCGGCGTGGACGTCGTACTCAACAGTCTCGCGGGCGAGTTCACCGACGCCTCGCTGCGGCTGCTCGCCGAGGGCGGTCGCATGGTCGACATGGGCAAGACCGACAAGCGCGACCCCGACCAGGTCGCGGCCGACCATGCGGGCGCCCGGTACCGGGCGTTCGACCTCGTTCCGCACGCGGGACCCGACCGTATCGGCGAAATGCTGGCGGAACTGGGGGAGTTGTTCGCTTCCGGTGTCCTGTCCCCGCTGCCGGTCACCTCGTGGCCCCTTGGCCGGGCGCGGGAGGC
Source organism: Streptomyces sp. NPDC005863 (assembly GCF_042871345.1). NCBI lineage: Bacteria > Bacillati > Actinomycetota > Actinomycetes > Kitasatosporales > Streptomycetaceae > Streptomyces > Streptomyces sp. NPDC005863. The sequence continues at coordinate 453,619 of NZ_JBIAII010000002.1, read as the reverse complement.
GTTCCGGTTCATGAGCCAGGCGAAGCACACCGGCAAACTGGTCCTGGAGATCCCGCCCGCCCTCGACCCGGACGGCACGGTGCTCATCACCGGCGGCACCGGCGTTCTCGCCGCCGCCGTGGCCGAGCACATGGTCACGGAGTGGGGCGTACGACACCTGCTGCTGGCCGGACGGCGCGGGCCCGAGGCGCCGGGAAGTGACGAACTCGTAGCGCGACTTGGGCAATGGGGCGCCGAAGCGAGTGTCGTCGCGGCCGATGTCGGCGACCCGGAGGCCGTCACCGAGCTCGTGGGCAAGACGGATCCGGCCCACCCGCTCACCGGCGTGATCCACGCCGCGGGCGTCCTGGACGACGCCGTGGTCACCGCGCAGACGCCCGCACACCTCGCGCGGGTGTGGGCCGCCAAGGCCGCCGCGGCGGACCATCTGCACGAGGCGACCCGGGATGTGCCGCTCGGCCTGTTCGTGGTCTTCTCCTCGGGGGCGGCGACCCTCGGCAGCCCGGGGCAGGCCAACTACGCCGCCGCCAACGCCTATTGCGACGCCCTCGTGCGGCGCCGTCGCGCGAAGGGGCTGCCTGGACTGTCCATCGGCTGGGGCCTGTGGCAGACGGCGAGCGGCATGACCGGACACCTGAGCGACACCGACCTGGCCCGTATGAAGCGCACCGGCTTCACCCCGCTGACCACCGAACACGGCCTCGCGCTGCTCGACGCCGCCCACGCCCACGGCCGCCCGCACCTGATCGCGGTGGACCTCGACGCGCGCGCCGTCGCCGCGCAGCCCGCCACCTCCCGGCCCGCCCTGCTGCGCACCCTGGCGGCCGGCGCGGTGCCGGACGACCGGGGCGGCCGCAGCGCCCGTCGCACCGCCGCCGCGGGCGCGGCCGCCTCGGCGGACGGCCTCGCCGCCCGGCTCACCGGGCTCACCGCCGCCGAACGCCGCCGCCTGCTGCTGGACCTGGTCAGGAGCAACGTGGCCGGCGTCCTCGGCCACACCGACCACGAAGCCGTCCGCCCGGACACGTCGTTCAAGGAGCTCGGCTTCGACTCGCTGACCGCCGTGGAACTGCGCAACCGTCTCGCCGCGGCGACCGGCCTGAAACTGCCCGCCGCCCTCGTCTTCGACTACCCGGAGTCCGCCACGCTCGTAGAACACCTCCTGGAACGCCTCACCCCCGGCGGCGCCCCGCCGCCCCTCAAGGACGCGGCGGACCCGGTCCTCAACGAACTCGGCAGGATCGAGTCCTCGCTGGCCGCCCTCGCCCTCGACGACGACGCGCGCGGGCGGGTGACCCGGCGCCTCAACACCCTCCTGTCGAAGCTGAACGGAGCGGCCGGCGGGCCCACCGCCGGCGCGGCGGGCGCGGCCGACCTGGACGCGCTCGACGACGTCTCCGACGACGAGATGTTCGCGTTCATCGACCGAGAACTCTGACCCGCCCCCGGGCCTCCGGAGCCCCGTGCCCGGTGACCTGTGCCCTGCGCCCTGTGACCTTCAGTGATGGAGAAGTGACGTTCGATGTCGACTACCGAAGAGAAGCTTCGTCAGTATCTGAAGCGGGTCACAGTGGACCTCGGCCAGGCCCGCCAGCGCCTGCGCGAGGTCGAGGAACGTTCCCAGGAGCCGATCGCCATCGTCTCGATGGCGTGCCGCTTCCCCGGCGACACCCGCACCCCCGAAGCCCTGTGGGACCTGGTCGCCGAAGGCGGCGACGCCATCGGCGACTTCCCCGCCGACCGTGGCTGGGACCTCGACGGCCTCTACCACCCGGACCCCGACCACCCCGGCACCAGCTACGTGCGCCGCGGCGGGTTCCTGGACGACGCGCCCGCCTTCGACGCCGCGTTCTTCGGGATCAGCCCGCGCGAGGCACTGGCCATGGACCCGCAGCAACGGGTGCTGATGGAGACGGCCTGGCAGCTGCTCGAACGGGCCGGCATCGCCCCGGCCGCACTCAAGCTCACCCCCACCGGCGTCTACATCGGGGCCGGAGTGCTCGGATTCGGCGGGGCGCAGCCCGACAGGACGGTGGAGGGCCACCTCCTGACGGGCAACGCGCTCAGCGTCCTGTCCGGCCGCATCTCCTTCACCCTCGGCCTCGAAGGCCCGTCGGTGAGCGTCGACACCGCCTGCTCCTCCTCGCTGGTCGCCATGCATCTGGCCGCCCAGGCGCTGCGGCAGGGCGAGTGCGACCTGGCCATGGCCGGCGGCGTGACCATCATGTCGACGCCCGGCGCGTTCACCGAGTTCTCCCGGCAGGGCGCGCTGTCCCCCGACGGCCGCTCCAAGGCGTTCGCCGCCTCCGCCGACGGCACCGGCTTCGCCGAGGGCGCGGGCCTGCTCCTCCTGGAGCGGGTCTCCGACGCGCGCCGCAACGGCCACCGGGTCCTCGCCGTGATCCGCGGCTCGGCCGTCAACCAGGACGGCGCGAGCAACGGCCTGACCGCCCCCAACGGCCCCTCCCAGGAACGCGTCATCCGCGCCGCCCTCGCCAACGCGGGACTCGGCGCCGCCGAGGTCGACGCGGTCGAGGCGCACGGCACCGGCACCAAGCTCGGCGACCCCATCGAGGCCGGGGCGCTGCTCGCCACGTACGGCCGCGAGCGGGACGCGGACCGGCCGCTGTGGCTCGGCTCGGTCAAGTCGAACATCGGCCACCCGCAGGGCGCCGCCGGTGTCGCCGGCGTCATCAAGATGGTGATGGCGCTCCAGCGCGAACTCCTGCCCGCCACCTTGTACGTCGACGAGCCCACGCCGCACGTCGACTGGTCGACGGGAACCGTGAAGCTCCTGACCGAACCGGTGCCGTGGACCCGCGGCGAACGCCCGCGCCGCGCGGGCGTCTCCGCCTTCGGCATGTCCGGGACGAACGCCCACGTGATCCTGGAGGAGGCCCCCGAGGAAGAGGCGCCCCTGCCCGAGCGCGAGCCCGAGCCCGGCATGGAGGCCGAGCTCGGGGCGCGCGCCGTGCTGCCGTGGGTGATCTCCGCGCGCGGCGAGGACGCCCTGCGGGACCAGGCGGCCCGGCTGGCCGAGCACGTCGGCGCGGACCCGCGGCCCGGGTCGCCCGCGGAGATCGGCTGGTCCCTCACCACCACCCGGTCGGTCTTCGAGAACCGGGCCGTCGTCATCGGCACGGACCGTGCGGAGCTTCTCGACGGCCTGCGGTCGCTGGCGGCGGGCCAGGCCGCACCCGACGTCGTGTCCGCGGCGGCCGGCGCCACCGGTCCGGGCCCGGTCCTGGTCTTCCCCGGCCAGGGGGGCCAGTGGGTCGGCATGGGCGCCCGACTCCTCGACGAATCACCGGTGTTCGCGGCCCGGATCGCCGAGTGCGAGCAGGCGCTCTCCGCGTACGTCGACTGGTCCCTGACCGACGTACTGCGCGGCGACGGCTCCGAACTGGCCCGCATCGACGTCGTCCAGCCGGTGCTGTGGGCCGTCATGGTCGCGCTCGCCGCGGTCTGGGCCGACCAGGGCGTCGTCCCCGCCGCGGTCGTCGGCCACTCGCAGGGCGAGATCGCGGCCGCGTGCGTCGTGGGCGCCATCAGCCTGGACGAGGCGGCGCGCATCGTGGCCGTCCGCAGTGTCCTGCTGCGGCAACTGTCAGGGCGCGGGGGCATGGCCTCCCTGGGCGTGAGCCAGGAGCAGGCCGCCGAACTCGTCGACGGGCACCCGGGCGTGGTCGTCGCCGCCGTCAACGGCCCCTCGTCCACCGTCATTTCGGGCCCGCCCGAAGGCATCGCCGCAGTTGTCGCCGAGGCCCAGGAGCGCGGCTTGCGCGCCCGTACGGTCGCCTCCGACGTCGCCGGCCACGGACCGCAGCTCGACGCCATCCTGGACGAGCTCGCCGAGAAGCTCGCGGGCATCGACCCCGCCGCCACCGAGACCGCGTTCTACTCCACCGTCACCGGCGGCCACCTGCCCGACACCACCACCCTGGACACCGCGTACTGGGTCAGGAACGTGCGCCACACGGTGCGTTTCGCCGACACCGTCGACGCCCTGCTCTCCGACGGCTACCGCCTGTTCATCGAGGTCAGCCCGCACCCCGTGCTCAACCTGGCGACCGAAAGCCTCATCGAGCGGGCGGACGTGCCCGCCACGGTGATCCCCACCCTGCGCCGCGACCATGGCGACGCCGTCCAGCTCACTCGCGCCGCCGCCCAGGCGTTCGTGGCCGGGGCGGAGGTCGACTGGCGGCGCTGGTTCCCGGCCGACCCCACCCCCCGTACCGTCGACCTCCCCACCTACGCCTTCCAGCGCCAGGACTTCTGGATCGCCCCCACCGGCGGAACGTCCGGCGACCCTGCCGGGCTCGGCTTCGCCGCGTCGGGGCACCCGCTCCTCGGCGCCGTCGTCGGCCTCGCCGGGGGCGACGTACACCTGTTGAGCGGCCGGCTCGCACGGCAGTCGGCGGCCTGGCTGGACGACCACGTCGTGGCGGGCCGCGCGCTGGTGCCCGGCGCCGCGCAGGTGGAGTGGGTGCTGCGCGCCGCCGACGAGGCGGGGTGCCCCGCCCTGGAGGAACTGACGCTGCAGACGCCGCTCGTCCTGCCCGACATCGGAGGGCTGCAGATCCAGGTCGTGGTGGACGCGGCGGCCGCCGACGGCCGGCGCGACGTCCAGGTGTTCTCCCGCCCCGATGACGACGACGCCTTCACGTCGTCCCGGCCCTGGACCTGCCACGCCACCGGCGTACTCGCCCCCGTACCGCAGGACGCCGCCCCCGAACCCCTCGACGGCGCCTGGCCCCCGGCCGGCGCCGAGCCCGCCGACCCCGAGGACCTCTACGCGCGGGCCGGCGAGACCGGATACGGCTACGGCCCCGCGTTCCGCGGCGTCCGCGCCCTGTGGCGCCACGGCAAGGACGTCCTCGCGGAGGTGACGCTGCCCAAGGAGGCCGGCGACCCCGACGGGTTCGGCATCCACCCGGCCCTCTTCGACGCGGTCCTGCAGCCCGCCGCGCTGCTCCTCCCCGCGGCGGACGCCGGACAGGTCTGGCTGCCCTTCGCCTGGAACGACGTGACCCTGCACGCCGTACGCGCCACGACGGTCCGCGTTCGGCTCACCCTCCTCGGCGACCGGGTCGACCAAGGGCTGCGGATCACCGTGGCCGACGCGGTGGGCGCGCCTGTCCTCTCCGTACGGGACCTGCGCCCGCGCCCGACCGACACGGGCCGCCTGGCCGTGGCGGGGGCGCGCGACCGGCACGGGCTGTTCGACCTGGCATGGACCGTCCCCGGACACGACTCGGGCACGGACACCGTGCCGGTCCCGGAGGCTCCGGGGAGCGACTGGGTGACGCTCGGCGAGGACGTCGCGGACCTCTCCGAACTGATCGCCTCCGTCGAGGCGGGTTCGCCCACGCCGTCGCTGGTGGCCGTGCCGGCCGTGCCGGACGCGACCGACGACGGCCTGGCCCTCACGACGTACGTCCTCGACCTCGTCCAGACCTGGCTCGCCTCGCCGCTCACGGACGCGCGCCTGGTGGTGGTGACGCGGGGGGCGGTGGCCGTGGGGGGGGACGGCGACGGTCCCGGTTCCGGTTCCGGTGATGTGGACGTGGCGGCCGCGGCCGTGTGGGGCCTGGTGCGCAGCGCCCAGTCGGAGAACCCCGGGCGCTTCACGCTCGTCGACCTGGGCCCGCACGACACGATCGCCGCGGCCCTGGCAGCGGCACACGGTGACCACGAGGAGCCGCAACTGGCCCTGCACGACGGCGAGATACGTGTGCCACGGCTGGTCCGCGCCGAGTCGACGGCGGCCGACGATTCGGAGGGGGCCACCGAGGCAGACGAGGCCACCGAGGCCCCCGGAGCCACCAAGGCCACCGGTACCGAGGGTGTCGATCCGGCGGCGGGCACGGTTCTCGTCACCGGCGGCACCGGAGTCCTGGGCCGGCTGGTGGCCGGGCACCTCGTCCGGGAGTGGGGCGTACGACACCTGCTGCTGGCGAGCCGCCGCGGCGAGGCGGCCCAAGGAGCCCTCGAACTTGCGGCTCAGATACGCGAGTTGGGCGCCACCGTGACCATCGCGACGGCGGACGTCGCCGACGCGGAGTCGGTCGCCGCACTGGTCGCGTCCGTCGACCCCGCGCACCCGCTGACCGGCGTGATCCATGCCGCGGGTGTCCTGGACGACGCCGTGGTCACCGCCCAGACCCCCGAGAGCCTCGCGGGCGTATGGGCCGCGAAGGCCACCGCGGCACGGCTGCTGCACGAGGCGACCCGCGAGACGCCCCTCGGCCTGTTCACCGTCTTCTCGTCGGCGGCCGCCTCACTCGGCAGCCCGGGCCAGGCCAACTACGCCGCGGCGAACGCCTATTGCGACGCCCTCGTCCAGCACCGCCGTGCCCAGGGACTCGCGGGCCAGTCCATCGCCTGGGGCCTGTGGCAGGCGACCAGCGGCATGACCGGAGAACTCAGCCAGACCGACCTGGCCCGCATGAAGCGCACCGGGTTCGCCGCGCTCACCGACGAGGGCGGCCTGGCGCTGTTCGACGCCGCCCGCGCCCACGACCGCGCCTACGTGGTCGCGGCCGACCTCGACCCGCGTGCCGTCACCGACGACCTGTCGCCGCTGCTGCGCACGCTCACCGCGTCCGGCACGCGGCGTCGCGTTGCGTCCGAGGGCCTCGCGGACGGCGCGCTCGCCGGCTGCCTCGTGGGTCTCGACGCGGAGGCCCGGTCGCGGCTGCTCACCGATGTCGTACGCGAGTACGTCGCCGCCGTCCTCGGCCACGGATCGGCGGCCCAGGTGAAGGTCGACATCGCCTTCAAGGACCTTGGCTTCGACTCGCTGACGGCGGTGGAACTGCGCAACCGCCTCTCGGCCGCCTGCGGCGAGCGGCTGCCCGCGACCCTCGTCTTCGACCACCCCACGCCCCAGGCCCTCGCGGCCCACCTGGCCCAGCGCCTAGCGGGCGCGGCGGCGGCCACGTCCGCCCCGGCGCCGGTGGCCCCTCGCCCGCGGCCGACGACGGCCGACACCGACGACCCGATCGCCATCGTCGCCATGACCTGCCGATTCCCGGGAGGCGTCAGCTCCGCCGAGGATCTGTGGGAACTCCTGGACTCCGGCACCGACGCGATGGGCCCCTTCCCCACCGACCGAGGCTGGGACCTGGAACGCCTCTTCCACCCCGACCCCGAGCACGTCGGCACCAGCTACGCCGACCAGGGCGGATTCCTGCCGGACGCGGGGGACTTCGACGCGGCGTTCTTCGGGATCAATCCGCGTGAGGCGCTGGCGATGGATCCGCAGCAGCGCCTGATGCTGGAGGCGTCGTGGGAGGTGTTCGAGCGTGCGGGCATCGATCCGACGACGCTCAAGGGCAGCTTGACCGGCACCTATGTCGGCCTGATGAACCACGACTACGCCAAGTCGTTCCCCGAGGCCGACGCCCAACTGGAGGGCTACGCCTACCTGGCGAGCACCGGAAGCATGGTCTCCGGCCGCGTCGCCTACACCTTCGGCCTGGAGGGCCCGGCGGTCACGGTGGACACGGCGTGCTCGTCGTCGCTGGTCTCCCTCCATATGGCGGCGCAGGCGCTGCGACAGGGCGAATGCGATCTCGCTCTCGCGGGCGGTGTCTCCGTCGTGGCCGACCCCGACATGTTCGCGGGATTCTCACGCCAACGCGGCCTTTCCCCCGACGGCCGCTGCAAGGCGTACGCGGCCGCCGCCGACGGAGTCGGATTCTCCGAGGGTGTGGGTGTGGTGCTGCTGGAGCGTTTGTCGGATGCGCGTCGGGCGGGTCGTCGGGTGTTGGCGGTGGTGCGTGGTTCGGCGGTTAATCAGGATGGTGCGAGTAATGGTTTGACGGCGCCGAATGGTCCGTCGCAGGAGCGGGTGATTCGTCAGGCGTTGGCGAGTGGTGGTTTGTCGCCGGTTGATGTGGATGTGGTGGAGGGGCACGGTACGGGGACGACTTTGGGTGATCCGATTGAGGCGCAGGCGTTGTTGGCGACGTATGGGCAGGGTCGGGTTGTGGGTCGGCCTTTGTGGCTGGGTTCGGTGAAGTCGAATATTGGTCATACGCAGGCGGCTGCGGGTGTGGCGGGTGTCATCAAGATGGTGATGGCGTTGCGTCGTGGTGTGGTGCCGGCGAGTTTGCATGTGGATGGTCCGTCGCCGCATGTGGATTGGGAGTCGGGTGCGGTTCGGCTGGCGTCGGAGTCGGTGGATTGGCCGGAGGTGGGGCGTGTTCGGCGTGCGGGGGTGTCGTCGTTCGGGGCGTCGGGGACGAATGCGCATGTGATTTTGGAGCAGGTCCCGGAGGAACTGGTGCGTGCGGACTTGCCGGAGCCGGTGGGTGTTGGGTCGGTGGTGCCGTGGGTGTTGTCGGCACGTAGCCGGGAGGCGTTGCGCGCTCAGGCGAGCCGCCTGCGGGACTTCGCCGAAGACGCGTCCCGCGCACCGCTGACCGATGTGGCCTGGTCACTGGTGACGACGCGCGCGGTGCACGACCGGCGCGCGGTCGTCGCGGGCGCGGACCGCGGTGAGCTGATCGCGGGGTTGGAGGCGTTGGCGGCTGGTGACGTGCATTCGTCCCTCACCGGTCCGCCCGTTGCGGGGGAGCGGATCGGTGGTGAGGTGGTCTGGCTGTTCAGTGGTCAGGGGAGTCAGTTGGTGGGGATGGGGGCTGGTTTGTATGAGCGGTTCCCGGTGTTTGCTGATGCCTTTGATGAGGTGTGCGGGCTGTTGGATGGGGAGTTGGGGTCTTTCGGTCCTGGGCTGAAGGATGTCGTATTCGGTGGTCCGGGGGAGTTGTTGGGTCATACGTTGTGGGCGCAGGCGGGTTTGTTTGCGTTGCAGGTGAGTTTGGCGCGGTTGTGGGGGTCGGTGGGGGTGTGGCCTGATGTGGTGGTCGGGCATTCCATCGGGGAGATTGCGGCTGCGTATGTGGCGGGTGTGTTTGGGCTGGAGGATGCGTGTCGGGTGGTGGGGGCTCGGGCACGGTTGATGGGTGCGTTGCCTGAGGGTGGGGCGATGTGTGCGGTGCAGGCGACTCCTGAGGAGTTGGCGCCTGATGTGGAGGGCTGTGACGTCGGTGTGGCGGCGGTTAATACGCCGGATTCCACGGTGATTTCGGGGCCTGTTGAGGAAGTGGCTGCGATTTCGGCTTTGTGGGCTGAGCGGGGTCGTAAGACGAAGGCGTTGTCGGTCAGTCACGCGTTTCATTCGGTGTTGATGGAGCCGATGCTGGCCGACTTCACGGAGGCTCTGCGGGATGTGGAGTTCCGGGAGCCGTCGATTCCCTTGATGAGTAATGTGTCCGGGGAACGGGCCGGGGCGGAGATCACGGCTCCGGAGTACTGGGCGCGGCATGTGCGTCAGCCGGTGTTGTTCCATCCTGCTATCGCCCAACTCGCCGACTCGGCCGGTGTGTTCGTGGAGCTGGGTCCCGCTCCCGTGCTGACGACCGCCGCCCAGCACACCCTGGAGGGAACGGACGGTGCTCAGTCCGTCCTGGTCGCCTCCCTCGCCGGCGAACGTCCGGAGGAGGAGGCGTTTGTGCAGGCCGTGGCGCGTTTGCATGTGGCTGGTGTCGACGTCGACTGGTCTGCGGTGTTGCCGGGTGGTGGAGCGTCGCGGGTGGTGGATTTGCCGACGTATGCGTTCCAGCGGGAGCGGTTCTGGTTGTCGGGGCGTGGCGGTGGTGGCGGTCGGGATGCGGCGGGGCTGGGTTTGGTGGCTGCGGGGCATCCGTTGCTTGGGGCGGCGGTGGAGTTCGCCGGCCGGGGCGGTTGTCTGCTGACGGGCCGGTTGTCGCGGTCCGGTGTGTCGTGGCTGGTAGATCATGCGGTGGCCGGGACGGTGTTGGTGCCGGGTGCGGCACTGGTGGAGTGGGCGCTGCGGGCCGGTGACGAGGTCGGCTGTGCTGGTGTGGATGAGTTGATGTTGCAGGCGCCGGTCGTGGTGCCTGAGGCGTCCGGCCTGCGAGTACAGGTCGTGGTGGAGGAAGCCGACGACGACGGGCGGCGGGGTGTGCAGATCTACACCCGCCCCGATACGGATGCCGTGGACGGTGACGACGCGTGGGTTTGCCACGCCACCGGCACCCTCGCCCTCGAAAGTGGCTCCACAGAAGCTGAGTTGAGCGGCGTCTGGCCTCCCGCCGGCGCCGAGCCCATGGAGGTCGAGGGCTTCTACGCGCAGGCGGCGGAGTCCGGGTACGCGTACGGTCCGGCGTTCCAGGGGCTGCGCGCGGTGTGGCGGGACGGAGAGGATCTGCTCGCCGAGGTGGAGCTGCCCGAAGCCGCAGGTGGCCATGACGGGTACGGCATCCACCCCGCCCTCCTGGACGCCACCCTCCACCCCCTCCTCGTCGCCCGGTTCCAGGAGGAATCCGAGGACGACCAGGTCTACGTGCCGTTCGGGTGGACCGGCGTCTCGCTGCACGCGACGGGCGCCACGACCGTACGCGTACGCCTGCGCCCCGTCGGCGCGAGCATTGACCAGGGGCTGAACGTCGCCGTCACCGATGTGACCGGTGGGCCGGTCCTGAACGTCGAGGCCCTGCAGACCCGTCCCGTACGACCGGAGCAACTGGCAGCCGCCCAACGGCGCGATGTACGCGGCCTCTTCACGGTGGACTGGACGCCGCTCCCGGCTGCGGAAGGCACCGACGCGTCCGGGCGCGGATCCGTGCGCGAATCCATGCGCGTATCCGTACGCGGAGACGACTGGGTAGGTCTCACGGACGGTGTCGCTCTCGCTGATGTGGTGCCGGCGGGCGGCGAGGCTCCGTGGGCCGTGCTCGGTCCGGTCACGGTTCCCGCCGACGCCGACGAAAGTCACGGTGACGGCGGTCTGCCGGTCGTGGAACGGGTCCTGGCGCTGGTGCAGGAGTTCCTCGCCGCGCCGGAGCTTGCCGAGTCCCGACTCCTCGTGGTCACGCGAGGTGCGGTCGCCGTCGACGGCGTCGGCCTCGGCGACGGGGGCGTGGACGTGGACGCGTGTGCGGCCGCGGTGTGGGGTCTGGTCCGCAGCGCCCAGTCGGAGAACCCGGACCGTTTCGTCCTCATGGACGTCGACGGTGACATCGCCGAGTTGCCGCAAGCCGCAGTGCGTCACGCCGTGGAAGATCTCGACGAGCCCCAACTGGCCCTGCGCGGCGGGCAGATACACATCCCGCGCCTGACGCGGGCGCAACGCCCCACCGCACTCGTCCCCGCCCCCGGCGAGCCCGCCTGGCGTCTGCGGATGGTGAACGACGGTTCCCTGGACGAGCTCGCGGCGGTCGCCTGCCCCGAAGTACTCGACCCTCTGGGTCCGGGCCAGGTACGGCTCTCCGTACACGCCGCCGGCATCAACTTCCGCGACGTCCTCGTCGCCCTCGGCATGGTTCCCGCGTACGGCGCGATGGGTGGTGAAGGCGCCGGCATCGTCACGGAGATCGGATCCGAGGTCACGCACCTCTCGGTCGGCGACCGTGTCATGGGCGTGTTCGAGGGAGCCTTCGGTCCCGTGGTCGTCGCCGAAGCGCGCATGGTCACGCGGGTCCCGAGGGGCTGGGACATGCGTGCGGCGGCGGGAGTTCCCGCGGCCTTCCTCACCGCTTGGTACGGGTTGGTGGAGCTGGCCGGCCTGAAGGCGGGGGAGCGGGTGCTGATCCATGCCGGTACGGGTGGTGTGGGTATGGCGGCCGTACAGATCGCCCGGCACCTGGGCGCGGAGGTCTTCGCGACGGCGAGCCCCGCCAAGCACGCCGTGCTCGACGACATGGGCATCGATGCCGCCCACCGTGCGTCCTCCCGTGACCTCGACTTCGAGGAGACCATCCGCCGGGCCACCGGTGGGCGCGGCGTGGACGTCGTACTCAACAGCCTGGCCGGTGAGTTCATCGACGCCTCGCTGCGGCTGCTCGGCGACGGCGGGCGGTTCCTGGAGATGGGCAAGACCGATGTCCGTACCCCTGAAGACGTGGCCGCCGGGGCCCCGGGGGTCACGTACACCGCGTACGACCTGGTCGGCGACGCCGGGCCGGACCTCATCGGGAGGATGCTTGACCAGCTGGTCGAGTTGTTCACCTCAGACCGGCTTAAGCCGTTGCCGGTACGTTCCTGGCCGCTGGACGAGGCGCGGGAGGCGTTCCGGTTCATGAGTCAGGCCAAGCACACCGGCAAGCTGGTGTTGGAGGTTCCGCCCGTCCTCGATCCCGAGGGGACGGTTTTGGTGACCGGTGGTACCGGTGCGCTGGGTCAGGTCGTGGCCGAGCACCTGGTGCGGGAGTGGGGTGTACGGCATCTGCTGCTGGCCAGTCGCCGCGGCCCGGACGTCCCGGGGGTGCGTGAACTGACGGCTCGTATACGTGAGTTGGGCGCTGAGGTGACCGTGGCCGCCGCGGATGTCAGTGACGCGGAGTCGGTGGCGGAACTGGTCGGCAAGACCGACCCCGCCCATCCGCTCACGGGAGTCGTGCATGCCGCCGGTGTACTGGAGGACGCGGTGGTCACCGCCCAGACACGGGAAGGCTTGGCCCGGGTATGGGCGGCCAAGGCCTCGGCCGCCGCGCACCTGCATGAGGCGACACGCGGCATGCGGCTCGGACTCTTCGCCGTGTTCTCCTCCGCGGCCGCCACCCTCGGCAGCCCGGGACAGGCCAACTACGCCGCAGCGAACGCCTATTGCGACGCACTGATGCAGCACCGCCGGGCCCGGGGACTGTCGGGAGTCTCGGTGGGCTGGGGGTTGTGGGAGACCGCTCCCGCCCAGTTGAGCGGGACGACGCACGGCCCGGCATCCGGCAGCGGTACGGCAGGCACCGCCACGGCAGGCAGTGGCAGCGCCGACACCCCCACACCAGCCGCCGGCACCACACACACCGGCACCCCACGCCCCGCCACGACGACGCGCCCCGCCTCGACCACGCGCCCCGCCACGACAACGCCCGCCGGAACGACCGGCACGGGAACGACCGGCACGGGAATGACCGGCACCCTCAGCCACACCGACGTCGCCCGCATGAGCCGTATCGGCGTCAAGGGCATGAGCCGCGAACACGGCCTCGCCCTGATGGACGCCGCCTACCGACACGGCCGCCCCCACCTGGTGGGATTCAACCTCGACCTGCGCACCCTGGCCACCCACCCGGTGGCCACCCGCCCCCCGCTCCTGCGCGGCCTGGCCACCGCCACCTCCACCTCCCCCATGGGCGGTGCGAGCAGGCCGACCGCCTCGGCGGGCGCACAGCCCGCGGACCTGGCGGGCCGGCTGGCCGCCCTGCCGCCGTCCGACCGGCACCACACGCTGGTGCGGCTGATCAGGGAGCAGGCCGCCACCGTCCTCGGGCAGCGCACCGACAGCCTCGCGACGGGCAGCACGTTCAAGGAGCTCGGCTTCGACTCCCTCACCGCCGTCGAACTGCGCAACAGGCTGTCCGCCGCCACCGGCCTCCGGCTGCCCTCCGGGCTCGTCTTCGACCACCCGGACGCCGACATCCTCGCCGCACACCTCGGCGCGCAACTCGCCCCCGACGGCGCCCCCGGCGGCGCGGCGGGCGGGCCCAACGCCGGGCAGGAGGCCACCGACCCGGTCCTCCGCGATCTCGCGAGGCTCGAGACCGCCCTCACCGGATCCCTCGCCGAACACGTGGACGCCGACGCCGTCACGGCCCGGCTCGAAGCGCTCCTGACGAAGTGGAAGGCAGTCGGTGCCGCACCCGGATCCGGTTCCACCAAGGAGCAGTTGGAGGTCGCCACGACCGACCAGGTCCTCGACTTCATCGACAAAGAACTGGGTGTGTGAACCGACCGTGCACGGCGCGACAACCACGCTGAAGGCTGGGTGAACTCTCATGGCGAGTGAAGAGCAACTGGTCGACTACCTCAAGCGGGTGGCCGCCGAGCTGCATGACACCCGGCAGCGCCTGCGCGAGGTGGAGGACCGCCGCCAGGAGCCGGTGGCCGTGGTCGGCATGGCGTGCCGCTTCCCGGGCGGCATCGAGACACCCGAAGGCCTGTGGAACCTGGTCGCCGCGAGCGACGACGCCATAGAACCCTTCCCCACCGACCGCGGCTGGGACCTGGAGGGCATCTACCACCCCGACCCCGACCACCCGGGGACCTGCTACGTCCGCGAAGGCGGATTCCTCACCGGCCCCGACCGCTTCGACTCCGACTTCTTCGGATTCAGCCCGCGCGAGGCCCTGGCCAGCAGCCCCCAACTGCGCCTGCTTCTGGAGACGTCCTGGGAGGCCCTCGAACGGTCGGGCATCAACCCGGCCACCCTGAAGGGCAGTTCGACCGGCGTCTACGTAGGTGCAGCCACCACCGGCAACCAGACGCAGGGCGACCCCGGCGGCAAGGCGACCGAGGGATACGCGGGCACGGCGCCCAGCGTCCTGTCGGGCCGGCTCTCCTTCACCCTCGGCCTGGAGGGCCCGGCGGTGACCGTGGAGACCGCCTGCTCCTCCTCGCTCGTCGCGATGCACCTGGCCGCCAACGCCCTGCGCCAGGGCGAGTGCGAACTCGCCCTCGCGGGCGGCGTGACCATCATGTCCACCCCCGAGGTCTTCACCGGCTTCTCGCGCCAGCGCGGCCTGGCGCCCGACGGCCGCTGCAAGCCGTTCGCCGCCGCGGCGGACGGCACGGGCTGGGGCGAGGGCGCCGGACTCATCGTCCTGGAACGGCTCTCCGAGGCGCGCCGCAACGGCCACAAGGTCCTCGCGGTGCTGCGCGGCTCCGCCATCAACCAGGACGGCGCAAGCAACGGCTTCACCGCGCCCAACGGCCCCTCGCAGCGCCGCGTCATCCGACAGGCGCTGTCCAGCGCCCACCTCTCGACGTCCGAGATCGACGTGGTCGAGGCGCACGGCACCGGCACCAGGCTGGGCGACCCCATCGAGGCCGAGGCGCTCATCGCCACCTACGGCAAGGAGCGCGAGGAGGGCCGGCCGCTGTGGCTCGGCTCGGTGAAGTCCAACATCGGTCACACGCAGGCGGCCGCGGGCGTGGCGGGCGTCATCAAGATGGTGATGGCCCTCCAGCGCGAACTGCTGCCGGCCACCCTGAACGTCGACGAACCGACCCCGCACGTCCAGTGGGAAGGCGGCGGCGTACGGCTCCTGACCGAGCCGGTCCCGTGGGCACGGGGGGAGCGGGCGCGGCGTGCGGGGGTCTCGTCGTTCGGTATCTCCGGTACGAACGCACACGTGATCTTGGAGGAGGCGCCGGAGGAGCCGGAGTCCGAGGAGCCCGGTCAGGGGGACCTGGGCTCCTCGGCTTCGGGGGCGGTGGTGCCGTGGGTGGTGTCCGGTCGCGGCACGGACGCGCTGCGTGAACAGGCCCGGAGGCTGGGCGAGTTCGCGGCCGAGGGCTCGGACGTCGCGGCGTCGGAGGAGGTTGGTTGGTCCTTGGCCACGACACGTGCGGTGCTGGAGCACCGGGCGGTCGTGGTGGGGCGTGACCGGGAGGCTTTGACGTCGGGTTTGGGTGCGTTGGCGTCGGGTGAGGCGTCGGCGGATGTGGTCTCCGGGGTCGCCGGGGATGTGGGTCCTGGGCCGGTGTTGGTGTTTCCGGGGCAGGGGGCGCAGTGGGTGGGCATGGGTGCCCAACTCCTTGATGAGTCTCCGGTGTTCGCGGGGCGGATCGGTGAGTGTGAGCGAGCCTTGTCTGCTTACGTGGACTGGTCGCTGACGGACGTGTTGCGCGGGGACGGGAGCGAGCTGTCCCGGGTCGAGGTCGTGCAGCCCGTGTTGTGGGCCGTGATGGTGTCGCTGGCCGCCGTGTGGGCGGACTGCGGGGTTGTTCCGGCTGCTGTGGTGGGGCATTCGCAGGGTGAGATGGCGGCTGCTTGTGTGGCGGGTGCGTTGTCGTTGGAGGATGCGGCGCGGATCGTCGCCGTACGCAGTGATGCTCTGCGGCAGTTGCAGGGGCGCGGGGACATGGCGTCGCTGGGTACGGGTCCGGAGCAGGCTGCTGAGCTGATCGGCGACCGACCGGGCGTATGCGTAGCTGCCGTCAACGGACCTGCCTCTACGGTGATTTCGGGCCCGCCCGAGCACGTGGCCGCAGTGGTGGCCGACGCCGAGTCCCAAGGACTACGTGCCCGGGTCATCGACGTGGGTTACGCCTCCCACGGCCCCCAGATCGACGAGCTCCACGACCTCCTCACCGAACGCCTCGCCGACATCCAGCCGACCCGTACCGACACAGCCTTCTACTCCACGGTGACGGCCGAGCGCCTGTCGGACACCACCGCTCTCGACACCGAGTACTGGGTCACCAACCTCCGTCAGCAGGTCCGTTTCGCGGACACGATCGACGCCCTCCTCGCCGACGGTTACCGGCTCTTCATCGAGGCCAGTGCCCACCCGGTCCTCGGCCTCGGTATGGAGGAGACCATCGAGCGGGCGGACGTGCCCGCGACTGTCGTCCCCACCCTGCGCCGCGACCACGGCGACGCCGTCCAGCTCACTCGTGCCGCCGCCCAGGCGTTCGTGGCCGGGGCGGAGGTCGACTGGCGGCGCTGGTTCCCGGCCGACCCCACCCCCCGTACCGTCGACCTCCCCACCTACGCCTTCCAGCGCCGGAGTTACTGGCTTCCGGTGGACGGTGTCGGGGACGTGCGGTCTGCCGGGCTGCGGCGGTTGGAGCACACGTTGTTGCCCGCGGCCCTCGGGCTGGCCGACGGTGCGCTCGTGCTGACCGGGCGGCTCGCCGCGTCCGGGGGGAGTGGCTGGCTCGCCGACCACACGGTGGCGGGCACGACGCTCGTGCCGGGCGCGGCCCTGGTCGAGTGGGCGTTGCAGGCCGCCGACGAGGCCGGCTGCGCCACGGTCGAGGACCTGACGCTGCAAGCGCCCTTGCTGCTGCCGCACTCCGGTGGTCTGCAGGTTCAGGTGGTCGTCGGGGCGGCCGACGGCGAGCAGCCGGGCCTGCGCGAGGTGCGGGTCTACTCCCGCGCCGACTCCGCCGCCACCGACGACGACGCACCGGACCAGGACGAGACCTGGACGTGCCACGCCATCGGCACGCTGAGCGCGGAGACGGCCGGTGACGCGCCGGACGGCCTGGACGGCCTGGATGGCCCGTACGGTCTCGGCGGGCAGTGGCCTCCGGCCGGTGCCGAGGCGCTGGAGATCGGTGACCTGTATGAACGTGCCGCGGCGGCAGGGTACGCGTACGGGCCCTCGTTCCAGGGCCTGCGCGCGGTGTGGCGGCACGGGCAGGACCTGCTGGCCGAAGTGGAGCTGCCCGAGCAGGCGGGCGCCCACGACGGCTTCGGCATCCACCCCGTACTACTGGATGCCGCACTGCACCCGGCCCTGCTGTTCGACCCGACCACGCCTGGTCACGACGGCCCGGGCGCGGGAGCGGCAGCGGGTGAAATCCGGCTGCCCTTCGCGTGGAACGGCGTGTCCCTGTGGGCCACCGGCGCCACGACGGTACGGGTGCGTCTGGCCCCGTACCGGGACGACGAGGGAGCGGAACGGTACGAGGGGACGGAGACGGAAGCCCGCGCGGCGCTGCGGGTGACGGTCGCCGACGCGACCGGGGCACCGGTCCTGAGCGCCGACTCCCTGGCCCTGCGTCCCGTCGACCCCGAACTGCTGCGCGCGGTCGGCACCACAACCGGCGGGCCCAACGGCCTGTTCACGGTGGAGTGGACCGCCGTGCCCGCGACAGCCGAGGCGGAGAACGGCGACGACTGGGTGGTGCTCGGTCCTGACGCCTCCGCACCGGCCACGGAGGGCCTGACCCGCTACCCGGACCTGGCGGCCCTGTCCGCCGCGCTCGACGAGGGAGCCCAGACCGTCCCCGCGACCGTCGTGGCCGACACCGCCACGACATCGGCATCGACATCGGCATCGGCATCGGACGCGGAAACGGTCGACGCGTGCGGCCGCGAGATCGCCGAGCGCACTCTGCGGCTCGTACGAGAGTGGCTCACCGAACCACGTTTCGCCGAGGCTCGACTCGTCCTCCTCACGCACCACGCGGTGGCCGTGCCGGCAGACGGCGACCGCATCGGCGACGGGGGCGCCGAGGGCGGCGAGGTCGAGGGCCCGGACGCCCCGACCCTCGACGCACCCGCCGCCGCCGTGTGGGGCCTCATCCGCAGCGCTCAGGCCGAACACCCGGACCGCTTCGTCCTGTTGGACGTCGACCAGAGCGCGGACCGGGCGGCCGTCGCCCGCGCCCTCGCCACCGCGGAACCGCAGCTCGCCGTACGTGCGGGCGAGCCGATGGCCCCCCGTCTGACTCGCGCCACGACGACGACGCCCGCACGAGTGCCCGGGTCCGACCCCGACCTCACCCCTGACCTTTCCCCTCACCCCGGCACGGCCCTGGACCCCGACGGCACCGTACTCATCGCGGGCGGCACCGGGATGATGGGCGGGCTCGTCGCCGAGCACCTGGTGCGCACCTGGTCGGTTCGGCACCTGCTGCTCGTCAGCCGCCAGGGCCCCGCCGCACCGGACGCCCCTGCCCTCGCCGAACGGCTGACCGGTCTGGGCGCCGAGGTAAAGATCGTCGCCGCCGACCTGACGGACGGGCGCGCCACCGCCGAGCTGGTCGCGTCGGTCGACGCCGCGCACCCGCTGACCGGCGTGATCCATGCCGCGGGTGTCCTGGACGACGCCGTGGTCACCGCGCAGACCCCCGAGCAGCTGGCCAGGGTGTGGGCCGCCAAGGCCTCCGTAGCCGCCAACTTGGATGCGGCTACGGCTGGTTCGACACTGGGCCTGTTCGTGATGTTCTCCTCCGCCGCCGGTGTTCTCGGCAACGCGGGCCAGTCCGGATACGCGGCCGCCAACGCGTTCGTCGACGCCCTGATGGCCCGCCGCCGCGCAGCGGGCCTGCCGGGTCTGTCGATCGCCTGGGGCCTGTGGGCGCGCGGCAGTGCCATGACCCGGCACCTGGACGACGCCGACCTGGCGCGGCTGCGCGCGGGCGGCGTGAAGCCGCTGCTCGACGAGCAGGGCCTCGCCCTCCTCGACGCGGCGCGGGACGCCGCCGCACACACGGCGCTCGTGGTCGCGGCCGGCATCGACGTCCGCGGCCTCTCGGGCGACGACGTGCCTGCGATGCTGCGCAACCTGACGGGCAGGACGCGCCGCAGGGCGGCTGCCGACTCCGCCGTCGATAAGGCGGCGCTGGAGACGCGGCTCGCCGGCCTGGACGAGGCCGGACGCCGAACCGTCGTGGGTGACGTCGTACGCGAGTGCGTTGCCGCGGTGCTCGGCCACCGATCCGCAGCCGATGTCCGTACCGAGGCCAACTTCAAGGATCTGGGCTTCGATTCGCTCACCGCCGTACAGCTGCGCAACCGCCTCTCGGCGGCCAGTGGCCTCCGGCTGCCCGCCACGATGGCCTTCGACCACCCCACCCCCGACGCCCTCGCCGCCTACCTGTGCACGCGACTGAGCGGCGACACCCGCACGGCGACGCCCACCACCCGGGCGGTCCTTCCCTCGTCCGCGACCACGGACGACCCGATCGCGATCGTCGCGATGGCCTGCAAGTACCCGGGCGCAGTGACGTCGCCGGAGGGACTGTGGGACCTCGTCGAGGCGGGCGTGGACACCGTCGGCGACTTCCCGACCGGCCGCGGCTGGGATCTGGAACGCCTCTTCCACCCCGACCCGGACCACCCCGGCACCAGCTACGCCGACCAAGGCGCCTTCCTGCCGGACGCGGGCGACTTCGACGCGGCGTTCTTCGGGATCAATCCGCGTGAGGCGCTGGCGATGGATCCGCAGCAGCGTCTGATGCTGGAGGCGTCGTGGGAGGTGTTCGAGCGTGCGGGCATCGATCCGACGACGCTCAAGGGCAGCCTGACGGGCACCTATGTGGGCGTGATGTACCACGACTACGCGGCGGGCCTCGCGCAGGACGCCCAGCTGGAGGGGTACTCCATGCTGGCCGGTTCCGGCAGCGTGGTCTCCGGCCGGGTCTCGTACACCCTGGGCCTGGAGGGCCCGGCGGTCACGGTGGACACGGCGTGCTCGTCGTCGCTGGTCTCCCTCCACCTGGCGGCGCAGGCACTGCGGCAGGGCGAGTGCGACCTCGCCCTGGCGGGCGGCGTCACGGTCATGGCCACACCCGAGGTCTTCACCGGCTTCTCGCGCCAGCGCGGCCTCGCCCCCGACGGCCGCTGCAAGCCCTTCGCCGCGGCGGCGGACGGCACGGGCTGGGGCGAAGGTGTGGGTGTGGTGCTGCTGGAGCGTTTGTCGGACGCGCGTCGGGCGGGTCGTCGGGTGTTGGCGGTGGTGCGTGGTTCGGCGGTGAATCAGGATGGTGCGAGCAATGGTTTGACGGCGCCGAATGGTCCGTCGCAGGAGCGGGTGATTCGTCAGGCGTTGGCGAGTGGTGGTTTGTCGCCGGTTGATGTGGATGTGGTGGAGGGTCACGGTACGGGGACGAGGTTGGGTGATCCGATTGAGGCGCAGGCGTTGTTGGCGACGTATGGGCAGGGTCGGGTTGTGGGTCGGCCTTTGTGGCTTGGTTCGGTGAAGTCGAATATTGGTCATACGCAGGCGGCTGCGGGTGTGGCGGGTGTCATCAAGATGGTGATGGCGTTGCGTCGTGGTGTGGTGCCGGCGAGTTTGCATGTGGATGGTCCGTCGCCGCATGTGGATTGGGAGTCGGGTGCGGTTCGGCTGGCGTCGGAGTCGGTGGATTGGCCGGAGGTGGGGCGTGTTCGGCGTGCGGGGGTGTCGTCGTTCGGGGCGTCGGGGACGAATGCGCATGTGATTTTGGAGCAGGTGCCGGAGGAGCCGGTGGGGGCGGACTCGCCGGAGCCGGTGGGGGCGGGCTCGTCGGAGCTGGTGGGTGGTGGGTCGGTGGTGCCGTGGGTGTTGTCGGCACGCAGCCGGGAGGCGTTGCGTGCTCAGGCGAGCCGCCTGCGTGATGCGGTGACGGCGGATCCGGCCGTGGCGGTACGGGACGTGGGCTGGGCCCTGCTGCACGCGCGCTCACTGTTCGAGCAGCGGGCAGTGGTGGCGGGCCGTGACCGCTCCGAACTCCTCGCCGGCCTTGCGGCGTTGGCCTCGGGAGAGCCGACGGTCGGCCTCGCGGAGACGCGGGGAGATGCGACGCCCGCCAGCGGCGACATGGTCTGGCTGTTCAGTGGTCAGGGGAGTCAGTTGGTGGGGATGGGGGCTGGTTTGTATGAACGGTTCCCGGTGTTTGCTGATGCCTTTGATGAGGTGTGCGGGCTGTTGGATGAGGAGTTGGGCGCTTTCGGTCCTGGGCTGAAGGATGTCGTGTTCGGTGGTCCGGGGGAGTTGTTGGGTCATACGTTGTGGGCGCAGGCGGGTTTGTTTGCGTTGCAGGTGAGTTTGGCGCGGTTGTGGGGTTCGGTGGGGGTGCGGCCTGATGTGGTGGTCGGGCATTCCATCGGTGAGATCGCGGCTGCGTATGTGGCGGGTGTGTTTGGGTTGGAGGATGCGTGTCGGGTGGTGGGGGCTCGGGCACGGTTGATGGGTGCGTTGCCTGAGGGCGGGGCGATGTGTGCGGTGCAGGCCACGCCCGAGGAACTGGCGCCTGAGCTGGAGGGCTGCGACGTCAGTGTGGCGGCGGTCAATACGCCGGATTCCACGGTGATTTCGGGGCCCGTTGAGGAAGTGGCTGCTATTTCGGCTTTGTGGGCTGAGCGGGGTCGTAAGACGAAGGCGTTGTCGGTCAGTCACGCGTTTCATTCGGTGTTGATGGAGCCGATGCTGGACGACTTCACGGAGGCTTTGCGGGGTGTAAAATTCCGGGAGCCGGCGATCCCGCTGATGAGCAATGTGTCCGGGGAGCGGGCCGGGGCGGAGATCACTGCTCCGGAGTACTGGGCGCGGCATGTGCGGCAGCCCGTACTGTTCCAGCCCGCCATTGCTCAACTCGCGCAGTCAGCGCGGGTGTTCGTGGAGCTGGGTCCCGCGCCCGTGCTGACGACCGCCGCCCAGCACACCCTGGACGACGTTGCCGAGCAGCAGGAGGCCGAGCCGGTGCTGGTGTCCTCGCTGGCCGGGGAGCGGCCCGAGGAGCGGGCCTTCGTGGATGCGATGGCGCGGCTGCATGTGGCTGGTGTCGACGTCGACTGGTCGGTGTTCTTCCCGGGTGGTGGGGCGTCGCGGGTGGTGGATTTGCCGACGTATGCCTTCCAGCGGGAGCGGTTCTGGTTGTCGGGGCGTGGCGGTCGTGGGGCTCGGGATGCGGCGGGGCTAGGTCTGGTGGCTGCCGGTCATCCGTTGCTTGGGGCGGCGGTGGAGTTTGCCGGCCGGGGTGGGTGTCTGCTGACGGGGCGGTTGTCGCGGTCCGGTGTGTCGTGGTTGGCCGATCATGCGGTGGCCGGGGCGGTGCTGGTGCCGGGTGCGGCGTTGGTGGAGTGGGTGTTGCGGGCCGGTGATGAGGTCGGTTGCGCTGGTGTGGAGGAGTTGATGTTGCAGGCGCCGGTCGTGGTGCCTGAGGCGTCCGGTCTGCGGGTGCAGGTCGTGGTGGAGGAGGCCGGCGACGACGGGCGGCGGGGTGTGCAGATCTACACGCGCCCCGATACGGATTCCTCGGACGGTGACGACGCGTGGGTTTGCCACGCCACCGGCACCCTCACCCCCGAGGCCACCCAGGTGAGTGCCGCAGGTGTCACGAGCGATGCGTCTGACGGTCTCGCCGGAGCGTGGCCCGTGCCGGGCGCGGTGCCCGTCGATCTGGCCGGCTTCTACGAGCGGGTGGCCGAGGCGGGATACGCGTACGGCCCGGCCTTCCGGGGGCTGCGCGCGGTGTGGCGGGACGAGCAGGATCTGCTCGCCGAGGTGGAGCTGCCCGAGGCCGCCGGCAGCCATGACGGGTACGGCATCCACCCCGCCCTCATCGATGCCACCCTCCACCCCGCCCTGCTGCTCGAATGGCCCGGCGAGCCGCAGGACGACGGCAAGGTCTGGCTGCCGTTCACGTGGAACCAGGTCGCTCTGTGGGCCGCGGGTGCCGGCACCGTACGCGTCCGTCTGTCGCCCGGCGCGCACGACGAGACGGAACGGGAAGTACGGGTACTGGTCGCCGACGGGACCGGGAGTCACGTCCTGAGCGTGGGATCCGTGACCCTCCGCCCCGCCGACATCGGGCAGTTGCGCACGGAACGGGCCCGCGATGAAGGGCTGTTCGCGGTCGAGTGGACGCCGATCCCGCTACCGCTCCCGGCCTCGGGGGCAGAGGCGGAGGGCGTCGGCGAGTGGGTCACGCTGAGGGGCGGCGCCGGGCCGGCGGACGTGGTGCGGGCCGGTGGCGAGGCACCCTGGGCGGTCGTCGCACCCGTAGAGACCATACCCGTAGAGACCACACCCGTAGAGACCACACCCGTAGAGACCATGCCCTTCGGGACCGCACCCGGTGGGACGCCGTCCGGCGGGTCCGCACCCGGTGAGACCGAGCCCCGTGAGACTGCGCCCGGCGACGGCCTCCCCGTGGCGGAGGCGGTGCTGTCACTGGTGCAGAAGTTCCTCGCGGAACCGGAGCTGGCGGAGTCCCGCCTCCTCCTGGTGACGCGCGGAGCCGTTGCCGTTGCCGTCCCAGGAGAGGGCGACGGCGGCAGCCCCGGCGACGTGGACGCCGCCGCGGCAGCCGTCTGGGGCCTCGTCCGCAGCGCCCAGTCGGAACACCCGGGCCGCTTCGCCCTGTTGGACTTGGACGTCGACGGCGATCTCGCCGACCTCACCGCCCACGGCGACGAACTGCCGCAAGCCGCCCTCCGCCAGGCCGTGGAAGATCTCGACGAACCCCAACTCGCGCTCCGTAACAACACCTTGCTGATCCCCCGACTCGTCCGCGCGGCCGGCGGCGTGCTGGCGACGGTCCCCGACACCCGCGCCTGGCGCCTGGACAAGGGGACCGCCGACACACTGGAGAGCGTGGCGCCCGTCGCCTACCCGGAGCTCCTGGAGCCCCTGGGCCCCGGCCAGGTACGCCTCGACGTCCACGCCGCGGGCATCAACTTCCGTGACGTCCTGGTCAGCCTCGGCATGGTCCCGGGCCAGATCGGCCTCGGCGGCGAGGGCGCGGGCGTCGTCACGGAGGTCGGTTCCGAGGTCGCGCACCTCTCGGTGGGCGACCACGTCATGGGCGTACTGCACGGATCCTTCGGTCCGATGGCCGTGGCGGACACGCGGATGGTGGCGCCGGTTCCGCAGGGTTGGGACATGCGCCAGGCGGCCGGTATGCCCGTCGCGTACCTGACGGCTTGGTACGGGTTGGTGGAGCTGGCCGGCCTGAAGGCGGGGGAGCGGGTACTGATCCATGCCGGTACCGGTGGCGTGGGTATGGCGGCCGTGCGGATCGCCCGGCACCTCGGGGCTGAGGTGTTCGCGACGGCGAGTCCCGCCAAGCACGCCGTGCTCGACGCGATGGGCATCGATGCCGCCCACCGTGCGTCCTCCCGTGACCTCGACTTCGAGGAGACCATCCGCCGGGCCACCGGTGGACGTGGCGTGGACGTCGTACTCAACAGCCTGGCCGGCGAGTTCATAGACGCCTCCCTGCGGCTGCTCGGCGACGGCGGACGGTTCCTGGAGATGGGCAAGACCGACCTGCGTACGCCCGACCAAGTGGCCACCGAGTACCCGGGCGTCACGTACACGGTCTACGACCTCGTCACCGATGCCGGGCCGGACCGTATCGAGCTCATGATGAGGGAGCTCGGCGAGCGGTTCGCCTCCGGGGCTCTGGCGCCCCTGCCCGTACGTTCCTGGCCGTTGGATCAGGCGCGGGAGGCGTTCCGGTTCATGAGTCAGGCCAAGCACACCGGCAAGCTGGTGTTGGAGGTCCCACCCGCCCTCGATCCCGAGGGCACGGTGCTCGTCACCGGCGGCACCGGTGCGCTGGGTCAGGTCGTGGCCGAGCATTTGGTGCGGGAGTGGGGTGTACGGCATCTGCTGCTGGCCAGTCGCCGCGGACCGGACGCCCCGGGTGTCGGTGAACTGGCGGACCGTATACGGGAGTTGGGTGCCGAGGTGACCGTGGCCGCCGCGGATGTCAGTGACGCGGAGTCGGTGGCGGAACTGGTCGGCAAGACCGAACCCGCCCACCCGCTCACGGGAGTCGTGCATGCCGCCGGTGTACTGGAGGACGCGGTCGTCACCGCCCAGACACGGGAAGGCTTGGAGCGGGTATGGACGGCCAAGGCGTCGGCCGCCTCCCATCTGCATGAGGCGACACGCGGCATGCGGCTCGGACTCTTCGCCGTGTTCTCCTCCGCGGCCGCCACCCTCGGCAGCCCGGGACAGGCCAACTACGCCGCAGCGAACGCCTATTGCGACGCGCTCATGCAGCACCGCCGGGCCCGGGGGCTGTCGGGCCTGTCCATCGGCTGGGGGTTGTGGGAGGCCCCGCAGGCGCAGACGGACGGTACGCCGAACAGCACAGCAACCGACGCCACCACACCCGGCACCGCCGCCACCACATCCGCCACCAGCGCCGCCACACCCGGCACCGGAATGACCGGCACCCTCACCCACACCGACGTCGCCCGCATGAACCGCATCGGCGTGAAGGCCATGACCCCGGAGCACGGCCTGTCCCTCCTGGACGCCGCGCGTCGGCACGGCCACCCGCACCTCGTCGCCGCCGACCTCAACACCCGTGTCCTCGGCGGCCAATCCGCCGCCACCCTGCCCGCCCTCCTGCGCGCCTTCGCGGGCGGACGCGGCTCCGGGCGTCCGACGGCCGCGACCGTCCGGCAGGACGTCGACTGGGCGGGCAAGCTGGCCGCGCTCACCGCCGACGAACAGCACCGCACCCTGCTCGGCCTGGTGCGGACACACGCGGCGGCCGTCCTCGGGCACTCCGGCACCGACGCCGTGCGTGCCGACGCCGCCTTCCAGGACCTCGGCTTCGACTCCCTGACCGCCGTCGAACTGCGCAACCGACTCTCGGCCGCCACCGGGCTGCGGCTGCCCGCCACGTTCATCTTCCGGCATCCCACGCCCTCGGCCATCGCCGACGAACTGCGGACGCAGCTCTGCCCCGCCGGTGCCGACCCCGCGGCGCCGCTCTTCGGCGAGCTCGACCGGCTGGAGACGGCCATCACGGGGCACGCGCACGACGCGGACACCCGCGACCGCCTCGTGGCGCGCCTGCAGAGCCTGATGTGGCGCCTCGACGACGCCGCCACCGGCGTGCCGGGCAACGGCACGCACGGCACCGGCGAGGCCGCGGCCGAGGACGCGGACACCGGGAACGGAGACCTCGAGTCCGCCTCGGACGACGAGCTCTTCGAACTGATCGACCGAGAACTGCCTTCTTGATCAGGAGTGGAGACGACATGCCGGGTACGCACGACACGCCGGGTACGGAGGACAAGCTCCGCCACTATCTGAAGCGAGTGACGGCGGACCTCGGACAGACCCGCCAGCGGCTGCGCGACATGGAGGAGCGGCAGCGGGAACCGGTGGCCATCGTCGCGATGGCCTGCCGCTACCCGGGCGGCGTCGGCTCCCCACAACAGCTGTGGGACCTGGTCGCCTCGGGCGGCGACGCCATCGAGGAGTTCCCCACCGACCGCGGCTGGGACCTGGGCGGCCTCTACCACCCGGACCCCGACCACCCGGGCACGACCTACGTGCGCGAAGCCGGGTTCCTGCGCGACGCGGCCCGCTTCGACGCCGACTTCTTCGGCGTCAACCCGCGCGAGGCGCTGGCCGCCGACCCGCAGCAGCGGGTGCTTCTCGAAGTGGCCTGGGAACTGTTCGAGCGCGCGGGCATCGACCCGGCCACGCTCAAGGACACCCCCACCGGCGTGTACGCGGGCGTGTCGAGCCAGGACCACATGACGGGCGGACAGGGCGGACAGGCCGGGCAGGTGCCGCGGGAGGTCGAGGGGTACGCCACCACGGGCACCCTCGCCAGCGTCATCTCCGGCCGCATCGCCTACACCTTCGGCCTCGCGGGTCCTGCGGTGACCCTGGACACGGCGTGTTCGGCGTCCCTCGTCGCGATCCACCTGGCCTGCCAGGCGCTGCGGCAGGGCGACTGCGGTCTGGCCCTGGCGGGCGGCGTGACCGTGCTGTCCACGCCCACCGCGTTCGTGGAGTTCTCCCGCCAGCGCGGCCTGGCCCCCGACGGCCGGTGCAAGCCGTTCGCCGAGGCGGCCGACGGCACCGGGTTCTCCGAGGGCGTCGGCCTGATCCTCCTGGAACGCCTCTCCGACGCGCGCCGCAACGGCCACCGGGTCCTCGGTGTCGTACGAGGATCAGCGGTCAACCAGGACGGTGCGAGCAACGGTCTGACCGCCCCCAACGACGTCGCCCAGGAACGGGTGATCCGCCAGGCACTCACCAACGCCCGCGTCACCCCGGACGCGGTCGACGCCGTCGAGGCGCACGGCACCGGCACGACGCTCGGCGACCCGATCGAGGGCAATGCGCTCCTCGCCACGTACGGCAAGGACCGGCCGGCCGGCCGGCCGCTGTGGCTCGGCTCCGTGAAGTCGAACATCGGCCACACGCAGGCCGCCGCCGGCGTGGCGGGCGTGATCAAGATGGTGATGGCGATGCGCCACGGCGAACTGCCTCCCTCGCTGCACATCGACCGTCCCACGCCGCACGTGGACTGGGAGGGCGGGGGAGTACGGCTCCTCACCGACCCCGTGCCGTGGCCCCGGTCCGACCGCCCCCGCCGGGCGGGCGTCTCCTCCTTCGGCATCAGCGGCACCAACGCCCACCTGATCGTCGAACAGGCCCCCGAGCCCGCGGCGGCCCCGGAAGGGCAGGCTGAGGCCCGGGGTGCCGGCGCGGACCTGGTGGTGCCGTGGCTGATATCGGCCCGCAGCGACCAGGCGCTACGGGCCCAGGCCGCGACCTTGGCCGAACGTCTCGCGGAGGCAGCCGAATTGGGTGCCCCTGTTGACGTCGGCTGGTCGCTGCTGACGACGCGCGCGCTGCACGACCGGCGCGCGGTCGTCGCGGGCGCGGACCGCGGTGAGCTGATCGCTGGGTTGGAGGCGTTGGCGGCGGGTGACGTGCATTCGTCCCTCACCGGTCCTCCCGTTGCGGGGGAGCGTATCGGTGGTGATGTGGTCTGGCTGTTCAGTGGTCAGGGGAGTCAGTTGGTGGGGATGGGGGCTGGTTTGTATGAGCGGTTCCCGGTGTTTGCTGATGCCTTTGATGAGGTGTGCGGGCTGTTGGATGGGGAGTTGGGTTCCTCTGGGCGGTCGTTGAGGGAGGTGGTTTTTGCGGGCCCGGGGGAGTTGTTGGGTCATACGTTGTGGGCGCAGGCGGGTTTGTTTGCGTTGCAGGTGAGTTTGGCGCGGTTGTGGGGTTCGGTGGGGGTGCGGCCTGATGTGGTGGTGGGGCATTCCATCGGGGAGATCGCGGCTGCGTATGTGGCGGGTGTGTTTGGGTTGGAGGATGCGTGTCGGGTGGTGGGGGCTCGGGCGCGGTTGATGGGGGCGTTGCCTGAGGGTGGGGCGATGTGTGCGGTGCAGGCGACTCGTGAGGAGTTGGCGCCTGATTTGGAGGGCTGTGACGTCGGTGTGGCGGCGGTTAATACGCCGGATTCCACGGTGATTTCGGGGCCTGTTGAGGAAGTGGCTGCGATTTCGGCTTTGTGGGCTGAGCGGGGTCGTAAGACGAAGGCGTTGTCGGTCAGTCATGCTTTCCACTCGGTGTTGATGGAGCCGATGCTGGCCGACTTCACCGAAGCGCTGCGGGATGTGGAGTTCCGGGAGCCGTCGATCCCGCTGATGAGCAATGTGTCCGGGGAGCTGGCCGGGGCGGAGATCACGGCTCCGGAGTACTGGGCGCGGCACGTGCGGCAGCCCGTACTGTTCCAGCCCGCCATTGCTCAACTCGCCCAGTCAGCAGGGGTGTTCGTGGAGTTGGGACCCGCCCCCGTGCTCACGACCGCCGCCCAGCACACCCTGGATGCGGTGGCAGACCAGGCCGAGGGCGGTGACAGTGCCCCGGAGCCGGTCGTCACCGCGTCCCTCGACCCCGCACTGCGGGACGACGTGGCGTTCGCGCGGGCGATGGCGCGCCTGCACACGGTCGGGGCCACCGTGGACTGGTCCGCGTACTTCCCGGCCGACCCCGACCCCGCGCCCCGGACCGTCGACCTGCCGACCTACCCGTTCCAGGGGCGACGGTTCTGGCTGGCGGACGTCGCGGCGCCCGTGGCCGTCTCACAGACGGACGGTGAGGAGGCCGGTTTCTGGGCGGCCGTCGAAGGCGCGGACATCCAGACGCTCTGCGACACCCTGCACCTCAAGGACGACGGCGAGAGGGTGGCGCTGGAGACGGTGTTCCCCGCGCTGGCCTCGTGGCGGCGCGAGCGGCGTGAGAAGTCGATCATCGACGGCTGGCGGTACCGCGTCGACTGGCAGCGCATCGAGCTTCCGGGATCGGTCGCGCTTCCAGGGCCAGTCGCGGCGCGCAGAAACGCGGATACCGCGCGTGCGGAAGGGGTGCCGGGCAGCGGAAACGGCGGTACCTGGCTGATCGTCACTCCCGCCGACGCGGCCACTTCCGTCTGGCGGCAGGCCTGCGTACGGGCGCTGGGGGAGGCAGGCGTGCCGGTGGCTCTCGTCGAGGTCGGTCCGCACTGCGGCCGGGCGGAGGTCGCGGAGCTGCTGCGGGCGCAACAGGCCGCGAGCCCGGACGGGTCGCCGCTCGGCGGGGTGCTGTCCCTGCTGGCGCTCGACGACGGGCGGGAAGCCGGGCGCGCCGCCGCTTCCGGTGGCCCGGCAACCACCGAGGCTCCCGTCCTCGACGCCGTCGCCCAGGGCCTGACCGACACCCTGACTCTGGTGCAGGGGCTGCTCGACGCCGATCTCGGGGTCCCCCTGTGGTGCGCCACCCGTGGCGCGGTCTCGTGCGGTGACGCCGATCCGGTCG
This sequence comes from Streptomyces sp. NPDC005863, assembly GCF_042871345.1. Classification (NCBI taxonomy): domain Bacteria; kingdom Bacillati; phylum Actinomycetota; class Actinomycetes; order Kitasatosporales; family Streptomycetaceae; genus Streptomyces; species Streptomyces sp. NPDC005863. Next base: position 423,797 of record NZ_JBIAII010000002.1, on the reverse strand, counting down.
TCTCCCCGGCGCAGGCCCCGATCTGGGGGCTCGGTCGCGTGGCGGCCCTGGAGCACCCGGAGCTGTGGGGCGGCCTGGTGGATCTGCCCGGCGACCCGGAGGCGCTCGACGCGGGCACGCTGTACGCGGTGTTGTCCGGCAGCGGTGGTGAGGACCAGGTCGCCCTGCGGCGCGGCGGAGTCCTGGGCCGCCGTCTCGTCCCCGACGCCGCCACCGGCGCCGACGCGACCGGCTCCACCAGCCCCGCCGACTCCGCCGGTTCCCGCTGGCAGCCGCACGGTGCCGTCTTGGTCACGGGCGGCGTCGGTCACCTGGCGGACCAGGTGGTGCGGTGGCTTGCGGCGTCCGGTGCCGAACACGTCGTACTCCTGGACACGGACCCCGAGGCGAGCACGCGCGACGACGAGCTTGCGGACGAAGTCGCGCGGCACGGAAGCCGGTTGACGGTTCTCACCGGCGGCCCGGCCGAAGGAAGGGCGGCGGTGACGCGTGCGCTCGCCGAGCTGCCGGACCTGTCCATACGCACCGTCATCCACACCTCGCTCCCCGGCCGGCTCGCCCCGCTTGCCGAGGTCACTCCCGGGGAGCTCGTGGCCATGGCCTCCGCTGCCGTCGAGCTGGGCGAGCTGGGGGGTCCTGCGCCGGGGTCGGGTCATGCCCCAACTGCGGGCGGCACACCAGACTTTGACGCCGACACCCAAGCTGACGCCGACGCCGACGTGAGCACCGTAGAGACCATCCTCTACTTCTCCTCCGTCGCCGCCACCCTCGGCAGCAGGGAGCACGCCGCCTACGCCGCCGCCAACGCCTACCTCGACGCCCTGTCGCAGCGGCAGGACACCGACGGCCCGCGTACGGTCGCCGTCGGATGGGGCATCTGGGATCTGCCCGACGACGGGGAGCCGGCACGCGACGCCGCCGCGCTGTCCCGACGGCAGGGACTGCCCCCGCTCGAACCGCAGTTGGCGCTCGGCGCGCTGCATGCCGTGCTCGATGGCGGCAAGGGCCACACGCTGGTCACGGACATCGAATGGGAGCGGTTCGCCCCGCTGTTCACGTTGGCCCGCCCCACCCGCCTGCTCGACGGGGTCCCGGAGGCCGTACGGATCCTCGACGCGTCGTCGGACAGCGGCGAGGGCGCGGAGAAGGCCGCCGAGAAGGCCGCGGAGCTGCGCCGCGAACTGGCCGCCCTGCCCGTCCCGCAGCGGACCGGCGCGCTCTTGGACGTGGTCCGCAAACAAGTGGCGGCCGTCCTCCGGTACGAGCCGGGGCAGGAGGTGGAGCCGGAAAAGGCCTTCAAGGACCTCGGGTTCGACTCCCTCGTGGTCGTCGAGCTGCGCAACCGGCTGCGCGCCGCCACCGGCCTCCGCCTGCCCGCCACGATGGTCTACGACTACCCGACGCCCCGCGCCCTCGCGGAACACCTGCTCGACCGCATCCTGCCCGACGGCGGCGCGGGGGAGCTGCCGGTGGCGGCCCACCTGGACGACCTGGAGCTGGCCCTCGACGGCCTCGCCGTGGACGATCCGCGCCGCAAGGGACTGATCCGGCGCCTGCAGACCCTGCTGTGGAAACAGCAGCCCGACACCACCGGCGCGGCTGCTCCCGCCGACGGAGACACGCCGGGCGACGGGAACGAGGGCGAGGACCTGGAGACCGCGAGCGCCGACGACATGTTCGCGCTGATCGACCGCCAGTGGGGCACGCGATGACCCGTGCCTCTCGGCCGGGCAGCTGATCACGGAAGGGGCGAGCGGTGGACCTGGTGGAACGTTCGGAGCATCTGTCCGCTTTACGGGACGCGTACGGAGACGTCGAGGGCGACGGTGCCAGCGGTGCCGGTACGGGCGCCCGCCCCAATGCCGGCCCCCACTCCGGTGCCGGCCTCCGCCCCGGTCCCGGCCCCCACCCCGGCACCCGTCCCGACCCGGGGTCCGCCCGCCGCCCCGAAGGCCACGGCAGCCTCGTCGTCCTCAGCGGCGGTATTGGTACGGGAAAGACGGCGCTGCTGCGCGCCTGGGCGGACGGTCTGGACGCCGACGCCCTGGTGCTGACCGCCACCGCCTGCCGCGCCGAACGAGGCCTGCCGCTGGGGGTCATGGAGCAGCTGCTGCACAGCCCCGGCCTGCCCGCCGCGAGCGCCGAACGCGCTCTGGCGTGGCTCGACGGCGCGGACACGTCAGCCCCGACCACCCCGGCCCCGGGCGCCCCGTACCCCCAACCCCGCACCACGACCACGACCGCCACCGCCACCGCCATCACCCACACCCCCGAGGCCCTCACCCCCGAGACCGGCGACAGTGAGCCGCCCCTCTCCGCCCCCGCCCTGCGCGGCCTCTGCACCGTGCTGCGCGGCCTCCTCGACGAGCGGCCCGTCGTGATCGCCGTCGACGACGCGCATCACGCCGACGCCGCCTCGCTGCGGTGCCTGCTGTACGTGGTGCGGCGCCTGCGGTCGGCGCGGTTGCACGTGGTGCTCACCGAGTACGCGCAGCAGAAGGCGTCGAACGCCCTGCTCGGCAGCGATTTCCCGCACGAGCCCGACCTGCGCGTACTCCGTCTGGAGCCGTTGTCGAAGGCCGGCGTGGGCGCCGTACTCGCCCGGCACCTGGACGAGCGGACGGCCCAGGACCTCACGCCCCTCGTCCACGAGATGACCGCGGGCCACCCGCACCTCGTCCGCGCGCTGATCGACGACCACCGGACGGCGGGCGGGGCGGGGGAGGCGTACGGGCGCGCGGTGCTCGGCTTCCTCCACCGGCACGAGGCACCCGTCACCCAGGTCGCCCGGGCGGTCGCGGCGCTCGGGACGCGGGCCGGTGCGACGCTGGTCGGGCGGCTCCTGGACGTGGACGCGGCGTCCGTCGCCCGCGCCGTGCACCAGCTGACCGCCGCGGACGTCCTGCACGAGGGGCGCCTGTGCCATCCGGCGTTCGCGGCGGCCGTCCTCGACGGCATGCCGCCCGAGGAGCGCGGGGCCCTGCACGGGCGGGTGGCGGACCTGCTGTACGAGGAGGGCGCGCCGGCGACCGAGGTCGCCGCACACCTCGTGGCCGCCGACCGCGCGGACACGCCGTGGGCGGTGCCCGTCTTCCAAGAGGCGGCCCAACTCGCCCTGGACGAGGACCGGATGGAGACCGGCATCGGCTACCTGCGGGCCGCCCATCGCCGGTGCCGGACCACCGGCCAGTTGGCCGCGACCGTCGTCGCGCTCGCCGACGCGGAGTGGCGCGTGGACCCCGCGAAGGTGCTCCGCCACCTGCCCGACCCCACGGCTTCGACCGTGACCGCGGCGCACCCCGCAGGGCGCTCACCCGCGGGGCGCACACCCGCACCCTTCGGCCTCACCCCACCCCGTCTCCCCACGCACCTCCTCTGGCACGGGCGGGTCGAGGAGGGCCTGGACGCCATCGAGGCGCTCACCGGGCCGAGCCCGGGCCGGCCGGACGGCGCGCCCCCGATGAACGCCGCGGACCTCGACACCCCGTGGCTGTGGGGCGCGTACCTGTTCCCCGGGCACGTCAAGGAGCGGCTGGGCGCCGGCGTGCTCGCCTCACAGCGTTCGGCCCCGCCCGCCGTCACTCCGGAGCTGCAGGGGGCGGGCACCCTCCTGAACGACCTGCTGCACGGCGCGGGACCGGACGCCGTCGAGGCCGCCGAGCGCGCCCTGAACCGGTACCGGCTCGGCCCCCGCACGGTGGCGGTGCAGTCGGCGGCCCTGGCCACCCTGACCTACCACGACCGTCCGCACCGCGCCGCGGCCTGGTGCGACGGGCTCGTCGCGCAGGCCGCCGAGCGCGAAAGCCCCACCTGGCAGGCGCTGTTCCACGCCTGGCGGGCCCTGATCCACCTGCGCCAGGGCGACCCGGCCGCTGCGGACCGGCGCGCCGCGACCGCGCTCGCCCTGCTCGGCCCGAAGGGCTGGGGCGCCGCGATCGGACTGCCGCTCGCCGCCGCCGTACAGGCGAAGTCGGCGCTGGGGGACGTGGACGGGGCGGCGGCCCTCCTGGAGCGGCCCGTACCGCAGTCGGTGTTCCAGACCCGCCCCGGACTGCACTACCTCGCGGCCCGCGGCCGCTACCACCTGGCCACCGGCTGCCACTACGCCGCCCTCTGCGACTTCTACGCCTGCGGGACCCGCATGAGCAGCTGGGATCTCGATCTGCCCGCGCTGGAACCGTGGCGGCTCGGCGCGGCCGAGGCGTACCTGGCCCTCGGTGAGTCGCTCCTGGCCCGCCAACTGGTCGACGCCCAGAGCGCGTTGAACGCCCCGGCGGGTGGCCGTACCCGGGGCATGACCCTGCGTCTGCGGGCCGCGACCTCGCCCGCCCCGGAGCGCGTCGCGTTGCTGGACGAGGCCGTGGTGGCGCTCCGGGAGTGCGGTGACCCCTTCGAGCTGGCGCGGGCCGTCGCGGACCAGAGCGTCGCCGTACGGGAAAGGGGAGAGGCGGAACGGGCCCGCCTGCTCGCCCGCAAGGCCCAACTCCTGTCCCGGCGCTGGGGCAACGCGCCCGTCCCCGCGACGGCCCCCGACGGCGGCACCCCACTCGACGGCACTCCACTCCACGACGCCCCCCACCGCGACGCCCCACCCGACGCCACCCCGCCCGACACCGAACTGAGCGGCGCGGAACGCCGGGTGGCGGAGCTCGCGGCCGACGGGTTCACCAACCGCGAGATCTCCCGCAAGCTGTGCGTCACGGTGAGCACCGTGGAACAGCACCTGACCCGGATCTACCGGAAGCTCGACGTCAAGCGGGTCGATCTGCAGGCCGCCCTGAGGTAGGACCTGAGGTAGGAGGCGCAGGTCGTACACCGCGTCGTACGCCGGGCGGGGCCTCCCTTTCGCCGGTCAGGGCCGGACCTCTCGCCGGTCAAGTCGGACCTTCCGCCCGTCAGGGCCGGACGTTCTCCAGGTCCTCCAAGAGGCCGGGGTGCTTCGGCTCCCAGCCGAGGGCCCGCCGGGTGTGGACGCTGGACGAGGGCTGGTCGCTCGCGAACAGGGGGCCGAGCGGGCCGTACGTCGACGACGGCACCGATTCGACCGGCAGGCCGAGGCGCCGGCCGATGACCTCGGCGATGTCCCGCACCCGGTCCCCCTCGTCGGCCACGGCGTGCCAGACGGTCCCGGCGTCCCCCCTTTCCAGGGCGAGCCGGAAGAGGACCGCCGCGTCGAGCGCGTGGACGGCCGGCCAGCGCTGTGTGCCGTCGTCCGGGTAGCCGGACACCCCGTTCCGGCGGGCGATGTCGGTCAGCAGGCCGGCGAACCCGCCCGCGCCCTGGTTGTGCACCGTGCGCGGCAGCCGTACGGCCGTGCTCCGGACCCCGCGCGTGGCCAGGCCCAGGACCGCCGTGACCGCGAGGCCGCGACCGCCGACCGGTCCGTCGGTCGGCACCGGGTCGGCCTCGGTGGAGGGGCGGCCGGGGGCGAGTGGCGTACCCGACGCGGTCACGAACGGGCGGTCGCTGCCCACGAGTTCCTCGCCCAGGGCCGCGAGGGCGGCGCTCTCCTCGGCGACGTTCTTCGCGATGACCTCGGGGCCGCTGAAGTCGTTGCCGAACGCCAGGTGGACGACGCCGTCGGCCTGCGCGGCGCCGGCCCGCAGGACGTCCAGATCGGCGAGGGCTCCCCGCAGCGGCTCGGCGCCGGCCGCCTCGGCGGCGTGGGCGGACGCGTCGGAACGGGCGAGCGCGAGGACGGTATGGCCGTTGCCGAGCAGCTCGGCGACGACGGTCGACCCGATCAGGCCGGTGGCGCCGGTGACGAAGACACGCATGGGGTTCCTCCCAGAGTGATGGGACTCTTGTCCCGTCACAAGCTACCAGGGTGACGGGACAAGAGTCCCATCGCATATGCTGGACCCATGGGTAGGTGGGAACCAGGCGCACGCGAGCGCCTCGTCGTGGCAGCGGTCGACCTCTTCGCCGAGCAGGGGTACGACGCCACGACGGTCGCGCAGATCGCCGAGCGCGCCGGCGTCACCAAGAGCACCTTCTTCCGGCACTTCCCCGACAAGCGGGAGCTGCTGGCGGCCGGGCAGGAGACGCTGAGCCGGCTGCTCGCCGAGGGCATCGCGGAGGCCCCCCGCCGCGCCACCCCGCTTGAAGCGGTCGCCGCCGGCCTCGAACGCGCGTCGAGTGCGATGGGCCCCATGAACCGCGAGCTCGCCCCGCGCGTGAAGGCGGCCATCGCCTCCTGCGTCGAGCTGCAGGAGCGTGACGCGCTCAAGACCGTCACGCTCGCCGCCGCGATGACGGCCGCCCTGATCGCCCGCGGCCTGCCCGACCCCACCGCCGCCCTCGCGAGCGAGCTGGGCGTCCTCGCCTTCAAGCGCGGGTTCGCCGAGTGGTCCGACGGTGACCGGGACGGCGAGGAGGAACTCGCCGGATACGTCCTGTCGGCCCTGGAGGGGCTGCGGATCGCCAGCGCCTCGCTGGGCTGACCGGGAACCGGCGCCTCAGGTCCGCGCGGCCTCCGGCGCGATCGTCGCCGCGTCCAGGCCCACCACGTCCAACTCCTCGGGCAGGAACGGCGGTGCGGTGAGTTCCGGGAGGCGCTCGTCCGCGCGCATCGCCATCAGGAAGCGGTTGGAGCCCAGCTCGCTCTGCGGCGCGTTGAGGCTCATCACGTCCGTGACGATCTCGGACGCCTTCGGCGAGCGGATCGACGCCGCGGTGATGGCCTCGGCGAACCGCAGCCGCTGCGCGGTGTCCACCCCGGTGAGGCGTGGATCCGTCGCGGACACCCGGCAGTTGACGTAGTCGATGTCCTTGGTCGTGGCCAGGATCCACGGATCGTCGACCGCCGCGCCGATCGCCTTCTGCAGGCCGAGCGCGGCGCCAGGACCGCCCCACCCTTCGCGGGCGAGCTCCCGGTCGATCGTGTCGGCGCAGCGCGCGGCCGAGCTCATGCCGTGTCCGTAGATCGGGTTGAACGCGGTGAGCGAGTCGCCGATGACGAGCAGACCGTCGGGCCACCGCTCCTGCCGCTCCGGATAGAGGCGGCGGTTCGCCCCGGAGCGGGAATGGTGGACGGGCGTGAGCGGTTCGGCGTCGCGCAGGAGATGGGCGATGACCGGGTGGTTGAGGTTCTCCGCGAACGGTACGAACTCGTCCTCTGTACTCGGCAGTTGGGCGCCCCGCGTGCACGAGAGCGTCGCGAGCCAGCGGCCGCCCTCGATGGGGTAGACCACGCCGAACCGGCCCGGCTCGCGCACCCGGTCGTCCGCGGCGATGTTGACGGCGGGGAAGCGGGTCGTCGCGCCGGGCGGTGCCTGGAAGAGCCGGGTGGCGTAGGCGACGCCCGCGTCCACCACGTCCTCCTCCAGGGCGGGGGCGCCGAGCGCCGACAGCCACCGCTTGAGGCGGGAGCCGCGCCCGGTGGCGTCGATCACCAGGTCCGCCGCCAGCGTCTCCTGCCGGCCGCCGTCGACCTCACGTACGACGACACCGGTGACCCGGCGGTCGTCACCCGTCAGCTCCACGGCCTCGGTGCGCTGCCGGACGGTGATGTTGCCGGCCGCGAGGGCCTGGCGGCGCACCGTCAGGTCGAGCAGCGGCCGGCTGGCGACCAGCGCGAACTGCGTTGCGGGAAAGCGGTGTTGCCAGCCCTGCCCGGTCAGCGTCACCAGGTCCTCGGGGAAGCCGAGGCGCCGGGCGCCCGCCGCGAGGAGGCGCTCGGTGGTGCCTGGCAGCATCTCCTCGATGAGGCGGGCGCCGTTGGACCACAGCAGGTGGGCGTGGCGGCCCTGCGGGACCCCCTTGCGGTGCAGGGGTTCCCCGGGCAGCGCGTCCCGTTCGACGACGGTGACGGTGTCCACGTGCCGGGCCAGGGCGTGGGCCGCCAGGGTGCCGGCCATGCTGGCGCCCAGTACGACGGCGTGTGCGGGTCGGGTGGTGGTCACGCGCGGATCCCTTCGGGATGGCTGCTGTCGGCGGGCTCGTCCATGGTCACGTCCGTCACTCCCCAGAACGCCTGGACCCGGCGCCCGAGACCGTTCTCGTCGAGCTCGACGATGCCGACGATGCGGAAGGTCATCGGCCGCGGTCGCCGCACGGTGACCGTCGTCGGCGTCACCACGAACCGGTCGTCCATCGAGGTCATCGGCGGGTCCGGCACCTCGTGCGTACCGCAGGAGACGGCGAGTTCGAGGTGCCGGCGCAGATCGTCCTTGCCCACCATCGGCGGCCGCCCCACGGGATCCTCGAAGACGATGTCGTCCGTGAACAGGTCGAGGACGCCCTCGATGTCGCCGGCGTTGATCCGCTCGGCGTAGTCGACGGCCATCTGCTTGCGGGTGGCCTCGTCGGGCATAGCACCTCCAGTGCGGGGTGGGGGCCTCGGCCTGTGCTTCAGCCGAGGACCGTGAGATCGGATGTGCCCCAGTACGACTTCAGATGCCGGATGAGGCCGGACGGGTCCATGCGGATCACGAGCATCGCCGTACGCCGCACGCGGGCCGTCTCCGGAGCGTCGGGGGCCTTGAGCCAGCCCCGCTCCGCGTACGAGGGGCCCACGGGCAGGTAGTCCATCTCGGAGACGACCTGGATCAGCGCGTGCGCCGCGTCCTGCCCGGCGACGGGCTGTTCCGCCTGCTCCCGCAGCCGCGCGGAGAAGAGGCGCGCGTAATGGGCGCGCAGCTGCGCGTGCCCGGTGACCGGTGGGTGGCCGACCGGGTCCTCGAGGACGGCATCGGGCGCGTACAACTCGACGAGCGCGTCGAGGTCCCCGGCGTTGATCCGCCGGCTGTGCTCCTGGGCGCGCTGCTTGCGGGCGAACTCGTTCACCGCTGTCCCTCCCCTTCGTTCATCGCTGTCCCTCCACTGCCTGTCCGTTGCCGCTGTCCCTGCCGAGGTCCCGGTCGATGAACGCGAAGATCTCGTCGGCCGACGCGTCCTGGATCCGGGCGGCCACCGCCGCCTCGCCCGTCGTCTGAGCCGGAGCGTCCAGCCGGGCCAGCGTGGCGCGGAGCCGCCCGGCCAGCTCGGCGCGTGCGGCGCCGTCCTGCGAGGACACCGACAGGAGCGAGCTCTCCAGCCGCTCGAACTCCGCGAGGACGCCGGCGAGCGGGTCCGCCGCGCGGGGCGCGAGCTCCTGCCCCAGGTGCGCGGCGAGCTCCGCGGGGTTGGGGTGGTCGAAGACGAACGTGGCGGGCAGCTTCAGGCCGGTCGCGGTCGAGAGCCGGTTGCGCAGCTCCACCGCCGTCAGCGAGTCGAAGCCGAGCTCCCGCAGCCCCTGCGTCGCGTTGACCGGGGTCGCCGCGTCGTGGCCGAGGACGGCCGCGATGTGCGTACGCACCAGGTCGAGCAGCGCCTCCTCGCGCTCCGCGTCGGACATCCGGCCGAGCGCCTTGAGGAACGCGGACGCCCCGGCCGTACCGGAGCCGCCGCTCCTGCCCGTGCCGCGCACCAGGTCCCGCAGGAGCGCGGGGGCCGGGTGGCTCTGGGCCTGCCGCCGCATCCCGGCCAGGTCCAGGCGGACCGGTGCCAGGAGCGGCAGGCCCGCGGCCCACGCGGTGTCGAGCAGGGCGAGCCCCTCGTCGGCGTCGAGCCCGACCACGCCGGCGCGGGCGTGGCGGGCCCGGTCGGCGTCGGTGAGCCGGCCGGACATCCCGCTCTCCAGATCCCAGTAGCCCCAGGCCAGCGAGGTCGCCGCGAGCCCGGTGTCGTACCGGTGCCGGGCCAGCGCGTCGAGGAAGGCGTTGGCGGCCGTGTAACTGCCCTGGCCGGGGCCGCCGAGCAGCCCGGCGACCGAGGAGTACAGGACGAACGCGGACAGGTCGGCGTCCCGCGTCAGCTCGTGCAGGTGCCACGCGGCGTCCGCCTTCACCCGCATCACCGCCTCGACCTGCTCGGCGGTGAGGTTCTGCACGACCGCGTCGTTCACGGTGCCCGCGCAGTGGAAGACGGCGGTCAGCGGATGCTCGGCGGGCACCGACTCCACGAGCGCGGCGGCCGCCTCGCGCTCGCCCGGGTCGCACGCGGCGAAGGTGACCCGCGCGCCGAGTGCGGAGAGTTCCGCCGCCAGTTCCAGGGCGCCCGGCGCGTCGGCCCCGCGCCTGCTGGACAGGAGCAGGTGCCGGGCGCCGTGGCGGCCCACCAGGTGGCGCGCCGTGAGGGCGCCGAGGGCACCGGTGCCGCCGGTGATCAGCACGGTGCCGTCGGGGTCGAAGGGGACGGGCAGCGTGAACACGGTGGGTTCGCCGGGTGACGGTGGCGAGGCGTCCGCGGAGGGCGCCTGCCGGATGTCCCAGACGGATACGTCGAGCGGCTCCAGGGCGCCGTGGTCGGCCAACTGGGCCAGTTCGGCGAGGATTTCACGTACTCGGTCGGGGGTTGCGGGGGTGACGGGCTGCCCGGCGTCTGCGTCTGCGTCTGTGCCTGCGTCTGTGCCTGTGTCTGCACCTGTGTCCGCGCCCGCGTCACCGGAATCGGAACCGGATGCGGCACCGGCACCGGGACGCCGGACGACCAACGCCTCCTCGCCGCCGTCCCCTTCGCCGGGCGTGACCGTCGTGACCTGGCGGCGCTCTATGACCACATCAGCCACATCGGCCACCCGCTCCCCGCCCGATCCGCGGGCCGACAGTCCGCCGCCGACCACATCGAGGTGCCAGTGCGCCGCGAGACCCAGCACGGCCCGGCCGACGGAACCGGTCTCCTCCTCGACGAGCAGCGACTCCCCGCCGCGCGGCACGACGACATCCGCCAGCACGTGGTACGCGGCCACGTAGGCTCCCAGTGACCCCGCCGCCCGCGCCCAACTCCAGTCGCCCGGAACGGGAATGACCATCCCGGCCTCGGTGACGGCCACCGGGCCGACCGCGTCGAACACGCCCATCACGCGATCGCCCACGGCCACCGCGCCCGCCGCGTCGCCGACCTCGGTCACCACGCCGGCACCTTCGACCGAGCCCGCACCCGCGGCCCGGCCCGCCCCGGACAGAGCCGCTGCCCCGCGCGTTCCCGAGCCGGGCGCGGTGGCCCGCAGCGCCACCCGCACCTCGTGCGGTTCCAGCGCCCGCCCCGCCTCGGGAGCGTCGACGAGCGACAACTGCCCTCCGGCAGCGGCCCCTCCCGCACCAGCCCCTTCCGCACGGCCCCGGGCAAGGCGCCACGTGGCCGATCCGACCGGTGGCGCAAGCCGTGCCGAGACGTCGTCGCGTACGAGCCGCGGCACATACGCCTGCCCGTCGCGCAGCGCCAACTCCGGCTCGCGCGAGGCGAGCACGCCGGGCAGTGCGCCGAGAGAAGCGTCCAGCCCGTCGAGGTCGAGCAGGGTGAGACGGCCGGGGTTCTCCGCCTGCGCGCTGCGCACCAGACCCCACAGGGAGGCGCCCGGCACGTCGCCGAGGGCCTCGCCCGGCCTGGTCGCCACCGCGCCCCGGGTGACGACGACGAGACGGCCGGACGTGAACGCCGGATCGTCGACCCACTCCTTCAGCAGCGACAGCAGCGCCACGGCGACGGCCCGCGCGTCCCCGGCCGCACCGGCCCCGGCCGGCTCACCGTGTGCACCCGCACCGGCCACACCGTTCCTCGAACCCGTACCGAGCCCGGTACACACGGCGAGTACGACATCGGGAGCCTCACCGCCCGCCTCGACACCGGCCCGCAGCGCGCCGAACGTGCCCCACACGGGGGCATCGGACAGCGCACCGGCGAGCGCGGAGCCCAGCGGTTCGCCGGCCGGCGCCACCACGGCGGGACGCGTGGCGCCACCTCCGGCACCGGCCGCGGCGGCCGCTTTCGCCCATACGAGCCCGAAAAGCGCGTCGCGGTCCGCCGAACGGGCCCCGGCGATCTGATGCGCGCCCACCGGCCGCACAATGAGCGAGTCCAGCGTCAGCGCCGGCGAACCGTCGCTGTCCACGGCGGTCAGGGCGAGTTGGTCGGGGCCGGTCCGTGCGACGCGGACCCGCAGCCGGTCCGCACCGGACGCGTACACCCGCAGCCCGCTCCAGGAGAACGGCAGCAGCACCTGGTCGGTTTCGGCGGACGAGGTGACCGCGTCCAGGATCAGCGCGTGCAGGGTGGCGTCGAGGAGCACCGGGTGCACCTGGTAGCGGTCGGCCCGGCCGGTCTCGGTCTCGGGCAGCGCCACCTCGGCGAAGATGTCGTCCCCGAGGCGCCAGGCGCTCACGAGCCCCTGGGATCCGGGCCCGAAGTCGTATCCGTGCGCGGCGAGTTCGCCGTACGGATCCGCCCCGCCGACCGGGGTGGCGCCGGGTGGCGGCCAGGCCCCGCCGAACGGGACGTCCGCCGCGGAGCCCGACGCGGAGCGCGCTTCGGCGTCCGCTTCGACGGGCGCGACCACACCCGCGGCATGCCGGGTCCACGTGGCCTCCTCGCCCTCACCCGCGGGACGCGAGTGGACGGAGACGGGGCGACGGCCGTCCTCGGCGACCGCGCCGACCGCGACCTGCAGATCGATCGTTCCCGCACCCTCGTCGCCGAAGGCGAGCGGCGTGTGCAGGGTCAGCTCCGCCAGCTCCTCGCAGCCGGTGCGCGCCGCGGCCTGCAGCGCGAGCTCGACGAACGCCGAACCGGGAAGCAGCACGGTGTCCATGACCCGGTGCTCCGCCAGCCACGTCTGGTCGCGCGGCGAGATCCGGCCGGTCAGCACATGGCTGCCGCCGTCCGCGAGTTCCACGGCGGCGCCGAGCAGCGGATGCCCCGCGGAGGCGAGCCCGAGCCCCGCGGGATCCCCGGCGACACCCCTGCGCCCCTCCAGCCAGTACCGCTCCCGCTGGAAGGCGTACGTCGGCAGGTCCACCACCCGAGGCAGCGGCACGGCAGGGAACCACCCGGTCCAGTCGACGTCGGCTCCGGCGGTGAAGGCGTGGGCTGCGGCGCGGGTGAGTTGGCCGGCGTCGCCGTGGTCGCGGCGGAGGGTGGGGACGACGGTGGCGGGCAGGTCGGCCCGTTCGATGGTCTCTTCCATGCCGAGGTTGAGGACGGGGTGGGGGCTGGCTTCGATGAAGAGCCGGTAGCCGTCGGCGAGGAGGGCCTCGATCGTGTCCGCGAAACGGACCTGTTGGCGGAGGTTGGTGACCCAGTACTCGGTGTCGAGAACGGTGGTGTCGTCGAGGCGCTCGGCCGTCACCGTGGAGTAGAACGCCACGTCGGTGCGGGTCGGTTGGATGTCGGCCAGGCGCTCGGTGAGCAGGTCGTGGAGTTCGTCGATCTGGGGGCCGTGGGATGCATAGCCAACGTCGATGACCCGGGCTCGCAGTCCTTGGGATTCCGCCTCGGCCACCACTGCGGCCACATGCTCGGGCGGGCCCGAAATCACCGTAGAAGAAGGCCCGTTGACGGCAGCCACGCATACGCCCGGACGGTCGCCGATCAACTCAGCAGCCCGTTCCGCGCTCGTACCCAGCGACGCCATGTCCCCGCGCCCCTGCAACTGCCGCAGCGCATCACTCCGTACAGCGACGATCCGCGCCGCATCCTCCAACGACAACGCCCCCGCCACACAAGCAGCCGCCATCTCACCCTGCGAATGCCCCACCACAGCAGCCGGGACAACCCCGCAGTCCGCCCACACCGCAGCCAGCGACACCATCACGGCCCACAGCACCGGCTGCACGACCTCGACCCGGGACAGCTCGCTCCCGTCCCCGCGAAGCACATCCGTCAACGACCAGTCCACGTAAGCCGACAGCGCCCGCTCACACTCACCGATCCGCCCCGCGAACACCGGAGACTCATCGAGGAGTTGGGCGCCCATGCCCACCCACTGCGACCCCTGCCCCGGAAACACCAACACCGGCCCGGCACCGGAAGCACCCTGGACGGTGCCCGCGACGACGTCCGACGAGGGCTCGCCCGCCGCCAAGGAACGTAGCCCGGCCAGGAGCGTCTCGCGGTCCTCGCCCACGACCACGGCCCGGTTCTCGAAGACCGAGCGGCTCTTGACCAGCGACCAGCCCACATCGAGGGGCGACGCGAGCCGCGGGTCGGCCGTCGCACGCTCGGCCAGGAGCCCGGCCTGCGCCCGCAGCGCCTCCTCACCCCGCGCCGACACCACCCACGGCACCACGCCAGCCGCGGACTCGCCCGTCGGGGCGGCATCCACAGGCTCCGGTGCGTCGGGGGCCTGCTCCAGGATGAGGTGCGCGTTCGTGCCCGAGATGCCGAAGGCCGAGACACCGGCGCGGCGCGGACGTTCGCCGCGCGGCCAGGCGACCGGCTCCGACAGGAGGCGCACGCCGCTGCCCTCCCACTCCACGTGCGGTGTGGGGGAGTCGATGTGCAGCGAGGCCGGCAACTGCTCGTTGCGCAGCGCCATGACCATCTTGATGACCCCGGCGACGCCCGCCGACGCCTGGGCGTGGCCGATGTTCGACTTGATCGAGCCGAGCCACAGCGGCCGGTCCTCGGGCCGCTCCTTGCCGTACGTCGCGACAAGCGCACTGGCCTCGATGGGGTCGCCCAGCATGGTGCCGGTGCCGTGTGCCTCGATTGCGTCGACGTCCTCGGCGGCGAGGCGGGCGTTGGCGAGCGCCTGTCGGATCACGCGCTGCTGCGCCTGGCCGTTGGGCGCGGTGAGACCGTTGCTCGTACCGTCCTGGTTGATCGCCGAACCCCGGATCACGGCAAGGACGTTGTGGCCGTTGCGGCGGGCCTCGGAGAGCCGTTCGAGGACGACCAGGCCGACTCCCTCGGCCCACCCCGTGCCGTCGGCGGCGGCCGCGAACGGCTTGCAGCGCCCGTCCTTGGCCAGGCCGCGCTGCAGGGAGAACTCGACGAAGGCGCCGGGCGTGGCCATCACCGTCGCGCCGCCCGCGAGGGCGAGGGAGCACTCACCCTGCCGCAGCGCGTGCGCCGCCTGGTGGATCGCCACCAGAGAGGACGAACACCCGGTGTCGATGGTCATCGCCGGGCCTTCGAGCCCGAGTACGTACGACACCCGGCCGGAGGCGACACAGCCGAGGTTGCCGGTGCCGATGTACCCCTCGACCTCGGTGGGCCGTTCACCGACGAGCGCCAGATAGTCGAAGATCGTGAGGCCCGTGTACACCCCGGCGTTGCTGCCCTTGAGCGTCTCCCGGTCGAGCCCCGCGCGTTCGACGGCCTCCCATGCGGTCTCCAGGAGCAGCCGTTGCTGGGGGTCCATGGCGACGGCCTCGCGCGGGCTGATGCCGAAGAAGCCGGCGTCGAAGTCGCCCGCGTCGTAAAGGAATCCACCCTCGCGCACATAGCTGGTGCCGCGGCTCTCCGGGTCCGGGTCGTACAGCGCCTCCAGGTCCCAGCCCCGGTCGTCGGGGAAGTCCCCCATGGCGTCCCGGCCGGCCGTGACCAGGTCCCACAGCTCCTCGGCCGAGCGGACGTCACCCGGGTAGCGGCAGGCCATGCCGACGATCGCGATCGGCTCGTCGTCGGCGGCGGCCGTGGCCGTCAGGGCGGCGGCGCCGGTGGCCGAGGTGTCGCCGGACAGTTCGGCGAGGAGGAGATCGGTGAGGGAGTCGGGCGTGGGATGGTCGAAGACGACGGTGGTGGCCAGCGTCAGGCCGGTGCTCTTGTTGAGCCGGTTGCGCAGCTCCACCGCGGTCAGCGAGTCGAAGCCCAGCTCCTGGAAGGGCTGCGTCGCGGGTACGGCGTCGACGTCCGCGTGCCCGAGGGTGGCCGCGGCCTGCGCGCGTACGTGCTGAAGGATCAACTGCCGCTGCTGCGCGGGCTTCGCCTCGGTCAGCTCCCGCTGGAGCGAGGACGCCTCCCCGGACTCCTCCTCGGCTGCCGCGGGTTCGCTCGCCCTGCGGTTCTCGGGCAGGTCGGCGAGGAGCGGGCTGGGCCGCTGCGCGGTGAACGTCGACGTGAACTGCGCCCAGTCGAAGTTCGCCACGGTCAGCGTCGTCTCGCCCGCGTCGAGCGCCTGCTGCAGCGCCTTGACGCACAGCTCCGGGCTCAGCGGGTGCAGGCCGAACCGGCTGAAGAACGTCAACGCGGCCTGGTCGGAGGCCATTCCGGCCTCGGCCCAGGGGCCCCACGCGATGGAGGTGGCGGGCAGCCCCTGGGAGCGGCGGTGCTCGGCGAGCGCGTCGAGGTAGTGGTTGGCGGCTCCGTAGGCACCCTGCTGGCCGCTGCCCCAGACACCGGCGCCGGAGGAGAACATCACGAACGCCGAGAGATCCGCCCCACGCGTCGCCTCATGCAGGTGCTGCGCGGCGAGCGCCTTGGGCCGCAGCACCTCGTCCAGCTCCGCGCCCGACACGTCGCCGAGCCCGATGTAGTTCGGCACGCCCGCCGCGTGGATCACGGCCGTCAGCGGATGCTCGTCCGGTACGCCCTCGATGAGCGCCTGCACCTGCTCGCGGTCGCCGACGTCGCACGAGACGATGGTGACGGCGGCACCCAACTCGGTGAGCTCCGCCCTGAGTTCGTCGGCGCCGGGTGCTTCGGATCCGCGACGGCTGGTCAGCAGCAGATGCGGGGCGCCCTCCCGCGCGAGCCAGCGGGCGAGGACCGCGCCGATGCCGCCGGTGCCGCCCGTGATGAGGGTGGTCCCCTCGGGCCGCCACCGTACGCCGCTGTCGTGCGCGCGGCCCGGCGCGTGGGCGAGACGACGGGCCTGGACGCCGCCCGGGCGGATGGCCACCTGGTCCTCGTCCCGGAACGCGAGGGCCGCGGCGAGACGGGAGAGCGTCTGGTGGTCGATGCGCCCCGGAAGGTCGACGAGACCGGCCCACAGCTGCGGATACTCCAGCGCGGCGACGCGCCCGAGCCCCCAGACCTGGGCCTGCACAGGGTGGGTGAGGGCGTCGGTGGCGGTCGTGGAGACGGCGCCCTGGGTGAGGGTCCGTACCGGGGCCGTGTTGGCGCCGTCGGCGGCCAGGTCGCCCAGGGCCTGGACGAGAGCGGTGGTCGCGGCGAGCCCGGCGGGAACCGCCGGATGCTCGGGATGCGGTTCCTCGTCCAGCGCGAGCAGGTTCACGACCCCGGCGCAGGCGCCCCCGTCGGTGAGGGACCGCAGCTCCTGCGCGAGCCCCGCACGCTCCACGGCGCGTGCGTCGACCACATGGTGCCGCACCTCCCCGCCGTGTGCGGCGAGCGTCTGCGCGGTCGCCCGGACCACGGGGTGGTCGGCGTGCGCCGCGGGCACGAGAAGCAGCCAACTGCCGCTCAGATCAGGGGCGGTGGCGTCCGGCTGGTGCTTCCATGTGACGTGGTAGCGCCAGGAGTCGACGGTGGTCTGCTGCCGGTGGCGCCGCCGCCAGGCGGACAGGACGGGCAGCGCGGGCTCCAGCGCCCCCACGGTCTCGGCCTGTCCCTGTACACCCAGGCTGTCGACGAGGGTGTCGATGTCCAGGTCCTCGATGGCCTGCCACACCCGCGCCTCGACCGGATCGTGCCCGGCGCCCACGGGAGCGCCCGCCGCGGGCGGTTCCACCCAGTAGTGCTTGTGCTGGAAGGCGTAGGTGGGGAGGTCGACGGTACGGGGGGCGGGGCCGGCCGGGAACCAGCGCCGCCAGTCGACGTCCGCCCCGGCCACGAACGCCTGGGCGACGGCGTGCGTGAACTGGACGCGGCCCCCCTGATCACGGCGCAGGGTGGGGGCGGTACGGGCGTCGACGCCCGTGGCCTCGAACGTCTCCTGGATGCCGAGGTTGAGGACGGGGTGCGGGCTGGCCTCGATGAAGAGCCGGTAGCCCTCGGCGAGGAGGGCTTCGATGGTGTCGGCGAAGCGGACGGGTTGGCGGAGGTTGGTGACCCAGTATTCGGTGTCGAGAGCGGTGGTGTCGTCGAGGCGCTCGGCGGTGACGGTGGAGTAGAACGCGACGTCCGTACGGGTCGGTGCGATGTCGGCCAGACGCTCGGTGAGGAGGTTGTGGAGTTGGTCGATCTGGGGGCCGTGGGAGGCGTATCCCACGTCGATGACCCGGGCCCGTAGTCCTTGGGATTCCGCCTCGGCCACCACGGCGGCGACGTGCTCGGGCGGGCCCGAAATCACCGTAGAAGAAGGCCCGTTGACGGCAGCAACGCACACCCCCGGCCGGTCGCCGATCAGCTCGGCGGCCTGCTCCGGGCCCGTACCCAGGGACGCCATATCCCCATGCCCTTGCAGCTGCCGCAGGGCGTCACTGCGTACGGCGACGATCCGCGCCGCATCCTCCAGCGACAGCGCACCGGCCACACAAGCAGCGGCCATCTCGCCCTGCGAATGCCCCACCACAGCAGCCGGAACGACCCCGCAGTCCGCCCACACGGCGGCCAGCGACACCATCACGGCCCACAACACGGGCTGAACTACCTCGACCCGGGACAGCTCCGCCCCGTCCCCGCGCAGCACATCCGTCAACGACCAGTCCACGTAAGCCGAAAGCGCCCGCTCACACTCACCGATCCGCCCCGCGAACACCGCCGACTCATCGAGCAGTTGGGCGCCCATGCCCACCCACTGCGACCCCTGCCCCGGGAACACCAACACCGGTCCAGGGCCCACATCCCCGGCCACCCCGGACACCACATCGGCGGAAGCCTCACCCGACGCCAACGCACCCAGCCCAACCGTCAAAGCCTCCCTGTCGCACCCCGCCACCACCGCCCGGTGCGCGAACAGTGGCCGTGTCGTGGCCAGTGACCAGCCGACCTCCACGGGCGAGGCACCCGCGTCCCGTGCCCCCGCGTCCCGTGCCCCCGTGTCGCCGGCCGCGTACACGCCCAGCCTCCGCGCCTGTTCCCGCAGGGCCTCTCCGGTCCGCCCGGAGACCACCCACGGCACCACCCCGTCCGACGACGGAACCGCATCGGGCGCCGGAGCGGGCTCTTCCGCGGCGGACTCCGGTGTGTCCTGGGGCGCCTCCTCCAGGATCAGATGCGCGTTCGTGCCCGAGATGCCGAAGGCCGAGATGCCCGCACGCCGGGTCCGCTCCGCCGGCCAGGCGACCGACTCGGCGAGCAGCCGCACCCCGCCCTGTTCCCACGCCACGTGCGGGGAGGGCGCGTCGATGTGGAGCGAGGCGGGCAACCGCTCGTTGCGCAGCGCCATGACCATCTTGATGACCCCGGCGACGCCCGCGGCGGCCTGCGTGTGACCGATGTTCGACTTGACCGAGCCGAGCCACAACGGCCGTTCCTCCGGCCGCCCTTGGCCGTACGTGGCGAGCAGGGCCTGCGCCTCGATGGGGTCGCCGAGCGTGGTGCCCGTACCGTGCGCCTCCACCGCGTCGACGTCCTCGGGTGAGAGGCGCGCGTTGGCGAGCGCGGCGCGGATGACCCGCTCCTGCGAGGGACCGTTGGGGGCGGCGAGACCGTTGCTCGTACCGTCCTGGTTGATCGCCGAACCCCGCACCACGGCGAGGACCTGGTGGCCGCGGCGGCGCGCCTCGGAGAGCAGTTCGAGCGCCACCACGCCCGCGCCCTCGCCCCAGCCGGTGCCGTCGGCGGCGGCCGCGAACGGCTTGCACCGCCCGTCCGGCGCGAGCCCGCGCTGCCGCGAGAACTCGGTGAACGAGCCGGGCGTCGCCATGACGGTCGAGCCGCCGGCGAGCGCGAGGGAGCACTCGCCCTGGCGCAGCGCCTGCGCCGCCAGGTGGATGGCCACGAGGGAGGACGAGCACGCCGTGTCGACGGTGACCGCCGGGCCTTCGAGGCCCAGCGTGTAGGAGATCCGGCCGGACACCACGCTGCCGAGGTTGCCGGTGCCGATGTACCCCTCCACCTCGCTGGCCGTCTGGCTGATCAGCGTCAGGTAGTCGTGGGCGCTCACGCCGGTGAAGACGCCGGTGTCGCTGCCCTTCAGCGCCTGCGGGTTGAGGCCCGCGTGCTCGATGGCCTCCCATGCGGTCTCCAGGAGCAGCCGCTGCTGGGGGTCCATGGCGACGGCCTCGCGCGGGCTGATGCCGAAGAAGTCGGCGTCGAAGTCGCCCGCGTCGTACAGGAAGGCGCCGTCCCGTACATAGCTGGTGCCGGGGTGTTCCGGGTCGGGGTGGTAGAGCGACTCCAGGTCCCAGCCCCGGTCGCCGGGGAACGCCGCGACCGCGTCGCCCTCGTCGCGCACCAGCCGCCACAGATCCTCGGCGGAGCGTGTGCCGCCGGGATAGCGGCAGGCCATGCCCACGATCGCGACCGGTTCAGCCGACTCCTTGTCGCGGAGCTTTTGGCGGGCTTCGCGCAGCTCCGCGGTGACCCACTTGAGGTGATCGAGAAGCTTCTCCTCGTTCGACATCTGACCCAGGCTCCTTGGCGCTACGTGGTGATCGGGGACGTACGGGTGGGGGAGCGGAGAGGACGGTGGGGGAACAGGGACGGCGGGAGGCGGCGGGGTGGGGGACTTCGCTCAGGACTTGCCGAACTCGCTGGAGATCAGGTCGAAGATGTCGTCCGCACTGGCCGCCTCCAGGTCGGAGTGGGCGGAGTCGCCCCCTTCCGGGCTTTCCTGCGCGGGACTCCACTTCGAGACCAGCACCTGCAGCCGGCCCACGATCCGCCGGCGCGCCGCTTCGTCGACCTCGGCCGTGCCGTACGTGGCGTCCCACTTGTCGAGCGCGGCGAGCACGGTGCCTTCGCCCGCGGCCCCGCCGTCGTCCCCGAGCTGCCCGCGCAGGTGCGCGGCGAGCGCCTCGGACGTCGGATGGTCGAAGATCACGGTGGCCGGCAGGGTGAGCCCGGTCGTGGCGTTGAGCTGGTTGCGCAGCTGGACCGCGGTGAGCGAGTCGAAGCCGAGCTCCTGGAACGGCTGCGCGGCGGGGATGTCCTCGACCGTGCGGCCGAGCGTCGCGGCGGCGTACGTCCGTACGTGCTGGACGAGGAAGCCGAGCCGCTGGGCCGCGGGAGTCTTCGCGAGCTCCGCGCGGAACGCGCCGGTCTCCGCGGCGGAACCGGTCTGCTCGGCCTCCCGCCGGTTCTGCGGGATGTCGTCGAGGAAGGGGCTGGGCCGCTGCGCGGTGAACGTCGGCGTGAACCGCGCCCAGTCGAAGTTCGCCACGGTCAGCGTCGTGTCACCGGCGTCCACCGCCTGATGCAGCGCCTTGACGCACAGCTCAGGGCCGATCGGGAGCAGACCGAAGCGCTTGAAGTACGTCAGCGACTCCGGGTCCGCCGACATGCCGGCCTCGGCCCAGGGCCCCCAGGCGACGGTGGTGGCGGGCAGTCTCTGGGAGCGCCGGTGTTCGGCGAGCGCGTCGAGGAAGTGGTTGGCGGCTCCGTAGGCGCCCTGCTGGCCGCTGCCCCAGACACCGGCGCCGGAGGAGAACATCACGAACGCCGAGAGTTCCATCCCGCGCGTCGCCTCGTGCAGGGTCCAGGCGGCGCCGGACTTGGAGCCGAGGATCTCGCCCAGGCGTGCCGTCGTCAGATCGGCGACCGAGGTCAGATCGGTGATGCCCGCCGCATGGATGACGGCGGTCAGGGGGTGCTCGTCGGGCATGTCGTCGACGAGGCGGCGCACTCCGTCGGCGTCGCTCACGTCGCAGGCGGTGACGGTCACGGTGGTGCCGAGCCCGGTGAGTTCGGCGGCGAGCTCCGCGGCGCCGGGGGCGTCGGGCCCGCGGCGGCTGGTGAGGTGCAGATGGGGGGCGCCGCGGTGGGCGAGCCAGCGGGCGAGGACGGCGCCGATGCCGCCGGTGCCGCCGGTGATGAGGGTGGTCCCCTCGGGCCGCCAGGACGGCTCGGCCCGGTGGGTCGTGGGGGAGGTGGGGGCGTGGGTGAACCGCCGCGTGTGGACGCCGGTGGGACGGATCGCGGTCTGGTCCTCTTCCCGGGGGAGGAGGGTGGCGGCGAGCCGGGCGTGGATGTGGGTGTCGACGCGGGCCGGGAGGTCGATGAGACCGGCCCACAGACGGGGATGTTCGAGGGCGGCCACCCGCCCGAGCCCCCAGACGTGGGCCTGCAGGGGGTGGGTGAGCGGGTCGGTGGCGCCGGTGGAGACGGCACCCTGGGTGACCGTGTGCAGCGGCGCGCTCGTGCCGTTGTCGCCGAGGGCCTGGATCAGCGTGGTGGTCGCGGCGAGCCCCGCGGGTACGGCGGGGTGCTCGGCGTGCGGCTCCTCGTCCAGGGCCAGCAGGTTGACGATGCCGGCGAGTCCGTCGGTGTCCACCGAGGCCAACTCGGCACGCCGGACCCGGCCGGTCTCCACCGGGTGCAGCCGTACACCGTCCGCCCCGTGTGCGGTGAGCGCGTCCACGGTGGCCCGCACGGCCGGGTGCTCGACGTGGCCGGAGGGTACGAACAGCAGCCATGCGCCGCCCAGTTCAGGGGCGGTCGGATCGGGTTGATGCTTCCACGTGACGCGGTAGCGCCAGGAATCGATGGTGGCTTGGTCCCGATGGCGCCGACGCCAGCCCTGGAGCACCGGCAACGCGGGCTCCAGCGCCCGGACCGCCTCCGCACTGCCCTCCTCCGAGCCCAACGTTTCGGCAAGCAGCCCGAGATCGAGCTCCTCGACGGCCCGCCACAACTGTGACTCGGCGGCCCCCTGCTCACCGCCACCGGCCACGGGAGCCGCGGCCCGCTCAAGCCAGTGGTGCTGGCGCTGGAAGGCGTAGGTGGGGAGGTCGACGGTACGGGGGGTGGGGTCGGCCGGGAACCAGCGGCGCCAGTCGACGTCCGCGCCGGCGGTGAAGGCGTGGGCTGCGGCGCGGGTGAGTTGGGCGGCGTCGCCGTGGTCGCGGCGGAGGGTGGGGACGACAGTCGCGGGCACGTCCGCCCGCTCGATGGTCTCCTCCATGCCGAGACCGAGGACCGGGTGGGCACTGGCCTCGATGAAGAGCCGGTAACCGTCGGCGAGGAGGGCGTCGATCGTGTCCGCGAAACGGACCTGCTGACGGAGGTTGGTGACCCAGTACTCGGTGTCCAGAGCGGTGGTGTCCGACAGCCGCTCGGCGGTGACGGTGGAGTAGAAGGCTGTGTCGGTACGGGTCGGCTGGATGTCGGCCAGGCGTTCGGTGAGGAGGTCGTGGAGCTCGTCGATCTGGGGGCCGTGAGAGGCATAGCCAACGTCGATGACCCGGGCCCGTAGTCCTTGGGATTCCGCCTCGGCCACCACTGCGGCCACGTGCTCGGGCGGTCCCGAAATCACCGTAGAAGACGGCCCGTTGACGGCGGCAACACACACTCCCGGACGGTCGCCGATCAACGAGGCAGCCTGCTCCGGACCCGTACCCAGGGACGCCATGTCCCCGCGCCCCTGCAACTGCCGCAGAGCGTCACTGCGTACGGCGACGATCCGTGCCGCATCCTCCAGCGACAGCGCCCCCGCCACACAAGCAGCGGCCATCTCACCCTGCGAATGCCCCACCACAGCAGCCGGAGCAACCCCGCAGTCCGCCCACACAGCGGCCAGCGACACCATCACGGCCCACAGCACCGGCTGCACGACCTCGACCCGGGACAGCTCACTCCCGTCCCCGCGAAGCACATCCGTCAACGACCAGTCCACGTAAGCCGACAGCGCGCGCTCACACTCACCGATCCGCGTCGCGAACACCGGCGATTCGTCGAGGAGTTGGGCGCCCATGCCCACCCACTGCGACCCCTGCCCCGGAAACACCAACACCGGCCCGGCACCACCGGACGTCGCCGCACCGGAAACGACATCCGCCGACGCCACACCCGAGGCCAACGCACCGAGCCCAGAAGTCAAAGCGTCCCGGTCCCGCCCCACCACCACGGCCCGGTGCTCGAACACCGACCTCGTCGTGGCCAACGACCAACCCACCTCCGCAGCCGTGACGTCCTCGTCCCGCGCCGTGAACTCGCCCAGCCTCCGGGCCTGTTCACGAAGCGCCTCCACCGACCGTCCCGACACCACCCACGGAACCACCCCACCCGCGACGGCACCCGCCCCCTCACGGACAGCGGCAGGGGCAGAGGCAGAGGCTGAGGAAGAGGCAGGGGCCTCCGCCGGCGCCTCCTCCAGGATCAGGTGCGCGTTCGTCCCCGAGAAGCCGAACGAGGAGACCCCTGCCCGGCGCGGGCGTTCGCCGCGTGGCCACTTCACCGCCTCGGTGAGCAGGCGCAGCCCGCTGCCGTCCCACTCCACGTGCGGGGACGGTTCGTCGACGTGCAGGATGGCGGGCAGCAGGTCGTTCCGCAGGGCCATCACCATCTTGATGACGCCCGCGACGCCCGCGGCGATCTGCGTGTGGCCGATGTTGGACTTCACCGCGCCGACCCACAGGGGGCGGTCCTCCGGCCGTTCCTGCCCGTAGGCGGCGATGAGGGCGCCGGCCTCGATCGGGTCGCCGAGCGTCGTCCCCGTACCGTGCGCCTCCACGACGTCGACGTCCTCGGCGGTGAGGCGGGCGTTGGCGAGGGCGGCGCGGATGACCCGCTCCTGGGCGGGGCCGTTGGGCGCGGTGAGACCGTTGCTCGCGCCGTCCTGGTTGACGGCCGAACCCCGGATCACCGCGAGGATCTTGCGGCCGTTGCGGCGCGCGTCGGAGAGCCGCTCCAGGAGCAGCACGCCGGTGCCCTCGGCCATGCCCATGCCGTCGCTGTTCGCCGAGAACGGCTTGCAGCGGCCGTCGGGGGCGAGGCCGCGCAATTCGCTGAAGCCGATGAGCGGGGCCGACGACGACATCACGTACGTGCCGCCCGCCAGGGCCAGCGAACACTCCTGGGCGCGGAGGGACTGTGCCGCCAGATGGAGGGAGACGAGCGACGAGGAGCACGCGGTGTCGACCGTGACCGCCTGGCCCTCGAGCCCCAGGGTGTAGGCGACGCGGCCCGAGGTGACGCTGCCGGAGTTGCCGATGGTGAAGTAGCCGGCGGTGCCCTCGGGCACCTCGGAGGCGCCGAGGGCGTAGTCGAGGCCGTCGCAGCCGATGAAGGTGCTCGTGGCGCTGCCGCGCAGGGTGAGCGGGTCGATGCCGGCGCGTTCGACCGCCTCCCACGCCGTCTCCAGGGCGAGCCGCTGCTGCGGTGCCATGGCCAGCGCCTCGCT
Source organism: Streptomyces sp. NPDC005863 (assembly GCF_042871345.1). Taxonomy (NCBI): domain Bacteria; kingdom Bacillati; phylum Actinomycetota; class Actinomycetes; order Kitasatosporales; family Streptomycetaceae; genus Streptomyces; species Streptomyces sp. NPDC005863. The sequence continues at coordinate 398,911 of NZ_JBIAII010000002.1, read as the reverse complement.
CGGGCCGATGCCGAAGAAGGCGGAGTCGAAGTCGCCGGCGTCGTAGACGAAGCCGCCCTCGCGGACGTAACTGGTGCCGGTGCTCTCGGGATCCGGGTCGTAGAGCGCGTCGAGGTCCCAGTTGCGGTTGCCGGGCAGCGGGGCGACGGCGTCGCCGCCCGCGGAGATCAGCTCCCAGAACTCCTCGGGAGACCGGACCCCGCCCGGCAGCCGGCAGGCCATGCCGACGACCGCGATCGGCTCGTGGCCCGCCGACTCGACGTCCTGCAGCCGGCGTTCCGTCTGACGCAGGTCCGCTGTGACCCGCTTGAGATACTCAAGAAGCTTCTCTTCGTTGTGCGCCATCCCGGTGACAACCGCTCCTCTCCGCGAGAACGGCCGGGCCCCTGACCCGATGGCCGGACGGCCGCGGGGTCGGCATGTGCATCGGGCAGGCGGAGCCCCGCCGGTCCGCAGACTCCTCGACGCCGCTAAAGCCCTCCTAATACTCGGCTGTGCACGCCGCTTCTTAGGGCCGCTTAAGCGATGCCTGCAAAGGTGATCCGGTGTCAGGTCGTCACGCTCTGATCACGCGAAGCGAGACGTCGTCACGCTCCGATCACGCGAAGCGAGGCATCGTGTCCATCACGAACAGCAAGCCGGCCGCCCCACTCCCGGACCTGGTCGACCCGTCGTTCTGGGGTCGGTCGCACGAGGAACGGGTCGCGCTGTTCGAGGAGTTGCGCGGGCTGCCGCAACCGGCGTTCATCCGGCAGAACATGCCGGGCGTGCCCTGGACGTTCGGCTACCACGCGCTGGTGAAGTACGCGGACATCGCGGAGGTGAGCCGCCGGCCGCAGGACTTCTCCTCGAACGGCGCGACCACCATCATCGGCCTGCCGCCCGAGCTGGACGAGTACTACGGCTCGATGATCAACATGGACAATCCCGAGCACTCCCGGCTGCGCCGGATCGTCTCGCGCTCCTTCGGCCGCACCATGGTGCCGGAGTTCGAGGCCGTGGCGACCCGTACGGCGCGGCGCATCATCGCCGAACTCGTCGAGCGCGGGCCCGGGGACTTCATCAGGCCCGTCGCAGCGGAGATGCCGATCGCGGTGCTCAGCGACATGATGGGGATCCCCGAGAAGGACTACGACTTCCTCTTCGAGCGGTCCAACACGATCGTCGGCCCCCTCGACCCGGACTACGTGCCCGACCGCGCCGACTCCGAGCGCGCGGTGATCGAGGCGTCACGGGAGCTCGGCGACTACATCGCCGGTCTCCGGGAGGAGCGGCTGGCCTCGCCCGGCGACGACCTGATCACCAAGCTGGTGCAAGTCCAGGCGGACGGCGAGCAGTTGACGCGCCAGGAGCTCGTCTCCTTCTTCATCCTGCTCGTCATCGCCGGGATGGAGACCACCCGCAACGCCATCTCGCACGCCCTGGTGCTGCTGACCGAACACCCCGAGCAGAAGCAGCTGCTCGTGTCGGACTTCGACCGGTACGCCAAGGACGCGGTCGAGGAGATCCTCCGGGTCTCCACGCCCATCAACTGGATGCGCCGGGTCGCCACCCGCGACTGCGACATGAACGGCCACCGGTTCCGCAGGGGCGACCGGATCTTCCTCTTCTACTGGTCCGGCAACCGCGACGAGAACGTCTTCCCCGACCCGTACCGCTTCGACATCACGCGGGGCGCGAACGCGCACGTCACGTTCGGGGCGGTGGGCCCGCACGTCTGTCTCGGCGCGCACCTCGCCCGGATGGAGATCACCGCCCTCTATCGGGAGCTGCTCACCGCGCTGCCCCAGATCCACGCCGTGGGGCAGCCGCGGCGCCTCGACTCCAGCTTCATCGAGGGCATCAAGCACCTGCACTGTGCCTTCTGAAGCACCGGGCCTGCCGCGGGCCGGCCGCAGACGTACGCCTCCTCCGTGCGCGCACGCCGTGCGACGGGCCGTCGGGGCCGGTCAGCGGCCGGACATCGCCAGGGGCGGGGACATCAGGTGTGTGTCACCGGAGAGAATGGCCCGCTGCAGCTCCTGGAGCGGGCGCCCCGGTTCCAGGCCCAGTTCGTCGTTGAGCGTCTTGCGGACCGACTGGTACACCTTGAGCGCGTCCGCCTGCCGCTCGGAGCGGTAGAGCGCCAGCATGAGCTGGCGGTAGAACGCCTCGCACATCGGGTTCTCCGCGGTCAGGGCGTACAGCATGCCGACCGCCTCCCGGTGTCTGCCGAGCTGCAGCTGACACTCGACGAGCATCTCCTGGCACTCCAGGCGGATCTCGTTGAGCCAGGTGGAGAACCCGTCCACGATCGGGCCGTTGGCGACGGTCCCGTTCCCGCCCTGTCCGAGGATCGGTCCGCGCCACAGCGCGAGGGCCTGTCCGAAGCAGGAGGCCGCTTCGTCGTACCGCTGCTCCCTGAGCAACGAGCGTCCCGAGTCGACCAGTTCGGGGAAGACCTGGGCGTCGATCCGGTCGTCGCCCTTGCGCAGCACGTACCCCGGCGCGCGGGTCTCGACCGGGTTGCCGGTCGAGCCGGGTGCCTTGAGGAACTTGCGGAGCTGGGAGATGTACACGTGGAGTCCCGCGGTGGCCCGCCGGGGCAGGTCCTCGCCCCAGATCTCCCGCATCAGCTGCTCCAGGGAGACCAGTTGGTCGGCCCGGATGAGCAGCACGGTGAGGACGACTTCGACCTTCTGCGCGTTGATGGTGCCGTACGTGCTGCCGTTCCTGATGCGGAGCGGGCCGAGGATCTCGTACCTCATCGGGCCGTCCCCCCTGCCGTCCGCGCCGCCGCGGGCCGGCGCGTGCGGTCCGCCAGGGCGCCGGCGATGATCCGCGAGACGTCCCTCTGATGGGTGTTGAGGTAGAAGTGGCCCCCGGGGAAGACCTTGAGGTCGAAGGGGCCCGCGGTGTGTTCCCGCCAGGCCGCGACGTCGTCCTGCGGGGCCTGCGTGTCCTGGTCGCCGACCAGCGCGGTGATGGGGCAGTCCAGGGGTGGCGCGGGTTTCCACCGGTACAGCTCGACCGCGCGGTAGTCGTTGCGGACGACCGGGAGGATGTCCGCGAGCAGCTCCGGGTCGTCCAGGAACATCGGGTCCGTGCCGCCCGCGCGGCGCAGCTCCGCGGCCAACTCGCGGTCGTTCAGGAGGTGGACGGTGCCCGGCCGGAACCGGGAGGGGGCGCGGCGCCCCGACATGAACAGGTGGCAGGGCCGCGCGCCCGTGCGCTCACCGAGCCGCTGCGCGACTTCGTAGGCGAGGACAGCGCCCATGCTGTGGCCGAAGAAGGCCAGGGGTTTGTCGTCGAACGGCGCGAGGGCCTCGGTGACCAGGTCGGCGAGCGTCGGGATGTCGTCGATGAGCGGCTCGCGGCGCCGGTCCTGCCGGCCGGGGTACTGCACGGCCAGGACTTCGGTGTCCGGCAGCAGCGTGGGGGACTGCGCCAGGGGGTGGAAGTAGGTGGCCGAGCCGCCCGCGTGGGGGAAGCAGACCAGCGAAACGGCGGCCTCGGGGCGGGGCCGGAAACGGCGTATCCAGGGGTCCGACATATCGGGTGTGGGGGAGGCAGACAAGATCTTTCCCTTCGCCAGGAACGCTGACAACGGTGTCGCCACATCGCATTGCAGCTCCTGATCATGCGCAGCTCAAAGTTTAAAGGGCAACGTGCGTTAGATCGCAACAGCGCGGAATCGGACATTCCCTTTACTTTCTGTTCGGATTCTTTCGTGATCGAATCACAAGTGGACGGTTTAAGGTGAATTTGAATATGAATGCCGGGCGATGGGCCTGGGAGGGCGCGCGGCCCGGCAGGTGTGGTGCGGCCCGCGGGGTGTCCCCAAGGGGCCGGTGTGCGGCCCGGGTTGGGCTTCGGCGCCCAAGGGTCCGGTCGGTGGCCCTTGAACCCGGGTGGAGCCGCCGTGGACTCTGGCTCCACCCGCGCGCGCGCCGTTCTTTGCGCGAATATTACGCGCCCCTGGTTTTACCCTTTATCGCATCAGCTGGCCTGTGCCGTTTCTCGGCCTCCGCGCCAGCGCGAGGAAATGATCTGTTTTCCCCGCATGGCCGGTGCGTGAATAACGTACGACGCCGATTGTGGCCGGTTGTTTTCTTGCGGTGTCGACGGCTCCGGATCGGGCCCTGATGGCGGCTCCCGTGCTGGTCGGCGCCGGTCGGGAAGCGCGGTAGGCCGCCGTGTCACGGCCGCGGAGGGTGGGGCGGCGGGTCGTTGGCGGGAGTCGCGTGGCCGGATCCGCTCCCGTGTGCGGGGGCGGTGGCCTGGCTACCCGGCTTCGTGGACATCGGGGCGGGGTTGTCACCTTTTGGGGTGACTCGCCTCGTTCAAGGGGCCCTGGCCGACGGGCCATCGGCGATCGTCGTGCCATGGATGAAGGGCACCGCCCGCGGGAAAGCGGTCGGTCGGAAGCCGGCCCGCCGGTCCCACGGACGCCCGTCACCCCCCACCACCCGTATCGAAGGCGCTCGGGCACCCCCCGCCGCCCCCGGCGGGCCCCACCGGACGGGCCCGCCACACGAAGGAGCACAAGACGATGAGCGAGAGCGAGAGCATGTCGTGGCTGATGCGGGACATCCGCCGGGCCCGCAAGCAGGGCCCGGACGCGGTCGCGCGGCGCCGAGGTGACCGGCTCGCGGACCTGGTCGCCCACGCCCGCTCCGCATCCCCGTACTACCGGGAGCTCTACCGGGGTCTGCCCGAGCGGATCGAGGACCCCACGCTGCTGCCGGTCACCGACAAGAAGCAGCTGATGGACCACTTCGACGACTGGCCGACGGACCGGGACATCACCTTCGAGAAGGTACGCGCGTTCACGGATGACCCCGACCTGATCGGGCGGCGCTTCCTCGGCCGTTATCTGGTGGCCACCACCTCGGGGACCAGCGGCAGGCGCGGCCTCTTCGTGCTCGACGACCGGTACATGTCCGTGTCCTCCGCCGTCTCCTCCCGGGTGCTCGCCTCCTGGCTGGGCCCCCTCGGCATCGCCCGGGCGGTCGCCCGCGGCGGCCGCTTCGCCCAACTCGTCGCCACCGAAGGGCACTACGTCGGCTTCGCCGGCTACTCCCGGATGGCCCTGGAGGGCGGAGGGCGCAGCAAACTGCTCCGCGCCTTCTCGGTGCACGAACCGATGGCGAGGCTGGTGGCCGAACTCAACGACTACCGCCCGGCGTTCGTCATCGGCTACGCCAGTACGATCATGCTGCTCACCGCCGAACAGGAGGCGGGCCGGCTGCACATCGACCCGGTCCTCGTCGAACCGGCCGGCGAGACGATGAGCGAGAGCGACACCGACCGCATCGCGAATGCCTTCGGTGCCAAGGTGCGCACGATGTACAGCGCGACGGAGTGCACCTATCTCAGCCACGGCTGCGTCGAGGGCTGGTACCACGTCAACGACGACTGGGCCGTGCTCGAACCGGTCGACGCCGACCTGCGGCCCACGCCGGCCGGAGAGTTCTCGCGCACCGTCCTGATCAGCAACCTCGCCAACCGCGTCCAGCCGTTCCTGCGGTACGACCTCGGCGACAGCGTCATGGTCCGCCCCGACCCCTGCCCCTGCGGCGCCACGTCACCCGCGATCCGCGTCCAGGGCCGGGCCGGGGACATCCTCAGCTTCCCCTCCGGCCGAGGCGACGACGTCAGGCTCGCCCCGCTGGCCTTCAGCAGCCTCTTCGACCGGATGCCCGGCGTCGAGCTGTTCCAGATCGAGCAGACCGAGCCGTCGACGCTGCGGGTCCGCATGGTCAAGGCCCCCGGCGCCGACGCGGATCACGTGTGGCGCAACGCCCACGACGGACTGACCCGCCTGCTCGCCGACAACAAGCTCGACAACGTCACCGTGGAACGGGCCGAGGAACCGCCCCGGCAGGGGGACGGCGGCAAGTACCGGACGATCATCCCGCACGCCGCCGTCTGACCGGTCCCACGCCGCCGCCCGACCGGTCCTACGCCCGACCGGTCCCACGACGTACGACACCGGCCGGCCCAGGTCACCGCGTCCTACCGCGCGTACTCGCGCAGCGGCGGTTCCGCGTCGGCCCACGGCTGGCTGTGGATGAGCAGCTCGATGGGGTAATTCAGCAGGCCGGGCAGGGCGTTGACGGCCTCCTCGCTGTTGAGCGGCATGATCGGCTTGGCGCAGTGCGCGCGGTCGATCCGGCCGGAGTCGGCCGGGCCCGCGTGCTCGACCGCGTCGGCGACCAGGTCGTAGCTGACCTGGTCGACGACCATCGCGATGTGCGTGGGCCAGGGCCGCCCGGGGCAGATGTCCTGGACGCCGACGCGCCGGGCGCCCGGCAGCGACGGGGCCCGCCCGTCGGCGACCACGGACTCGTCGGCGTACGAGAAGACGGTGGTGTACGACGGGCCCGCGGGCATCGGGGTGTCCCCGGCGTTCAGCGCCTTCGTCCAGTTCGAGTCACGGGCGAACTGCAGGACCGACGCGGGACAGCGGGCGATCTCGGTGATCACCCGGCACGGACTGGCGAGCCGCGTGCCCTGGAACGGGGCGCCCAGCGTCACCATGTCGTCGACCTTGCCCGCGAGGTCCGGCCAGAACCGCAGGGCCCAGGCCGTCAGGAGCCCACCCTGGCTGTGCCCGACCAGGTCGACCTTGCGGCCGGTGTGCTCCTGCACGGTGCGCGCCGCGTACACCACGTACTCGACGGACTCCTGCATGTCCCTGAGCCCCCGTCCCGGCGAGTCCACCCAACAGCCCTGATAGCCCTTCTTGTTGAGCTCGGCCAGGTAGTTCCAGGCGTAGTTCTCCTCGCCCTTGAGGCCGGTGCCCGGCACGAAGACGACCGTCGGTTTGTCGCTCGCCTCGCGCAGGTCGTCGAGGTCCGTCTGGCAGTGCAGTGCCGCGGCGAGCTGGGCCGTCGGGATCTCCAGCGGCGGCGACGGATCGGCCGCCGCCCGGGCGGCGGAGGCGGGCAGGACGGACAGGGTCAGCACGGCCGCCGCGAGACCGCCGAGCCAAGAGGACGTGCGCACAGGGACCTCCGTGGGGGTGGGGGAGGAGCGCCCTGCCGCGGGAGCTCCGCATCGTGGAGCGTGCCACGCTATACGTCAACGCCCGTACGGGACACATGAGTTGAGCGGAACTCCAGGGGCCGCAGAACTCCAGACGCCGCGTCATGAGCCGTCGGCCGGCCCGGTGTGCGGAGCCCGCCCCGCCGCCACGACGGCACCCAGCCGGTCGACGATGACGTCGATCTCCTCGTCCGTCAACGGGACGAGTTCGAGAGTGAGCTCGCGCCGGTCCCGGGCGTCGTCCATGAGCCAGATCGGCGGGGAGCCCGCCCGCAGCGACGCCGCCGCAGCGGCGGCGTCCACGCCGGACACCGCGGGATCGAAGCGGAGCCGGGCGCGGGGGAAGGGCAGCCCCGTCGGGTCGGGCACGGCCACCGCGTCGACGCCCGGCAGCGCGCCCGCCCTCGCGGTGAACCGCGCGACCTTCTCCTCCTGCTCCCGCCGCCAGGCGCGCAGATCCGTCTCCTGCCGCGCACGCACTGCCGCGAGCACGCCGCACACGGCCTCCTTGCTCGCCTTCATCGCCCGCCCGATGCCCTTCTCCTGCGCCCGGACCGCGCGCACCATCCCGGCGCGCCCGATCACGAGCCCCGCCGTCGGGGCGCCCAGATACTTCTGGCCGCTGACCAGCACGAGATCCGCGCCGGTGCCGAGCAGCTCCGCGATGCGCAGGTCCTGCGCCGCCCCGTCGACGACGGCGGGCACCCCGTGCCGGTGCGCGGCCGCGACGGCCTCCGCGAGCGGGATGTCCGCGCCCCGCACGAGCCGCGACGACACGAGGAGCAGACATGCCGTGCCGGGCCGGGCGAGTTCCTCCTCCAGGTCCGCGACCGTGCAGCCGGCCTCCGTCCCCGTCGGGACCGGAACGGCGCCCGCGAGGCGGATGTCCTGCAGCAGGGGGTGCCCGTAGTCGACGGTGTGCCCGGCGGGGAGCACCACGCGCGTGGGCATGCCGGTCGTGTCCGGCAACGCCGCGACCCGCTCGACGGAGTCGCCCGTCATGGACGCCGCGACGGACAGCGTGAGGGCGGACGAGGTGCAGTGCACCACTGTCGCGGCCTCCGCCCCTGTCGCCGCGGCGACCGTACGGCCCGCGACGTCCTGCAGCTCCGCCATGACGAAGAACTCGCCCAACGCCTCGGCGGCGGCCGCCGCGACGGACTCCGCGCTCCGTGACACGCCCAGCGGCGTGTAGGTGCCCCGGGCGTTGACGACCCGCGTGAGCCCGTACCGCTCGTGCACGCCCCCCGTGCGGCGGGGCGACTGCCGGGGCGGGGCGCCGTCCGCCTGTGCTGCCGCCATCTCGGCGATGAGAGCCCAGCGTTCGTGGTCCCGCCACGCGCCGCCGATGAACTGGAAGGCCTCCGAGCGGCCCTCGTGCCGGAACCCGAGGCGCCGCACTAGGTTCAGCGACGCCACGTTGTCCGGCTGGATGTTCGCCTCCAGACGGTGCAACTCCAGCTCCTCGAAGGCGAACCGGGCCACCAGTCCGAGCCCTTCGGTCAGGTAACCCCGGCCGACCGTGGAGGCATAGGCGGTGTATCCGAGCGTGCCGCTGGACAGCGAGCCGCGGACGATGTTGTCGACGTTGACGCCGCCCACGATCGCATCGGTGTCGCGCAGACAGACCACGAAGCCCTCGTGGGTGGGCTGTTGGAACCGGGCGAGGGAGGCCTCGAAGGCCTCCACCGACTCCGCGCGGGCGCCGAGCCAGCGGTGCAGCAGGTCGGCGCTCTCCGCGCGGAGTGCGGTGATCTCCTCGTAGTCCTCGCGGCGGATACGGCGCACGGCCACGCGCGGGCCGTGCCGGAGGTAGGCGGCGGGGGGTGTGGTGGGTGCCATCCAGCGATCGTATGGGCGTACGAGTATCGCCTCGCTCAGCGCCCCGTGCTGCCGTCGATGAGCTCGCGGAGGATGTCGGCGTGTCCCGCGTGGCGGCCGGTCTCCTCGATGAGGTGGGTCAGCGCCCAGCGGACGCTCGGCCCCGGGCGGCCGGGCCGGGGGAGCGGTGCGCCGAGGTCGGCGCAGGTGTCGAGCACCTCGTTCGCGCGGTCGACGGTCGCCCGGTAGCGGGCGACGACCTCGGCGACACCGTCCTGCGGGTCGGCCAGGAACGTCGCCTGCCAATCGGTGACCTTCTCGCCGAGGAACGTCGCGCCTTCCGCGGCGGTCAGGTGGTTCAGCAGGCCCAGCAAATTGGTGCCCGAGGGCACGGCTGCCGCGCGGACGTCGGGTTCCGGGGCTCCGTCGACCTTTGCCGCGACCGAGGCGCGCAGGTAGTCGAGGAAGCCCCGCAGGACCTCGGCCTCGCTGTTCCCGGTGCGGGGCGGAGGTGCGTCGGGGCGGCGGGAGGGGGTGGGCATGGCGTGCTCCTTGTGGTGGGACGTCACCGGTTCCGGCTCCTTGCGCTGGGACGTCACCGGTTCCGGCGGATGAGCAGGACGTGGTCGACGACCTCGGCCGTGGTCGTCCCGTCGGGGCCCACCGCGACGCGGCGCGCCTTCTCCGCGCGTTCGGTCGCCCACTGAGCGGGCGAGAGCCGCAGCGACGCCGCGACCTCCTCGGGCGTCGGGAAGCGCACGTCCGGGTCCTGGTTCCACGACCACGGCGCGGTCGACCCGTGGTCGACGACCAGGAGCCGTCCACCCGGGCGCAGCAGGTGGGCGGCGGAGCGCAGGACGGCCGCCCGGTCCTGCTCGTAGGGGGCGTGGAAGTAGTGTGCGGTGACCAGGTCGTACGCCGTCCCGGGCAGCGACGCGCGTACGTCGTGCCGCGCGGCGGTGATCCGGTCGCCCAGGCCGCGTGCGCGGGCCAGCCGGCCGAGCCGGGTGGCCGCCACTTCCGAGACGTCGACGGCGGTGACCTGCCACCCGCGTCCCGCGAGCCACAGCGCGTCGCCGCCGCCACCGCAGCCGATGTCCAGCACGTCCCCGGGTGTCAGGTCGCTGACGTGCTCCACGAGGCGGGCGTTCGGCCGCGGCGCGTCGGGCGCGGGCCGCTCCGCGTACACCTTGTCCCAGTACGTGGCCGCGTCGGTCTGCTCCATCGGATGCCTCTCCCTCGGTCCCGTCGGAGTCCGGCTCTCCGGACTCCCTGGGGCCGAGTCTGGGCCGACGGGTGGCGAAACGGCATGCCTTCTTGCGGGATCTGCAAAACGACGGAGCGCGCCGCCCGGGGTCAGGGCAGGACGGTGACGTACACGACGGGCGAGAGCGTCTCGCCCGCACTCATGCGCAGCGCGTTGCGCCCCTGGTAGGCGAGTCTGACGCGCATCGAGTACGTCCCTCGCGGCGTGGTGCCGACCGTGGCGGGCAGCGTCACCCACACCGCGCCCTGTCGCTGCTGCAGGGTGACCGGGGTCCCGGCGGGCAGGCCGCGGGCCTCACCGTGGATGCGGAACTCCTCCGCGGTCCGCACGCTGCTAGCCGAGACGTTCGCCGTGAGCGACGGACCCGGGGCCGCGGGAGGGGGAGGCGGCGTGGTCGGCGCCACGGCGTGCGCGGGTGGGCGGGTCGCCGCGGACGCGGTGGCCGGAGCCGGGCCCAGGAACAGCACCCCGGCGGCGAGACCGGCGAGGGCGACGAGCCCGGCGGTGGATACGTACTTCAAGCGGTTCATGCTCAGGTTTGACTTCAACGTGGCATCCGTGTCTGGGCGTTGAGCCCGCAGTGTCGATCCCGGTGGGGGAGGGTGAGTCGCGCGGCACTGCACGCGCCGCGCCGGATCAACATAGGCAACTCGCCCCGCATTATGGCGATTCGACGCGCAGGACGCCTTGGCGGCGGTGTCTCGATCGGCGTGCGCGTCACGGCGTCGTGCCGCGGGACCCGCTCACGTGTGCAGCGCCCCCTCGTCCTCCACGTGCCCCTCGGGCTCCAGCTGGATCGTCGAGTGGGCCACGTCGAAGTGGCCGCCGACGCACCGCTGCAGGCGGCCGAGCAGCTCCCCGTATCCGTCCGCGAGGGCCGCCTCGGTCACCACCACGTGGGCGGTGAGCACCGGCATGCCCGAGGTGACCGTCCAGCCGTGCAGATCGTGCACGGCGACCACGCCCGGCTCCTCCAGCAGATGCCGGCGCACCTCGCCGAGGTCGACGTCCTGCGGCGTCGCCTCCAGGAGGACGTGCACGGACTCCCGCAGCAGCCCGTACGCGCGCGGCACGATCAGCAGGCCGATGACGATCGAGGCGATCGGGTCGGCGGCCTGCCACCTGGTGAGCAGGATGACCAGGCCGCCCACGATCACCGCGACCGAGCCGAGCGCGTCGCCCAGCACCTCCAGGTACGCGCCGCGCAGATTGAGGCTCTTGTCCTTGGCGTCCCGCAGCAGCCACAGGCCCACCAGGTTGGCGAGGAGGCCGCCCACCGCGACCACGAACATCAGGCCGCCCTTGACCTCCACCGGCTCGCTGAACCGGCCGATCGCCGACCACAGGACCCAGACGAAGATGGCGACGAGCAGCAGCGCGTTCAAGGCCGCGGAGAAGATCTCCACCCGGTAGAACCCGAAGGTGCGCCGCGGTGTCGGCGCGCGCTGCGCGAGGGTGATGGCGCCGAGGGCCAGCGAGACGCCCACCGCGTCGGTCAGGCTGTGCGCGGCGTCGGCGAGCAGCGCGAGGCTGCCGGACAGCAGCGCGCCGACGACCTGGAGGAGCGTGATCGCACCGCTGATGCCGATGGTCCACAGCAGGCGGTTGCGGTACGTGCCGCTGAGCGTGCCGCCCGCCGTCGCCGCGGCCGGGCCGTGGTCGTGCCCCATGCCCGCGATCGGATCACGCGGCGCGGCGGGCCGCCACCGAGCGGTCGGCCACTCGGCGCAGCGGGCGACCGTCCGGCGCGGTGGGCCGGACGGTGCGACGAGCCACCCGGATGCGGCGGCGGGCGCCGGTCAGTGCAGGCGCGGCGAGACCGAGGCGTCCCGCTGGTGCGGGATGCCGAGCGGCGGGGGCAGTTCGCCCTGCTGGACGGTGACCGTGCGCGCCGGGGCCGGGACCCGGATGCCCTCGGCGCGGTAGCGCTGGTGCAGGCGCTTGATGAACTCGTGCTTGATCCGGTACTGGTCGCTGAACTCCCCGACGCCGAGGATGACCGTGAAGCTGATCCGCGAGTCGCCGAAGGTGTGGAAGCGGATGGCCGCCTCGTGGTCGGGGACGGCGCCGGTGATCTCGGTCATCACCTCGTCCACCACCTCGGTCGTGACCCGCTCGACCTGCTCCAGGTCGCTGTCGTAGCTCACCCCGACCTGGACCGTGATCGACATCTCCTGCTCGGGGCGGCTGAAGTTGGTCATGTTGGTGCCGGCCAGCTTGGCGTTGGGGATGATCACGAGGTTGTTGGAGAGCTGCCGGACCACGGTGTTGCGCCAGTTGATGTCGACGACGTACCCCTCCTCGCCGCTGCTGAGCTGGATGTAGTCGCCGGGCTGGACGGTCTTGGCGGCGAGGATGTGCACGCCCGCGAAGAGGTTGGCCAGCGTGTCCTGCAGCGCGAGCGCCACCGCGAGACCGCCCACACCGAGCGCGGTGAGCAGCGGCGCGATGGAGACGCCGAGGGTCTGCAGGACGACCAGGAAGCCCATCGCGAGCACCACGACCCGCGTGATGTTCACGAAGATGGTGGCCGACCCCGCCACCCCGGAGCGGGACTGCGCGACGGCCCTGACCAGGCCGGTGACGATCCGGGCCGCGGTGAGAGTGGCCGCGATGATGAGCAGTGCGGTCAACGTCATGGTGACGTTGCGTCCGGTGCGCGGCGCGAGCGGCAGCGCGCCCGCCGCCGCGGCGAGGCCGGCCGTGATGGCCGCGCAGGGGACGAGGGTGCGCAGGGCGTCGACGATGACGTCGTCGCCGCTCCACCGGGTGCGGCTGGCCCGCTCGCCCAGCCAACGCAGCAGGGCCCGCAGCAGCAGCCCGGCCAGGACGCCCGCGGCCACCGCGATCCCGGCGGCTATCCAGTCGTGCAGTGTGAGGGCACGGGTCATCGGACTGCTCCCGTCGTACGGGACGTGCGAGCCGCCGTACGGGGCGACGGCCCCGTGACGCGGCGCATGTGATGTGACGTCACCTTGAGATACCTGCTCGATTCAGGGAGTTCGGTTCACGCCGGGCCGGCCGACCCGGCCCCGCGCGGACGTCATCCTGCCCCATCGGGCGCCGCCGGGCACACGTGCCCCCACCTGGATCTTCACGAACCGGCCACGCCCGCCGACCGGCGGACCGAGCCGTTCCGGAGCCGCCCGCGCGGCCGCGCGCACCCCGCGCCGAACCCGTCCCGTCGAAGGGGTTCCCGGGCCCGGCGAGTTATGCAAGTCTCCTTTCCAATTCCGTGTGCCGCCGGACATCGCGGCCCGTCAACAGGGCTGCCGTCGCACGGACATGAGGTGAAGCACTGATGCGGAACACGGCGCGCGGGCACGACCTGGTGGCGCTGCGGCGGCTCAACACCACCGTCGTGCTGCGCGCCCTGCACCGCCGCAGCCCCCGCACCCTCGCCGAACTCGCCGCGGCCACCGGCCTGTCCCGGCCCACCGTGGAAGCCGCCGTCGAGGAGCTCGCCGAGCGCGGGCTCGTCGGTGAGGCGGCCGACGAGCCGGGCGGACGCACACCGGGGCGGCCCGCCCGCCGGTTCCGCTTCCGCACCGAGGCCGGACACGTGCTCGGCGTCGACATAGGACTGCATAAGGTCGTGCTGCTCCTCGCCGACCTCGGCGGCACCGTCCTCGCAGCCCACCGCCGCGACATCGACCCGGAAGCGGGCGGCGCCGCCCGGCTCGAACTGCTGCGCCACGCGGTGGAGAGCTTCCTCGACGCCCACGCGCCGCGCCGCGCCACCGTCCTCGCCCGCTGCGTGGGCGTGCCCGGCGTGGTGGACACGGGTGGGGTCGTCACCTCCGTCGTGGTGCCCGAGTGGTCCGGCGTCGACCTCGGACGGCTGATCGAGGACGACGGGCCAGGCCACACCCTCGTCGAGAACGACGTGAACCTCGCGGTCCTCGCCGAGCGGTGGCAGGGCGCGGCCACCCTCGCCGCCGACGTCGTCTGCGTCCTCACCGGGCACCGCGTCTCGTGCAGCCTCACCATCGGCGGCCGGCTGCACCGGGGCAGACGCGGCGGAGCGGGCGAACTCGGCCTGCTGCCGCTGCTCGGCCTGAACACCGCCCAGGAGGCCCTGCGGTGGCCGGGCGCCCGGCGCGCCGGCGAGTCCGAGGTCGCCGCGCTGGCCCGCGCCGCGGACACCGCGGACCCGCGGGCCCTGGCCGCCGTCGCGGAGTTCGCGGACCGGCTCGCCCCGGGCGTCGCCGCGCTCTGTCTCGCCGTCGATCCGGAACTGGTCGTGCTGACCGGAGGCGCCACCCCGGTCGGCCGGCACCTGGTGCCCCTGCTTCAGGAGAGGCTGCGCCCCCTGACCCTGCACGGCCCGCGCATCGCGCTGAGCTCGCTCGGCGAGCGGGGCGTGGCCATCGGCGCCGTACGCAAGGCGCTCGACCACGTGGAGGAGGAACTGCTCGCGGACACGGCGTCCTGACGGCGCGCCCGGCGACGGGAGCGGACCGCGGCGGCGCCCGACGACTTCCTGGGAGGCGAAGGCGCGGATGCGCAGAAGGACACTGCTCGGCGGGGCGCTCGCGGCCCCCTTGCTCGCCGCCTGCTCCGGCGGGGACGGCGGCCCGGACGACGGGGGCGGGGGCCGCACGACGCTCTCGTACGGGATGTGGGACCCGGCGCAGGTGCCGGGCATGGAGAAGATCATCGCCGCGTTCGAGAAGGTGAACCCGCGGATCTCCGTACGGATCGAGCTCACCCCGTGGGCGAGTTACTGGACCACCCTCAAGACCTCGATGCGCGGCGGCACCGCCCCTGACGTCTTCTGGATGAACGCCGTCAACATCCAGCTGTACGCGTCGAGCGGTGTCCTCGAACCGCTGTCCGGCCACATCAAGGCCGACGCCACCCCCGTCGACCGCCACCCGCGCGCCCTGGTGCGGCTCTACTCCTACCGCGGCACGCAGTACGGCCTTCCCAAGGACTTCGACACCATCGGCCTCTGGTACAACAAGCAGCTGTTCGACAAGGCGGGCATCTCCTACCCGGACGCGGACTGGACCTGGGACGACGTGCGCGACGCCGCGGCCGAACTCACCGACCCGCACCGGCGCGTGCACGGCTTCGCCGCCGAGATGGACCGGCAGATGAAGATCTACCCGGCCGTCTGCGGCGCCGGCGGATACGTCATCGAGGACGGCCGATCGGGCTTCGGCGACGACCGGTCCATCGAGGGCCTGCGCTTCTTGACCGACATGATCGACCGGGGCTGGTCGCCGCCGCAGAGCGCGATGACCGAGTCCGTCGGCCGGGTGCGCTACTGGTCGGAGAAGGTCGCCATGAACTACGACCTGTCCGCGATGGCCGGCCAGATGTACGCCGTGCCCGCGCTCAAGGACCACGGCGGCATCGCCGTGCTGCCCAAGGGACGGCGCCGGGCCACCATCATCCACGGCCTCGCCAACGTGATCTCCGCCAAGAGCCGCAAGAAGGCGGCGGCCTGGAAGTTCGTGCACTTCATGGCCGGCCGGGAAGCCGCCGAGATCCAGGCGAAGGCGGGCGTCACCATCTCCTCGTACGAGGGAACGCAGGACGCCTGGCTCACCTCGATGCCCGAATTCGACCTGAAGCATTTCATCGAGATGCAGAAGTACGGCGTTCCCTATCCGAGCTCCAGGAACACCGCCGTCTGGGAGAACCTCCAATACCCGCTGCTCGGCGCCGCGTTCAGCGGCAAGGGCGGCATCGAGAGCGCCGCCCGCACGCTGGGCGAGCAGATGGACCGGGTCCTGAAGGAGGAACGCGACTCATGAGTGTCTTTCCCGCCACGGCCGCCGCGAAAGCGGCCGATCGCCGCGCCACCGCGTCCGGCCCCCGCCCCCGTTCCCGCAACGAGAAGGCCGCGTACCTGTTCGTCGCGCCGCTCGGCATCGGCTTCGCCGTCTTCTACTTCTGGCCGCTGCTGCAGACGTTCTACTTCAGCTTCACCGAATTCGGGGCGTTCGGCGGCCACACGTTCATCGGCACCGACAACTACGTGCGCGTCGTCAAGGACGTCACCGTCTGGCAGGCCCTCGGCAACACCCTGATCTACACCCTCATCGGGCTCACCGCGCTGCCGGTCGCGATCGTCGTCGCCTCCCTCCTGAACCGGCGCGGCCTGCGCGGCGTCGCGGTCTACCGGGCCCTGTACTTCGTGCCGTTCGTGACCCTTCCGGTCGCCGTCGGCCTGGTCTGGAACTGGCTCTACAACGGCGACTTCGGGCTGCTCAACGAAATCCTGAGCTGGTTCGGGGTGGACCGGCACTACTGGGTCTCCGACCCCTCCACGGCCGTCTACGCGATCGGCACGGTCATCGTCTGGTCGACCACCGGCTACTACTTGATCATCTTCATGGCGGGCATCAAGGGAATTCCGCGCGACTATTACGAGGCCGCGGAGATCGACGGGGCGGGCGCGCTGCGCAGGTTCTTCACCATCACGCTGCCGCTGCTCAGCCCCACCCTCTTCTTCGCCTCGATCATCTGCATGATCAATTCACTGCAGACCTTCGACCTCATCTACATCATGATGGCCGAGAAGAACCCCGCGATCGGAGACACCCAGTCGATCGTCGGCCTCTTCTACAAATGGGCCTTCGTGGAGAACGCACAGGGCGCCGCGGCCGCGCTCGCCTTCCTGTTGATGGTCGTCATCGCGGGTCTGACCTTCCTGCAGTTCCGGCTCCAGAAAAGGTGGGTGCACTATGCCTGACGCGACCGGAAAACCGGCCGGACGGCGGCGTTTCGACGCCGGATCCCTCGCCACCCACGCCGCCCTCTCGCTCGGCGCGCTCGTGATGGTCTTCCCCTTCCTGTGGCAGCTGCTCACCGCGCTCAAGACCCTCGCGGAGACCTCGCGGGTGCCGCCCACCTTCCTGCCCGACACCTGGAACTGGTCCAGTTTCGACGAGGTGTTCTCCTCGCTGCCGTTCCGCGAGATGCTCACCAACAGCCTGATCAACACCGTCGGGCGCACCCTCGGTCAGCTCGTCTTCTGCTCGCTCGCCGCCTACGCGTTCGCCCGCCTGCAATTCCGCGGCCGCAACGCGCTGTTCGCGCTCTTCCTGTCCGTCCTGATGGTGCCGAGTTCGCTGCTGGTCCTTCCGCAGTACGACATCGTGCAGTGGCTCGGCCTGCTCAACACCGCGCCCGCGCTCTTCCTGCCCGGCATGTTCAGCGCCTTCGGCACCTTCATGCTGCGGCAGTTCTTCCTCTCGCTGCCCAGGGAGCTGGAGGAGGCCGCCCGCATCGACGGCGCCGGGGCGTTCCGCATCTTCTGGTCCATCATGCTGCCGCTGATCCGGCCCGCGCTGGCGGCCCTGGCCGTCATCACCGCCATGTGGTCCTGGAACGACCTGCTGTGGCCGCTCATCGTCAACACCGATCCGCAGCAGATGCCGATCAGCGCCGGACTGACCTCCCTGGAGGGGCAGTTCGAGACGAATTATCCGGTGATGATGGCCGGTTCGCTGATCGCGAGCCTGCCGATGCTGCTCGTCTACGTCGTCCTGCAGCGGCACTTCGTCCAGAGCGTCGCCCTCTCCGGCTCCAAGACTTGACCCGCCCCCCTGGCACGTCCACAGCCCCGCCCACGGCAAGGAAAGGCAGCCCCTCTATGCCACCGCTCCACATCGGCCTGTTCGGCGCAGGCGGCATCGCCCGTGCCCATCTGCCCGGCTGGCTCGCGCTCGGCGCCCGGGTGAGCATGTACACCGTCGACGGCTCCGCCGAGAAGCTCGCGTCCGAGTACGCCGGGCGCGGGCACGACGTCCGGCCCGTCGACAGCCCCGACGCGCTCCTCGCGGACGCGGACGCCGTCGACGTCTGCACCCCCACCCCCACCCACAAGGACCTCGTCCTCGCCGCCGTCGCCGCCGGCCGGCACGTCGTCTGCGAGAAACCGCTCGCCCTCACCGCCCGCGACGCCGAGGAGATGGCGGCGGCAGCCGACGCGGCGGGCGTGCGGCTCCACCCCGCCCACGTGGTGCGGTATTTCCCCGCCTACGCGGCCCTGCGGCGCGCCGTCGTCCGGGGCGACCTCGGCGAGCTCGCCGTGCTGCGCTTCACGCGCGGCGGGGCCAGGCCCCAGTGGGCGCCGTGGTTCGGCGACCCGGCCCAGTCCGGCGGCGTCATCATGGACCTGATGGTGCACGACATCGACATCGCCCGCTGGCTCGCGGGCGACGTGGTCCGCGTGCACGCACGGACCCGCGGCGTCGAACGCGCCACCGGCACCCCGCCCGAGGTCGTCACCGCCACCGCCGTCCTCACTCACGCCTCGGGCGCCGTCAGCCACATCAACGGCCTGTGGGGCCTGCCGGACCAGCGGTTCCGTACGACCTTCCGGGTCGCGGGCCGGGACGGCCTGCTGCACCACGACTCCACCGCCGTGCCCGGCTTCCGCATCACCGCGCAGGGCGTACGGGCGGCCGACGAGGGCATCCCGTCGAGCCCCATGACCGAGAGCCCCTTCCACACCGAGCTCCGCGACTTCGCCGCGTCCTGGCGGCAGGGCGGGGCCGTCGACGGCGGACCCGCACCCCGCGTGAGCACCCGCGACGGCGTCGAGGCCGTGCGGATAGCCGAGGCCGCGGTGGAGTCCAGCCGCACCGGCCGCGTCATCGAGATCGAGGAGGCAGCGCGATGAAGGTCGCCGTCCTGTCGTTCGCCCACGTCCACGCCGCGGGGTATCTGAGTCTCCTCGCCCGCATGCCCGGCACCGAGGTGCTCGGCTGCGACCCGGACACGGACCGCGCGGCCCCCGGCGAGGTGCGCGGCCGCGCCGTCGCCGACGCAGCGGGCGCCGGGTACGCCGACACGTACGAGCAGGCCTTCGCCTGGGGCCCGGACGCGGTGATCGTCTGCTCCGAGAACGCCCGGCACCGGCCGCTGGTCGAGCTCGCCGCGGCGCACGGCGTGCCCGTCCTCTGCGAGAAGCCGCTCGCGGCCTCGGTGGCGGACGGCGAGGCCATGGTCGCCGCCTGCCGCGCCGCGGGCGTGCGGCTCGCGGTCGCCTACCCGGTGCGGTTCAGCCCCGCGTACGCCGCCGTGAAGGCGGCCGTCGCCTCGGGCCGGGCGGGGCGGATCCTCGCCGTGTCGGGCGCGAACAACGGCGCCATGCCGACCCGCGCCCGCCGCTGGTTCGCCGAGCCCGAACTCTCCGGCGGCGGCGCCCTGATGGACCACACGGTGCACATCGCCGACCTCCTCGACGACCTCTTCGGCGAGGCACGGGCCGTGGAGGTGTACGCCCAGACCAACAACCTCCTGTACGCGGACGAGGTCGCCGCCGAGACCGGCGGCCTGGTCAGCGTCACCTACGCGGACGGCGCCGTCGCCACCATCGACTGCAGCTGGTCCCACCCCCGCTCCCACCACTCCTGGGGCGGCCTCGAACTCACCGTCGTCGGCGAGCGGGCCACCCTGGAGATGGACGCCTTCGACCAGAAGGTGCACGGCTTCAGCGAACGGCAAGGGCGCGGCACCGAGGTGCCGTTCGGCGTCGACCTGGACGAACTCATGCTGCGCGCCTTCCTGTTCGGCCCCGAGGAGGGTGGCATGACGGTCGCCGACGGCGAGGGCGGCCTGCGCGGCCTGCGCATCGTGGAGGCGGGCTACGCGTCGGCCCGCAGCGGGGCGCCGGTGGCTCTGTAGAAATTTGCCGGCCTCGCAACCTCGCATGACAGCTCCCGGGTATTAGTTGTAGCCTCACAATGGTTGTGACAACACAAACAAATGAGGCGCACCCGCTTGTGCACCCGCCCGTGCACCCGCCCGCGCACCCACCCGAGGAGTCCCGTCATGCCGGAGGACGCCGCCCGCCCGCGGCCCTGGCTCGTGCTCGCCATCTGCTGCATGAGCATGTTGATCGTCAGTCTCGACAACACCATCCTGAACATCGCCCTGCCCTCCATCCAGCGTGACCTGCACACCTCGGTCTCCGGGCTGCAGTGGACCGTCGACGCCTACACGCTGGTCCTCGCCGCCCTGCTGATGCTCTCGGGCTCGACCGCCGACCGCGTGGGCCGCCGCCGCACGCTCAGGGCGGGACTGGCGATCTTCACCGCCGCCTCCCTGCTCTGCGGACTCGCCCCCGGCCTCGGCTGGCTCGTCGCCGCGCGCATCCTGCAGGCCGTCGGCGGCTCGATGCTCAACCCCGTCGCCATGTCGATCATCAGCAACACCTTCACCGACCCCCGCCAGCGGGCCCGTGCCATCGGCGTGTGGAGCGGCGTCGTCGGCATCAGCATGGCCGCCGGGCCGATCATCGGCGGAGCGCTCGTCGAGTCGGCGGGCTGGCGCTCCATCTTCTGGATCAACGTGCCGATCGGGCTTGCCGCGCTCTTCCTCATCGGCAGATACGTGCCGGAATCGCGCGCGGCCCGCCCCCGCCGGGTCGACCCGGTCGGCCAGGCACTCGTCATCGTCCTGCTGCTCACCCTCACGTACGCCATCATCGAGTCGCCGAGCCGCGGCTGGACCTCGCCCGTCGTCGCCGGCAGCGCGGCCGCGGCGCTCTGCGCGCTCCTCGGCCTCCTCCGGTACGAACCGAGGCGCACCGACCCCCTCATCGACCTGCGGTTCTTCCGCTCCGCCCCGTTCGCAGGCGCCACCGTCATCGCGGTCGCGACCTTCGCCGGGCTCGGCGGGTTCCTCTTCGTCAGCTCCCTGTATCTGCAGAACGTGCGCCATCTCGACCCGCTGCACGCCGGCCTCTTCATGCTGCCGATGGCCCTCATGGCGCTGCTCACCGCGCCGGTCTCCGGCCGCATGGTGGCCTCCCGCGGGCCCCGCACACCGCTGCTGCTCGCGGGCGCCGCGCTGTGCGCCAGCGCCGTACTGCAGGCCCTCACCTACTCCACGCACATGCCGACGGCGCTGCTCGTCGTCGCGTATCTGCTCTTCGGCACCGGATTCGGCCTGGTCAACGCTCCGATCACCAACACCGCCGTATCGGGGATGCCCCGCTCGCAGGCGGGCCTCGCCGCCGCCGTGGCCTCCACCAGCCGCCAGGTCGGCCAGTCCCTCGGCGTCGCCGTCATCGGCGCCCTCATGGCCGGCGGGGTGCACGCGGGCGCGGCGGGCTTCACCGACGCGGGCCGCACGGCCTGGTGGATCATCGCGGGCTGCGGCGCCGCCGTGCTGGTCACGGGTACGCTCACCTCCGGCCGCTGGGCCAGGGAAACGGCCCGGCGCACCGCGCGGACGCTCGCCGCCGAGGACGCGGAGGGGACGAAGGAGACAGTGAAGGCCTGATGGAGCGCGCACACGACACCGAGCCGGCTGCCGACGACGCGACCCTCAGGACGGCGACCCGCGTCTGGCAGGGCCTGAACACCCTGGTGCTCGACCGGCACAACCGCCGCAAGGCGGTGGCCGAGAGCCTCGGCATGAGCTTCAGCCGCATCAGGGCGCTGCGCCGCCTCACCGGCGACCCGATCACGCTGCGGGACCTGACCGAGCGGCTGGGCAGCGACCCGCCCTACACCACCGTCATCGTCGACGACCTGGTCCGCCGCGGCCTCGCCGAACGCATCACCAACCCCGACGACCGCCGGTCCAAACTGGTCCACCTCACCGAGGAGGGCCGGGCCGCGGCCGCCCGCGCCACCGCGATCCTCACCACACCGCCCGACGCGCTCCTCGGGCTGCCGGACGAGGACATCGAGGCGCTCGACCGCGTTCTGGCGAAACTCTTGAAAGCATAGCCGCGCGGCGCGGCCGCCCTACGACCGGAGCCCGATCCCGAACGGAACGGCCGGGTATTAGCGTGGACGGGACAGATCGACCGACAGGATCCGAGGTGCCCGGCCCATGCCAAGCCGCAGCGAGAGCCGTACCGAGCTCATCGAGTCACTCATGGAGCGGTTCCCGCACGTGCCGCGGGAAGCCGTCATCAAGGAGGATCTGCTGCGCGGCGGCATCGCCTTCGACGAGTCGGCGCTGAGCGACAACGAAGGCGGCGAGGTCAAGCCGAAGTCGTACTTCATCTTCTCCTTCGACCACGGCACGCTCCCCGAACTGGGCGCCGCGGCCCTGCGCCGCCCGCCCGAGGAGATCGTCCTCACCGGCGGCCCCTACGAGCTGCGCCGCACCGTCGTCTCGGTCCGCGTGAACCCGTCCTCGCCCTACCGCGTGGCCGCCGACGACCACGGCGTGCTCGGCCTCTACCTGGACGGCGCCCGCATCTCCGACGTCGGCCTGCCGCCGATGCCGGACTACTACCGGCACACGCTGGAGAACGGCAAGTCCGTGATGGAGGTGGCGCCCACCATCCAGTGGGGCTACCTCATCTACCTGACGGTCTTCCGGGTCTGCCAGTACTTCGGCGCCAAGGAGGAGTGCCAGTACTGCGACATCAACCACAACTGGCGCCAGCAGAAGGCGGCGGGCCGCCCCTACACGGGCGTGAAGCCGATGGACGAGGTCCTCGAAGCCCTCGCCATCATCGACAAGTACGACACGAACAAGTCGTCCACCGCGTACACCCTCACCGGCGGCGCCATCACCACGCGGCTCCAGGGCAAGGACGAGGCCGACTTCTACGGCCAGTACGCGAAGGCCATCGAGGAGCGCTTCCCGGGCCGCTGGATCGGCAAGGTCGTCGCCCAGGCGCTGCCCAAGGCGGACGTGCAGCGCTTCCACGACTACGGCGTGCGGATCTACCACCCCAACTACGAGGTGTGGGACCCCTACCTCTTCGAGCGGTACTGCCCCGGCAAGGAGCGCTACGTCGGCCGTGACGAGTGGCACCGCCGCATCCTGGACTCCGCCGAGGTGTTCGGGCCGCGCAACGTCATCCCCAACTTCGTCGCGGGCGTGGAGATGGCGGAGCCGTTCGGCTTCAAGACGGTCGACGAGGCCATCGACTCCACCGTCGAGGGCCTGCAGTACTTCATGTCGCGCGGCATCACGCCCCGCTTCACCACGTGGTGCCCCGAGCCCACGACGCCGCTCGGCAAGGCCAACCCGCAGGGCGCCCCGCTGGAGTACCACGTGCGGCTCCTGGAGGCCTACCGCGCCACGATGGAGTCCAACGGCCTGTCGTCGCCCCCCGGTTACGGTCCCGCGGGCCCCGGCAACGCGGTCTTCTCGGTCAGCTCGTTCATGGACAGCCTGCCCGCGGAGGCGGCCGCCCCGGAGGACGCGGTCGTCCCGGCCGAGGCTCCGTAGGCACCGCCCGGAGGCCGGCCCGGGGGGCACGAATAACCCCGGGCAGGCCTCCGCGGCACCGTGTTACGGTCGGTGCGGGTCACGAGTTCCAGCGCCAAGCCCCGGCTCGCTGGACGGCACCCCGCTCCGTCGCGGGTGCCCCGGGTGACGACCCGCCCCGTGCGACGTGCACGGGGAACGGCGGATCACCGGGGTCGGCGACACCCGGGGTCCACGACTCCGGAGGCGCACCATGACGCACCAGCACGCCACTCCCACCTCTACGGCCGACGACGTCGAGCACGGCCAGCGGGTCGAGCCCGCCGAGCGGGTCGACGTACTGCTCTCCTCGTACGACGTACGCGACGACGGTCTGATCCCGCTCCACCTCCTCGGCCCCACCCTGGGCGCCCCCGCCGCGCTGCGCACCCTTGACCCGGAACGGCTGCGGGCCCAGCTGCGCGCCCACCACGGCGTCGTCCAGTGGGAGCCCGGCCGCAATCTGCTGCGGCTGCGGCACGGCACCGGCCGCGCCACCCTGATCCCGCTCGACGCGGACCTGCCCACCGGTCGTCCCGCCCTGCCCACCGGTCAAGGTCACCGCTTCGTAGGATGACGGCGTGATCCGGACGCGGGCGACCCCCGCGGCCGGGCGGCGCGACAGTCAGCCACCCAGAGCCGGAGGTCCCCCGTGCAGCACCACCCCGTCACCGTCGTCACCGGCGGCAGCCGCGGTATCGGCGCGGCCGTCAGCGCCCGTCTCGCCGAGGACGGCCACGACGTCGTCATCGGCTACCGCTCCCATCAGGCAGCCGCCGAAGAGGCCGCCGACGCGGTCCGCGCGGCAGGACGACGCTGCGTCACCGTCCAGGTCGACACCGCCGACGAGGCCGACGTCGACCGTCTCTTCGACACCGCCGCCGCCGAACTCGGCCCGGTCACCGGTCTGGTCAACAACGCCGGCGTGAGCGGCCCCGTCGGGCCCCTCGCGGAGGCCGACGCCGAGGGCATGCGCCGGGCGCTCGAAGTGAACGTCCTCGGCTATCTGCTCTGCGCCCGGCGCGCGGTGCGGGACCTGACGGCGAACGGCGGCGGCGCGATCGTGAACATCTCGTCCGCGGCGGCCACCCTCGGCGCCCCCGGCGAGTACGTCCACTACGCGGCGGCCAAGGGCGCCGTCGACACGCTGACGGTCGGCCTCTCCAAGGAGGTCGCGGGCGACGGCATCCGCGTCAACGCCGTTGCCCCCGGCGTGATCTGGACCGAGTTCCACGCCGACCCCGAGCGCCCCGCGAAGCTCGCCGCGGGCATCCCGCTGGGGCGCTCGGGCCGGCCGTCGGAGATCGCGGCGGCCGTCTCCTGGCTGCTCTCGGACGACGCGTCGTACGCGACCGGCACGGTCGTACGGGTGGCCGGCGGCCGCTGACGCGCCGCGGAGCGGGCCGGGGCCGTGACTCAGACGATGTTCTCCGCGACCTCGGCCTGCTCGCGGTCCGAGCCGTACGCCTGCGGCGTGCTGTAGGAGCGTCGCGCCACGAACCACCACACGGTGGCCAGGAGCAGCACCGCGGCGAGCGCGATCGACGCGTAGTTCATCGAGTCGACGGTCACCGGGGAGACCTGCGGCAGGCAGAACAGCACCGTCACGAACACCACCCAGACCACCGCGATCCAGCCGACCGGCTTGCTCCAGCGGCCGAGGTTCCACGGACCGGGCTGGAAGCGGTCGCCCGCGCGAAGGCGCAGGTAGATCGGGATGGCGTACGCGGGGGTGATGCCGATGACGTTGATGGCGGTCACCGCCGTGTACGCGGTCGTCGAGTACAGGGAGGGCAGCGCGATGACCGCGGCGAGCCCCACCGACAGCCACACGGCGGGCACCGGCACCTGGGTACGGGAGCTGACCTTGCGCCAGATCGCCGAGCCGGGCAGCGCGTTGTCGCGGCTGAACGCGAACACCATGCGGCTGGCCGCGGCCGTCTCCGCGTTGCCGCAGAACAGCTGCGCCACGATGACGATGAGCAGCAGCGCCGTCGCGCCGGACTCGCCGATCGCGTCGATCATGATCTGCGCGGGCGGCACCCCGGTCGAGCTGTTCTGGGCGCCCACGTAGTCCTGGATGGCGAAGCTCAGTCCGGCGAGCAGGACGAAGCCGGCGATCCACGACGCCCAGATGGCGCGCACGATGCCGCGCGCCGCGGTGACCGATGCGTTGGAGGTCTCCTCCGACAGGTGCGCGGACGCGTCGTAACCGCAGAACGTGTACTGGGCGAGGAGCAGGCCGATCGCCGTCACGTAGAGCGGGTTGTCCCAGCCCGTGTCGTTCACGAACGTGCCGAAGACGGACGACGCCGACTGGTGGTGGTCCGGCACGATCACGAGGACGCCGACGATCACGGCGACGCCGGCCACGTGCCACCACACGCTGATCGAGTTGAGCAGGCTGACCAGCCGCACGTTGAACAGGTTCAGGACGGCGTGCAGGAGCAGGATGCACAGGAAGATCAGGAAGGTCTTCTCGGTGCTGGGCGTGAAGCCGAACTTCAGGTTCAGGAACGCGCCGGTGAACAGCGCGGCGCCGTAGTCGATGCCCGCTATCGCGCCGAGAAGACCGAGCAGGTTCAGCCACCCCGTGTACCAGCCCCACCGGCGTCCGCCGAGCCGGTCGGCCATGTAGTACAGGGCGCCCGACGTCGGGTACGCGCTGGTGACCTCGGCGAGCGCCATGCCGACGCAGAGCACGAACAGGCCGACGCCCGCCCAGCCCCAGAGCATCACGGCGGGGCCGCCGGTGTTCATGCCGAAGCCGTACAGCGTCATGCAGCCGGACAGGATGGAGATGACCGAGAAGCTGATGGCGAAGTTGCCGAAGCCGCCCATGCGGCGGGCCAGGACGGGCTGGTAGCCGAGTTCTCTCAGGCGTTGTTCCTCGTCCTGGCGTGGCGCTGGGACGGTGCTCGACGACCAGGTGGTGCGGGACACGGTGGGACCTCCGGGGGGAGCGGCGGGGGAGCGCGGGGAGAAGGGACGGGTGGGCGGGCTAGCCGGGGCCGCGGGACGCGCTGAAGCAGCGGGCGCGGGCCTGGACGAAGACCTCGGCGGCGGCGTCGGCGTCGCCGGGGGAGTGCGTGCGGTACGCCCACGGGACCGTGGTGAAGAACGGGTCGAGGGCCTGGAAGACCCGTGAGGCGTCGTGGAACTGGTGCGCGCCCCACAAGGCGTGCGCAAGGTAGTTGAGGTCGAGCAGCGAGGTCGCGGCGGGCGTCGCGTGGTCGAACCACAGCTGCAGGGCGAGCAGCGCGGAGCGGGTGGCGTCCTCGGATATCCAGTGCAGGTCGAGGGCCTGCTCCTGCCCGGACTCGCGGCGGTACCGCTCGACGCGCACATAGAGCGGCAACAGGTGCAGCGCGGATCCCGCGGGCGCCGCGGCCGACGCCCACTGCACGAAGTTGTACGCCTCGGTGAGCGGGCCTCCCGTGCGGCGCCCGTACACGAACTGCAGCATCCGGTGGTACGCCTCGCGGTTGCCCGGATCCCGCTTGTCGGCCTCGGCGAGCAGCTGCCAGGGGCCGGGGAAGAGCATCGGCTCGGGCGGCGCCGCCCGGTGCTCGTCCCAGCGCTGGCCCACGTCGAGCTGGGCCAGGGCGAGCAGACAGATCCACGGCACCGGGTCCTCGGGCGACAGGGCCGACGCGTCGCCGCACGCGGCGACGGCCTCGCGCCACAGGTCGTTGGTCTTGTGGTGCCCCGTGCGGTGCGCGCGCAGGGCGCGCTCCACCAGGACGCGGGCGTGCAGCACCGCGGCCGAAGCGCTGTGCGGCTCCTCGGCACGCCAGGCCCGCACCACGTCGGAACCGGCGACGGCGGCGCCGAGGACCTGCGTGCGTTGCGTCCACAACCCCCAGTCGGGTGTCTCGGTCAGCAGGTTGCGCGTGGAGACCCAGCGACCGGTCCTGAGGTCCTGGAGCACCGCGCGCAGCGCTTCGTCGTGGCCTGCCGGGTGGTACACCGGGCGGCCTAACGCCATGGGCATGAGTCCTCTGTTGGGGGAAGAGGGCGGAGGTTGAACGGTTAAACGATGCGGGTGTTACGGGAGTTGAGGATGTGACATGGCCGACAGTGTAGATCCGGCCCTTCCGGTGCCAAGGCCATTCGTGGATCTTTTGTGACCTTGATTTGTCAACACGGCACGCCGAACGGTCATTTGGTGTGCAGAACGTGTCATTCAGGTCCCTTGACGCCCTCCGTACCGCTGTAGCACGCTGCCGCGGTGATCACCTATGAGCGGCCTTCGGCGCAGCGGCCCGTGCTCGCCGTCGACCAGGGCACGTCCGGCACCAAGGCCCTCGTGGTCTGCCCGGAACGCGGCGTGATCGGCGCGGGCACGGCCGCGGTGCGCCCCCGCCACCTCCCCGGCGGCCTGGTCGAGGCCGACCCCGCCGAGCTCTACGGCTCCGTC
Source organism: Streptomyces sp. NPDC005863 (assembly GCF_042871345.1). Taxonomy (NCBI): domain Bacteria; kingdom Bacillati; phylum Actinomycetota; class Actinomycetes; order Kitasatosporales; family Streptomycetaceae; genus Streptomyces; species Streptomyces sp. NPDC005863. The sequence goes on along the minus strand of NZ_JBIAII010000002.1, from coordinate 371,189 downwards.
GTCGAGGCGGGCCGCGCGGCACTGGCCGACGCGGGCGAGCCGGTCGCCGCCGTCGGCCTCGCCAACCAGGGCGAGACGGTCCTCGCCTGGGACCCGGCGACCGGGGAGCCGCTCACCGACGCCCTCGTCTGGCAGGACCGCCGCGCCGCATCGGTCTGCGCCGGACTCGCCGAGCACGCCGAGGAGTTGCACCAGCTCACCGGGCTGCCGCTCGACCCGTACTTCGCGGCGCCCAAGATGGCGTGGATACGCCGCCACCGCACCCGGCGCGGCGTCGTCACGACCAGCGACGCCTGGCTCGTCCACCGGCTCACCGGCGCCTACGTCACCGACGCCGCGACGGCCGGCCGCACCCAGCTCCTCGACCTCGACACGGTCCAGTGGTCACCGCGCGCGCTTGAGCTCTACGGACTCGGCGACGAGCGGCTGCCCGAGGTCGTCGACGCGGCAGGACCCGTCGGGACGACCACAGCCTTCGGCCCCGAACTCCCCGTCACCGGCCTCCTCGTCGACCAGCAGGCCGCTCTGCTCGCCCAGGACGTGACCACACCGGGCAGCGCCAAGTGCACGTACGGGACGGGGGCGTTCCTGCTCGCGCAGACCGGACCGCGGCCCCGGCGCGGCGCCTCGGGGCTCGTCAGCTGCGTCGCCTGGCGGCTCGCGGGGCGCAGCAGCTACTGCCTCGACGGGCAGGTGTACACGGTCGCGTCCGCCGTCCGCTGGCTCACCGACCTCGGCGTGATCGCGGGGGCCGAGGACATCGACCCCGTCGGCTCCGCCGTACCGGACACCGGCGGCGTCACCTTCGTACCGGCCCTCGCGGGGCTCGCCGCGCCGTGGTGGCGCGGCGACGTGCGCGGGTCGCTGACCGGGCTCGGCCTCGACACCACCCCGGGCCACCTGGTGCGCGCCCTGTGCGAGGGCATCGGGGCACAGGTCGCCGCGCTCGCCGACGCGGTGGCCGCAGACCTGGGGGAGCCCCTGACGAGCCTGCGCGTCGACGGCGGCCTGACGCGCTCGGCGCTCCTCATGCAGACCCAGGCCGACCTGCTCCAACTCCCCGTCGAGGTATCGGCGTTGCCCGACGTCACCGCGCTCGGCGCGGCCGCCGTCGCCCGGATCGGCCTCGACCCCTCCCTCGCCGTCGCGGACGCGGTCCCCGCATGGCGGCCCGCCGCCGTCTACGAACCACGGATCGGCGCGGACCGTGCGGCCGAACGCCTCGCGGGCTTCCGCTCCGCCGTGACCGCCCTGACGGAACGTACGCCCTGATGGCCGTGGTCAGGCGGGGCGCGCTGCCCGACGTGACGTACGACGTGGCCGTCGTCGGCGCGGGAGTCGTCGGCGCGGCCGTCGCCCGCGACCTCGCCCGCCACCCCGGCCTGCGCATCGCCCTGGTCGAGGCCGCGAACGACGTCGGCGAGAGCACGTCGAAGGCGAACACGGCGATCCTGCACACCGGCTTCGACGCCGTGCCCGGCTCCCTGGAGGCCCGCCTGGTCCGCGAGGGCAGCGGGCTGCTCGCCGCGTACGCCGCCGAGACGGGCATTCCGGTCGAACCCGTCGGCGCGCTGCTTGTCGCCTGGAACGCCGAGCAACTCGACGCGCTGCCGGGGCTGTTGGCGAAGGCGGAGCGCAACGGCTACACCGACGCGCGCATCATCGGCCCCGCGGAGGTCCGGGCCCGCGAGCCGCACCTGGGTCCCGGCGCCCGCGGCGCCCTCGACGTCCCCGGCGAGAGCATCATCTGCCCCTGGACCACCACCCTCGCCTACGCCACCCAGGCGGTCCGCGCGGGCGTCGACCTGCTCCTCAACTGCCGCGTGGAGGACGTCGGTCCGACAGCCGACCCGCACGTGCTGATCACCGCGCGCGGCCCGGTGCGCGCCCGGTACCTCGTCAACGCCGCAGGGCTGCACGCCGACTCCATCGACCGGCTCCTCGGCCACGACGACTTCACCGTCACCCCGCGCCGCGGCCAGCTCCTCGTCTTCGACAAGCTCGCCCGCGACCTGGTGCGGCACATCCTGCTGCCGGTCCCCACGGCGCTCGGCAAGGGCGTCCTGGTGGCGCCGACCGTGTACGGGAACGTCCTGCTCGGACCCACCGCCGAGGAACTGGACGACAAGACGGCCACCGGCTCGACGGCAGAGGGCATCGCCGCCCTGCGCGAACAGGGCGGCCGGATCCTCCCCGAGCTGCTCGACGAAGAGGTCACCGCGGTCTACGCCGGACTGCGCGCCGCCACCGAGCACGACGACTACCGCATCAGCGCCCACAAGGAACAGCGCCGCGTCACCGTCGGCGGCATCCGCTCCACCGGCCTCACCGCATCACTGGCCATCGCGGCCCACGTCACCGAACTCCTCGGCGCCACGGGACTGCGCCTGCCCGAGCCCCGTGAGCTGCCGGTCGTCCGCATGCCGAACCTCGGTGAGGCCTTTCCGCGCCCCTTCGAGCGCGCCGACCTCATCGCGACCGATCCCGCGTACGGCGACGTGGTCTGTCACTGTGAACGCGTGAGCCGCGGCGAGATCCGCGACGCGCTCGCGTCGACCGTGCCGCCCGGCTCGCTCGACGGGCTGCGCCGTCGCACCCGGGCGCGGAGCGGCCGCTGCCAGGGTTTCTACTGCGGTGCCGAGGTACGGGAACTCTACGAACGGGGTGCGGAGTTGGGTACCGGATGAGGCGCGAGCGCATCGTCGACGTACTGGTCGTCGGCGCGGGGCCCGCGGGCCTCGCCACCGCGGCCGGGCTTGCCGCGTCGGGCGTCGGCGAGGTCGAGGTCGTGGACCGGGAACGGCAGGCGGGCGGGGTCCCGCGGCACTGTCTGCACGGCGGCTTCGGACGCCTCGGGATGACCGGGCCGCAGTACGCGGAGCGCTGCGTGGCGGCGGCCGTGGGCCACGGCGCGGTCCTGCGGACCGGGGTGAGCGTGACTGCGTGGGCGGCGCCGCTCACCGTCGACACCACCAGCCCGCGCGGCCTCGAACGCATCACCGCCCGCGCGGTCGTCCTCGCCACCGGCGCCCGCGAACGGCCCCGCGCCGCACGCCTCGTGCCGGGCACCCGGCCCGCCGGGGTCTTCACCACCGGCGAGCTGCAGCAGGCCGTCCACCTGCACGGACAGCGGATCGGCAGCCGGGCCGTCGTGGTCGGCGCCGAGCCGGTGAGCTTCGCCGCCCTGGACACGCTGCGGCGGGCCGGGGTCACGGTCGCCGCGCTGGTCACCGAGCATCCGCGCCACCAGGCGGCGCGGGCCCGCGCCCTCGACGCCCGGCTGCGGCACGGCGTCCCGCTGCTCACCGACGCCACGGTCACCGAACTCCTCGGCCGAGGCCGCCTCTCGGGCGTCGCGCTGCGGCACCGGGACGGCAGGACCGCGCAGGTCGCCTGCGACACCGTCGTGTTCACGGGTGACTTCGTTCCCGACCACGAACTGGCCCGGCGCGGCGGCCTGTCGATGGACCCCGGCACCCGGGGTCCGGCGGTCGACGGCGCCTTCCGCACCGACGCGCGCGGCGTCTTCGCGGTGGGCAACGTACTGCACGCCGCCGAGCCGGCCCGTGCCGTCGCGCACGAGGGGAGCGTGGCGGCTGCGGCCGTGCGGCGCTACCTCCACGACGGCGACTGGCCGTCGACGACGGTGCCGCTGCGGGTCGCGGCGCCGCTAGCCTGGGTCGCCCCGAACCGGCTGACCGAGGACGAGCCGAGCGAGGGGTTCGTCCTGCGGACCTCCGCGTTCGTCGCGCGCCCGGCTCTGGTGATCACGCAGGACGGCAGGACCCTGCACCGCGCGGGCCTGCGCCGCCCGGCCCTCCCGAACCGCCCGTTCCGCATCTCCGGGAGCTGGACGGCACGGGTGGACGCCAGGGGCGGCGCGGTGCGGGTGGCACTGGGGTAGCGGATCGCGCTGCGGTACGGATGGGTGGCTCGCGCTGCGGTACGGATGGGCGCCTCGCCCCCGCCGGGGCCCGGCGTGCCCGAACCCCTCTTCCCATCGCCCCCGCCTCCCGCATACACTCCAAAACTAGCAGCGCTAATTTACGTAGCGACTCGATCCACACCCGAAGCGACTCGATCCACCCGCGAGACCCCGCGAGACCGAAGCAACGAGACCCCGCAGAACGATCCGGAGCCGTATCGTGCGCACCGTCCACTTCGCCGCCGCCCGCCGCACCCCCATCGGCAGACTCCGCGGCGCCCTCTCCTCCGTCCGCCCCGACGACCTCGCAGCGGGCGTCGTGAAGGGCCTCCTCGCCGACATCCCCCAGCTGGACCCCGCCCGGATCGACGACGTCTACTGGGGCGCCGCGAATCAGGCGGGCGAGGACAACCGCAACGTCGCGCGGATGGCCGTCCTCCTCGCGGGCCTCCCGGAGTCCGTGCCCGGCGCGACCGTGAACCGGCTGTGCGCCTCCGGCCTCGAAGCCGTCACGGCCGCCGCGCGCACCGTCGCCGCCGGCGAGGCGGACATCGTCCTCGCGGGCGGATCGGAGTCGATGAGCCGCGCGCCCTTCGTCCTGCCCCGCCCCGACGAGGCACTGCCGCACCGCATGGAGACCGCCGACACCCGCCTCGGCTGGCGCCTGACGAACCCGGCGATGAAGGACCTGCACGGCGTCCTCGCGATGGGCGAGACCGCCGAGGAGGTCGCCGCACGGTACGGCATCGCCCGCGAGCGCCAGGACGAGTTCGCGCTCCGCAGTCACCAACGGGCCGCCGCCGCCCGCAAGGACGGCCACTTCGACGACGAACTCCTCCCCGTCACCCGGCTGGACGGCACCGTCGTCGACACCGACGAGTGCGTGCGCGAGGACACCTCGTACGAGAAGCTCAGCGGTCTGCGGCCGGTCTTCCGCAAGGACGGCACCGTCACCGCGGGCAACGCCTCGCCGATGAACGACGGGGCCGCCGGGCTGCTGCTCGTCAGCGAGGAGGCGCTGAACGACCTCGGCCTCGAATCCCTCGGGCGGTACGCGGCGGGCGCCTCCGCCGGCGTCCACCCGGACGTCATGGGCATCGGACCGGTCCCGGCCACCCGCAAGGTGCTCGACCGGGTCGGCTGGAGCATCGACGACCTGCACGAGGCGGAGTTCAACGAGGCGTTCGCCGCCCAGGCGCTGGCCTGCGTCGACGCCCTCGACATCGACCCGGAGCTGGTCAACCCGTCCGGCGGGGCCATCGCGCTCGGCCACCCCCTCGGCTGCTCCGGTGCCCGCATCCTCACCACCCTGCTGCACCGCATGCGCCGCACCGGCGCCACCCGCGGCCTCGCGACCATGTGCGTGGGCGTGGGGCAGGGCAGCGCGCTCCTGGTCGAGCGCGACTGACGCCGGACCCGCGCGCCGCCGATGCGACGGCACGATCTGATCTGACGGTGGCGGCGGCGAGTGCGCGCCGCCGCCACCGTCAGGAACGACGTGCCGCACCGGGTGCCCCCTCCCGGAAGTGATCCACCGCAAGCCCCCCTCTCCCGGAATGTGATCCACCGCAAGCCCACGGAAACGGAGCACCCTCCCTCATGGCCACGCTCTCCCTCGCCGCGATCCTCGCCGAGCCCGCCCGCCGCCACCCGGACCGCATCGCGCTCGTCGAGGGGGATCTGCGGCTCTCCTTCCGGGAGTTGTGGCATCAGGCACGCGCCCAGGGAGCCGCCCTCACGGAGCTCGGTGTGCGGCCCGGGGACCGCGTCGCCATGATGGCCCCCAACACGGCGGAGTTCCCTCGAGCCTACTTCGCGATCCTCGCCGCCGGCGGCGTCGTCGTACCCGTCCATCTGCTGCTCTCCGCGGACGAGGTCGAACACGTCCTGCGGGACAGCGGCGCGACCCTGCTGCTCTGCCACCCCGCCCAGGCGGCGACGGGCGCGGCCGCCGCCGAGGCCGCGGGGGTACGCATGCTGCGCCTCGGCGACGAGGGCGAGCTCGAGGCGATGGCCCGCGCCACCGAACCCCTCGCCTCGTACGCCACCCGCGACGCGGACGACCCGGCCGTCGTCTTCTACACCAGCGGCACCACGGGCGTCCCCAAGGGCGCCGTGCTCAGCCACTTCAACCTGGTGATGAACGCGACGGTCAACGCCTTCGACGCCAACGACGTCCGCCCCGACGACATCGCCCTCGGCGCCCTGCCGCTCTTCCACGCCTTCGGCCAGACCGTCTCCATGAACTCGACGTGGCGGGCCGGCGCGACGCTGGTCCTGCTGCCGCGCTTCGACGCCGCGCGGGCCATCGAGCTGATGGTCGAGGAAGAGGTCAACACCTTCCACGGCGTGCCCACCATGTACGTGGGACTGGCCGCCGCGGCCGAGACCGCCGAGCGGCTGCCCCGGCTGCGCATCTGCATCTCCGGCGGCGCCTCGCTGCCCGTCGCCGTCCTCGAACGGTTCGAGAAGGCCTTCGGCACCCCGGTCTACGAGGGGTACGGGCTCTCCGAGACCTCCCCGACCGCAGCCGTCAACCAGCCCGACTTCGGCACCAGGCCCGGCAGCGTCGGCCATCCGCCGTGGGGCGTCGACGTGGAGATCGCCCGCGCGGACGTCGACGACCGCATCGAACTGCTGCCGACCGGCGAACTCGGCGAGGTCGTCGTCCGCGGCCACAACGTCTTCTCCGGCTATCTGGGCCGCCCCGAAGCGAGCGCCGAGGCCCTGGTGGACGGCTGGTTCCGCAGCGGCGACCTCGGCACCAAGGACGCCGACGGCTTCCTGACCATCGTCGACCGCAAGAAGGACGTCATCATCCGCGGCGGCTTCAACGTCTACCCGCGCGAGGTCGAGGAGGTCCTGATGCGTCACCCGGCGGTCGCCCAGACCGCCGTGATCGGCCTGCCCGACCCCGTGCACGGCGAGGAGGTGTGCGCGGTGGTCGTCCCGGCCGCAGAGGCGACGCCCGAGACGGCGGGCGAGATCATCGCGTGGTCCAAGGAGCACCTCGGCCGCCACAAGTACCCCCGGCTCGTCGAGTTCATCGACGCGTTTCCGCTCGGCCCCAGCATGAAGGTCCTCAAACGGGAACTGCGCGCCCACTACGGCACGTGAGAATGCCCGTATGTGGGGTGTGCGGGATGTGTGGGACGCGTGGGACCTGTCGGCCGGCCAGTTCGCCGCGCTCGCCGCGGCGGCGATGCTGGTGGGCTTCTCGAAGACGGCCGTCAGCGGCGCTAACACGATCAGCCTCGCGGTCTTCGCCGCCGTCCTGCCGGCCCGCGCGTCGACCGGCGTCCTGCTCCCCGTCCTGATCGCGGGCGACGTCCTGGCGGTGCTGACGTACCGCAGACACGCCCACTGGCCCACCCTGTGGCGGCTGTTCCCGGCGGTCGCCGGGGGAGTGGTCATCGGCACGCTCTTCCTGACGTGGGCCGACGACGCGGTGGTCCGTACGTCCATCGGCGCGATCCTGCTCCTGATGGCGGGCGTCACGGTGGCCCGCCGCAGAGCGACGGCGCGTACGGAGACCCACGAACTCCCCGACCCCCCTCCGGCAAGCCGCCTCAAGGCCCCTTCCTACGGCGTACTAGGCGGCTTCACCACGATGGTCGCCAACGCGGGCGGCCCGGTGATGTCGATGTACCTGCTCTCGGCGGGCTTCCGGAAACTGGGCTTCCTGGGCACGTCCGCCTGGTTCTTCCTGATCGTCAACGCCTCGAAGGTGCCGTTCAGCGTGAGCCTCGGCCTGATCGACGCCCACTCACTGGCCCTGGACGCGCTCCTGGCGCTCTTCGTGGTGCCGGGCGCGATCGTGGGCAAGCACACGGTGCACCACATCAACCAGCAACTCTTCGAACGCCTGGTAATCGCAGCGACGATCCTGGGCGGCCTCCAACTGCTCCTGCGGTGACGGCCCCTCGGAGGCTCCCTGAGAGGAGTGGGCCATGATGTGGGCATGACTTCTGGCGCGCCATCAACCCTCTCCCCGGCCTTCGCAGAGCCCGTGCCCCGCACGGTGCTGGGATCGCTGTGGCGCTGGGCGCTGATGCTCCTGGCCGCTTGTGCGGCGACCGTAGCCGGGGCGTGGGCCGACTCCAAGATCGTCATTGACTCCGGTGAGCTTGCCACGGCGGGCAGTACGGTCGTGGCCCTGGCGATCAGCGTCGCCGCCGTCCTCTGGCTGCGGGCGCGGGACGGTTTTCTCGTGGCCGTCCTGTCGGGCGCCGACCTCGCGGGTCTCGGCGGTGCGTACACGCTCGACGACGGGCTGCTGGACGGCGGGCGGCTGCACCCCGAGGTGCTGACGGTCAACTTCTCGAACGTCATGGCCGCCGCGGGTGCCGTCGTCCTGATCCTGTCCCTCGTCCTCGCGGGCATCAGTGGCCACCGGCACCCGCGCAAGCCGGGTTCCAGTATCGGCGGGTCCGGACGGCGTCCCGACGCGGCGGAGTGACAGCCGGTCAGGGGCCGGAACTCAGCGTCCGGCCAGCGAGGCGCCCGCCAAGTCCGGGGAGAGCGTCTCCGGTGTGAGGCCGTGTTCCAGGTCTTCCGCGAGGAGCCGCTTCGCGATGACGTCGACCGCCGCCACCAGTTCCTTGTCCGGCGGTCTGCCCAGGTCCTTCTCGATCTCCTCGCCCAGCCAGGAGGCCCACGCCCGGGAGATGACCTCCGCCTCGCGCTCCCCGGCGGGCGTGTGGGAGAAGTACGTGCCCGTTCGGGTCAGATACCCCTCGTCCGTCATGCGGTCGAAGACGGGTACCAGCACCTCGGGCGGGATCCGGTGGCGGGCCGCGATCAGCCCGAGACTGGCGTGCCCGACCATTCGGGTGAAGAGCGAGACCTGCATGACCGCCCAGGCCCCCGCGATGTCAAGACGGGTGTCCGAGCCGCGGATGATGCCGCGCGCCGTGTTCATGCCGACGTTGCGGATGATGTGCGCCACGCCGCGCTCCAGGAGATGACCGGAGTCGCCGCTCATCGGCTGCGCGAACCCCTCACCCATGTCCGGGGCGCCCATACGGGCGCTGTCGCGCAACTGGACCTGCTTGAGGAAGAGCGCCACCAGGAACCCGACGAGGGCGACGGGAACGGTCCACAGGAAGACGGTGTGCAGGGTGTCCGCGTACGCCTCGACGATCGGCCCCGAAGCCGCCGAGGGCAGCTCGTGCACCCCGCCCGGATTCTGCGCCGCCCGCCCGATCGCGGCCGGATCACCACCGCTCGCCCGGGTCGCCTCGGCCACCCCGTCCTTGAGGTTGGGCGCGAGGGTGTTGGCGTAGATGGTCCCGAACACGGCCGTGCCGAAGGAGCTGCCCAGCGTACGGAAGAAGGTCACGCCCGAGGTCGCGGTGCCCAGATCGGCGTACGGGACGGTGTTCTGCACGGCGATCGTCAGGACCTGCATGCACAGCCCGATGCCGGTGCCGAGCACGAACATGTACAGCGACTCCAGCCACGTGCTGGTCGCGCTGCCCATCAGCGAGAGCAGATAGAGCCCGAGGGCCATCACCAGCGCGCCGACGATCGGGAAGATACGGTACGTGCCGGTCTTGCTGACCACGTTGCCGCTGAAGACCGACGCGATGAGCAGCCCGATGACCATGGGCAGCGTCCGCACCCCCGAGATCGTCGCCGAGTCCCCGTCGACGTACTGGAGATACGTCGGCAGGAACGTCATCGCGCCGAGCATCGCGAACCCCACGATGAAGCTGAGGATCGAGCAGACCGTGAAGACGGGGTTCGCGAACAGCCGCATCGGCAGCATCGGTTCGGCCGCCCGCGTCTCGACGACACAGAACAGCGCCAGCGCGAGGAGACCTCCGACGAAGAGCCCGATGATGGTCGGCGACCCCCACGCGTACTGGTTGCCGCCCCAACTCGTCGCCAAAATCAGCGCGCTCGCACCGACCGCGACGAGCGCGATGCCCAGATAGTCGATGACGGGCCGCACGGCGGACTTCACCACGGGGATCGTGCGGGCCGCGGCGATGACCACGACGATCGCGATGGGCACGTTGACGTAGAACGCCCAGCGCCAGGTCAGATGGTCCGTGAACAGACCGCCGAGCAGCGGACCGATCACCGTGGACACCCCGAAGACCGCGCCGATCGCGCCCTGGTACTTGCCGCGCTCGCGCAGCGGGATGACGTCGGCGATCAACGCCATGGACGTGACCATGAGCCCGCCCGCGCCGATGCCCTGCATCGCCCGCCAGGCGATGAGCAGCGTCATGTTGGTCGACAGGCCGCACAGGAAGGAGCCGGTGATGAAGATGACCGCCGACAGCTGGAAGACGACCTTGCGCCCGAACAGGTCACCGAACTTGCCGACGAGGACCGTGGCCACGGTCTCCGCCAGCAGATACGAGGTGACCACCCACGACATGTGCTCCGCCCCGCCCAGGTCCGACACGATCGTCGGCAGCGCGGTGCCGACGATGGTCTGGTCGAGGGCGGCGAGCAGCATCCCCAGCATGATCGTCACGAAGACGACGTTGCGGCGCCGCCGGTCGAGGACGGGCGGCGCCTGGGCCTCGGCGGGAGCGGACGCGGCCGGCTGATCGGTGGTGGTCACACGGCCACCCTCACACCGGCGCCGGGCGTGTGCATGCGGGGCGAGGCCGGTTCGGTGACGGAACGGGAGGCGGGCCCTCCGCCCAACCGCGACGGAACGAGAGGGGCACCCTCCGCTCAACCGCGACGGAACGAGAGGCGCACCCTCCGCTCAACCGCGACGGAACGAGAGGCGCACCCTCCGCCCGACCGCCCCCCCGTTGCGCTACCGGCCCAGGCCCGTCGAGCCACCCCGCAGCCGCGGCGCGTGGGCCGCCGCGTCCACCGAGGCACCCTCCCGCCCCAGAAGCTCCGCCAACGCCTCCGCCCACGCGACCAGTTCCGCGAGGTCCATCCCGTACGGCCGCTCCTGCCCGGCCTCCGCGCTCCACGCCGAGACGGCCCCGGCCCCGCGCAGCAGCAGCCGCGCCCCGCCCGTGGTGTTGCCGCGGGCCGAGTGCGTGAGCCCGACGGCGAGCTGGGCCAGGCCCTTCCACAGGCCGCGCTCCGTCTCGGGCCCGGACTTCCAGGCGTCCTCGAAGACCTCGTGCGCGTGGAAGGGACGCCCGGCGTCCAGCAGCGCCTGCGCCTCGGCGACGGACTCCTCCGGGGCGCGGACGACCCCCTCGGGCTGCCGGGGAACGCCGTCGGAGCCATAGGGCAACGGCCGGCCGAGTCCGTCGCGGGGCCGCTGGTTGCGCGCCCGCCCTTCCTCGTCGCGGTCCCGCTCACGGCCGGGGTCGTGCGGTTCAGGTGCAGTGCTCATACGCCGATTGTCGCGCGTGCCTGACGGCGGTCACCGGAGAACGGAGCACCCTTCGGTGTGGGGTAGAGTTCTACCTGTGATCACGCGGGGCACCGCACAGAACACACCGGGACGTGGCGCAGCTTGGTAGCGCACTTGACTGGGGGTCAAGGGGTCGCAGGTTCAAATCCTGTCGTCCCGACTTGAGAGAGTCGAGGTCAGGGCCGGTTTCGGAGCAATCCGAAACCGGCCCTTGATCGTTTTGGGGACCACTTGGACTCCGGCGTCGGCGAACCATGTCAGGCCGGTGTGCGGTCGTCCCAGTGGTTGCATCGCGCAGGACGGCCGTGGGGCGTCGGGGTCAGGTCCGGCGGAGAGGATGCGCCGGGCTGCGAGGGGGCGGATCTCCTCGGTTCTCCTCGATGGTCGGGACTTTGCGGGCCCGCTTGCCTTTGGTGCCCTTGTCGGTCAGCCCGCCGGGTGCGGGTGTGGTCTGGCGCCGCACGGTCCAGATCCACCGGGTGGTGTCGACGTCGCCGACGCGGCAGCCGGAGACCTCTCCGATCCGGGCGGCGGTGCAGGCGGCGAAGAGTACGACGTCTCCCCAGCCGCGGTACTGGTCGTGGGAGGCGGCCACCAATGCGTCGGCCAGCTGGACGAGAGTCTCCCAGTCGGGCAGGGCCAGAGCAGGGGGTCGAGGAGTTCGTCCTCCGCCTGCTTGTAGAGCTTCTGCCAGCCGGTCACCCGGGCGGGGCTGACCTTGAAGATGCCGTCCCGGACCGCCTGTTCCATGACACGGACCAGGACGGCGATCGTGTTCTTGACCGTGGAGCGGCTGTGATCGTCGGCGATCCAGTTCTGCACGGTGCGGTCGATGACCCCGTTGGTGATCATCCGTACCGGGAGGTGCCCCAGGGCGGGGACCGACACCTGCGCCTTGGCCCTATCGCCCTCATGGTGCTGCTCGGCAACCCGCTCTCGGGCCTGGCCACGGGCCCGCACTGGCTCCCCGACGGATGGGCCACCGTCGGCCAGCTGCTCCCCCTTCTTCGACGGGGCGGGCGGCGGCCTGCCTGCTCTCGTCCTGGCGGTCTGGGTCGTCACCGGTGTCGGCCTCGCCCTGCTCGCTGCATACCTTCGGCGGCTACCCCACGTTCACTTCCTCAACTGGGGCCGGCGGGCGAGGAAGAGCTTGGCGCCCTCGACGAGCCCGTGCTGTACCACCTTCGGGTTCTGCTCGAGCCAGTCCAGGGCTTTGTCGGGTCCGTAGTCGACCTGAAGGCGGTATTGCAGGAGATAGGAGGCCAGGCGTTCCAGGATCAGGCTCTGCGCCGTGATCTTGCGCAGCGCGAGCAACGGGTCCTGCCCTGCCGCGTTGTAGGACGCGATCTGCTGGAACTCCGTCACCAACTTCTGCTGTTCCGGCGAGATCGCTGACGGCCCCAGTCCGGACACCAGCTTGCCGAAGGGCTTCTCAGCCTCCTCGTAGTGGTCGCCGAGGGCCAGCTTGGCCGCGGCGGCGGCCTCCACACCGAAGGCCCGCAGCTCCGCCGAGATCATCCCGGTCTTCCGCTTCGCGTCGTCGTCCCCCTCGTACTCCGCCTGCCGATCGGTCGGGAACCGCTTTTCCACGAAGTCCACAGCGTGCTGCAGTTCATGGGCAAGCGTGGCGGCGAAATTCCGCAGCTCGGTGGCGTTCGCGGAGGGCGACGGAGGATCGATCGCAAGTATCCCTTCGCCCTCTACCACCGAGAACGCCGCCCGGCCCCGGGGCGATTTCTCCTCCCGGAAGTGCACCTCCCGCCCGGCCTGTTCCACCTGCCGCACCAGCGACGCGAACGGTGCCTCAATGCCCTGCGCCCGCGCCCCCGGGTCCGCCGCCTCCAGCAACGACATGAACTCCCCGTCCTGGACGTACTTCCGCGACCACGGCCCGTACGACAGCCGACGCTGCACCTGCGGCGTGCCGGGCCCGTGCGCCGGCCGCGCGGCCGGTTCCGCCTGCTCCGCGGACTGCGGCACCGGACCGCTCATGACTCGCGCCGCGTTCTCCTCCGCTGCTTGCTCGAACCGGTCCGCCGGGTCACTCAGGGCCAGCCCGTCTCCGTGATCGGTTCCCGCCACCGGCCCCTGGCGCTGCTGGATGACGTGCGTCAGTTCATGAGCGAGCGTGTGCCGGTCCGTGCCGCCCTCACCGACCACGATGCGGTTGCCGGAGGTGTAGGCCCGAGCGCCGATGCCGGCGGCGGAGCGGCGCGCGGCCGCGTCGGTGTGCAGCCGTACGTCGGAGAAGTCCGCACCCAGCCGCGACTCCATCTCTGAACGCAACGGCTCCGCCATCGGCTGTCCCGGGCCGCGCAGCGTCTCGTGGACGGCGGAGCGCTGCACCGGTGCCTGCTGGTGGCCGCACGCGGGTCCGTGCGTATGTCGGGCCTCTTCTATCAGGCGGGCTGTCGCGGCGTTACCGATGGTGCGCTGAAGCGCGAGCATGTGCGCCGCCGAAGTGGCCGCAGGTTGCGGCACCGCAGGGGCGGCCGCCCGCAGACAGCCATCGGAGGCTGCTCGGTCGGGGTTCTTCGCGGGATCCTGCGCGCGCATGAGTGACCCTTCGGGAAAACGTGCCGACGTTTCCACTCTGCTTACCAACTCCCCCCACCACCCGGTAGAAGCGGCAGGGCACACTGCCTTGCCCAAATGAGCACTGATGCCGGCTGTCGGGGCCCGCGGCCCCGGGCTATCAACGGCGCAGGTTCTAGATGAGCTCGCGGTGCCCCTCGGTGCGGCGCGGCACGTACTCGTCGGGCGCCGCGCCGAGAGGGATGGCCCGGTCCGTGATCCCGTAGGCGACCCGGTAGGCCATGACCTGGGTGACGTGGTCCATCCACCCCTGTGTCTTTTACGCCGGTGGGACGGGACCGAGCACGGTAACGGACCACATGGGCAGCAAGGCTCGGTCAAGTCGACCTGGGCCAGTGCGGCCTGCGCTGTCTGGGCTGGGGCGGCCAGTTTCTCGGCTCGCTCGTTGTGCCTTCCGGCAAGGGGCCGAGACGAGTTGAAGTCCATGACGGCCCGCTTGAAGTCGCGGGACGCGCGGGGCTGAGTGGCCAGGATGCCGGCGGCCTCCACCACCTTGTCGCGGTGCTCGTCGCGCTCTTCTAGCGCCTGTTCGTAGCGGCCGATACTGAGACGGTGGGCCTCGCGCTGATATTTGAGGAGCAGTCCTGACCGGACGTGCCAGCCGTGGTTGGCGGCCTGACCAGCTTGGCCGAGGTGAGGGAGGCGGCCGTTGCGGCCGAGGCGGCCGAGCCGCTCCGTGCTGTTGCCCGCCGGGTGCCCTCGTACCGGGCGCGGGCTGCCGGTACGCGGTCGCCGTGTTCGAGGCCAGAGACTCGAAGCAGTGCATGGGGCACGCTGACTTCAGCGAGCGGGGCGTGGAGTTGTACGTCGATGGTCAGAACAGCCCGACCGAGGTGGTGGACCTGGACGAGCGATTGGTCGGCGGCGCTGGGCGCGTTCGCGAATTGCTGCGCCAGGAGAAGGGAGCGCGGCTCGTTGTCGACGTGGACCAGGAGGGGGGCATCCTCTGACTGGGGCTGGCCGCAGGTCGCCGTAGCACTGCGGCCGGGCCGCATAGGGTGCCTTAAATACTGCCTGCGTCGCGTCCAGTACGTGAGCGTGCTCCTGGCGAGTCGGGACGGAACGGCCTGTCGAGTTCTCGATTGATCACCTCGTCAAGCTGTGCCCGTCGTGGCGAGATGACCTCACGCCACAGCTCAGCACGAGCTTCTGAGGGCAGACCGTGAACAGAATCCATGACCCCCTCAGCGCCGAGTTTGATACTCCACGCAAGGCCGCGCACTTCCGCGCCGGCCACCATGCCCAGGACGTGGTGGAATTCGTGGATGTCGTGATAAGCGTCCTTCATCTCGTCCGACATGACCTCTTCAGCCAGCACCGCACGACGCAATCGGTCGATCGCACTCTGGAATTGTGTATATGTGGTCTGACGCACCTGCCACCGTAGGCGCTCCTGCTCTGTCTCTGCCTGTTTCTGGGCCAAGCGCAGGGCGTTCCGGTGCGTGGCAGCTTCCAGCTCAAGGGCGGTCTGCTGCGCCGCTTCCGCCACGCTCAATGCGGTGCGGTGGTTGGCTTGGGCCTGCTCCATCGCGGCGCGATGGTTCGCCTCCGCTACCTCAATAGCCGTGTGGTGGGCGGCCTCCGCCTGTTCCAGCGCCGTGCGCTTCTGCCAACGTGCCACCACCACGGTCACGGGTATACCCGCCAGCGCCAACAGCGCTGCGATACCGCTCAGTTCCATGGCCTTACATGATGGCGCACGAAGGCGGGCCGAACCAAGCTTCGCGCCGGCCCACCCCAAGGGTGCCCGAAGGGCGTGTCGCCATGACCGGGGCCAGGAAGAGGTAATCCTGCCGCCTCGCCTCGATCGACCATCTGGTTCCTCCGTCATACGCCGCTCGCCTCCTGCCGCGTGGGTGGGAGGGGGCTGACTCCGCCGATTACACGGATGCTGGTGCGTGCGCGGGGCACGCTGCCGCCTCCGGGCCGGATGCCGGCCGCCTTCTGGCCGCAGAAGGCCGACAGATCTCCAGAATTCTGGAGGAGCGGGAGACAGCGGCCCGTGCGGGTGGAAGGGCTTCGGGAGGAAGTCGCCCGGTTGGT
Source organism: Streptomyces sp. NPDC005863 (assembly GCF_042871345.1). Taxonomy (NCBI): domain Bacteria; kingdom Bacillati; phylum Actinomycetota; class Actinomycetes; order Kitasatosporales; family Streptomycetaceae; genus Streptomyces; species Streptomyces sp. NPDC005863. The sequence goes on along the minus strand of NZ_JBIAII010000002.1, from coordinate 355,281 downwards.
GTGCCCTTGAGGGCTGGCGGCGGATCTCCACCGCGGCCTGAACGCCGGCCTTGACGCTCGCGGCGCCGTCGTCGGCGAGCCGCGGCGCGGGGATGACCAGCCCCGGGCGCGCCCACTGCGGCTGGAGCGCTCCGGAGCCGAGCAGCGTCAGCACGTGCAGCAGTCGCGAGGTGAACGCCCTGGCGAAGCACTCGCCGAGGGAAAGGACGGTCAGGCCGAGCTTCACCTGCCCGAGCGCGTCGTGAACCTCGGCCACCAACTCGACGAGTTCACCGGGGCGGTGGAGGCGGAGCTGCGCAACGCGGTCCTGGTCCACAACGACCACGACGCGATCGTGCTCCTTCCCCGGCTGCGGGCACGCGACCTGTCCGTGGCCGGGCAACCTCGCGATCGTGGCGTACGGCGACGAGGTCGCGGCGCTCGCGGACATCCCGCTGACCGCGGTCGCACCGCCGAAGCGGGCGGGCGGGGTCGCGGCGGTGGACATGCTGGCGCTGCGACTCGCCGACCCGGCCCAGGGGCGCCACCACCTCTCGATCCTGCCGGAGTTGAAGGTCCGCCCGTCCAGCGCGTGAGAGCACCCGACTCCGTGATATTCCGCTCACCCCTGACCTAAGATCCACCGGTATGGGGGAATCGAAAAATGAGACGATGACCGGGGTCGTCCTGACCGGCGGCCGTACCCGGGCGTGGGTGGAGCGCGGCGCGCTGCACTGGATCCGGGGGCGTACGACCGTTGTCGTGCCGGGGACGGGGATCCGCCGCGTCGAGGCGGCCGGGAAGTCGCTGACCGTGTTCCTCGTCGAGGATGCCGGAGGCGGCTCCTCGATGACGGTCACTCATCGCAACAGGGATGTGATCGCCGCGCTCGGCGCGGAGATAGAAGCGATCATTGGTGACGCCGGCCCGCGGGGGAGTCGACGGCAGCAGCCACAGCGGCACACGGTGCGGGTGTGGCCCGTGCGCGTGCTGACCCGCCTGCGCGACCAGGTGCTGCACGGCAGCCCGTGGTGGCGGCGCGCGCTCTACTACACGGTCCTGGGACCTCCCCTGGCCGTGCTCCTCCCGCCCAGCACCATCCTGGGCCTCGTCGCCTGGGTGCTGCTGCCCGTCGGGCTCGGCCTGCTGTGGCTCTGGGTGCAGATGACCGACCTGGACACGCGGTTGGTGATGCGGCGGCGGGGTGTGACCGTCCACGCCCGGTACGAGGTCGATCGGACCGTGATCAGCGACTCGGGCACCAGTTACAGCGTCTACATCGTCCACTTCCGCACGCTCGACGGGCAGGAGATGGCGGAGTCGACCTCGTCGCGGGAGGACCACGACGAGATCACGTACGACCCCCGGGATCCCGCCCACATCTACGCGCGCACCACCCGGGGGTCCTGGCTGGGAAACGCCGTGCCCGCTTTCCTCCTCGCCGGCATGTGGGGCGTCTTCTTCTGCGTCCCGGCGATCAACTGGCTCACCGAGCTGGTGTCCCTGCCGTTCTAGCCTGCCGCTCGCCGTACCTCCCGAGGCGAGGAGAGGCGGACCGCGCAGCCCGCGCAGAGGGCCGCTGGAGACACCCGGTGGAGTCCCTGGGTGCGGTCCGGGGTGGCGATCACGACGGCGTCGAGGTCGGACCAGCTGTGCTGGTACTTGCCGCGGTCGTGGCGCTCATCGCCGTGGGAGACGTGATCCGCCCCGGCAGCTATCGGGCAGTGGACCGGCTGCGCCGACTGGGGGTGCGCCCGGTTCTCGCCACCGGTGATCGCCAGGCCCCGGCCTGGGCGGTCGCCGCGCAACCGGCCATCGACACCGTCCACGCCGCCTGTTCGCCCGAGGACAAGGCGGCCCTGGTCGCCGTGCTCACGGCTGAGGGCCGCCGGGTCGCGGTGGTCGGCGACGGCGTCAACGACGTGGCAGCCCTCGCGTCGGCCGACCTGGGAATGACCATGGGGGCAGGAACGGATGCGGCGATCGGTGCTGCCGACGTGACCCTCGTACGCGGCGACATCGAGGCTCTGGCCGACGCGGTACGGCTGTCGCGCACCACGCTCGCCACCATCCGGGCCAACCTGGTGTGGGCGTTCGGCTACAACGTCGTAACGGTGCCGTTGGCCATGGTGGGACTGCTCAACCCGATGCCGGCCGCCGCGGCCATGTCCGTCAGTTCGGTCCTTGTCGTCGTCAACATTCTGCGTTTGCGGACCTGGCGGCCCGGGCCCATCCCCGCCCGTACGCGCAAGCCCCGGCAACGGGCGAGGAGCAACTGGTGACCCTGTCCGGATCCACCGCCGGGTCTGCCCGAGTAGTGCGGCGTCTCAAGCAGTCCGCGCTTGCCGCTGCCGCTCCGGTAGCCGCGTGCCTGCTTACCCTGGGCGAGCTGACCGCCTGGACCTTCCTCGGTCACGCCGGGACGCCGCCCGATCTGAGCGTCACCCGGGCCTACGTGTTCCAGCCGACGGGCGGGGCTCCCGACACGGCGGCCTTCTTCCGTGTCACCAACAAGGGCAGCTCAGCTGATGAGTTGACCGAGGTGACCTCGCCGGCCGTGCCGGACGGGATCGCCCTGGGTCGGCACCGGATGACGCCGGACAGCGCGGCCTACCGTTATGCCACAGACCGGCTTCAGGTGCCCGCGCAAGGCACGTTGGACATGACGCCGATGCCGAGCGATGTGACGGCGCCCGCCGACCGCGACTGGCGTGCGGGTGACCGGATGCCATTCGACCTGCAATTCGAGCACAGCCGCATGGTCCGGGTCAGCGCGGAGGTCGTGCGGCCGGGCTCTCTCGGCTGACCGCAGCCTGCCCGACGTGCACTGCCGATGACGGCAAATCCTCAAGCACCGGAATTCCAGTTAGTCGGCGGGAGTTGCCGAGCAGTTCCCGGGAGGGGAAAGGACAATCCTCACGAGCGGTCCTGGTCACGCATGCCTTCTGAAGCGGTGCTTTCTGTGTCAACATCCGCCTTGCGGAACGCGATGAAATGTGCCTTCCCGAGCGCGTTCCGAACTCCTGTCGGCTGCAGCGATCGCCACACCCCGACTCGGTGCGGGGAGCAGTCGGCAGGAATTTTTCATTTTCCTCGGGAACCAGCAGGCAACAAGTTCCGACTACTGCTTCGGGGCGGGCGAACGGCCCCTGCCCTCCGTATCCGAGGAGTACGAATGCCCGTCAGAAGACCAGTGGCCGCGGTCGCGGCTGTCATTGCTTTGAACCTTGGTGCCGCAGCGTGCGGGGGAACGGCGGACGACGGATCCGACGGCCGTGCGGACGCCGCTGCCGCACGCTCCGGCTCTACCGTCAAGATCGAGAACTGCGGTACCACCCAGGTCTTCAAGGAGGCACCGAGCAGGGTCGTCGTCATGAACGGCGCCTCGGTCGCCGAGGTCTCCACTCTCCTCGCGCTGGGCCTGGGAGACAAGATCGTGGTGAACCAGCAGTCGTATGGAATGTCCGAGACCCCCGGCCGCGCCGAAGCCATCAAGAAGCTGCCGACCGGCGGAGTCAAGCAGAACGAAGCCTTCGACGTCCCCCGGGAGTCGATGATCGGGCTGCGTCCCGACCTCGTCCTTTCGACAACGTCGTACGGCTTCGACGCCAAGAACGGATTCGCCACCCGCGAGGAGTTGAAGAACATCGGCGCGCAAAGCTATATATCCCCGCAGGGCTGCCACGACGAGAATTCGAAACTCACCATCGAGGACAGCTACCGCCTCCTGCGCGACATGGGCCGCATTTTCCATGTGTCCGACCGAGCGGAAAAGATCATTGCCGCGTCGCGTAAGCACATCGCCGACGTCGCCTCGAAGGTGTCGGGCAAGAAGAAGCCGAAAGTCATGATGCTGTTCACGAACATGTCGATGGGCAGCAACGATTTCAGTTCCGTGGTGTCCAAGGGCATCTACAACGACATTCTTGACAAGGCCGGCGCGGTCAACGCCTTCGCCTCGGCGTCGAAGACGTCCTTCGCCGACTTGAGCAAGGAGAAGGTGGCGGCCACGGACGTCGACGCGCTCGTCGTCATCGCGTACAAGGATCCCAACCCCGCGGCCTACGCCAAGAAACTGCTCAAGGAGTTCCCCCAGTGGCCGGCCGCGAAGAACCACACGTACGTGACGCTGTCCGACTCCATCTACCTGAGCCCCGACAACGACCTGGCCGTGGAGCGGATCGCGAAGAAGCTCCACCCGGACGCGTTCTGCACACACCGGCCCAACGGCGCGCGAACCTCGCCCTGGGAGTCCTGCCGTTCGTGCTCGTCGCCGTCATGCTGGTGGCCGTCAGTATCGGCGCGGTGAACGTGCCGCTGGGCGACGTGTGGCGGATCGTGCTGCACCATGTCACGGGGCTCGGGCGGGCACCCGACGACATCGCGCTCGACCAGATCGTGTGGAAGTTCCGCACGCCGCGTGTCGTTCTCGCGGCGCTCGCCGGGGCGGGGCTCGCGCTGTCCGGCGCCGTGCTGCAGACCGTGGTCGCCAACCCCCTGGCCGATCCCATCGTGCTCGGCTTCTCCTACGGCGCCACCCTCGGTGCTGTTCTCGTCATCACCCTGGGCGGCGGAACAGCTCTGCTCGGCCTCGGTGTTTCGGCCGCGGCCTTCGCGGGATCGGTGATCGCGGGCGCACTGGTGTTCTGGCTGGGACGACGGCGTGGCCGGATGGCACCCACCCGCCTGATCCTGGCCGGCGTGGCGGTCGGGTACGTGTTCCTGTCGGCCACCAGCTACGTACAACTGCAGGCCACACCCACCGAACTGCGCACGGTGATGTTCTGGATGCTCGGCAGCGTGGCGGGCGCCCAATGGCACCAACTACCCGCCGTCACGGCGGTCGTCGTCGGTTGCACGGTGCTGCTGACCCTGTTCGGCCGCCGACTGAACGTGCTGCTCGCAGGCGATGAGACCGCCACCTCGCTGGGCACCGACGTCAACCGGCTGCGGACCCTGCTGCTCCTGCTGAGCGCCCTGCTCACCGGCGTGGTGATCGCGGTCGCGGGCAGCATCGGATTCGTCGGCCTCATGATCCCGCATCTGGTCCGGCTCACCGTCGGCGCCGACCACCGCAGACTGCTGCCGCTGTCCGCGCTGCTCGGAGCGGTCTACCTCGTCCTGGTCGACCTGCTCTCCCGCACCCTCGACCGCCCCAACGAACTCCCGCTCGGCATCCTCACCGCCTTGCTGGGCGCCCCCTTCTTCCTGTGGCTACTGCGCCGCAACAAGGGTCTGGACTGAACACGATGCGACTCACCGTCGACCGGCTCCACGTGACGCTGGACCGCCATCCGATCCTCGACGGCGTGGACCTCGAGGCACGCCCCGGCGACTTCGTGGGTCTGGTCGGGCCGAACGGCAGCGGCAAGTCGACCCTGCTGCGCGCCGTGTACCGTTCCCTGCGGCCGGCCGAGGGGGTGGTCAGGGTCGGCGGGGACGACATCTGGGAGCTGGCACCCCGAGCCGCCGCGCTGCGGACCGCCACCGTTCTCCAGGAAGGGACCGGCAGCACCGGAGGGCTCACGGTCACCGAGACCATCGCGCTGGGCCGGGCACCCCACCACGGGCTGCTCGAGCGTGACGGGCCGCGCGACCGGCAAGCGGTGCAGGACGCCATCGACCTGTGCGATGCAGGGCACCTGGCTCATCGCGACTACGGCTCACTGTCCGGCGGTGAGCGCCAACGGGTGCTACTGGCCCGGGCCTTGGCCCAGCAGCCACACCTCCTCGTGCTGGACGAGCTGACCAACCACCTCGACATCCGTGCCAGGTTCGAGTTGCTGCACCTCATCCGGTCCACCGGTGTCACGACGCTCGCGGTGCTGCATGATCTCGACCTCGCGGCCCGATTCTGTGACCACCTCGTGGTGCTCGACCAGGGAGCCGCGGTGGCCGCCGGTGCCGTACTCGACGTCCTTACGCCGACCGTCCTCGCGAAGGTCTTCGGCGTGGCTGCGTCGGCGCGGCGTGATGCCGACGGTGTGCTCCGGCTGACGTACGCGGCCGATCCGCTGAGCGTCGCCCCTCGGGCGGTGAGCTGACCGGCGGTGAGCTCACGGGCGGTGGCGTGCTGTTCGTACTGGTCATGACGCGCCGGTAGGCGAGCCTCGAATGGGGTCCTGATCAGCGGATGCCGGGTGCGCTGCCGGACTGTTCGCAGAGGGTCTCCAGATCACCGCGCGGGCAAGGAGGTCGCTGTCGATAGAGAGGCGGCTGGCGACCCTCTTGAAGAGTTGCCGTGGGTCCCGGCCTCCTTGCCGACCTTCCCTACGGATTTCGCCGCCGGGTCGGCAGCGGTCTTCATTCCCTTGAGCTCCCGGGCGGACTGCCGGGCGGAACCCTTGATCCGCCCCACACCACTGTTGGCGGTCACGGCCTGCTTACCGAGGCTGTCGGCGGAGCGGCCGGCACCGTCGATTCCCGTCTTGAACCCTTTCAGTGAGCCGGAGGCTCTGCTGAGGGACTGGACTAGCGGCATGTCTTATTCCGATCTGGCCCTACTGCAGGTATCCGCAGTGATGGAGGAAGTTTCCGGGGGCCTGAACGCTCTGACCGACCGCCCCCGTGTCCTGCTGGACCCTTTCTTGGGCCTGCCATTAGGCGACATGAAACGCCGCAGCGTCTCAACTGGAAATTCGAGGACGCCGAGAAGGAGCACAGCACCTGTAATAAGAAGATCAACGAAGGTTCGGCTCTTGATCTTGATCTGCCGCGCGTGGTACTTTGCGTCGACTTTGTGATCTTCAAAAATTGGGGGTTCCGTGGCCGGATGGATCTACCAGAATTCTCTGTGGATTTTGTATGCGTTCATCATTCTGCTTCCGACTGTGATTTACGTGATCCCGTTCGGCGCGTACCCGCTCCTGGTGGAGCGTCGACTCCGAAGGAAGGGCGTGACCGTTCCCGCCACGTGCACCGGAGCCTCTTGGGACGAGGGTCGGGTGCTGGAATTCTTCTCCTTCACGACCGTGGCCGGAGATCGGTCGTCGTACCGAAGTCCCTTGGCCGACGGGCGCATATCGCATGACGGGGAAGAAGTGCGAATAATTTATGACCCCAAGGCGCCGCACGGTAGGGCGCGCACGGAAATGGAGCTGTTCGGCGGCAGGTCTCAGGCTCGCCGTGATCTGTGGCGCGGAATCATGTTGTTGGCGGTGGTCAACGTGATGATCCTGCCTTTTGCTGTTCTGTACCTCATCTGAGTCACCGCTCGCGTCGTGAGCGCCGATGCGATTCGCCTCAGCCGAAGCAGCGAGCGAGTTCGGCGGCCGACGGGGGCGGTTCGGAGGCCTTCACGGTCCGGAGCGTCTCCTCCGGCTGCGGGGGACCCCCGCACGGCATCCCCGTCAACGCGGTGGCCCCCGCCGTCGTCCGTCCCCTACCAGCCGCCTGGGCACGTCGCCGTTGCCATCGCCGGAGCCGTTGGTGGGCTCGCCTCCGGCCTTGTCGTCTCCGCCGCCGACTTCCCCGTACTTGCCCTCGCGGACGGCCTCTTGTCTCTCGCCGTCATCCCCATCATTGCCGCTACCGCGAACAGCCGTCGACCCAGTCGCCAAGACAAGGCTGCCGCCCTCGACGGGGACCTCCACCCCACGGCCTACGGTATGCGCATGAAGGAACGTTCGAACGACGTGGCGATCGACCTCTACCCAGAGTTGGCTGAGCCAGGCGGCTTGGGAGAAGCGTTGGCTCGCGAAGCGGCTCGTCGCGGGTGCGCTGTCGAACCCATGGGACCTGTCGAGGGGTTCGCCCCGGCGGTAGCCGCATGCTGTGTTCGGGGAAAGGCGCGGTTCGCGGTATATGCGACCAACGACGACGAACGTGAGTTCCGTATCGAGATCTCCGAGGAATCCGGATGGCTCTGGGGCGCCTTCGGCAGCACCGACAGCCTCGCGGTGGTGGCCGACATCCTGCACGAATGGTGTGAGGGCGCGTCGATCGGTGAGCTGCGCCGCGAGTGGACGCTCCTCGCGGACGACCCGCTGGAGGCGGCACCGCCCGGAAGGGTCGTGTCGACCGCCTGGCGACTGACCTTGGAACGCTCGCGAGTGATCAGGCTTGGCGACGCCGAACTTGCCGAGGCTCTTTATGCCCAGCCGGCCCTGCGGGTCTTCTTCCCGTGGCCGTCGCATGGCCGGTTCAGCCTGCTCAGCAGCACCGCCGATCCGTTCCACAATGAGCTTCCGCGTGTGATTCCGACCGTGGACGGGCTGTGGGATGTGGTCGCAGAGCGATCTGCGCAGACACCGTCACGTGTGCTCGGTACCCGCCTCAGCGCCGGCGAGGCCGCAGCGCTGGTGGCGGCGAGCATTCCCGAAGGCAGCGGCCCGGCCGTCGAGGGAGGTTGGCCGGAGGGCGAGAGCACCGTCTGACCGGTCGTGCCGATGAAGGTGAGCCGATCGACGATCGACGATCGCGGTGCGGAGGCTGGGGTCGGTGAAGGTCAGGGCGTGCCGGCGAGACCAGGAATGCGACCACGCCGTCGGGGCCGGGTGCTAGTTGTTGGCGCCGGCTCGGGAGCGGCGGCCTTCGGGGTGGGCGCCGTGCCAGTCCAGGCACATCAGGGTGGCGTCGTCGACGAGGTTGCCGGCGCAGGCGTCGGAGACCGCGGCCGTCATCATCCGTACGACCTCACGGGGGTGTTCGCCAGCGGTGTCGTGGAGCAGGGCCAGCAGGTCGACGTTCTGGGCCTGGCGCTCCTGCACGCCGTCGGTGAAGAGGAGGAGCCGGTCGCCGGCGCGCAGGTCGAGGTTCTCGACGCGGTGCGGGGTGGGGGAGGGGACGCCGAAGGGCAGGTTGGTGATGAGGTCGACCTCCTCGACGGTGCCGGCGCGCAGGCGCAGCGGCCGGGGGTGGCCGGCGTTGACCAGTTGGGCGCCGCTGCCGTCGAGGGAGACGCGCAGCAGCTGGCCGGTGGCCAGGGTGCGGCGGCCGTGGTCGAGGAGGGCCTGATGGGTCTGGCGGGCCTGTTCGGCCAGGTCGTGACCGGTGCGGCGGGCTCCGCGGGAGGCGTTGACCAGCAGCGTGGCCATGAGGGCCGCGTCGACGTCGTGGCCCATGGCGTCGGTGATGGACAGGTGCAGGGTGTCGTGGTCGAGGGCGTAGTCGTAGGTGTCGCCCGCGATGTGGTTGGCGGGCAGCAGCGCCGCGGCCAAGGTGAACTCGGCGGCCTCGCAGGAGGGTGCCGAGGGAAGGAGCTGGCGCTGGATCTCGGCCGCCAGACTGACCGGGATGGTGCGCTGGCCCCAGAAATAGCGGTCGGTGAAGCGGCGGTCGGTGACGACGATGTACGCCAGGGCGTGCGCGGTCTCCTCCACCTGCTCCAGGGTGTCCGGTGAGATGTGCGGGAGATACAGCTCGAGGACACCGATGGTGTCGCCCCGGTTGGTGACCGGTGCGATCACGTGATGACCGCTCGGGCCGACGGGGTACCGCACCAGCTTCTGGCTGCGCAGCACCTCGTCGTAGTCGCTGCCGGCCAGCGGGATCTGTTCCGCGTGGTCGTCACGCGGCACCCGGCCTTCCTCGCTGACCCGCACCATCTGACGGCCGACGATGTCGACGAACAGGAACGAGACGTACTCCGCCCGGAAACGGTCCCGAAGGTCCCGCGCCACCACATCGAGGGACGCGGCCGGTGCGGCGTCCTCCGCCGCCGCGAGGATCGCGGCCAGTCCAACTCGGTCGTGCGCCATGGATGGCCTCCTTCAGTTCCGTTCCGTGATCTCCTTCCCACAGTTTTCGCCCGTCACCGCCGACGGGTGGACGGACTCATGGGGCGGCGGCGAACCCGGGGTCCATACGGCGCAGCGCGGCGGCCCCCGGCGCCTGGACGCGGTCGGGCACCTAGTAGGCGGGGTTCGTGCGGAGGTGGGCGGCGCCCGAACGCACCGCCCATCCGAAGACCGCGAAGGCGACGGCGCCCACCACGACGGAGTCGTACGGCGCAGGCAGACGTCCGGAGCCGCCGAACGTGCCGAGCCACGACAGCAGGGTCAGCGCCGCCAGGTGGAACACGAGCCAGGCGCCCTGGCGCAGCTCCGCGGCCGGGGCGCTGCCCGCCGCCTTCCGCCGTTGCAGCCAGAACAGCGGGACACCGGCGAGGACGAGGGGCAGAGCGAGGCGCAGGTCGTCCCAGCCCGACCAGTAGACGAACTCGGTCGCCACGGCGAAGCTGACCGGTGCGATCCAGTGGACCCCCGGCATGCGGCCGTCCGCGTGGAGCACACCGCGCTCCCGGTCGTGGGCCCGGAAGGACGCCACAGCGACCGCCGAGGTGGCGTAGACGATCAGGTACATGTCCCCCATCACGCTCACGATGTCCTGCCACCCGCCGAACGGCAGCATGAACACGATGATGACCGCGAGGTTGAGGACCAGGGCGCGGCGCGCGATGCCGGAACGGGGATCGATGCGCATGAAGAAGCGGGGCAGCAGGCCGTTCTTCGCGAGGGCGTAGGTGTGGCGTGCGTCGATCGCGACGCCCACGTAGGCGGAGCCGCCCGGGGAGACCACCGCGTCGGCGTAGAGCAGGGTGGCAAGCCAGTGCAGGTTGAGGACGAGGGCGAGCTGACCGAACGGTGACTCGAAGTTGACGCCCTGCCAGCCGTGTGCGAGCAGCGTGTCGGGCACCGTGTACAGATAGGCGAGTTGGAGCCCGAGGTAGACGAGGACCGCGAGGCCGATTCCGGTGAGGACGGCGGCGGGTACGTTGCGGCGCGGATTGCGCGCTTCCCCGGAGAAGTCCAGCGGGGCCTGGAACCCGTTCACCGAGTACACGATGCCGCCCCCGGCCAGCGCGGTGAGGCAGGCCGCGTAACCGTACGGGGCGAATCCGCCGTGGTCCGTGAGGCGGCCCGAGTGAGTGCCGGACAGGAACAAGGCGACCACCGTGAGCACCGGGACGACGACCTTGAACACCGAGACCAGGTTGTTGACGCGCGCGAACATCCGCACCGCGAACCAGTTCAGCGCGGTGAGCAGCACGCTCAGCGCGGCCGCGACGCCCAGGCCCGACGCGGTGAGGGTGCCGCCGCGGTAGAGGCCGGGCAGGTAGTGCGCGGCGTACTGCATGATCGCGCTGATCTCCGCCGCGGTGCCGCCCACGGAGAGCAGGACGGACCAGCCGACGACGGTGCCGACAAGCCGGCCGTTCGCGTACAGCGGCCAGCGGACCGTGCCGCCGCCTTCCGGCCTGGTGGCGCCGAGTTCGACCATGACCAGGGCCACCAGCGCGCAGAGCAGGCCGGCCGCGACCCAGGAGAGCAGCGCGGCGGGGCCCGCGGTCTGGGCGGCGTACATGGCGGCGAACAGCCAGCCCGAGCCGAGGATGTTGGAGAAGCCGATCGCGGTGAGCCCCCAGAACCCGAGGTCCTTGCGCAGCCTGCTCTCCTCGGCACGGACATCCGGGGCACCGGTGGTCTCCCGCGGCTGCTGTTGCGCCACGTGGCACACCTCCTCGACGATCACGGACACTCGGGGGCCAGGGTGTCACGTGGTGCCGGGGTCGCGTTGGGCCCGGTGTCGAGAACAGGGCCCGGTGTCGGGAACAGGGCCCGGTGTCGGGAACAGGGCCCGGTGTCGGGAACACGGCCCGGATGGCGAGAAACACGGGCCGACGTTGGGAACACGGCGCCGACTCCGCCCCCGGGCGGCCCGCTCAGTCGGCGTGCAGGACCCGGAAGCGGGTGCGTTGCTGCGGGGCGCGATCGACGACCTGGATCGGCGGCCCGGCCCACTGCCAGACGCCGATGCCCGGCTCGCGGGAGAAGCTGATCCGCCCGCGGGTGCCGTCGACGGCCACGTCCGGCCAGGCCCCGGCGACGCGCGCCCGGTCGGTGCCGCAAGAGCGCAACATGTCGGCCAGGACGGCGATCGTGTCGTACCCCTCGAAGGCGACGAAGGACGGTGTCCCTCCCAGCCGTTGGTACAACGCGCTCTCGACGCGCGTGCCGAGCGGTGTCAGGCGCTCCGGCAGATAGCGCAGGAACGGCACCGCAGTGCCGTCGTCCCCCAGCAGCGTCTCCCACTCGGCGAGTTCCGGCTGTCCGGCCGGCGCCCCGATCAGGAGGCCGGCGAGGCGGGGGTCGCGGCGGACCGACGTGACGATCGGAACGGCAGGCTCCGGGTGGCCCGCCAGCAGCAGGAGGACCGTGGCGCTCTGGTCGACGAGTTGGTCGCACAGGTCCGCGGGGGACGTCTCGCGCAGGTCGATCTCGACGACGACGCCGCCCCGTGCGGCGAGGTGGTCCCGCAGGATCCGCGTGCCTGCCGCCCAGTAGACGCTCGGCTGGGTCGCCACCGCGACGCGGCTGTGACCCGCTCCGACGAGGAAGTCCGCGTACGTCCGCCAGCCGCGCGACTGCGGCGGGGAGAGGCGCGCGACCCAGTCGGTCGGCCGGTCGGTGAGGGTGTCGAGCACGGCCGACGAGCAGAGGTAGGGCAGTCCGAGCGCGTCGGCCCGGGTGGCGACGGAACGGGCCACGACACTGTGGTACTCGCCGGCGAGGGCGGCCACGCCCAGGTCCGCCAGCTCGTCGACGGCCGCCGTGGCCCGTTCGGGGTCGGCGGCGGTGTCCCGTACCACCAGTTCCAGCGGCCTGCCGGCGATCCCGCCCTCGGCATTGACCTCGCGTACGGCCAGTTCGAGCCCGGCGAGCAGGTGCTGCCCCGCCCCGACCCAGCCGGGCCGCGTCAGCGGGACGAGCGCGCCGATCCTGACGGGCGGCCCGTCGTCCCGACCCGCGCCATCCTGCCCCGCGCCGGACGGAGTTGCCGACGTACCGAACACCTCGTTGACCATGCCGGCCATTGCAACCGCCCCATCCCGGGCGGGCAACCCATTATTCGCGGGCCGTCGACCGGCCCGCCGAGGTCGTCATGTCCGCGTAGAGCGGGTGGTGGTCCGAGTACGGGGAGGGCCGCACGTGGTGCCTGAGCGGGGTCAGGCCCCGCAGGAAGACGTAGTCGAACGTGCTCTGCCAGTCGGTGGTCGGCTCGCAGACGCCCTCTCCCGTGCCGCCGGTGTCGCCCTTCACGTCGCTTCCGTCCGCGTCCGCCGATCCGGGCCGGCAGCCGGGCGCCGCGCCCGACGACAGGGCCCACATCGGCGCGAGTTCAGGGGAGTACGGCACCGCGTTGAAGTCGCCGAGGGCGACCGCGCGGTCGTGGCGGGCGACCTCCGCGGCCAGCACCCGGATCTGCCCGGCCCGGACCGGCGCCTGCTGTCGTTGGGCGAGGTGGGTGTTGAAGACCCGGGTCGGCCGGCCGCCCACCGAGGTGGTGACCGCCAGATAGCCGCGGTCCTCGGAGCCGCCGTGGGGATACTCCACCAGGACGCGGTCGGTCATCGGCGCCGCCGAGAGGAGCGCCTGGCCGAAGCCTCCCGGACTCCACGGCCAGCCGCCGCAGCGGCCCCAATTGCGCAGAACCGACCCGTACTCGACGTGGTAGACAAGGCCGTAGAGCTGCTCCAGGTAGTCCCGGACCCGCTCGACGTCGCGGACGCACGCCTCTTGCAGGCCGATGACCTGCGGTGCATAGCGGGCGATCTCCGCCGCGCGGCCGACGTTGTTCTCCTCGCACGGGTTGCAGATGTTCCACGTCATGACGCGGTTCGGCACGATGTCCCTGGCCGCTGCGGCGGGCAGCGTCCTGCCGTAGAGCGCGCCGCTCGGCGCGCTGGGACCGAGCAGCAGCAGACACGCCACCGCCATGGCGCCCGCGAGCATCCCTGTGCCCCGTCCGAGCACCGTCGCCTCCCCGCCGTACCGTTTCTCCGACCCGCCTCGTGCACGCACATCGTCTCTCGACATGTGCGTGCACGAGGTTACGGGGTCACGGCGACGGGACGGTGTCCTCGAAGGCCGTGCCCGCCGCCCGGTAGTCGGCGATCTTCGCCGACACCTGCGCCGGGGTCAGCACCTGGTCCTTGACGTGCAGGACGTAGTCCACCTGCTGGTCGTACGAGCGGGGCGTGGTGCTCGACTGACCGGCCAGGTCGATCAGCCACTGGTTGAAGTTGATCGACATCGGCCGCTCCGGGAGGTACGCCGCGTCGTGCGTGCCGAACGGCTGCCCGTCGACGTAGTAGCGGATGGCGCTGTTGTCGATGGTGACCACCAGGTCGTGCCAGCCCGCGTAGCTCTGCCGGCTCTCCGTGTGCTGGTTGACGGCCTGCCACGGGTCCGGATCGTAGGTCTCCCAGGACGTCGTGTAGAGGATGTTCGACTGCTCGCCCCAGCCGCCGTTGGGCAGATACTCGAAGTCGTACTCGGCGTAGTCGTCGGCCATCGGTGCCTTGAGATCGTTGATGGTGAAGAACGTCTGCACCAGGTGGTCGCCGTCGGGCCCGCCGCGGGGCGCGTCGCTGAACTTCACGCGCGCCGCGTAGGTGCCGTTCCGGAACTTCGTCGCCTTGGTGAGCACCTCGGTCTGCTCGGTGCTCGCCCCGGTGCCGGCCGTGGACGTCTCCAGGTTCATCACGGTGCTGCCGCCCGACGACGGGAACGTCACGTTCTGCGGCGCCCATGTCGCGCCGGGCACGCCGGGGCCACCGGAGTTGGAGCGGACGTTCCAGCTGTGCGCCGAGATCTTCGGGTCGTCGTACGCGGTGTAGGTGAAGTCGTCGAAGAGGGTGGCCCCGGCGCCGGGCGGGTCGGTCGGGTCGGTCGGATCCGTGGGATCGGTCGGGTCGTTGCCCTCGGGCGCCGTGCCCCAGACCGTCGCGCCGTCGAGCCGGGCGGTGACCTTGGACCAGTTCGCGTACGTCGACTGCGCGGCGCCGAAGGAGTAGTCGTCGGCCTGGTTCAGGGCCTGCCAGTCGGCGCGGTGGAAGCGCAGTTGCAGGTCGCCGGTGTCGGCGCCGGCCGCGAGGGTTCCCGCGCCGGAGGTGAAGCCGATCTCCAGGTAGCGGTCGGCGGTGGCGGTCGGGTGGGCGAGGGTGCCGAAGGTGCCGGTGACGTTGGCACACCCCTTGACCGCCCAGGAGCACGCGAAGCGGTAACTCGGGGAGCCCGCGTCCGACTTGAAGTAGTAGCGGATCTTGACGCCGCTGAGGGCGACGGAGGTGTTGCCGGTGTTCTTCACCTTCAGCCAGGGCTCGGCCTGGTCGCTTCCTGTGGCGCCCGCGTGGTACTGGACGGTCAGATCGCCCGTGGCCGCGGCGGCGTTCGACGGGACCGCGACGAGGCCCGCACAGCCGAGCGCCACGGCGACGGCTGCCGTGAGGGAGCGCTTCGCGGCCGATGCCGACGGCGTGCGCGATCCGGTGGGGTGCGTCCTTCTCATGGCTGTTCCTTTCCGGAACGGTGGGGGACGGGGTGGTGGGGGAGGGGACGTCGGGCCTCCGGTGCGGGGGAGGCTTACGGTGCGGGTGAGGCTTTCGGCGCGGGGGAGTACGGGTCGTCGAGCGGGCCGTGTCGCAGTCCGAGGGCGGCGAGCCGGGCGGCGTGGGCCCGGAGCCGGGCGTGCACACCGGGCCAGGGCGCGGCCCCGTGCCAGGCGCGGTCGGCCAGGGCGCACAGGCGGGGGAAGGTGAGGTAGTCGACGTGGTCGGCGGTGGGGGCGAACTCCGTCCACAACTGGGCCTGCAGTCCGAGGAGTTGACCGGGGAGATCGGGGGTGCCCGGACCGTCTGAGGTGCCGGAACGCTCGGAGCCGGCTGGGCTACGGGAAAACTCGGTGCCCCCAGAGCCACCGGTGCTCTCGGCGGTGTCCGGGCCGTACCCCGCCTCGTGTGCGTGCACCGAGCGCAGGTCCACCACCGCCCCCGGTTGCCCCGGCGGCTCGGTCGGCGCGTGGGACTGCGGGTAGTCGAGGTAGGCGGCCCGGTGGTGGCAGCTGACGACCGCGTGGCCCCGCTTCAGCGCGATCCGGGTGTGCTCGGGATCGCGCCACGTCATCACCGTGAACTCCGGCGGAAGGCCCTCGCCGGTCTCGGCCCAGGCTGTCGGAGTGCGCCCGCGCTCGATGAGGTGCGCCCCGATACGGCCGAGGAACCACTCGCGCAGCGCGCCGGTGTCCGGGAGCCTCTCGGCGGCGGCCCGGGCGCGCGCCGCGGGACTGGCCGCCCACTCCGTGGTGGGGCACTCGTCGCCGCCGATGTGCACGTGCGGGGAGGGGAAGACGTCGAGGACCTCGTCGAGGACGGTGCGGCAGAAGTCGAGCACCGGGTCGCCGACCCCGAGGACGGTGTCGCAGACTCCCCAGCGGGTCCAGACGTCGAGCCGTCGCCCCGGAGTGTTCCCGAGCTCTGGGTAGGCGGCGAGCGCGGCGCGGACGTGGCCCGGCATCTCCATCTCCGGCATCACCGTCACGCCTCGCGCGGCGGCATACGTGACCAGGTCCGTCAACTCGTCTCGGCTGTACGCGCCTTGGTGCGGGACGCCGTCAAAGGTGAGGTCACCCGTGCCGCGGGCCGCGCCCGCCGGGCCCACCATCGACTGGGCGCGCCGCCCGCCGACCTCGGTGAGCCGAGGGTAGGCGGCGACCGGCATCCGCCAGCCCTGGTCGTCGGTCAGATGCAGATGCAGCACGTTCATCTTGTGCAGGGCGAGCAGGTCCACGTATCTCCGCAACACGCCCGCCGGTTGGAAGTGCCGAGCCACATCGAGCATGAAGCCCCGCCAGGCGCTCTGCGGCACGTCGGTGATCTCGGCGCACGGCAACTCCCACGGCGTGTCCGGCTGTGGCTGGTCCGACAGCGCCCGCACCGGCAGGAGTTGACGTACCGTCTGGACGCCGCGCAACAGGCCCGTGAGGTGGGCGGCGCGCAGGAGGAGTGCGTCGGGCCCCACCGTCAGGCCGTACCCCTCTTCGCCGAGACCGCGCAACTGAGGGTCGAGGGCCAGCACGAACTGCCCCTCGGGCGACGGAGGCAGGGGCAGTCCGGTGGCCGGGGCGAGCAGGGTGCGGAGCAGGTCCAGGGCGGGGCGGGCGCCGGGGGCCGAGCGGACCGTCGTCGTGGCGTCCAGGGTGAAGTGGCCGGGGCGCCAGGAGAGTTGCGTGGGGTGCGGTACCGGTGCGGGACGGTGTGCGGGCACTGCGGACCTCCAGGAAAGCGGGCGGGTCAGCCCTTGACCGCGCCGGCCGCGAATCCCGACGTCACATGCCGCTGCAGCAGCAGGAAGATGACGAGCGCGGGCAGCGCGAACAGGGTGGAGGCGGCCATCGTGGCGCCCCAGTCGGTGCCGAACGTGTTGTGGAACGAGGACAGCCACACCGGCAGCGTCCGGTGGTCCTGCTGCTTGATGATCAGGAAGTTGGCGTACGCGAACTCGTTCCACGCCGTGATGTAGCCGAACAGCGACGTCGCCATCAGGCCGGGCGCGAGCAGCGGGAACGCCACATGGCGGAAGGCGCCGAGCCGGGTGCAGCCGTCCACCCGCGCCGACTCCTCCAGCTCCGGGGGGATCGTCGCGAGGAAGCCGCGCAGGACGACGATGGTGAACGGCAGCGTCATCATGAAGTAGACGAGCGTCAGCGTCGGCAGCCGGTCCAGCATGTCGGTGTCCCGCGCGATGATGTACACGGGGATGATCAGCGACTCCCACGGGGCCATCTGCGCGACGAACACCATGAGCATGAACTGCCGCCGCCCCCGCCAGCGCATCCGGGCCACGGCGAACGACGCCCCGAGCGCCACGAGCAGCGAGAGCGCCACCGCGCCGAGCGTGACGAGGACGCTGTTGCGCCAGAACAGCCCAAACCCGTCCGCCTCGACAGCCCGCCGGAAGTGGTCGAGGGTCCAGCTCCGCGGCAGCAGGCGCGGATGCTCCGACTGGATGTCCCGGGACGGCTTGAAGGCCGTGGTGACCATCCAGTAGACGGGGAAGAGGCAGAGGACCACGGTGAGCGCGGCGGCGAGGTGCAGCGGCAGCCGGCGCAGGGCGCGCGGGGACGTCACAGCTCGGCCTCCTGTCGGAACATCTGCCGGAAGTAGAGGACCAGCACGCCCGACATCAGCAGCACCGTCACGATGGAGGCCGCGGAGCCGAGGTCGTAGTGCTGGCCGGACAGCGCCGTCTGGACCGCGTAGACCGGCAGGATGGTCGTGGCGTCGCCGGGGCCGCCGCGCGTCATCACCCAGATCTGCACGAAGGCCTTGAACGTCCAGATGACCTCGAGCGAAAGCACCAGCATGAAGATGGGCCGCACGATCGGCAGGGTGACCGACCGGAAGACGCGCGCGGCGGAGGCGCCGTCGATGCGCGCGGCCTCGTACAGCTCGCCCGGCACCGTGGTGAGCGCCGAGTACAGGGTGATCGCGGCGAACGGCACCGACTGCCACACCACCAGCGTCACCAGGATCGCGAAGGCGGCCGTGCCGTGCGCGAGCCAGGGATAGCCGTCGAACGAGGTGAACCCGAGCCCGGCGAGCACGTGGTTGACGATCCCGAACTCGGAGTGGAACAGCCACTGGAAGACCGTCGTGGCCGCGACCACCGGCATGGCCCAGGCCAGCACCAGCGCGCTGAGCACCGCCGTCCGCCAGACCCTGCCGAGCCGTTCCAGCATCAGGGCCACCAGCGTCGAAAGCACCATGATCAGCACGACGTCGACCGCCATGAAGAGGAAGGTGCGGCGCACCACCGTCCAGAAGCGCGGGTCGGAGAGCAGCGTCGTGTAGTTGTAGAAACCGGTGAACCGGGCGTCACCGAGGATGAGTTGGCGCAGTTCGAAGTCCTGGAAGGAGATCAGGACGGTGCGGGCCAGCGGGTAGAGCAGCAGGTACAGCATGCCCAGGACGGCGGGGGCCACCAGGAGGTACGGCCACGGCCCGGAACCGGTGGCGCGGCGGGCCTTCCGGGTGGGGCGCCGGGGCGGCCGGGTGAGGGGGCGGGGTACGGTCCGCTCGCGGACGACCGACACGGCGCTCACTCCCTTCGGGGCGGAGGTCAGGATCCGGACTTCATCGCGGAGGTGATGGCGTCGGAGGCCTTCTCGGCCTCGTGCGCCGGATTTCCGCCGGTGAGGACGGCCGTCATGTAGTCCTTGACCGGGTTCTTGGCCTCGACGGCCGCCCAGCCCGGGGTGTTCGGCGTGGCGTGCCCGACGGCTGCGCCGACCGCCATCGCGGACGCGCCGGGGTCCTTGGCGACGGCGCCGGCGAGTGTCGTCTTGTTGGGCACGTAGCTCATCGCGACGGCGAGCTTCTTCTGCCAGGCGTCGCCCGTGAGTTCCTTGACGAACAGGTACGCGGCGTCGTGGTTCCGGGCGACCGTGGGGATCACCAGGTCGGAGCCGCCGGTGAAGACCGCGCCGGGCGTGCCCGCCGACTTGCCGGGGATCGGGAAGAAGCCCAACTTGCCCTTCAGGGCAGGGTTGTTCTGTGCGATGACGTTGGCGCCGCCGGGTGTGTTGATGATCTGGGCGACCTGCCCCTTGGCCATCACCTCGTGCTGGGGCGGCTGCGCCTCGTCGGAGTCCTTGGGGCCCTTGCCGAGCGCCTGCAGCTTCTTGTAAAAGGCCATCGCGCGCAGGGCCTCGGGCGTGTCGAGCGTGCCGCGCCACTCGCCGCCGGTCTTCTCGGCGAGTTCGCCGCCCTCGTCCCAGATGAAGCCGGAGAGGGTGTACCAGTTCTGGCCGGGCAGATAGATCCCCTGCCGGTCGCCCTTGTCGAGCCTCTTCGTCGCCGCGATCCACTGGGCGCGCGTCCTGATCGCGCGGGCGTCGACGCCGGCCTTCGCGAAGAGGTCCTTGCGGTAGATGACGACGCGGTTCGCCGCGTAGTACGGGATGCCGTACTGCTTGCCGTCGTACGTGCCCGGCTCGGCGAGGCCCTTCAGCCAGTGGCGGCCGCCGAGTTCGTCCACCTTGTCGCTCAGGTCCCACAGGCCGCCGCTCTGGGCGAACTGGGCGACCTGGGTGTTCCCGGTCTCGATCACGTCGGGCGCGTCGTTGCTGGCCAGCGCGGCGGTGACTTTCTCGCCGATGCCGTCCCACTCCTGGATCTGCACGCGTACGTCGATGTCCTGGTGTGCCGCCTCGAAGGCCCTCTCGAACTGCTTCTGGAAGGCGGTGGAGACGCTGTCGCGCATCAGCCACACGTCGATGGTGGTCCGCCCGCCGTCCCCGGACACCCCGTCGCCGGAGCCGGAACTGCAGGCACTGAGCCCGGCGGCCGCGACGAACGCGGACAGGCCGGCGAGCAAGCGGAGCTTCACGGGTCACCTCTGGGAGTCGGACCTGACCAGTTGGCTGACTGGTCAGGTGACCTCTGGTGATGGAGAAAGGTGGCATGGACCAATGGAGGCGTCAACCCCCCGGTAAATGCTGGTCAGTTGTCGACCTCCAGGCTCCTGTGGTCAACTGGTCAGGCAACTGGTCTTACGTGCGAGGGGGTGCGCGGTGAACGCCGACGTGCAGGGGACGGCCGAAACCGGCACGCAGGACGCGCGGCGGCCGCAGGGCGCCGGGGCGACGGGGCGGCCACCGGGGGCGGTGCTCAAGCGGGAGCGGGTCCGCGACCACATCCTCGACCTCATCGAGTCACAGCGCCCCGGCGATCCCATCCCCTCCGAGCGGGCCCTCTGCGCGGCCCTCGGCGTCTCCCGTCCGACGCTGCGCGCAGCTGTGGACGAACTCGTCGCCGCGGGCCTTCTCGTCCGCGAACACGGACGCGGCATGTTCGTCGCCCAGAAGAAGATCACCCAGGAACTGGTCGCCCGCGAACAGGCGTTGACGGTGCCGCAGGCCGCCGGCGCATGGACCAGCCGCCTCCTGGAGTTCACCACGATCCAGGCGGGCGCCCGTGTCGGCCGCAAGCTGCGCCTCTCGCCCGCCGCCCAGATCGTCTACGTGGCCAGGCTCCGCCTCGTCGACGGGGCGCCGATGGCCATCGAGCACCTGCACATCCGCGCCGACCTGGTGCCGGGCCTGAGCGCCCAGGAGCTGGAGAACGGCGACCTCTACGAGCATCTGCGCGAACACCACGACGTTCACGTGCGCGAAGCCGTACAGGCCATCGAGCCGACCGTGGTGACCCGGGCCGAGGCGGAGCTCCTGGACGTGCCGGAGCTGTCACCCGCGCTGCTCTTCGAACGGCTCACCTCGGACACGGACGGAGTGCCCGTCGAGTACGTGCACTCCCTCTACCGCGGCGACCGCTACCGCATCGTCTCCCGGCTCACCCTCGGCCCCGCCGCGACCGCCGCCGAACCGCTGCCCGGCCACCACCCGGGAATTCCGCCGGGCGACTTCGCACACCGCGACACCGTCGCCTCCTCCACCCGGGGCGACGTCCAGCAGGCCCCTTGAGTCCAGCAGGCCTCCTGACCCGCACCGGGGCGCGCACCGTCGGTCACCCGCCGTGCGCGGCCGTCGTCGCCTCGGCCGGGCTGTGCTCCTTGAGGTGGTACACGTTGAACGCCTTGCGGATGACGGGCTGGGCGACATTGCGCACCGGGACGCCACCGCTGGTCATGCCGTGTTCGGTGCCCGCGTGGGCGTGGCCGTGCACGGCCAGATTCGCGCCCGCCGCGTCGACGGCCTCCGCCAGCAGATAGCTGCCGAGGAACGGGTAGATCTCCAGGGGCTCGCCCGCGAGGGTGTCCGGCACGGGCGCGAAGTGGGTGAGCGCCACCCGCGTACCGCAGCCCTGCTCGGCGAGCTCCTCCAGGGAGGTCCGCAGGCCGTCGGCGCAGCGCCGGGTGTAGCGGATGAAGTCCTTCATCATCCGTTCGCCGAACTCGCTGCCGCAGCGGCCCACGAACCCGCCGCCGAACCCCTTGGTGCCCGCCACGCCCACGCGCGCCCCGCCGACCTCGACGACCGTGCCCTCGCCTTCGAGGACGCGCACGCCCGCGTCGCGGAGCACGGCGGTGACCTCGTCGGGCCGTTCGTCGTGATGGTCGTGGTTGCCGAGCACCGCGACGACGGGCACCGGCAGGGCGCTCACCTCGCGCGCGACCACCCGTGCCTCCTCCGGGGTGCCGTGCCGGGTGAGGTCGCCGGCGAGCAGGAGCAGGTCCGCGCAGTCGTCGAGCGTCTCGAATGCGGGGCGGAACACCCCCTGGCTGTCCAGCCCCATGTGGATGTCCCCCACGGCCGCGATGCGGATCATGTGACTTCCTCCGGGTGGTCCGGGGCGGAGGCGTCGGCCACCGCGACATC
The DNA here is from genome assembly GCF_042871345.1 of Streptomyces sp. NPDC005863. Classification (NCBI taxonomy): domain Bacteria; kingdom Bacillati; phylum Actinomycetota; class Actinomycetes; order Kitasatosporales; family Streptomycetaceae; genus Streptomyces; species Streptomyces sp. NPDC005863. Next base: position 333,186 of record NZ_JBIAII010000002.1, on the reverse strand, counting down.
GAAGTGGACGGTCTGTCCGGCCAGTTCCTCGTGCACGGTGCGCAGGAGCTGTTCGCGGCACTGTGCGGTGGGCACGGTCCCGACGACCGCCACGGACGAACCGCGGGCCTCGATGCGGATGCCCAGCTCGCCGAGCTCCTCGGCGGCGAGGCGGTCCTGCAGGTGCGCGATGCGGTACTCGACGTTGGCGTGGTCGTTCATCGGTCTCCTCCTCGCGGGGCGATGACTTCCAGGCGTTCGAGCAGGAAGAGGAAGGCGGCGGGCATCGGGGTGTCGCCGTACTCGTCGCGCAGCGCCTCCCAGTCGACCATCTCGCGCAGCTGCCGGGCGATCGGCAGCACGGCGCCGAAGTCGCAGTGGTGCTCGGAGAACGCGGCGAGCAGCGAGCGCACCAGGTCGGTCGGCGAGAGGACCGGCATGTGCACCGAGTCCACCGGCAGCTGGGTGGCGCGCTCGAGAAGCTCCGTGGAGACCGGGCGGGAGGCGAGCCGGAAGATGAGGTCGATGTCCTGGCCGAGGCACTTGGCCTTCAGGAGCCAGTCCTCCGGCGGCGCGTAGACCGGAAGGCCGGCCTCCTCCAGCGAGGCCGCCACCGCTTCGGCATCCTCGGGCTTGATGCAGAAGTCGGCGTCGTGCTGGAGGTTGCCGGTGCCGCCGTGGGCGTAGACGGCGACGCTGCCGGCGAGGGCGAAGTCGTGCTCGCGCCGCTTGAGGATGGCCGCGACCTGCTTGGTCGCCTCCAGGATGGCCTGGTTGAGGTCGGGTGGAAGCTCGTCGGCGCACATCTCGTGGTGCGGGGAACCCCCGGTCGCCACGCCGGCCGGACGCAGCTCCGTGACCGGCTTGTGTGCGTCGGGAGTGGTGCCTTCTGCGTTCGGCGTCACCTGCTGCTCCGTTTCCGGCCGCCGGCCGTCCGCACGACCGTGCGGCGCGCCGGTCTCCGTCGATCCCTGTTCCAGGTAGCACCGGTACCCGGGCCGCGGGGTTCGACACGGGCGGATTTCCCTTATGCCGGACTTCCCTTATACCGCAGGCCGTACCGCGTCACCTCTCCGCGCGACCCCCTCAGGGCCGCCGCCACGCGTCGCTCTCCAGGTGCGAACCGGCCTGCGGCCCCATCCGGACCATCCCGCCGTCGGCGACCCAGGACGCGCCGGTCACGTACGAGGAGTCGGGCCCGGCGAGGAAGGCGATGACGGCCGCGATCTCCCGGGCGTCACCGGGACGCCCGAGCGGAATGCCGGGGCGCCGCACGCCTCGTACGTCCGTGTCCTCCTGCCCGGTCATCGGCGTGGCGATCTCGCCCGGCGCGACCGCGTTGACGGTGATGCCGTGCTCCGCGAGTTCCAGGGCCATGACCTGGGTGAGCAGCCCGAGGCCGCCCTTGGCGGCGCAGTAGGGGGCCGCGCCCACCCGGGGCTGGTGCTCGTGCACCGAGGTGACGTTGACGATGCGGCCGCCGTCACCCTGCCGGATCATGCGGCGCGCGGCGCGCTGCCCGCACAGGAACGGGCCGATGAGGTCCACGTCGACGACGCGCCGTACGTCGGAGAGGGTCAGGTCGAGGAACGGGGTGGCCGTGCCGGTGCCCGCGTTGTTGACCAGGACGTCGATGCGGCCGAGGCGCTCGGCGAGATCGTCGACGGCGTCCGCCGCGTCGGGCAGCCGGGTCAGGTCCATCCGTGCGACGGCGGCGCGCCGCCCGTGCCGCCCCACTTCCTCGGCCGTCTCGCGGGCGCCCTCCTCGTCGCTGTGCCAGGTGATCCCGACGTCCATGCCGGCCTCGGCGAGCCGGACCACCGTGGCCCGGCCGATGCCGGAGTCGGCGCCGGTGACGACGGCCACGCCGGTACGGGACGCGGTCGACGCGGACGATGCGGGGGTGGGGGCGGTCATGGGGGCTCCTGAGGGGGCGCTTCCGGGTGGGGAACGGATTCTCGTGGCGGTCCTTGCGGTCCTGGCGGCCCTGGCGGGCGCGTACGGGCGTCGGTCCGCCTAGCGTGGGAGGGGCCGGCACGAGCGGTGGGAGGTGGTCCCGATGGTCCGGTCCACGCGATACGCGGTGGCCGCGTCCGGTCAGTGGGTCGACGAGGAGGACGGCCGCAGCCGGCTGCCCGCCGGGGAGGCGCACGCCTGGGAGCCCGGCCGCAACGAGACCGTCTGCGGACTCTCCCTCCACCGGTCGCAGCTCACGCGTTTCCCGCACGTGCCGTGGACGGACGTCATCCCGGAGTCCGGCGGCGCGGCGGACCGCGTCCAGGCGCTGTGCCGGCGGTGCGCGTCCGTGGCCGGGCGGCGCGGGGACGAGGCGCGGCCTTCCTGGCGGCGGGTGAACCCCCGGCCGTGAGCCGGGCCGCCGGACGCCCACGGGGTGGTCCGGCGGGCCCGGCTCTTGGCCGCGGACACGTCAGTCCCGGCCGTCGGAGGCCGGCGGCAGGTCCTCGTCGGAGACGACGTGCATCGCCGCCTCCTCGGCGCCCGCCGCGCCCCCGTCGATGCCCTCGTCCGTGGCGACGGCCTCCTTGGTGGTGTCCTCGTGGGCGCCCTCGTCCGGAGCCACAAGGCGGCCCGCGCGCTCCGCGCCGGCCTCCGGATCCATGGGCTCGCCCTCGCCGTCCGGCAGGTCGCCGACGCCGTCGCCGTCGGGCTGGCCCGTGTCCGGCACCTCCTGCCGCAGCCGCTCGTCCAGCGACTCGCCCTCGTGCTGCTCGGCCGCCGTGGTGCCGGTCTTGGTCACGCCCAGCGGCTTCTCGGGCGGCGAGTAGCCCTCGTCGAGCATGTCGTCGTAGGTGCGCTCGTCCACCGCGTCCTGGAGGTCCAGCGGCGCGGCGTCCTCCTGCTCCTCGTTGCCGCCGGTGGGCTGGTAGGCGTCGTCCGCCATGTTCTGGTCGCTCATGACTACCTCGCGCTCGGGGTCGGGGACCGGCGCGCCCGCCGCTTCCGACGGCGCGCCGGTCCATCGGTGTGCCCGCGACACACGCTCCCAAACGATCTCCCCGATGACGGTCGCGCGCGTGCCCGGTGCCGGCTTATTACGCCGCCTGGGTGCGGCGCACACACTCCGTGACCACGTCGCCCAGGCTCCCCGTCCGTTCCAGGATGTCCCGCTGGACACGCGCCCCGTTGCCGCCCTTCAGCAGGCCGGCGGCGGTGGTGCGGACCAGGTCGAGGTCGCCGGAGTCCTCCAGGGCCTCCCGTACGTGGTCGATGAGCGCCTGCACCACCTCGCCGCTCGGAGTGGGGCGCATGGTCACCGGGTGGAGCAGCACGTCGTCCAGGCCGGACCGGGCGGCCCGCCAGGCGGCCAGGCGGAGCAGGGCGATGCCGTGCGCGGCGGGCGGCCGGCCCGCCCGCCACTCGCGCGCCGCCGTCTCGACCAGGCCCCGGGTGAGGGCCGCGATCAGGATGGTGGTCGAGGCCTCCAGACAGACGTCGGCGACCCGGACTTCGACGGTGGGGTAGCGGTGGGAGAGCCGGGCGTCGAAATAGACCATGCCCCGGTCGCGCAGTACTCCGGTGGCGACCATGTCCTGCACCTGCTGCTCGTACCGCTCGGCGGAGCCGAAGATCTCGGTCGGGCCCGCCATCGGCCAGCGGCCCCACACCCGGCTGCGGTAACTGCTGTACAGACTGTCGTGCCCCTGCCAGAAGGGCGAGTTGGAGCTCAGCGCCACCAAAACCGGGAGCCAGGGCCGGATGCGGTCGATGACGGCCACGCCCTCCTCGTCCGACCCGACCGCCACATGGACGTGGCAGCCGCAGGTCAGCTGCTCCTGGGTGGTCAGCCCGAACTGCTCCTCCATCCACTGGAAGCGGCGGCCCGTGTTGACCGACGGGCTGACGGGCAGGGGAGAGGTGGCGAGGGCGGCGACCGCGGCGCCCACGTCACCGGCGTGCCGGGCTGCGTCCGCGCGCCACCGGACCACCTCGTCCGCGAGGTCGGACATGCTCTCCCGGGGCTGGGTGGCGAATTCGAGCTGCTGGCCGTGGAGTTCCCTTTCGAACGCCTCGTCCTCGGGCTCGCGGTAGTCGCAGTCCTGCTTCTCGGTCTCCGCGTTCTCACTGTTCTCCGCGTGCTCCGCCTTCTCCGCGGTGTCCTTGGCCGCCCGGGCCAGGACCGCCGAGGAAAGGGCCCGCGGCTCCCCGCTGTTGCGGTCGATCAGGAGGAGTTCTTCCTCCACTCCTACGGTGCGCAAAGGAGGCTGCCTCTCTGTCCGTGACTGTGGTACTCCGGATACCCCGGCACGGCGTCCGCAGCCGTCCGGTGGCGCGTGAACCGTCGGAGGTTTCAGCGGAGGCGATTCGGCAAAACGATCATCTATGGTGCAAATCGGCTACACAATGATGACCGAACAGGCGGGGCCGCGCGCGCTCGTGGACGACCTGGTCGCGGCGGAGCGGGCCGGTTTCGACTTCTCCGTCACCTCCGACCACTACTTCCCGTGGCTCGACTCCCAGGGACACTCCCCGTACGCGTGGAGCGTGCTCGGCGCGGCGGCGCAGGCCACCTCGCGCATCCCGCTCATGACGTACGTGACGTGCCCCACGACCCGCTATCACCCCGCGGTCGTCGCGCAGAAGGCCGCGACGATGCAGCTGCTCTCCGAGGGCCGCTTCCGGCTTGGGCTCGGCTCGGGCGAGAACCTCAACGAGCACGTCGTCGGCGGCGGCTGGCCCTCCGCGCGGGTCCGCCTCGACATGTTCGAGGAGGCCGTCGGCATCATCAAGAGGCTCTTCACCGGCGAGAACGTCAACCACGAGGGCACCCACTTCGACGTGGCCAACGCCCGCCTGTGGGACCTGCCCGACGAGCTGCCGCCCATCGGCATCGCCGTCTCCGGAGAGCGGTCCTGCGCACTGGCCGGCCGACACGCCGATCTGGTCATCGCCACCGAGCCCAAGGCCGAACTCGTCGAGTCCTTCGAACGGCACGGCGGCCGCGGCAAGCCCCGGGTCGGCCAGCTGCCCGTCTGCTACGACCCCGACAAGGACGCGGCCATCGCCCGCGCCCACGACCAGTTCCGCTGGTCCGTCGGGGGCTGGCCGGTCAACGCCGAACTGCCCGGGCCCGCCGCGTTCGCGGGAGCCACGCAGTTCGTCACCCCGCAGGACATGGCCGAGCAGATCCCGTGCGGCGACGATGTCGACACCTTCGTCGAGGCCGTACGTCCCTTCGCCGACGCGGGTTTCACGGAGATCGCCCTCGTCCAGGTGGGCGGCGCACACCAGCGTCCCTTCATCGAGTGGGCCGAGAAGAAGCTGCTGCCCGCGCTGCGGGAGCTGTGACGCACCCCGCGCCCACGCGCCACCGCACCCACGCACCACCGCGGCCACCCACCCCGGCCCACGCACCACCGTAAGGAGACCGATCCCGTGAACCCCACGCCCGACCAGGCACCGGCCGCCCCGCACCCGCCGTCCGCGGACCTCGTGCAGGTCGTCCTCGGCGAGTGCTCGGTGGCCGACGCGGACACCGTCTTCACCGTCCTGCGCGCCCACTTCCCGTCCGACCGCGGCGCCGACGCGCCCCGCCAGACCGAGGACCCCGGGCCCGCCGTCTGGACCGGCGGCTTCCTCGCCGACCGGAGCCCGGACCACGTGCCGGGCACCCTGCTCGCGGGCCCCGTCACCGCCGACCTGTACGGCGGTCCGGTCGCGGTCGCCCGCCTGCGCGAAGCCCTCGAAGCCGCCTTCGTGGTGGCCACCGTCGGCACCGCGTCCGGCGACCAGGAGGTCGACGTACAGCTCCGCCTGACCGGCCCCGAGCACGGCGCGCCGATCGGGGAGAGCTGACCGGAGAGAGCTGTCCGGACAGAGCTGTCCGGACAGGGCCGACCGGGCGCGCTCCGGCATCGTCGGGGGGCCCGCGTCCGCACGGACCACCGTCGCGGTGCGGCGTCCACCGACCGACGGGACCGTGAGGGAGCGCAGCAACGGTGCGCGGAACGAAGCTGGGCTGCTGGTGGTGGTGGCGGGTCTTGCCTACTGCCTGGCGCTCGGGCTGACGCGGCGGTGAGCCGGGTGCGGCGCTTCCTGCGCGAGAACAGCCTGACCCTGGTGTTCGGCGCGGCCTTCCTGCTCGCCCTCGCGGGGCAGGCGGTCGCGGGCCACGCCGACTTCAACAACCAGCTCGTGGCGCAGGAGCTGGCCCCGACGACGTTCGGCGGCTACCTCCTGACCTCCGACTTCGCCGTCGACGTGACGGAGAACTGGCAGTCCGAGTACCCGCAGTTCTTCCTCTACATCTTCGGCACCGTCTGGCTGCTCCAACGCGGCTCGCCCGAGTCGAAGGAGCTCGACAAGGCGGGCCCGGAGTCCGACGCCCGGCAGAAGGCGGGCGCGCACGCGCAGCCCGACTCACCCGCCCTCGCCTCCGCGGGAGGCTTCCGCCAGGCCTGGTACGCGCGGTCCCTCTCCATCCTGATGTGCACGTTCTTCCTGCTCTCCTGGCTGGCCCAGTCGGTGGCGGGCGCGGCCGCGTACAACGAGGAGCACCTGCGTGAACTCCAGGCGCCCATCAGCTGGTTCGGCTACCTCGGCACCGCCGACTTCTGGGGCCGCACGCTGCAGAACTGGCAGTCCGAGCTCCTCGCCGTGGGCTCCATGGCCATCTTCTCCGTCTACCTGCGCCAGCGCGGCTCACCGGAGTCCAAGCCGGTCGGCTCGCCGCACGACGTGACCGGCGTCGAGGGCGGCTGACCCTTCACCGGGCGGTGGATGCGCCGGAAGCCTTGGGGGCGTCGGACAGCGGTACGCGCAGCACGCTCCGCCCCTCGTGCCAGGCGGCCAGCACCCGGGCGGCGAGACGGTCCTCCAGGAAGCCGGTGGCCCGTACCCCGAAGGCCACATCGGGCTCAAGCCCCGGTTCGGCGTCCAGCAGACCGCCGATGACGTCACGGCGCACCACCTGCTCATGCACCGCGTCCGCCTCCACGTGCTCGTCGTAGAACCGCTGCGCGGCGGGACCCGCGCCGATCCTGCGCAGGGCCGCCGCCAGCCGCCGCGAACCGGGCGAGGAGGTCACCTCCACGGAGGCGAAGTGGCCGACCAGCGCCCCGCGATGGGCGCGGTGCAGCCCGAACAGGGACATCAGGTTCACGGTGGCCAGCACCTCGGCGGGGGCGGCGTCCAGATAGTGGCCGTACGCCGTCTCCAGGCCGAGATCGGTCATGAGCTCGGCGAAGAGCCGGGCGTGGACGTCCTCGGCGCGCCCCGCCCCGAACTCGTCGTACTCGATGGCCACCATCGCCGCCTTGGCCCGGCCGTGCAGCCGCGGGATGACCCAGGCATGCGGGTCGGCCTCCTTGAGGTGGTACAGGGAGCGCAGCGCCGCGTACTCCCGCATCTGCCACGGCTCGCCGTCGCGCTGCAGGTGGTGGCTGACGCTCGACGCGTCGTGCCCGACGGGTTCCACGAGGTGCGCGCCGAGCGCCTCGTCGGCGTCCTCGCAGCGCGGCACGTCGGCGTCGAGGGCGTCCAGGAAGCGCTGCTCGAGTGCGCGTCGCAGGGCCAGCAGGGCCGGGTCCCACTCGCACTCGTCGGACACTCCGGAGAACCCCTGGTAGTGGAGTTCGTACAGGACGTAGAGCGCGAGCTGGAGGTCGTCCCCGTACGGCTCTGCCTGGTGTGCCTGTCCTGGGTCGGGGGCCTGACCCTCGCCCCGCAGCGCGGTGACGAGGGCGCGGGACAACGTGCCCCGCGGGGACGGGAGTTCGGGGATGTGTCGGCGGGATTCGACGGGCGCGGTCGTCTCGACGGGCGCTGTTGCTGTCGTCTCGGCGGGGGCGGTCATGACGAGGCCTCCGGCTCCTCGGTGTCGGTCGTGGACGGCTGCTCCTCGTGGCGCTTGACCCGCTTGCGGTGACTGGTGTCGCACCACGGGTACGAACGGCTGCGGCGGCAGGTGCAGATCGCGACGGCGAAGCGCTCCGAGACGGAGACGGTCCCGTCGTCGGCGACCACCTCCACCGGACCCTCCACCAGGAGCGGCCCCTCCGGGTCGACCGTGACGCGGCGGGGGCGTTCAGACGCGTTCGGCACGGACCACCACCAGCTCCTCGCTCGTCTCGTCGTCGCCGATGAGGTGGCGCCGGCGCAGCCACGCCTGGCGCGAGCGCAGCACGGGCCCGAAGGGTATGGACCGCCGCTCGACGACCTCGGCCTTCATGCCCCGCAGCGCGAGCCGGTCCAGCGTGAGCTGTTCGCCGCAGAGCGCGGAGTGCACCATCAGCAGGACGCCGCCGGTCCGCAGGATCCGGGGCGCCGTGTCGCAGACGCGGTCCACGACAAGGCGCCCGGCGAGCCCGCCGTCCCAGGCGCGCGCGGCGCCGCGGCGGGGCAGCATCGGGGAGGGCGAGGGAACATACGGGGGATTGCTGAGGACCAGGTCGAACGGTCCTCTCGGCACCCTGGTGGTCAGGTCGCCGTGGTGCACGGTGACCGACTGCCGGCTGAGCAGCGCGTTGAGCCGGGCCGTCAGCACGGCCCGCCAGGAGATGTCGAGGGCCGTCACCCGCGCGCCGCGCCGGGCGGCCGCCACGGCGAGCGCCCCGGAACCCGTTCCCAGGTCCAGTACGGAAGTGCCGGCTCCGATGCCTTCACGGTCCAGGGCGCGGGTGAGCAGCGCGGTGTCGTGCTGCGGTGCGTACACGCCCGGCAGGGTGAAGAGGGGCGCCGGGCGGGCCGGCGTCGGCATCGGGGTCCTGGTGTGCGTGGTCATGCGGCATCTCCCGTCTGCGGAAACTCCACGAGGGTGCTCCTCCTTCCACGCTCCGCCGGTTCGGCGTCGGTCACCACTCGAACGGTGACACGTAGTGACATACGGCGATCAGGGCGGATTGCTGCCTGCTTCGGTCCTGGAACTGGGTGCCCCGGCCTCGGTGATCCACACCTCTGGGGCCCCCGGTGCGGGAAGGACGGGCGCGAAAGGACGGACGCGCCGCTTCCGCTGCCGGGAGGCACCGCCATACTGCTCGGATGACCGTCGTCGTCGTGGGGGCCGGACCGGCCGGACTCACCGTTGCCAACATCCTGCGTGCCGCCTCCGTGGACTGCGTGGTCCTGGAGACGGAGAGCAGGGAGTTCATCGAACAGCGGCCCCGCGCGGGCTTCCTGGAGGAGTGGGCGGTGCGCGCCCTGGAGCGCAGGGGGCTGGCCGGGCCGCTCCTCGAACGCGCGCAGACGCACACCGAGTGCGAGTTCCGCAGCGCGGGGCAGCGCCACCGCTTCCGCTACGCCGAACTGTCGGGCCACCGCCACTTCGTCTACCCCCAGCCGTTGCTGGTGACGGACCTGGTGCGGGCCTACGCGGACCACGCGGGCGGCGACATCCGCTTCGGTGTGCGCGACGTACGACTGCACGACATCGACACGGACCGTCCGGCGGTGTCGTACACGGATCCCGCCACCGGCGAGCGCGTACGCATTGACTGTGCCGCCGTGGCGGGCTGTGACGGGGCGCGCGGAGTGACCCGCGCCCACCTGACCGAGGGGCAGGGTGCGGTTGTCGCGCGGCGTGACTACGGCATCGGCTGGCTGGCCCTGCTGGCCGAGGCGCCGCCGTCCTCGGACTGCGTCGTCTTCGGGCTGCACCCCCGGGGCTTCGCCGCCCACATGGCGCGCAGCCCCGAGATCACCCGCTACTACCTGGAGTGCCCGCCCGGCGACGACCCGGCCGGCTGGCCCGACGAGCGGGTATGGGCGGAGCTGCACGCGCGGCTTGCCGCCGACGGGGCGCCGCCGCTCACCGAGGGGCGGATCGTCGAGAAGCGCGTCCTCGACATGCACAACTACGTGGTGGCGCCGATGTCCCGGGGCCGGCTGTACCTGGCGGGCGACGCCGCCCACCTCACGGCGCCGATCGCGGCGAAGGGCATGAACCTGGCCCTGCACGACGCGCTGACGCTCGGCGACGCCCTCGTCGCGCACGCCCGGGACGGCGACGAGAGCGGCCTGCGCGGCTACTCGGCGGACTGCCTGCCGCGCGTGTGGCAGTACCAGGAGTTCTCGCAGTGGTTCGCCGACGTGCTGCACGGGGCCTCGTCGGGCGACCCGTTCGAGGCGGGCGTCGCGGACGCCCGGCTGCGCAGGCTCCTCGCCTCGTCCACCGGGGCCGCGGCCTTCGCGGAGCTGTACATAGGGAAGAACGCGGACACGTGAGGCGGTGAGCCGGACACGTGAGGCGGTGAGCCGGGGGCGGCCCGCGTCGGTCCGGTCGCTCAGCCCGGTGTCGTGTGGCGGTGGCGCGCCCACATGGGCAGCACGAACCAGCACAGCAGGTACCAGCCGACGACCCCGGCCACCAGCCAGGGCACCACGGTGTCGTCGGTGGCCACCCGCAGGATGAGCAGGAGCGCCGACGTCAACGTGCCGAGCAGGAGGATCAGGCCGAGGAAGGTCAGCCGGGAGGCCCACAGCACCGCCGCCGGCTTGATCTTGCGGCCCGCGACGACGCGGTGGAACGACACCGGGCCGATGAGGGCCCCGGTCGCGGCGGAGCCGAGGATCACGGTCACGACGTAGATGGTCCGGTCGGTGTCGCTCAGGTTCTGGAACCGCGGCGTGAAGGCGACGGTCAGCAGGAAGCCGAAGAGGATCTGCACGCCGGTCTGCGCGACCCGTACCTCCTGGATCAGTTCGCCCCAGCGGCGGTCGGCGCGCTCGCTCTCGGTCTCGCGGCGGTCGTCGCTCGGAGGGGGCGTTCCCGGGTCGTCCCCGGTTCCCCTGTTCGACGCGTCCACATCATGAGTCTGCCCAGGAACCAGGGACTCTACAAACGGGGGCGCGAAATGCGGGCGCGTGTTTGATTCGAGTCGTCGCGGGCGGGCAGGCGGGAGTCCGAGTGATCATCGCATCCGATCCGGAGGAAGCCCCCCATGCTGCTGGCGCACCCCGTCGTCCTGGAAGACCTGCTGGAGCGCTACAAGACCCTGGCCCTGCTCCGCGCCGACCAGGGAAGTGCCGAGAGCCGCCAGGCGTACGAGGACGTGGCGTACAGCCTGTGCCTCGCGACCGGCACCAGCGACGTCGACGCGGCCGTCGTCGCGGCGGGCCACCGGCTGCCGGGCGCGAGGACCATGGACGACTCCGTGCTGACCGCGTGACGGACGGAGCCTCCTGGTCACCTCTCCTGCTCACCCCTGCTGAGCGCCGTGCCAGACGGTCGTGGCGTTGCAGAACTCCCGGATGCCGTGGCCCGAGAGCTCCCGTCCGTAGCCGGACCGCTTGACGCCGCCGAAGGGCAGGCCGGGGTGGGAGGCGGTCATGCCGTTGAAGAAGATGCCGCCCGCCTCCAGGTTGCGTACACACCTCTCGACCTCGGCGTCGTCACGGGTCCACACGTTCGAACTCAGGCCGAACGGCGTGTCGTTGGCCAGCTCCACCGCCTCGTCCAGATCCGCGACGCGGTAGAGCGTGGCCACCGGACCGAACGTCTCCTCCTGGTGGATCCGCATCCGCGGGGTGATGTCCGCGAGGACGGTCGGGGCGTAGTACCAGCCCCGCTCCTGTCCCTTCGGGCGTTCGCCGCCGCACAGCGCGGTGGCGCCCTTGTTCAGCGCGTCCTCGACGAGCTCCTCCAGGTCGGCGCGGCCCTGCTCGCTGGAGAGCGGGCCCACGTCGGTGTCCTCGTCCATCGGGTCGCCGACGGTCAACTCCCGCATGCCGGCGACGAACCGGTCGCGGAAGGCGTCGTAGACGTCGGCGTGCACGATGAAGCGCTTGGCGGCGATGCAGGACTGGCCGTTGTTCTGCACGCGGGCCGTCACCGCGGTCGCGGCCGCGCGCTCGACGTCGGCGCTCGGCAGCACGATGTACGGGTCGCTGCCGCCCAGTTCCAGGACGGTCTTCTTGATCTCGTCGCCCGCGACGGAGGCGACCGCGCGTCCGGCCGGCTCGCTGCCGGTGAGCGTCGCCGCGGCCACCCGCCGGTCGCGCAGGATGTCCTCGACCGCGCCCGAGCCGATCAGGAGCGTCTGGAAGCAGCCCTCCGGGTAGCCGGCGCGGGTGAAGAGGTCCTGGAGGTAGAGGGCGGTGCGGGGCACGTTCGACGCGTGCTTGAGCAGGGCGACGTTGCCGGCCATCAGCGCGGGCGCGGCGAAGCGGACGACCTGCCAGAGCGGGAAGTTCCACGGCATCACGGCGAGGACGACGCCGAGCGGGCGGTAGCGGACGACGGCCCGTGAAGCGCCCGAGTCGGCCACGTCCTCCCGCGCGGGGTGTTCGTCCGCGAGCAGCGACTCGGCGTGCCGCGCGTACCAGCGCATGCTCTTGACGCACTTCGCCGCCTCGGCCCTCGCGGCCTTGACCGGCTTGCCCATCTCCGTCGTCATGGTGCGCGCGATGGCCGGGATGTCCTCTTCGAGCAGGTCGGCGGCGCGGTCGAGCAGCCGGGCGCGCTCGGCGAAGTCGGTGGTGCGGTGGTGCGCGTACGCGGCGTCGGCGGCCGCCAGACGCTCCTTGATCTCGTCGGGCGTGAGCGGCTCGAAGGTCTCGAGGGTCTCACCGGTGGCCGGGTCGACCGTGGCGATGGGCATGCGGTTCCTCCTCGGGGGCCTCGGTGCCCGCATCTTGCCGCGCGGCGGGAGGGTGACGTACGGCACCTCCCGAGCGCCGGGGCACCGAGGCTCTACGCGATACGTGCCGGGGCATTTCAGCGTAGGCCGACCCGCACGAGGCGGCATGCGGGGAGCCGGCGGCCTCGTCCCGAGAAGGCCGCACGGCGGGTCCCGTCGTCGGCGGGGCTCAGCAGTTGTCGGCGGAGCTCAGCAGCTGAGGTTCGAGCCCGGGGTGGTGCCGAGGATCTGGGTGAAGGCCTTGTAGCGGTCGATGCGGCTCTGGACCTGTGAGGGGTTGCCGCCGTTGCACTCCAGGGTGCCGTTGATGGCGCGGATGGTCTCACCGAAACCGGCGCCGTTCACCATGGCGTTGTGCGGGGTCATGGTGCCGGGGCCGCTCTGGGTGTTCCAGTACCAGAGGCCCGTCTGCCAGGCGATGGAGGCGTTCTGCTCCACCAGGTAGGGGTTGTGGAGCAGATCGATGCCGAGGGCGTCGCCCGCGGCCTTGTAGTTGAAGTTCCAGCTGAGCTGGATCGGTCCGCGCCCGTAATAGGCGGCCTGGCCCGCCGGACACCCGTAGGGCTGGGACTGGTCGCAGTAGTGCGGGTAGTTGCTCTGGTTCTGCTCGACCACGTATACCAGGCCGCCCGTCTCGTGGCTGACGTTGGCGAGGAACGCCGCCGCCTCCTGGCGCCGGACCGTGTCGCTGCCGGTGTTGGCGAAGGCCGGGTACGCCTTGAGCGCGTCGGTCAGGCCCTGGTACGTGTAGAACGAGTTCCGGTTCGGGAACATCTGGTTGAACTGGGCCTCGCTGACGACGAAGCCGGACGGGTCGGGGTCGCCCGGGTTCGTGCCGCCGCCGCAGGTGCCCTGGTCCGCCCAGACGTCGGCGCGGCCCGGAGTCTCGTTCTGGGTCCACCACTTGGCGGTCCAGTTGTGCCCGTTGTACGAGGCCGCCTTGCCGCCGGTGTAGACGGACGAGGAGTTCCACGGGGCCGCGCACTCGGCGGCGGAGGCCGAGGTGGCGGCCGGACCGAGGACGATCGTCGCGCCGAGCGCGGCGAGCGCGGCCGCGAAGCCGGTGATGCGTCGGATCATGCCAACTCTCCTTACGGGCAGGGCGGTTTGGGGCCCGCGCCGCCATGGGGGTGCCGCGACTCAAGCGAAATGGTCTGAACCTGTCAAGGTCTAGACCAGGAGGTGCGGGTAAAACCTGCGGCGCGACAGGTGGGCGGCCCTTGTTGTCCTCGTTCGTGCCTCGCCCGCGCCGGTGTCCACGTCGTTTGACAGTCGAAACATGGGATGTTCCCATGTCTCGTATACATGGGATGTTCCCAGGTGTGGCGTCCCGGCAGGGCGTCCCGGAGAGAAGGTGGGCCGACCGATGCCGTTGCGCAGCGCCGCCAGGACCAACCTCGTCGACCTCGTCATCGTCCAGATGGAGAGCCTCATCGCCGACGGCGAGTGGCGGGTCGGCGAGAAGATCCCGGCCGAACCCCTGCTCGTGCAGCAGCTCGCCGTGGGCCGCAACACCGTGCGCGAGGCGGTCCGCGCCCTCGTGCACACCGGCATGCTCGAACCCCGCCAGGGCGACGGCACCTATGTGCGCGCCAACAGCGACTTCGGCGCCGCGGTCCAGCGCAGGATGCGCAGGGCGGGGGTCCTGGAGGCGTACGAGGTGCGCGCGGGCCTGGAGCGCGACGCCGCCCGGTACGCCGCGGAGCGCCGTACGGACGAGGACCTCGCCACGCTGCGGGCCGCGCTGGAGGAGCGCACCCTGGCCTGGGAGAGCGGCAACACCGCGGCGTTCGTCGACGCGGACATGGCCTTCCACCGCACCGTCGCGGAGGCGGCGCACAACACCGTCCTCGCCGAGCTGTACGGACACCTCAGCGACGCCCTGCGCTCCACCGTGCAGTCCGTCATGGGGGCGCCCGTCCCCGACTCCGTCCGCCACCAGCTCGCCGGGCACAAGGCGATCGTCGACGCCATCGAGGCGCGGGACGCCGGGGCCGCCGAGGCCGCGGTGCTCGCCCACATCTCCGAGGGCATGGCCGCGCTGCGCGAGCAGCCGCTGGACGGCCCCGGCGAAGCCCTCGACGACGACCCGGACGCGGCGGGCGCGGCCCCCCGCGCAGCCGACGCCGCACGTGAGTGACCCCGCACATGAGTGACCAGCAGCACGCGAAGCAGAAGCAGGAGCAGGAGCAGTACATGAGTGACACAGCAGCACCGGCCACCGGCGGGCCCGCACCCGGCGACGCCACGGCGACCGGTGCGGGCCCGGCGCGTTCCTCCGCCGAGGCCGACGCGGCCTCGGCGGGTGTGTCGGCGGAGGTCGGCGTGGGCACGGAGGCCGACGTGGCCGCGGAGACCGGCGCAGCCCCGGAGCACACGCCTGCCGGGCCCGGCGCACCCCCGGCCCCCTCCTCCCTGCCGGCCGGGCGCCGCGCCCTCTACCTCGCCCTCGGCGTCGTCCTGCTGGCGCTCAACCTCCGCCCCGCCCTCGTCGCCGTCTCCCCGCTCGCCGACACCATCCGCGACGACAGCGGCATGTCGGCCGCCGCGACCAGCCTCCTCACCGCGCTCCCGCTGCTCTGCTTCGGCCTGCTCGCGCCGCTCGCGCCACGGCTCGGCCGCCGCTTCGGCATGGAACGCTCGTTGCTCGGCACCATGGCGCTGATCTGCGCGGGCACCGCCCTGCGCCTGCTCGACTCGGTCGTCGCGCTCTTCGCGGGCACCGTCGTCATCGGCGCCGGCATCGCCGTCGCCAACGTCCTGCTCCCCGGCCTGATCAAGCGCGACTTCCCCGCGAAGGCCGGCCTGATGACCGGCCTCTACTCGATGTCGCTGTTCGGCGGCGCCGCCCTCGCGGCCGGCGTCACCCTGCCGGTACAGCAGGCGAGCGGCATGAACTGGCGTACCACCCTGGCGTGTTGGGGTGCCCTCGCGGTCGTGGCGCTGATCGTGTGGCTGCCGCAGCTGCGCTCCCCTACGCGGGTGAGCGCGGCGGCGGCCCGGCAGGCCGCCCATCCCGTACGAGGCCTCTGGCGCTCCCCGCTGGCCTGGCAGGTCACCGCGTACATGGGCCTGCAGTCCCTCAACTACTACGCTGCGGCCGCCTGGTTGCCGACGGTGTTCCAGGACGCGGGGATGGCCGCCGGTGACGCCGGCTGGATGCTCTCCTTCTCCTCGCTGCTCGGCATCGCGGGCTCCTTCCTCGCCCCGGTCGTCGTGGGCCGGAGGCTGCGCCCGGGCATACTGGCCGCGCTCGGCGCCGTACTCTGCGCCCTCGGCTTCGGCGGACTGCTCGCCGCGCCCGTCGGCGGCGCCTACCTGTGGATGACGCTGCTCGGCCTCGGCCAGGGCGCGGCCATCAGCCTGGCGCTCCTGTTCATCGTGCAGCGGGCCCCCGACGCCCGGCACGCGGCGCAACTCTCCAGCATGGCCCAGTGCTTCGGCTACATCCTGGCCGCCACCGGGCCGACCCTGCTCGGCGCCGTCCACGACGTCTCGCACAGCTGGACGGTGCCGCTCATCCTCCTGCTCGTCCTGCTGGTGCCGCAGGTCGTGGCCGGGTTCGGCGCCGCGCGCGAGCGTCATGTGGCGAGCATCGGCTGACGCGGGTCCGGGCAGGATGCAGCGGGGCGCGGTGGTCCACGCCGCGCCCCGTCGGATCGAGAAGGGTGCAGCGATGACGGATTCGGCCGCCGGGCGGCTCACGATCGCACGGGCCACGCCCGACGACTGGCGGGTGGTGACGGGCTGGGCGGCGGACGAGGGCTGGAACCCCGGCCTCACCGACACCCCCTCGTTCTTCGCGCAGGACCCGGACGGGTTCTTCCTGGGGCGCGTCGACGGCGAACCGGTCTCCGCGATCTCCGTGGTCAACTACGGGGACGCGTACGCCTTTCTCGGCTGCTACCTCGTCCGCCCCGACCTGCGCGGCCGCGGCCACGGCCTCGCCACCTGGCGGGCGGGGCTCGCGCACGCGGGGGCCCGGACCGTGGGACTGGACGGCGTCCCGGCCCAGCAGGACAACTACCGCCGCTCCGGTTTCGCGTGGAAGCACGGGACACAGCGGTACATCGGCACGCTCCCCGTCGTCGACGAGCCCGACCGGCAGGTGCGCCCCGTGGAGGCGGCGGGCCTGCGGGCGCTCGTCGCGTACGACGGCGCGTGCCTGCCCGCGGACCGGCCGCGCTTCCTCCAGTCCTGGCTGACCGCCCCGGGCCACCGCTCCCTCGCCCGTATCGTCGACGGCAGGCTCACCGGATACGGGGTGCTCAGGCCCGGCCGCGATGCCCGGCGGGTCGGGCCGCTGTTCGCGGACACCCGCGCCGACGCCGAGGCGCTCCTCGACGCACTGGCCGCGGAGGCGGACGGCGAGCCCGTCGCGATGGACGTGCCCGGCACCAACCCGGAGGCGGTGGCGCTCGCCGAGGCGCGCGGCATGAAGCCCACCTTCGACACGGCCCGCATGTACACCGGACCGATCAGGGAGTACGCGCACGAGCGCGTCTTCGGCGTCACCTCGCTCGAACTCGGCTAGGGTCGCCCGCCGGGCAGGCACCGGCCTGTCCGGTCGCTGACACCCCGGGGTGAGGACGGCGGTTCCGGCGGGTGAAATACCCGCCGGGGCTTGACCTCAAGTTTAGTTGAGGTTCTAACGTTTTCCGCATGAGCATGGAAACGACGGCATGGACGCAGATGTACAGCGTCATGCATGCCCAGCAGGACCGCCGCCCCTTCGCCCGCGCCACACTGCGCCGCATCGCCGTCTTCGCACGGCCCCACCGCCGACGCATCTGGCAGTTCGTGCTGCTCAGCATCGTCACCGCACTGCTCGCCGTGGCGACCCCGGTCCTCGCCGGATACGTCGTCACCGCCATCGTCTCGGGCGACGACTCCTCGGTCGTCGTACGGTACGCCCTCCTCATCGCGGGCATCGCCCTCGCCGAGGCCGGGCTCGGACTGCTCAGCCGCTGGCTGTCGGCGAACCTCGGCGAAGGGCTCATCCTCGACCTGCGGACCGCCGTGTTCGACCACGTCCAGCGCATGCCCGTCGCCTTCTTCACCCGCACCCGCACGGGCGCCCTGGTCAGCCGCCTCAACAACGACGTGGTCGGCGCCCAGCGGGCGTTCAGCAACACGCTGTCCGGAGTCGTCGGGAACGTCGTCACCCTGCTCCTGACCCTCGTCGTCATGATGACGCTCTCCTGGCAGATCACGCTTCTCGCGCTGGTCCTGCTGCCCGTCTTCGTCGTGCCGGCCCGCCGGATGGGCTCCCGCATGGCCCGGCTCCAGCGCGAGGCCGCCCACCACAACGCCGCCATGGGCACGCGGATGACCGAGCGCTTCTCGGCGCCCGGCGCCACCCTCATCAAGCTCTTCGGCCGGCCGGGCGACGAGTCCGCGGAGTTCGCCGAGCGCGCCCACCGGGTGCGGGACATCGGCGTACGCACCGCCATGTCGCAGTCCGCCTTCATCACCGCCCTCACGCTCGTGTCGGCCCTCGCGCTGGCCCTCGTCTACGGCCTGGGCGGCTACTTCGCCCTTGAGGGCTCCCTCAAGGCGGGCGCCGTCGTCTCCCTCGCACTGCTGCTCACCCGCCTGTACGCGCCGCTGACCTCACTGGCCGGCGCCCGCGTCGAGGTCATGAGCGCCCTCGTCAGCTTCGAGCGGGTCTTCGAGGTGCTCGACCTGAAGCCGCTCATCGAGGAGAAGGACGAGGCGGTGCCGGTGCCCGAGGGTCCCGTGGCGGTCGAGTTCGACGATGTGCGGTTCGCCTACCCCTCCGCCGACAAGGTCTCCCTCGCCTCCCTCGAAGAGGTCGCCACCCTCGACACCCGCGGCGGCGACGAGGTGCTGCACGGCGTGTCCTTCCGCGCCGAACCCGGCCAGACCATCGCCCTCGTCGGCTCTTCCGGGGCGGGCAAGTCGACCATCGCGCAACTCCTTCCGCGCCTGTACGACACCGATGAGGGAGCCGTCCGCATCGGCGGCGTCGACGTGCGGGACCTGTCCGCCGAGTCCATGCGGGCCACCCTCGGCATGGTGACGCAGGACGGCCACCTCTTCCACGAGTCCGTCCGCGCCAACCTGCTCCTCGCCCGGCCCGGCGCGAGCGAGGACGCGCTCTGGGACGTGCTGCGGCGCGCTCGCCTCGAAGACCTCGTACGCTCCCTGCCCGACGGCCTCGACACGGTGGTCGGCGAGCGCGGCTACCGCCTCTCCGGCGGCGAACGCCAGCGCATGACCATCGCGCGGCTGCTCCTGGCCGGTCAGCGGGTCGTCATCCTCGACGAGGCCACGGCCCACCTCGACAACACCTCGGAGGCCGCCGTCCAGGAGGCGCTGAGCGAGGCCCTGGAGGGCCGCACCGCCGTGGTGATCGCCCACCGGCTCTCCACGGTGCGCTCCGCCGACCAGATCCTCGTCGTCGAGGCGGGACAGATCGTGGAACGCGGCACCCACGAGGAACTCCTCGCCCTGGACGGCCGGTACGCGGAGCTGTACCGCACCCAGTTCGCCAAGGGCACCGAGCCGTCGGACGGTCCCGAGGTCGTGGAGGCGGCCTGAGGACCGCGGGCGCGGGGCTCGATCCGTGTCCATTCGTCCACCAGGAGTTCATCGGTTCCCCACCATCGGCACGCGCTCCCGTGAGAGAAACCCTCCATGTGCGACGACGAGTTGATACCGCCGAGCGCGGATCTGACGGAGGATCAGTGGCTGACGGCCGACCCGGACCTGGCCGAAGGGCCGGTGGGGGAGCGGGTCAGGCAGCTGCGGGCGCCGGGCCGCCGGGCCGTCCTCGGCGGTGTGGTGGCGGGGGCGGCCGCGCTGACCGTCCTGCCGGGCGGGTCACCGGCCGCGGCGGCGCCCGCCGCCGCCCGCACCGGCAAGTTCCCGCTGCCGACGGCGCCGAACAGGGCCGGGGAGTACGCGGTACTGCTCACCGGTGACGCCGGTACGGGCGAGGAGGCCCAGCACGCGGTCGCCGCCGCGGCCCGCGAGGTGTGCCGCGCGGAAGGCATCGGCCTCGCGGTCGGCCTCGGCGACAACATCTACGAGAACGGCCCCGAGTCCGCCGACGACTCCGAGTTCCGCACCAAGTTCGAGGACCCCAACTCCGGTCTCGACATCCCCTGGTTGATGGTCCTCGGCAACCACGACTGCTCCGGCCTCATCCCCGGCAGCGGCGGCGACCCCTCGCGCGGCGACCGCGAGGTCGCGTACGCCGCCACCTCACCCCGCTGGCACATGCCGAGCCGCTACTACAACGTGGCCCTGTCGGCCGGCGGGGGCGACGGCGGCGACCCGGTGGTGGAGTTCTTCGCGCTCGACACCAACCCCGTCGCCTCGTACGTCGCCCAGATGGACCCGCACTACTGGTGGAACGGCCCGTACATGCGCGAGCAGCGCAGCTGGCTGGACGGCGCGCTCAAGGCGTCGCGGGCCCGCTGGAAGATCGTGCTCGGCCACCACCCGTACCTGAACAACGGCCAGCACGGGAGCGCCGGTTCGTACGACGGCTTCGTGATCGGGAACTACACCAGCGGCATCCACCTCAAGGAACTGTACGAGGAGGTGGTGTGCGGGCAGGCCGACCTGATCCTCTCCGGGCACGACCACACCCTGCAGATCCTGGAGCCCACCGCCCGCACCGGCGGCACCCGGCAGATCGTGTGCGGCGCGGCCGCCAAGTCCGGTGATGGAAAAGCCCACTTCGGCCACCCGTCGGCCTGGCAGAACTTCTCCGAGCACGGCTTCATGGTCCTGAAGGTGTCCGGGCGGGCGATGACCGTCGAGGCGTACACGGTCGACGTAGCCACCCGCACGGCCCGCCTCGCGCACCGCACGCGCACCGGCACACCGGTGCGGAAGCGGCTCGGCGCGGCACGCTGACCCAGTGGCGGCCGTGTCCGTATCTGTGGGGCATGCGGCCCCACAGCCATGGCACGGCGCCCCGGCACACCGGAGACTGGAGGTGTCGCCGGAGGGACCGGTGGACCGAGGGACCAGGTGATGACGATGACGGACGACTCCTCCGCCCCCGCCGGCGTGCGGGTGCCGGACTCCAGGCTCGCGCGGGAGGCGACCGAGCTCGTGCGGGACAGCACCGACGAGCTGATCTACCACCACTCGCGCCGCGTGTACTTCTTCGGCAGCCTCCAGGGCGCCCGCCAGAAGCTGAGCTTCGATCCCGAACTCCTCTACGTGGCGGCGATGTTCCACGACCTCGGCCTGAACGAGCCCTTCCACGCCAGTGGGCGGCGCTTCGAGGTGGACAGCGCCGACGAGGCCCGGCGGTTCCTGGAGGCGCATCAGGTGCCGCAGGACGGCGTCCGACGGGTCTGGACCGCCATCGCCCTGCACACCACGCCGGGCATCCCGGCCTACATGGAGCCGGAGGTGGCGCTGGTGACCGCGGGCGTGGAGTACGACGTCCTCGGCATCGGCTACCACGACCTCGACGCGGCGGACCGCGCCGCGGTCGTCGCCGTGCACCCGCGCCCCGACTTCAAGAAGCGCATCCTGGCGGCCTTCACCGACGGGGTGCGGCCCAAGCCGCAGACCACGTTCGGCAACGTGAAGGCCGATGTGCTCGCGCACTACGTGCCCGGTTTCGAGCGCGGGGACTTCGTGCGCACCATCCTGGACTCCCCGTGGGCCGAGTAGCGGCTCGCCCACCGGCGCCCCACGTGGTCGTGGTGACCGCCTTCGACGGCGTGCAACTCCTTGACGTCACCGGCCCCGTCGAGGTCTTCACCACGGCCAACGCCTTCGGCGCCCGCTACGACGTACGGATCCTCTCGCCGACCGGCACCGACGTCCGCACCTCGTCGGGCGTGCGCATCGGCGTCGACGCCACGCCGGACGCGCTGCCCGCGCGGCTCGGCACGGTGGTGGTGCCGGGCCGACGCGACTGGCGGCGGGCCGTCGCCGACCGGAGCCTGGTGGACCTCGTCACCGACGTCGTCGGCCGCGCACGGCGGACCACGTCGGTGTGTGCCGGAGCCTTCGTCCTGGCCGAGACGGGCACCCTCAACGGGCGGCGCGCCGCCACGCACTGGCAGCTCGCCGGGCAGCTGGCGACCGCGTATCCCGAGGTGAGCGTGGAGACGGACCCGATCTTCGTCAGGGACGGCGACGTCATCACCTCCGCCGGCGTCACCGCGGGCATCGACCTCGCCCTGTGCCTGGTCGAGGACGACCACGGCGCCGACCTCGCGCGGGACGTGGCCCGCGAGCTGGTCGTCTTCATGGCGCGGCCCGGAGGCCAGTCCCAGTTCAGCGCCCGGCTGACACCGCGTGAGGCGGGGCACCCGGTGGTGCGCCGGGTGATGGACCGCGTCGGCACGGATCCGGCGGCCCCGCACAGCCTGGAGTCCCTCGCACGCGACGTCGGCGTCAGCGCCCGCCACCTCGGCAGGCTGTTCCGCAGGGAGACCGGGATGACGACGGGGCGGTACCTGGAATCCGTACGTCTCGAAGCCGCGCAGGCCCTCCTCGAAGCGGGCGACGACACCGTCGAGCAGGTGGCCGAGGAGTCCGGCCTCGGCTCCTCGGAGACCATGCGCCGCGTGTTCCAGCACGCTCTGGGGACCAGCCCGTCCGCCTACCGGGCCCGCTTCAGGACCACCGCGCCGAGCGGCTGACCTGGGCATTACCTGCCCTAGGCCGCCTCGTAGTGGTGGGCGCGGCCCCCTCGCCACCTCACCCACGCGGGATCGTCGAGCAGACCCTCCGCGTCCGGCAGCCCGGCCCGGCGCAGGAACTCCACGACGTCGTGGTCGGAGTGGGCGAGGCCGAGAATCTGCCCGCGCGCCGTCACCCGCCGCCCGCCCGACGGGGACGGGCGGTGGACGACTATCGGGGCCTGGGCGTCGGCCGGGTCCGGTGACATGTCTCCAGGTTGCGACGCGTACGGGCGGGGCGCAGCCTGGGAGCTCCCGTGCGGGTGGGCGGTGGAGGCCGCCGCGGTCACGTCCTCCTCATCCGCGTACCCCGCCCCGCCGCGCATGGGACCCCACACACACACCGTCTGCCACGCCGCACACACAGTGACCGGTGGTTTTGAGCCAGAGCCTCCGGATACCAGGTCGTGTGTCGGTGTCGTCGAAGATCTGCAGGAGGCCGCGTGATCACCCCGTCCCCCGAACTGGTCGAGCAGCGAGAACCGCTCGGCGGCGCGGAGCGGCGCACCGCGGACCTGTTCGCGGGGTTCGTCGAGCGGGAGGCCGCCGGCGTACCGCTCCCAGGCCAGGCCACGGCTCGCCGCTTCGCCGCTCTCACGGCGCTCGGACGACGTGACCTGTCGCTGGTACGGCTCGCCGAGGGACATCTGGACGCGGCGGCGATACTCCACGAGGTGGAGGGTTCCGCGCCCGCGCCGGGGGAGCGGTGGGGCGTGTGGGCGGCGCGTCCGCCGGGCCCCGGCGTCCGGGCGACGCGCACCGGGCGGGGGTGGACGCTCAGCGGCGTCAAGCCGTACTGCTCCGGCGCCCGCGCCTGCACACACGCCCTGGTGAGCGCCGACGCCGACGACGGGTACCGGCTCTTCGCGGTGGACCTGGCGCATCCCGGCGTGACGCCGGTGCGCGGCACGTGGCCCGCCGTCGGCATGGCCGGCAGCGACAGCCTCGACGTGTCATTCGCGGACGTGCCCGCGCGGGCGGTCGGCGAGGTGAACTCCTACCTTGACCGGCCCGGCTTCCAGCACGGCGGCATCGGCGTGGCCGCCTGCTGGCTCGGCGGCGCCCACGCGGTCGC
Organism: Streptomyces sp. NPDC005863; assembly: GCF_042871345.1. Taxonomy (NCBI): domain Bacteria; kingdom Bacillati; phylum Actinomycetota; class Actinomycetes; order Kitasatosporales; family Streptomycetaceae; genus Streptomyces; species Streptomyces sp. NPDC005863. Next base: position 309,856 of record NZ_JBIAII010000002.1, on the reverse strand, counting down.
CGCGCCGCTGTACGAGCGGGCCGCGGCGGGCCGGCTCAACGACCACGCGGCGGCCCACCTCGGCGCCGTCGACCTGCTGCTGCACACCGCCGACACGCTGCTGCGCCAGGCCGGGGACGACATCGACGCCGACCCCTTCGACGAGCGCGGCGAGGCGCGGGCGCGGAGCCTGCGGGTGCGGTCGTTCGTGGAGAAGGTGTGCACGGAGGTGCTCGACCGGGTCGGGCGTGCCACGGGCGCCGGGCCGCTGTGCCACGACGAGGCGCACGCGCGCGCGGTGGCGGATCTGACGGTGTACGTACGCCAGCACCACGCCGAGGCGGCCCTCGCGGAACTCGGGCGGCTGGCCACGGCCGAGGCAGGTGGAGCCGCATGATGAGCCTGCCGCAGACCGCCCACCCCGAGAGCACGGGCACGCATACGAGCACGAGTGCGCGGTTGGCTGCCGCCGCCGCCATCGACGCGCGGGGCACCGCCGAGGCCGAGTGGCGGGACGCGGGGCTGCTCGAAGGACTGCCGGAGCTGGAGCTGCCGACCGGGCCCGTAGTGGTCGTGGCCGCCCATCCCGACGACGAGGTGCTGGGTTTCGGCGGCACCATGGCCACGCTGCTCGCCGCGGGTGTCGAGGTGCACACCGTGTGCCTGACCGACGGAGAGGCGTCCCACGGCGCCGCGTCGGCCTCCGCCCGAGCCGAACTGGCCGCCCGGCGGCGGGACGAACTGAGGGCGGCGCTCGCCGAACTCGGCCCCGTACCCGACACATCAGCCGTGCCCGACGCATCAGCCGTATCCGATGCATCAGCCGTTCCCGCCGTATCCGCCGTACCCGAGCCGGTGTTCGCCGCGCTGCCCGACACGGAACTCGACGCGTACGAGTACGAGGCGGCCACCGTGATCGGCGGGGTCCTGGACGCGGCCGGGGCCGCCGTGTGCGTCGCGCCGTGGGCGGCGGACCTGCACAGCGACCACGAGGCCGCGGGCCGGGCCGCCCTGCGCGCCTGCCGCAGCACGTCGCTCCCGGTGTGGTCGTACCCGGTGTGGATGTGGCACTGGGCGCGGCCCGACGACGCGCGGGTGCCGTGGCACCGCTGCGGCGTCCTGCCGCTCTCCGAGGCGGCGCTCGGCCGGAAGAAGGCGGCGCTCGCCCGCTTCGCAAGCCAGTTGGAGCCCCGCGGCCCCGAGGTCGGGCCGGTGCTTCCCGCGGAGGAGATCGCCCACCACACCCGCGCCTTCGAGACGGTGATCCGATGAGCACCCCCGCCACCTACTTCGACGAGCAGTACGCCCGCGCCGCCGACCCCTGGCACCTCGACGAGCGGTGGTACGACCGCCGGAAGTACCAGCTCACCGTCGCGGCGCTGCCCCGCCCCCGCTACGAGCGCGCCTTCGAACCGGGCTGCTCGGTAGGGGTGTTGACCGAGCTGCTGGCCGGCCGCTGCGACCACCTGCTGTCCACCGACCGCGCGCCGTCGGCCGTCGAGACCACCGTCCGGCGCACGGCCGGCCTCGACCACGTCGACGTACAACGCATGACCGTCCCCGACGAGTGGCCCGAGCAGACCTTCGACCTCGTGGTGCTCTCGGAACTCCTCTACTACTTCGACGAGGCGACGCGGACCCGGCTGCTGCGGCGGAGCGTGGAGAGTCTGGTCCCGGGAGGCCACCTGGTCACGGTGCACTGGAACCACCCCGTCGCCGAACACACCTGTACGGGGCGGGAGATCGCCGACCACCTCGACGCGTTGCCGGGTCCGGAGCGGAGCCCGGGCTCACGTCTGAGCCGGCTGGCGCGCTACGACGACCCCGACTTCACCCTCACCGTCCACGCACATGTCCCGGACGGGGGCCCGGCGCTCTCGCCCGCCCGCGCGGAGGGGCTTGCGTGAGCTCCACCCCTGCCTCGGCTCCGGCCCCGGCGGCCCTGGCCGTCGTCGTCCCCGCACACAACGAGCAGCACCGCATCGGGGCCTGCCTGCACAGCCTGCGCCGGGCGGCGGCGCGTGCGGCGCCGGTCCCCGTGCTGATAGTGGTGGCGGCGGACGCGTGCACGGACGCGACGGCGGCGGTGGCCGCGGATGCCGGCGCGGAGGTCGTCGAGATCGACGCGCGGAACGTGGGTGCCGCCCGCGCGGCCGGCACGGAGCATGCGATGGAGTGGCTCGCGGGGGCGGGGGCGGGGGAGCGGCTCGGGGAAGCGGGGGAGCGGCTTGCGGGACCGTGGGCGCGGCCGGCGGGTCAGGGCGTGTGGCTGGCGATGACGGATGCCGACACGACCGTGCCCGAGGACTGGCTCACACAGCAGATGGCCTGGGCCCGGCGCGGGTACGACGCCGTCCTCGGCACCATCCGGCTCGCCCCCGCCCGGACCGGCTCTCTGATCGTCGCCCGGCACGACGCGGACTACTTCCGCACCCGCCCGCGCACCGGCAGGGCCACGGCGTGGGAGCACCCGCACGTCCACGGCGCGAACATGGGCCTGACCGCCGCGGCGTACCGGCGGGTGGGCGGTTTCGCCGCGCTGCCCACCGGTGAGGACCGCGACCTGGTGGGCCGGCTCGTCGCGAGCGGCCACCGCGTCGCCCGCACCGACCGGCACCCCGTCCGCACGGCGGCCCGGCTGCGCGGGCGGGCCCCCGGCGGCCTCGCCGACCTCCTGATGACGTTGCGTCCACCGGCGTGGGAGCGGCCTGCGGTCACGCGGCACGCGTACCGGATGGGCGCTGGGGTGGGCTCGGCCTCGGTGAGTCCGGCCTCTTCGGTGGGTTCGGCGATGTCGGTGACTCAGGAAGAGGCCTGAGCCGGCCTCTCCCTCCCCGCTCCCCGCGTACCGCTCCCCGCGTACCGCTCCCCGCGTGCCGTACGAGGGGGCGTCGCCCTCAGTCCGGCCGGTTCATCTGCTGGCGCTGGTACGCCTCCCAGTCGTCCGGCGGGTACGTCGCCTGGGGCGCGGCCAACGTCACTTCGACGGCCATCCCGATGCCACCGGCGAAGAAGTCGTCGAGCTGGCCGATCAGCTCCAGCGCCCGCACGGTGGACGCGCCGAGCGGCCGTGCCATGCGGTCCACCCCGGAGGGGACGCCGACCGGCTTCATGCGCGCCATCTTCACCGCGTGGTCGGCCCGCGCGTCCAGGCCGAGCGCCACATAGCCGAGGGCCAGGGCGACGTACCGCAGCGCTTCGCTCACGCCGCGGGTGAGGTCACAGATCCCGTGCAACGTCTGCCGGGGGCTGCCCGCGGTGCACTCGTCGGCCGCTGTCTCCCCGTACAGCTCCTCAAGGCGTTTCTGCTCGTCCTCGAGCAGGCCCATCACCTCGTACAGCACACGGCCGACACGACCGAGCTCGCCCAGGTCATGAAGCATTCGCTGCTCCCCTCCCGTCAACTTCCGTGACTGTACGTCGGGTTGGCGTGCCATGGTGGACAGTTGGCGTACAGCAGACCCGTTGTAGTGACGGTGGGCGCCCATGTCCGCATCCGTTCGCCCGGTGCCGGCCGCCGGTACCAGTCCGGAACCGGCCCCCGGGCCCGGCCCCCGGACCCGGCTCCAGACGAGGAAGGTGCCCAGTGACCACCGACCCCCCGCTCATACGTCTCGACGCGACCGCGGCCGACGTGCACGGCGAGAACGCCGGCCTGCGCGAACTCGGGCCCGCCGTACGCGTGGAGCTCCCCGGGAACGTTCCCGCCTGGGTGATCACCCGGCACGACGCGTTGCAGGACCTGCTCGCCGATCCTCGCGTCGTCAAGAATCCCGCGCACTGGCAGGCGCTGCGCGAGGGTCGCGTCCCCGACGGCTGGCCGCTGATCGACTTCGTCACCAACCCCGGCATGACCACGGCCGACGGCGACGACCACCGCCGGCTGCGCGGCCTGATCTCACAGGCCTTCACGGCCCGGCGGGTCGAGGCGATGCGCCACGGCATCGAGGCCGAGACCCATCGCCTGCTGGACGCACTCGCCGAACACCCGCCCGGAGCAGTGGACTTGCGCCGCCACTTCGCCTATCCGCTGCCCATGAACACCATCGGCAGGCTGATGGGTGTGCCCGCGGAACGGTTCGACGACTTCCGTGATCTGTCGGCAAGTCTGGTCAGCAGTACGACGACCCCCGAGGAGACGGCGGCGACCCGGAACTCCCTGCACGCGCTGCTGACCGAACTGGTCACGCTGCGGCGCGACCGGCCCGGCGACGACCTCACCAGCCATCTGACGGCCGCTCACGACGGAGGAGACCGGCTCTCTCCACAGGAGTTGATCGGCACGCTGGTCCTCGTCATCGTCGCCGGTCACGGCACCACGCTCAACCTGCTCACCAACGCGACCAAGGCGCTCCTCACCCACCCGGAGCAGCGGCAGGCGCTCGACACGGGACGGGTCGGCTGGGCCGAGGTGGTCGAGGAGACCCTGCGCTGGGACTCACCCGTCGCCCACTTCCCGCTGCGGTACGCGCTCGACGACATCCTTGTCGGCGACACCGTGATCCCGAAGGGGGAGGCGGTACTGGCCTCGTACGCCGCAGCGGGCCGTGACCCCCGGCAACACGGCTCCGACGCGGCCGAGTTCGACATCACCCGGCCGGCGCGCAGGCACCTCTCCTTCGGACACGGACCGCACTACTGCGTCGGCGCCGCCCTGGCCCGTCTCGAAGCGGAGACCGCGCTGCCGGCCCTGTTCGCGTGCTTCCCGGACATGCAACTCGCCTGTTCCGTCGCCGACGTGGCGCCACTGCCCTCTTTCATCAGCAACAGTGTGCGGACGTTGCCGGTGCTGTTGCGGCCGGAGGATTGAGTCTCGTCGTTACGCGCCCTCAGCGCCCCCCCCGTGTCGCAGTGCCCTCGGCGCCCTCAGTCGTCGTCTTCCTTTGAGGCGCGCCGCCCCCGTGTGACCGCCAGCACGCTCCCGGCGACGGCGATCAGGGCGATCGCCAGGGCGATGCTGAACCCGCCCTCCGTGTCCCAGTACACGTCTTCCAGGCTGATCAGGAGGGCTGCCTCGTCGACTACAAGGGCCAGCCCGACCCCGTACGCAAGGCCCATCCACGCGCGGGCCCGCGCCGTACGGTCGACCAGACCGGCGGCGCCCACCGCCGCGAGCAGCAGAATGCCCCACACGTAATGGTGGATGTGCACTCCGCCCGCCTGCATGTCGCCCACCCCGGCCACGTCGATGTGGATGAGCCAGGTGAGCAGGCGCATCCCGCCGAAGGTGAGGGCGAACCCCCACCAGGCGAGGATGAACCCCCGGCGCTTGGGGGAGATGCCGGGCAACAGCCGCAGCCAGGGCGACGGGCGTTCCTGTCGCCGGGACGGGGCGGGGTCGGATGTCTTCGACGGCCTCATCCGGGTTCTCCTCCCGCGGTGAACTTCTCGATCAGTGCCGCCATGGCGTCCGGCGCGCTGAAGTGGGCTGCGTGGGCGGCGCCCGGAAGTACGGCCGTGGCGGCGCCGGCCTCGGGACCGACCAGGTGTGCCACGCGCCGGATCCAGGCGTCGGAGGCGATCGTGTCACCCGCTCCCCGTACGACGAGCGTCGGCACACGCACCCGGGAGAGGTTCACCTCGAATGCCTCGGCGGCGTCCCGCAGGGCGTGCCGGAACGAGGCGGCGCAGCGCGGCAGGCCGGTCGCCAGATAGTCGAACGCGGCGAGCGGGAGCAGGCCGAGTGGCTCACGGGGCGCATCCGCGATGAGCCGGCCGAACTGACGTACGCCGGACGTACCCGGTTCGAGGGCCGGGCCGATCAGCACCAGTCGGCCCGTCAGGTGCGGGTGGCGTGCCGCCAGGGACGCGACCACCTGGCAGCCGACCGAGTTGGCCACGAACAGGTTCGGCCCCGGAGCCGAGTGTTCGCACCAGCGGGCCAGGACGTCCGCGGCCTCGCCCACCTCGGGCGCGCGGCGGACGGCGCGGCGCGAGCGCGCGTTGCCCGGCAGATCGGGCACCAGTACGGTCGCCCCGCCCGCGGCCAGCCGTCGCGCGAGCGGAACGAAGTACCGCCCCGAGAGGCCGAGACCGTGGACGAGAACGGCGACGGGCCCGCCCTGGCGAGGCGACGGCCCGTATCTGCGGGTGAAAAGACCTGATTGCGTCGTATGAGCCACGGCCCCACCCTCACCCGCGGAGCGCCTCCGGGTCCAGCCGGCCCAGCCGGCCCAGCCGACCCAGCTGACGGAGCCGATACAGCTGACCCGGGCGAACGCCGGCGCCTGAGCGTCGACCTGATGGAGGATCTGGATGTCAGGGGCACGGGTCCCGGAGGCGTGGCGGACGGTCGAGAGTGCGTCGACGGTGCGGCGAGAGATCAGGGTGGGGTGGGCAGCGTGGCGACACGTCGAACGGTCATCAAGGCGGCGGCAGGAGCGGGGGCGGGGACTTTGGCGACCGATATGCCCTTGCCCGGGTCCCGGGCGACGCGTGCGGACGAGTTGGTGGTCGTCGAGAAGAGCGGCCACTCGGTCAGCTTCTACGACGTGGCCTCGGGGCGGCCGCGGGGAACGGTCCCGCTGCCCCACTACCCGCACGAGATGGTCGTCGACTCGCGCCGGCGGTTCGCCTACGTCGGCCACTACGGCGTACGTATGTCCTCCACCGTCGGCGAGGGCGGCTCCGCGGTCTTCGTCATCGACCTGGCCACCCGGTCCCTGGCGCGCACCATCGACACTCGGCCGTTCAACCGCATCCACGGCATGGGGATCGACGGCCACGACCGGCTGTACGCACTGAGCGAGGAGAAGGCCGTCCTGCTCGGCTTCGACACCCCGGCGACGGACGAGGCGCCCACCGACGCCGTGCCCACCCACGGAGTGAAGACGCACCTGTTCTCCCTCAGCCGTGACGGCGAACGGGCCTACGTCACCGGCCTGTTGTCCCACACGGTCAGCCTGGTGCGCCCGCACGACGCCTCCGTGCCGCCGCTCCTGGCCGCCCCTGGGCGGCTGCCCGAGAGCAGCTGTCTGAGCCGGGACGAGAAGACGCTGTTCGTCGGCGCCCGCAAGAGCTCGACACTGGTCGCCCTGGACGCGCACACCCTCAGGGTGCGGCGGAGCCGGAAGGTGGGCGGGGACCCATTGCGGGTCTACACCGTCGACGACGAGCGGCTCCTGGTCACCGACATCGTCGCCGGCACGATCACTCTCTGCGGCACGGACCTGCGCCCCATCCGTTCCCTCACGCTCGACGGCACACCGGCCGCGGTGGCCTTCCACCCCGACCGGCCCATGGCGTACGTGTCCCTGCTCGGACCGAACCGGATCGCGGTCGTCGACCTGGAACGCTTCGCCGTCACCGGGGGTTTCGCCACCCGGCCGGAACCGGACTCGGCGGTGCTGTTGCCGGGCGGGTCCTGACCTGTCGACCGCTCCGGAAGCGGCCCGTCTCTGCTCGTAAGGGGCACCAGCTCACCCCTCGGTATGACATCAACAGTGGCTCCGTGGGGTGATGTGGGGGGAACGGCCCGATTCCTAACATCCGGCTCTCGAGACAAGGGAGCCCATGTGAGGAAGCACAAGCACGACCACGACCACAAGCACGCATACGAGCGCCTCCACGAGCACGAGCACGACCACGCGCACGACCACGCGCCCAGAGACACGTCCATGACGACGACCCTGGCTCATCCCGCCCCGCCCGCTCACCCCGTACGCGTCGGAAAACCCGCCGTCGCCGCTCTCGGCATGCTGGCGGCCGCCACCGGATCGCTGGAGTCCGTGGTGACACCGACGCTCCCGCTGCTGCAGCGCGAACTGTCGCTGAGCACCGCCCAAGGGGCACTGCTCAGCATCACCATGCTCATCACCGGCGCTCTCGTCACCCCGATAGCGGGCAACCTCGGTGACCGCCGGGGCGGCAAGTGGGTCATGCTCCGGCTGATGGCGATCGTCTCGGTCGGTGGTCTGATCTCCTCGCTAGCGCCGAACCTTCCGGTGCTGCTGCTCGGCCAGATGCTGGAGGGCGCGATGGTGGGCGCGATGCCGCTCTCGTTCATCCTGGTGCGCAAGCATCTCCCGGCCGGACAGTCCCAGGTGGCCATCGGGGTGGTCAGCGGACTGTTCGTGGGCGGCGGCATGCTGGGCACGCTGATGGCCGGGCCCATCGCCGAAGGGCTGTCCCGGCACTGGATGTTCGCGATACCGACGGCCGCGATCCTCGTGGCGACCGTGTGGGTCCAGAGGGTGATGCCGGACGACGCGCCGGTCCGGTCGGGCGCCCGGATGGACTGGCCCGGCCTTGCCCTGCTGAGCGGCATCCTTCTGACGCTCATGGCCGGACTCGCGACGGTTGCCGACGCCGCCGACCAGCCGCTCGTCTTCGGTGCGCTCGTCGCGCTCCTCGCCGTCCTCGTCACCCGCTGGGTCGTCGTGGAACGCCGGTCGGCCGCGCCGATGGTCGACCTCGACCTGCTGGCCAAGCCGGCGATCCGGAGCTCCTACGTGGTCACGCTCGCCGTCTGCGTCGGGACCTCGGCGGCGACCTACCTCGTCCCGCAACTGTTCGCGGTGTCCGCGGGCGGGTACGGCTTCGGGGCCAGCTCGACCGACATCGGGCGGTACCTGTTGCCCAGCGCCGTCACGGCGGCGATCAGCGGGCCCCTCGGCGGTCTCGCCGCGCGCCGGTACGGCTCGACGGCCGTGGTCACCGCCGGAATCGGCCTCATGACCAGCACCCTGATCGCCCTGTCGTTCCTGCACTCCGAGGTCTGGCACCTGATGGTCGGCAAGGCGTTGATCGCCCTGGCCGGCGGAGTCTGCATCACGGCCATGGTGGTCAGGACCGCCACCTCGGTCGACCAGGGCAGCACCGGCATTGCCACCAGCCTTGTCCTGGTGACCCGCGTGATCGGTTTTGCCTCGGGCGTCCAGGTCAGCGGCGGCATCCTCGCCGCGGGAACCCACCCCGGGGCGGAGGACCCGGCCGAATTGGCCTTCGTCACCGGCTTCATCGTGGCCGGCGCCCTGACGGCACTGTCCCTGCTCGTCGTCCGCACCATGAACAAGGGAGTCAAGCAGTGAGCCACACCGACCTGTTGTCGAGGGGCAGCGTCCCACCCCGCCGCACGGCCCTGATCTCGGGCGCGAGCATCGCGGGCCTGGCCACCGCGTACTGGCTGAACCGCTGCGGATACGCGGTCACGGTGGTGGAGAAGGCGAGCGCACCGAGGAGCGGGGGCTACCCCGTCGACGTGCGTGGCACCGCACTGGAGGTGGTGCGCAGAATGGGAATCCTGCGCCAACTGCAAGGCGTCCAGGTCGACTTGCGCCGGATCACCTTTCTCGACGGGGGCGGCGCCACGGTGGCCTCGGTCAATCCGCACGCCGTCGTCGGCAGTGTCGCGGGACGAGACCTCGAAGTACGGCGCGGTGACCTGACCGCCGCTCTCTACGAGGCGGTCCGGGACGACGTTGAGTTCTTGTTCGACACCTCCGTCGACACCCTCGACCAGTCCGACCACCATGTCGATGTCGTCTTCCGCGAGGGCTTCCGAGAGGGCTTTCGTGGGGGCTTCCGCGGGGACCGCAGCCGTACGTTCGACATCGTGGTCGGCGCGGACGGGCTGCACTCGCGGACCCGGGCGGCCGTGTTCGGCGCCGAAGAGCAGTTCCACCGCTACCTCGGGTACTGCTTCGCCGTCTTCACCATGCGCAACACTCTCGGCCTCTCCCACGAGACGCTGATGTGGAACGTCCCGGGCCGGGCCGCGGCGCTCTATGCCGTGGACGACGGCGACGAAGTACACGCCTTCCTGAACTTCGCCCACGCGAAGCCGCCGCCGTTCGACGCGTTCCGCGACCCTGACGCCCAACGGGACCTGGTCGTCACGACCTTCGCCGACGCGGGCTGGGAGGTCCCGGGCATGCTCGCCGCCATGGACGAGGCGGACGACCTGTTCATCGACGTCGTCAGCCAGATCCGCATGGACCGCTGGTCCAGCGGCAGGGTGGCACTGGTGGGCGATGCCGCGTACGCGCCCTCCTTCCTCACCGGACAGGGCTCCAGCCTTGCGCTTGTCGGCGCGTACATGCTCGCGAGCTCCCTGGCCGGCCCGGATGCGGCGGCGGGGCTGGCCGCTTACGAACACGGCACCCGTGCGTTCGTGAGAAGGAACCAGGACCTGATCGGTGAGGGCGACGCGAAACTCTTCCCGACCACGGCCCCGGCCCTGGAGAGGCGGAACGACATGCTGCGCGGTCTGAGCACCCTGCCGCCCACGCAAGGGCAGCCCGCTCACTCCTGCCTCGCTCTGCCCGACTTCGCCCCTCATGGGGTGACGGCGAGGAGCCCGGGGCGATGACCGCCGCGACCGTATCGGACCGCCGCGACCCTGTGGGCCGCCACGACCGGGAACGTCGCGGCGGCCGAGGTGACCGGAGCGGGTGCGGGTCAGCTCTCCCGTGTGGAGGTGCGCGGGGAGGACGGATCCTGGCCCGCCTTGTCGACCACGGCGTGATCGATGATCGCCGTGGCGGACATGAGGGTGCCGGCCTTGCCGTACCGGGTGTCCTTGAAGAGGTAGCTGCGCGCGCCGAGGAAGGTGAAGTCCTGCGGATCGAAGACCCATTCGGTGCGGGCGCCGAACGTCGCGTCGTCGCGGACGATCGCGACGCCGGAGCGCCCGGTGACGTCATGGGCCTCCGACACCTTGGTGACGCCGGGGATCCTGGCCGCCGCCTGGTAGAGGGCGGCGCCCGTCCGGGGAGGCATCACTCCGCCGAGGAGGCTTCCGATGCGGTCGAAAACCGCCTGGTCCCGCTCCGCACGCTCGGACCTGGGGGTCTTCGCGTACAGATACGTCAGGAGCTTCTCGGGGTCGGTGGGCAGCGAGGAGAGCCAGCGGTACGTGGGCCGGTACAGGCCGGCGGGCGTGCCGTGGGTGTCGCCCAGCTCGGCGTTGATGGGGAGGGTCTCCCCGTCGCTGCGGGTCAGGCCGAGCTTGTGCAGCGGGCCCGGCTCCTGGGAGACCCAGGACTCGGAGTCCCGGAGCGGACCGACCACCGCCTTGCCGCTGCTCAGATCTGCCTCACGGATCTTCTCCCGGGTGTAAAGGAACTGTTCGTCCCTCACGCGCAGGGCGTCACCCTTGCCCGCGGCGTCGGAGATCTGGGCGAGGAGCGCCGCGGCGGGCTGCATGTCGCGTCCGTCGTGCTGCCGCGTCGCCGTCGTGGCCCGGCCGTCGTCGTCCGAGGTGAGGGTGATGCCCGCGGCGAGGATGCCGCCGAGGGCGAGGGCGGAGACCGGCACCAGGAGCGCGGGGCGCAGCAGGCGGCGGGAGGGGCGGGTGCCGGAGGAGTGGGCCGTGTCGGTGCCGGTGTGCCGGGATGTGGCGGCCCGGTCGGTCTGGGCGGCCTGGTCGCTGTCGATGCGTCGCATCAGTCGTTCCTTGTGCTGGAGGTGCTGCCCGTGCGGGAGACCTTGAGGGGGAGGGGGCGGCAGGAGCCGGACGATCTCCCGGATGTCGGCGTCGGCGGCGATGTCCGCATCGGTGCGCCGGGCCTCGGTCGAGGCGGTGTCCCTGTCGTTCATGCCGTTTCCTCCCGCATGGGCAGGGCCGCGAGTGCGGCTTCACCAGTCATCTCTCCGCGGGCGCCGCGCGGTTCCCTGTTCTTTGCGTTCGCCGCGTTGCCTGCGTTCCTCGAATGCGTCGCGTTCGCAGCGCTCTTCACGTGGTCCGCCCGTTCTTCGGCCGCGGCCTCGTCGGCGAACCGGGCGAGCTTCGCGCGGGCCCGCGACAGACGTGAGCGCACGGTGCCGACGGGGACGCCGAGCGCCTCCGCCGCCTGCCGGTAGTCGAGGCCCGACCACACGCAGAGCGTCAGTACTTCCCGCTCGTGCCGCTGCAGCCGGTTCAGGGCGTCCTGTACGGCGCGCAGTCGACGCGCGTCGTCGATGCGCCCGGCGACCTCGGGAGCGAAGTCGGCGACCTCGGGCCGGCGCCGTTGCCGGGCCAGGAAGGCCAGGCGGCGACGCAGCCCGCGCCGGGTGTTCTCCACCTTGTGGGTGGCGATGCCCAGCAGCCAGGGGCGCAGCGAGCCCTCGTCCGGATGGAGCCGTTCGCGGGCCCGCCAAGCCGCCAGGAACGTCTCCGACATGACGTCCTCCGCCGTCGACCAGTCGCCGGAGAGCCACAGCGCGTGCTGGTAGACGGCGCCCGCGTGCTGGTCGTACAGCTCGGCGAACGCGTCGCGTTCCCCGGCTCTCACACGTCTGCGCAAATCGTTCTCTGAGTCCCTCACGGTGATTTCTCTCCGTCACGTCGGCGGAGTTCCTGTGATCCGCGCCATACCGCGCGACGACCCGGGTGCGCCGGGCCGACCCCGGCCATTGTGCGGGGCGGCCCCTTGCGCTGGAGCGCACTCCAGGTGCCAAGATCCCGATCACCGCCGAGCGACGGCGGCTGCTCGTGGGCTTGAGGAGGGGGTATCCCGTGCGTCATCACACCATGGGTTCTCAACGGGTTTCTGCGCTGTGCCTGGGCACACTGCCGTTCGGCACGGTGGTCGACGAGGGCATGTCCTTCGCGCTGCTCGACCGGTTCGTCGAGAAGGGCGGCACGTTCATCGACACCGCGAACTGTTACTGCTTCTGGCGCGAGGGAAGCGACGGCGGCGACAGCGAACGGCTCCTCGGCCGCTGGCTGGCCACGCGCGGCATCCGGGACGAGGTGACCGTGGCCACCAAGACCGGCGCACTGCCCGCCGGCGAGGGAACCTGGCCCGCCAACCGCGAAGGCCTGTCCGAGAAAGCCCTGCGGCACGCCGTCCACGGCAGCCTGCGACGGCTCGGCACCGACCGCATCGACCTCCTGTACGGGCACATCGACGACCCGTCGACCCTGTTGGAGGAGACCGTCGGCGCGTACGCCGCGCTCGTCGCCGAAGGCCTGGTGGGCCAGGTCGGCATGAGCAACCAGAACGGGACGCGGCTCGCCCGGGCCCGGGAACTGGCGAAGCGGCAGAACCTGCCCGCGTTCACCGCGCTCCAGCAGCGGCACACCTATCTGACCCCGGCGCCCGACGCGGACTTCGACTACCAAGTGGCCCTGGACGAGCCGACGCTCGCGTACGCCGCCACGCAGCCCGATCTCACCGTGCTCGCCTACAGCGCGCTGCTGAACGGCGCCTACGCGGGCAGCAAGCCCGTCCCGGTCGAATACCTGCACGACGGCACCGAGCCCGCCCTGCGGGTCCTGGCGAAGATCGCGGCGGAGACCGGGGCCACGCCCGGCCAGGTCGTCTACGCCTGGATGCTGCAGAGCTCGCCCGCCGTCATCCCGCTCGTCGGCGTCAGCCGCCTCGACCAGCTCGACGAGGCCCTTGAGGCGCTCGACCTGGAGCTGACCGAGGAGCAGCGCGCCCGTCTGGACGACACCCGAGCGGCCGCGCCGCGCTAGAGAGGGTTCAGCTCGCCGAGCCCCATGACGCGCAGGGCGTGGTCGGCCATGTGGCGGTGGCCGACCGCGTTGGGGTGGGCCGGGTCGTCGAGCCAGGCGATCGGGTCGTCCGAGCCGTGGTGCTCCCGCCAGTACGCCTCGTGGTCGACGAGCAGGGAGCCGGTGTCCGCGGCGATCTCCCGTACCGCCTGGCAGTACGCGGGAAGCGCCGCGCGCCGGTCCGAGCCCGAGACGCTGACCAGTACCGGTGTGTGCAGGACGAGTTGAGTCGCGGGCCGCGTCCGCTCGATGATGCCCCGCACCGCGTCATGGAACCGGGGCAGCCCGGCCTCGCCCGCCAGGCAGTCGTTGGTGCCGAACGACACCGAGAGCACGTCGGGCTCGTGGCGGCCGACGAGCAGGTCGTACGCCGCGAGCAGATCGGTGGCCGTCCACGCGGAGACGCCGGTGTTGATGACGACGTCCGTGAGGCGGTTCAACTGCCACCGGACGCGCTCGTGCAGATGCTCCACCCAGCCGCGGGCGCCGTGCGTGTGCAGCACCCCCTGGGTGATGCTGTCTCCGGTCGCCACCCAGGTCATGGGTGAATCGGCCAGCCGGATCATGCGCTGTTCCTTCCGGGTCCGGTCTCCGCGCGTCCCTGATGAGCGCGGTGTCCCGGCGGTACGACATGGTGCCCGGTCAAGATCGTTCGCACAACGTGGGCGCTGTACCGCCTCATCGCGCCAACCTGCCAGGACGCCTGACCGAAAAGTACGTACCAGCTCGCGTCACCGCACGGTGACGTACGGTCAAATGTCGCTGGTCACTTGCCTCTGGGGCAAAAGGCGGCGCCGATTTCCAGCGGTTCTGCACAAATTGTTGAGACATGTAGCAGCTGTAGCTTTCCGGCTGTGCAGCACTGGCAACACATCGAGGGGCCGGGCACGATCGACGTTCTCGTCGTCGACGCGCACGCCGCGGGCCACCCCGACGTCAACGAACGACTGATCCGCACCTGGGTCTCCATGGGTCTCCTCGACCATCCGCGCCCGCGCCCCGCGCACCGCGGTTCGGGCAAGGCCGAGTACAGCGCGGGCCAGCGGCGACTGCTTCTGATCCTGCTGGAACACCGCCGCGAGCAGCCGAAACCCACCTCCCTGGCCCAACTCCCGCTGTGGCTCTGGCTGTACGGCGACGAGTCCGTCCCCACGCGGCAGGCCCTCAAGGCGCTGCTGACCTGGCTGGGCCGAGGCCGCCGCAGCCAGGAGGTCACCCGCGACGTCGCGCTCGGCCCGCTGGCGCGGTTCACCCACCCGCCCGGCACGGCGCCGGCCCGCTCACGCCTGGTGCGCCTGGTGACCCGGCTCGGCCAGTCCACCGCCGACTTCACGGCGCGGGAACACACCGAACTCACCGCCGCCGTACGGGCGGTCATGGCTCCCTTGACCACGGTCACCGTCAACTGGCAGACGCGCACGGTCAGTTCCACGACCACCGCGCCGACGACCGCCGAGGGTGTGGTCGCGCATGCGGAGACGGTGCTGCTGGCCGTACAACACCTGTTGCGCGGGGGCGCACATGAACGGCTGCTTGAGCAGACCCGGGTGGCCTTCCGCGCCTCCATGACGGCCCACCGCCACCGGGCCGCCGCCGACCGGCCTCGGCATGAGGCCGGTGAACCGCCGCGCGACATCGCGTGGTTGGCCGATCGCGTCGGTGAGCCGGGTTGGCGAGAGCGGATCGATGGAGCGGGAGAGTTGCTGCTGCTGGAGATCGGACGTGCGGTGCGTGCCGCGGGGCCTGCGGACGGCACGGGGTCCACCGGCCGGCGCCCCGGCCGCACCTGACACGGGCGGCAGGCGCCGCCCCGGCCGCGCGCGACCAGGGGCGACACGCGGCAGGCGGCGACCCGAGAGGCGCGCCCCCGGCCCGCCTTATTCCCTTGCCGGTCGTCGAGGGCGGGTGACAGGCTCCTCGGCCGTGATCGATGAACCCGCGAAAGAACCCCTGCACCGCTACCTGCGAAGCCTCCGCGAGGCGCTGGTCTGGAAGCTCGACGGGCTGAGTGAGTACGACGTCCGACGCCCGTTGACGTCGACCGGCACCAACCTCCTCGGCCTGGTCAAGCACCTGTCGACCTGGGAGGCCAGGTACTTCGGCGAGGTCTTCGGCCGCCCGTACCCGGAACCCCTGCCCCGATGGGACGACCCCGAGGCGAGCGGCACCGACATGTGGGCGACCGAGCGGGAGACGCGCGAGGAGATCGTCGGCCGGTACCGCCGCGTCGCGGAGCACTCGGACGCCACCATCACGACCCTCACCGGCGACGCGCCGGGGCACGTGCCCTGGTGGCCACGGCCAGAGGTGACGTTGACCGAGATCCTGGTGCACATGTTCGCCGAGACCAGCCGGCACGTCGGCCACGCCGACATCCTGCGGGAACATCTCGACGGCTCCACGGGCACCACCGCCGAACACTCGGCGGCGGAGCCCGGCGAGGAGTACCGGCGGGCCCGGTACGCGAAGGTCGAGGCGGCGGCGAGAGCGGTTGGGGCCGGCGGCGTCAGGGCGACGGGTACGTGAACTCGTCCACGGGAACGGCGGGGGACAGGTAACCGTTCACCAGGACCCTGACGTCGGCGGTCCTGCTCTGGAGCGGGCCGGTCGACGGTGCCGTCGCGGAGATCTCCGTGGGGGAGACGAACGACGCTGCGGCCAAATTCTTGCCGAAGTACACGACGGGATGCTCGGCGAAGCCCGCGCCGGTGATGGTGACCTGCTGCCCCAACTTCCCGCTGTCGGGTGAGACGCCGGTGACCAGGACCGGCTGCGGCCCGCCGTACGCGAACTGACCGGTCGCAACGGCCGGGGAGGTGCCCAGCGCCCCGGTGACCCTGACGTCGACGACGCCGAACCCCTCGGGCGGGGTGGTGACGATTTCCGTATCGGTGACGATGACGGTGTTCGTACAGGGGACCGGGCCGAAGTCGACGACGCTGTCCGAGCCGAAGCCGCGTCCGGTGACGGTGACCGTCGTGGTGCCTGCGGTACCGACGTTCGGGCTGATCGCCGTCACCACCGGGCCGGTGGGCAGTTGCGGTGCCTGCAGCAGCGCCAGATAGGTGGAGTTGGCGTGCTGATAGGCGACTTGGGCGAGGAAGTCCTCGGTCGAGCTCTTGACCACGGCGGGGTCGTACAGGTGGTAGTCGGCGTTCAGGGGTGAGGTGGCGTTGTCCGGCTGGACGTAGACGTTGGGCCCGGGCAGGGCCTCGATCTCCCGGAGGAGGAAGTCCTTGACGTCGTCGGGTGCGGCCGGGCCCGGGGGAGCGGGGTACCACTGCTTGGCCGCGTCCAGATCGGCCCAGGCCCGTGGCACGAGGTCGTACGTGTTGACGTAGGCCTGATTCACGTTCCACCGCACGGAGTTGAAGCGAGCGGCGAAGTCCTGCAGCCCCGCCGTGGGGGCGGCGAACGTGATGACACCGAACTGCGGCGCGAGGCTGCCCCAGCTCTGGTCGCGCAGGTACAGCGCGAGCATGGTGGCGATGCAGCCGCCCAGGCTGTGCCCGATCACGGTGACCGTGGCCTGCGGGGGAGCGTCCGCGAGGAGCAGGGAGAGCGCCCGCGCGAGCGAGGAGCCCGCTCCCGGGGAGCCGTCGGTCATGCCGGTGACCTGGGTGAGCGCCGTCATGGCGCCCTTCGACACGGAGACCGGCGAGGGCCCGCCCGCGGTGAAGGGCACCACCGTGCCGACGTCGAGATCCTCAAGGGTGTCGACCGCGTTCGAGACGGTCCCGCGGACGACCACGGCGAAGGCGTTCGACCCGGAGGTGTCCTTCGCGATGTACGCCATGTTCGCGTTGTCCGGACTCACCGCGAGCCACGCCAGCTGCCAGCTGCCCTGCGTCGCCAGGGCCGGATCGGAGAGCTGCCGCTCGATGCCGGAGGCGATGCGCAGCTTCTGTTCCGTCACGCCCTCCCCGGACGGCCGAGGCGTGGCCCCCGTCGCCGCGAGCGCGGCCAGGGTCATGGCCACGGCGGCCGAGGGCGCCGTCGAGTCAACCGTCATGAGCACTCCTACGGCGCTCGTACGAGCACCACCGGGGACAAGGAGGGGGGGCAAGCAGGTGGGCCTCAAACTAATTTCGCGGGAGGGGTGGCTTGGGCTGGCGGGCGCATGGCGAAGCCGAGTTTCAGGCCATTGGTCTGCTGGGGGAGCTGGGGGTGCTGGGGGAATCGGGGGTGCTGGAGGCCGTGCTTCGCGGAGGTGCGGAGGGGCGGGGCGTGCGCCTGGAGAGTCGGGGGCGGTACTTCCCGGGGTGGCGCGTCCGTATCGCCCAGTCGTCACCACCCCGCCTGATCGAGCACGAGGCGCATCGCGGCGGCGGGAAGCCGCGGGTTCGCGGCAGCGCCCGAGGCGACCGCCGTATCGGCGCCCGCGAGCAGCTCGACGAGCCGGGAGGCCTCGATGGCGCCATTGGTCGCGGCGCGATGTCGTACGGGGGCCTCGGCGTCGACGAGCAGCGCCTCGATCCGCTCGGACGACAGACCAGGATGCGCCGCGGCGACCGCGCGGTCCTGGGATTCACCGGAGCGGGCCAGGCGATCCGCGGCATCGGCGGGAAAGTTCGGGTGGGCGAGCATGTCCCTACGGCTGTAGCCGGTCCATTGTTCGGCGATACGGGCCAGCAGCGGTCCGGGGGCGTTCGGCTGCCGCTCGCAGACGAAGAGCCGCACGGCGAAGCTCTCGTCATCGGCGAGGATCCGGACGACCTCGTCCGAGAGGCCGGGCCGCAGGGCGAGGGTCTTGCGGAGTATCTGGTGACGGCTTCGGGCGTACGCCGACTGCTCCTGCTCGGACAACTCCTCGGTCAGCAACCAGTTGACGACGGCGCTGCTGCGCTCTTCGTAGGTGACCGGTATGGATTCACGCAGCGCGGGGTCGAGCCCGCGCCTGGCGACGACGGCGGCGCGTACGCCGTTGTCCGCATCACCCGCGAGCTCCGCGATGTGCCGGGGATCCAGGGTGGGGTTGGCCGCTAGGCCCGGACGAAGATCCGGATGCGCGAGAAGACGTCCCGTCAGTTCGGCGTCCAGCGCGGCGACTTCGGCGATCTTTCGCATCAGGCTCGTGTCGCGAGAGTCTCCTGCCGGGGAGGCGTCGACAGGTGAACCGCCCGTCGAGGAGACGTTTGCGGGGGAGCCGATGTCGGCGAGCAGGGCACGTGCTGTCTCGGCGGGAAGCGGACCGTCGAGGTGGCACAGCAGCAGCTCCCGGCTGAAACCACCGGTCCCCCTCGTCAGGAACTCCTCGATCCGGCCGCCCGGCACGTGGGGCCATTCCTCCGCGGTGAGGGCGGCAGTTCGGGGATCCGGGTCATCGAGCAGCCTGCTGCGCAAGCCGTCCGGCAGGTGACGGTTGAAGGCCAGTGCGCGGCGGACCTTCGGTGCCGGGTCGCGGGCGAGAAGTGCGTAGACCTCGTACGGAAGTGGGTCCGGGAGCCGGTTTCCGCGCGGCCCGAAAGTGCTGAAGTACTCGGCGCCTTCGGCCAGTCGGCTTCGCACCCGCGGGTCGTCATCGTCCGCGAGGGCGCGTTGAACCGCGGCGGGAAGGTGTGGATTCCCGGCCAGTTCCGACCGCACGGACCAGTCGGGGACGGCGGCGAGAGCGGCCGCGACGTCACCGGGCAGATCGGGGCGCCGGGCCAGGCCGCGCCGGTCGATGTCCGCCACCGACAGGCGCAGCAGTACGTCCGCGGGGGCGGAGGTGTTGCCGGTCAGAGCGTGCAGCAGCGGCTTCAGGTGGGCAGGGGTGGCGAGGGGGAGGGGGAGCGGAAGGGTGGGCTGCGCGGGAGGTTCGGGGGAGGCGGGCACGGCCGTATCGTGTCAGGTGCCCGTGGTGCGGGTGGCGTCCCCGCCTCCGGGGCCTGCCCTCTGCTCGACGGTCAGTCGCGGTTGGGGGCGCCGTCGCTGTTGCTGCCGTTGTTGCCGGCGCCGTCGCCGATCTCTGCGCCGACGGCGCTGAGCGCGGTGGAGACGGGCTGGAAGAAGGTCTCGCCGCCCGCGGTGCAGTCGCCGCTGCCGCCCGAGGTGAGGCCGACCGCGTTTCCGGTACCGCCATCGTCAACCGTGAACAACGGGCCGCCGCTGTCGCCCGGTTCCGCGCAGACATCGGTCTGGATGAGGCCAGTGACGGTACCTTCCGGGTAGTTCACCGTGGCGTCGAGCCCGGTGACCACGCCGTCTTGGAGGCCCGTCGTGCTGCCCATGCGGGACACTTCCAGCCCCACCGTCGCGTCGGCGGCCCGCACGATTTGGGTGGTCCGGCCGTCCCCCGTATCGACGACGCTCGGGGCATCCGTGGCCGCGTCGTCGTAGGTGACAAGCCCGAAGTCGCCGTCGCCCGGGAACGTCGCGGCCTGGACGGTACCGATGGGTGCGCCTTCCGCTTCCGCCGACCACGCCTGGGCGGCGACGGTGCAGTGGCCGGCGGTGAGGAAGCCGGGGCTGCCGTCCTCCGTCGTCACGTTGAAGCCGAGGGAACAGCGCGCGCCGCCCCCGAAGATGGCGTCACCGCCTGCGGCGAACGTCTTGAACTCGCCCGCGGACTTCTGGATGCGGGCCATCCCGGCGCCAAGGGATCCGACGACCGCCTCAAGCCGGTCCCACCGCTTGCCGACGACCGTACGGTCGGCTGTGACCAGGACTTGACGGGTCCGGGGATCAACGGCCCACGAAGTGCCGGGCATGGTGGCACGGTCGGCCAACGTGCGTGCGGCGGCGTGAAGTTCACGGGCGCTTTTGCGCACGTTCGTCCCTTTCCGTAGGTCGGGCATGCCGTGCTGACCGGCTCGGCTGGGCTTCCCGGTTTGCGACGCGTCGGCATGCTGCAACAGCAGGGCTGTCGTCAGGACGCTCATGGCAGCAGCTCCTGTCAGGACGGCCTTGCGCCTGGTTATCCGCTTGTGCCTCAACTCGTCGCCTCCTGTGCGGGTTCCGGAACGTGCAGGGTGCCTGAAGCCGCGTATGGCTCCTGGAACCGTGTAAGGCCTCTGGATACGGATGGGGCGCGAGTCGTGTTCAGCGGTATGACGTGACGGTTGGCCGGAAGGCCTTGATGGCCGCTGAGCCCGGTGCTTGGCTGCTGGACATGCTCGACGTGCCTGAGCTCGGCCCCATCGCCTGGCCCCCCTGCTCCGATCCAGACCGAGAGACTCGTCGTCCGAGAACCGGAACGCCGGGACCGTGCCGCACTCATAGACCTGCTGGCGTCGCCGGACTCCCTGCCGGAGGTGTGGGGCCACGGGTACGCCGCCGAGGCGTGCGCGGCGGCACTCGACTGGTTCGCCACCGCGCTTCCGGGCGAACCGGTGGTGCTCGCCACGCAGACCGCCAACACACGCTCGATGCGCCTGGCGTCAAGACTGGGCTTCCGTGAGGAGGAACGGTACGAGGCCTACGGCGCGGAACAGTGGCTCGGCGTCCGGCTGCTGGCGGCGAGGCCGGTATGAGTGGAGCCGCAGGGGAGGACGACGTGCAGCCGCAGATATCGAGGAACGAATCCGCAGCGGATGACCTGCAAGACCTGGCGGCGCTCTGGAGCGTCGGCGAGGTCGGCGCGTACGAGATCGTTGAGGCTGCCTGCGCCGCGTTAGTCGTGGGACTCGACAGTCCCACGCTCCGCATCCTGGCCGGCTGCACGCGCACCGAGGCGGATTACGAGATGCCTGATCTACTCCCCGCCGTACTCGACGAACTGGACCGGGTGTTCTACCCGCAAGACGTCGACGTCGAGGCCAGGCAGGATGCCGCGGTGCGGGCGCTGGCGCGCCAGTTGCTGACAGGAAAGCTGACCCCACGCGAACTCGCTCTGCGAATCCATCAACGCTTCAGCCACCAACTACCCCTGGCCGTGCGCCTCGCCGAGCTCGATGACGCTTACGACAGCGCTGCATACGAGACCGGTGACGAGGCCAGGACGTTGGCCGAGATCGACGCGAACGTCATCGCCGAAGCCCAGCGCCTGTCCGGCCCGCGCAGGGACTGAACCTTGGGTCGACCTGTGCTGCCGGCCGGCGGGCGAGTCATGGTCAAGAACGCTGGCCGTCGGTGGGGCTGCAACACAGCTGTGGTTCAGCTACTCGACTGCCTCACGGGAACACAGCTGGGCGGCGACGGCGGTCCCGGAGCCAATGAGTTGGTGAACCAGATGCAGGAAGCGCGGTCAGCCCTCTACCTCCTGTGTGCCAACGACACCGTTGATCTCGCCGATGCCCTCGCGCGTCGGGTCTGGAGCGTTCGGCCCACCTCCACGCCCGCTAATCTCGTTGATCCCGCGCCCCGCCATCGTGTTGGCTGGCGGCACCGAACTTGCAGGGAGTTGGACGTGCAGGACAGTGAGACTGGTGTCGATCCGGTTGCCCACAATCGGGCCGCCTGGGACAAGTGTGTCCAGGATGGCAACGAGTGGTCGCGGCCCGTGAGTTCCGCGGATGTCGCGCGCGCCCGCAACGGCGACTGGTCGGTGGTGCTCATCGGGCATGAGCCGGTCGACCGCTCCTGGCTGCCGACGGACCTGACCGGCAAGGACCTGTTGTGCCTGGCCTCCGGCGGCGGCCAGCAGGGGCCGATCCTCGCCGCCGCGGGGGCCCGCGTCACCGTGTTCGACAACTCGCCCCGCCAGCTCGGCCAGGATCAGATGGTGGCGGAACGCGACGGACTCGAACTGCGCACCGTCCTCGGCGACATGCGTGACCTCAGCTCCTTCGGCGACGCGACGTTCGACGTCGTATTCCATCCGGTCTCCAACCCGTTCGTACCGGACGTGGCGGCGGTATGGCGTGAGTGCTTCCGCGTCCTGCGACCGGGCGGAACTCTGCTCGCGGGCTTCCTCAACCCCGATGTGTATCTGTTCGACCACGAGGCGCTCGACCAGCGCGGCGAACTGAACGTCGTGCACAAGCTGCCCTACAGCGACCTCACGCACTACTCCGCCGAGGAACGCGCCACGAAGTTCGGCGCGGAAGCCCCACTCGAATACAGCCACACCCTCACCGACCAGATCACCGGGCAGCTCGCCGCGGGGTTCGTCCTCACCGGCTTCTCGGAAGCGCCGCACCAATCCAACGCATCCGCCCAGTACATGTCGCATTACTTTGCGACGTTGGCCGTCAAGCCGAGCTGACCCCCGCCTCTTTGGGTAGCGTTCCGGCATGACGTCAGAGTCGCCCCGGTTTCCGCCGTATCCGATCCGTGGCGTGCGCGTGCTGCACCAAAAGCAGAACTGCGCGCCGCAATTCGCTGAAGTCGAGGTCGATTTCGAGCCCGCGGCCGAGGGCTTCGTCTTTCAGACGGCTCCCGGTCTTACGGTGGAGTACGAGCCTGCCGAGGACCTGCCCCTCTTCTTCGCGGCCGTCGCCGCCGGCATCCAGGAACAACTGAGCCTGCCCGAACACGGAATCGTGACCGCCACGCGGGTGGTGCTGCGACGCGCCCGCGCCGATGCGTTCGGCTCCCACGAGCTGGCGTTCAAAATCGCCGGCTACCTCGCCGCCCGCAAGGCGTTGGAGCGCATCGGGTGACCTGGGGCGTTGAGCCAGCGTTGAGCCGCCTCCAGGGTGTCCCCGCCGTTCGTGTTGAACGCGACTGCCGCCTGCGGCGCATGACGCCGGATCAGGTTCACCGTCTGCTCGAAGAGCGGCAGCAACTGTTCCGTCTTGCGTATCCCCGCGCCGACGACCACCACGTCCCACGCCCGCTCGGTCAGTGACGCGACGAGCGTGGGCTCGGCCGTCTCCCCGAACACGACCAGCGTCATGGCCGCGTCGATGCCGTGCTCCCCGAACCGGGCCAGCTCCTGGTCAAGGGCCTGACGAAGGCCCTCCGCGTCGACGCCGGGAATCGCCTGCGGGTCGTAACCCACCACAAGTACCGAAGACATGACGTCAATCTACGGCAGCCACCGACGAAGGCACCGACGAAGGCACCGACGATGCGAAGAGCCGCAGCAGCCTGGCCACCTCCTTGGCCATCGCCTCGCGCCCCCGGCTCACATAGCGCCGGGGATCGACGACCTCGGGCCCGGACGTCAGCACATCGCGCACCGCCGCGGTGAAGACCGCGTTGAGGTGGGTCGAGACATTGATCTTCCGGATGCCCGCCGTCGCCGCCGCGGCCAGCATCGCGTCGTCGGCCCCCGACGAACCGTGCAGGACGAGCGGCACCGGCACCGCCACCCGCAACTCCCTTACGAGCGCCAGGTCGAGGCGGGCAGTGCGTTCCGTCATGTGGTGGGACGTGCCGACGGCCACCGCGAGGGCGTCCACACCGGTGTCCGCCACGAACCGCGCCGCCTCGCCGGGATCGGTGCGCACCCCGGCCGCGTGCGCGCCGTCCTTGCCGCCGATCTCGCCGAGCTCCGCCTCCAGGAACACGCCGTGCTCCCGGCAGTGGCGCGCGATGCGGCGGGTGTGGGCGACGTTCTCCTGCCAGGACAGCGCGGCACCGTCGTACATCACGGACGTGAAGCCCAGGGAGACCGCCTCCTCGATGAGCTCGGGGCGGGTGGCGTGGTCCAGATGCAGGGCTGCCGGCACGCACGAGTCGCCGAGAGCGGTACGGGCCGCCGCCGCGAGCGGGCCCAGGGAGCCGTGGTGGGCGACGGCGTTCTCGCTGATCTGCACGATCACCGGCAGCCGTTCCCGCTCGGCGCCGATGAGGATGGCCTCCAACTGCTCGATGAGGGCCACGTTGAAGGCGCCCACCGCGGCGCAGGTGCTGTGGAGCATGTCGTACGGGCTGACCAGAGGCATGGTGTGCGTCCCGGGTTCGGCGGACAGTGGACAGGAGGGGAAGCAGGAGGAGGGGGAGGGGGACCACGGGCGAGCGAGCGGGGCGCGTCGGTCAGGACAGGACCACGGAGCGCGTCAGGTGGGCCGGGCGGTCGGGGTCGCGGCCCGCGTCCTCGGCCAGCCGCACGGCCAGACGCTGCGCGAGGACGAGTTCCGCGAGCGGGTCGAACTCCGGCTGCCGCAGGTGGGCGCCGGTGGCCTCGATGCGCCGCGCGAGCTCCGCGGGCAGCGGGGACAGGCTCCACACGGCCCGGCCGGGGGCCGCGACGGCGATGGGGCCGTGCCGGTACTCCGGGACCGGGTAGGACTCCGTCCAGTGGGCCGCGGCCTCGCGCACCTTGAGGGCGGCCTCATGGGCGAGCCCGGCATGCCAGCCGTCACCGAGGAACGTGATCTGCTCGGCGCCCAGCAGTTCCGGGTCGAGCGGGGCGCCGAGTGCGGTCACGGCATCCGCCTGCGCCTGTTCGACGGCGTTGCCCAAGTGGGCCATGAGCAGCATCAGTTGGGTGGTGGGGTAGCGGGTCTGGACGACGGAGCGTTCGTCGGCCTCCTCCAGCGCGATGACGTCGTGGGCCACGCGCGCGGCCGGCGAGTCGGGCACCGCCGTGATCGTGGTGACGCGGGCGGCCGGGTCGGCGCCGGCCAGCGCGGTGAGGATCTCGGTGGTGGTGCCGGAGCGGGTCAGCGCGACGATCCTGTCGTAGCGCCGGCTCAGTCGCGCGGCCGACGCGGGGAAGGCGTCGGTGGGCCCGTGTCCGGCGTCCTCGCGCAGATGGGCGTAGGCCTGGGCCATGAACAGCGAGGTCCCGCACCCGATCACGGCGACGTGCTCGCCCTTCGCGGGCAGCGCGGGGGCGATGTCGGGGAGGAGTTCGAGCGCGTTCTTCCAGCACTGCGGCTGAGTGGCGATCTCCTGGCTCGTGAGAGACGCGGAGGGTGCGGGGGATGTGGGGGGCGTGTGGGACATGAGGGTCGCTTTCTGTACGGGGTGAGCGGGACGGACAGGTACGTGGGTGAGAGGCGCAGGTCCGGGAGTGAGGGAGGGGACGGCGGCGCTACGAGTCGGATACTCGGATGTACGAGGGGCAGCCAACGCCACGGTGATCCGCGCTGCCCAGCCATCCTCTCGGCCCCTCGGCCCAACCGCCCCCCGGAGGCTCAGTCGTCCACCAGCGTCACCCGCAACGCCGGCTGCAGAAGATCCGAGTGCGCCCGCACCATGTCGTCGCACAGCCGCCAGATCTGATCCGCCGTCAAGGCCGCCGCCGTGGCCGGATCCGTCATGGCCGCGTGCCGGATGTGGCGCGGCTCCTCGTCGAGGGCCGCTCGGACGACGAGGTCGTTCATGCTCAGATACGTACGGTTGAGCGCCGCCAGCTGCGGCGGCAGAGCACCGGCGCGGGTCGGCTGGATGCCCGCCGCGTCGACCAGGCAGGGCACTTCGACCACGCCGTGGGCCGGCAGGTTGTCGATCAGGCCACGGTTCGGGACGTTGCCGTACACCGTGCGCGGCGTGCCGGTGACCATGCTGTGGATGATCTGCGGGGCGTACTCCATGGTGCCCTCGACGGCGAGCGGGGCGTCGGCGGCGAGCGCGTCACGGGTGCGCCGGTACTCGGCGACGTTCTCGTCGACGATGCCGAGGTAGGCGCCGACCGGCAGCCGCAGCCGCTCGATCTCGCTGTCGTGGTGCAGATACCAGGGCACGTACTCCGAGGAGTGCTCGCTGGTCTCGGTCGGGTAGTGGCCGAGCCGCCGGTACATGTCGACCCGTACCCGGCGCCGCAACTGCTCGTCCCGCGCGATGAGTTCGTCGAGGCGGGGGTAGAGGTCGGTGCCCCCGTGCTCGAAACGCAGCACCCACGCCTGGTGGTTGACGCCGGCGGCCCGGTAGGTGATCTCCTCGTAGGGGACGCCCACGAGCTTCGCCAGGTCCTGCATGGTCCAGTACACCGAGTGGCACAGGCCGACCACCTTGGTCAGGCCGGTGGCCTCGGTGAGGTACTGGACGTTCATGGCCATGGGGTTGGTGTAGTTGAGCAGCCAGGCGTCGGGGCAGAGTTCGGCGATGTCCGCGCCGAGCCGCTTCAGGAACGGGAAGGTCCGCAGGGCGCGGAAGATGCCGCCGACGCCGAGGGTGTCGCCGATGGTCTGCCGCACCCCGTACCGGGCGGGGACGTCGAAGTCCGTACGCGTGGACTCGCCCATGCCGATCTGCACGATGTTGATGACGAAGTCGGCGCCGGTCAGGGATTCCCTGCGGTCGGCGTGGGCGCTGATGTGAGGATCGGCGCGCAGCTCGCGCGCGATGCGGCGGGCCGCGGCCTCGGCGGTGGCCAGCCGCTCGGCGTCGATGTCGTGCAGGGCGATGTGCGCGTTCTTCAGCTCGGGGAAGGCGAAGAGGTCGGCGAGCAGCCCCTGTGTGAAGACGACGCTTCCTGCGCCGATGAAGACGATCTTGGGTCGGGTCATGACGCGTGCGCTCCGGTGGGAGAGAGATGGGCGAGGGCTTCGTCCCAGGTGGGCTGGGCGGCCGTGCCACCCGGGGCCCTCGTGGACAGGGCACCGCACACGGCCGCGAACTGCAGTGCCCGGTGCGGAGGTTGATGGCGCAGAGTGGCGGCGACGAATCCGGCGTCGAAGCTGTCCCCGGCGCCGACCGTGTCCGTCGGCGTCACGGCGATGCCCGGTGCGCTCAGCAGCGAGCGGCCGTCGTGGCACAGGGCGCCGTCCGCGCCGTTCTTGACGGCGACGAGCGGGACACGGCCGGCGAGGAGCGCGGCGGCCCGCTGCGGGGTGTCGGCGGCGGGGCCCGCGAGGTGCATGGCCTCCCGGGCGTTGGGCAGCAGGATGTCGGTCTGGGCCAGGACCGCGTCGAGGGCGGCCCCGTCCCAGCGTCCGGACGGGTCGTCCTGGGTGTCGAGGGACGTCGTGGCACCGTGGCCGCGGGCGGTGCGCAACAGCGCCGGCAGGTCCTCGGCGAGCCTCGGCTGCAGGAAGTACGAGGCCGCGTGGACGTGCCGGGCGCCGGCCAGCAGCTCGTGGGGGACGTCGCGGCCGCTGGTGGTGGTGAGGGTGCCCGGCGCCGTGAGGATGGCGCGGTCGTCGCCGCGGGTGAGGACGACGGTCAGCGGTGTGGGCCGGTCGGGGTCCAGGGTCAGGGCCCGGGTGTCGACACCGTGCGCGGTGAGGGCGTCGCGCAGATACCGTCCCGCGTCGTCGTCCCCGACGCGGCCCGCGAAGGCCACGCGCAGGCCGAGGCGGGCGGCCCCGCAGGCCATGATCGCGGCGGAGCCGCCGACGACGAGGGAGCCGGAGTCGGTGAGCTGTTCGCGCTGGCCGAAGCCGAGCGGTTCGGTGAGCGGGCCGAGGACGACGTCGGGGTTGGCGTCTCCGATGACGAGCAGGTCGTACGCGGTGGGCATCGCTGTCCTTCGAATGGACGTAAGACGGAAAGAAGGCGGCAAAGGGAGGTCGCGCGGGCCGACCCGATTTGAAGGGCGCTCTCACCCCTTCATACCGCTGGACGTCACCGAACGGATGAAGGCCTTCTGCGCGAAGAGGAACGCGACCAGTACCGGAAGGACCGTCAGGACGTTGCCCGCCATCACCGCCGACCACCGCGTGTGGTGCTGTCCCTGGAAGGTGGTCAGGCCCAGTTGCAGCGTGTACTGCGTGTCGTGGTTGATGGCGATCAGCGGCCAGGTCAGGTCGTTCCACGTGGTCAGGAACGTCAGCACGGCGACCGTGGAGAGCGCGGGCCTCGCGAGCGGCAGCACGATCGAGCAGATGACCCGCAGCCGGGAGCAGCCGTCGATCCACGCGGCCTCCTCCAGCTCGCGGGGGAGCGAGAGGAAGAACTGCCGCAGCAGGAACACCGCGAAGGGCGTGACGAGCGCGGGCACGATCAGCGCGCCGAGCGTGTCGATGAGCCCGAGCTTCTTCATGACCAGGAAGGTGGGGATCATCGTCAGCTGGAAGGGGATCGCCATCGTCGCGAGCATCAGGACGAGCAGCACCCGCGAACCGGCGAACCGCATCCGGGCGAACGCGTAGCCGCCGAGCACCCCGAACACCAGGTTGGACGCGACGGCGACCGCGGAGACGATCACCGAGTTCAGCAGCCAGCGCGGGAACATGGCGTTGCCGAGGACGTAGCCGTACCCGCCCAGGTCGATCTTCGAGGGCCAGAGCGCCGGCGGGAAGCGGTTGATCTCGGCGTCGCTCATCAGCGAGCTCAGCACGAGCCACACCAGCGGCAGCGCGAACAGCGCGGCCAGCGGCGCGAGCAGCAAGTGCCGGCCGCTGAACGGGAGTCGGGGCCGGCGCCGCGCGGTCGGCACGGCCGTCGGACGGGAGGCGAGCGGTGACGGTTCGGTGGTGGTCGCGGTCATGAGGCGGCTGCTTTCGTACGAGGGGTGCGCTCGCGGCGGACCACGCGCACCACGAGGGCCGCGAGCAGCAGCGCCAGGGCGAGGACGTAGGCGGCGGCCGCCCCGTACCCGGCGGTGAACTCCTTGAAGGCCTGCTCCCAGATGAAGTAGACGATGACGGTGGTCGAGCCGAGGGGCCCGCCCTTGGTGGTCACGTAGACGAGGTCGAAGACCTGCAGGGACTGGATGGTCTGCCACAGCAGCAGGAACACGCTCACCGGTGTGAGCGCGGGCAGCGTCACGTGCCGCAGGATCTGCGCCCGCCCGGCGCCGTCGAGGCGCGCGGCCTCGACCAGGGACTGCTGGACGTCCTGGAGCGCCGCCAGATAGATGACGGTGCACAGGCCCGTGCCGCTCCACAGGGTGATGACGACCAGCAGGGGCAGTGCCTGTGAGGGGTCGCTGAGGAAGCCCTGCGGCGAGATGCCCACGTGGTGCAGGAGGGAGTTGGCGGCCCCGAACTCCGGGTCGAGGATGAAGGAGAAGAGCACGCCCTGCGCGGTGGCGGAGATGACGAACGGGACGAAGAACAGCGTCCGGTAGAGCCCGACGAAGCGGATGCGCCGGTTGAGCGCGAGGGCCAGGGCGAGCCCGATGGCGATGCTGAGGGGCACGTACAACACCGTGTAGAGGACGGTGTTCCGCACGGCCTGATGGAAGTTCGGGTCCTGACGCAGGGCGTGGTAGTTGTCGAGTCCCACCCAACGGCTGGGCGTGACAAGGTCGTTGGCCTGAAAGGACAGCAGCAGCGACCAGATGACCGGCAGCACGCTCAGGCCGAGGATGACGAGCACGGCGGGCGAGACGAACGCCCAGGCCGTGGCCGCCTCCTTGCGGCGT
The DNA here is from genome assembly GCF_042871345.1 of Streptomyces sp. NPDC005863. Classification (NCBI taxonomy): domain Bacteria; kingdom Bacillati; phylum Actinomycetota; class Actinomycetes; order Kitasatosporales; family Streptomycetaceae; genus Streptomyces; species Streptomyces sp. NPDC005863. The sequence goes on along the minus strand of NZ_JBIAII010000002.1, from coordinate 280,367 downwards.
CGTCGGCGCAACGCATACGGCTCCGGCCGGTTGTGCGGCTCCTCCTGATCCCGGGAGCCCGGCAACCGCACGGGTTCCTTGGGGTTCTTGGGCTCTCTCGGGTGCTGCGGCAGGGTCAGCGGTGCGGGAAGTCGGGGCATGTCAGGTCCTCAACGCGGTATCAGCAGAGCGGCGTTGGACTCCTCGGCGCAGGAACGCACCGCGTCCGCAGGGCTCTTGCGGCCGAGCAGTACGGCGACGACGGCCTGCCCCAGGGCCCGCGAGACGCGGGGGTAGGCCGGGTGCACGGGGCGTACGCGTGCCGAGGCGACCGCCTCGGTGAACACGGACAGGCCGGGGGTACGGGCGGAGTGCGTGCGCCAGGCCGGGCGGTCCTCGCTGCGGCGACTCAGCGGCAGGCTGCCCGCCTCCACGTCCCAGCGGCTGTCCTGGGCGGGCTGGGTCAGCCAGGTGACGAAGGTGCGGGCGGCCTTCGCCCGGGCGGCGCCGTTGTCGAACAGCGTCCAGGTGTCGGGCCCGGAGATGGTCAGGGGGCGGCGGCTGAAGGTCGGCAGCGGGACGACGTGGTAGTCGAGCTCGGCCTGTTCGATGTCCGGCAGTTGCCAGGGCGCGGTCGGCACCATGCCCATCCGCCCGGAGAGGAAGACCTGGTACATCTGCTCGCTGCCGGGCTTGGGGTCGATGTAGACGCTCTTGTCGTCCGCCAGCTCCTTGACGACCTCCAGGGCGCGGACGCCCTCCTTCTCGAAGCCGATGCTCCGCCCGTCCTCCGCGATCACCTCGCCGCCGAGGTCCCACACCAGCGGCCACAGCCGCCACACGGTGTCCTCGTCGCCGGTGCCGGGCCAGCCGGTGCCGAACCGCCCCTTGCCCGCGTCGGTGAGGCGGCGCGCGGTGTCGGTGAACTCGCGCCAGGTCCAGCCCGGTTCGGGCAGTTCGACCCCGGCCTCGGCGAACACCTTCTTGTTGCAGACCACGGCGAGGGCGTCGAGGAGGGCGGGCACCGCGCGGATCCGGCCGTTGATCGTGACCGCCTCGCGGGCCGGCGCGTGATAGTTGCGCCACGGCGTCGGCCCCCGCTCCATTGCCTCGGTCAGGTCGACCACCTGCGGGCTCCGGGCCACGCTGGCGAGGTCGGAGCCGAAGACGTAGGCGATGTCGGGGTAGGCGCCGGAGGCGAGCGCGGCCGTCACCTTCTGCAGCATGGCGTCGGCCAGCACGCCGCCGCCCATGTCGACGCGGATGTCGGGGTGGGCGCGTTCGAACTCGGCGGCGAGGCTCTTGATGACCTTGGCCGCGGTGTCGTTCTGGCCGTGCCACATCTGGATCGTGACGCGGCCGTCGTCACCCACTCCGTCGGCGGCGCCCGCCGCGCAGCCGGCCAGGCCGCCGCCGGCCGCCGCGAGCGCGCCGGCTCCGCCGACGCGCAGCACACCGCGCCGCGTCACGGCGCCGGGCGCGCGGGGGACTGCTGACATCACTACCTCCAGGGGGTCGGGCGCGAGGCGGAGAAGGGGGCGCGGGTGGCGGGGGCGCCGGGTCCCGGACGTCCGGAACCCGGCGGTCGGCGATCCGGCGGAAGGCACTCCGCGGGCGGTGATGCGCCGATACCGCTCAGCAGGTCTGCCGGAGATACCCGCTGCCGCCCGCGGGCGAGACGCCGACGTCGCGGCGGACGATGCTCAGCCGGTCGCCCCAGCCCGCGCAGGCCTTGCGCAGACCGTCGGCCGAGTACTCGACGACGAGGACGTGGTCACCGAACGCGTCCGTGTACTTCCCGCACTCGTCCCACTCCCCGCACTCCTCGGCGACGGCGAAGTCGAGGCCGGTCTCCTCGCGGTCGGCCGCCAGATCCGGCGTGTTCTTCTGCGCGACGGCCAGCCCCTTGTCGTGGGCGTGCGCGGACAGCAGCGCGATGAAGGCCTTGGCCTGGCCCGCCTTCAGGTGGTCGGGGAAGCGGGTGTACGTGTCGTAGTTGTCGGGCTCGACGGCCTGGAAACCCTTGTCGGCGCAGGAGTCGATCCACCCGTTGACCTTGGCGGCGATCCGCTGGCGCTTGCCGGCGGTACGGATGTCGAGGACGGCCTCGCCCCAGTCGCCGTCGTAGACGACGTCACCGTTCGCGTCCCGCAGCAGCAGGTCGGGGTCCCACTCCTGCTCGGCGCCCGGCTGGGCCTGGAAGGCGTTGACGTAACAGAGGTTGTACAGGCCGGCGGCGGGGGAGGCGCCGCGGTCGCGGCTGACGGTGCGCACGCCGGCGGGCGGGCTGTAGGCGCCGCCGATCTGGTAGTCGAAACCGGCCCGCGGGGAGGGCAGTTCGACGTCCGACGGACCGGCCGCAGCGGAGGAGGGGGCGAGCAGGCAGGCCGCCGCGGTGGCCGTGAGGGCCGCGGCCGCCGTCATACACCTGCGCACAACATGGTTGAGGCTCATCGGTGAGCTCCAGCTGTGGAGGGCACGGCCCCGCCTCGGAACCCCCGAAGGGCCCTGGCGACTCAGTCCGGGCTCATGGCGAAGGCCAACTACCGGCTGGGCGTACCTCTGCGCCGCGTGCTCGACACCGGCGTTGCCAGGGAGTAAAGCGATCCCCTTCAGCCATGTCAAGAGATCGGTTTTGACCGAATCACCGCTCAACCGCGCATCAGCACGCGTGAATTGTGCGCGATCCCTGAGCGAACGTGCTCGTCAGACCTATGCTCACCGCGTGCTCAGAAGCGACCGCCACGCGCGGATACTCGATCACGTCGCCGCGCAGGGCAGCGCCGACGTGACGCAGCTCGCGCGGCTGCTCGGCGTCTCGCAGGCCACGGTCCGCCGCGATCTGCGGCACCTGAGCGAGCAGCGGCTGCTCGACCGTACGCACGGCGGCGCGCTCCCCAGCGGATCGAGCATCGAGCTCCCCCTCCAGCACCGCGCCGACCAGCGCTCCCCGCAGAAACAGGCCATCGCACGAGCCGCCGCCGCCCTCGTGCCCGACGGCGCGGTGGTCGGCCTCACCGGCGGCACCACCACCACCGAAGTGGCCCGTATCCTCGCCGACCGGGGCCCGGTCACCATCGTCACCAACGCCGTCAACATCGCGGCGAACCTGGTGCTCCGCCCGCACGTCACGCTGATCGTGATCGGCGGGACCGCCCGCAGCCAGAGCTACGAACTCGTCGGCCCCATCGCCGAGAAGACCCTCGCCGACCACCACACGGACATCGCCTTCCTCGGCGTGGACGGCATCAGCGCGGCCCACGGCTGCACCACGTACGACCAGTTGGAGGCCGCGACCGACCGCGCCTTCGCCGCCCACGGCAGCCGTACCGTCGTGGTCGCCGACCACTCCAAGATCGGCAGGACCACCTTCGCCAAGATCTGCCCCGCGGCCGGCGTGCACACCCTCATCACCGACTCCCACGCACCCACGGGGGAGCTGTCGGCCCTGGGCGACCTGGGGGTGCGGGTCACGGTGGTGGGCTGAGCGGGGTGGGGCGTGGCGTGGAGTGGCGGGGTCGGGCTCGGCGCGGACCCGCGTACCGTCCCCGTACCCCCGTACCCCCGTACCCCCGTACAACGGGACCCGCGGCCGGATGGAGCAGAGCCGCGCGCGGATTCCCGACCGCCGGGTGAAGCTGGACGCCCGTCCCCTCGCGCTGCCGCTCCAGGAGCCATCCCGTGCCGCTTTCCCGATCCCCGCAGCTCCGCCTCCCCCTCGTCGCCCTGCTGGCCGCCGCATGTGTCACCGGCCTCGTGCAGGCCCCGGCCCAGGCCGCCAAAGCCCCCGACCCCGCCGACGACAGCCGCGCACTGCGACAGCAGTTGCGGGAACTGACCACCGCGCCCGACGGCCCGCCCGGAGCGATCGCCGTCCTCAAGCGCGGATCCCGCACCGAGGTGTACCGGGCCGGCGTCGCCGAGACCGGCTCCGGCCGGCCGATCCGGGTCACCGACCACATGCGCATCGCCAGCACGGCCAAGGCGTACAGCGGCGCGGTCGCCCTCCGGCTCGTCGACCGCGGCAAGCTGCGCCTTAACGACACCATCGGCAAGGTGCTTCCCCGGCTGCCGCGCGCCTGGCACCGGGTCACGCTGCGGCAGCTCCTGAACCACACCAGCGGCCTGCCGGACTTCAGCGCGAGCCCGGAGTTCCTGAAGCTGGTGACCGAGGATCCGCGCCGCCACTTCGACTCCCGCCGGCTGCTGGACTTCGCCGCCGACGAGCCGCTGGCGTTCCGCCCGGGATCCCGGTACGCGTACTCCAACTCCGACAACATCGCCGTGGCCCTGATGGCCGAGGCGGCGACGGGACAGCGTTACGAGGCCCTGCTGGAGAGGCTCGTGTACCGCCCGCTGAACCTGCGCGGCACCAGCCTGCCGCAGGGCTACCGGATGCCCCAGCCGTACATGCACGGCTACGACGTCACCCCGTCGAACCCGCCCGAGGACGTCAGCGAGGTGCTGAGCGCGTCGGGCGTGTGGGCGTCGGGCGGGATCGTCTCGACACCGAAGGACATGACGGCCTTCATCCGCGGCTACGCGGGCGGAAAGCTGATCTCCGACCGCACCCGGGACCAGCAGCTGCACTGGGTGAACGGCGCATCCGAACCCGCGGGCCCCGGGCAGAACAAGGCCGGTCTCGCCCTCTTCCGGTACAGCACGCGCTGCGGCGTGGTGTACGGCCATACGGGCAACTTCCCCGGCTACACGCAGCTGATCGCCGCCACCCCGGACGGCAAGCGGTCGCTGACCGTCTCCCTCACCACCCAGATCAACAAGACGAACAAGCCGAAGCTGTTGGCGCGGCTGCGGACGGTGGAGGAGAACTTCGTGTGCGCGTTGCTGCGCGGGAAATAGGGGCGGCCACCTGGTCAGTCTTGGTTCCGCCGGAGCACTGCGTACCGGGCGGGCCAGTCCGTGACGCCCTTCCGGCGGCCGAAATCCGCGATGCGCAGGTCGAGCACCGTGAACCAGGAGGTCACGGCGGAGCGGAAGCTCTCCTCGGTGGTCCAGGACGGTCCGCTGGACTGGTCGAGGGCGTCCTCCTCGCTGAGCGCGGCGGCCCCGACGTGGATCCACAGCCCGCCGGGCCGGCACATCCGGGCCATCGCCACGGCGAACGTACGGCGCTCGTGCCGCGTGGGGCGGGTGTGCAGCACACCGCGGTCGAGGACCACCGGGAACGGGCCCGGGGGAGTGTGGTCGGTGACGTCAAGAACCTCGTACCGCACCGCCGAACCGGCCGGGGTGCGGCGCCGGGCCGCAGCGATGGCCCGGGCCGAGAAGTCGCAGGCCGTCACCGTGTACGAGCGGTCGGCGAGCCACCGCGCAGTGGTGCCGAGCCCGCAGCCGACGTCCAGTACGTGGGCCGGGGGCGGGGCGTGCTCGGCGAGGAGTTCACCGAGCACGGGCGGCGGCTCCTCGTCCCAGCCGGCGACGGCGGAACCGTAAGTGCGGTCCCACTCGGCCGCGTTGAGGGAGCGCAGCGGCACAGCGGCTTCGCCGTGAGGCATGGTGGTTGATTCCCCTCTGCTGACGACGGTCGTTTGCCGACGATGATCCTCTGCTGACGATTGCCTCTTCAGCGCACGACCGGCCAGCGGGAGATGCGGGAGGGCAGCCACCACAGAACGGAGCCGACCCGGTGCACGAGTCCCGCCTTCACGAACGCTTCGATTTCTCGCTGCCGGAAATCCGAGACCGCGGCGCCGTCGAGGAGTGACGCCAGCTTGCCCTTGTGCACCTTGCGCATGACGACACGCCGCTGCGCCCCGTGCCGCAGGTCGGTGACCTCGACGAAGCTCCTGCCACGCCGGTAGCCGCACTTGTTCATGTGGAACGTGGCACGCCACTGGTCGAGGACGGCGTCACCGTCGGGGCCTGCCAAGGAACGCGGTGGAAACAGGTGGCTGAACAGCCGCCATTGCCCGATCTCGGCGCCTAGGTCCAGGTCCCAGTCGACGGAGATGCCGTGCCCGGTCGACTCGCGCACATGGGTGAGCCCCCGGACCGCCCTCCGGTCGCTGTCGAGATCACCGGGGCCGAGGACCACGGGCTCGGGCAGGGCGACATGCCGGGCGCCCCGTGCGAACAGGTCCGACACGGTCTCCACCGCCGAGTCCTCGTACGGGACCTCGCCCAGGTACATGCCGTCCCGGGCGCGCGCCACCTGGTCGCGTTCCCGCCAACACTGAAGCGCCGTTCCTGTCGCCGTAGCCGTAGCCGTAGCCGTAGCCGTAGCCGTAGCCGCGCTCGCTCCCGCTGTGCGGCAGTTCGCGTCGTCGAGCAGCGCGGGCACCAGCGCCGGGCTGCCCTCGCGGGTCACCCAGCGCATCAGATCCTGATTGGCCGCGTACGGAACGACGTGCACGGTCTGGCCGCCGTCGTCGAAGAGCAGGCCCAGTGTGCGCCAGTGGGCCAGCAGGGCCGACACGTCCTCCGCGGCGATGTCGTGCCCGCCTTCCCGGAGCTTCTTCGCCAACACATCGCCGGTGCAAGGCTGTTCCAGCAGACGGAAGGCGGTCATCTCCCAGGGTTCCTCGATGTGCAACGTCCTCCAGGCGTAACCGGGCCGGGTGTTGGTGAGGACGATGGAATGCGTCAGGTCGACTTGTGTCAGCCTCCCGCGGGGAAACTCGTGACACCAGGTCTCGACGGCCTTCTCCAGTCGCTCCGCGTGCGCGGTGGAGATTCCTTGGTGTGCCGCGTCGAACACGTAGGCCATGTCGCGGAGTTCGGACTCCGGAAGGTCGTAGATCACCGCGTAGTGGGCGGCGGGCCGCAGGTCGCCGAAGCCGAGTTCCGGTCGGTTGAAATAGGGGCTGAAGCGCTCGATGGCTATGCGGGTGACTCCGTTGGGGGGAGCGAGGTGATGGATCGCGGGGAACTGGTCGATCACCGAGTCGTAGTCCTCTTCGGTCTCGGCCGGAAAGCCGAAGAGGTAGTTCCATACGACACCGAGGCTCACCGATTCCGCGTCGCGCAGCATCCGTACGTTCTGGCAGCCGGTCACCCCCTTGTCCATGATCTTCAGGACGCGGCCGCTGAGGCTTTCGATGCCGGGCTGTACGTAGTGAATGCCGGCGGCGACGAGGGAGCCGAGCTGTTCGCGGCGCATGTTGGACTTGATCTCGTAACTGATGCGCAGGTCGCATTCGGCCTCCGCGAGCCTCGGGACCACCGACCGCAGATAGGTCATGTCGAGGATGTTGTCGGCCACGGCGACATTGAGCACCTGGTGGCGTTCCGTCATCGCGAGCAGCTCGTCGACGAAGTGGTCCGGGCTCTTGCTGCGGAATTCCATGAACGAACCGTTGAGCCCGCAGAAGGTGCAATGGTGTTTCTGGCCCCACCAGCAGCCGCGTGAACTCTCCAGCACCAGATGGGGCTCGGCCATGGCCCTGGCGCGCGAGGCCGCGTGTTGTTCGAAGTAGTCCGTGTAGTCCGGCGTCACCAGCGCCGACGCGGGCAGAGGGGCCGCGCTCATCGCATTCGCGTGCGAGGTCCCCTCCGCGTCGCGCCAGCAGAGCCCGGGAATGTCCCCGGGGTCCGACCCGTCGCGAAGGCAGGCGAGGAGCCGCGTGAACGACACCTCGCCTTCACCGCGATTGATGTAGTCCACGAAAGGAAAGCCGCGGTGCAGCGCCGCCCCCTGCGGGCCGTCGCAATTGCCGCCGCCGAGCACGACGCACACCTCGGGCGCGGTCTTCTTGATGAGCCTGGCGGCGGCGAGGACGGCGCTGTTCTGCGCGAAGGTCGTCGAGAAGCCGACGACATCGGGCCGCTCGGCGAGAATGCGGTCGACCAGGGACGCGATGTACTCGGGGGCCAGCGCGTGCAGTTGCCGCCCCTTGTTGAGCATGTCTCCCGGCACCGACCCCGCCACGAGGTCCGCGAATTCCGCATTGCGCCACTGCGGATCGTCGTACAGGGCGGAGGAGAAGATCCACTCGCTGTAGCCGGTGAAATAGGAGTCCCAGCAGAAGTTGTACTCCTCGCGCGTCAGGCCTGCGCGTGCGGTGATCCAGTCGAGATAGTCCAGATTGGCGTTCACGACATCGACGCGGCTGTCCGGGAACTCGTCCGCGACGCGACGCTTGAGAAGTCCCAGGGCCAGGGAAGGGAAGTCGATGGAGGCCCAGGGCATGTTGACCAAGGTGATGTGCACCGTGTGACTCCTTCAGCGTGACGGACGGGTGGCGGCCGGTCGCGGTGCGTCGCACATGACTCCGACGTCCGCGGCGGCGAGTTTGCCGAGCAGGGTCCGGCCGTGCGCACTGGTCGCGATCAGGGGTTCGCCGGGCGCGGAGCCAAGGGCCACGTGGCTCTTCGGGAGGGAGTACACCTGCTCCCGTACCGGATCGGCCAGCAAGGCCGAACCACCGCCCGGGCCTTGGGTGTCGAACCTCGGTGGAGCGCAGCGGACCCATGGGTGCGGGCGCAGCGCACTGTGCTGCGCCGAGCGCTGAGCGGCGGCTTCGATGGGACTGTCTTCGGCCGCGGCGATCCGGCGCATGCCGTACTTCAGCCGCCGCAGCATGTCGGGGCGGGCGGGCCCGCCGACGGTGGTGTGCCGTCTGCCGAACCTGCCGCCCAAGTAGTTGAGTTCGCGGTTGTCGGCGAAGGTGTCGGAGCCGTCCAGGATCACGTCGAAGCGTTGTGGGTCCGTGACAAGCAGGGTTCCCGGCTCGGCCACCATGAGTTCGAAGGCGTCGACGGCGAATTTCTCACGGTTGCGTTCGAGGAAGCGGAGCGACTCCTCGGCTTCCTCCTCGGTCTCGTCCAGAAGTCCGCCCATGACGGAGAAGTTGACCTGAATGTCTGCTGCCGCGAGATTGTCGAGGATGGTCTGGAAGTCCGCCGCGCGAACACCCTTGTCCAGTCTGTCGAGCAGTCGCTGTGTGACGCCCTCATAGCCGACGGCCATTCCCTCACAGCCGAGTTCGGCCAGTTCCTTGCAGAAGCCCGGGTCGAGCAGGATCGGTTCGAGACGGTTGCGCGTGTTGAACCGGACACGAAGACCGCTCTCGCGTACGAGCCGCATGGTGCGGGCGAGCAGTCGCAGATTGGTGTTCTCGTCGACGACGGTGACGAAGTCGATTCCGGTGCTCTCCACGATCCGGCGGACCGTGTCCGCGAGCTGTTGCGGAGAACCCTGTTGGTAGGCCCCGCGTTCGAGGGATCTGTTGCCGTAGGAACAGAAGATGCAGCGTCCCCAGTAACAGCCCACACAGGACACCATGGAGAGGACGACGGTGTCGTTGAGATAGGAGTGCACCTTCAACCCGTCGTAATCGGGTGCGCCGACATCTTTGAAGTGGAGCGCGGGCGGTCGGCTGGGGGGCGTCGCGCCGTCGGGGTTCAGCCACCTCATTCCCGGCACGTCGGAGCAGGGCGCTTTGTCGGTGGGGCGGGGTGCCTTGCCGGTGAGATGGCCCAGCCAACGCTCCAGGGATTCTTCGCCCGCCGTGAAGCAGAGCGCGTCGACTGAGGTACGTACGGAGGTCATCGCCGCCAATTCGTCGTGCCGCAACATGACTTGCTGTCCGCCGAGGCAGATGGGCGTGCCCGGGAGAAGCTGCCGTATCCATCGGGCGATCAGCAGCGCCGGCGCCAACTGGCTAAAAAAGGCGACGGATATGCCGACTGCCCGAGGCGCGGAAGTGCCGAGAGCCTCGGTCAGGAGGGCGTGCAACGTCCGGCTCGCGAAGTCGAGGGAATCCACTCGCACTTCGGACAGCTGGAGCACCGCCTGGTCGAGTGCAGCGAAGTCGTCCCACACCTGAGACAACGGCGAGTCACGCAGGATCAGTTGGGCGGACTGCCGGGCGAGGCGCACCGCACGTACGGGGCCGAGACGGGGTGCCGGGTCCTTCGCCAGGACGAAGTCACGTATCTCCCCGAGATGCTGCAGGGCGGCGTCGGCCACCGCCGCGCGGTACCAGACGGGCAACTCCTGCGCCGCGTCCAGAGCGGCGGCCTCCCGTTCGAGCGCCGGCCCGTCGAGAAGCCGATGGACGAGTTCGATGCTCAGGTCGACCTGATGCGCGCTGTAACCGGACCGGCGGACGTGACCGGCGAGATAGGGCAGGCTCAGATACGGAAAGAGGGTCGCCTCCGTCAACGGCGGAAAGAGCAGCAAGAGATCCATGCCATCCGTCCTGATCCCACTGAGTCGACCGGCACCGAAGGAGCTCACAAGCGGGTGGAGCTCGGACCTCGGCTTGTGAGCCCCTCACGGAGCGCTTCAGTCGGACCGGTCAGGCGGCCGGTATGTCCGAGGAACGGTCCGCGTTCTTGGCGATGTAGTTGTAGGCCGTGGACGAACCGCTGACTTGCAGCTCATCCATCTCGAGCACCTCGAGTTCACCGAGGTCGCTCTCGATGTCTGTGTTCATCTCGATGTCCATGGAACCTCCATGCGTGAGTGGAAGATGAAACGGGAGTAGGCTTCTGGGTCTTCCGTCCCCGAACAGGCTCTCTGTCACGTTTCATCATGGTCAAGGCCCCTATCGAGCCAAGGGAATTCGGCCGCTGAGTACGGTGGGTGGTGGCCGTGACTCCTAATTCGGCTGAGGTTTTCGGCCAGCGGGGGAGCCGAGGTGTCGCTTCCGGTGGTGACCTCGGGTGACGGAGCGGTCGCGGTGACGATGGAATCAGCGCTGGGCCCGGCGCAAGGAGACGTCAGCCGTCCACCATCTCACCGCTGGTCAGCGGTAGGCCTGTGCGTCGATGTGAGTCACCCGGCCGCTCAAGGTCAGGAGGGCGATGCGTCTCGGCCTCCTGAAGAGCTCCAACAGGCCCGAAATGAACAGTCGTTCACACCAAGGCGGCTCCTGGGTCTCTCGGTGCGGGAGGGCAAATCCGGCACCGGACCGCCCCTCGGGTGGCCGGAAGTCACCGTCAGCCGTCGTCCGCCGCGCAGAGCGCCGTCGGGATGACGGCTCGCATGTCGTCGTCCTGGGCCTGCGCCTCGCCGGGATAGAGGTTCGCCATGGCGGTGGCCTGTCTGCCGTCGACCGTGACCGCGCCGATCGTCTGATAGCCGGGTACGCCACCGTCGTAACCCCACGCAAGGCCACCGCACGGCAGCGGGTGACTCTCCAGGCCGAGCCCGTACGCCCCGCCGTCCGGGGAGCCGGTCGGCCGGGTCTTCATCATCTGGCGGAGCTGGGCGGGGCGGAGCAGCCGGCCGCGTACGAGCGCGTCCAGGAAACGGTTCATGTCGGCGCCGTTCGAGATCATGTCGCCGCTCGGGCCCGCGAAGGAGGGGTTCAGCGCGGTGAGGTCCTTGAGCGGCTCGCCCTTGCCCGTCCGCACATAGCCGCGCGGGTGCGGGCCGCGGATCCCCGTGGCGTCGCCCGGCAGGGACGTCCGGCGCAGATGGAGCGGTGCGATGACGCGTCGGCGGATCTCATCGGCGTACGTGTGCCCGGTCACCCGCTCGATGAGCAGGCCGGCCAGCAGGTAGCCCGTGTTGGAGTACCGCACCTGGGCGCCCGGCTCGAAGTCCGGGCGGTGGGTGAGCGCGAGCCGTACGAGGTCGCGGGTGTCGTAGTGGGTGAGCGGGTGCTCGATGATGTCCTGCGGCTTGAGGTCGTCGAGGTAGTCGGGCAGGCCGCTGGTGTGCTGGAGAAGCTGGCGGACCGTGACCTTCCGCCCGTCGTTGCCGTGGCCGCGGACGACGCCGGGCAGATAGCGCTCGATCGGCGCGTCGAGGACCACGCGGCCCTCGCCCACGAGTTGCAGCACGACGGTCGCCACGAAGGGCTTGGTCATGCTGCCGATCCGGAACCTGCTGTCCGCGCGCAGGGGCGTGTGCCGCCGTACGTCCGCGACGCCGCTGGTCAGCACCGCGCGGCCGGACCGGTCCCGCACCGCGACCAGCACGCCGGGGCTGCCGTCGGTCGTGCTCAGCCGGTGCAGGAGCGCGCGGAGCCGGGGGTGGTCGGTGGTGGCGCGTGGGACGGTCTCCGACCGTGCCCGGGCGTCGTCGGGTCGCGCGCCGGCGGTGACACCGGCCACCGCGGCCAGCGCGAGCAGGGCGCCGAACGCTCGCTTGTACGTGGTCAGTTGCGTCCTGGGCAGGTGCGTCCTGGTCATGTGCGTCCTCGGGCGTGGGAGGTGCGTGGGAGATGCGGCGGCCGGACGGGCGGCACGTTCCCGCCGGAGCCGCCGGAGCCGCCGGCGCGGCCGTACGCACTCGTCCGCCCGCTTCATCCCAGCGTGACCGGGCGTGCCGCGCCGCGGGATGGGGCGACCATCCGGATCCGGGGTGGGGGCAACCCCCGGGAGCGCGCTGCTGGGAGCGGGCCGACGCCCGAGTGACCCGGGGAGCGCGCCCGCGTACGCAGGGCGGGCATGGCCGAGCCCGTGGACTGGACTTCAGGCAGCCTCTTCCACGGAGTGCGAATTGGTCAGGGTGGAGGCGCCGACGGCCGCGATCACGCCGACGATCACCGCCAGCACGGCGTACGTAATGCGCTCGCCGTGGAAGAACGACTGCACGAGGCCGCTGCTCCAGGCACCGGCGGGCAGCTCCGTGGTGACCAGGGCGGCGATCAGGGTGCCGACGACCGCGGTGCCGACGCTGGTTCCGACCTCCTGGGCGGTGTCGTTGAGCGCCGTGCCGATCGAGGTGCGGTTCTCCGGCATCGCCTCGACCAGGGCGATGGCGCAGATCGTCATGACGGTGCGCAGCCCGACGGTCATCACGACCATGCAGACCGCGATGGCGATGTACCCGTGCTCCACACCCCAGGCGAGCCCGCCCAGAGCGCCGGCCAGGCAGGCCGCACCGACCAGACAGGCGACACGATGGCCGAACCTCTTCGCGAGCCCTTCCGACAGGGGAGTCGCGATGATCATGGTCACGATGATCGGCAGGTTCGCCAGGCCTGCCCGTACGGGACTCCACCCGTAGGCGTACTGGAAGTGGAGGATGAGCCCGAACATCACGCCGGCCATCGCGATGGACGTTCCGACCTGGGCGATGGCCGCGCCGCGGACGGTACCGCCGGAGAAGATCTTGAGGTCCAGCATGGGGGCCTTGCTGCGGCGCTCGTGCCACACGAACGCGATGCCCGCGATCACGGCGCCGAGAACCGACGCGATCGTGGTGGCGGAGAGCCAGCCGTGCTCGACGCCGCTGGTCAGCGCGTAGCAGGCCAGACCGATGGTCAGGACGCTCAAGACGGTGCCCGGCAGGTCGAGCCGGTCCTTGGTGAGGTCCTCGGGCCGGTCGGCCGCGACACCGAGCCGCACGCCGATGGCCGCGATCAGGGCGATCGGCGCGTTGATCAGCAGGAGCCACTGCCAGCTCACGTGGGCGAGTGCGGTGCCGCCGAGAAGCGGGCCGAGGACGAACCCGGACATCCCGACGACGATCATCAGGGTCATCGCGCGCATGCGCAGCGCCTGGTCGTCGAACAGTCTGAAGACGAGCGAGTTGGTGATGGGCGCCATGGCCGCGGCGGCGACGCCGAGCCCGGCCCGCAGGGCGATGAGCTGCCCGCCGGAGTCGACGGCGATGACGCAGAGGCTCATCAGGCCGAACACGGCGAGGCCGACCAGCAGCACGCGTCGGCGTCCGAAGCGATCGGCCATGGATCCCGCCGTCAGCAGGAGCCCCCCGAACGTCAGCGAGTACGCGCCGGTGACCCACTGCAGGGCGGTCGTACCGCTGCCGAGATCACGGCCGATCGTGGGCAGCGCGATCGACAGCAGGGTGTTGTCGACCATCTCGACGAAGAAGGCCAGGCAGAGCGCGGCCAGCGGAATCCACGCCGCGCGCAGCGATGGGTAGGTGCGGGCCGTGCGGGCTATGGCGGGCTGGGGCTCGGCGGGCTCGGTTGTCGTGGTCATGGCCGGCCTCCTCTCTGGACGTCGTCGTTCACCGAACGACGCTCTACGTGGAACACGATTCGATGAACGAACATTGTTCGATGATGGAACGTCGTTCGACTATAGAACGCAGTTCGATGTCGTGCAATACGTGATTGGATGGGTGTCATGACAGCCCCGCGAACCCGCCCCGCCGAAGCCCCCGCCCGAGGACGCAGGCGCGCTTCGCACTCCATGGAGGCCGTCCTCACCGCAGCCGTCGCCCTCCTGGACGAGGCCGGCGGATCGGCACTGACCTTCCGGGCCCTGGCCGCCCGGCTCGGCACCGGCGTCGGCACGATCTACTGGTACGTCTCGAACAAGGACGAACTGCTCGACCGCGCCACCGACCACGCGATCGGGGAGATCCTGGCCGCGGTGGAGGACCAGCCCCTCGGCGACGACCCGATCGCCGATCTGCGCGCGATGGCCGTCACCCTGTTCGACGCGATGATCGACCGGCCCTGGCTGTCCGCGTACTTCATGCGCAACACCGACGTCCAGGGCCACTCGTTGCGGCTGTACGAGAAGTTGGGCGAGCAGACACTCCGCTTGAACCTCACGCCCAGGCAGCGGTTCCACGCCGTTTCGGCGATCACGGGAGTCGTCGTCGGCACGGCGGCCGACCTGGGCATGGAAATCCCACAGGAGCTGCTCGACGGCCAAGTGGACCGGGACGTGTTCCTCAATCGCTTCGCCGAGAAGTGGCGCTCACTCGACGTGACGGACTTCCCCTTCGTGCACCAGATCGTCGACGAGTTCGCCGGCCACGACGACCGCGACCAGTTCCTCGCGGCCTTGGACCTGACTCTGGCGGGCCTCCGCCTGCAAGCCGGGATGTAACGCGCGCAGCCGGCACGGCCGACCGGGGTCCGCCGGCGTTCGGTCAGCGTGCGGTGGCCTTCCGGTAGACCGATACGTGAGAGCGCGACTCCGCGGTGAATTCCTGCCCCGTCCAGTCCGCGTGCCTGCACTCCAGCGTCATGCCGGCCAGCTCGGCCATCAGGTCGAGTTCGGCCGGCCAGATGTATCGGTGCGGGCTGCGGAACAGGAGCGCCTCGCGGCCGGTCCCGGCGTCGAACCTGAAGTGGTGTGAGACCACCTGCTGATGCAGGACGTCATACGTGTCGAGCCCGATGTAGTCCGCCGTCGACTCCCAGACCACGGCCTGCTGCCCCGGCGGCAGCTTGCGTACCTCGGGGACCCCCAGTTCGACGACGAAGCGCCCGCCCGGCACGAGATGGCGTGCGGCGTTCCGGAAACAGGCCACCTGCTCGGCCTGGGTGAGCAGGTTGGAGATGGTGTTGTAGACGAGATAGACGAGCTGGAATTCGCCCGGGACGTGCGCGGTGGCCATGTCGCCGACGGCCACCGGGATGGCCGCCTCGTCTGCTTTGGTGCGCAGCTGGTGGAGCATCGGCTCCGACAACTCGATCCCACTGACCGCGACCCCCCGCTCCGCGAGCGGCACTGCCACCCGGCCGGTCCCGACGGCGAACTCCAGCGCCCGGCCGCCCTCGGCGAGCTCCGTCAGGCGGTCCACTGTCGGCCCCAGGGTCTCCGGTGCGAACATGCCGGTCCCCGGGGTGTCGTAGCTCCGCGCGGTCTGCTCGTCCCACATCTCACTTCGCACCATGAGCAGCGATGGTCGACCACGGCCCCGAGGAACGTCAACGCACTTTTTCCACGGCCGAGTTGCGGCGCGGCGTGGGCGCGACTCGCCCTTCGGTGGGCGCGACTCGCCCTCGGACCGAAAGGAGCCCCGTGGCCGCCGGCGGGCGGCACGGAGCTCCAGGTCGAGTCAGGAGGAAGGGAGGGGGAGGGGTTACTCGGCTGCCGCCAGGCCCGTGCGGAGCTTGGCGATGAGCTTGCTGATCAGGCGGGAGACATGCATCTGCGAGCAGCCCAGCTCGGCGGCGATGTCGCTCTGGGTGTGCTCCTCGACGAAGCGGAGGTGGATCAGGCGGCGCTCGCGCTCGTCCAGGTCCGCGATGAGCGGGGCGAGGGAGTGGAAGTTCTCCACGAGCTCGAAGCGGTCCTCGTCGACGCCGATGAAGTCGGCGAGCATCGTGTCGGACTCGTCGTCCTTGCCGGCGACGGCGGCGTCCAGCGAGACGCTGCTGTACCCGTTGGAGGCCTTCTGCGCCTCGGTGACCTCGGACGGGTCGAGCTGCATCAGTTCCGCCAGCTCGGCCGTCGAGGGGGAGCGGCCGAGGCGGGTGCGCAGCTCCTCGGTGGCCTTGGACAGTTCGATACGGGCTTCCTGCAGCCGGCGCGGCACGTGCACCGCCCAGGAGGTGTCGCGGAAGAAGCGCTTGATCTCGCCGGTGATGTAAGGCACCGCGAAGGAGGTGAACTCGACTTCGCGGGTGAGCTCGAACCGGTCGATCGCCTTGATCAGGCCGATGGTGCCGACCTGGACGATGTCCTCCATCTCCTGCTGCCCGCGGTGCTTGAAGCGGGAGGCCGCGTACTGCACGAGGGAGAGGTTCATCTCGATCAGGCAGTTGCGCACGTAGCTGTACTCGCGCGTGCCCTCTTCGAGACGGGTGAGCCGGTCGAAGAAGTGCCGGCCGATCTCACGGGCATCCGTGGGACGGACCGAGGAGGGGTCGGCGTAGGCGCGCTCGATCAGGGACTCCTGGACCGCCCGGGTCGCGGTGTGCCTCTGTTCGTCGACTGCCACGCTGCTCATGGTGTCCCGCCCCTTTCGTAGACCTGATGTTCCTGCTTGCTCTGCTCGTGCCGGTCCTGCTCGGTCGGCGCGTGCTCTGCTCGCGTGCTTGCGGTTACCCGCAGCTCGAGGAGCCATGCATCGTATGTGGGTATGCCAGATCACACTCCGGCCGGAGCGGGCGACGAGGTGAGTGGCCCGGGCAGCGCCAGCACGGCGGTGATCGTCTTGCCGTCCGGCTCGACCTCGACGTCCAGGCGCGAACACAGGCGCTGGATCACCATCCAGCCGTGCCCGCCCGGCATGCCCCGGACCGTCGGCTGCCGTTGCGGCACCTCGCGGCTGGCGTCCCCCACCCGCAGCCGCAGCTCGGCACCCTCTATGGAGACGCCGAAGCGGGTCACACCGCCGGCGTGCAGGAGGGCGTTGGCCGCCAGTTCGCTGGCCACGAGCAGCGCGTCGTCGTGCAGGCGTTGCGCCTCGGGCCGCGGCAGCCCGCGGCACACCTCCACCAGCGCCGAGCGAACCGCGGACCGGGCATCCGCACAGCTGATCTCGTCTGTCGCCACTGATTCCACTGCCTCGGCTACACCCATCCCGGCATTGGCCCTTTCCCCGTTCATGTTCGGTCACCGCTTTCGTTTCTCCGGTATACCCCCGCCTGCCCGGTGGCGCGGGCTCCACGCCCATCTCGGCCCTGCCCGCCTTGCCGGGACAGGATTTCCGCCCGGGGGTACGTCCCGAACGCCCCGCTCCATCCTCGGCCTTGGCCTACGATTTCTGGCACATACCCCGGTCACATGCTCCCAGACGTGTGGGAGGGTCTGGGCATGGTTTTCGACAGACAGAGCATCGACGTCACCCGACAGGACCGGGTCACCGTCGTCTGCTTCCGCAACGAGCTGGACCTCGAAGACACCACCGAGGCGACGCTCGCGTTGTCCCGCGCCCTCACCGAGGGCCCTACCGACGGGACGCTACTCGACCTGTCCGGCCTCACCTTCGCCGACAGCACCCAGCTCAACGTGATCCTGCGCGCCCACGGCGATCACCTGCACGCCCAGCGGCCCTTCGTTCTGGCCGGCCCCTACCAGCCCGGCATCGCGCGGCTGTTCGAGGTCACCGGTGTCACCGACGTCCTGAACATGGCCGACACCCGAGAAGAGGGCATCCGGCGGATCCGTGAACTCCGCGACGAGCTCCTCGACGCGGACGCGGACGCGGACGTCGACGCCGATGCCGCCATCGCACCGGCCTCCGACCAGAGCCATCCGCCGTCTGCCTCCATGTGAGCGCCCCGCACCCGTAGAACTCTCAGAACCCGTAGATGAAGGGGTGGATCCCGCCGTTCCGGGCGGGGCCACCCCTTTCCCGTGGTCGCGTCCCCGGCCCGCGCCGATATCACAGACACAGCTATTCGAACAGGCGACTTGTTGTATGGTGTCGAGACCGCACCTGACCTGCAAAAACGCAGGCGGGTAGCCTACATTTCCGAGGTGCCTCGATGATGCGCACAATGTTCAAGTCCAAGATTCACCGCGCCACCGTGACCCAGGCCGACCTGCACTATGTCGGGTCCGTCACCGTCGACGCGGATCTGCTCGACGCCGCCGATCTGCTGCCCGGCGAGCTCGTCCACATCGTCGACGTCACCAACGGCGCCCGTCTGGAGACGTACACGATCGAGGGCGAGCGCGGGAGCGGGGTGATCGGGATCAACGGCGCGGCCGCGCACCTCGTCCACCCCGGCGATAAGGTGATCATCATCAGCTACGCCCAGGTGGAGGACGCCGAGGCGCGCGCCTTGCGGCCGCGGGTCGTGCACGTCGACGAGGACAACCGCGTGGTGGCCCTCGGGAACGACCCGGCGGAGGCCGTGCCGGGCGCCCCGGACATGGTGCGTAATCCGGCGAGCCGCCCGGTCTCCGTCTGACCGACGTCCGTTCGGCATGACTCCTCGCCGGGGCGGCTCGCGTGTGAGGAGAAGGATGAGCGGTATCGACCTGCGGGACGACCGGGTACGGGGTGTGCTCAAGGCCGTCGAGGATGGCGAAGTCCTCGGGCACGTCCTGTACTTCGTCCGCGACGCCCCGGAGTCCGCCCTCGGGCCGGCGCACACCGCCGTCGCGTCCGTCGCGGCGCGCGGCAAGGCCCGGACGGACCCCTCGGCGTGGTGAGCGGCAACCCGGAGCCGGAGCCCCGGCGGCGGGCCAGGCGAGAGCGGGTGGCGCAGGGGCATGTGCGGCGCGAGCTGGATGTGTCCCGCCGGCAGGTGCCGCCGGCGGTCCCCCTCGTCCTTCTGCACACCTCGCCCGTCCACGTCCCCGTCTTCGACGGCCTGCGCGACGCCGGCCACCCCGAGCTGGAGCTCCGGCACCACGTGGCGGAAGAGCTGCTGACCCGCGCGCGTCAGGAGGGGCCGGACGCGGTCGCCCTCGACGTGCGGGACGCCCTCGTGCGGGCGGCCGGGGACGGGGCCGGCGCCGTGCTGTGCACCTGTTCGACCATCGGCGCCGTCGCCGAGGCCGTCGGTCAGGACATGGCGGTCCCCGTCATCAGGGTCGACCGGCCCATGGCTGCCCGTGCCGTCGCGGCCGGCTCCCGCATCGTGGTACTCGGGGCCGTCGCGTCCACGCTCGGGCCCACCACGGCTCTGGTCGAGGAGGAGGCCCGGCGGGCCGGCCGCGCCGTTTCGGTGCATGCCGAGCTGCTCGACGGGTTGTGGGAGCTGTTCGAGGCTGGTGACTCCGAGGGGTATGCGCGGGGTGTGGCCCGGGCCGTACGTGCCGTGCGGGACGCCGACGCGATCGTGCTGGCGCAGGCCTCCATGGCCGGAGCGGAGGAGCTTGTTCCGGAGGTGCGGATTCCGGTGTTCTCCAGCCCCCGGCCGGGGCTCGCGGCGGCGGCCGCGCTGGTTGACGGCCGCGTCTCGTAGGTCCGACCTCGTGGGTCCCGACAGCCGTTCGTAGGTCAGGATCTCGTAGGTCCCGGTGGCTTCTCGTCGGTCCGGGTGAGCGTCACGGGCGAGGCGTGCGGAACCGTGGAAGGCTTGGGCGCGGGGGTGCCGGGTACGCGGGGGAGGAGCCGCTCGCGTACCACTGGCTGGACCGGCGTACCAATGGCTGGAGGAGTGCAATGACCCATCCGTACCCTGATCCCGTGCCGACTCCGGGCCCGGCCCGGCCGTTCCCGGACCCCGACCCCGTACCGCCGGAGCCCGGGCGGCCCTTCCCCGCCCCGGACCCCGTGCCGAACCCCGAGCCCCGGCCCAGCCCGGACCCGCCGCCCGCACCGATTCCCCAGCCGGGCCCCGACCCGGAGCCCGAGCCGCAACCCGGGCCGATGAGGTAGTCCGCCGGCAGAAGCAGCCGGACGTGTAGATCTACCCCCGGAAGGCGGGGGCGTGGCCCGAGCGGGCCCATGCCCCCGCCTTCGGCTGTCCCATGCGGACCGGCGCACCTTCACCCGTCGACCGGCGCACCCTCACCGGCACGGGACCCGAGCCCGCCCACCGCCCAGGAAACACCGCCCGAAACCCCGCCCGAAAACACCCCCGTCAGCCTGCCCGGCGCGAACCCCCTGCCCTACCCTGAGCCACTCCCCGCCCGTCCACCCGTCCGAGGAGCCGCCGCCCATGCCGCACTTCGACCTGCCCCTCGAGGACCTGCGCCGGTACCGGCCCGATCTCCCCGAGCCCCAGGACTTCGACGCCTTCTGGGAGAAGACGTTGCAGGAGGCGCGGGAGCACGAGCTGGGTGCGCGGTTCGAGCCGGTGGAGTTGCCGCTGACCGGCGTCCTCGTCTTCGACGTCACCTACGCCGGGTTCGGCGGGCATCCCGTCAAGGGGTGGCTCGTGCTGCCCGCCGGTGCCGAGGACGGGGAGCCGTTGCCCGCCGTCGTGGAGTACATCGGCTACGGCGGCGGGCGCGGGCTGCCGCACATGCATCTGCTGTGGGCCGCGGCCGGCTACGCGCACCTCGTGATGGACACCCGGGGGCAGGGCAGCGTGGGCTGGGCGCAGGGCGACACCCCGGATCCGGTGGGCAGCGGGCCCGCATACCCGGGGTTCATGACCCGCGGCATCGAGGACCCGCACGACTACTACTACCGACGGCTGTACGTCGATGCCGTACGTGCCGTCGAGGCGGTCCGCGCCCATCCGTGCGTGGACGCCTCGCGGGTCGCCGTGCTCGGGACGAGTCAGGGCGGCGGTCTCACCCTCGCGGTCGGCGGACTCGTGCCGGATCTGGCCGCCATCGCGCCCGACGTACCGTTCCTCTGCGACTTCCCGCGGGCGGCGACCCTGACGGGCCTTCCCCCGTACAGCGAGATCGGGCTCTATCTGAAGGCACGCCGGGATGGCCGGGAACGCGTCTTCCAGACCCTGTCCTACTTCGACGGCGTGCACTTCGCCGCTCGCGGCCGCCCGCCCGCCCTCTTCTCCACGGCGCTGCAGGATCAGATCTGCCCTCCCTCGACGGTGTTCGCCGCCTTCAACTCCTATGCGGGCAGCGAGCGTTCGATCGAGGTGTACGCCTTCAACGAGCACGAGGGAGGCGGCCCCTACCAGCAGGGCGTCCAACTCCGGTGGCTCAGGCAGTACTTGGCGGCTTGAGGGGCGGAACATTTCGGTACGCGGGCGCTCGTCGTTCTTTCAACTCCCCCTCGGTGTCGGGCTCTTGTCACGGATCGGTGGGACCGGCTAGCTTTCGGGCTTGTCGTGTGTCCGCTGTGTGCAATCCGTGATGACGTGTGTCTGAGGGGGCCTCCCATGGCCGTACGGGGCCGGCACCGCCGGTATCAGCCGAACCGCATCAACCGCGCGTCACTGACCGTCACGGCGGGCGGCGCGGGCATGGCGCTCCCGCTCACCGTCGCGGGCACGGCGGGCGCGGCCGACGTCGACACCTGGACCAAGGTCGCGGCCTGCGAGTCCGGGAACAACTGGAGCGTCAACACCGGCAACGGCTTCTACGGCGGGCTCCAGTTCAAACAGTCCACCTGGGAGGCGTACGGCGGCACGGCCTACGCCCCGCGCGCCGACCGCGCCACCAAGGGCCAGCAGATCTCCGTCGCCGAGAAGGTCCTGGGCGCCCAGGGCCCGGGCGCCTGGCCGGTGTGCTCCGCCAAGGCCGGGCTCACCCGCGGCGGCGGCACCCCCGATGTCACCCCGGCCCGCGCGCCGCGCACACCGGAGCGCTCCGGGCGCCACGTCAAGGACGTCAAGCCCGAGGTGACCCCGCAGTCCACCGCGGGCACCGCCGAGATGTACACGGTGGTCCACGGCGACACGCTCTCCGGCATCGCGGGCGAGCGCCGGGTCCGGGGCGGCTGGCAGCAGCTGTACGACGCCAACCGCCGGGTCATCGGCGACGACCCCGACTTCATCACGCCGGGGCAGCGGCTCTCGGTCCACGGGCGGGGGACCGGCCAGGGGACCAAGGAGCGTGCCGCCGAGCCGAGCGGCGACCGGTCCGAGGCGCGCGCCCGCCAGCAGACCGCGGAGCGCAAGGCGGCCGAGCGCAAAGCCGCCGAGAAGAAGGCCGCCGAGAAGAAGGCCGCGGAGAAGAAGGTCGCCGCCGAGAAGCGGGAGAAGTCGCGGCCCTCGCCCCACTCCGCGTCCCGCGCGCAGAAGCCCGCCGCCGGCGCCACCGCCCCCGTCTCCGCCTCGCCCAGCACGCCCTACCGCGCGGCAGGCGGCTCCTGGTCGAAGGGGTACCACACGGGTGTCGACTTCCCCGTGCCCACCGGGACGTCCGTGAAGTCCGTCGCCGCGGGCCGGGTCGTCTCCGCGGGCTGGGGCGGCAGCTACGGCTACCAGGTGGTCATCCGGCACGCCGACGGGAAGTACAGCCAGTACGGCCACCTGTCGGCGCTCTCCGTGAAGGCCGGCCAGCAGGTCGGCGCCGGACAGCGCATCGCCAGGTCGGGATCGACCGGGAACAGCACGGGCCCGCATCTGCACTTCGAGGTGCGGACGGGGCCCGGCTTCGGCTCCGACGTCGACCCGCTGGCGTACCTGCGGGCGCGTGGCGTACGGATCTGAGCGGTCCCGCCCGGCGGGGTGACCTCAGGACGCGATGTGCTCGCGCCGCCGCGGATGCCGTGACCGGCTCCTGCGGTGCGCCGACGACGGCGGCTGCGACGGAACCCCGGGCAGCACGGGCGTCGCCGCGGGCGGGGTGGCGGAGCCCTCTCCCGTCCCCGCGGCGGAGTCGTGGGACTGAACCCGTTCCGTCGCGGGAGCCGCCGGCGCCGCCGGGCCGCCCTGGGCCACGGTCACCGTCGAGGTCTCCCGGGCGATCCGCTCGGTCGTCAGCAGGACCAGACCACCGGCCGCGACGACACCGCAGGCCAGCGCAAGGACCGTCCCCGCGACGCCGTGACGGAAGGATTCTCCGAACAGGGTCAGCCCGACCGCGGCCGCGACGACCGGGTTCACCACCGTCACCGTGGACAGCGGCGCCGCCAGGCCCGCGCCCCGGTACGAGGCCTGCGAGAGCAGCACACCGGCCGCCGCGAGGACCGCGATGGCCCCGAGCGTCGGCGCCTGCTCCAGGAAAGCGACGTCCCGGTCCCAGTCCACCGCGACCGTCTTTGTGAAGACCGAGGCGATGCCGAAGGCCGCGCCGGCCGCGCAGGCCAGCAGCACGCTGCGCACCACCGGGTGCCGGTGCGCCGCGTGCGCCGCCACCATCAGCGCGAGCACGCCGCCGCCCGTGGCGAGGCCGAGCATCACGCGCTCCGCGTCGGCCAGGCTCTGCGAGTCCGACGAGGACGTGAGGGAGAGCAGGCCCGCAAGGCCCACCGTCGCCATGACGGCGCCGCGCCACGCGGTGGCCCCGGCCCGGCGCCGTACGAACACGGCGGCCATCGGCAGGGCGAACACGATGGTCAGCGCCCCGAGCGGCTGGACCAGGCTGAGCGGGCCGTAGGCGAGCGCCACCACGTGCAGCAGCGCGCCCAGGCCGTTGAGGGCGATGGCCGTCCACCAGGCGCCCCGGCGCAGCGGCGCGTAGCCCTGCCCCGGTGTCGTGGCCGCCACGCGCTCCTGCAGGATCGCTCCGCCGGCGTACGCCACGGCGGACACGAGGGACAGCAGCACGGACAGCGCCAGAGCACTCATGAGGTGCTCCGCGCGGCGCGGTGCGTCCGGTGATCCCGGTCTGGCGAACGGTCTGCTTCCATACTCACAACGATGACTCCGAAAGCGCCGTAAGTCGTCGTACCTGAGCAGTCAATTGGTCCTACTGCCGATGGAGTACGACCTTCATCAAGTCCTCCCCAAGAGGGGTTACCTCCTGGGCGCGGAGAGTGACCCATATCGCCACCCCGCGCGCGTCCGGCGCGGCGGCGCTTGCTGTACTGCTGTCGTGACCCCCCTCATCGACCTGGCAGAACTCGGCTCCGTCGGCGGATTCTTCGCCCTGCGCGGCGCTCCGGCGCACGGCAGCGGCGCGCGGCCGCTCGCGCAGGCCTACGCGGCACCCGCGACCGGCACCGACCCGCTCACCTTCCGTGTCCGCAAGGTCGCACAGCGGCTCGGCACCCCTGAGGACCGCATCGCGGTGTCCGTGGCGCAGCTGGGCCTCGCCGCCCGGCTCTGGTCCGTGGCGCTCGGCTCCGCCGCGCTGTTCGGCCGGGTGCCTGACCTCGATCCGGCGCGGCTGGCCTGGGACGCCGACGGCTCATCGCCCGACGACCTGTGGCTGACCGGCGTACACCCGTTGCCGGGAGACGCCGCGAGCGTGCGGGACGTCGTGCAGTACGGACATCTGGCGCCGCTGGCCGAGGCGTTGCGGGCGCGGTACCGGATCTCCGCCGGGCTGCTGTGGGGCAACGCGGGCTCCGCGCTCGCGGGCGCCGCACGCGAACTGTCCGGCTGGGCTGTGCGGTCGGGGCGCCCCGAGGTCGGCGAGCGCGCCCTGGCGCTGGCCGACGAACTCTTCGCCCACCCGGACCTGCGCACCACCGGCACCCTGCGCGGCACCGCCTTCCGCCGCCGCAGCTGCTGCCTCTACTACCGGTGCCCGGACGGCGGGTTGTGCGGCGACTGCTGCTTCGACCGTCCGCCGCGGCGGTCTTCCCCCGAGGCCCCGTCTGGGTGACCATGAGGTGCGCGGCCGGCATCGGGCGACGACGGAGGATTCTGCGTGAAGGTGGGACTGCTCACCCGGGAGTACCCCCCGGACGTCTACGGCGGAGCGGGCGTCCATGTCGAGTTCCTGGCACGGGAGTTGCGCACCCTCACCGACCTCGCCGTGCACTGCTGGGGAGAGGGCGCGTCCGACGGCCTGCGGCGGCACGGCGCGTGGCCCGCGCTCGACGGCGTCAACGACGCGCTGCGCACCTTCTCCGTCGACCTCTCCATGGCGGCGGCCCTCGGGGACCGCGAGCTGATCCACTCGCACACCTGGTACGCGAGCCTCGCCGGGCACATCGGCAAGCTGCTGCACGGCATCCCGCACGTGATGACCTCGCACTCCCTGGAGCCGCTGCGCCCCTGGAAGGCGGAGCAACTGGGCGGCGGGTACGCCCTGTCGAGCTGGGCCGAGCGCACCGCCGCCGAGGCCGCCGACGCGGTCATCGCGGTGTCCGGCGCGATGCGCGAGGACATCCTCGCCTGCTATCCGGCCGTCGACCCGGCGAAGGTCCACGTTGTGCACAACGGCATCGACACCGGCCTCTACCGGCCCGACCCCGCGACCGACGTCGTGGAGCGCTTCGGCATCGACCGCGACCGGCCGTACGTCCTCTTCGTCGGGCGCATCACCCGGCAGAAGGGCGTGCCGCATCTGCTGCGTGCCGTACGGGAGTTGGATCCCGACGTCCAGGTCGTGCTGTGCGCCGGAGCGCCCGACACCCCCGAGATCGACGCGGAGTTCCGCACGCTCTTCGAGCAGCTGAACAGCGCCCGCCCCGGCGTCCGGTGGATCCCCGAAATGCTGCCGCGCCCCCAGATCGTCCAACTGCTCACCCACGCGGCGGTGTTCGTCTGCCCCTCGGTGTACGAGCCGCTGGGCATCGTCAACCTGGAGGCGATGGCCTGCGGCACCGCCGTCGTCGCCTCGCGCGTGGGAGGTATCCCGGAAGTCGTGCAGGACGGCACGACGGGGGTACTCGTCCCGTACGACGAGAAAGAACCGGAAGACTTCGAGCGCGACCTCGGGCGGCAACTGAACAGACTGGCCACCGACCCGGGCCTGGCCGCCGCGATGGGGGCCGCCGGACGCCGCCGGGCGCTCGGCGAGTTCGGCTGGGACGCCGTCGCCCGGCGCACGGTCGAGGTGTACGAGGAGATCCTGCACGCCGACAGATAGCCGACAAGTAGGAGGCCGGGATGCGCGGTGGACCTTCGGTGCTGGGAATCGTGCTCGCCGGCGGCGAGGGGAAGCGGCTGATGCCGCTCACCGCCGACCGCGCCAAACCGGCCGTGACGTTCGGCGGGACCTACCGCCTCGTCGACTTCGTCCTCTCCAATCTCGTCAATGCCGACATCCTGCGCATCTGCGTCCTGACGCAGTACAAGTCGCACTCCCTGGACCGGCACGTGTCGACGACCTGGCGCATGTCGTCGCTGCTCGGCAACTACGTCACCCCCGTCCCCGCGCAGCAGCGACTCGGCCCGCGCTGGTACCTGGGCAGCGCCGACGCCATCCTGCAGTCCCTGAACCTCGTCCACGACGAACAGCCGGACTACATAGCGGTGTTCGGTGCCGACCACGTCTACCGCATGGACGCGCGCCACATGCTCAAGCAGCACGTCGAGAACGGGGCGGCGGTCACCGTCGCCGGGATCAAGGTGCCGCGCGCGGAGGCGTCCTCGTTCGGCGTCATCACGCCCGCGCGCGACGGCGTGAAGGTGGACCGCTTCCTGGAGAAGCCGGCCGACCCGCCCGGCCTGCCCGGCGCCCCCGACCAGGTGTACGCCTCGATGGGCAACTACCTCTTCACCACCAAGACCCTGGTCGACGCGTTACAGCAGGACGCGGAGGACGAGGAGTCGGCACACGACATGGGCGGCTCCATCCTGCCGCTGCTCACCGAGCGCGGCCTGGCCCAGGTGTACGACTTCGACTCCAACCACGTCCCCGGCGAGACCCCGCGCGACCACGGCTACTGGCGCGACGTCGGCACCCTGGACTCGTACTACGAAGCCCACATGGACCTGATCTCCGACCAGCCCGTCTTCAACCTGGACAACCGGCGCTGGCCCATCTACACGCACTCCGACGGCCTGCCGCCCGCCAAGTTCTGCGCGGGCGGCATCGCGGGCGAGTCGATCGTCAGCCCCGGCTGCGTCATCCGCGGCCAGGTCACCCGGTCCGTCCTCTCGCCCGGGGTGACCGTCGAGGAGGGCGCGGTGGTGCAGGGGGCCGTCCTGCACGACAACGTGCGGATCGGGCGGGGCGCGGTGGTGCGCTGCGCCGTCCTCGACAAGAACGTCGACGTGCCGCCCGGCGCCACGATCGGGGTGAACCCGGAGCGCGACGAGGAGCTGTACACCGTGTCGAAGGGCGGAGTGATAGCGCTCGGGAAGGGCCAGATCGTCCCCATGTGAGTCCCGATGGTCACAGATGTGAGTGCCGGTGGTCACAGCACCCTTCGGCGGCGCCCCAGCCACGTCTGCGCGATCACCACCACCGCCAGGAAGGCGCCGCTGACCACCTGTTGGTAGGCCGAGTCGAGCGAGCCGATCTGGTTGATGACGTTCTGGATGACCTTCAGGAGCAGTACGCCCACCAACGACCCGCTGATGAAGCCGAATCCACCGGTGAGCAGGGTGCCGCCAATGACGACGGCGGAGATCGCCTCCAGCTCCATGCCGGAGCCGAGGATCGTCACCCCGGAGACCAGCCACGCCGCGTTGAGCGCCCCGGCGAGACCGGCGCAGAGCCCCGAGAGCGTATAGACGGTGATCTTCGTACGGGCGACCGGCGCACCCATCAGCGCCGCCGCGTCCTCGTTGCCGCCGACCGCGTACACGTACTGGCCGAACCGGGTGCGGCGCAGCACGACCGCGCCCGCCACGAAGAGACCGACGGTGATCCAGACGGGGGCGCCGACCCCCAGCACCTTGCCCTGTCCGAGCGTCGCGAAGAACGAGTCCTTGTCGACGAGGTAGGTCTTGGAGCCCTCGTCGGTGACCGACAGGAGGATGCCGCGCGCCCCGAGCATCGCCGCGAGCGTCACGATGAACGGCGCGAGCCGGGAGCGGGCGATCAGCAGGCCGTTGACCAGCCCGATCAGGCCGCAGACGGCGAGCGGCAGGAGCAGCGCGACCGCCGTGCCGTGGCGCGAGCCCCAGGCGGCGAGCACCCCGCCGAGGGCGAACAGCGAGCCGACCGACAGGTCGATGCCGCCGGTGACGATGACGAAGGTCATGCCGAGCGCGACCACCGCGAGGAACGCGGAGGACACCGCCATGTTCTCCAGGTTGTCGCCGGTCAGGAACGTGTCGAAACCGATCGACGCGGCCAGCACCGCGACGACCAGGGTGACCAGTGCCCCGTGCTGCTGGGCCAGTGCGCTCAGCCGCTCGGAGCGGGAGGGCTCCATCGCCTGCTCTTCCCGGACGGGCCGGCTCTTGGGGTCCGCCGGACTCTTCGTGCCGATGGTCATCGCTTGCCCCTCTCGCGCCCCGCGTAGACCGCGAGGACGATCACCACGGCCTGGGCGATCTGCGTCCACGACGGCGGCAGGTCGTGCTTGATGAGCGTGGCCGTGAGCAGCTGGATCAGGACGGCTCCGGCCACGGTGCCGCCGATGCGCACACGTCCGCCGCTCAGCGGGGTGCCGCCGACCACCACCGCGGTGATCGCGGAGAGCTCCATCAGGTTGCCCAGCGAGGTCGGGTCGCTCGCGTTGAGCCGGGCGGTGGCGAGGACGCCGGCCAGCGCCGCCAGGGCGCCTGAGACGACGTACACGACGATGAGCACGCGGCGCACCGGCAGCCCCGCGAGGAGCGCGGCGGGGCGGCTGTCGCCGATGGCGAGCAGCTGCCGGCCGAAGGTGGTGCGGCGCACGACGAACGCGACGATCAGCGCGAGCGCCGCCGCGATCAGCACCACGTACGGGACGCCGACCAGGTCGCCCGAGCCGAGCGAGGCCATCGTCGGGTCGCGTACCTCCTTGAGCTGGGGGAGCAGCACCAGGGCGAGGCCGCGGCCCGCGACCATCAGGGCCAGCGTCGCCACGATGGGCTGGACGCCGATGAAGGCGACGAGCGAGCCGTTCGCGGCGCCGACCGCCATGCCGCCGAGCACCGCCACGACGAGGGCGATCCACATCCCGTACCCGAGGTAGAGGGAGATCAGGGAGGTGGAGAGCGCCATCACCGAGCCGACGGACAGGTCGACGCCCTCGGTGCCGATGGCCAGCGCCATGCCGAGCGCGACCACCAGGACGGGGGCGACCTGGACGGCCTGGGTGCGGAAGTTCTCGCCGGAGACGAAGTGCGGGGTGAAGAGGATGTTGACGAGGAGGAGGGCGGCGACGCCCAGATAGACGCCGTAGTCCTGGAGGAGGCGCAGCACGCGATCCCGGTCGTGGGGGAGCGCGGCGCTGCCGGGCCCCGGCGGGGCGGCGAGCGCGGTGGGGGAGGGATCACTCACCGCGGCCTCCGGTGCTGGTCCGGGGAGTGGCGATGGCGCGGAGCAGGCGGTCCTCGGTCACGTCGGTGCCGGTGAGCTCCTCGACCACGGCGCCGTCCTTGAGGACGACGACCCGGTCCGAGCCCTCGATCAGCTCCTCCATGTCGGAGGAGATGAGCAGCACGCCGAGCCCGTCCGCCGCCAACTCGTCGATGAGGCCCTGCACTTCGGCCTTGGCCCCGACGTCGATGCCGCGGGTCGGCTCGTCGAGGAGGAGCACCTTGGGGTGCATCGCGAGCCAGCGGGCGAGCAGCACCTTCTGCTGGTTGCCGCCGGAGAGCTCGCCGACCTTCTGGTGCGGGCTCGATGCCTTGATGCGCAGCCGCTTCATGAAGGTGTCCACGATCGTGTCGATGCGGTCCTCGTGGACGAGGCCGAAGCGGGACAGGCGGGGGAGCGCGGCCAGGGCGATGTTCTCGCGGACGGAGAGGCCGGGGACGACGCCCTCCGCCTTGCGGTCCTCCGGGAGGAGGCTGATGCCGGCCCGGATGGCGGCCGGCGTGGAACCGGTGCGGATCCGCTTGCCCGCGAGCACGACGCGTCCGGAGTCGGGCGGCAACGCGCCCGCGATGGCCTTCGCGGTCTCGCTGCGGCCCGAGCCGAGCAGCCCGCCGAGCCCGACCACCTCGCCGGGCCTGATGGTGACCGACACCGCATTCAGGCGGTGCCGTACGGTCAACTCCTCGGCCTGCAACACCGGTTCGGCCAGCGTCTCGTGATCGCCGGTGAACCGGGTGAGCCCCTCGTCCTGCACCGTCTCGATCTCCCGGCCCAGCATGAGGGCGACCAGACGCAGCCGGTCGAGGTCGGCCAGCGGCCCGGTGTGCACCACCTTGCCGTCGCGCAGCACCGTGACCGTGTCGCACACCTCGTACAGCTCGTCGAGGCGGTGGCTGACGTAGATCACCGCGATGCCGCGTCCGCGGAGCATCCGGATCACGCCGAACAGGGTGCGCACCTCGCGCGGTTCGAGCGACGACGTCGGCTCGTCCATCACGACGACGCGCGCGTCGACCGAGACCGCACGGGCCAGCGCCACCATCTGCTGTGCGCCGACGCCGAGTTCGCGCAGCGGGCGGCGCACGTCGACGCGGACGCCGAGACCGCGCAGCGCCTCGTCGGCCTCCCGGTGCATCCGCCGGAAGTCGATCAGACCGAGCCGTCCGCGCGGCTCCCTGCCCAGGAAGAGGTTGCGGGCCACGCTCATCAGGGGGACGAGGTTGACCTCCTGGTAGATGGTGGAGATGCCCGCGTGCTGTGCTTCGAGCGGGGTGGCGAACCGCACCGGGGCGCCGTCGTGACGGAGCTCGCCCGCGTCCGGCCGGTACACCCCCGTCAGGACCTTGATGAGCGTGGACTTGCCCGCGCCGTTCTCGCCGATCAGCGCGTGCACCTCGCCGGCGCGGGCGGTGAAGTCGACCGCGTCCAGGGCGCGCACGCCGGGGAACGTCTTGGTCAGGCCGGTCACCGACAACATGTCAGTAGGCCTTGCCGAGGTCCGCCGCGGCGTTCTTCTTCGTGTACGCGTTGTCCTTGATGACGATGTCCTGCGCGACCTTGCCGCCCTTGGTGAACGTCTCCAGGGTCTGGAAGGCGAGCGGGCCGAAGCGCGGGTTGGACTCGATGACGCCGTCGATCCAGCCCTCCACGATGCCCCGCACGGCGCCCTTCGTGCCGTCGATGGTCACGATCTTCACGTCGCCGGCCTTCTTGCCCGCGCCCTTGAGGGCGTTGACGGCGCCGAGTCCCATCTCGTCGTTCTCGGCGTAGATCCCGGTGATGTCGGGCTTGGACTGGATGAGCTGCTCGGTGACCTGCTGGCCCTTCTCGCGGGCGAATTCACCGGTCTGTTTGAAGACGACCTTCAGGTTAGGGGCCTTCTCCTTGATGCGGTCCTCGAAGCCCTTGGTGCGCTCGGTGGTGACGTTGTTGCCGGCCGCGCCGAGCAGGATCGCGATCTTGCCCTTGCCGCCCGTCGTCTCGATCATGCGGTCCGCGGCGCGCTTGCCCTGCTCGACGAAGTCGGAGCCGATGAAGCTCACGTAGTCCTTGCACGCGGACGCGTTGATCTTGCGGTCGATGGTGACGATCGGGATGTGCTTGGCGCCCGCCGCGCGCAACACGGGCTCCCAGCCGTCGGAGTTGAGCGGGGCGACGACGAGGACGTCGGCGCCCTTGGCGATGAGGTCCTGCACGTCGCTGATCTGCTTGGAGAACTGCGACTGGGCGTTGGCGGTGAGGAGCTTGACCCCGCGCTTCTTCGCCTCGGCGCGGAGGGAGGCCGTCTCCGCGATGCGGAAGGGGTTGGCCTCCTTCTCCGACTGGGAGAAGCCGACGGTCGCGTTCTTCAGGTCCAGCTTCTTGCCGCCGTACGCGTCGATCGCGCAGGTCTTGCCGCTGCCCTTGCCCGAGGACGAGACCTCCTGCCCGGCGTCGCCCCGGTCCTGCGACGAGCCGCCGGAGTCGTCGGACCCGTCGTCCTCGGACTTCGCGCAGCCGGCGGCGAAGAACAGGCCCGCGGCGAGGCCGACGGCGACAAGGGTCCTGGCAGAGGTACGGCTGAGGAGTGTGGTCGGCTTCATTGAAGTCCCCAAACGGCACGGCCCCGGCACTGAGAGCGCTCACGGGAAAGACGGCACTTGCGGTCGACTCGGCGGTACGGGGAGCTTTTTACATCGTTGAAAGGGGCCTGTAAACCCTCCGCGCACGCTTCGGCGGCCTGCGGCACCCGGGCGGGAGAGCGGGCATGCTCAGCGTCGGCCCAGTGTGCTCTCCCGCTCCACCAGCCGGAAGTCCGCGGTGAGTTCGCGTCCTGCGGGCTCCTGCGGATGCGCCAGGCTGTGCAGCAGCGACTCGATCGCGAGCCGGGCGATGGCCTGCTTGTCCGGGGCCACCGTGGTGAGGGTGACGGCCCCGAACTGGCCCTCCGCGATGTCGTCGAAGCCCACCACCGCCACGTCCCACGGCACCCGCAGTCCCCGCTCGTGCAGCACCCGCATCGCGCCGATCGCCACCAGGTCGTTGTACGCGAACACCGCGTCGGGCCGCACCCCCGAGTCCAGCATCCGCGCCATGGCCTTGGCCCCGTCCCAGCGGTCCCAGCCGCCGACCGGGCCCACCAGGCTCTCCGACGCGGTGATGCCGGCCGCCGTCAACTCCTCGCGCCAGCCCGCCAGTCGCAGGTGGGCGGGGCGGTTCGCGGAGTCCGTGCGGGCGCCCAGGAACGCGATGGTGGTGCGGCCGCGCCCGATGAGGTGGCGGACCGCGGCGCGGCTCGCGGCGACGTTGTCGATCGCGATGTGGTCGTGCGGCAGGTCGTACTCGCGCTCGCCGAGCAGCACGAGCGGCACCTCGTCCTCGCGGCCGCGCAGGTCCTCCGACTCCAGCTCCAGCGGGCTCAGGATCAGGCCGTCGATCACCCGGGCCCGGAAGCCCTGGCTGACCAGGACCTCCTGCTCACGCTCGCCGCGGGTGTGGTCGAGGAGCACGGTGAACTCGTGCTCGGCGGCCGCGTCGATGACGGCGCCCGCGAGCTCGGCGAAGTAGGGGTTGCCGAGCTCGGGGACGGCGAGCGCGATGATGCCGGTGCGTCCCTTCCTGAGGTGACGTGCCGTCAAGTTGGGGCGGTAGCCGAGCTCGTCGATGGCCTCCTGCACGCGGGCCCGCATCGCCGGGGTGACGTGCTGGTACTTGTTCACCACGTTCGAGACGGTCTTGATCGAGACCCCCGCGTGCTCCGCGACGTCCTTGAGGCTTACCCGCACTGCGTCTCCCTGCGTCGGTGGGTGCGCCCGGTCCTCCGGGGCGTTTGTCGTGACCCTGGACAGCGCGCCGGAGAGCGTGCTGTCATGCCAACTGCCGTTCCTTCCAACGTTGTACAGATTCGTTGTACAGACTGCAGCGACGAGCCGCCACCCTTCCTCACCAAGGAGGATCCGTGCGCATCAGACGACATCCCGGACGCCCCGCCCGTCTCGGCCGACACCTCGCCCTGCTGCTCGCAGGAGCCCTCGGTGTCGCGGGACTCACCTCCGTTCCCGCCGCCAACGCCGACGACGACCCCGTCGAGATCCACGGGCTCAAGGGCGAGTACTTCACCCAGTCCGCCCCCGGCACCTTCGATTTCGACGAGTTGAAGGCCACCGGCCTCGACCCGAACATCGACTTCGGCAACCTGGAGTCCCGCCTCAAGGCCACCACCGGACAGGCCGACGACGTCAGCGTCCGCTGGACCGGCCGGATCGTGCCCGAGAAGAGCGGCGCCACCACCTTCTCGATGATCGGCGACAACGGCTTCCGCCTCTGGGTCGACGGCAAGCTCGCCATCGACCACTGGCAGGACGACTGGGACAAGGAACAGACCTCCCAGGGCGTCGAGTTGCAGGCCGGCAAGGCCTACGACATCAAGGTCGAGTACTTCGAGCACTACGGCGGCTCCAACCTGCGCCTGAAGTGGACGCCGCCCGGCGGCGAGAAGAAGGCCGTCCCGCGCTCCGCCCTGCGCATCCCCGCCGACTTCGACTACGACGGCGCCATCGACGCCACCGTCCTGAGGGACGGCCGCAGCCTCAAGCTGGACTTCGCCCAGCCGCTCGCCGCGCCGCCCGTCGGCCTCACCGACCACCTGAACGCCGTCATCGGCGGCGCCACCTGGCCGCTCGGCACCGTCACGACCGACCCCGCCGACCGGCGCAGCCTCCTCGTGAAACTCAAGGAACCCGTCGTCGGCAAGAAGGGCGGCGACGCACCCGGCCTCGCCGACATCCGCTACGACGGCAAGGGCGGCCTCACCGGCACGGACGGCAAGACCGTCGGCCAGTTCTGGACCAGCGGCCCCAACCACTCCGAGTACGAGCTGCGCACCAAGTGGGCCGACGACGTCACCCCCGGCAACGCCCACCGCGAGTACCCCCGCCCGCAGTTGAAGCGCGCCGACTGGCAGAACCTCAACGGCTCCTGGCAGTTCGCCGCCGCCAAGCCAGGCGAGCAGCCCCCGGTCGGCAAGAAGCTCGCCGAGAAGATCCTCGTCCCGTACCCCGTGGAGTCCCAGCTCTCCGGCCTCGAACGGCACGAGGACCGCATGTGGTACCGCCGCACCTTCACGGTCCCGAAGGACTGGCGGATCGGTGCGGGCAAGCGGCTCAACCTCAACTTCGGCGCCGTCGACTGGCAGTCCGAGGTGTACGTCAACGGCAAGAAGGTCACCGAACACAAGGGCGGCTACGACAAGTTCAGCGCCGACGTCACCGACGCGCTGAAGCCCGGCCCCACCCAGGAGCTCATCGTCGGCGTGTACGACCCGACCGATGCCGCGGACGGCGCCAACCCGCCCGTCGGCAAGCAGCGCCTCGACCCCAGCGGCATCTGGTACACCCCGTCCTCCGGCATCTGGCAGACCGTGTGGATGGAGCCGGTCGCGGCCGACCACGCCGACTCCCTGAAGATCACGCCCGACGTGCCGGGCAAGCAGGTCTCCGTGGAGGCGCGGGGCGTGCGCGACGGTGTGCCGTTCACGGCCGCTGCGTACGAGGGTCACAAGAAGGTCGCGGAGGTCAGTGGGCGCACCGGGCAGCCCCTGAAGCTCAAGATCGCCGACCCGCGGCTGTGGTCCCCGGACGACCCGTTCCTCTACGACCTGAAGGTGCGGGTCGGCAAGGGCGACCGCGTCAGCAGCTACTTCGGGATGCGCTCGATCGCCGTCGAGAAGGTGAAGGGCACCCCGCGCACCGTCCTCAACGGCAAGCCCGTCTTCCTGATGGCCACCCTCGACCAGGGGTTCTGGCCGGACGGCCTGCACACCGCGCCGAGCGACGAGGCGCTCGCGTACGACCTGAAGATGCACAAGGAGATGGGCTTCAACTCGGTCCGCAAGCACATCAAGGTCGAGCCGGACCGCTGGTTCTACTGGGCGGACAAGCTGGGCTTGCTCGTCTGGCAGGACATGCCGGCCATGGAGGCGGGCCGCACCCCCGACACGGCTGCCCGCGCCGAGTACGAGCGTGAGATGAAGCAGATGATCGACGAGCACGCGAGCAGCCCGTCGGTCGTCATGTGGGTCACCTTCAACGAGGGCTGGGGCCAGTACGACATCGGCCGCGTCGCGGCGCAGGCCAAGTCCTGGGACCCGACACGCCTGGTCAACAACATGTCGGGGCTCAACCTCGGCGCCGACGGCAACGCCGGCGACATCATGGACGAGCACGGCTACCCGAGCCCGGCGCTGCCGCCGCATCCCGACGGCGAACGGGCCCTGGTGAGCGGCGAGTACGGCGGGCTCGGCCTCGCGGTGCCCGGCCACGCCTGGGCCGTCCAGCAGAGCTACGTCGACGTGGATCCGGCCACCTACACGGACGACTACATCGCCAAGCTCGACGAGGTACGGGCGCTCGCCTGCAAGGGGAGCAACGGCGCCGTCTACACCCAGATCACCGATGTGGAGGGCGAGTTGAACGGTCTGCTCACCTATGACCGCAAGGTCGTCAAGCCCGACGTGAAGCGGGTGAAGGCGGCGCACGAGGCGCTGATCCGCGACGCGTCGCAGGCCACGGTGGGCGGCTGCACGCGCTCCTGAGCCCGTCGGTCCCCGGTACCCGGTCCCCGGTCCGCCGTTCGGGCGGGCCGGGGACCGCTCCCGCGTCACGCACACCTCTTGACGGGTACACGCAGATGGTCGAAGAATGATCGCGAAACAGGTGCTGACAACGTTGTCCAAGACGCTCGGCGCAGCTTTCGAGGAGGCGTTCCCCCCATGAGTCCCACCACGAAATGGACCCGGCGGCTGCGCGGCGCGGGGACGGTGGCGGCGCTGGCCGCCCTGCTCGGCGGCGGCGCCCTGGCGATGCCGTCGGCCCAGGCGGACGCGGCGCGCGCCCCGGCCGGTGGCCGGCTGACCGAGCTGGTCAACCCATTCATCGGCACCGAGAACGAGGGCAACACCTATCCGGGCGCCGCCGTCCCCTTCGGGATGGTGCAGCTCTCGCCCGACACCGGCCACAACACCGGCTACGACCACTCCGACACCCACATCCGCGGCTTCTCCGCGGTCCACCTCTCGGGTGTCGGCTGCGGACTCGGCGGCGACCTGCCGACGCTGCCCACCACGGGCGACGTGACGGAGACCGACTACGCCAAGTACGCCGCCGAGTTCAGCCACGACGACGAGAGCGCGAGCCCGGGCCGCTACCGCGTCGGCCTCAAGGGCGACATCGAGGCGGAGCTGACCGCGACCGCCCGCACCGGCGTGCAGCGCTACACCTTCCCCGCCTCCGCCAAGGCCAACGTCCTGCTGAACGCGGGGCAGTCGCTGCACAAGACGGTGCGCACCAAGGTCGAGATCCTCGACCACCGCACCGTGCGCACCTCGATCACCGGCAGCGGCTTCTGCCAGGACACCCGGCCGTACACGCTGCACACCCTCACCCGCTTCGACCGCCCCTTCACGACGTCGGGCACCTGGAAGGGCGCCGCCGTCACCGAGGGCGCCAAGCAGACCTCGGCGGGGGAGGAGCGCACCGGCGCCTTCGTCCGCTTCGACACCACCAAGGACCGCACGGTCGAGGCGACGACCGCGATCTCGTACGTGGACGCCTCAGGCGCGGCCCGCAACCTCCGTGCCGAGGGCGGCCGTTCGTACGACCGGGTCGCGGGCGCGGCGCGCGCCGCGTGGGAGGAGCGGCTTGGCGACGTACGGGCGCGGGGCGGCAGCGAGACCGTGCGCCGCACCTTCTACTCGTCGCTGTACCGCTCGTTCCTCGCGCCGAACATCGGCAGCGACGTCGACGGACGCTACACGGGCTGGGACCAGAAGACCCACCGCGCCAAGGGCTTCACGTACTACCAGAACTGGTCCCTGTGGGACACCTACCGCACCCAGGCCCAGCTCCTCGCGCTGCTCGCGCCGCGCGAGTCCCGTGACATGGCGCTCTCCGTCCTGAAGATCGACGAGCAGAGCGGCTGGCTGCCCAAGTGGGGCTACGGCACGGTCGAGACGAACATCATGACCGGCGACCCGGTCACGCCCTTCCTCACCAACGCCTACCAGCAGGGCCTGTTGAAGGGGTACGAGGAGAAGGCGTACCGCGCGCTGAAGAAGAACGCCGACGGGGTGCCGCCCGCCGACTCCGCGCCGGTCGGGCGCGAGGCCAACAAGGAGTACCTGGCCGAGGGCTTCGCCCCGTACGTCAAGGGCCGTCCGCACGCCAAGCCCGGCGACTCCGACTACGACCACGGCGCCTCCGCCACGCTGGAGTACGCCCTGTCCGACGCGATGCTGGGCACGATGGCGCGCGAGCTCGGGCACGACGCGGACGCCCGCCGCTATGCCGCGCGCGCCCAGAACTACCGGAAGATCTTCGACAACTCGACCGGGTTCTTCCGCGCGCGGGACGCCTCGGGGGCCTTCGCCGGGCCCGCGGACCCGGCCAAGAGCGAGGGGTTCCACGAGGGCACGTCCTGGCAGTACCAGTGGCTCGTCCCGCAGGACATCCCCGGCATGGTCGACCTGATCGGCGGCAAGCGGACCGCCACCGACCGCCTCGACTCCTTCTTCGCCTACGAGCAGCTGCTCAAGGACCCGGCGAAGACCGCGCGGGAGGTGTGGGTCAACAACCCCTACGACTACTACAACGCCGACAAGTACAACCCCCAGAACGAGCCCGACCTCATCGCCCCGTACACGTACCTCTCGACCGGCCAGCCGTGGAAGACGACCGACGTGGTGCACGCCGCGCTCACCCTCTTCACGGACGCCCCGACCGGCATGACCGGCAACGACGACCTCGGCACCATGTCGGCGTGGAACGTGCTCTCCTCGATCGGCGTCTTCCCGGTTCAGCCGGGCACCGACACCTGGGGCCTGTCGACGCCCGTCTTCGACCGGGTGGACCTGCGCCTGGACCGCCGCTACTACCCGCGGGGCGCACTGACGGTGAAGGCGCCGGGCACCTCGGACAGCAGGCGGTACATCCGGGCGGCGCGGGTCGACGGGGTCGCCCACGAGGCGACGTACCTGACCACGGACGACATCCGGGACGCCAGGGAGCTCTCCTTCACGGTGGGGGAGAAGCCCTCGGAGTGGGGGACGTCGGAGGGGGCCGCGCCGCCCGTCGTGAGGTGATCCCCACCCGCCTCCGAACCGCCGGGCACCCCCTGCATCCGTGCGCGCCGCCGGTGACGGTGTGCGCACAGGGCGTGGGTTTGGAGAGCGGGGCCACCGCTACGTAAACTTCCGCTTTTGGAGCTTCCGCGGGCGACCAGATGCGCCGTGGCACGGAATGACACGAGGACAGCGGCGATGACGGTGACAGACGAAAGCCAGGAGGGGACCGTCGAGCACGAGGCGTACGGCCCCGGCATCGACCCCGACCGTCTCGCCGTCTGTCTCGGCGTGCTCGACGAGCTGGACCGGCTCGACATCGACCACCCCGACGCGATCGCCGTGCGCCGCGCCACCGCCGGGATCTACCGGACGGTGAAGCAGCGCCGCCGCCAGGAGCGCCGGGCCGCGAAGACCGCCCACGACAAGGCCGTCACCGAGGCCACCGCCACCGGCTCCGCCCAGCGCATCGACGACGAGACCGAGGGCCTGCTGCCCTCGTCGCGGACCGAGGAGGGGCGGATCGCGGGGATACTCCAGCGCCCGCGCTCCTGCTACACCTGCAAGGCCCGGTACGTGGAGGTCGACTACTTCTACCACCAGCTCTGTCCGGACTGCGCACTGTTGAACCGGAGCCGGCGCGAGGCCCGCGCCGACCTCGGCGGCAAGCGCGCCCTGCTCACCGGTGGCCGCGCCAAGATCGGCATGTACATCGCGCTGCGGCTGCTGCGGGACGGCGC
Organism: Streptomyces sp. NPDC005863; assembly: GCF_042871345.1. NCBI lineage: Bacteria > Bacillati > Actinomycetota > Actinomycetes > Kitasatosporales > Streptomycetaceae > Streptomyces > Streptomyces sp. NPDC005863. The sequence goes on along the minus strand of NZ_JBIAII010000002.1, from coordinate 241,343 downwards.
CCACACGACCATCACCACGCGGTTCCCCAAGGACGCGATCCGGCGTTTCAAGGCGATGGACGACTCCGCGGAGTGGCTGCACCGGCTGGAGGTCGTCGGCATCGACCTGCGCGACCCCGCGCAGTCCGTGGCCCTCGCCGAGCGGGTCGCCGACGCGGGCCCGCTGGACATCCTGATCAACAACGCGACGCAGACCGTGCGCCGTCTGCCGTCCGCCTACGCCGCCCTGGTCGACGGCGAGAGCGCGCCGCTGCCCGCCGGTGAGCTGCCCGCGCACTCCGTGATCGGCGCCTTCAACTCCGGAGCGGTGGACGGCCTGGCCGCCCTGCCCGTCGGCACCAGCGGTCTTGACGCGCAGCAGGTCGCCGACCTGGCGCTCGTCGCCGGCAACGCCAGCGTCGCCCGGCACCTCGACGGCACCGCCATCGACGCGGGCGGTCTGGTGCCGGACGTGGTCGACAGCAACACCTGGGTGCAGACCATCGAGCAGATCTCCCCCGTGGAGCTGCTGGAGACCCAACTCTGCAACTACACCTCGCCGTTCATCCTGATCAGCGCGTTGCGCCGGGCGATGGCCGACGCGGCGAAGAAGGCGGAGAGCGGCCGCGCGTACATCGTCAACGTCTCGGCGATGGAGGGCGTCTTCGGCCGTGGCTACAAGGGAGCGGGCCACCCGAACACCAACGCGGCGAAGGCCGCGATGAACATGGTGACGCGGACCAGCGCCCAGGAGATGTTCGAGACCGACGGCATCCTGATGACCTCGGTGGACACCGGCTGGATCACCGACGAGCGCCCGCACTACGACAAGCTGCGCCTGGCCGAGGAGGGCTTCCACGCCCCGCTCGACCTGATCGACGGCGCCGCCCGCGTGTACGACCCGGTCGTGCGCGGTGAGGCGGGCGAGGACCTGTACGGCGTCTTCCTGAAGGACTACGCGCCCGGGAAGTGGTAGCCCGGCCCGGGTGGGGAGCCGGGGCTGGGGCCGGGACCGGGCCGGGTTGCGCGGTCGGTCTGCGGCGCGCGGCGTGCGGCGGGAGCGCGGCGGGGAGTGTGGCGTCCGTCACTGTGGACGGTCCGCGTGCCGCCCTTTCGCGCCAGTCGTACGCCCTGTGAGCAGCGACGGGCCTGATCCCGCCGGTGTGACGCACGGTGTGACGCGCGGTGTCGATGAACCCGTCGGCCCGCTCCGGTGAGTTCGCCGCACTGGCGGAACCTGGCCCTCCGGTCGCCGCCGGTCACCGGCGCCACTTCTGACCTGCCCCTTCCGTGCGCCGCCTGGTCCGTTCTTGTCCGGAATTCACCCCCGCCTTTGGGGCCCCATCGAGCGCGGCCTCGCTCATTTGGTTAACCTAAGGCGAGCGGGCAGCCACCAGGGAGCCACAAGCCTCCCTCGGCCGCCCCGGGACAGGCTGGTACCACGGCCGCGGTCCCGCCAGAATCCGGCGCCACCGCGACCGAACTGCCTCTGTCCTTCCGTTACGCGACACAAAGGAGTGCGCGGTGACACCAGATCTGACGAAGCACGAGAATCGACCGGCGGAACGCGGCGGTGAACGGGCCGGACGGCCCCACAAGCTCCGCAATCTGGAGGCGTGGGCCAAGGCGGCCCCGATCCGTCTGGCCGGCTACGAGGACGACCTCGCCGAGCCGCACATCCTCCCCGGTATCGACTGATCCGGAGCTGCTCCGGGAAGCCCCCGGTGTCGGTCCGCTGCGCTTCGCCACGTGCCCCCGGCCCCCGAAGGCCGGGGGCACCGGTGTGTCCGGGTGGTCTGTGCCGGGGTCACCGAAGTCCCGTAGCAAGTATGAATTCATCCGATGGATCGCCGTGTGCGCGTACTGAATTGTGGCGGGCCGCGCCGGACTCACTGGTCGGCGCCCGCGCAAATGTCCAACTCCTCGCGGAGAACGATGCATTGACACCTTCGTGAGGCGCTTGAATCATCGGACCTCATGACCGCACTGCGCTCGCTCCTCGCCGCCGCTCTGCTCGCCGTGGCGGCCCCGCTCCCGGCCGTCGGCGCCTCGGCCCCCGCCGCCCCGGACCCGCCGCGCACCGTGCCCGCCCTCACCGACTGGACGCCCGCCGAGGGGAGTTACCACTACGGGCCCGGCACCCGCCTCGTCGCACGTGACCCCGCCTCGCGCCGCGTGGCCGCCACGCTCGCCGACGATCTGCGCGCCGCGGGCGAGGGCCACCCGGCCCTGGCGCGCGGAAAGCCCCGCCCCGGGGACGTCGTGATCGACGTCGACCGGGCGCGGAAGCCGCTGGGCGCCGAGGGGTACGAACTCCGGGCGGGCGGACGCCTGGAGATCACCGGCGCCACCGAGGCCGGCGCGTTCTACGGCACCCGGACCCTGCTCCAGCTCCTCGCCCAACACGACCGCGTCCCCGCCGGACGCACCGTCGACGTGCCCCGCTACAAGGAGCGCGGCGTCGGCGTCTGCGCCTGCTACATCCACATCTCCATGCCCTGGCTGGAGAACCTCGTCCGCGAGATGGCGTACCGCAAACAGAACCAGCTGCTCCTGGAGCTCAAGGTCAAGAGCGACGCACACCCCGAGGCCAACTCCTGGGGCTATTACACCAAGAGCGAGCTGCGCCGGTTGGTGGCGCTCGGCGAGAAGTACCACGTCACGATCGTCCCGGAGATCAACTCCCCGGGCCATCTGGACCCGTGGCTGGAGAACCGCCCCGACCTGCAGCTCACCGACTCCGACGGCGTCCGGCAGCCGGCCCGCCTGGACATCACCAAGGAGGCGTCCTTCGCGTACTACACGAGCCTCGTCGACGAGTACGCCGACGTCTTCCCGGCGACGTCCTGGCACATGGGCGCCGACGAGTACATGCTCGGCTCCGACTTCGCCAAGTACCCCCAGATCCTGGAGTACGCGAGGAAGAAGTACGGCGCGAACGCCACCCCGCAGGACGCCTTCATCGACTTCGTGAACCGCGTGCACGCGTACGTGACGAGCAAGGGCAGGCACCTGCGCATCTGGAACGACGGCCTCACCGGCGCGAACACCGTGCCCGTCGCGCCCGGCACCACCGTCGAGCACTGGCTCGACGTGAAGACGAAACCCAGTCAACTCATCAAGCAGGGCCACCCGTTGATGAACGCGGCTTATTCGCTCTACCTCGTGCGCGGCGGCTTCCACACCGACACCCGCAAGCTGTACGACCAGCAGTGGGACCCGCGCAGCTTCGAGGGCGAGAAACTCGCCACCGGCGACGGCATCACCGGAGCGAAGATCAGCCTGTGGCCTGACAACGGCCGCGGCGAGACCGAGAACGAGGTCGCGGCCGCGATGGCGCTGCCGCTCGCCCATGTCGCGCAGGTCACCTGGGGCGTCGCCCACCCGGACCCGACGTACGGCGAGTTCACCGCCCGCGCCGAGTCCGTGGGCCACGCACCCGGGTGGCGCGACCTCGCCAAGTCCCCTGTGGCCGACGGGACATACACCCTGCGGGACACGGCGGGACGTGCCGAGCCCCGCGACGTCCAGGTCGAGCACACCGCCGACGGTTACCTGACGCTGCGGTCCACGGCGAGCGGCAAGTGCCTGGAGACGCGCGCCGGGAAGCTGACGCTCAACGTACCGCTGGAGCCGGGGACCGCCGTCACCGAGGAGACGTGCGACAGGAAGAACACCCTGCAGCGGTGGGAGCTCGCGAAGGCGCCGGGCGGCCATCGGATCACCAACGCCATCACGCGCATGGCCGTCCACGTCACGCAGGACGGCCGCCTCCTCCAGTACCCACCGGACCAACAGCGGCCCGCGGCCTGGACGTTGCGCGCGCATTGACCCTGCCCCTTCGAAGGAGATCGGCACCCCATGACCGTCAGCAGACGCCTCTTCATGGCCGCCGCCGTCACCACGGCCGTCGCCGCGTCCGGCACTCCGCTCGCCGCCGCCGCGACCACGACCGCGACCGGCGGGCCCGGGGGCGACGAGCCACCCCACCGCATCCCGGTCGGCCCCGGTGACACGCCCGCCACGCTGGTCGCCAAGGCCTCCCGGGTCCGCCCCACCGCACGCCAGATCGCCTGGCAGAAACTGGAGCAGACCGCCTTCCTGCACTTCGGCGTGAACACCTTCACCGGTCTCGAATGGGGCACCGGCGACGAGGACCCGGACGTCTTCCAGCCCGCGGAACTCGACACCGACCAGTGGGCCCGCGCCCTGCGCGACGGCGGCTTCCGGCTCGCCATCCTCACCGTCAAGCACCACGACGGCTTCGTGCTCTACCCTTCCCGCTACACCAAGCACTCGGTGGCGAGCAGCAGTTGGCGCGGTGGCGCGGGAGATGTGCTGCGCTCGTTCGCCGACTCGCTGCGGCGGTACGGCATCAAGGTCGGCGTCTACATCTCGCCCGCCGACGAGAACCAGTACCTCGACGGCGTCTACGCCAACGGCAGCAAGCGGTCCGCGCGGACCATCCCCACCCTCGTCCCGGGCGACGACCGGGCCGGCAAGAATCCGCGTGCCTTCACCCTCGACGCCACCGACTACGGCGCCCACATGCTCAACCAGCTCTACGAGGTGCTCACCGAGTACGGCCCCGTGGACGAGGTGTGGTTCGACGGGGCGCAGGGGCGCATCCCGCCGGACAAGGTGGAGACGTACGACTGGGACAGCTGGTACGCGCTGATCCGTGCGCTCGCCCCGGACGTCACCATGGCGGTGCGCGGCCCCGACGTCCGCTGGGTCGGCAACGAAGGCGGGCTCGCGCGGGAGAACGAGTGGAGCGTCGTGCCCGTCAAGGACTCCGGCAACGGCAGCATCGACTACGCCCTCCCGTACGACGCGCCCGACCAGGGCAGCCGCGCGGCGCTCGCCGAGGCGCGCTCCGTCGCCCAGTACCTGCAGTGGTGGCCTGCCGAGTGCGATGTCTCCATCCGGCCCGGCTGGTTCTACCACGACGATCAACAGCCCAAGAGTGTCGACGAGTTGACGGACATCTGGTTCCGGTCGGTGGGGCGCAACTCCGTGCTGCTGCTCAACATCCCGCCGGACCGGCGCGGGCTGCTGCCCGACGCCGATGTGGCGCGCCTGCGCGAGTTCCGTCGGCGGATCCGGAGCGAGCTGCCCGAGGACCTCGCGGGCGGTACGCCGCTCCGGCACGATCACAAGAGGGGGACGGTCACCGCGGACCTCGGTGCCGTCCGCGCGGTGGACCGCATCCGCCTCGCCGAAAACATCCGGCACGGCCAGCAACTGGAGCACGCGGTCATCGAGGCGTACGCGGACGGCGGTTGGCGGGCCGTGACGGAGGTGGACACGGTGGGCGCCAGCCGCGTGCTGAGACTCGATGCCCCGGTGGCGGCGCGGCGGTGGCGGCTGCGGGTGACGCGGTCGCGGGCGCAGGTGCGGGTCGCGGAGTTCGGCCTGTACCGGTCGGAGGTCTGAGGGCCTGGTCGGAGGTGACGTACCAGCCGGAGGTCTGACGGCCCGGTCGGGGGTCCGAGGCCCCGACCAGGGGCGCAGGCCTCCGGTGTCCCGTTGACATGCGGGGGAGTGGGTGACTGTAATGGTGCTCGTGCCGTGTGGCGCCGACCGAAGAGCAGTGGGCAGGTCGGCGATCGGGCGAGCACCTTCACTCAAGGACGACGCCGATGGACACGTCGTGAGTTCACACCCCGGGGCTTCCGCCTGACCGTGCGTCTTCGCGCGCCCCGGCCACGCCTCTCGCGCGTGGCGTTCCCCCTCACGCACCGCGCCTCCGAGTGCCCTCCGAGGCGCGAACACCCTGTACGGAGACCTGACACCGTCATGCCCACGCACTCCACGCCCACGTACTCCACGTCCGACCGCCCGACATCCGCGGGCTCCGCGCCCGCCCCGTTCAACCAGTCCGTCATCGACGCGTTCCGGGCGGGCGGCGGGAAGGTCGGCGGCCCCTTCGAAGGCGGCGACCTCCTGCTGCTCACGACCACCGGTGCGAAGACCGGTGAGCGGCACACCACGCCGCTCGGCTTCGTCCGTGCCGAGGGCCTGCTCCTGGTCGTCGGGTCGAACCTCGGCGCACCGCGCCACCCCGACTGGTACCGCAACGTCCTCGCCCACCCCACGGTCACCGTCGAACTCGGCACCGACACGTTCGAGGCGATCGCCGTCCCCACCGAGGGGGAGCGGCGCGAGCGCCTCTTCGACCGGGTGGTGGCCGCCACTCCCGGCTACGGCGACTACCAGGAGCGGACCAGCCGCGTGCTGCCCGTCGTCGTCCTGGAGCGGCCCGCGCACGAGGCCGGCATCCCCGAAGGTGCCGCCACCTTCGCGGACAAGATGACCCAGGTCCACCTCTGGTTGCGCGGACAGCTCCGGCACGTGCGCAAGGAGACGGAGGCCTACTTCGGTGCGCTCGCCGCCGATCAGAGGCAAGGTGCGCCTCCGAAGCCGGGCATCGGCCTCCAGATCCGCCAGCACTGCCTGGCCTTCTGCGACGCTCTGGAGTTCCATCACACCAGCGAGGACGCGCACCTCTTCCCCGTGATGGGCCGTCACCACCCGGAGCTGCGCGAGACCTTCGAGCGGCTCGCCGAGGAACACCGGGTGATCGCCCGGCTCCAGGGTGAGCTCGCCGCGCTCCTCGCGGACATCGACGGAGCCGACCCCGCCCGTTTCCGTGCCGAACTCGCCCGCATGTCGGCGGAGTTGATCGCCCACCTCGACTACGAGGAGGAGTCGCTGCTGCCGATCCTGGCCGCGCTGCCCTGGCCTCCGGTGCCCCCGGGCGCATGAGAACCGTCGTGTGACGGCCCGGCTCAGCCCCTGACAGGGCCCGTGCTCTCCCGCTCGATGAGCCGGGGCAACGGCACCTGGACCGTGGCCGCCGGGCCGTCGTCGAGCAGGGCGAGGAGTTCGCGGGCCGCGGTGCGTCCGAAGGCCACCGTGTCCCGGGACAGGGCCGTCAGCCACGGATGGACCATGCGGCAGAGCGCCGAGTCCTCCCAGGCGACCACCGAGAGGTCGTCCGGAACCGCGAAGCCGAGGGAGGTCGCGGCGGCCACGCCGGCCACGGCCATCACGTCGTTGTCGTACACCAGCGCCGTCGGCGGCTCGGCGGCTTCGAGGACCCGGCGCGTCGCCGCGGCACCCTCCGCGTCCGAGTAGTCCGTCGTCACCGAACGCACCCCCGACATGCCCCGGCCCGCCGCCTCGACGCGCAGCGTGCGGATGCGGCGCTCGGTGTGCGCGAGCCCCTCCATGCCCGCGATGTGCACGATGCGGCGGTGCCCCAGGGTGTGCAGATGGCCCACGACCGACGCCATCGCGCCCGCGTCGTCCGCCCACACCGTGGACAGGCCGGGGTGCCCGGCGTCCGGGTCGGGCACGCCGCCCGTCACCACCGCGGGCAGCCCGAGCTCGTCGAGCAGGGCGGGCCGCGGGTCGTCCGTGCGCGGGTCGACCACCAGCACGCCGTCCACCCGGTGTTCGGCCCACCAGCGGCGGTAGACCGCGCACTCCGCGGCCACGTCCTCCACCACCTGGAAGAGCAGGCCCAGGTGCCGCTCCGCGAGGACCTCCTGGATCCCCGAGATCAGCTGCAGGAAGAACGAGTCGACGCCCAGGGTCGCCGCGGGCCGCGCCACCACCAGGCCCACCGTCGCCGACCCCTCGCCGGACAGGGCGCGCGCCGCCGTGCTGGGCCGCCAGCCCAGCTGCTCCGCGACCCTGCGCACCCGGTCGCGGGTGATGGCGGAGACACCGGGCCGGTCGTTGAGCGCGAAGGAGACGGCGCTCTCGGACACCCCGGCGCGGCGCGCGATGTCCTTCATGGTCGGCCGGCGCGCCGGTGACCGCTTGCCTTGCACCCGTTGCCCCTTTCCTGGCTCCCGGACACTAATGCGCTTGAGTGGCTGGACTCTAAAGCGCATTAGTCATCTGCCGCAAGACTTCCAACGCGCCTTTCTGACCTGCGGTGTTGACCGGAGGTTCGTCCTGTCTTCGAATTCCGTGGCCCGAATCCATTGACTTTGCTCCACCGCTGCGTGCAGGGTCTGCCTCGGCGCGGATTGCACGGTCGGGACGGTTGCAGTCACCGCCTCTCTCACGCTGGGCCGAGCAAAGGAGCCGTTTCACCGTGCGCATCTCCCGCATCCCTCGCAGAGCGGTCGCCGCAGGCGCCGTCCTCGCCGTCCTGCTGCCGCTGAGCGCCTGTGGCGGCGACGACGACGGCGGTTCGCAGGACGCCTCCGGGAAGATCGAAGGCAAGATCACCTTCCAGACCTGGAACCTGAAGGCCAACTTCAAGTCCTACTTCGAGGGCCTGGTCGCCGAGTTCGAGAAGAAGTACCCCGGCACCGACGTCCGCTGGGTCGACCAGCCCGGCGAGGGCTACGCCGACAAGATCAGCGCCGACGCCGCCGCGGACACCCTGCCCGACGTCGTCAACGTCTCGCCCGACCTGGTCGCCCCGCTCGCGAAGGCGGGCCTCGCCCTCGACCTCGGCAAGGTGGCGGGCAAGTACGAGAAGGAGTACCTCCCCGGCGCCTGGAAGAGCCACCAGATACCGGGCACGGACGGCACGTACGCCTTCCCCTGGTACCTGAACACCGGCCCGCTCTTCTACAACAAGCGCCTCTTCAAGGACGCCGGTCTCGACGCGGACAAGCCCCCGAAGACCTACGACCAGCTCTTCGACGACGCCCTGCGGCTGGCGAAGAAGAGCGACGGCAAGGTCGCCACGCTCGCCAACGTCCCCACCATCGAGGACTTCGGCCGCTACGGCGTCCCGCTGATGAACAAGGAAGGCACCGGTTTCACCTTCAACGACGCCAAGGGCATCGAACTCCTCACCGAGTACAAGAAGTTGTACGACGCCAAGGCGCTCGAGGGGCAGGCCCTGACCGCCACCCCGGAGTCGACCGGCAAGAAGTTCCTCACCGAGGCCGTCGCCATGAACCCCGGCAGCGCGCTCGACCTGGAGAAGTTCAAGAAGGAGGCGCCGAAGCTCTACAAGAACATCGGCATCACCCCGCAGATCAGTAGCACCGGCAAGGACAACATGTACGTGATGGGCGTAATGGTGAACGCCCGCACCAAGCAGACTCCGGCCGCCGTCGCCTTCGCGCACTTCGTCACCGACGCCCGGCACCAGATGGAGTTCGCCAAGAAGGTCGCGATCTTCCCCAGCACCCAGGGCTCCCTCGACGACCCGTACTTCACCGAGCAGGACGGCAAGGAGGAGACCCGGGTCAGGGTCGCCGCCGCGAAGTCCATCAAGACCGCGGTGAACTACACGCCCGTGCTGTTCAGCGAGCAGATGAAGGTCGAGCTGCGCAACGCCGTCGCCAAGGCGCTGCAGGGCAAGGAGAGCCCGAAGGAAGCACTCGACAACGCTGTCAAGAACTGTGACCGGCTGCTGAGCCAGAGCTGACCGCTGCCGCTGTGCCGATCCATGACCAGGGAACGTCAGCCATGAAGACCCGTACCACCCCCGCCAAGATCAGGCGTCAACTGCCCACCAGCCCCTGGCTGTTCGCCGCTCCCGGGCTCGTGATCGTCGCCGTGTTCATCCTCTATCCGTTCCTCAGCACGCTCAACAACTCCTTCACCGACAAACGGACGTTGATGCCGGGCGAATACGTGGGGTTCGCCAACTTCCAGGAGCTGCTGCACGACGACATGTTCTGGATCGGGCTGCGCAACAGCACGATCTACGTCCTCGTCGTCGTCCCCGCGCTCGTGCTGCTGCCCCTGCTGCTCGCGATGCTCGTCCAGAAGCACATCCCCGGCATCACCTTCTTCCGGTCCGCCTTCTACACGCCGGTGGTCGCCTCGATCGTCGTCGTGGGCCTGATCTGGGTGTGGATGCTGGACGAGCGCGGCCTGGTCAACGCCGTCCTCGAGGCGGTGGGCGTCGGGAAGGTCGGCTTCCTCAGCGACCAGTGGCTGCTGCTGTTCAGCGCCATGGCCGTCACGGTCTGGAAGGGCCTCGGCTACTACATGATCATTTATCTCGCGGCGCTCGCCAACGTGCCGCGCGAGCTCCACGAGGCGGCGGCGGTCGACGGCGCGGGAGCGGTCCGCCGCTTCCTCACCGTCACCGTGCCCGCCGTGCGCTCCACCATGGTCCTGGTGGGCGCCCTCTCCTCGGTCGCCGCCTTCAAGGTGTTCTCCGAGGTCTATCTGATGGCGGGCCCCACCGGCGGCCCGGCCGGCGAGGACACCACCCTCGTGATGCTGGTGCAGCGCGTCGGCACCGGCCTGACCGGACGGGTCGGCTACGCCTCGGCGATCTCGGTCGTCGTCTTCGTCGTCACCGTCGCACTGATGCTGCTCGTGCTGCGGGCGGACCGGAAGGAGGACGCGTGAGTACCGTCGAGAAGACACCGGCGACCGCCGCCCGGCGCCCCGCACCCGACGCGCCCCGCACGCGCCGGCGCCGCGTCACCGACGAGAACGGCCGCCGGATGCCCGTGTGGGAGATCGTCCTGCGCTACGTACTCCTGCTCGCCGTACTGGCGTTGATGATCGGGCCGTTCCTCTGGCAGCTCTCCACGTCCCTGAAGGGGCCGCACGAGGACATCTTCAGCTCCCCGCCGAAGTTCCTGCCCACCGACCCGACCCTGCACAACTACGAGCGGGTCGCCGACACCATCCCCGTCTGGGACTACGCGCTCAACTCCCTGAAGGTGGCCGCCGCCAACGTGGTCACCAACTGCGTGGGCGCCACCCTCGCCGGCTACGCCCTGGCCCGGCTGCGCTACCGCGGACGCAAGGCGGCCACGGTCGTCTTCATCCTGGCCATGCTGGTGCCCGTCGAGGGCATCATCATCGCCCAGTTCACGACCATGCGTGAGCTCGGCCTGAACAACACCCTCATCGGTGTGCTGCTGCCGGGCTGCGTCTCCGCGCTCAACGTCCTGCTGATGCGCAACGCCTTCCTCAACGTGCCCTACGAGATCGAGGAAGCCGCGTTCGTCGACGGCGCCAACGTGTGGCAGCGGTTCCTGCGCATCGCGCTGCCCGCCGTCAGGGGCACCCTCGCGGTCGTCGCGATCTTCGCCTTCATGGGCGCCTGGGACGACTTCCTCTGGCCGCTGATCGTGCTCAGCGACCCGGACCGGTTCACGCTCACCATCGGCCTCAACTACCTGCACGGCACCTTCGCCAACGACGAGCGCCTCGTCGCCGCGGGCACGGTCATCGCCGTGCTCCCGCTGATCGTCCTCTTCGCCTGCCTGCAGCGGTACTTCTTCCGCGGTGTGGGCGAGGGCGCGGTCAAGGGCTGAGCCGCCGCGCCACCCGAACTCCTTCAGAACCAGGATCCGCACTTGTCTTCCGCATCGCCTTCCGCGCCGCCTGCGGGCCCCCCGCGCTTCGGCGCCAACTACACGCCCGGCCAAGGGTGGTTCCACCACTGGCTCGACTTTGACATCGACGCCGTACGCGCCGACCTCGACGCGATCGCCTCGCTCGGCCTCGACCACATCCGGGTCTTCCCGATCTGGCCGTACTTCCAGCCCAACCGCACCCTGATACGCCCGCGCGCCGTCGAGCAGCTGGTCCGGCTCGCCGACGCCGCCGCCGAACGCGGCCTCGACGTCAACGTCGACGGCCTCCAGGGGCATCTGTCCAGCTTCGACTTCCTGCCCGCCTGGACCCAGACCTGGCACCGGCGGAACATCTTCACCGACCCCGACGTGGTCTCCGGGCAGGTCGCGTACCTGCGCACGCTCGCCGGCGCGCTCGCCGACCGGCCGAACTTCATCGGCATGACCATAGGCAACGAGATCAACCAGTTCTCGGCGGGCCCGCACCCCGACCCCGACCGCATCACCGCGGAGCAGGCGGAGGCCTGGCTGCGCACCGTCCTCGCAGCCTGCGAGGAGGGCGCCCCCGGCAAGCTGCACCTGCACGCCGAGTACGACGCCGCCTGGTACCAGGACGACCAGCCCTTCACCCCGGCGCAGGCCGCCCGGCTCGGTGCGGTGACCGCCGTGCACTCCTGGGTCTTCAACGGCACGGCCCAGCGCCACGGGCGCACCGGTACGGCCACGCGCCACCACGCGGCGTACATGATCGAGCTGTCCAAGGCATGGGCGCTCGATCCGGGGCGGCCCGTCTGGCTGCAGGAGGTCGGCGCGCCCGCGCCGCTGATCCCCGCGGAGCACGCCGCCGCGTTCACCGAGGAGACGATCGCCGCCGCGCTCGACTGCCAGGACGTGTGGGGCGTGACGTGGTGGTGCTCCCACGACGTCTCGCGGGACCTCGCGGACTTTCCCGAGCTGGAGTACAGCCTCGGGCTGCTGACCAACGACGGGCAGGTCAAACCCGCGGGCGCCGCGATCGCCCGTATCGCCGAGGAGTGGCGCGGGCGCGCCTATGCGCCGGCGACCCGTACGACGGCGCTCGTCGTGGACGACGCCCCTGCGCGGCGGTCCGCGTGCGCCCCCGGCGGGGCGGTCTTCGAGGCGTTCGCCCGTCTGGTGGCCGACGGGGTGCGGCCGACGGTCGTCCTTGCGAGCCGGGTCGCCGACGCGGCGTATCTCGCTGCGCGGGGCATCACGGAGGTCGTGTCGCCGGAGGTGGTGAGCTAGCCCGCGACATCGCACCGTAGATCGCGCTTCGCGCTCGTCCTCACACGCCGGACGGGCTGACTATCCCCTGGGAGACCCCTCATGCATGACGACCGCACCCTGGTCGAAGCCCGCCTCAAGCGCGTTCTGGACGAGCGCATCAGGCCCGCCGTGTATCCCGCGTCCGTGCCGCTCGACGTGGCGGTGTGGAACGCGCCGGGCGAGCCGGTGCCGGTGGCCGAAGGGCTCGCTGCCGAGCCGGCGCCGACCGCCGTGGGGGAGCGGTGGGGCGCGCCCTGGGGGACGAGCTGGTTCCGGGTGACCGGGACCGTGCCGCGGGAGTGGGCGGGGAAGACCGTCGAGGCGATCCTCGACCTCGGCTTCGACGAGAACATGCCCGGCTTCCAGTGCGAGGGCCTCGTCTACCGTCCCGACGGCACCCCGGTGAAGGGCCTCAACCCGCGCAACCAGTGGGTGCGCGTCGCCGCGCCCGCCGAGGGCGGCGAAGAGGTGCGGTTGCACGTCGAGGCCGCCTCCAACCCCGTCATCCTCGACTACCACCCCTTCCTGCCGACCCAGTTGGGCGACAAGGAGACCGCGGGCAGCGAACCCCAGTACAAGCTGGAGCGCATGGACCTCGCCATCTTCGACGAGACCGTCTGGCAGCTCGTCATCGACCTCGAAGTGCTCGGCGAGCTGATGGTGGAGCTGCCCGAGGACTCCGGGCGGCGCTACGCCGTCGTGCGCGCCGTCGGCCGCGCGCTGGACGCCGTCGACCTCCAGGACGTGGGCGGCTCCGCCGCCGCGGCCCGCGCCGAGCTGGCGGAGGTGCTCGCCACGCCCGCCGAGCCGTCCGCGCACCGGATCAGCGCCGTCGGCCACGCCCACATCGACTCCGCCTGGCTGTGGCCGCTGCGCGAGACGGTCCGCAAGGTCGCGCGCACCACGTCCAACATGACGGCACTCATCGAGGACGAGCCGGACTTCGTCTTCGCCATGTCCCAGGCCCAGCAGTGGGCATGGATCAAGGAGCACCGACCCGAGGTGTGGGCGAAGGTCAAGAAGGCCGTCGCCGACGGGCGGTTCGTGCCCGCGGGCGGCATGTGGGTCGAGTCGGACACGAACATGCCGGGTTCGGAGGCGATGGCCCGTCAGTTCGTGCACGGCAAGCGGTTCTTCCTCGACGAGTTCGGCGTCGAGAACGACGAGGCGTGGCTGCCCGACACCTTCGGCTTCGCCGCGGGCCTGCCGCAGATCATCAAGGCGGCAGGATCCAAGTGGCTGCTCACGCAGAAGATCTCCTGGTCCCAGACCAACCGCTTCCCGCACCACACCTTCAACTGGGAAGGCATCGACGGCACCCGCATCTTCACGCACTTCCCGCCCGTCGACACCTACAACTGCTCGATGAAGGGCAGCGAGATCGCCCACGCGGCGAAGAACTTCAAGGACAAGGGCGTCGCCCGGCACTCCCTCGCACCCACCGGCTGGGGCGACGGAGGCGGCGGCACCACCCGCGAGATGATCGCCAAGGCCGCGCGCCTGCGGGACCTGGAGGGCTCCGCGACCGTCGCGTGGGAGACACCGGAGACGTTCTTCGAGAAGGCGCAGGCCGAGTACCCGAACCCGCCCGTCTGGGTCGGCGAGCTCTACCTCGAACTGCACCGCGCGACCCTCACCAGCCAGGCCGGCACCAAGCAGGGCAACCGGCGCAGCGAACACCTGCTGCGCGAGGCGGAGCTGTGGGCCGCGACCGCCGCCGTGCGCGACCCCGAATTCACCTACCCCTACGAGCAGTTGGACCGCGTCTGGAAGACGGTGCTGCTCCACCAGTTCCACGACATCCTGCCCGGCTCGTCCATCGCCTGGGTGCACCGCGAGGCCCGCGCCACCTACGCCGCGCTCGCCCAGGAACTGAACGGCATCATCGACAAGGCGCAGCGCTCGCTCGCCGGTGAGGGCACCGGCGCGCTGGTCTTCAACTCCACGCCGCACACCCGCGACGGGGTGCCCGCAGGCGGTGCGCGGACCGCCGTCTCCGAGGAGGCCGCGACGATCACCCCGCGCGAGGAGGGTGGCTACGTCCTCGACAACGGCCTGCTGCGGGTGGAGATCGACGGCCGGGGCCTCGTGGTGTCCGCGTACGACATCGGGGCCGACCGGGAGACCGTCGCGCCCGGCCGCGCGGCCAACCTGCCCCAACTGCACGCCGATTTCCCCAACATGTGGGACGCGTGGGACGTCGACGAGTTCTACCGCAACACCGTCACGGACCTGGCCGACGCCGACGTGGTCGAGCCGGGCGAGGGCGCGTCGGTCCGTGTCGTACGGGGCTTCGGTGACTCGCGGCTCACCCAGGTGCTCTCGCTCGCCCCCGGCGACCGGCGTCTGGACATCGACACCGAGGTGGACTGGCACGAGACGGAGAAGTTCCTCAAGCTCGCGTTCCCGCTGGACGTCCACGCCGAGCGGTACGCCTCGGAGACGCAGTTCGGCCACTTCTACCGGGCCACGCACACCAACACGAGCTGGGAGGCCGCCAAGTTCGAGGCGTGCAACCACCGCTTCGTGCACATCGAGGAGCCGGGCTGGGGCGTCGCGCTGGTCAACGACTCGACGTACGGGCACGATGTGACCCGCACGGTGCGCGAGGAGGACTCCGGTACGACCACCACGGTCCGCGTCTCGCTGCTGCGCGCCCCGCGCTTCCCGGACCCCGAGACCGACCAGGGAGTACACCGCTTCCGGCACGCCCTGGTGCCGGGCGCGGGGATCGGCGACGCGGTGCGCGAGGGCTACCGCATCAACCTGCCGGAGCGGCGGGTGAGCGGCGGTTCCGCGGTGGCCCCGCTGGTGACGGTCGACAACGACGCGGTGGTCGTCACCGCGGTCAAGCTCGCCGACGACGGCAGCGGCGACGTGGTCGTCCGCTTCCACGAGGCCCACGGCGGGCGGGCGAAGGCCACGCTGACGGTCGGGTTCACGGCGGGCTCGGTCGCGGTGACGGACCTCCTTGAGCGGCCGCTCGACGGGGTGAGCGCACCGGAACTCGCGGGCGACGCGGTGCCGGTGTCCCTGCGGCCGTTCGAGCTTGTGACGCTGCGGTTCACGCGGCGGTGAGGGGCAGGTCCCCTCGTCCGGATCTCGCCGGGTCACGCCGGGTCACGCCGGGTCCACAGAGCTCGTCATGGTTCTGCGGTGTGGTCGTCGGCGGTGAACTCCCCCTCCTGGCCGTGCGGGAGGGGGCCTCCGGCTCGGTTTCGGGACGGTCGGCTTAGCTACGCGATCGTGCGGCGGACACGGGAGCGGCGCTCCGCGGGGGGAGAGGGGCCTCACCGTACGGAACTACACGGGCGACGAGCCGGACAGGCCACGGCCTCCGAACCCCGGCCGGGCGGTGCCCGCACGCCGAGCGCGGTCGGCATATCCGTCACGGTGACGCGACGAAGAGGTTCATTCATGCCTCGGTCCGCAGCCACACGCGCAGCGGGCCGACAGGGGTGAACCCCTGACGCTCGGCGGCGGCGAGGTCGTCGCCGTGCTCGTACCCGACGACCGGCACCCCCGGCCACAGCCGGTCCGTGGCCCGCAGGCAGTCGCGCCAGGCGGAGTCGAGGTCGTCGTCGGCGGCGAAGAGGTTGGAGATGCCGATGACGGAGGCGCCGGGGTAGGCGATGGCGCCCGCGGTGACGGGAACTGTGCCCGCGGGGTCCGAGCCCGCCGCGTCCGTGCCCGTCGCGTCCGAACCGGTGGGGCCCGTGCCCGTGGGCGCCAGGAACACCGCTCCGTCGTCGAACAGCGCGGGCCGGAACAGACCCTCGCTCTCCCCGTCGCCGCTCCACACGGCCTCCCACGCGAGCAGTCGTGCGGCGCCCTCGACCGGCCCCCACCCCTCCGATCGCGGCGGCGCGGGCTCCGTCGCCGCGCGGTGGATCCACCGCGCCTCGAACAGCACCTCGAACCCGGCCGAGGACAGGTCGAGCGAGCCGAAGCTGTCCTTGACGGAGGCGCCGGGGGAGGAAAGATCGATGCGGGGCAGGACGTCGTCGGGTGTCGCGGTGGGGGAGAGCGTCACGGCGTCGGGGTACAGCGGGGGCGTACGCACAGCGCTTGCCCACACGCCCCGTTCGGCGGTGCCAACCACTCTGTGGGAGCGGCAGACGGCGTCGCACCAGAGGGCGTTGTTGCGTACGGCCGCGGACAGCGGGGACGGGGTGGCGCGCGAGTCGGTGATCACGCGGGGATGGTGTCAGAACCGGCCCGCACGGGTCGCCCGAATTCTTTCGGCCGCCCTGTTGGGACCGGGGTGCCATCCGTGGACCGGTGCAACATGATGAGCTCCTGAGACGGTCGCGCAACGGGGGTGTGGCATGGAGTCGACGGAACTCGCGATGCTGGCGGTGGGCGTCGTCAGCGCGGTGGCGACCGGCGTGGCGACCGGCGTGGGGGAGGGAGCCGGAGCCGCTGTCACCGAGCTGGTCCGCTCACGTCTGGCCCGCACGGAGCGGGGGCGCGCGGCGCTGGAGGGGATCGACGGGGACGGGACGAGCGAATCCGCTCAGTCGCAGGCGCGGGACGTCCTGTGCGGGGAGATCGAGGCGGATCCGGCGCTGGGGCGGCAACTGGCCCTGCACCTCGACGCCCCCACGACGTACAACCGGGACTCGGTGGTCATTGACCGCAGCACGATCACGCGCAGCCACATCGCGCTCGGGCCGATCACGGTCAACAAGACCCCGGGCGCGCTCACCGTCCTGGTGCTGACCGGCGTCCTTCTGCTGGCCCTGGTGGCGCTCGGCGTGTATGGGGGGACGCGGCTCATCGCCGACGACGGGCCTCGGGGCACCTCGGCGCCGGCCCAAGAGGAGAAGGCCGCCGACACCAACACCGACGCCGGCGGGGGCCCGGCCGATCGCACGCGCGCGCTGACCGTGGTGCAGACACGCGACGCCCTGCCCACGCGGAAGGACATGCCGCCCGGCTGGTCCCAGCAGGGCCCGGCGGGTGTCGCGGAGGCGGAACGGTCCGGCGGCTGTCACATGGGAGGCACGCGGTACGAGACGTCGTCGGGGTCCGGAGCCGTCAGAGCCGAGTTCCAGCTCCACGCCTGCACGTCACCCGCCCAGGCGGAGCGCGTGCACGAGCAGTTGGTCCGTGAGCAGTCCGGCTACGACAGGACGACGCCGCTCTCGCTGCCGGGCCTCGGCGACAAGAGCTCGACCTTCACGTACTACAAGGAGCCGGAGGACAGCACGAACGCCATGGCCGTCGTCCGGGTGGGCAGCACCGTGGCCTGGCTGCGCCTCGGCGAGGTCAACGACCTGCCGGACTACGAGGCGCAACTCGACGAGCTGGCCCGCGCCTTCGTCGCCCGGATCGAGCGGACCCTGGCTGACGGCTGACGGCTGACGGCTGACGGCTGACGGCTGACGGCTGACGGCTGACGGCTGACCGGGTCGAGGCGCCGGGTTCACCCCTCCACCTGCGCCCGCAGCCACTCCTCCACCTCGCCCACGTGCGCCGCCGCCGCGGCCCGTGCCGCCTCCGGGTCGCGGGCCACGAGGGCCCGGTGGATCCGGGCGTGTTCGCGGCGGGTGCGTTCGAACGCGCCCTCCTCCTGGTAGCCGCGCCACACCCGGGCGCGGAACGTGCGGGACGAGAGGCCCTCCAGGATCGCGGCCATCGTGTCGTTGCCGGCCGCGAAGGCGATCGTGCGGTGGAACGCCAGGTCGTGGGAGAGGATCTCCTCCGGATCGTCGGTGGCGTTCATCGCCTCCAAGTGCTTTTCCACGTCGGCCAGTTGATCCGCCGAGATCCGCGCGGCGGCCAGCGCCGTCGCGGTGGACTCCAGCACCCGGCGCACCTCAAGGAGCTCGACCAGGCGCGGTCCGCGGGAGAGGTCCGCGACCACGCCGAAGGTCTCAAGGAGGTCGCCGGCCTCCAACTGCGTGACATAGATGCCGGATCCGTGCCGGGCCTCAAGGACTCCGAGCACCGTCATCGCCCGGATCGCCTCCCGCATCGAGGAGCGCGAGATACCGAGTTGAACCGCCAAGTCCCGTTCCGTGGGCAGGCGTTGTCCTGGTTCGAGGCGGCCCTCGCCGATCATCGCCTTGATCTGTTCGATGGCCCGCTGCGTCACGGTGCCCTTCTGCGGGGCGGACTGGTCCGGCTGGTCCACGTAACGCTCCTCCACTGGACGGGTGCGCGGCAGTCTAGCCAGAGAAGTGGTCGGACCACTACGGCTGTAAAGCGCGAAAAGTTGTCGACGAGGGGTGTTGTGGGCGCCAAGTGGTCTGATAAATATTCGCGTCATCGGGTCCCGGTGACCGCTCGACGCGGCCCCGGACACACTTGATCACGCTCGATCCCCGTTCGTTCCCCCCTCGATGAGGAGCCGTCAGATGGCCGGCAGGAAAGTGCGCGACAGGCACAGGAGCAGGCCCGGCAGGGCGGGGACGTCGCGGGTGGTGCGCGCCGCCGCCGCGGCCGCCTGCGCGTCCCTGGCGCTCGCCGCGTGCGGCAGTACGAAGGACAGCGCGGCGCCCGGCGACGGGGGCGGCGGCGAGGGCAAGGTCGGTGTGGTCCTGCCCCTGCTGACCTCGCCGTTCTGGCAGTCGTACAACGACTACGTGCCGAAGATGGCGAAGTCCGAGGACGTCGACGCGATGAAGACCGTCAACTCCAACAGCGACCCCTCGCAGCAGATCACCGACATCAACAACCAGCTCAACCAGGGCGTCAAGGGACTCGTCGTCGCGCCCCTCGACAGCGCCGCGATCTCCGCGGGCCTCGACCAGGCCGAGCGCAAGGGCGTGCCCGTGGTCGCCGTGGACGTCGCGCCCGAGAAGGGCAAGGTCGCGATGGTGGTGCGGGCCAATAACGTCGCGTACGGCGAGAAGGCCTGTGACTACCTCGGCAAGCAGGTCGAGGGCGGCGAGGTCGTCCAGGTCATGGGTGACCTCGCGTCCGTCAACGGTCGTGAGCGCTCCAAGGCCTTCCGGGACTGCGTGAAGAAGAAGTACCCGAAGCTCAAAGTGCTCGAGATCCCCGCCAAGTGGGAGTCCGACACCGCCGCCGCCAAACTGGACACGCTCCTCAACTCCCACCCCGGCATCAAGGGGATCTACCTCCAGGCCGGCGGCGTCTACCTCGCCCCCACCCTGCAGACGCTCAAGTCGAAGGGGATGCTGAAGAAGGCGGGCGAGAAGGGCCACATCGCCGTCGTCTCCAACGACGGCATCCCGCAGGAGTTCGACGCCATCCGCAAGGGCCAGATCGACGCCACCGTCTCGCAGCCCGCGGACGCCTACGCCAAGTACGGCATGTACTACATCAAGGCCGCGATGAACGGGAAGAAGTTCAAGCCCGGGCCGACCGACCACGACTCCGAGATCGTCGAGCTGCCCGGCGGCGTCCTGGAGGACCAACTGCCCGCGCCGCTGGTCACGAAGGAGAACGTCGACGACGCCAAGCTGTGGGGCAACACGGTCACATGAGCATCCCGATGACCAAGCCCCCCACCGGCCGGGCCGAGACGACCCCGCTCGTCGAGGCGTCCGGCATCGTCAAGCGGTACGGACCCACCGTCGCGCTGCGGGACGGCCGACTGACCGTACTGCCCGGCGAGTCGCACGCCCTCGTCGGCCGCAACGGCGCGGGCAAGTCCACCCTCGTCACCGTCCTCACCGGTCTCCAGGCGCCCGACGCGGGCACCGTCCGCTTCGACGGCGAGCCCGCGCCGCCCCTCGCCGACCGCGACGCCTGGCGCCGCAAGGTGGCCTGCGTCTACCAGAAGCCCACCGTCGTCCCCGAGTTGACCGTCGCCGAGAACCTCTTCATCAACCGGCAGCCCGAAGGCCGCGGCGGACTCATCAGCTGGCGCAGACTGCGGACCGAGGCCGCACGGCTCCTCGACACCTGGGACGTGCGCGTCGACCCCGAGGCGCGCACCGCCGACCTCAAGGTCGAGGACCGCCAAATGGTGGAGATCGCGCGGGCGTTGAGCTTCGGCGCGCGCTTCATCGTGCTCGACGAGCCGACCGCGCAGCTCGACAACCGCGAGATCGAGCGCCTCTTCACCCGCATGCGCGCCCTGCAGGAGTCCGGCGTCACCTTCCTCTTCATCTCGCACCACCTCCAGGAGGTGTACGAGGTGTGCCAGACCGTCACCGTGCTGCGCGACGCCCGCTGGATCACCAGCGCACCCGTCGCCGAACTGCCGCGCGCCGCCCTGGTCGAGGCGATGGCGGGCGAGGTCATCGCCGAACAGGCCGAGGCCGAGCGGGCCGTGGCCCGCACCGAGGCCCCCGCCGACGCCCCGGTCCTGCTCGACGTCGAGGGCCTGACCAGCGAGTCGTACGCCGACATCGACCTCACCGTCCGCAAGGGCGAGGTCGTCGGCCTCGCGGGATCGAGCGGCAGCGGCAAGATCAACCTCGCGGAGAGCTTCGCCGGATTGCACACGCCGACCCGGGGAACCGCCCGGCTCGACGGCCGCCCCCTGCCGTTCGGCGACGTGCGGGCGGCCCTGCGCGCCGGGGTGGGCTGCGTGCCGCGCGACCGCCACGGCCAGGGACTCGTCTTCGGCATGACCGTCGGCGACAACGCCACGATGAGCGTCCTCGACCGGCTCGGCCGCCACGGATTCGTCGGCACCGACGCCAGGCGCCGCTTCGCCCACGACCTCATCGACCGGCTCGACATCCACACGCAGGGCCCCGACCAGCCCGTCTGCGACCTCTCCGGCGGCAACGCCCAGAAGGTCGTCATGGCCCGCGCCCTCGCCTGTGACCCCCGCCTGCTGATCCTCATCAACCCGACCGCCGGCGTCGACGTGAAGTCCAAGGAGTCGCTGCTCGCCCGCGTGGACCACGCCCGCGACGACGGCACCGCTGTCCTCGTCGTCTCCGACGAACTCGACGACCTGCGCCGCTGCGACCGCGTCCTCGTCCTCTTCCACGGCCGGATCGTCGCGGAGCACACGGCGGGCTGGGCCGACCACGACCTGATCGCCTCGATAGAAGGGGTCGGCCGGGCGCGCCCCGACAGGGGCGCGGGGAACTGCGCGACAAGCCCCCACCGTCCCGCAGCGAAAGAACAAGGAGACCAGCGTGGCTGACACCAAGGCACCGTCGGCGCAGCAGGCGGCCGAGGCCGCCGCACCGGAGCACCCCGCCAGATCTCGCGCAGCGAAGAGCATCGCCCTGCGCCGGGCCCGCGAACTCGCCCTCGTCCCCGCCCTGTTGCTCCTCATGCTGTTCGGCGCGCTCGTCAACGACTCGTTCCTGACCGAGCGCAACCTCATCTCCATCCTCGGCGCGTCCGCCGCGCTCGCGATGGTCGTCCTCGCCGAGTCGCTCGTCCTCATCACCGGCAAGTTCGACCTCTCCCTGGAGTCGGTCGTCGGCATCGCACCCGCCGTCGGCGCACTCCTCGTCCTGCCCGCCGCCCAGGCCGGGTTCGGCACCGACCTGCCGGCCGCCGTCGGCATCCTTGCCATCCTGCTCGTCGGCGCCGTCATCGGCGCCTTCAACGGCATCCTCGTCGTGAAGCTCAAGCTCAACGCGTTCATCGTGACGCTCGCCATGCTCATCGTGCTGCGCGGCCTGCTCGTCGGCGCCACCGAGGGCAAGACCCTCTTCGGCATGTCCGACGCCTTCTACACCCTCGCCACCACCACCTTCCTGAGCATCCCCATGTCGGTGTGGCTGGCCGCGGCCGCGTTCGGCATCGCGGGCTTCGTCCTCAAGTACCACCGGGTGGGCCGCGCCCTGTACGCCATCGGCGGGAACCCGGACGCGGCGCGCGCCGCCGGCATCCGCGTCGAACGCGTCATGCTCGGCGTGTTCGTCGTCGCCGGCGCCCTCGCCTCGGTCGGCGGCCTCATGCAGACCGGCTACGTGGGCGCCATCAACGCCAACCAGGGCCAGAACATGATCTTCACCGTGTTCGCCGCCGCGGTCATCGGAGGCATCAGTCTCGACGGCGGCAAGGGCACCATGTCCGGCGCCCTCACCGGCGTCCTGCTGCTCGGCGTCGTACAGAACCTGCTCACCCTCGCCCAGGTGCCGTCCTTCTGGATCCAGGCCATCTACGGCGGAATCATCCTGGTCGCCCTGATGATCGCCCGCGTCACCACGGGCCGCGCACAGGACTGACCGACCACCGGTTCCCCGCGCCCCGCCCCTTTCCGGAAAGGCCTCCTGTGTCCCCGACCCCCGCCCGCATCACCGCGGTCGACACCTACGACATACGGTTCCCGACCTCACGGGAGCTGGACGGCTCCGACGCGATGAACCCGGACCCCGACTACTCCGCGGCCTATGTGGTGCTGCGCACCGACGCCGCCGACGGCCTGGAGGGGCACGGCTTCACCTTCACCATCGGACGCGGCAACGACGTCCAGGTCGCGGCCATCCACTCCTTGCGCCACCACGTCATCGGCCGCCCCGTCGACGAGGTCTGCGCCGACCCCGGCACCGTCAACCGCGCCCTGATCGGCGACAGCCAACTGCGCTGGCTCGGCCCCGAGAAGGGCGTGATGCACATGGCGATCGGCGCGGTCGTCAACGCCGCCTGGGACCTCGCGGCCAAACGCGCGGGCAAGCCGCTGTGGCAGCTGCTCGCCGACGCCAGCCCCGTATGGCTCGTCTCCCAGGTCGACTTCCGCTACATCGCCGACGCGCTCACCCCGGAGGAGGCCATCGGCCTGCTGCGCGCGGGGCGGGTGGGCGCCGCGGAGCGCACGGCGCTGCTCCGGGAGCGGGGCTTCCCCGGATACACCACATCGCCCGGCTGGCTCGGCTACAGCGACGAGAAGCTCACCCGGCTCGCCCGGCAGGCCGTCGCCGACGGCTTCACCCAGATCAAGCTGAAGGTCGGCGCGGACCTCGACGACGACATCCGCCGCTGCCGCACCGCCCGGGAGGCCATCGGCCCCGACATCCGCATGGCCGTCGACGCCAACCAGCGCTGGGACGTCGACGAGGCGGTGCGCTGGACGCGCGCGCTCGCCGCGTTCGACCCGTACTGGGTCGAGGAACCCACCAGCCCCGACGACGTCCTCGGGCACGCCGCCATCCGCGCCGCCGTCGCCCCGGTCAAGGTCGCCACCGGCGAACACGTGCAGAACCGCATCGTGTTCAAGCAGCTCCTCCAGGCCGGCGCCATCGACATCCTGCAGATCGACGCGGCCCGCGTCGGCGGGGTCAACGAGAACCTCGCGATCCTGCTGCTGGCCGCCAAATTCGGCGTTCCGGTCTGCCCGCACGCGGGCGGCGTCGGCCTCTGCGAACTCGTCCAGCACCTGTCGATGTTCGACTACGTGGCGCTCGCCGGCACCACGCGGGACCGCGTCATCGAGTACGTCGACCACCTCCACGAACACTTCACCGACCCGGTCGTGCTGCGCGCGGGCCACTACACGGCCCCGGCCGCACCGGGCTTCTCGGCGACGATGCGGGCCGACTCCATCGCCGCGTACACCTACCCGGGCGGCACGTTCTGGGCCGCCGACCTGGCCGCACGACCCGACCTCGCTCGACCCGACCTCGCACCGGACAAGGGAGCAGCCGCATGAGCGACTTCCAGGGGCTCAACGCCCTCGTCACCGGCGGCGCCTCCGGCATCGGCCGGGCCACCGCCGCACTCCTCGCCGCACACGGCGCGCAGGTCGCCGTGGTCGACCTCGACCCGAGCGGTGTGGCCAAGCCCCTCCACCCGTACACCGCCGACGTCACCGACGACGCGTCCGTGCGGGAGGCCGTCGCGGCGGCCGCCGCCGACCTCGGCGGGATCGACATTCTGGTCAACAACGCGGGCATCGGCGCGCAGGGCACCGTCGAGGACAACGACGACGCCCAGTGGCGCGCCGTCCTGGACGTCAACGTCCTCGGGATCGTCCGCACCACCCGCGCCGCCCTGCCCCATCTGAGGGCGTCCTCGCACGCGGCGATCGTGAACACCTGCTCCATCGCCGCCACCGCGGGCCTCCCGCAGCGCGCCCTGTACGCGGCGTCCAAGGGCGCGGTGCTCTCCCTCACCCTCGCGATGGCCGCCGACCACGTGCGGGAAGGGATACGCGTCAACTGCGTCAACCCCGGCACCGTCGACACCCCGTGGATCGGCCGCCTCCTGGACGCCGCACCCGACCCGGCCGCCGAGCGGGCCGCGCTGGCCGCCCGCCAGCCCACCGGACGACTCGTCACGGCGGACGAAGTCGCGGGCGCCATCGCCTACTTGGCCGGCCCGCTCTCGGGCGCCACGACGGGCACCGCGCTCGCCGTGGACGGCGGCATGCAGGGACTGCGGCTGCGCCCCGCGGCCTCGTGAGCGCCGTCCTGGCCCGGCGCCCGCTCGGCACCGGCGGCGTCGAGGTGACCGAGCTGTCCTTCGGCGGCGCGGGCATCGGCAACCTCTACGCGCCGATCTCCGACGAGCAGGCCGCCACCGCCCTCGACCACGCCTGGGGCGTGGGCATCCGCTACTTCGACACCGCGCCGCACTACGGCCTCGGCCTGTCCGAGCGCAGGCTCGGCGCCGCGCTGCGCGGCCGGGACCGCTCCTCGTACGTCCTGTCCACGAAGGTCGGCAGGATCCTGGAGCCGGTCGACGAGGTGCGCGGCGACGATCTCGCCGACGGCGGCTTCGCGGTGCCGCGGACGCACCGCAGGGTCTGGGACTTCAGCGCGGACGGCGTGCGCCGCTCGATCGAGTCGAGCCTCGCCCGCCTCGGCGTCGACCGGATCGACGTCGTCTTCCTGCACGACCCCGACCACCACGCCGATGAGGCCTTCCGCGAGGGCTATCCGGCGCTGGAGAAGCTGCGCTCGGAGGGCGTCGTCGGCGCCATAGGGGCGGGCATGAACCAGGCGGAGATGCTGACCCGGTTCGTCCGCGACACGGATGTCGACGCCGTGCTCTGCGCCGGCCGGTACACGCTCCTCGACCACGCCGCCCTCGCCGAACTGCTTCCGGCGGCGAGCGAGCGGGTCGCGTCGGTCGTCATCGGCGGTGTCTTCAACTCGGGGCTGCTCGCCGACCCCCGGCCGGGCGCGCGCTTCGACTACACGGAGGCGTCGCCCGAACTCGTCGTGCGTGCACGTGCGTTGGGCGCCCTCGCCGAACGGCACGGCACCACGCTGCGGGCCGCCGCGCTGGCCTTCCCCTTCGGCCACCCCGCCGTCACCAGCGTGCTGGTCGGCATCCACGCCCCGGAGCACATCACGGACGCGGTACGGCAGTTCGGGGCCCGGGTGCCGGACGAGTTCTGGCAGGAGGCACGCACGACGGGGCTGCTGCCTTCCGGGGTACCCGTGCCCGGTGACGTACGACCCGGTGACGTACGACCCGCTGACGTACGAGGAGAGGTCCGCTCATGAAGGTCGCGCTGCACACCAAGGTCCGCGCCGTCCGCGTCGAGGAGTACGACGACGCCCACCGCGCGGTCCCCGCCGAACTCACGGCCGCGATCCGCGCCGCGGGCGTCTCCTCCTGGACGATCTGGCGCGGCGGCACCGACCTGTTCCACGTCCTGGAGTGCGAGGACTACGGCAGGATGCTCGCCGAGCTGGAGAAGCTGCCGGTCAACGTCGCCTGGCAGGCCCGCATGGCGGAGCTGCTCGACGTGGCGCACGACTACTCCGCCGAGGGCGCGGCGGCCGGCCTGCCCGTCGTATGGGAGCTGCCGTGACCGGGCCGTCCCTCGTCGACGCCCACCACCACGTATGGGACCTGTCCGTGCGCGACCAGGACTGGATCACCGGCGAGGCCCTCGTGCCGCTCCGCCGGAACTTCTCCCTGGCCGACCTGGCGCCCGAGGCCCGATCGGCGGGCGTCACCGCCACCGTCCTCGTGCAGACGGTCACGGAGCCCGAGGAGACACCGGAGATGCTGGCGTTGGCGGCCGGCAGCGACCTGGTCGCAGGGGTCGTCGGCTGGGTCGACCTGACGCGCCCCGACGTGGCGGACACGCTGGCCGCCCTCCGCGAACTCCCCGGCGGCCGGCGCCTGGTGGGCATCCGCCATCAGGTGCAGAGTGAGCCGGACCTCGAGTGGCTGCTGCGCCCGGACGTGCACCGCGGACTCGCCGCGGTCGCCGCCGCGGGCCTCGCCTACGACCTCGTCGTCCTGCCCCACCACCTGCCCGCGTGCACGAAGGCGGCGACGCGCCACCCCGAACTCACCTTCGTCCTGGACCATCTGGGCAAGCCGCCCATCGCCTCCGGCGCCCTCGAACCCTGGGCGTCGGTGGTCCGGTCGTTCGCCGCCCGCCCCAACACGGTGTGCAAGCTCTCCGGCATGGTGACCGAGGCCGACCACCGGACGTGGACGGTGGACGACCTGCGCCCCTACGCGGACACCGTCCTCGCCGCCTTCGGGCCCGAACGCCTGATGTTCGGCTCCGACTGGCCGGTCAGCACGCTGGCGGCGCGGTACGTCGAAGTCCTGGACGCGGCACGGCTGTTGACCCAGGACCTCGACGCCGACGAGAGGGCGGCGGTGTTCGGCGGAACGGCCCGCCGCGTGTACGGCATCTGAGGCCCGCTGAAGCGTCCCCGGGATGCCGCGGAGAGGGCAGCCCCAAGTCACCCCCAGGTCTTGCCCGCCGGTTCCTTGATGGTGCGGTTGATGCGGTTGAAGAAGTTGGTCACGGCGATCTCCAGGTTGATCGCACCGATCTCCTCCTCCGTGAAGTGGGCGTTGACCTCGTCCCAGACCGCGTCGGTGACGCCCTCCGCCCCGTCCTGCAGCCGGGTGGCGGCCTCGGCCAGGGCCAGCGCCGCACGCTCCGCGTCGGTGTAGAAGGGCGTCTCGCGCCACGCTGCCACGCCGTGCAGCCGCTCGTCGGTCTCACCGGCCTTCTTGCCGGCGGTGACGCTCGCGTGGACACACGCCGAGCACCCGTTGATCTGGCTGGCGCGCAAATGGACCAGCGTGAGCAGCTTGGGGTCGACGCCCCCGGCCGCGATCGCCTTGTGCAGGTGCTGGATCGCGGTCCAGACGTCGGCGCTGTCGGCGTTCTTGTTCTTGAGGCGGTTCTCCATGGGAAGTGCTCTCCTTGATCATCGGGGTTACGTTCCGGGGCCGGTGCCCGTCACCCCTATGACGGAGCAGCTTCGAGGAAGGTAACCACATGCCCCACACCCCTCCCACGGATTCGGTCGCCGAGGCCTTCGAGACCCACCGCGACCGGCTCAGGGCCGTCGCCCACCGCGTGCTCGGCTCGCACGCCGACGCGGAGGACGTGGTCCAGGAGGCGTGGCTGCGGCTGTCCCGGCAGGACGCCGGCACCATCGACAACCTCGGCGGCTGGCTGACCACCGTGGTCGGCAGGCTCAGCCTCGACGTGCTGCGGTCGGGCAGGAAGCGGCCGCAACTCACCCTCGACGACCCGCTCCCCGAGTTCACCGTGACGCTCGACGACGCCCCGGCCCCGGACGAACTCGTGGCGCTCGGGGACTCCGTCGGCCTCGCGCTCCTCACCGTCCTTGACTCACTGCGCCCGGACGAACGACTGGCGTTCGTGCTGCACGACGTGTTCGCCGTGCCGCACGCCGAGATCGCCGCGATACTCGGCAAGTCCACCGACGCGACCAAGATGCTGACGAGCCGAGCCCGCAGGAAGGTCGCGAAGGGGCGGACCGCCCGGCCTGCGGCGGACGACGGGCGGCAGCAACGCGCGGTGGTCCGGGCCTTCCTGGCCGCGGCGGGCGACGGCCGCTTCGAGGAACTCCTGAAGGTCCTCCACCCCGAAGTGAAGTTCACGGTCCACACCCCGGGAGGGGGCACGTACGTCACGCTCGGGGCCACCGAGGTCGCCACTCGCGCGCGTGTCGCCGGCAGTGCGGCGCCGGGCGTCACGGCGACGGTCAACGGGCGCCCCGGAGTGCTCTCCTGGAACGCGGACGGCACCCCGCGCGCCCTGCTCGCCTTCACCGTCGCCGACGGCCTCATCACCGAGGTCACCGCCGTGACCGACCCGGACAGACTGGCCCTCATGGACCTCCCGGCCCCGGCGTAAGGGGAACGCCCGCCCTACTCCCCCCGGGCCGGTGCGGCGAGCCGGGTCGGGGGCAGGAACTCACGTACGTACGTCCGCTCCCAGCAGGCCCCCGTCTCGCGCCGCTCGCGCCACGTCGTGTACCGGTAGCGGTAGAGCCGGGCGCGGATGTACGTGGGCGGGGCGTCGGGCGGGAACGGTGAGTCGCGCAGCAGCCGCAGCGTGTCGCGGTCGCCGTCCAGGAGGCGCTCCACCAGCGGGCCGAACCACGACCTGGCGTAGGCGGGGGAAAGCCCGGCGAACCACATCATCCAGTCCAGGCGCAGATGGTAGGGCGCGAACTGGCGCGGCCACCGCCGTACGTCACCGGGCTTCCCCTTGAACTCGTAGGGCCGCCAGTCGGAGTCCTCGCGCGCCACCGGGTCCGCCGTGCCCTCGATGACGACTTCCTGGCGCACCCGGCTGACGCTGCCGAACGCGCCGTAGGAGTTGACCAGGTGCAGCGGATCGAACGAGGTGTTCATGACCTGCCGCCGCGACAGCAGATTGCGCACCGGACGGTAACTCAGCGCCAGGAGCGCCGCGGTGACGACGATGACCACCACCTCGTACCAGAGGGGCGGCCCCGTGAGGTCGGGTGGCGGGTGCCAGGGGGACAGGTCGAGGGCGGACGCGGCGAGGACGATCGTGAGCCAGTTCAGCCAGGCGAAGTTGCCCGAGAGGACCAGCCACAGCTGGGTCACGATCATCAGGCAGGCCGCGCCCGTCGCCACCGGCTGGGGTGTGAACAGCAGGAAGGGCACGGCGAGTTGGGTGACGTGGTTGGCCGCCACCTCCACCCGGTGCACGGGCCGCGGCAGATGGTGGAAGAACCAGCTCAGCGGGCCCGGCATCGGCTGTGTCTCGTGGTGGAAGTCCAGGCAGGTGAGCTCGCGCCAGCACGCATCGCCGCGCATCTTGATCAGCCCGGCGCCGAACTCCACGCGGAAGAGCACCCACCGCAGCAGGAACAGGACCAGGACGGGCGGTGCGACCCGGTCGTTGCCGAGGAAGACGGCGAGGAAGCCGACCTCGAGGAGCAGCGACTCCCAGCCGAAGCCGTACCAGGTCTGCCCCACGTTCACGATGGAGAGGTACAGCGCCCACGGGACGAGCCACAGCGCCATCGCGCCCCACAGCGGGAGATGCCCGTCGAGCCCGGCGAGCAGCGCCACCGCCACCGCGCAGCCCAGCCAGGCGCACGACGCGAAGAACCGGTCCGAATAGTGCAGCTGGAACAGGCTCGGCGCCCGCCGGAACGGCACCCGCTCCACGTAGCGCGGCACCGGCAGCATCCCGCGCTCCCCGATGAGCGCACGGAACTGCAGGGCGGCGCCGAGGAAGGCCACGAGATAGACCGCGGCCAGGGCCCGCTGGACGATCAGCCGGCTCAGCCAGTACGTGTCAGCCGTGAACCATTCCACGGCCCCATTGTGCCGCCGGCCAGGCCCTACGGCAGTGAGGGCCGGGGGAGGACACAGGGGCGCCGGGGGAGCCCCGGGCGCGCGTGCCGGGTGATCCCGTTCGGCTTGCGGGCCCGTCGGGACCCCTGCAGACAATGACGCAAGGTCTCCCCGGACCAGGGGCGGACGGCACGGCAACGGCGGGAGAACCGGTGCGTACACCCACCAGGACCCACGCGTTCGTCCTCGCGATATCCGCGGCCCTCGCGGTCGCGGGCTGTTCCGGCGACGGCGACCGGAAGCCGGCGGGCGACGGCGGCGAACTGTTCCTGCAGCCGGTCGCCGCACAGGGCCCCGACCCGTTCACCGACTCCACCGCGAAGAACGCCGCGTCCCCACCGCCCGTCACCCGTTCGCCGCAGCCCTCGCCGACGGGATCGGCCACCCCGCAGGGCACCCGTACCGTGTCGGGCGAGACGCCGGGGCTCTACGGCGGCACGCACGCCGCCGGCAGCTGCGACGTCGACCGGCAGGTGCGCTTCCTCGACGCCGACCGCGCCAAGGCCCGCGCCTTCGCCGAGGCGTCGGGCATCGAACGGGCCGGTGTGCCGGAGTATCTGCGGGGCCTGACCCCCGTCGTCCTGCGGGCCGACACGCGCGTCACCAACCACGGCTACCGCGACGGCTCCGCGACGGGCTTCCAGTCCGTCCTGCAGTCCGGCACTGCCGTCCTGGTCGACGACCGGGGCCTGCCGCGCGTGCGCTGCGCGTGCGGGAACCCCCTGAAGCCGCCCGCCGCCCTCCACCACACGCCCCGCCCCAACGGCCGCGCGTGGAACGGTTACGAGGCCTCGCGCGTCGTCGTCGTGACCCCCGCGCCCCGCCCGGTCACGCACATCGTCATCGTCGACCTCGTCGACCAGACCTGGCTCGAACGGAAGGTCGGGGACGAGCACGCCCGCCACGACCGCGCGACCAAGCCGCCGGCGCCCCCCACGCCCACCCCGACGCCGCCCTCGCCGACCTCCCCGGACCCGACCACCCCGCCGCCCACCACCCCGCCCACGGACCCCGACCCGACGGACCCGGACGCCACCGGACCCGGCGAGCAGGACCGCAGCGGCAGCCCGGACGGGCCCACCGAGCCGTTCCAGGACCAGGACCCGGACCCCGACGACTCCTCGACCGACTGCCCGACGCAGACCGGAACGCCGTCCGACACGCCTACCGCCCCCTCCCCGTCACTGCCGCCCGGCTGCCCCACCCCCGAGACGCCGTTCGACCCGCCCCCGGCCCCGGAGGACCTCACCGAGCCGCCCACCCCGGAGGGGGACGGGCTCGTACCCGACGACCCGTTCCTGTCCCCGAACCCCTTCTCCGACAGCGACCCCGGCACCTTCGACACCTGAGGCTCCCCGCGTGCGGGCGCCCGGGCCTCCGCCTAGCGTGGGCGCATGGAGCACGACCCGGCGGGGCACTGCCGCTGCGGGCAGCCGGCCGGGGAGTCGGACGGCTGCTTCCTCTCGCTGTACGGGAAAGCGCTGCGCATGGGCCGCTTCGACTGGGACCTGGTCACGGGCCACATGACGATGGACGCCACCGCCCACGAGGTCTTCGACGTCCACCCCGACGAGTACGACGGCCGGCCCGAGAGCCTCGCCTTCCGCGTCCCCACCGTCGAGGCGCACCGCCTGGACCAGACCGTCTCGCACGCCCTGAAGGACGGCAGCGACACCTACGGCGCGTACTTCCGGATCCGCTGCCGCTCAGGATCACTGCGCTGGACCCACACCCAGGGCTGCATCCAGCGCGACGCGACGGGCCGGCCCCACCGCATCGTGGGCATCGTCCGGGACGCCACCCGCGAACTCGGCGACAGCCCGGCCGCCCTGTCCGAGCGCGCCGACGAGGAGGCCGAGCGGCGCCGCACCACGACCCTCGTGCAGAGCACCACGGCGGCGCTGGCGCACGCCCGCACGGTACGGGACGTCATCGACGTGCTCCGGGACACCCACGGCCTCGCCCACCTCGGGGCGTCCAACCTCGTCATGGGCCTCGTCGAGGCCGGCCGCGTCCGGCTCGTGGCCGAGGGGCCCGCCGGCAGCTACGTCCAGGGCACCCGCCTCACCGGCGTCGACGAGGACTACCCCATGAGCGAGGTCGTCCGCACCCTCGCCCCGCGCTACATCGACACCGCCGACGACTTCGCCGAGTCCTACCCGCTGCTGTGGCCGCACATCGACGAACTCGGCATCACCGCGGCCGCGTATCTGCCGCTGATCGCGCAGGGCCGGGCCGTCGGCGTCCTCGGCCTGCTCTACCAGGACAAGACCGGCTTCACCACGGAGGAGCGCAACGTCCTGGTCGCGCTGAGCAGCAGCATCGCGCAGAGCCTGCAGCGCGCCATGTTCTACGAGCAGGAGAAGGACCTCGCGCAGGGCCTCCAGCAGGCCATGCTGCCGCGCAGCATCCCGGGCGTCCCCGGCGCGGAGATCGCCGTGCGCTACCGCTCGGCGGCGCTCGGCCGGGACATCGGCGGCGACTGGTACGACGTGATCCCGCTGCCCGGCGGCGCCCCCTCCGGGGGAGGCCGGGTCGGCGCCGTCATCGGCGACGTCCAGGGCCACGACACGCACGCGGCCGCCGTCATGGGCCAGCTCCGCATCGTGCTGCGCGCCTACGCCGCCGAGGGCCACACGCCCGCCACCGTCATGGCCCGCGCCTCCACCTTCCTGCACGAACTGGACACCGACCGCTTCGCCACCTGTCTCTACGCCGAGGCGGACCTGTCCACCGGCGTGGTGCAGTTCGTCCGGGCGGGCCACCTCGACCCGCTGGTGCAGCTGGCCGACGGCTCCTGCCGCCGGGTGCAGGTCGCGGGCGGACTGCCGCTCGGCCTGTCCGCCGAGTTCGGCCGGCTCGACTATCCCGTCACCACCCTCGAACTCGACGCGGGCCAGACGCTGTTGCTCTGCACCGACGGGCTCGTGGAGGAGCCGGGCGCCGACCTGGACGACGGCATGCAGGCCCTCGCGGAGCTCGCCGCCGTCGGCCCCCGCGATCTGCAGCGCCTCGCCGACCGGCTCTGCGGCATCATCGACGGACGCGGCGGTGACGACGACGCCGCGCTGCTCCTGATGCGCCGGCACGCCGTCGACGCGCCGCGCTCCGGCGGCCGCCTCCAGCAGCACGTGGCGCCCAGCGACCCCGAGGCGCTCGCCGACGCCCGCCACATGATCAGGGCGGCCGTCCGGGCCTGGGGCGCGGGGGAGCGGGCCGACGAGATCGAGCTGGTCGCCGACGAGGTGATCACCAACGCGCTGATGCACACCGACGGCGCCGCGGTGGTGACCCTGCGGGTCCTGAGCGGCAGCGAGCGGCGGCTGCGCGTCGACGTCGAGGACTCCTCCAGCGCCCTGCCGCGCCGTCGCGACGCGGGCGACGACGGGGTCTCCGGCCGAGGCCTGCTCCTGGTGGACCGGCTCGCGGACGGGTGGGGCGTGGAGGCGCGGGGCGGCGGCAAGTGCGTGTGGTGCGAGTTCGTCATGCCGGCCGAGAAGCAGCGGGGTTGAGGGAGAGCCATGCCTGAACTGCCAGAAGTCGAGGCCCTGAAGGAGTTCCTGCGGGACCACTTGGTCGGCCGGGAGATCGAGCGGGTGCTGCCCGCCGCGATCAGCGTCCTCAAGACGTACGACCCGCCGCTCACCGCCCTGGAGGGCCGCACCGTCACCGCGGTGGAGCGGCACGGCAAGTTCCTCGACCTCGACACCGGAGGACCGCACCTGGTCACCCACCTCGCCAGGGCCGGCTGGCTGCGGTGGTACGACCGGCTGCCCGACGGCGTACCGCGCCCCGGCAAGGGGCCGCTGGCGCTGCGCGTCGCCGTGGATTCGGGCGCGGGCTTCGACCTCACGGAGGCGGGCACCCAGAAGCGGCTCGCGGTGTACGTCACCGAGGCGCCCGAGGAGATCCCGGGCATCGCGCGACTGGGGCCGGATCCGCTGGCCCCGGACTTCGACGAGAAGCGGTTCGCGGACCTCCTGGCGGGTGAACGGCGGCAGATCAAGGGGGCGTTGCGCGACCAGAGCCTGATCGCGGGCATCGGGAACGCGTACAGCGACGAGATCCTGCACGCGGCCCGCATGTCGCCGTTCCGGCTCACGTCGAGCCTCACGAAGGAGGAGATCCATGGGCTGCATGTGGCGCTGCTGGATACGCTGAACCAGGCCGTGGAGCGCTCGCACGGTGTCGCGGCGGGCCGGCTCAAGGCCGAAAAGAAGAGCGGCCTGCGGGTGCACGGCCGCACCGGGGAGCCGTGCCCGGTGTGCGGCGACACGATCCGCGAGGTCTCCTTCGCCGACTCCTCGCTGCAGTACTGCCCGACGTGCCAGACGGGCGGAAAGCTGCTCGCGGACCGGCGGATGTCGCGGCTGCTGAAGTAGCGCGCGGGTGAAGTGGCGCAGGGGTGAGGGGGCGCACGGGTGAAGTGGCGCGCCGGCCGGGCGTCGCGGCGCGGGCGGGGCTCGAAGACGAGCCCTCAGGGACGCCGCAGCGTCAGCAGTGCCTTCCCGTCGGCCGTGCGCACCTCGTACCGCAGGGTCCGGCCGGTGCGCAGCGCCGAGGCGCCCCGGGTCCGGACGGCGCGCTCGGGCGTCCGCCACGTCGTGACGGTCTGCTCGGATCCGTCGGCGGCGACGGCCACCAGTTCGCAGACCCGCCCGCGGGCCGCCGCGTCCCGCACCGTGAGCCCGATCTCCGACCCCCACACACGGTCCCGGGCGGTCAGGGTGGCGGTGGCCCCGCTGCGCGGGTCCCGCGCGCTCATCCGCACGGGTTCCGGCGCCGTCGTCGTCAGCGTGGTCAGTACCGGGGCGGCGGCCACCAGGACGGCACAGGCGGCGGCCGCGCCGACGCGGCGTCCGCGGCCCGCGCCGTACCGCCGTGCGGTCTCCCGCAGCACACCGTCCAGCAGACCCGCGGAGGGCGCCGCACAGGGCTCCACGGCGGACGGCGTCACCCTGCAGTAGAGCGCCAACTGGCCCGTGGTCGTGGAGAGTTCGTCGAGCGCGAGGAGGCAGGCGGGGCAGTCCGCGAGGTGGTCCTCGAAGCGGAAGGCGTCCGCTGCGTCGAGGAGGCCGAGCGCGTAGGCGCCCGCGTCACGATGCCGCTCCAGGGACCTCATGGTGTTCCTTGCCGTTCCGTGTCGGTGGGGGTGCTGCTCGCCCTCCGGTACGCACGGGGCCGCGGAATCACTCAAGGGCCGCGCCGGGGCTCAGAACAGATGGATCGCCAGGTGCCCGAGCGGCAGCCCGAGGCGCCAGGCAGGGGTCCACACCTTCGGCCCGTCCTCCTCGCCCTGCCCGGCGCGGCCGGGCACCGCGTCCAGGTCCGGGGCGAGCAGCTCGGTCTCCTGCAGCCAGCGCCACGCCCGGTCGGCGAGCTCCAGGTCGGGCCGGGGGCCGCCGGCGGCGAGGGCGTCCACGGTGCGCTGCGCCAGCCGCTCACGGACCCAGTCCTGCCACGGCTGGCCGTACGCGGTCAGGGTCAGCCAGGTCTCCAGCTGCGACACCACGCGGATGCCGGACAGCTCCCCCTTGCTGTCCGCGAGGAAGATCGTCAGCGCGAGGGCGTCGCGCCCCGCCCGGTACTCGAAGGATGTGGGCGGCATCAGGTCGCCGGTGCGCAGCAACTCGTCGGCGATGTACTCGGCGTACAACCACGCCATGGGGACGGCCAGTTCGCCGCCCTGGGGCCCGCCCGTGTTTCCTCTGCTCTCGTGCCGCATCCGCTCCGCCTTCCTCCGGTCCGTGCGCGTCACCGGCCTCTGGCCCCCCTGTCCGGCACACGGTGAGGACAGCCGATTACCCGCGAGGGGTCCGGAGCAAGGCGCTTTACCGACCCTTGACCCGGCCTTCCGTTTCACCGCAGGTGGGCCCCCTCGTGTTGTTCTCGTCACAGGGTCGTCCCTTTGACTCCGTTTCAGGGACTATGACGGCAATGGTTCTTGATTTGATGTGATTTCCGTATGTGGATTCATCTGGCCGGATAACGCCCCAGCCACGGAGCCCACCCATGACGCACCGCCTACGGATCTCACGGCCCACAAGAACCCCTCCGACCTCGGCCATCACACGCCTCGCCCGCCGTCCGCGCCCCGCGACCGCCGCCGCGGCGGCCCTGCTCCTCACCGGCGTTGCGGGGGCCGCCGCCTGCTCCGCCCAGCCGTGGACGACCACCTCGGCAGAGTCCCCGGCCGGCGGGTCCGCCGCCCAGCGGCACGGCTTCACCTTGGTCGCCTCCGGAGACGTGCTCCCGCACGCCTCGATCATCCGCCAGGCCAACGCCGACGCGGACGGCGACGGCTACGACTTCGCGCCGATGCTGGCCGGCGCCAAGCCGGTGGTGGCCAAGGCCGACCTGGCGATCTGCCACATGGAGACGGTCTACGGCGCCGACGGCGACTACTCCGGGTACCCGGCCTTCAAGTCCCCGCCCCAGGTGGCCCGCGCCCTCAAGGCCACCGGGTACGACTCGTGCTCCACCGCCTCCAACCACACCCTGGACGACGGCGCCGACGGCATCCGCCGCACCCTGGACGCGCTGGACAAGGCGGGCGTCAAACACGCGGGTTCGGCCCGCACCGCCGCGGAGGACAAGAGCCCGGCCTGGCTGCGGGCCGGCGACGCCAAGGTCGCCCAACTCGCGTACACCTACGGCACGAACGGCTATCCGCTGCCCAAGGGCAAGCCCTGGTCGGTCGACCTGATCGACCGCGCCAAGATCGTCGCGGACGCCCGGGCGGCACGGAAGGCGGGCGCCGACGTCGTGGTGGTCAGCCTGCACTGGGGCACGGAGTGGCAGGACGAGCCCGACCGGCAGCAGCTGAGCCTCGGCAAACAGCTCACGGCGTCCCGCACGGACGGGCGCCCCGACATCGATCTGCTGCTCGGCACGCACGCCCATGTGCCGCAGGCCTACGAGAAGGTGAACGGCACCTGGGTCATCTACGGCATGGGCGACCAGATCGCCGGCGCGATGATCAACCACGAGGACGAGCCCGACCCGCGCGGCAACCAGGGCACCATCGGCCGCTTCACCTTCGAGCCGCCGGCGAAGGACGGGGAGCGCTGGCAGGTGAAGAAGGCCGAGTTCCTGCCGATGCTCTTCGACACGGACTCCAATCGCGTCGTCAACCTCAACCGGGCGCTGGACCGTGGCGCCGAGGTGAGCGACGTACGCGACCGGATCCGCCGCGTCGTCCTGAGCCGGGGGGCGGGCAAGGACGGCCTGGTCATGGGGAAGTAGCCGGGGCGGCCCCGTTCGCGGGTGGCGCGATCCGCAGCAGCCAGCCGCGTCCCGGGGCCACCGGGACCGGCTCGCCCGCGGCGAACGACCGCTCCGGCTGGAGCCCCTCGACGGCCGGCGCGTACGCCGCCACCGGACCGGAGTCCGTGCTCAACATGGCCACGGTGAGCTCCGGCGCCCAGGACGCGAGCGCCGTGACCGTCCCGCCGGGGCCCCGCCACGTCGTCGCGAGGACGTCGTCCCTGCCGGTCCGCACCGGCGGCTCGCCCGCCCACCAGCCGGTCATCTCCGCCTCCGGCAGCCGCAGCCGGTCGAAGGCCCGCCACAGCGGCCGCACATCGGTCATCGGGGCCCGCGCCGTCATGCCGAAGACGAGCCCGCGCCATGGATTGCCGCCGCCCTCCAGCATCTCGCCCAGCAGCCCGAAGGGGACGCCCGAGATCTCGACCAGCCAGTACGCGGGGTCGGCGCCGTCCCCGTCGTCGTAGTCGAAGAGCTCGCCGAGCCAGAGCCGGTCGACGTACGGCAGCAGCTCCGCGTAGAGATTGGCGCTGGAGGAGAAGCCGTCCGGCTCCCGGAACTGGTTGCACGAGTGCAGGTCGAGCAGCGGAGCCGAACCCCCGGACCGGGCGAGCGCCTTGCGGACCCGCTTCATCGTGGTCCGGTCGTAGGCCACGTCGTCCAGATACAGACCGTCCACGCCGACCACCCGGCGCAGCCGCTCGATGCCGCACACATAGGAGTTGTGCCAGCGCGAGTCGCCGGAGGTGACGACCGCGACGTCGCCGACGTCGGTGGCCACCCACCCCGGCACATGACGCCGGCCCAGGTGCTCCTGCAGCCAGGCGTGACCGCCGCCGGGGCCGGGCGCGAAGATCTCGTCGCCGAGCGCGGCGAGCACCGGCAACTCCGGTGTGTACCGGGTGAGTTCGCGCACCGTGTCGTACACCTTCACACGCACGCCGAGCCGGTGCGCCTCGTCGGTGTAGGCGCGCAGGGTCTCCGCGGCGAGCAGCGGGTCGTTGATGTACGGGTTGGGGGGCGTGGCGTGGTGCAGATTGACGACGTTGGCGCCGTACGCCGCGACCTCCTCGGGTGCGGCGTACGCGTGGTAGTACCGCTCGCCGAGCTGCCGCGCCGGGTCGAGCGGCTTGAACGGGGTGAGCAGCAGCCGGAACTCGAAGCGGCGGCTCTCGCCCGCGCGCAGCCGCAGCGGCCCGCTGTACGCGGTGAGGCGGCGCACCCCGTCGTCCGTCCGCAGCCGCACCCCGCCGTCCCCGTCGCCCGCCCAGGAGCGGGGCGTGACCAGGGGCTTCTCCCGGTAGTAGTTGGTGTTCAGGGGGCGGGCGTAGTGCTCGTCGCGGAGCGAGAGCTGCAGGCCCGCGGCCGGGTCGCCGACCCAGAGGGCGTCCTGGTTGCGGGTGGGCGTCTGCCAGCTCCAGTCGTACGTCGCCGGGCAGGCGCGGCCCGTGAGGCCGAGCCCCATCGCGTACCGGGCGACGTCCTCCCGCAGCGGCACGTCCAGGCGGACGTCGAGTTCGGTGTCGGCGCCCGCCTCGACGGTGGCGCGCACCACGAGGAAGCCGTCCGCCTCCATCTCGCCCTCGGTGCACAGGAGTACGTCGGGTCCGGTGGCCGTCGTCGTCCAGCGCACGCGCGCCGGGCCAGGCTGGTCCAGGGTGAGCGGCCCGTACGTGAGCGGCCGGCCGACGTCGAAGGTGACCGGGGCGGCGAGCAGCGCGCGGGCCGGGCCGTCGGTGCCGGTCACGGAGGGGGTGAACGTGGAGGTGAGGCGCCGGGGCAGGCCGTCGGGGCCCAGCTCGACCGTGCGGCCGAGGATCGCCAGCCGGTCCCCGTCGACCCGTACGGGGGTGAACGGCGGGACCACCTCGTCGTCCTGCGCCAGCGTCGAGTCGAGCCAGCGGAGGCGGGCAAGCCGGGCGGGTTCGCCCGCGCCGTGGTCGGCGACCGCGTCCTCGCCGACGGTGAGCAGCAGGGGCAGGGTGCGTTCGGGGGCGCCCTGCGCGCGGACGGCGATCTCCCCCTCGTACCGGCCGGGCCTCGCCTGCTCGGGTACGTCGACGCCGAGCCACAGCGCGCTCACCCCGCCCGCGGGCACCGCGACCTCCCGCCGGAAGGCGGTGCCGCGCGCGTCGGTGCCGCCCGTGCTGAGGCACCGTACGGGAAAGGGCAGGCCCCGCACCTCGGCGCGCAGGTCCGCGAGGTCGGTGAGCGCGAACACGCCGACCTGCAGCGCGTAGAACTCACCGCGGTCCGCCGTGCCGGCGAGCGGAGCGCCCGGCGTGGCCCGCGCCCAACGCGCCGGCAGGCTGCCGTACCGGCCGAGGGGGTGGGCGCGGTCCTCGCCGTAGAGGACGAACGCCTCGCCCTCATGGGCCCGTTGGACCGCCAGGCGTTCGGCGGGGGTCGCCGCAAAACCCATCGGTGCGAAGGAGTCGACGGCGCTCGCCGCCTCGTAGCGGAAGGCCTCGGCGCGGGGGAGCAGCGCCCAGCCGACGGCCGGTCCGCCGGACCCGGTGCCGTCCAGGCCGCAGCGGTGCGCCCAGCCGGGGTCCGCGGTGCGGGTGGGCGGGCGGTAGACGGCCTGCGGGTAGTACGGCTTGCCGGTGTGCGCGTACGGCAGATAGTGCACCGCGTACGCCCCGGGGCCCTCGACCGGTTCGAAGGCGATCCGGCCGCGCTCCTCGGTCACCTCCACGGCCACCGTGTTGTGCACCCGCAGTCCGGACGGGGCGAGCACGATCACGTCCACGTCGCCCGTCACGGAGCGTACGCTCATCTCCTGGCGGCGCCAGGGGAGTTCGGCGGCGACGGCGGGGGCCGCGGCCACCACGTCCACCAGCAGGCGATGATTTCCGTGGACGTCCTGATCCCAGAGGCCGATGCCGCACTCCAGCTCGGGATGGCCGCGCTCCTGCTCGGCTTGGCCGGGTCGCGGCTCAAGATGGCCGGGCTGCGGCTCTGTCTCACCCATCTGTGCTCCCCAGGGCGCGGTTTGTTAGGTAAGTTTCTCAATCGCTCCGGGTCACCCTGAGAGCAACCGATCTTGCTGTCAAGGGGGAGGGACCCATGAGCGGCGACCCGTTGAGTGGTGATCCGTCGTTGCTGCGGCGGCTGAACGCAGCGGCCGCGCTGCGCGTGCTGCGCGAGCGCGACGAGATCACCGTGCCGGAACTGGCCGCCCTGATCGGCGTGTCACGGCCGACGGCCCAGGACCTCACGGCCCAACTCCTGCGCCAGGGGCGGCTGGTCGAGCTGAGCCCCGGCAGCGGCGGCGTCGGCCGCCCGGCCCGCAGGTTCCGGTTCCGCGCCGAGGCGGGCCACGTCCTCGGTGTGGACATCGGCGCGCACAAGATCCTGGTGATCGCCGCCGACCTGCTCGGTCGCACGGTCGCCGCCCAGCGCGTCGCCGTCACGCCCGAACTCGGCGCACGCGACCGGCTCGACGCCGTGCGCACCGCCATCGCCGGCTGCCTGGCCAGGCCCGAGGCGGCCGAGGTGCGCCCGCTCGCCACCGGCGTCGGCACCAGCGGCATGGTCGACACCGAGGGCCGGGTCGCGGTGAGCGACTCGCTGCCCGGGTGGACCGGGATGAACCTGGCCGAGGAGCTCGCCGGCACCGTCGGCGGGCCGGTGGTCGTCGGCAACGACATCCAGCTGGCCACCCTCGCCGAGTGCGCGGGCGGCGTCAGCGTCGCGGTGCGCGACTGCGTCTACCTGTACGTCGGCAACCGCCTCGGCATCGGTCTGTGGCTGCGCGGAGAACTGCACCGCGGCCGGCACGGCGCGGCGGGCGAAATGGTCGCGGGCGACGGGTGGGAACGCTCCTACCAGCGGCTTCTCGACTGGTTCGCCGGGCACCAGGGCGCGGAGCGGCCCACCAGGGAGAACGCCGCACGCGCCGTCGTCACGGCCGCCGCGGCCGGCGACGGCGGCGCCCGCTACACCCTGCGCGCCTTCGCCGAGTGCCTGGCCGACAGCCTCACCCGGCACGTCGCCGTGCTCGATCCGCGGGCCGTCGTGCTCGGCGGCGGCATCTCCCGCGCGGGCACCCTGCTGAGCGAGCCGTTCGCGCGCCGGCTCGCCGAGAACTGCCCGTACGCACCCGAGGTGCTCACCTCCGAGCTCGGTGAGGAATCGACCGCAATCGGGGCAGCCCGCCTCGCACTGGACCAGCTGGAACAGATGGAGCAGACCGAACGCGCCGCGCAGAAAAGTCCAACCCCTTAAATCCCGCAGGTGGTTGACGGGCGCGAGAAGCCCTTCCATGATGTGGCTCACTTTCGGCAAGTTGGCTTCTTAATTGGATCCGTCCGAGGGCGGACGAGAAGCCGTTGCCGGTGCCACCCCATGCCGTCATGCCGTCAGGCCAGGGAGAACGTGTGACATCCCCTGCAACGCGACGCAGGCCACAGGCCGCGTCACCACCCGCGTCCGCGTCGAGTCCGACGTCCAAGTCGCCCGCCGGGAAACCGGATCCGAAGCTGCGGCTGCGCGCCCCGCTCCGGGTCCGGCTGCGCAACAACTGGGTGATGCTCGCCCTGATGGCCCCGGGCGTGCTGTTCTTCATCGGGTTCTTCTACGTGCCGATGCTGGGCAACGTCATCGCCTTCCAGGACTACCAGCCCTTCATCGGCTTCAAGGAAAGCCCGCTGGTCGGCCTCGCCAACTTCCAGGAGCTGTTCGCCGACCCGGCGTTCTGGGAGTCGGTCCGCAACACCCTGGCCTTCGCCGCGCTCCAGCTGATCTTCTTCTTCCCGGCGCCGCTCGCCCTCGCGCTGCTGATCAACAGCCTGGTCAGCCCGCGCGTCAAGAAGTTCGTCCAGTCCATCGTGTATCTGCCGCACTTCATCTCGTGGGTCCTGGTCGTCGCGCTCTTCCAGCAAGTCCTCGGCGGCGCGGGGCTGTTCAGCAACTACCTGCGCGATCACGGCATGTCGCCGCTGGACGTGATGAGCGACCCCAGCACCTTCCCGCTCCTCATCACCGGCCAGGTGATCTGGAAGGACATCGGCTGGGGAATGATCATTTACCTGGCGGCGCTCGCCAGTGTCGACCAGAGCCTGTACGAGTCGGCCGCCGTCGACGGCGCCGGACGCTGGCGCCGGATGTGGCACGTCACGCTGCCCGCCGTCCGCGGCGTGACGATCATGCTGCTCGTGCTCCGCCTCGGCGACGTGCTCTCCGTCGGCTTCGAGCAGTTCCTGCTCCAGCGCGACGCCGTCGGCGCCCGCGCCGCGGAGGTCCTCGACACGTACGTCTACTACCACGGCGTCGTCTACGGCGACTGGGGCGTCGGCGCCGCTGCGGGCCTGGTCAAGGGCGTCATCGGGGCCGTGATGATCTGGGGCGCCAACAAGGTCGCCCACGCCTTCGGAGAGCACGGGGTGTACAGCAAATGAGCAGCTTCGGATTCCCCCTGCGCACCCAGGGCCGGCGGATACGCGAGGAGCGCCCGGCCTGGGAGGAGCCACCGACGAAGATCGGCTCGGCCGCCAAGGCCGTGGTCATCACGGTCATCTGCGCCGTGATGGTCCTGCCCTTCCTCACGGTGCTCTCCACCAGCCTCGCCTCCCGCAAGGAGATCACCGAGTCCGGCGGCTTCGTCCTCTTCCCCACCGAGCCCACCCTGGAGGCGTACCGCACGATCCTGTCCGGCGGCATCGTGAGCCGCGCGGTGATCGTCAGCGTCCTGATCACCGTGGTCGGCACGGCACTCTCGCTCCTGACGACGATCGGCCTCGCGTACGCCCTGAGCAAGCGCGGCGTCCCGGGCAGCAAGCCGATCCTGCTGATGGTCCTCTTCACGCTGCTCTTCGCGCCCGGCATGGTCCCGATGTACGTGGTCGTCAAGGAGCTCGGACTCCTCGACTCCTACTGGTCGTTGATCCTCCCCGTGCTGATCAACGCGTTCAACCTCGTCGTCCTGCGGGCGTTCTTCATGAACATCCCCGAGGAGCTCTACCAGGCGGCCCGCATCGACGGCGCGGGGGACTGGCGGATCCTCACCCGCATCGTGCTGCCGCTCTCCAAGGGTGTCGTCGCCGTCGTCGGCCTCTTCTACGCGGTGACGTACTGGAACGCGTTCTTCAACGCGATGCTGTACCTCAACGACTCCGGCAAGTGGCCGATCCAGCTGGTCCTGCGCACCTACGTCGTGCAGAACAAGTCGATGACGAGCGACCAGCTCGGCATCGCCCACATGCCGCCGCAGCAGTCGCTGTCCATGGCCGTCGTCATGCTCGCGCTGCTGCCGATCCTCGCGCTCTTCCCGTTCCTGCAGAAGTACTTCACCAAGGGCGTGCTCACCGGCGCCATCAAGGGCTGACCACCCGCCCGCGCCGCCCCCC
Source organism: Streptomyces sp. NPDC005863 (assembly GCF_042871345.1). Lineage (NCBI taxonomy): Bacteria > Bacillati > Actinomycetota > Actinomycetes > Kitasatosporales > Streptomycetaceae > Streptomyces > Streptomyces sp. NPDC005863. Next base: position 197,692 of record NZ_JBIAII010000002.1, on the reverse strand, counting down.
TTCCCCACCCGAGACCTCATCCGCGGAGATTCCCATGCCAGGCATGTCCCGACGCACCTTTCTGAGTCTGTCCACCGCCGTCGCCGCGGGCGCGGCCGCCACCTCCCTGACCGGGTGCGGCTCGTCCGCGAAGAAGACGGGCGAGGCGGCGTCGTCCAAGGTGAAGCTGCCGACGCACGTCCCCTTCGACAAGATCGAGCCGGACCTCGCCCCGAACGCGCGCGGCCTCTCCGCGGGTTTCCTCTCCTACCCCAAGGAGCTGGTCCGCAGCGTCGCCAAGACCCCCGGCGACGGCTCGAAGATCACCATGCTCACGGAGATCTGGACCCAGCCGCCCACCCCCAAGGGCTCGAACGGGTACTGGAAGAGGCTCGACAAGGAACTCGGCGTCGACCTGACCGCCGTCCTCGGCACCGACCCCGGCTACGAGGAGAAGTTCTCCGCGACCATCGCGGGCGGCGACCTGCCCGACCTGCTCTGGATACCTCCCAACCAGGGCATCCAGCACGTCGCCGAGCTCCTTGAGGCCAAGTGCGCGGACATCACCGAGTACGTCTCGGGCGACGCGGTGAAGAGGTACCCGAACCTCGCCGCGATGACCCCGGCGCACTGGAAGACGGCCGTCGTCAACGGCAAGATCTGGGGCGCCCCCGTGCCCTACCCGGCGTTCGGCCAGGTCTACGCCGGCAACCCGAAGGTCTGGGCGAAGGCCGACGGCCTCCAGGCGAGCGGCCCCGATGAGTTCCTCGCCAAGTGCAAGGAGGTCACCGGCGGCAAGACCTGGGCCCTCGAACCGATCTACGTCAACGCCGCGAGCGTGCTGAGCCAGTGTTTCGGCGCACCGAACAAGTGGCGGCAGAACAAGGACGGCTCCCTGACCTGGTTCCAGGACACCGAGGAGTACGAGGAGACGCTCAACTTCGTCCTGAAGCTGAAGAAGGCGGGCGTCTTCTACCCGGGCAACCCCAAGATGGCCGACGCGTACATCAAGATGGCGCAGGGCACCATCGGCGCCACGGTGCACGCCAACCCGTACAACGCGCGGCAGGAGATCCGCGTCCAGGACCCGGGTCTCGCCACCGAGATCATGATCCCGTTCGCCGCCGGCGGCAACAAGCCCAACCACCACTACCACCTGGGCACCATCGGCTACACCGCCATCAAGAAGGGCGACGAGAAGCGGGTGCGGATGCTGCTCCGCGTCCTCGACTACCTGGCGGCGCCGTTCGGCTCCAAGGAGCGCGAGTTCCTGGAGTACGGCGTCGAGGGCGACGACTTCACCTACGACAAGCACGGCTTCCCCGACCGCACCAAGCAGGGCAAGCAGCAGGTCGAGGGGCTCTACAGCGGTCTGGCGACGGCGACGACCTCGCCGTTCGCCCTCATCGCCTCCAGCTTCCCGGGCACCGAGCGGGCCAGGGACGTCAAGGACGTGTACGCGGCCGAGCAGAAGCTGATGAAGACCGCCGTGCGCAATCCGACGGTCGGCCACTACTCGGACGCGTACACCCAGCACTACGGGCGCATGTCGACCGAGGCGACGGACCTGGTCAACGACATCGTCAGCGGACGCAAGAAGATCGGTGAGTGGAAGCCGTTCTGGGCCGAGTGGAAGAACAAGGGCCTGGAGCAGATGGCCCGGGAGTTCCAGAAGTCGATCGAGCAGAGCGCCTGACGGGCGTCACCCGCCCGTCTTACCGTCCGTGGCCCGGTCCGCCTTCGCCAGCTCGGAGTTGCGGTACGAGTAGCCGAAGTACACGACGAGGCCGATCACGAACCACACGGCGAACCGCACCCAGGTCTGCCACTCCAGGAACGTGATCAGCCAGATGGAAAAGATGACCCCGAGCGCCGGCACCACGGGCATCCCGGGGCAGCGGAAGGTGCGCGGCAGCTCGGGCTGCTTGTAGCGCAGCACGATCACCGCGACGCACACCACGACGAACGCCAGCAGGATGCCGATGTTGGTCAGCTCGGCCGCCTCGCCGATCGGCAGGAACCCGGCGATGGCGGCCGACGCGAAGCCGACGATCCACGTCACGCGCGTCGGCACGTGGCGCGTCGGGTGCGTCTTCGCGAACCACTTGGGCAGCAGCCCGTCGCGGCTCATGGAGAACCACACGCGCGTGACGCCCAGCATGAAGGTGAACATCACGGTGAGGATGCCGATGATCGCGCCGACGGCGATGACGTCGGCGAGCCCGCCGAGCCCGACGGACTTGAAGGCGGTGGAGAAGCCGCTCTCCGGGTCGATGTCCTTGTAGCCCTGCATGCCGGTGAGGACCAGGCAGGCCAGGACGTAGAGCACCATCGAGATGGCGAGGGAGTAGAGGATCGCCTTCGGCATGTGGCGCTGGGCGTCCTTGGACTCCTCGGCGGCGGTGCTCATCGCGTCGTACCCGAAGACGGCGAAGAAGACGGTCGCCGCACCCGTGAACGCGCCGCTGACGCCGAAGGGGAAGAACGGCTCGTAGTTGCCGGTGTTGACGTGGAAGAACCCGACGCCGATCACCACGAGGACGACGAGCACCTTCAGGACCACGACGACCATCTCGAAGCGCGCCGCGTTCTTGATGCCGAGCGTGAGCAGGTAGGCGATGAGCAGACAGAGCACCGCGGCGAACAGGTCGACCTTGTGGCCGTCCCCCGTGCCGGGCGCGCCCAGCATCCACTTCGGCAGCTCGGCGCCCATCTCGTTGAGCAGGAAGTTGAAGTAGCCGGAGATGCCGATCGCGACCACCGCCACGATCGCCGTGTACTCCAGGAGCAGGTCCCAGCCGATGAACCACCCGGTGAGCTCGCCGAGCACCACATAGCCGTACGTGTACGCCGAGCCGGCCTTCGGGATGAGCCCCGCGAACTCGGCGTAGGAGAACGCCGCCGCCGCGCTCGCCACCCCCGCGATGAGGAACGAGATCAGGACCGCGGGCCCCGCCTTCTCGTTGGCGACGGTGCCCGCGAGCGTGAAGATGCCGGCGCCGATGATGCCGCCGACGCCGATCGCGGTGAGCTGCCAGAGACCGAGGGAGCGGGTGAGTCCGCCGCCCGCCCCCGCCTCGGTCTCGTCGATGTGTCCGATGGGCTTGCGGCGCAGTACGCCCTGTCCCATCCGGAGTCCCGGCATGAGCTCCACCTCTTCGCTGACGGCAGTCGGCTGATGGCGGATCATGATGGCCCAGCCCGGGCCGGGACGGAAGACGCCACACCTCGGGCGTCCGAGAGGTTCTCGCGGACGGGGCCATTCAGCGCACGGCCGCCGGGTGCCGTGCCCCTACGGCACCACGGTGACCGGCCACCGTCCCGCCTTCACCAGTCGGATGGCGACGGAGCCGACGATGCGGTGGCCCGCCTGCTCGGAGGCGCCGACGACGACGGCGTCCGCCTTCAGGTCGTCGGCCGCCGTGACCAGACCCGTGTAGGGATCGCCGCGCAGGGTGTGGAACTCCCACCGGACGTCGAATATGCCCTTGACACGCTCGGTGGCGGTCCGGATCTCCGCGATCAGTCCCTCGGCGATCTGATCGGTGGTCTCGGCGACCGGGGCGCCGAACGCGGCGCCCGCGGCGAGCACCGGCTGGATGTACACGACGGCGAGCAGGGCCCGCTGCCGCCGCGCCAGGCCGCCGGCGTACGCCGCCGCCCGCAGCGACGAATCGGAGCCGTCGACCCCGACGACGATCACCTTGGGGCCGTCGGTGCCGCGTTCGAACTGCTGGGACTCGAACTGCTGGGACTCATCTGCGCTCACGCCGAGAGGTTAGCGGAGGCGGTCATACCGCCTGCTCGCCGGGCCGCCCACCCGGCCCGTCCTCCTTGCCCCCCACCCGTTCCGCCCGGGGCGCCCCGTGCCCCGTACCGCCCCGCTCGACGCGCGCGGCGGCCCACCTCTTCCTAGAGTCGTGCCATGACGGTCAGCACGGAGGAACCCGAGGCCACCGGGCGGATCCGGGCACGGAACGGCCTCCTCGGCCGGGTCCCGGAGGGGTTCGCGACCTTCTTCGGCGTCCTCGGCGTCTTCTGCGCGGTCCTCGCGGTGATCTCCCCGCTGCGCCGGCTGCTCCTGCCGGTCATCCGCGTCCTCGACCTCGTCACGGTCCCGGTCAGCGCCAACCTCGCGTACGCCGTCTTCCTCTTCCTGCTCGCCGCCGCGACCGCCGCCCGCAAGAAGGTGGCCTGGTGGCTCGTCGTGATCTACCTGGGCCTGCTCCTCGCCTTCGACGTGCTCGGCGCCGCGCTCGGCTTCTGGGCCGAGTCGCTGCCCTCCTTCGTCGTCTGCTCCCTCGCCTTCGTGCTGCTCATCCTGGCCCGCAAGGAATTCTCCGCGGACTCCCGGCGCGGCGCGGTGCGGCGGGCCGTCGCGGTGCTCGCCGCCGGACTGGTCGTCGCGATCCTGCTGGGCTGGGGTCTCGTCGAGCTGTTCCCCGGCACGCTGGTGCGCGGGGAGCGGCTGCTCTGGGCGGCGAACCGCGTCTGCGGCGGGCTGATCCACGGCGGCGACTACTTCGACGGCGCCCCGCCGCGCGGCCTGTACTTCTGGCTCGGCCTGTTCGGCGCCCTCGCCCTGCTGAACGCCGCCGCCACGCTCTTCCGCTCCCAGCGCATGGAAGCGGCCCTGCACGGCGACGAGGAGCCCCGGATCCGGGCGCTCCTCGGGACGTACGGGGCGCAGGACTCGCTCGGCTACTTCGCCACCCGGCGCGACAAGGCCGTCGTCTTCTCGCCCAGCGGCAAGGCCGCCGTCACCTACCGCGTCGAGGCCGGCGTCTGCCTGGCCAGCGGCGACCCCGTGGGCGACCGCGAGGCCTGGCCGCACGCCATCGGCGCCTGGCTCGACGTGGCCCGGCGCTACGCCTGGCAGCCCGCCGTGATGGGCGCGTCCGAGGACGGCGCCACCGCATACGCCCGCGCCGGGCTCGGCGCGCTGCAACTCGGCGACGAGGCGATCCTGCACGTCGCCGGCTTCGACCTGGACGGCCGCGACATGCGCGTCACCCGGCAGGCCGTGAACCGGGTGCGCCGCTCCGGGGCGAGCGCCCGGGTCCGCCGCCACTCCACCCTCTCCGACGCGGAGATGGAGGAGATCATCGACAAGGCCGACGCCTGGCGGGACACCGAGACCGAGCGCGGCTTCTCCATGGCCCTGGACCGGCTCGGCGACCCCGAGGACGGCGGCTGCCTCCTCGTCGAGGCCCTCGGTGCCGACGGCAAGCTCCTCGCGCTGCTCTCCCTCGTCCCGTGGGGCAGGGACGGCGTTTCCCTGGACCTGATGCGGCGCGACCGCACCGCGCCGAACGGTGTCATGGAGTTCATGGTCGCCGAACTGTGCGCCGCCGCGCCCAAGTTCGGCGTGCGCCGCATCTCCCTGAACTTCGCGGTCTTCCGCTCGGTCTTCGAGGAGGGCGGCCGCATCGGCGCGGGGCCCGTCCTGCGGCTGTGGCGCAAGCTGCTCCTGTTCTTCTCCAAGTGGTGGCAGCTGGAGGCGCTCTACCGCTCCAACGCCAAGTACCACCCCGAGTGGTACCCGCGGTTCATCTGCTACGGCGACAGCGGCGCCCTCGCCCGCATCAGCCTGGCCTCGGGCATCGCCGAGGGCTTCGTCTCCGTGCCGTCCCTGCGCAAGCTCTGGGGCAAGGGCCACAAGCCCCGGGGCGTCAACCGGCCCACGACCACCGAGGGCCTCCCCTCCATCGCCGCGCTCGGCCTGGCCGGCCAGGGCGGGGCCACCGACGCCGACGCCGCGTCGAGGCTCCCCGAGCAGATCCGCATCCGCCACCGCAAACTCGACCGGCTGCGGGCCGAAGGAGTCGACCCCTACCCAGTGGGACTGCCACCGCGCAGCCACGAACTGGCGCACATTACACGGCAGCTGACGGGGCGCCAGGTGACCGTGGCGGGGCGCGTCATGCTCGTACGGGACTTCGGCGGCATCGTCTTCGCGGTGCTGCGCGACTGGTCGGGCGACCTCCAGCTGGCGCTGGCCCGCGACGCCTCGGGCGCCGACGTCCTGGACCGCTTCACCGCCGCCACCGACATCGGCGACCACATCACCGCGACCGGCACGGTCGGCACCAGCGACCGGGGCGAGCTGACCGTCTTCGTCACCGACTGGCGGCTCACCGGCAAGTGCCTGCGCCCGCTCCCCGACAAGCGCCGCGGCCTGACCGACCCCGAGGCCAAGGTCCGCCGCCGCTATCTCGACCTGGTCGCGAGCCCCGGCGCGCGGGACGTGGTGCGGGCCCGCTCCACCGCCGTCCAGGCACTGCGCCAGGGCCTGCTGGAGCGCGGCTACCTGGAGGTCGAGACGCCGATGCTCCAGCAGATCCACGGCGGCGCCAACGCCCGCCCCTTCACCACCCACATCAACGCCTACGACCTCGACCTGTACCTGCGCATCGCCCCCGAGCTCTATCTGAAGCGGCTCTGCGTCGGCGGCATGGAGAAGGTCTTCGAGATGGGCCGCACCTTCCGCAACGAGGGCGTCTCCTACAAGCACAACCCCGAGTTCACCATGCTGGAGGCCTACCAGGCCTTCGCCGACTACGACGTGATGCTCGACCTCACCCGCGAGCTCATCCAGGGCGCGGCGACCGCCGCGTTCGGCTCACCCGTCGCCCGCAAGGCCGACGCCGCGGGACGGCTCGTCGAGCACGACATCTCCGGGCCCTGGCCGGTCAAGACCGTGTACGGCGCGATCTCCGAGGCGCTCGGCGAGGAGGTCGACGCGGACACCCCGCTGGAGGGCCTGCAACGGCACTGCGACCGCGCCGCCGTCCCGTACACGGCGGACGACGGCCGCGGCGACGTCGTCCTGGAGATGTACGAGCGGCTCGTCGAGGAGAAGACGACGCTGCCCACCTTCTACAAGGACTTCCCGACCGACGTCTCGCCGCTCACCCGCCAGCACCGCACCGACCCCCGCCTCGCCGAACGCTGGGACCTGGTCGCCTTCGGCACGGAACTGGGCACCGCCTACTCCGAGTTGACCGACCCCGTGGAGCAGCGCCGGCGCCTCACCGCACAGTCGCTCCTGGCCGCGGGGGGCGACCCCGAGGCCATGGAGCTCGACGAGGACTTCCTGGACGCCCTGGAGTACGCGATGCCGCCCACCGGGGGACTCGGCATCGGCGTCGACCGGCTCGTCATGTTCCTCACCGGCCTGACCATCCGGGAGACCCTGCCCTTCCCCCTGGTCCGCCGCGTCTGAACGGGTGCTTTCGGGGGCCGCCCCGGTGTTGATGTGGGGCGCGGGCCTCCGGCCGTGCCACGGATTAGTCATGAAAGACGATCAGCTGACACCAGGGCGCCGGATTCTGCTCCGTACCGCCGCCGTCCTCGGGCTCGGCGCGGCCGCCGCGGGATGCGGCAGCACGGACCGGCCGCCCGCCCCGGGCCCCTCCGCCTCCGAAGGCGGCCCTGCCGGGGGCCCGCAGGCGGCGCGAGCGCGCAAGCCCTCCGCGTACCGTCTGCAGCCCATGGCGGGGTACGGCCCGGCGCGCTCCCGGCGGGCCCTGCCCCACGTGCGCAAGGCCCCCATCCTGCGGATGCCGGGACGGGACCGGTCGATGGTGCTGACCTTCGACGACGGGCCCGACCCGCGCTACACCCCGCGCATCCTGCGGACGCTGCGCAAACACGACGTCCGCGCGGTGTTCTTCGTCTGCGGCGAGATGGCCGTCGACAACAAGGACCTGCTGCGCGAGATGGCCGACGACGGGCACCTGATCGGCAACCACACCTGGACCCACCCGCTGCTGACGCGGATGAGCCGGGCGGCGATGCGCGACGAGATCGAGCGCACCAGCGACGTCATCGAGGACGTGACCGGCGACGTCCCCACCTGGTTCCGGGCGCCCTACGGGGCGTGGAACCGCAACGCCTTCCAGATCGGGGCCGCCCTCGGCATGGAGCCGCTGGCCTGGACCGTGGACACCCTCGACTGGACCGAGCCCGGTGCGAAGACCATCGTGCGGCGCGTGCACGCGGGCGCGGGACCGGGCGTCGTCGTCCTCTCGCACGACGCGGGCGGCGACCGCTCGGGCAGCGTCGAGGCCCTGCGCAGCTATCTGCCGCAGCTCCTCGACTCCGGCTACCGCATCACGCTCCCGCATCCCCACTTCACCTGAGACGCCGCCAGGACCCCGGTGGTGGGACCGCCCGCCCGCCTGGTGCCCGTGTCAGCGCACGGCGACCAGACGGGCGAAGACCACGACGTTCCCGTCGTACCCGGCCTGCTTGGAGAAGCCGCCGCCGCAGGTGATGACGCGCAGTTCGGGGGTGCCGCTGTTGCCGTAGACGCGCTCGCCGGGGAAGTCGGCCTTGTCGAACACCTCGACGCCGTAGACCTTGAAGATCGCCGTCTTCTTGTCCTGGCGCCTGACCTCGACGTGGTTGCCCTTCTTCAGCGAACCCAGGCCGTAGAAGACGGCGGGGCCGCGCTGGTTGTCGACGTGGCCGACGACCACGGCCGTGCCCTTCTCGCCGGGGGAGACGGCGCCGGTGAACCAGCCCGCGAGGTTGGAGTCGTCCGGCGGAGGCGCGTCCACCCAGCCCTCGGAGTCGAGCCCCACCTGGGTGACCGGCGCGTCCACCTGGATGCCCTTGATGCGCACGCGCTCGGCCGGCGAGTACGCCAGGGGCGCCGGAGCGCCGGGGACCGCGTCGGGCGTGCGGTCGGCGGCGGCCGCGGAGGCGGGCTGCGGCGGGCCCACGTCGAACTCCCCGGAGCCGTTGCGGATCAGCGCGAGGCCGGTCAGCAGGACGAGCGCCATGGCGCCCCACGGGGCGCGCTTCCTCGGCTTCTCGTCCTCCCGGGCATCCTGGAACTCGAAATCGTCGGCCGGATGGGACGAAGGCATTCTCTATCCCCTCTCAACGCGGCAGGCGTGCCGCGTCCGTTGCGCGTACCAGCACGCTAAGCGCGGGGCGCGCGGCGTGCGAAAGGGCGGGAGCGAACGGGTGGCGCGGGGACCGGGGTGCGCCATCCGAGTCGCGCCCGGCAGGAAATTTCTGACGGTCCGTGACCTGCGGTGATGTCGGGTTGCGCGGACGCGCCCCGGCGTGTCGTCTCACCAGGACGGCCGATCGCCGACATGCGGCCCCGCGCACCGCGTCTGAGGGTCAGTCTGGGAGGCGCTCTCGCCGATCGACCGGGGACGGTATCCCCGGGGCGTCTTCCGCGGAGGATTGCCATGCGTACATCCCGTATGCGGACCACTCGTGCCCTCGCGGTCGCCGCCGCGGCCGTCGGGGTCGTCGGGCTCGCCGCCCCGACCGCGTCCGCCTGGGCCGACCCGACCAACATCGTGGCGATGCCCAGCGTGATCCCGAGAGGGGGTCACCTGACCGTCACCGTCGACGGGTCCTCCTGCCAGTCCGGCGGCAGGGTCACGTCACCCGCCTTCTCGGACGCCGAACTGCACTCCATCCCGGGCGGCACGTCGGCCAGCGCCACCGCGACCATCCACTCGCACGCCCGCCCCGGCGCGTACGACATCACGGCCTACTGCGGTGGCAAGAGCCTGGTCCGTCCCGCCGCCTTCACCGTCATCCACGGCGGGGTGCGCGGCGGCATCGGCGGCAGCACGCACACCGGCGCGACCGGCACCGACATGGTCATCGGCGGCGCGCTGGTCACCGCCGCGGTGGTCGGCGGCGGCGTCTTCTGGATGCGTCGCCGCGCCGAGAACAGGATCTGAGGTCCGGCCGGGCCGGTGCGTCCCCCTTCCGCCCCGAGCCCGGCGTGCCCGCACCGCGGGCGAGAGTGCGGCGCCCCCGGGATCTGGAGACGTCCCGGGGGCGAAGCGCTGCCCGGCCACGGTCAGGAGTGGTCCCCGCCGGTGCGCCGGCGCATCTTGTAGTACGCGGCGCCGAAGGTGCCCGCGATCAGGGCGCCGCCGAGGGCGATCTCGTGCAGGTCGAAGCCGCCGAAGCTGCCGCCGGTGCCGGCCTTGACGCCCTTGTGGGCGTGGTGGTCGGGGCGGTCGGGCCGGTCGGGGTGGTGGCTGTTGTGGTCGGGGCGCCCGGTGGCGATGGTGAGGTCGGTCTTGTCGCTGCCGGGGTTGCTGCCGTTGCAGGTGAACGTCACCTCGTACATCGCGCCCGGCTTGGCGTCCCAGAACACCTGGGCGGTGGCGGACTTCTGGCCCTTGTGGATCGTGGTGTCCTCGAAGACGCCGGAGGTCACCTTGGTCTCGCCGTCGCAGCCGTCGACGTTGAGGGTGACCTGGCCGCCCGCGGCGACCGTGCTGGGGGAGACGCTGAAGCCGAACGCGGTCACGTTCTCCTCGCCGAGGGCGGCCGCGGACGCGGTCGGGGCCGTCACGGCGAGTGCGGAAGCGGTGAGCAGAGCGGCCGAAGCGACGCGTATCGCGCGCATGGTGGATCCTCCGGGTCCCCGAGGAGCAGCTGCGGACTCTTCTTCCGCTGATGTCTTGAATGCACCTCGATGCCCGAAACGCTAAATTCGGTCCCCGGTGGCCGCGATCCCTGTCGGGCAAACGGGGCATATGGGTGGGCCGGTCGGGCGAACTCGGCGGCGTGGCTCCATGGGCGGCACCCCGGGCCGTGCGAAGGCGCCAGGGCGTGCGGCCGCCGGGGGGTCAGGGCGTCAGGCCGGTCCGCGACGCCAGCCACGGGAGCTGTTTCTCCAGCCCCGGTCGCCACACCTGCCAGCTGTGCCCGCCCGGCAGCTGGACCAGCTCGACCTTCATGCCGGCTTTCTTCGCCGCGGCGTAGACCTTCAGCGCCTGCGGCCGGTACGTCGAGTCGTCGGTCCCGGCGACGATCGCCCCGAAGGTGTCCGGGAACGTCCGCCGCGCCATCACGTCCACCGGGTTGACCTTCTCGAACGCCGCCTCGTCCCCGCCGAACGCCGCGTCGACGGTCTTCTTGCGGCTCCCGAGCGTCGGCTCGTCCTGGCCGGAGATGTCGAGGAAGGTGCCGTAGCGGTGAGGCGCGTTGACGGCCAGCTGCAGGGCGCAGGTGCCGCCGTTGGAGAGCCCGGCGATCGCCCACTGGGAGCGGTCCGTGGCCGTCTGCAGATGGGCGGCCGCCCAGTCGGGCACGTCCTCGGCGAGATACGTCTGCACCTTGCCGAGCCGCGAGTCCATGCACAGCGGGTTGTCGAAGGGGGAGCCCAGCGGGTCGACCACCAGGACGACGGGCGCCAGACCGGCGTGCCGGGCGGCGAAGTCGTCCATCATGTCCGGCAGTTGACCCGAGGTGATCCAGTCCTGGGGGGATCCCGGCTGGCCGGCCATGAGCACCAGGACGGGCAGCGGCGGGCGGGGTGAGGTGTGGTACGCCGGGGGCAGATAGACGTACGCGTCGCGCGCCTTGAAGCCCGACTTCGTGCCCGGCACGGAGGCGGTGGACACGGTGCCCTTGGCGGGCATCCGGGCCGGCGCCCGCCACACCTCGGACAGCGCCTTGCCCGGCGGTACGTCGACCATCGGCTCCCTGCCGCCCGTGGCGTCCTTGAGGCTGACGGTGTCCTGCGGGCCGAGCATGGTCCGCGGCGTCGGGTAGTTGTCGTAGTGGATGTTCACCTCGGAGAGCCCGAGCACCACGACCAGCGCGCCCGCCACCAGGGCGCCCGCGCGCCCGCGCGGACGCAGCGTCGGCAGCCGGAAGAGGGCCAGGCACACGCCGAGGATCGCGACGCCGAGCCACACCATCACGTCGCCGGGGAGCTCGTCGGGGAACGGCTGCCACCAGTCGTCGACGGTGAGTTTGACCAGGACGGTCAGGAGCGCCGCCGTGACGACGGCGAGCGGCAGAAACCGGGTCCACCAGCGGCGGTCACGGGAGAGGAGGAGGGCGGCGAGTGCCGACGCGCCGAGGATCTGCACGACGAGCGGCACCGCCCCGTCGACCAGCGACCAGTCCAGCGGCCCGGCGGCCATCGGCACCCGCTCCACGCCCGTCCCCGTTCCGTTCGGCTCCATGTGACACGGCCCCGGGGGCCGGCCAGCAGGGCCGGCCCCCGGGGGAGCGCGTACAGAAAAACCATAACAATCGGGAGGAATCCGGCAACAGCGCACTCCGGCGACAGCGCGCTCCGACAGCAGCGCCGGCCGGATCGGCGGTCCTCAGCCCCCGAGCCCGGGGAACAGGGCGTGGAAGGGCTCGGCCGTCGCCGCGATCCCGCGGCTGTAGGGCGCGTCGAAGTCCCAGATGAGGAAGAGCAGGAAGGCGAACAGCGCGGAGAAGATGCCCGCCAGGATCAGTTCGCGGGGCGTGCGGCGGATCTGCAGGGCGAAGATCATGCCGATGGTGACGAGCCCGCCGATGATGAGGCCGAACCAGACCACCCCGGGCATGGTCGCCCCCGTACTGTCCGCGCGGGCGCTGCGCGCGTCGTCCGCGGCCGCCACCGCGTCGACGAGTGGCTGATACGCCTGCGCCTCGTAGTCCGACTTCGGCTTGTAGTCGGTCACGTCGTGGCGTACGCGGGTCAGCAGTTCCTGGCCGCTGTCGGTGAGTTCGCCCTTGTCCTTCATGGTGTCCCACTCGGTGGTGAGCACATGGCTGACATACGTGCGTACGTCGGCGCGGATCCGCTCCCTGACGTCCTCCGGGTAGACCCGAGCGCGTTCGGAGACCTCGTGCAGCGCCTGGGCTTCCAGGCGCACGTGTTCCTGCGCGGAACCCCGCGCCTCCCAGACGCCCGCGATGGCCAGGCCAAGGACGATGGCGTACACCACGCCGATCATCATCGTCATGTACTCGATGACGTCCGGGGTCTCCGACGCGTCGTAGTCCGCGCCGGTCCTGCGGTGCCGCAGCAGCGTCACGACGAGCACGACCACACAGGCGGCGGCCATCGCGAGGGTGAGAACAAGCCATTCCGACATGGAGACCTCCGGCGGTCAGCGCGGGCGCAGCGCGGCGACGGCGAGCACCGCGGGCGCCGTGATGAGCAGGGTGAGAGTGACGATGGACGGGCCGCTGCGCGGGGGGTGCCTGCGCGGCGGGGCGTGGTACGCCGGATATGACACGGACGGGTGAGACGGCGTGGGCCGCGGGGTGACGGAGGGCTTGGGCCGCGGCTTCGGCTTGACGGGCGCAGGGGGCGGTGGCGGGGGCGGCACCACAGGCCGGACGGTCGGTCGCGGCGGTGCCGGGGCGGGCGGAGGAGGGGGTGGCTGCGGAGGGCGCGGCTTCGGCGGCGGCGGAGAGGGCGGAGGCGGTGGAGGCGGGGGTGGTGGCGGTGGCGGTGTGGGTTTCGGGGGTGGCGGTTTCGGGTGTGGTGGTTTCGGGTGATGGGTGGGCCCGGCGTGGCAGTGGGCGCCGTCGCCCGAGACGGCCACCGTGCCGCCGGAGGAGCCGCCGCCCTGGTTGATCGACGCGTAGGCGCAGTTGTCGGCGGAGGCGGTGCCGACGGCCGACGAGGCACCGAGCAGCAACGCCAGTACGAGGAGCGCCAACACGCGTGTGACGAGGGGCGACAGGGCCCGCTGAGTTCGGTGCACGACGGGGAGCATGGGCCGCGGAGGGGTCCGCCACGCCGGATAACCCCTCTATTGACCCGAAGGAAGTATGCGCGCAGGCAAGGGGTTTGACGCCGCGTGACCTGTTTCGGCGGCGGATCGACCGCCGCCGAGAACGAGGGGCAACCGCGTCAAGAACGCGGATCGACCGCGTCAAGAATCTTGCGGCGCGGCTGAACGCGAAGCCCGCTCCCGCCCGTACCTAGGGCCATGTGTGACGCAATCGGGCGCCACAACACCTCTGTGGACAGTGGGAGTCAACGATGCTGCATCCAAGTGGGGGTTCCCCCCGGGCCTGGCGGAGCGCCTCGCTCGTGGCGACAGCCGCGGCCCTGCTGGCGCTGACGACGGCGTGCGGCCAGGACAAGGGCGAGCAGTCCCCGAACGGGCAGAACGTGGGCAACCAGGCGCCCGCGAAGGACAACGGCTACGGCGCGGACGACGGATACGGGTCGGACGACGGATACGGGTCGGACTCCGAAGCCGCCGGCAAGGGCGCCAAGGCGAAGTCCGCGGGGCAACTCGCGGTGTGGGACAGCAAGAAGCTGGGCAAGGTCGTCACCGACAGCGCGGGCTTCACCCTCTACCGCTTCGACAAGGACACCGCCCAGCCGCCCAAGTCCGCCTGCGCCGGCGCCTGTCTCAAGACGTGGCCCGCCGTCCCCGCCGACGGCGCCGAGGTCGCGCCCGGCGTCGACGCGTCGCTGCTCGGCGAGGTCACCACCGCCGACGGCACCAAGCAGCTCACCATCGACGGCTGGCCGATGTACCGGTACGCGCAGGACACCAAGCCCGGCGACGCCAAGGGCCAGGGTGTGGGCGGCACTTGGCATGCAGCGGCCCCCGACGGCAAGAAGGCGGCGCCCTCGGCGGCCGGTGCGGCGCCCGTCGACCCGGCCGGCCTGTCCACCCGCAAGGGCCCCGGGCTCGGCGAGATCGTCGTCGACAAGAACGGCATGACCGTCTACCGCTTCACCAAGGACTCCGCCTGGCCGATGAAGTCGGCGTGCACCGGCGCGTGCCTGAAGAAGTGGCCCGTCGTGGCGCCTGTCGCCAAGAACGACACTCGAGGAATCCTCGAGAAAGGCTTTATCGTCTTCAACCGGCCCGACGGCGAGAAGCAGCAGACGATCAACTGCTGGCCGCTGTACACCTTCGCGGGCGACAAGAAGCCCGGAGACGTCAACGGCCAAGGGGTGGGCGGCACTTGGTACGCCGCGAGTCCGCAGGGGAAACCGGTGGGGGCCGCCAAGTAGCCCGCACGGCGCGCGGACAGACCGGCCCGTCTCCTCCCATATCACAGGGAGGGGGCGGGCCGGTCCGATGTGTGGCGCACGGCACTTGCCAACGGCAGTGACCGAGAACGGACGGCCAATTTCCGTTTTGACTCGCCCCCTTGGCGGACGATCAGTAGCCTCACCCTCGAACATCGGAACGCCTGCGCCACCCCCCTACGCCTTGGAGTCTTGATGGAGCGTCCCGCCTGGGCACCGCTCGGCATCGACATCTCGATGCCCAGCGTGTCCCGCATCTACGACTATTACCTGGGCGGTTCGCACAACTTCGAGGTGGACCGGGAGGCCGCCCGCAAGGCCATGGAGTTCATGCCGGGGCTGCCGAAGGTCATGCAGGCCAACCGGGCCTTCATGCGGCGGGCGGTGCGGCACGCCGTCGGTCGGGGCGTCACCCAGTTCCTCGACATCGGTTCCGGCATCCCGACCTTCGGCAACGTGCACGAGGTGGCGCAGCAGGCGAGCCCCGAGGCCCGCGTCGTATACGTGGACCACGACCCGGTCGCCGTGGCGCACGGCCAGGCGGTCCTGGAGGGCACCGAGCGGACCGCGGCCATCGCCGGCGACCTGCGCAAGCCCCGGGACATTCTGGGCAGTTCGGAGGTGGCCGAGGTCCTCGACCTGGACCGCCCGGTCGCGGTGCTCCTCGTCGCCGTCCTGCACTTCCTTGAGGACGCGTACGATCCTCGTGCGGCGGTCGCCGAGCTCCGGGATGCGACGGCGCCCGGCAGCCTCCTGGTCGTCAGCCACGCCTCGTACGAAGGGATCCCCGTTCCCCCCGAGCAGGCCGGCCGGACGGTCGGTGTATACAAGGACATCCGCAATCCACTGATCATGCGCTCGCGCGACGAGATCGCGCGGTTCTTCGAGGGATACGACATGGTGGAACCCGGCCTGGTGCCGATGCCGCACTGGCGGCCCGACACGGCCCCGGAGGAGGAGGATCCCTACTCCTTCTCGGGATTCGCGGGCGTGGGACGGAAGCGTTGAGCGGCGAGCAGGACGGACCGGAGGGGAGAATCCGCAGGTTCGCCACCATCTGGAGCCGTGCGATCTTCCCCGTGACGGCCACCTCGCTCACCCGTCCCGAGTTCGAACAGCAACTCGTGCCGCTCGCACGGCGGTTGTGCGACGCGCTGCGCGCGCGGGTCTTCGACGCGGCGGAGAGCCAGGCCGTCGGCGCCGCGCTCATCGGTACGCACTGCACCGACCCCGAGGCGCTCAGCCGCACGCTCGACTGCGTCGACGCCTACCTCGTCCTGTACTGCGGCGGCGACGGCCCGCGCGAGGAGCTGCGGGCCCGCTCCGCGCGCATCCAGCACGCCATGGCCGCCGGGTTCGCCCAGGCGCTGCGCGAGCGCACCCTCGTCGAGCAGGAGGCGATCTCGCGGGCCGCCCTGAGCGCGCGCAGCGCCGTCGCCGAGGCCCTGCACGCCAGCGAGGCCCGGTTCCGCGCCGTCTTCCACGGCGCCGCGATCGGCATCGGCATCGCCGACCTCGACGGCACGGTCCTGGAGGTCAACGACGCGCTGATCCGCATGTTCGGCGGACTTGAGCACCAGCTGCGCGGACGCAACGTGGGGGAGTGGACGCACCCCGACGACTCGCCGCACGTCTGGAAGCTCTACGAGGAGCTGGTCCGCGGCGAGCGCGAGCACTACCGGGTGGAGAAGGCCTTCTACCGCCCCGACGGCACCGTCCTGTGGACCAACCTCACCGTCTCCCTGCTGCGCGACGCGGACGGCATGCCGCAGTACCAGCTGGCGCTGATGGAGGACACCACCGAGCGCCGGCTGCTCAACCTCCGCCTGCGGTACGAGGCCACGCACGACGCGCTCACCGGCCTGCCCAACCGCACCCTGTTCTTCGAGCGCCTGGAGAAGGCCCTCTCGGCGAGCGGCAGCGGCCGGTTCGGGCTGTGCTACCTCGACCTCGACGGCTTCAAGACCGTCAACGACAGCCTCGGCCACGCGGCGGGCGACCGGCTGCTCGTCGAGGTCGCCGACCGGCTGCAGTCCTGCGCGACGGCCCCCGGCGAGATGGTGGCCCGGCTCGGCGGCGACGAGTTCGTGGCGCTCACCACGGGCCCCGACACCGAGACCGAGGTGGACGAGCTCGCCGGCCGCATCATGAACGTGCTCGCCACCCCGATCCGCGTCGACGGCCGCGAGCTGACCGTGCGCGGCAGCATCGGCATCGTGGAGGGTCCGTCCGGCGAGCGCGGCGCGGCGGAGGTCCTGCGCAGCGCCGACATCACGATGTACCGCGCCAAGTCCGCGGGCGGCAACCGCTACGAACTCGCCGATCCCGAGGCCGACGCCCGCGCCATCACCCGGCACGGTCTGACCACCGCGCTGCCCGCGGCCCTGGAGCGCGGCGAGTTCTTCATCGAGTACCAGCCGCTCGTGCACCTGGGCGACGGCAGCGTGCGCGGCGCGGAGGCGCTGGTGCGCTGGCTGCACCCGCAGCACGGCATCATCGGCCCGGACCGCTTCATCCCGCTCGCCGAGCACACCGGCCTCATCGTGCCGCTCGGCCGCTGGGTCCTGGAGGAGTCGGTGCGCCAGGCGCGGCGCTGGGAGGCCCGGCACAGCGACGCCGGGCCGCTGCGGGTCAACGTCAACCTCTCGCCCATGCAGCTCACCCACCCGGGCCTGGTCTCCGACACGGTCGACATCCTGGAGCGCGAGGGCCTGGAGCCGGGCGCGCTCTGCCTGGAGGTCACCGAGTCCGCGCTGATAGGGGCCGACGACGACCTGCTCAAGCCGTTGCGCAGGCTCGCCGAGATGGGCGTGGACATCGCGCTCGACGACTTCGGCACCGGCTACTCCAACCTCGCCAACCTGCGGCGGCTGCCGGTGAGCGTGCTCAAGCTGGACCGCTCGTTCACCCAGGGCATGCAGCACTTCCCCGCCGACCCGGTCGACCTGAAGATCGTCGAGGGGATCGTGGCGCTCGCCCACAGCCTCGACCTCGCGGTCACCGTCGAGGGCGTCGAGACGGGCGCCCAGGCGGACCAGCTGCGGGAGCTGGGCTGCGACACGGCGCAGGGCTGGTACTACGCGCGGCCCGGCCCGCCGGACCAGCTGCACGAACTGGCTCTCGCGGACGCGATCAGCTGACCCGGACGCCGCCTCGTCTGAGGTGCGGTGCGGGGCGGACGGCGGGACTCTGGAAGGGAGGAAGTGAGTCCCATGAGGGTCATGTTGAGAGCACGTCTGGACACCCAGGCCGCGAACGAGGCGATCAAGAGCGGAGCCCTGCCGAAGATGGTGGGCGCGCTGACGGAGCGGTTGCACCCGGAGGCGGCCTACTTCGGGCCGGGCGACGGCGGGCGCTGCTGCACCTTCGTCTTCGACATGCAGGACACGTCGGAGCTGCCGTCCATCACCGAGCCGCTCTTCGGCGAGGTCGGCGCGGAGATAGAGATCTACCCGGTGATGAACGCGGAGGACCTGCGCAAAGGCCTGGCGGCGCTGGAGCGCTGAGGCCGAAGCCGTCCCGGGCGCGTCAGCGCGCCAGCAGCATCCGCTGGAGTTCCCGTGCCGCCCGCGGCGGCGCCACGTCGCTGCGGTGGGCGAGCGCGATCGTGCGGTGCAGGCTCGGCCTGGCCAGCGGCGTCATCCGCAGGTCGGGCCCCGCGCGCTCCGCGACCATGCGCGGCACGACCGCGACGCCGAGGCCGGCCCGCACGAAGCCGAGCACCGCGTCCATCTCGCCGCCCTCCACCGCGAACTCCGGCTCGAACCCCTCGGCGCGGCACGCGGTGACGGTGAGCTCCCGCAGGTCGTAGCCGTGCCGGAACATCACGAGCCGCTCGCCCTGCAGGTCCGCGATCCGTACCGAGCGGCCGTGGCTCCGTGACTCCGGCGACGACACCACGACCAGGTCCTCGCGCAGCAGCTCGACCGTGGTGAGCGCCGGCGAGGGGGTGGGCAGCGGGAGGACCACCAGGGCCAGATCGAGGGCGCCGCGCGCGAGTTCCCGTACGAGATCGTGCGAGCCGCCCTCCTCGATGAGGAGCTGGATGCCCGGGTGCCGGTCGTGGAACGCGCGCAGGACCTCGGGCAGCAGGCCCGTGCACACGCTCGGGGTCGCGCCGAGCCGGATCCGGCCGCGGCGCAGCTGCGCCAGCTCCTGCACCTCGATCCGCGCCGTGTCGGCGTCGGCGAGGATCCGGCGGGCCAGCGGAAGCAGCGCCTCGCCCGCGTCGGTCAGCGCGATGTTGCCGCGCGCCCGGCTGAAGAGCTCCGCACCCAGCTCCTTCTCCAGGGCCCTGATCTGCTGGGAGAGCGAGGGCTGGGAGACATGCACCTGCTCCGCGGCGCGGGTGAAGTGCCGCGCCTCGGCGACCGCCACGAAGTAGTGCAGCTGCTGGAATTGCATACGGCAACGATACGTCGGTCCATAGGCTCGGGCTATCGAGATGAGCCGAACCATCTCTTGGACCGATCGGGACCTTCGGCCGTAGCGTCTGTGACATGGCTCTGGCAACGCGGACGGACAAACGGCCGTCCATGACCCGCACGCTGTGGGACTCCACCATCGGCAAGAAGACGGTGATGGCGGTGAGCGGCTTGATCATGCTGCTCTACCTCTTCGTGCACATGATCGGGAACCTGAAGATCTTCTTCGGCCCGGCGGAGATCAACCACTACGCACACTGGCTCCGCACGGTCGGCGAGCCCTTCATGCACTACGAGTGGACGCTCTGGCTGATCCGCGTGGTGCTCGTCGCCGCGGTCGTCGCGCACGCCGTCTCCGCGTACCAGCTGAGCCGCCGCGACATCAGGGCGCGCCCCACCAAGTACGTCCACAAGAGGCGCGAGGCGAGCTTCGCCACCCGCACCATGCGCTGGGGCGGCGTCATCATCGCGCTGTTCATCGTCTGGCACATCCTCGACCTGACGACCGGCACCGTGCATCCCGGCTCCTACCAGCACCTGCACCCGTACCAGAACATCATCGACACCTTCTCGACCTGGTACGGCAACGTCATCTACATCGTCGCCGTGGTCGCCGTCGGCTTCCACGTGCGGCACGGGCTGTGGAGCGCCGCGCAGACCCTGGGCGTCGGCACCGCCACTCGCGACCGCGTCCTCAAGCCCTTCGCCAACGGCTTCGCCGTGGTGCTGACCCTCGGCTTCGTCTCCGTACCCGTGGCCGTCATGACCGGACTGGTGAGCTGACCCATGAACCACTCCAGTGAGTACTCCGCGTACGCGACGGGCGAGCCGCTCGCCGACGCCAAGGCGCCCTCCGGGCCGATCGCCGAGCGCTGGGACACCCGGCGCTTCCAGGCGAAGCTGGTCAACCCCGCCAACCGCCGCAAGCACACCGTGATCGTCGTCGGCACCGGTCTGGCAGGCGGTTCCGCCGGCGCCACGCTCGCCGAACAGGGCTACCACGTCGTGCAGTTCTGCTACCAGGACTCGCCGCGCCGCGCCCACTCCATCGCCGCGCAGGGCGGCATCAACGCCGCGAAGAACTACCGCAACGACGGCGACTCGGTCCACCGGCTCTTCTACGACACCGTCAAGGGCGGCGACTTCCGCGCCCGCGAGTCCAACGTGCACCGGCTCGCGCAGATCTCCGTCGAGATCATCGACCAGTGCGTGGCGCAGGGCGTGCCGTTCGCCCGCGAGTACGGCGGTCTCCTCGACACCCGCTCCTTCGGCGGCGTCCAGGTGTCCCGCACCTTCTACGCGCGCGGCCAGACCGGACAGCAGCTGCTGCTCGGCGCCTACCAGGCGCTCAGCCGGCAGATCGCCGCGGGGAACGTGGAGATGCACCCCCGCACCGAGATGCTCGACGTGATCGTCGTCGACGGGCGGGCGCGCGGCATCGTCGCCCGCGACCTCATCACCGGCAGGATCGACACGTACTTCGCGGACGCCGTGGTCCTCGCCTCCGGTGGCTACGGCAACGTCTTCTACCTGTCGACCAACGCCATGAACTCCAACGCCACCGCGGTCTGGCGGGCCCACCGGCGCGGCGCCTACTTCGCCAACCCCTGCTTCACCCAGATCCACCCCACCTGCATCCCGCGCACCGGCGACCACCAGTCCAAGCTGACGCTGATGAGCGAGTCGCTGCGCAACGACGGCCGCATCTGGGTGCCCAAGGCCAAGGGCGACGACCGCCCGGCGAACCGGATCCCCGAGGACGAACGCGACTACTACCTGGAGCGCATCTACCCCTCCTTCGGCAACCTCGTGCCCCGCGACATCGCATCGCGCGCCGCCAAGAACGTGTGCGACGAGGGCAGGGGAGTGGGCCCCGGCGGCCAGGGCGTCTACCTCGACTTCGCCGACGCCATCCAGCGGATGGGCAGGAAGAAGGTCGAGGAGAAGTACGGCAACCTCTTCGACATGTACGAGCGGATCACCGCGGAGAACCCGTACGAGGTGCCGATGCGGATCTACCCCGCCGTGCACTACACGATGGGCGGGCTCTGGGTCGACTACGACCTGCAGACCACCGTGCCCGGCCTCTTCGCGGTCGGCGAGGCCAACTTCTCCGACCACGGCGCCAACCGGCTCGGCGCGAGCGCGCTCATGCAGGGCCTCGCCGACGGCTACTTCGTGCTGCCGTCCACCATCAACGACTACCTCGCCCGCCACCCGCACCAGGAAGAGGTCGGCGCCGAGCACCCCGTCGTCCAGGAGGTGCTGGCCGAGACCGAGGACCGCCTCAACCTCCTCCTGTCCGTCGACGGCGACCGCACCCCCGACTCCTTCCACCGCGAACTCGGCGAGGTCATGTGGGAGTTCTGCGGCATGGCCCGCACCGAATCCGGTCTGCGCAAGGCGCTGGAGCGCATCCCGCAGATCCGCGAGGAGTTCTGGCGCCGCATCAAGGTCCCCGGCACCGGCGAGGAGTTCAACCAGTCCCTGGAGAAGGCGAACCGCATCGTCGACTACCTCGAACTCGCCGAGCTGATGTGCCTCGACGCCCTGCACCGCGCCGAGTCCTGCGGCGGCCACTTCCGCGAGGAGTCCCAGACGCCCGACGGCGAGGCGGCCCGCGACGACGAGGCGTTCTCCTACGCCGCCGCCTGGGAGTTCACCGACACCGGCGCCGCCCCCGTCCTGCACAAGGAAGACCTCGTCTTCGAGTACGTCCACCCCACTCAGCGGAGCTACGCATGAAGCTCACCCTGCGCGTCTGGCGCCAGAAGAACGCAGACGCCGACGGCGCGATGTCCACGTACGAAGTGGACGGCATCTCCACCGACATGTCGTTCCTGGAAATGCTCGACACCCTCAACGAAGAGCTCATCGTCAAGGGCGAGGACCCCGTCGCCTTCGACCACGACTGCCGCGAGGGCATCTGCGGCGCCTGCTCGCTCGTCATCAACGGCGACGCGCACGGCCCCGAGCGCACCACCACCTGCCAGCTCCACATGCGGTCCTTCCAGGACGGCGACACCATCGACATCGAGCCGTGGCGCGCCGCGGCCTTCCCGGTCGTCAAGGATCTGGTCGTCGACCGCTCCGCCTTCGACCGGATCATCCAGTCCGGCGGCTACATCAGCGCGCCCACCGGCTCCGCGCCCGAAGCGCACGCCGCCCCCGTGCCCAAGCCGGACGCCGACTTCGCCTTCGAGCACGCCGAGTGCATCGGCTGCGGGGCGTGCGTGGCGGCCTGCCCCAACGGGTCGGCGATGCTGTTCACCTCCGCCAAGGTCAACCACCTCAACGTGCTGCCGCAGGGCGCCCCCGAGCGGGAGACCCGCGTCCTGGACATGGTCGCGCAGATGGACGAGGAGGGGTTCGGCGGGTGCACGCTGACCGGTGAGTGTGCGACCGCCTGCCCGAAGGGCATTCCGCTGCCGTCCATCTCGGCGATGAACAAGGAGTGGCTGCGGGCCACCCGGAAGGTCAGCCGGTAGTCCCCGATGCCGGGCGCGGGTTGTTTGTGGCCGGTCGCGCGGTTCCCCGTGCCCCTCTCGGGCGCGTACCTTCGCCCGCATGTATCCGGGAGCGTACGACCCCGCCAGGACGGCCGTCGTCACCGCCGACGGCACACGGACCCTCAGCTACGGACAGCTCGAAGAGCGCTCCCTGCGGCTCGCGGACCATCTGCGGGCCGCGGGGCTGCGCCGGGGCGACCACATCGCCCTGCTCTGCGACAACGACCCGCGCGCCATCGAGGTCTACTGGGCCACCATGCGCTCGGGGCTCTACCTCACCGCCGTCAACCACCACTTGCGGGCCGACGACGCCGCCCACATCGCGCGGGACTGCGGGGCCGTCGTCCTGATCCACTCCGGCACGCTCGTCGAACTCGCCACGGAGGTACGGGAGTTGGCGGGCGGACCGGCCCTCGTGCTGGACCTCGACGACGGCACGTACGAGAAGGCCCTCGCGGACGCCTCCGCCGTACCGCCGGACCGGCAGCCGCTCGGCGCCGACATGCTCTACTCCTCGGGCACCACCGGCCGCCCCAAGGGGGTCAGGACGGTGCTGCCCGACGGTGACGTGCGCGACCAGCCGACGACGTACACCGTCGTCTTCCAGACCATGTACGGCTTCGGCGAGGACACCGTCTACCTCAGTCCCGCGCCGATCTACCACGCGGCGCCCCTGCGGTTCTGCGGCGTCGTGACCGCGCTCGGCGGCACGGTCGTCCTGATGGACACCTTCGACGCCGAGGCGGCCCTCGCGGCCGTCGAGCGGCACCGGGTGACGCACAGTCAGTGGGTGCCGACCATGTTCGTCCGCCTGCTGAAGCTGCCCGCCCGGGTGCGGGAGCGTTACGACCTGTCGTCCCTGCGGATCGCCATCCACGCCGCCGCGCCCTGCCCCGTCGAGGTCAAGCGGCGGATGATGCAGTGGTGGGGGCCGGTCCTGTACGAGTACTACTCCTCGACGGAGGGCAACGGCATCACCTTCATCTCGCCCGAGGAGTGGCTGCGCAAGCCCGGTTCGGTCGGCCGCGACGGCTTCCTCGGGACCCTGCGGATCTGCGCCGAGGACGGCCGCGTCCTGCCGCCGGGCGAGACCGGGACGGTCTACTTCGAGCGCGACGAGCGGCCCTTCCGGTACCACGGGGACGACGACCGCACCCGGGAGGCCCAGCACCCCGACCACCCGAACTGGACGACCACCGGCGACATCGGCCACGTCGACGAGGACGGCTACCTCTTCCTCACCGACCGCAAGGCCTTCATGATCATCTCGGGTGGCGTGAACGTCTATCCGCAGGAGGCGGAGGACGTGCTCGTGCTGCACCCGGCCGTCGCCGACGTGGCGGTCGTGGGCGTGCCGGACGCCGAGATGGGCGAGTCGGTCAAGGCCGTCGTCCAGGTCGAGCCGGGGGTCGTCCCCGGGCCCGAACTGGCCAGGGAACTCGTCGACTTCGCCCGGGAGCGGCTCGCGCACTACAAGGCGCCGCGCACCGTCGACTTCGCCGAGCGGCTGCCGCGCACCCCGACCGGAAAGCTGGCGAAGGCGCGGCTGCGGGAGTCCTACCGGCGGGGGTGATCAGCCGAGCCGCGAGGCGAGCCGGTCGCGGTAGTGGTCCACCACCACCGCGACCATGATCACGCCGCCGGTGATCATCTGGCGCTGGAAGTCCGACACCCCCATCAGCAGCAGCCCGTTGGTGAGCACGCCGAGCAGACAGGCGCCGAGCAGAGTGCCGATCATGGAGCCCTTGCCGCCGGAGAGCGAGGCCCCGCCGATGACGACGGCCGCGATCGCGCTCAGTTCGTAGCCGCCGCCCAGGATCGGCGAGGCGATGTTCAGCCGTGCCATGTAGGTGATCGCGGCGATCCCGACACAGCACCCCGCGATGACGAAGACCGCCACTTTCACCACCGAGGTGCGGTGCCCGGAGAGCCGTACGGCCTCCTCGTTGGAGCCGATCGCGAAGACCAGCCGCCCGAACACCGTCCGGCTGAGCACCAGATGGCCGGCCGCGACCATCAGGAGCGCGATCCAGAAGAGCGCGGGGATCCCCAGGAGCGTCGAGGTGCCGAAGCGGCTGAAGCCCTGCGGGAAGTCGTACTGCGTCTTCGCGTCGGTGTAGTCGAGCGCGGCGCCGCGGGCGATGTTGAGCATCCCCAGCGTGACGATGAACGACGGGACGCGCCAGCGCTCGGAGACGAAGCCGTTGACCAGACCGCACGCCATGCCGACGGCGACGGAGGCCAGGACGGCGAGGGTCACCGCGGCGCCCGTCGAGAGGCCCTTGTCCGTGAGGACGTCGCCCGCCACCACCGCAGAGAGCGCCATGACCGAGCCGACCGACAGATCGATCCCGCCGACCAGGATGACGAACGTCAGGCCCACCGCGAGCATCGTGTTCAGGGTGATCTCGGTGGCGATGTTCGTGAAGTTGCCCGTGGTGGCGAACTTCGGCGCCGCCAGCGCGAAGACGGCCACGAGGGCGAGCAGCGCCACGCCGGTGCCGGCCTCGCCCATCGCCTGACGGGTGAGGGAGCCGACCGTGGAGCGGTCTTCGAGGGGGCGCGGGGGGCGTGGGGGAGCGGAGGTCATGAGCGGGCACCCTTCGTCGTGCCGATGCTCCGTGTCCCGTTCGTGTATCCGGAGTACGCCAACTCCAGGACGTACGAGCTGTCGAAGCCGGCGCGGGCCACCTCGCCCGCCACCCGGCCGCGGGAGAAGACGAGGAGCCGGTCGCAGATGCCGAGCAGCTCCGGCAGGTCGGAGGAGACGACCAGGAGGGCCTTGCCGTCCGCCGCGAGGTCGACGAGCCGCTGGTGGATCTCGTAGCGTGCGCCGACGTCGATGCCGCGCGTCGGTTCGTCCACCACCAGGACGTCGGTGCCCGCGAGCAGCCACCGGCCGAGCACGACCTTCTGCTGATTGCCGCCCGACAGCGTACGGACGACCGTGCGCACCCCGGGAGCCCGCACCCGCAGCCGCTCGACCACCTCTCGTGCGACCCGGTCCTCCACGCGGCGCCGGAGCAGTCCGCCGCGCGAGACCCGGCCGGTCGCGGCGAGCGTGAGGTTCGCCGACACGGGCAGGTCCAGGACGAGCCCCTGACCCTTGCGGTCCTCCGTCAGCAGGCTGATCCCGTGGCGCACGGCGTCGCGCGGGCCGCGGATCCGCACCGGCCTGCCCTTGACCAGGATCCGCCCGCCCACCGCACGGTCGGCGCCGAACAGCGCCCGCACCATCTCCGTGCGCCCCGAGCCCACCAGGCCCGCCACGCCCATCACTTCGCCGGCGTGCAGCGCGAAGGAGACCGGCGAGCCGCCGCGCGGCGTCAGATCCTGGGCGCGCAGCAGCTCGGGCCCCGGCGTGCGCGGCACGTACGGCGGATACTCGCGCTCCATGTCGCGGCCGACCATCAGGCGGATCACCTCGGCGGCGGCGGTGCCGGCGACGTCCTGGGTCACCACGTGCCGGCCGTTGCGGAACACCGTCATGCGGTCGGCGAGTTCGAAGATCTCCTCCAGGTGGTGGGAGATGTACAGGACGGCGGTGCCGCGTGCCGTGAGGGAGCGCAGGAGCGTGAAGAGGCGCTCGGTCTCCCTCGGGGTGAGCGTCGCCGTCGGCTCGTCCATGACCAGCACCCGGCACTCCTGGTGCAGCGTGCGGGCGATCTCCAGGAGCTGCATCTGCGCGATGCCGAGACGTTCCACCTTGGTCTGCGGCCGTACGTCCAGGCCGACTTCGGCGAGCAGCTCGCGGGCGTCGCGGTGCAGGGCGCGCCGGTCCACGAAGCCGTGCCGGCGCGGGAGTCGCCGCAGGAAGAGGTTCTCGGCGACGGACAGCTGCGGCACCAGGTGGAACTCCTGGTGCACGACCTGTACGCCCGCCCGCATGGCCGACGCCACGTCGCCGGGCGCGTAGGGGGCGCCGCCCAGCCGCATCGTGCCCCCGTCCGATTGCTGCGTCCCCGCGAGGATCTTCACCAGGGTCGACTTGCCCGCGCCGTTCTCGCCGACGAGGGCGTGCACCTCACCGGGGACCAGATCCAGCCGGACGCGATGGAGGGCGACCACGCCGGGGAACGCCTTCGAGACGTCCGCGACCTCCAGGACGGGCCCGGCACCCGGCTGCCGCGCCGGCCCGTCCGTCACCGCGCCCGTCACCGGAGGTCGTCGGCGGTGACGACCTTCACGTCGGTCTTCACCCAGCCCGCGGGCTCGTCGCCCGCGATGGCCTTCATCGCCTGGTCGATGCCGTCGGCGGCCTGCTTCGCCGCGTACTGGTCGACCGTCGCGACGACGCGGCCCTTCTTCACGTACGGACGGATGGCCTCGATGTTGTCGAACGACGCGATCTTCACCGACGTCTTCTTCTTCGCTTCGACGGCCTTGAGGGCGCCCAGCGCCATCGAGTCGTTGGAGGCGAGCACCCCCTTGATGTCCGGGTGCGCGGTGAGCATGTTGCCGAGCACGTTGTACGCCTCGTCGGTCTCCCAGTGCGCGGTCTTGGCGGAGACCACCTTCAGGCCGCCGGCCTCGGCCGCCGCGCGGAACCCGGCCGCGCGCTGCCGTGCGTTGTCGGCGCCGGGACTGCCCTCCAGGAGTGCGACCTCGGCCCCCTTGCCGAGCTTTTCGGCGAGGGCCTCCCCGGAGAGCCGGGCGCCGCGCTCGTTGTCTGGGCCCACGAAGGGGACCTTCATGCCGGAGGCCTGCAACGCGCCCGCGTCGAGCCGCACATCGATGTTGATGACCTTAAGACCGCGCTTCTCTGCGCGTTTGAGGGGCGCCACCAAGGCGCGTGAGTCGGTGGGGGCGATGACGAGGGCGTCCGCGGATTCGGTGACGCAGCGGTTGATCGCCGCGACCTGGCCGTCGATGTCCGTCTCGTTCTGGATTCCGCTGGACTTCAGGTCGAGGTCACCGCGCTCCCTCGCATGCGCCTTCGCGCCCCTCTCCATGGTCTGGAAGTACTCGTTGCCCATGGACTTCATGACCAGGCACACGGTGGGGCGGCCGCCGTCGGCCGCGTCGGACGCCGCGTCGTCGCCTTCCTGGCCGCAGCCGGTGAGAACGGCCGCCGCGGTGAGGACCCCGACGACGGGGAGGAGGATGGTGCGCTGCTTCGTCACGTCAGTGCCTTCCAGGGTGGAGATGGCCGCGGTTTCCGGGGGTGGGGGGCGGCCAGTTGCCGAAGCCGTTCGGTGCGGGGGTGCGGCGCCCCCCCCGAGTTTCGGGTTCGGGTCGGCGGGTCGGAGCACCGCCCACGGAGTCCCCGCGCCCCGTGGGCGGTGCCGGGCGCGGGCCGGCCGCCCCCCCCCTTGCGATGGCCGGCCCTTTCCCTGCCCCTCGCGGTGGTCTAGATGTGAGCCCGGTACAGGTAGCCCTTCGCGGGATAAATCGTCTTGACCCAGTAGGTGCCCTTGGAGCTGACGCAGGTGTAGTTGTAGCGGACGGCCTTGCCCTTCGAGACCATCGCCCTGATGGCCGCGTGCTTCGACATTCCCTTGCGTATGGGTGCCTTGCGCTTGGTGTGCGTGTAGTGCGTTCCGACGTAGTCACAGCGGAAACCGGCCGCGTCGGCAGCCCGCTCCGGGAGCACCGTTTGGTTGCGCTCCGGTAGCGTCGTCTGGTTGCGCTCCGTTTGTGCCGTCTGGTTGCGATCCGCCAGCGCGTTGCCGGTCGACAGCGTGAGCATCCCGATCGTGAGCGCACCCGCGGCGACGCAGCGCACCGTGCTTCCCCCGTACCTCATATGACGTCCCTTCTGGACCAGTTCCCGTCGGGCTCGGTACCGGTGCGCCGTTCTTGTCCGGCACACCTCTGCCCCGTGGCTCACCAGTGTGATCAGATCGGTTGGACGTTCCGCTGGGAGAAGCACTGGAAGATCGACTGCGAAGGGGGAGGTGCCCACATGACGGGCAGTGAGGAACCTCTGCGCTTCGCCCTGTTGGGGTCCGTCCGGGCCTGGCGCGGAGAGCGGGAGCTGCGTTTGGGGGGTCCGAGACAGCGGTCCGTTCTCGCCGTTCTGCTGCTGCGGGCGGGCCGGGCCGTCCCCCGGGGGCAGCTGGTCCGGGCGGTGTGGGGCGAGCCCGCGCCGCGGTACTGCGTCAACCAGCTTCAGAAGTACGTCTCCGCGCTGCGCCGCGTGCTGGAGCCCGAACGGGCGGCCAGGGCGCCCGCCGGAATCCTCAACTGGTCCGATTCCGGGTACGTGTTGGACGTAGGGCCTGAGGCCACCGACCTCGCCGCCTTCGAGCGCGCCGTGGCCGGGGGCCGGGCCGCGCGCTCCGGAGGCGATACGGAGCGGGCCGCCGCGGAGTTCGCCGCGGCCCTCGACCTCTGGCAGGGTCCGGTGCTCGCCAACGTGTCGAGCGGCGATCTGGACGCGGAGCGTGCGCGGCTGGAGGAGGTGCGGGCGGCCGTTCTGGAGGAGCGGATCGGGGCCGACCTCGATCTGGGCCGCCACCGGCGGGTGGTACCCGAACTGACGCGTCTGACAGCCGACTTCCCGCTCCGGGAGCGCCTCGCCGCCCTGCTGATGCTCGCCCTGCACCGGTCCGGCCGCCCCGATGACGCCCTGAACGCCTACCAGCGGCTCAGGCGCGACCTGCGGGAGGAGATCGGCGCGGACCCCGGTGGGGAGGTACGGGACCTGCAGGCACGCATCCTGGCGGGCGAGGTCGGCTCGGTGCCGTTCCTGCGGTCGACCGGGCCCACCACCGCGTGCGCGGCGGACGCGACAGTGGTGACCGACACGACAGCGGGGACCGACACGGCAGACGTAACCGAGACCGCAGAGGTGACCGGCACCGCAGAGGTGACCGGCACCGCAGCCGTGACCGGCACCGCAGCCGTGACCGGCACCGCCCACGTGGACCAAGAGCCGGCGCCCGGTCGCCGCATCCGCGAGTGCCGGCAACTCCCCATGGACATACCCCACTTCGTCGGCCGGACGGACCCTTTGCGCGCGCTGCGGGAGCTGGTGGGCGACCGGGGGACGGCCGCCGACCCCGGCGACGCGGGCGTACTCATAGCCGTCATCGAGGGCATGGCGGGAGCCGGCAAGACGCGCCTCGCCCTGCACGCCGCCCACCGCCTGGTGGCCGCGGGCCACTTCACGGACGTACAGCTGTGGGCCGATCTGCTGGGGCTCTCGTCCGATCGCGGACCGGCCGAACCGGCGGACGTGCTGGAGGACTTCCTGCGGCTGCTCGGCGTCCCGGCCCACCTCGTCCCGGAGCGGACGGAGGCACGGGCGGCGCTCTACCGCGACCGGCTCGCGGGCCGCCGTGTGCTGCTGGTGCTCGACGACGCGGCCGACGCTGAGCAGGTGCGGCATCTGCTGCCGGGCTCCTCGTCCGCCCTGGTGCTGGTCACGAGTCGGCGCGCGCTCACGGCGGTGGACGCCGCGCACACCGTCCGGCTGGGCCCGCTCCCGCCGGACGAGGCCGTCGCGCTGTTCCGGCACGCCGCGGGCCCGGACCGCGCCGGGGCCGGCCCGGCGCCCGGAAGGGTGGCCGCGCTGTGCGGGCACCTCCCGCTCGCGGTGGCGCTGGCCGGCCGCCGTCTGCGCGCCCGGCCCTCCTGGTCCGCGGCCGACCTGGCCGACCGGCTCGCGGACGGGGCGGGCAGGCTGCACCGGCTCGCCGGCGGGCAGGAGGCCGTGGCCGCCGCCTTCGGCCTCTCCTACCGGCAACTGCCCGACGACCTCCGGCGCGCCTTCCGGCTCCTCGCCCTGCACCCCGGTGAGGACTGCACACCGGCGTCCGCCGCCGCACTGCTCGACACCGACCCCGACACGGCCGAGGACGCCCTGGAGGCGCTGCTCGACGAGCACCTGCTGGAACAGCGCAGCCGTGACCGCTACCGCCACCACGCCCTGCTGCGGCTCTACGCCCTTGAGCGGACCCGCGCCGAGGACGCCGACGAGCAGCGCACGGCGGCCGTGCTGCGCCTCGTCCACTGGTACCGCGACCGCGCGGAGGCCGCCCGGCTCACGCTGGAACCCGGCCACCGGCACCGACTGCGGCGCGCCGCGGCGAACACGGGCCGCGGCGCCGCGCGGCACATGCCCCGGGGAACCGGGCAGGCCCCCGCGGACCCCGGCACGGAGCTGCGGTGGCTGGAGGGCGAGCGCGCCAACCTCCTGGCCGTCAGCCGGGCGGCCGCCGAGCACGGCTGGCACGAGGACACCTGGCGGCTCGCCGCGGCCGCCCACTCCTTCCTGGGGCTGCACTCCTTCGGTTCGGACAGCCTCGCCGGTCTGCGGCTGGGGCTCGCGGCGGCCCGGCACGCCGGTGACCGCGCCCAACAGGGCCACCTCATGTGCGACCTCGGGCACGTGTACGACGCGGTCGGCCGGCACCGCGAGGCGGAGGTGCAGCACAGCCGGGCGCTCGGGCACTTCGAGGAGCTCGGCGACGTGCGCGGGGCGGCGGAGGCGCTGAACGGCCTCGGGCACAGCTCCGGGGCGCGCGGCCGCTACCGGGAGAGCCGGCGGTGGCACGGCATGGCCCTGGTCAGATTCCGGGAGGCGGGCGACCGGTACGGCGAGGCGCGGGCGACGGCGGGCCTCGGCATGGCCGACTGGTTCGTGCGCGGCCACGACGAGTCGGCGGCCCACCACCGGCAGGCACTCGCACTGCTCCAAGAGACCGGCGACAGACGCACGTTCGCGCGCGAACTGGTCAACGTGGGCCTGGCGCACTGGTTCTACGGCGAGTACGCCGAGTGCGCCCGCCGGCACCGCCGCGCGCTCACCCTGTTCGAGGAGGACCAGGACCGACGGGGCCAGGCCTGCGCCCACCACGGACTCGGCCTCGCCGCCTGGCACCTGGGGGACCTGGAAGGAGCCCTCGGGCACCACCGGTTCGCGCTCTCCGTCTTCCGCGACCTCAGCGACCGGCGCGGCGAGGCCCTGACGGTGCAGCGCCTCGGGTACATCCACTGGATGGCGGGCCGCTACGAGGAGGGCGAGCGGGAGCTGCGCCGCTCGCTCGACCTGTGCGCGCGCACCGAGAACCGCAACACCGAGGCCTGGGCGCTCACTTCACTGGGCTTCCTCTGCCAGAGACTGCGGCGCCACCGTGACGCCGAAGGCCTGCTCCGTGAGGCGCTGGGCCTCGCCAGGGGGCTCGGGGACCGCCACGTGGAGTCGAGCGCGCTGCTCGGCATCGCCCTGGTGCAGCTGGAGACGGGCGCGCTGACCGCCTGCGACGAGACGGCACGGCAGACCCTCGCGCTGGCCCAGGAGATCGGCAATCCGCACGGTCAGGCGTGGGCGATGATCGCGCTCGGACTCGCGCACTGCTATGCGGGAGCCCATCAGGAAGGCACCGAGTGGCACCGCAGGGCGGCCGACCTCGCCCACCGGCTCGGCGAACCCCACACCGAGTCCATGGCCCTCAACGGCATCGGCCACGGATTCACCCACCTGGCCCGCCACGAGGAGGCCGAACGGCACCTGCGCGCCGCGCTCGGGCTGCGGCTGCGCGTCCGGGACCGGCACGGCGAGGCCGAGACCCGCACCGATCTGGCGGCCCTGCTGGACGCCGTACAGCGCCCGGAGGAGGCCCGCGACGAGGCGGAGCGTGCGCGGTCGATCTATGCGCGGATCCTCCCGCCGGGCACCGTCGCGCCACCGCTTCCCCTCCTCGCGGGGCGTGGCCCGGAACCTCGGTGACGAGCCGCCCCAGAGCACGTCGGCCGGTCGCGTCCCCGGGAGGGCACCGCTCAGCATCCGCGAGGGCGCCGCTCAGCCCCGGCTGTCCGCCTCGCCCCGTGCGCGGGCCAGATACGGTGCGGTGCGGCTGCCCTCGGCGTGTGCCACGTCGGCCGGGGTGCCGGCCGCCACGACCCGGCCGCCGCGGTCGCCGCCGCCCGGGCCCAGGTCGACGACCCAGTCCGCGCCCGCCACCACCGCCATGTCGTGCTCGACGACGACCACGGAGTTGCCGCCGTCGACCAGTTCGTGCAGGCGCCCGGTGAGCACCTCGACGTCGGCCGGGTGCAGGCCGGTCGTCGGCTCGTCGAGCAGATAGAGCGTGTGTCCCCGCCTGACCCGCTGCAACTCACTGGCCAGCTTGATGCGTTGGGCCTCACCACCCGACAGCTCGGTGGCCGGCTGGCCGAGCCGCAGATAGCCGAGGCCGACGTCGAGGAGCGTGCGCAGGCTGCGTACGACCGGCGGGGTGTCGGCGAAGAACTCCGCGGCCGCCTCGACGGTCAGGTCGAGCACCTCCGCGATGTTCCGCCCCCGGTACGTCACTTCGAGCGTCTCGGGGTTGTAGCGGGCGCCCGCGCAGTCCGGGCAGGGCGCGTAGGTGCTGGGCAGGAAGAGCAGCTCGACGCTGACGAAGCCCTCGCCCTGGCAGGTCTCGCAGCGACCGCCCGACACGTTGAAGGAGAAGCGGCCCACGCCGTAGCCGCGCTCCTTGGCCGTGTCCGTGGCGGCGAACACCTTGCGCACGACGTCGAAGAGGCCGGTGTAGGTGGCCAGGTTGGAGCGCGGGGTGCGGCCGATCGGCTTCTGGTCGACGCAGACCAGCCGGTCCACGCCCGCGAGTTCCTCGGTGATCTCGCCGACGAGCGTGGACTTCCCCGAGCCGGAGACGCCCGTGACGGCGGTGAAGGCGCCGAGCGGGATCTCCGCCGTTACCGCGCGCAGGTTGTGCCGGGTGACCGGGCCGACCTTCAACCACCCCTTGGGGGCACGCACTTCACGTACTGGTGAGGCGTTCCGGCCGAACAGGAAACGAGCCGTCTCCGAATCGCGGACGCCCTCGACCTCCGCCACCGGGCCGCTGTGCAGCACCCGTCCGCCGTGCTCGCCGGCCTGCGGGCCGACGTCGACGAGCCAGTCCGCGTGGCGCATGACGTCGAGGTGGTGTTCCACGACGAAGACGGAGTTGCCGCTTGCCTTGAGCCGGTCGAGGACCGTCAACAGGGCTTCCGTGTCGGCCGGGTGGAGCCCCGCGGACGGCTCGTCCAGGACGTACACCACCCCGAAGAGCCCCGAGCGCAGCTGGGTCGCGAGGCGCAGCCGCTGCAGTTCGCCCGCCGACAGGGTGGGCGTCGCGCGGTCCGGGCTGAGGTAGCCGAGGCCGAGCTCGGTGACGGTCGCGATGCGGGCGAGCAGGTCCTCGGTCAGCACGCGGGCCGTCTCCGAGGTGTCCGCGGCGCTCGCGAGGGCGTCGGCGAGGTCGGACAGCGGCAGCGAGGCGAGCTCGGCGATCGTACGGCCGGCGAACGTGACCGCCATCGCCTCCGGACGCAGCCTGCTCCCGCCGCACGCCGGGCACGGCTCACTCGCCAGGAACCGCTCGGCCTTGGCGCGCAGCGTCTGGCTCTTGGAGTCCGCGAAGGTCTTCATCACATAGCGGCGGGCGCTCATGTAGGTGCCCTGGTAGGGGCGGTGGATCCGGCCGGCCTCGCGCACCGGGTGCACGGTCACCACCGGCTGCTCGTCCGTGAACAGGATCCAGTCCCGGTCCCGCTGCGCCAGTTCGCGCCACGGCCGGTCCACGTCGTACCCGAGGGCGTCCAGGACGTCGCGCAGGTTCTTGCCCTGCCAGGCGCCGGGCCAGGCGGCGATGGCGCCGTCGCGGATGGAGAGGGAAGGGTCGGGCACGAGGAGCTCTTCCGTCGTGCGGTGGACCCGGCCCAGGCCGTGGCACTCGGGGCAGGCGCCGACCGCCGTGTTCGACGAGAAGGCGTCCGAATCGAGCCGTTCCGCACCGGCCGGGTAGCTGCCCGCGCGGGAGAAGAGCATCCGCAGGGAGTTGGAGAGCGTGGTGACGGTGCCGACGGAGGAGCGGGAGGTCGGCGCCGAGCGGCGCTGCTGGAGCGAGACGGCGGGCGGCAGGCCGGTGATCTCGCCGACCTTCGGCGCGCCCACCTGGTGGATCAGCCGCCGGGCGTACGGCGCGACGGACTCGAAGTAGCGGCGTTGCGCCTCGGCGTAGATGGTCCCGAAGGCGAGCGAGGACTTTCCCGAACCGGAGACACCGGTGAAGACGGCGAGCACGTCGCGCGGGATGTCCACGTCGACGCCTTGGAGATTGTGCTCCCGGGCGCCCCGGACACGTACGAACGGATCGTGGGGGCTGTGCATGGAGGGCTCCGTACGCGGCTCGGGGACACCCACGATACAACGCCCCCGCCCTTCGCCCACGGCTCTCACCTGCGCTTTCCCGGTACGGGACGCACGGCCCCCGCAGGAGCCGGCCGGGGACCTGCGGCTGAGACCGCTTACCCGCGGGTAGGGGTCTTTTGCCCCCTACCCGCCGCTCGGCGCGGCTCTTACGTTGAAGGAACAGGCGTGAGCGGCGTCACCTTCGGGCCCGCCCCACCGTCCCCTTCCGAAAGGCCCCACAGCGCATGACCGTGCACCCGACCCACCCCAGCCCCGACCAGGCCGCCGCGCTGGAGACCGAGCTGAAGGAGCACGGCGTGCTCTACACCGTGCAGCAGCGGCCGACGCTGGAGTACGCGGCGCAGGACCCCGAGGGCCGCGTCTGGATCATCCGTGCCGTCAAGGAGACGAACTCGATCATCGCGCCGCCCTCCCGGATCTGGCGTGCCGCCTGCGACGACCTGCGCGTCAGCACGCCGGTGACGGGCCCGTCCGGGGTGGTCCGCGCCATAGCGTCGGCGGTCGGCCGCCGCCCGCCGACCGAGGCGTCGACACCGGCGTGACCTGCCCGCGGCCGCGGTTCCACCGCGATGCGGTCCATCAGCTCCTGTCAGGCCCCCCACCCGGCGTCAGCCCCGCCAACCGCGCCAGGCGGCGGAACGAGTCCAGCAGGCCGGCGCGGTCGTACGTGCTGGTCGTGACCAGGACCTCCTGCGCGCCGCTCTCCTTCAGCACCGCCTCAAGCTCGTCGGCGACCCGCTCCTCCGTGCCGTACAGCTGGCCCCGCAGCCCCGCCTCGTAGAAACCGCGCTCCTTCTCCGTCATGGTCAGCGACGCCACGCGCTCGGCCGGCGCGAGCGGGGGGAACGTCCCGCGCGTGCGGGAGTACGCCATCGACCAGGCCTCCGGCAGGAGCAGCCGCCGGGCCGCCTCCTCCGTCCCGGCCACCGCCACGTTGCCCGAGATCACGACGTACGGCTCGGCCAGCCAGGGGGAGGGGCGGAAGGCCGCGCGGTACTGGTCGATGCCGTGCAACATCTTCTCGCGGGACCGCAGGTCGCCGATGACCATGGGCAGGCCCGCCTCGGCCGCGATCGTCGCGCCCTCACCCATGGCGAGCACGTACGGCGGCACGGTCAGGCCCTCGGCGGGCCGGGCCCGCACGCCCGTGCCCGACGTGCCGCGGAACCAGGCGAGCAGGTCGGCGAGCCGGGCCGCGAAGTCCTCGGCGTCGTGCTTGTCGCGGCCCAGCGCCTTGCGCACCCCGTCCGTGAAGCCGACGGAACGGCCGAGGCCCATGTCGATCCGGCCGGGGAACAGCGATTCGAGCACCCCGAACTGCTCCGCCACGACCAGCGACTGATGGTTCGGCAGCATCACGCCGCCGGTGCCCACCCGGATGGTGCGGGTGGCCGCCGCCACGGCCGCCGCGAGGACCGTGGGCGCCGACCCCGCGACCCCGGGGACGCCGTGATGCTCCGAGACCCAGAAGCGGTGGTAGCCGAGCGCCTCGACGTCCCGCGCCAGCCGCACGGTGTCGCGCAGCGCCTCGGGCCCGTCGTGCCCCTCACGGGTGCGCGACCGGTCGAGGACGGAGAACCGGGTTTGTGCGATCACTGAGCTCACACGGACTTCAACACCGCCGCGCCGTCATGATTCCCTGTCGGTGTGACGGACGACAGCAGACCTCTGGCCGTGTTCGACCTGGACGGCACCCTCGCGGACACCGCGCACCGGCAGCGGTACCTGGAGGGCAGGCCGCGCGACTGGAACGCGTTCTTCGCGGCGGCGCCCCAGGACCCGCCGCTGGCGCCCGGCGTCGAGCTGGCCCTCGCCTCCACCGAGGAGTGCGAGGTCGTGTACCTCACGGGCCGCCCGGAGCGGTGCCGGGCGGACACGGTGGAGTGGCTGTCCCGCCAGGGCCTGCCGGACGGCCGGGTCTGGATGCGGCCCGACGGCGACCGCCGGCCCGCCCGCGTCACCAAGCTGGAGATCCTTCGCGACCTGGCCCGCGAGCGGCAGGTCGCCGTCCTGGTGGACGACGACGAACTGGTCTGCGCGGAGGCGCGGCGCGCGGGCTTCGACGTGATCCGCGCCCACTGGGCGACGACGTCACGGGAACTGAAGAAGGCCCAGGAACAGGAAGGCAGAACCTGACCGCCGCGAACACCCGCCCCACGGAGCGCTACACGTCGCCGTCCTCCAGGCGGAACCCCACCTTGAGACCCACCTGGTAGTGCCGGATCCGACCGTCCTCGATATGGCCGCGCACCTGCGTGACCTCGAACCAGTCCAGTGAACGGAGCGTCTGCGAGGCCCGCTCGACGCCGTTGCGGATCGCCTGGTCGATCCCCTCGTGGGACGTGCCGACGATCTCGGTGACGCGGTACGTGTGGTTGGACATGTTGGTGTTCCTCCGGGCCCGTCGGGTGGAGCCGTACGCCCGCGCGTACGCCAGGACACACGACTCCGTGGAGTGCCGTCACTCCACGGTGCACCAGCGCGCCCGCACGCGCGAGACGGCGTACCTCTTGACCGGATCGACGGTCTACCCCTTGACCGGATCATTGGTACATACCAAAATCCAGCCAGTAACCCGTTCGAGCCGAGAGCTCATCCCCCCGCGTCGGGCCGACCTTCCCTGTCCACAGGTAGAAAGTGACCCACGTGAACCCGCACCGCCGCGCCGCCGTGTCCCTGGCCCTCGCGCTCTCCTCGACCGTTCTGCTCGCCGGATGCGGGGTGCTCCCAGGCGGCGACGACACCAGGACCGTCACGGTCTGGCTGATGCGGGGCAGCGCGTCGCCC
This sequence comes from Streptomyces sp. NPDC005863, assembly GCF_042871345.1. Lineage (NCBI taxonomy): Bacteria > Bacillati > Actinomycetota > Actinomycetes > Kitasatosporales > Streptomycetaceae > Streptomyces > Streptomyces sp. NPDC005863. The sequence goes on along the minus strand of NZ_JBIAII010000002.1, from coordinate 160,060 downwards.
GAGTTCGTCGAGCGCTTCACGGCGGACTTCGAGAAGGAGCACGGCGACATCGACCTGGACATCCGCGTCCAGGAGTGGACCGGCATCGGCGGCAAGGTGAAGAAGGCGCTCAAGGGCGAGGACGGGGACGGCCCCGACGTCATCGAGGTCGGCAACACCCAGGTCGCCCAGTACGTCGACGAGGGCGGCCTGTACGACCTGACCCTGGAGTCCGCCCGCGACCTCGGCATGGACGACTGGCTGCCGGGCCTCGCCGAGCCGGGGCGCTACCGAGGCGCCCAATACGGCATCCCCTGGTACGCCGCCAACCGTGTCGTCATCTACAACAAGGACCTGTTCGCCCGGGCGGGCATCACGCGTCCGCCGCGGACCCGCGAGGAGTGGATCACGGCCACGGAGAAGCTCAACTCCGGCGGCAACCAGGGCATTTACCTCGCGGGGCAGGACTGGTACACGCTCGCCGGATTCATCTGGGACGAGGGCGGCGACCTCGCCAAGGAGACGAAGGAGTCGTCCGGCGACTGGCGCGGCTCCCTGCACACGCCTGCGGCCCTGCGCGGCATGGAGTTCTACCAGCGGCTGCAGGCGCTCGGCGACGGACCGCGCGACTCCGACGAGGAACACCCCTCGCAGGCGAAGGTGTTCGCGGCCGGTGACGTCGCCCAGCTCGTCGCGGTCCCCGGCGTGGCCCGCGCCATCGAGGAGAAGAACCCCGAGCTGAAGGGGAAGCTCGGCTACTTCCCCGTACCGGGCAAGAAGGCGGGAAAGCCCGGCGCGGTCTTCACCGGCGGCTCCGACCTCGTCGTGCCCGAGCGCAGCGACGACCACAAGGGCGCGGTCGAGGTGATCGAGGCGCTGGCGGGCAAGAAGTGGCAGACCGACCTCGCGCGGACCATGAACTACGTCCCGAACAAGGCGAAACTGGCCTCCGCGGTCGCCGACGAGAAGGGCGTCGCCGCGATGGCCGTCGGTGCGGCGAACGGCCGGGCGACCCCCAACTCGCCCCGCTGGGCGGCCGTCGAGGCGGACAACCCGATCAAGGGGTACATGACGAAGGTCCTCATGGGCGGCGACCCGGCGGCCGAGGCCCGCGAGGCGTCGGACCGGATCACGGGGGCGCTGAACCTCGGCGGACTGTGACGCGAGGCGCGCGCATCCCAGGGCCCGGCTCCGCACACCGGTGTGCGGAGCCGGACCCTGCGGGACCGGACAGGAGATGGCCCCGGACAGGACGTGCCGCTACGCCACCGTGCTCAGTGACAGCGCGAACCGGCCCCGGTCGTCCGTCCACCAGTGCGTCAATTCCAGGCCAGACGCGGCCAGTTCGGCGCGCACGCCGTCCTCGCGGAACTTCGCCGAGATCTCCGTGCGGAGCTCCTCGCCGGCGGCGAAGTCGACCGCCAGATCCAGTGCGTGGATCTTGACGGTCTGCGCGGTGGTGGAGCGCAGCCGCATCTCCATCCACTCGTGCTCGCGGTCCCAGACGGCGACGTGCTCGAACGCGGCGGGGTCGAAGTCCCCCGCCAGCTCGCGGTTGATCACCGACAGGACGTTCTTGTTGAACGCGGCCGTCACGCCTGACGCGTCGTCGTACGCGGAGACGAGCACCGACTCGTCCTTGACCAGGTCGGTGCCGAGCAACAGCGCGTCACCCGGTTCGAGGAGGTCGCGGACCGAGGAGAGGAACGCGGCGCGTTCGACGGGATGCAGATTGCCGACCGTGCCGCCGAGGAACGCCACGAGGCGCGGACCCGGCGTCCCCGGCAGCGCGAGACCGCGCGTGAAGTCGGCGATCAGGGCGTGCACGTCGAGCGCGGGCCGCTGGGCGACCAGGGCGTTCGCCGCGCCGGTCAGCGCGGTCTCGCTCACGTCCACCGGCACGTAGGTGTGCAGGGCGGGCAGGGCGTCGATCAGGTGGCGGGTCTTCTCCGAGGAGCCGGAACCCAGCTCGATGAGCGTGCGCGCCCCCGTGATCTCGGCGATGCGGGCGGAGCGGGCCACCAGGATCTCCCGCTCGGCGCGGGTGGGGTAGTACTCGGGCAGGGTGGTGATCTCCTCGAAGAGGGCGCTGCCGCGCGCGTCGTAGAACCACTTGGGCGGCAGCGTCTTCGGGGAGCGGGTCAGGCCGTGCAGGACGTCCTCGCGCAGCGCGGATTCGGTGGCGTCCTCGGGCAGGGTGCGGGTCAGCAGGAACGGGCTCACGCAGCAGGCTCCTTGAGCGGGGTCAGAGTCACGTCGGTGCGGTCGGCGGCGAGCAGGGTGCGGTCGGGCACCTCGCGCCAGCGCGGGTCGTCGTCGTAGGGCTCGGAGGCCACGACGGTGCGGCGGCCGGATTCCGCGAGATACCAGAGGGTGTCGCCCCAGGCGGTCGCGGTGATCGTGGTGCCGTCGGTGAGCAGCAGATTGAGGCGCGAGTCGGGCGCGGCCCGCGCGACCTCCAGGACCGTGTCCGTGAGGGCCTGTCCCGCCTCGTCGCCGCGGCGCAGCCGGTGCAGCAGGAGCGCCCACACGAGCGCGGAGTCGCAGCGCGCCGCCATGGTCAGCAGCTCCTCGGGCGGCAGGTCACGGACGAGCGGGGCGAGGGATCCCGGCCAGCCGGTGACCGCGCCGTTGTGGCTGAACAGCCACGGCCCGGAGGCGAACGGCGCCGCCGCGGCCTCCCCGTCCGCCCCGGCCTCGGTCGCGTCCCGCACGGCGGCGAGCACGGCCCCGGCGCGCACGACCCGGGCGAGGTCGGCGAACGACTGGTCGCCCCAGATCGGCCCGGTGCGCCGGTAACGGGCGGGCACCGGGTCCCCGTCCGCGTACCAGCCCACCCCGAACCCGTCGGCGTTGACGGTGCCGTGCCGCTGCATCCGGGGCGCCCACGACTGGTGGAACAGGCTGTGCTCGGGCGTCACGAGAAGGCTTCCCAGCGGTTGCGACGGGCCGAGGAAGGCGAGGTGACGGCACATCAGGCGCTCTCCGGAGCCGAGGTCTCGGCCGGCCCCGCGTCACGTGCCGTGCGGAACCCGGAGAAGATCTGCCGCCGCACCGGATGGTCCCAGTTGCGGAAGGTACCGCGACAGGCCACCGCGTCGACGGAGAAGGCGCCGCCGCGCAGCACCTTGTAGTCGCCGCCGAAGAAGACGTCCGAGTACTCCCGGTAGGGGAAGGCGGAGAAGCCCGGGTAGGGCAGGAATCCGCTGGACGTCCACTCCCACACGTCGCCGATCAACTGCCGTACGCCTAGCGGCGATTCACCCGCCGGGTAGCTGCCCGCGGGGGCGGGCCGCAGATGGCGCTGCCCCAGGTTGGCGCGCTCCGGCGTGGGGTCCGCGTCGCCCCACGGGTAGCGCGTGGAGCGGTCGGTCACCGGGTCGTGCCGGGCGGCCTTCTCCCACTCCTCCTCGCTCGGCAGGCGCCGGCCGGCCCAGCGCGCGTACGCGTCGGCCTCGTACCAACTGACGTGCAGGACCGGCTCGTCGGCCGGCACCGGTTCGACCGTGCCGAACCGCCGCCGCAGCCAGCGGCCGCCCTCCTGGTGCCAGAACAGCGGCGCCCGCAGCCCGTGCTCGCGGACCATCGCCCAGCCGGCCGGGTCCCACCAGCGCATCCTGGCGTAGCCGCCGTCCTCGATGAACTGCTGGTACGCCCCGTTCGTCACCGGGGTCGTGTCGATGAAGAACGGCGGGACGAGCCGCCGGTGCGCGGGGCGCTCGTTGTCCAGGGCCCACGGCTCGGTGGACGTGCCCATCGTGAACGGGCCGCCGGGGACGAGGACTTCGGCGGGCCCGGCGAACGGTTCGCAGGCCGGTGGATCGGGCGCGGTCAGTGCCGTCGGCCCGGTCCGCAGCTGATGTGTGATCAGCATCGTCTCGTCGTGCTGCTGCTCGTGCTGGGCGATCATGCCGAACGCGAACCCCGCGTCGGTGAGCGGCGTGCCGTGGAACGGCGTCTTCTCCAGCACGTCGAGCGCGCGGCCCCGCACCTCGGCCGCGTAGCCGCGCGCCTCCTTCGGCGCGAGCAGCGGCAGGCTCGGCCGCTCGGCGCGGGGATGCTCGAAGGCGTCGTACAGCGGGTCGATCTCGGGCCGCATCGCGTCGCGGCCCGCGACCGCGCGCAGCAGCCACTGCTCCTCCTGGTTGCCGATGTGCGCGAGATCCCAGACCAGCGGCGACATCAACGGGGAGTGCTGAGCGGTGAGTTCGGACTCCTCCACGCAGGAGGTGAGGAGGGTCGTGCGGTCCCGGGCGGCGAGCAGCGCGGCGAGCGCACGCTCCCGCAGGGCTTCCGGGTCGGTGAGGGAGCCTGTCATCGGCGGGAGTCCTTCCCAGGTGTCTCGGGGCGCCCGGGCCTCGCGTGGAGCCCGGGTGCGCCGTGGGGGTGGCGGCCGTCGCGCACGGCGTCGAGCAGATCGTCGGCCGGGCAGCGGCCCCGCGCGACGTACTGCTCGGCGAAGGCCGCGACGGCGCCCTGCACGGACGGCGGCGCGCCCAGCCGGGGCAGCGCGGCCACGGCGGCGGCGAAACAGGTCACGGCGGCCTCGCGCAGTTCGGCGTCGGCCATGCCGTGCCGCGCCGCGTCCAGCCAGAGCGGGTTGTGCGGCGCCGCGGGCGATTCCGCGGGCCCGTACCGCTCGGCCAGCGGCTTCACGGCGCGGTAGGCGGTCTCGGTCGCCTCCGCGTCGTCGAACAGCGCGCTCGTCACGGCCAGCGGCACGATCCAGCCGTCGTCGCCGGGCTGCGCGTCCACCATGCGCAGCTCCAGGTGACCGCGCGGCCGGACCGGCGGGAACAGCGTGGTCAGGTGGTAGAAGAGGTCCTCGCGGGTGGGTCTGAGAGGGGCGCCCTTGCGGGCCCACGCCCGGAAGCTCAGCCCCTCCGGCACGCTCCAAGGGCCCTCGCCCGGCTCCCTCTTGACGCACATGACCGGAGCGTCGAGCGCGTGCCGGGTCCAGACCTCGCGCGGCTCACCGTCGAGCGGCGGGGCGCCGGACCTGCCGGGCTCGATGCCCGCCCACACGGCCTGCCGGGTCGAGCGCCAGCCGGTGGGGCGGCCGTCCTGCAGCGGCGAGTTGGCGAACGCCGCGACGAGGACCGGGCCGAGCAGATGCGCGAGACGCCAGCGCCGCGCGTAACCGAGCGGGCCAGGCTCCTCGTACCCGGCGTCGAGACAGACCTGTACGGACGCCGTCGAGCACATCATCCGGCGCCCGGCGGGACCGCCGCGGTCCAGACAGGACTCCAGCGCGTCGTAGCGGGGCTCGCGCAGGATCCGTGCCGGCGGGCGCCACGGGTCGGCGCCGACTCCGCTGAGGGTGAGGCGATGGGGACGTAAGGCGTCGCGTACGACGCCGAGATCGGCCTGCATGGCCGAGATGCACTCCGCCAACGAGGTGGCGGGAAGCGAGCTGAGCTCCAGCTGGCCGCCGGGTTCGACGGTGACGGCGGAGTGCAGGGGCAGGGCCCGCAGTGCGGCGTAGGCCGCTTCGAGGCGGGCGACGGACACGGGCAGGTGGGGCAGGTCCGGCTCGTGGACGAGCCATTCCAGTTCGACGCCGGTGACGCGGGGCGGGCCGGTCTTGAAGCAGATGCCGTGGACCAGCGCCTCCACCTCCGCCTCCGACACCGTGTCCCGCGCCCTTGTGGGGCGCGTGGTGCGGTGTTTCCTACAGTCTCCCTCAGGCATGCGGGGATCCTTCCATCCGGTGCAGCTCGTCACACCCAAAACCCTTGAGCGCCTTCGCACAAGAGTGCCCCTCAGGCCGTTCTCACACCGGGAATTTCTCCCGCGCCGCCCGCCGCGGACCGCTCACCCGACCTCACCGCCAGCCGTAGCGCTCCTTCAGACGGAGTACGACGAGGTTGAACCGCATGCGGTCGAGCGCACACGCCTCACGCCGCATCCCGCGCTCGTGCACCCGCAGCACCCGGTCGACGTCCACCCACGAATCCCGGCCCTCCCGGTCCCACGGCCCGCTGCCGATCGGCACCCAGTCCCGGTCGCCGGCGTGCCGCTTGCTCGACAACTGCACGGCGAGCAGCGTCCCCGACGCCTCGCGGGCGACCACGAGCACCGGCCGGTCCTTGCCGCGCCCGTCGTTCTCCTCGTACGGCACCCACGTCCAGACGACCTCGCCCGGGTCGGGGTCGCCGTCGCGGTCCGGCGCGTACTCCGTGTGCACCCGGCCCACCTCGCGCGGGTCGGCCTCGGTGGTCGCGGTGGGGCCGGAGCGGCCGGGCGGGTCGGACAGGTGCGGGTCATCGATGAAAGCAGTCACACGGGTCACCGTAGAACCTGTCCGGCCCAGTCCGCAGCGCGGGAGAGGCGGACGGGCCGCAGGCTCACCCCATGGTGTTCCGCCCCCTCCGCAACGCCCGCTTCCTCGCCGCCCTCGCCGTCGCGGGCTGCGTCCTCGCGCCGCTGCCCGCCGCGTCCGACCCCGCGGCCCCCGCCCCGGACCCCGTTCCCGGCGCGGCCGCACCGCCGCGCACCGTCTCGGCCTGGCTGCCGTACTGGGACCGGGAGGCCGCGTACCGGAGCGCCCTGGACCACGCCGCCCAGCTGCACACCGTCAGCCCCTTCTGGTACCAGGCCAAGGCGGCGGGAAAGGTCGAACCGCACTCCGGCGCGGAGGACCAGAAGGTCATCGACGGGCTGCACCGGGCCGGCATCAAGGTGGTGCCGACCGTCATGGAGACCCTGCCGCGCGGCGCCCTTGCCGCCGTGGTCACCGACCCCCGCGACCGCGCCACCCACATCGAGACCCTGCTCGGCATCGTGCGCGGGCACGCCTACGACGGGCTCGACCTCGACTACGAATCCATCGCGATCACTTCGGACGCGGAGTACGCGAAGGTCAGGGACGGTTACGCCACGCTGGTCACCGACCTGTGCCGCCGCCTGCACGAGCTGCGCAAGAGCTGCGTCGTCACCGTCTCGCCGAAGACCGCGGGCACCGGCCGCGTCTGGGACTACCGGCGGCTCGGCGCCGCCGCCGACCGGCTCCGCGTGATGGCGTACAACCTGCACTCGGCCGAAGGCACCCCGGGCCCGCTGTCCACCCCGGCCTGGTACGACGAGATCCTGCGCAACGCCACCGCCGAAGTGCCGCGCGACAAGCTGGAGATGGGGCTGCCCGCCTACGGCTGGGACTGGGCCGTCGGCTCGCGCGAGCGCGCTCGGCACGTGACGTCGCGGGAGGCGGAGGCCCTGCGCGCCAAGGTGGGCGCGGCCTACCGCATCGACCCCGCCTCCAGCACCCCGCACTTCACGTACCGGGACGGCGGGACCGAGCGCACGGTCTGGTACCAGGACGCGCGCGGCACCGCGGCCCACCTGCCCGTGCTGCGCAGGCACGGCGTGCGCAACACCGCGCTGTGGGCCCTCGGCTTCGAGGACCCGGCCCTGTGGGCGGAACTGGCGAAGCCGTGAGGGCCGGCGCGACGGCGCTCCGTGACGGCGCTCTGTGACGAGGCCAGGGCGGCTACGGCGTCTGCGCCGCGTCCGGCAGCGGCGCGGGCCACCGTTCGTACCACCGCTGGTCCGCCTCCAACTGCGCGGCCAGGGAGACCAGAAGCGGCTCGCTGCCCGCCGGACCCAGCAGCTGGGCGCCGACCGGGAGGCCGCCCGGGGTGCGCCCGGCGGGCACGTTGACGCCCGGCCAGCCGAGCACGTTCCACGGCCACGCGTAGGGGCACGCGGCGATCATCGCCTGGTCGGTCCGCCAGCCGTTCATCGCGGCGAGCGTGCCGACGCGCGGCGGGGGAGCGGCCGTCGTCGGCGCGAGCACCACGTCGTACGTCGAGAAGACGGCGCCCACCTGCCGGTGCAGCGCGGCCTCGGAGCGGCGTGCCAGCCGCAGCGGGGCGCCGCCCAACAGCCGCCCCATCCGGGCCGCTTCCCGGGTGCGCCGGTCGAGCAGGGAGACGTCCGGCACGTGACGGCACCACTCCGCGATGCCCGCCGTGGCCCGCGGCACGAACGCCAGGCCGACCTGGCCGTAGCGCGGGTCGGCCTCCGTCACGTCGTGCCCGAGCGCCGCGAGCCGGTCAGCGAGCGTCACCACCCGGTCCCGCACCACCGGGTGCAGCCGCTTGGCCGTCGCCGTGAACGGCATCCGCAGCGACAGGGCGACGCGCAGCCGCCCCGGATCGCGCGTCGCGGCCTCGGCGGCCCGCACGGCGGGCGGCCGGTGCAGATCGCCCGCGTGGCTGCCGCTCGCCGCGTCCAGGAGCAGCGCGGCGTCCGCGACGGTCCTGGCGAGCGGGCCGTTGACGGTGATGCCCTGGAACGCCTCGGGCCACGGCCACGTCGATATCCGGCCGCGCTGCGGTTTGATCCCGACCAGATGCGTCCAGGCCGCCGGGATCCGCACCGAGCCCGCGCCGTCCGAGCCCAGCGCCGCCGGCACGAGGCCCGCGGCGACCGCCGCGGCCGAGCCGCCCGACGAGCCGCCTGGCGTGTGACCGGTGTTCCACGGGTTACGGGTGTCGCCGAAGCCCGGCCCTTCCGTGAACGGCCACTGCCCCAGCTCGCACGTGTTGGTCTTGCCGACGATCACCGCCCCGGCCGCCCGGAGCCTGCGCACCGCCTCCGCGTCCGCCGTCTTCGGCGGGAAGTCGCCCCTGCAGCCGAACGCGGTCGGCTCGCCCGCCACGTCCATGTCGTCCTTCACGGCCAGCGGAACGCCGAGCAGCGGCCGCCCCAGCCCGGCGCCCCCGCCGGCCAACTCCCGGTCTGCGGCGTCCGCTTCGGCAAGCGCGGCTTCGGCCCGCACCAGTTTGAAGGCGTTCAGCACGGGCTGCGACGCCTCGATCCTGGCCAGCGTCCGCTCGGTCAGGGCGCGCGCGGACACCTCTCCCTCGGCCAGCGCGCGGGCGGTGCGCGCGAGGCCTTCGGCACGGTCGGCAGTCATGTGGGGGACACCTTCGCTCGACGACGGGTGCCCGAACGTTAACCGGCGAGTAGCACAACGCGGAACGCGCGCAGGGAAGTTCGCACCGCCGCCCGGCCGTGGACACCCGGCCCGGGTCTGCGAGGATGACGGGGCCATGGTGCAGATACCGAAGCAGCAGTCCGCGCAGCGCTCCGTGCCGACGAGCGCCGACGTCGCCCGCCTGGCGGGGGTCTCCCGCGCCACCGTCTCGTACGTCCTGAACAACACCAGCGCCGTCCGCATCAGCGAACCCACCCGCCGCCGCGTCCACGAGGCGGCCAGGGAACTCGGCTACGTCCCGCACGCCGCGGCCCGCAGCCTGCGCGCCGGACACAGCCGCATGGTCCTGATGCCCACCGCGGAGATCCCGGTCGGCCCGCTCTTCAGCGCCTTTTTCAACGAACTGCAGTGGGCGCTCGGCCGGCTCGACTACACCGTCGTGCAGTACGCGAGCCTCGGCCTGACCGGCGAGGACGCGGCCCGCGCCTGGGCCGAGCTGCGGCCCGTGGCCGTCCTGGCCCCCGACGCCTCCGCGGTCGGCCCGCGCGGCGTGAGCGTCCTGAAGCGGTCCGGCGCCCGCGCCGTCTTCACCCTCGGACCGCACCGCGTGGAGGGCGCGCACGCCCTGCTCATGGACGGCCGCCGGGTCGGCGAGGCCGCCGCCCTGCACTTCCTGGCCCGCGGACGCCGCAGCATAGGCGTCATAGTCCCCGAGGAACCGGGCCTGGAACACTTCTCGGGCCCCCGCCTCGAAGGGGTGCGCCAGGCGGTGCGCAAGACGGGGACCACCGGCGCCTCGGTCACCGAGCTGCCGCTCGCCTACGACGAGGGGTCCGCGGCCCGGCTCGCGGCGCGCTGGCCCGCTCTCGGCGTCGACGCCGTCTTCGCGTACAACGACGAGTACGCGATGCTCCTGATGCGCGCCCTGCAGGACGAGGGCGTCGCCATACCGCAGGAGACGGCCGTGATCGGCTCGGACGACCTGATGCTGGGACGGCTCCTCAGGCCCCGGCTCAGCACCGTCCGGATCGAGCTGCCGTCCGGCCGCGGCCTCGCCGAGCTCGTCGACCGCGTGGTGCGCGACCCGGGCGCCGAACCCGAGGTGCACGACGTGCTCGGAGCGGACGTCGTGCACCGCGAGTCCAGCTGACGGCTGCGACCCGTTCGGCGGCCTACTGCTCCGGCTGGCCCTGCTGGGCCTGCTGGGCCTGCTCCTCGGCGACCTGACGGCGCACGTCGTCCATGTCCAGGTTCCTGGCCTGGCCGATGACGTCCGTGAGCGCGGCCTCGGGCAGCGCGCCCGGCTGGGCGAACACCGCCACCTGGTCGCGGACGATCATCAGCGTCGGGATGGACTGGATGTTGAAGGCCTGGGCGAGCTCGGGCTGCGCCTCCGTGTCGACCTTGGCGAAGACCAGGTCGGGGTTGGCCTCGGCGGCCTTCTCGTACACGGGGGCGAACTGCTTGCACGGCCCGCACCACTCGGCCCAGAAGTCGATCAGGACGAATCCGTTGTCCGTGACCGTCTGGTCGAAGTTCTCCTTGGTGAGCTCCACGGTCGCGTTGCTCATGGTGTTTCCCTACTTCCTGCTGTCGGGCGTAGCCGCTGTGCACAACGGCCGATGATGCGGACGTATTCCGCCTGTCGTACGCGCGGAAGGTGCCGCATGTGCACCGGCGCATTCGGCGCGCGTACCCATGTGGCCACGGCGCACACCTGCCGACAGACTGTCCTCATGACGGATGCCATCACATACGACGTAGTAGTCATCGGAGCAGGTCCCGTGGGCGAGAACGTGGCGGACCGGGCCCGCGCCGCCGGGCTGAGCGCCGCCATCGTGGAGAGCGAGCTCGTCGGCGGCGAGTGCTCCTACTGGGCGTGCATGCCCAGCAAGGCCCTGCTGCGCCCCGTCATCGCCCGCGCGGACGCCCGCCGCGTGCCCGGCCTGCGCCAGTCCGTGCAGGGCCCCCTCGACGCCCCCGCGGTCCTCGCGCACCGTGACGCGTACACCTCGCACTGGAAGGACGACGGGCAGGTCGGCTGGCTGGAGGGCGTCGGCGTCGACCTGCACCGGGGCCACGGCCGCCTCGCGGGCCCCCGCACGGTCACCGTCACCGGCAAGGACGGCACGGAGCGCACGCTCCGGGCCCGGCACGCGGTGGCCGTCTGCACCGGCACCCGCGCCGCCCTGCCCGACCTGCCCGGGCTCGCCGACGTCAAGCCGTGGACCAGCCGCGAGGCCACCAGCGCCGACCGGGTGCCCGGCCGGCTCCTGGTGGTCGGCGGCGGCGTCGTCGCGGTGGAGATGGCCACCGCCTGGCAGGCCCTGGGCGCGCGGGTGACCGTGCTGGTGCGCGGCGGCGGCCTGCTGCCCCGCATGGAGCCCTTCGCGGGCGAGCTGGTGCAGGAGGCGCTCACCGAGGCGGGCGCTGAGGTCCGCTCCGGCGTGTCCGTCACCGCGCTCACCCGCGAGAACGGCACCATCACCGCCACCCTCGACGACGGCTCGACGCTCCAGGCCGACGAGATCCTCTTCGCCACCGGCCGCGCCCCGCGCACCGAGGACATCGGCCTGGAGACCGTCGGCCTCGAGCCGGGCTCCTGGCTGCCGGTCGACGAGAGCCTGCGCGTCGAGGGCAGCGACTGGCTGTACGCGGTCGGCGACGCGAACCACCGCGCGCTCCTCACCCACCAGGGCAAGTACCAGGCCCGTATCGCGGGCGCCGCCATCGCCGCCCGCGCCCAGGGCGTCCCGCTCCTGGAGACCGACCGCTGGGGCGCCCACTCCGCGACGGCCGACCACGCGGCCGTCCCACAGGTCGTCTTCACCGACCCCGAGGCGGCCTCCGCGGGCCTCACCCTCGCCGAGGCGGAGGCCGCAGGTCACCGCGTCCGGGCTGTGGACTACGACATGTCCGGCGTCGCGGGCGCGGGCCTGTACGCCGACGGCTACCGGGGCCGCGCCCGCATGGTCGTCGACCTGGACCGCGAGATCCTGCTCGGCGTCACCTTCGTCGGCCCCGGTGTCGGCGAACTCATCCACTCGGCGACGATGGCCGTCGCCGGCGAGATTCCGCTGGACCGCCTGTGGCACGCGGTCCCCGCCTACCCCACGATCAGCGAGGTGTGGCTGCGGCTCCTGGAGACCTACCGGGGCTGACGGCACCGGCGGGAGCGGTCAGCCGCCGGCGTAGACGTCCTCGACGTAGCGCCCCTTCGCGACCAGCTCCCGCCACCACGCCTCGGCCGCGCCCGCGTCACCGCCGGTGAACTTCGTGTGCAGCCCCTTGAACGCCTCGCGGACCCCCGGCGCCATCCGCGCCCCGTCACCGCACACGTACACCCGGCCGCCCGACTCGAGCAGCTCCCAGACCTCGTCGGCCTCGGCCGCGATCCGGTGCTGGACGAAGAGCAGGTCGTTCTCGGGCGCACGGGAGAACGCGGGGCGCATCGACACCGCGCCCTTGCGCTCCGCCTCCGTCAGCTCCGCGCGGTGCAGATAGTCCACGTCGGGGTGGTCGCAGCCGAAGTAGAAGAGCGCGGGCGCGAGTTGGCCACCGCCGCGCAGCCGCTCCACCCGGTCGGCGATGACGCCGCGGAACGGCGCGAGCCCCGTGCCCGCGCCCACCATGATGAGCGGAGCCGGTGCGTCGGCCGCGATCCGGAAGTCGTCCCGGCAGGGCTGCACGCGCGCGTGCAGGATGTCGCCGGGCCGCAGACCGTGCAGGTACGAGGAGCCGGTGCCGCGGAACGTGCCGTGCCCGGCGCGGTCCGGCGCCGAGAGCAGCGAGACCATCAGCTCGGCGTGGCCCGGCGCGACGGCGGGCGACGACGAGATCGAGTAGTGGCGCGGCCGGATCGGCGGCAACAGGTCGAGCACCACCGGCCACGCCAACTGCCCGCGCAGCGCCGGGTGGTCCTCGACCAGATCGAGCAGGTTGCCCCGCCGCGCTGCCAACGCTCCGGCGTCGCCCGCCAGTTGCCGCAACGCTGTCTGCTCGGGCGGGCACGGGTTGTGCTCGGCGAGCAGCGCCACCTGCGCGGCGCTCGGGGCGTCCCGCAACTCCACGTACCGGCCGAGGAGTTCACGGACGGCGACCGGGCGGTCGAGCGGCAGGGTGGTGCGGCCGGGCCGGTGCGCCCGGATGTTGAGGACCGCGTCCAGGCCGACCCCGAAGGCGGCCGCGGCGCGCTCGACCGTCGCGGGGTCGTTGACGGGCAGGACGGCGAGGTGGTCGGCGGTGCGGTAGGCCGTCCCGTCGGGCAGCGCCACCCGCAGGAACCGCTTCGCGCGGGCCAGCGGATGGGCGAGGTCGACGAGGTCGGCGCTCTCCGTGACCGTCATGGGCAGGGTGCCGTGCCGGGCGTCCAGCGCGTCCAGCGGACCGCCGCACACCTCCACGACGTCGTACGTCCTGGCCGGGGCAGTGGCGCCGGCGGCCCCGACGCTCTCCGGGTCCCCGTACCGCCGCAGCAGCGTGGCACGGAGCGCCGCGGTGAAGCGGTCCACCGACCCGGCGAGGTCCCCGGAGGCGTCGGCCTCGGCGCGCTCCAGGAGACGGGTGGCGCCCGCCGCCGCGAGCCGGTCGTCGATGAGGGTCGGCACCCGCTGGTAGGTCGCGGACCAGTTGCGGTCCCCGACGCCGAGGACCGCGTACGGCACACCGGCGGCGGCGTCCGGCGCGGCCCCCTCCAGCCAGGACACGAACGCGCCCGCGTCGTCGGTGGGCCTGCCGTTGTAGGAGGCGGCGACGATCACCACGGGGGAATCGGCGTCCCACGCGCCCGCGGCCTCGTCGAGCGGCGCGACGCGCACGTCGAAGCCCAGGTCGGCGGCGAGTTCACCGAGCTGCTCGGCGTAACCGCGGCACGTCCCGAAGTTGGAACCGTGCAGCAGCGTCAGGGCGGTGCCGGGAAGAACCCGTGTCGGCAGACCGTCGTCCGGCGCCGCGGCCTGCGACTCCGCGCCCGCACCGCCGGTGAGGCTCCGCGCGCGGTCCTGCGGGGTGCGCGCCGCGAGGGTCATGGTGAAGCCGTCGGGCTTGAGGGTGAGGGTCTCCTTGACCTTCAGGCGGTAGTCGGCGTGGTCGAGGAACCGGTAGCGGTGCACCAGCATGCCGAGCAGCATGGTGGCCTCGTGCAGCGCGAACTGCCGCCCGATGCAGGCGCGTTCACCCGTGCCGAACGGCTTGTACGCGTGCGGGGAGCGGGCCGCCTCGGCCTCTGGCGCGAAGCGGTCCGGGTCGAACTCCTCCACGTTGTCGCCCCAGACCGGGTCGCGGTGCAGCATCGGCGTGAGCACCACGACGCTCTGGCCCGCCCTGACCGGGTGGCGTCCGCCGAGGGTCGTGTCGACGCGGGCCCGGCGCTGGAACGCGGGGGCGGTGGGCCACAGCCGCAGCGCCTCGTTGAGCACCTGGCGCACATAGCGCAGCCTGCCCACGTCCTCGTACGTCGGCTCGGGGTCGGGGTCGGCGCCCCACACCGCGTCCACCTCGGCCTGCGCGAGGTGCAGCACGGCGGGGTTCTTGACCAGGTGGTGCAGGGCGAAGGCGAGGGTGCCCGAGGTCGTCTCGTGGCCGGCGATGAGGAACGTGATGACCTGGTTGCGGATGTTCGCCTCGTCCAGGACCTCGCCGCTCTCGGGATGCGGCGAGTTCAGCATCAGGCCGAGCAGGTCGTCGGTGGAGGTGTCGCCGGACGCCTTGCGGGTCTCGATCACCTCGTCGACGACCTGGGCGAGGAAGGCCGCGTCGGCCTCGAACGCCGCGTCCTCCTGCCCGTACTCCCCGGCGGGGTTGCGCGCCAGCTTCGCCTGACTGTGCGCCAGGCCCCGTACGAGCGCCTGCACGAAGGGGTGCGGATCGGCGCGCCCGAACGACTCGAAGTCGTAGCCGAAACCGGCCAGGCCGATGGTGTCCAGCGTCATCCTGGTCATGTCCTCCGAGACCTCCACCGGCCCCGACACGGCGGCGCCGGGCGCGAACCGGCCGTCCCAGGAGGCGATGAGGCGCCGGGCCACGCGCAGCATGTGCGGGTGGTACGTCCGCATCGAGTTCATGGCGAAGGCGGGGAGCAGGATGTCGTGCGCCTTGGCCCAGTTGGGCTCGTCGTCGTACGCCGTGAAGAGGCCGTCACCGGCGATGCCGCGCACGTTCTCCAGCGCAGGCCCGATGCCCTTGGCGAACCGGGTCTCGTCGGCGAGCTCCTCGACCAGCTCCAGCGAGCTGACCCAGACGGTCTCGCGCCCGTGGTAGCGGCGGACGTAGAACGGGCCGTGCCGCCGCGCGAGGTCCACGGACTGCTGGATCGGGGTGGCTGTGGGCCCGGCCGCCGTCACGTCGACGGTGGGCAGTACGAGGTCGGGGTGGTCCCGCAGACCGCAGATCTCGACGGTGTGTTCTTCGCTCATCGGCCAGTGCCTCTTCCCGTGGACGCAGGGGAGTTGAGCGCCCGGAAGTGGGGCGCCGCTCCTACCGTGGCCCGCCCCGGCGCGCGATCCGGCCCGAGAACTACATAATCTTGTAGGGGTCTTTTCCGTCCCGGCGCTTGCGCGTGGAGTGCGGAACTGTGCGGGTGGCGGTGTGGGCCGGTCCTGGTGTGCGGGAGGTGCGCGATGTGTGCGGGAAGTGATGCATGTGAGTGACACGGGCGAAGCGTGCGACGGCCCCGGCGACGGGGCGGAGAAGGTCGCCGACGCGGCCGTCTGGCGGGGCCGCTTCCTCAGCCTGCTCGACCGTTCCCCCACCCCGACCGCCATCGCGGGCGCCGACGGTCTCGTCTCCGTCGCCAACCCGGCGTTCGCCGCGGCCCTGGGCCTCCAGCCGGGCCGCGTCGCGAACCGGCTGCTGCTCGAACTGCTCACGCCCACCAACGAACGGCAGCTCCGCAAGCTCGACGAGGCCATGCGCTCCGGGCGCAGATCCCGTTACCCCGTCGAGGCGACGTGGCGGGTGCGGGGCGCGGCCCGGCACGGCCAGGTGACCGTCGAACCGGTCACCGACCCGCTGGAGGAGACCCCGCCCCTGCTGGTGACGTTGCGCGTGGCCGAGGAGCGGGCGGAGCCGCCGGGCGACGGCACCACGGCCGGCGCGGACAGCGCGGGGGCGGAGCTCGCCCACCCCGCCCTGAGCGCGCAGGAGGCCCGCGTCCTGCGCCTGGTGGCCGGCGGCGCCACGACATCGGTCGTGGCGCGCACGGTCGGGATCGGCGTCGACGGCGTCAACTACCACCTCACGCGGCTCTGCCGGCGCCTCCAGGCCCCGAACCGTACGGCGCTGGTGGCGCGGGCGTACGTACTGGGGCTCCTGGACCCCGCGGCCTGGCCGCCGAAGGTGGCGGCGCCCGTCGCACGCCGCGGGCCGTGATCAACCGCCGCGTATTCTTGCGGCGTGACGCACCACAAGGCAGCCGACGTGCACGTCGACGCGATGATCGATGACCTCAGGACGCTGGTCGAGGTGGAGTCGCCCTCCCGCGACGTCGACGCCCTGACCGCCTCGGCGCACGCCGTCGCCGCGGTCGTCGAGAAGCGGCTCGGCGGACGGGCCGTGCTCGTGGACAGCGAGGCCGGGCCGCACGTGCACTGGTCGGGCGGGGGTGACCCCCGGGTACTCGTCCTCGGCCACCACGACACGGTGTTTCCGCTCGGCACCCTCGCGCGCCGCCCCTTCAGGGTCGAGGACGGGCACGCGACAGGACCCGGGGTCTTCGACATGCTGGGCGGTCTCGTGCAGGCCGTCCACGGACTCGCGGCGCTCGACGACCTGACCGGCGTCGAGATCCTGGTGACCGCCGACGAGGAGGTCGGCTCCCGCACCTCCCGCGCCCTCATCGAGGAACGCGCCCTCGCCTGCGGCGCCGCCCTGGTCTTCGAGGGCGCGGCCGAGGGCGGCGGACTCAAGACAGGGCGCAAGGGGTGCGGGACGTTCGAGGTGACCGTCACCGGCCGCGCCGCGCATGCCGGACTCGAACCCGAGGCGGGCGTCAACGCCCTCGTCGAGGCGGCACACCAGGTCCTCGACATCGCGGCGCTCGGGCGCCCCGACATCGGCACCACCGTCACGCCGACCGTCGCCTCTGCTGGCACGCTGGACAACGTGGTCCCCGCCGAGGCGGCGATCGTCGTCGACGTCCGCGTCGCGACGGGCGCGGAGAAGGAGCGCGTCGAGTCCGCGTTCGCGGCCCTGACGCCGCACCTCGACGGCGCGCACCTCACCGTCCGCGGCTCCGTCGGACGCCCTCCGATGCCCGAGTCCGCGGCGGCCGAACTCTTCGCCGTGGCGCGGCGACTGATGCCCGGCGTGGAAGGCCGGTCGGTCGGCGGCGGGAGCGACGGCAACTTCACGGCCGCGCTCGGGGTGCCGACGCTGGACGGTCTCGGCGCCGTCGGGGGAGGGGCCCACGCCGACCACGAGTACCTGGTGGTGTCGGCCATGGCGGAGCGCGCGGAGCTCGTCACCGGCCTCGTACGCGCCCTCCAGGACCGGCCCGGCGGCGCGGTGTCCGGCCGGGCCGCCGGATAGCGTGGACCCATGCGAGCTGAACGGCCCGGGTCGGCGGACGAACCCACCGACCCGGACATCGATCTGTCCGTGGCCGCGCAGCGCCGCGAACTGACGCACGGCCAGGGGCAGATCATCGCGGTGGTCTCCCTCGGCGGCGGCCTGGGCGCGGCCGCCCGCTACGCGGCGTCCGAGATCTGGCCGACCGCCTCCCTCACGTTCCCCTGGACGACCCTCCTGGTGAACGCCGCGGGATGCGCGGCGATCGGCGTGCTCATGGTGCTGGTCACGGAGGCGCGGACGGCACACCGCCTGGTGCGGCCGTTCCTCGGCACCGGCGTCCTCGGCGGTTTCACCACGTTCTCGACGTACGCGGTGGACATCGAGCGCCTGATCCGCGAGGGCCACCCCCGCACCGGAATCGCCTATCTGGTCCTGACCCTGCTGGCGGCCCTCGCGGCGGTCCGGTGCGCGGCGTGGACGACGCGCCGCGCGGTGGCGTGGAGGCGGACATGAACTGGCTGCTCGTCATCGTCGGCGGCATGATCGGCGCCCCCCTGCGCTACCTCACGGACCGCGCCGTGCAGAAGCGGCACAGAACGGACTTCCCCTGGGGCACGTTCACGGTCAACGCGGCGGGCTGTCTGGTCCTCGGCCTGCTCACCGGGGCGGTCACGGCGGGCGCCGCGACGGCTCAGACGCACTTGTTCCTCGGCACGGGCCTGTGCGGGGCGCTGACGACGTACTCGACGTTCTCGTACGAGACCCTGCGCCTGGCCGAGCGCGGCGCGGGCGTCAAGGCAACGGCCAACGCCCTGGGCAGTGTGGTGGTGGGCCTGGGCGCGGCCTTCGCGGGGGTCGCGGTGGCGGAGGCCATCTGGCGGTGAGGTGGACGGGTGTTGCGGCGGCCGGGGGAAAGCGCTGTGTCCGCCGGTGTGCTCAGCCGCCGAGTTCGTAGCGGAGCAGGACGACGCCGTTGCCGAAGGTGTGGGTTCCGGCGAGACGCAGGTCCGTCTTGAGGTCCGCCGGCCGGAACATCGGCTTGCCTCGGCCGATCAGCACCGGGTGGACGTAGACGTGGATCTCGTCGACCAGTCCCTCGCGCAGGAACGTCGAGGCGAGGTCCGCCCCTCCCACCACCACGTCCCCGTTCGCCTTCTCGCACAGCGCCCGGATCTCTTCGGGGACCACCTCGCGCACGATCGTGGTGTTCCAGTCGGCCCGTTCCAGCGTCCGGGAGAACACGTACTTGGGCATGGTGCGCCAGATGGGGGCGAACTCCCGCATCGCCTCGGTGAACCCCGGCTCGTCGTCCGCGGTCGGCCAGACCGAGGCCATCAGCTCCCAGGTGACGCGCCCCTCGAAGAACGCGCCCATGCGGGCCGCCTTCTCGTTGAAGTGGCGGTGCAGTTCGTCGTCGACCAGGCTCCAGTCGAGGTCGCGTTCCGGCCCCTCCATGAAGCCGTCCAGGGACACGGACATCATCCAGATGATCTTGCCCATCGCGGTCCTCACCGTCATCCGTGCCCGCCGCTGCCGCAGTGGCGGGTCGTACGGATGACGGTAGAGGGTGCGGGTCCCACGTGCCCGTCACGGACGCACGGCCGCCCTTCCCGTCACGGACGCACGGCCGTCCGCCCGTCACGGACTCACGGTTGGCCGGTGTCCCCGGTCAGTGCGGCCGCCATCCGCAGGTGCGGCCGCGCGTCGTCCGGGCGGCCCTGCCGCTGCAACGTGCGCCCCAGCATGAGCCGGGCGTAGCTCTCCACCGGGTCGAGTTCGAGGACCTCGCGCAACGCGGCCTCGGCGCGCCCCAGTTGGGCCGAGTGGTAGTAGGCGCGGGCCAGCAGCAGACGCGGGGCCACCTGCTCCGGCACCTCGTCGGCCAGGGTGACCAGGACGCGCGCCGCCGTCGCGTACTCCTTGGCCTCGAAGAACAGCCGCGCCCGCTCCCAGCGCTCCGCCGGCGTGCCGTGGCCGTAGTACGTCGTGTCCACTGTTCGCTCCACTGTCTGCCTCCTTCGAGGCCTGCAACAGAGCCGTGTGGTTGAAAATTCCACTAGTGCGTGGCGAGTCGCTCCAGCAGCGTCGCACTCCGCGCGAGCAGCTCCCGCTCCTCGTCGTCGAGTTCGGCGTCGATGGCCTGCGCGAGCCAGCCGACCCTGCGGCCGCGCTCCGCGTCGAGCGCCGCCCGCCCCGCGTCCGACAGCTCGACCAGGGACTTGCGGCCGTCCGTGGGGTGCGCCCGGCGCGTGACCAGGTCCTGTTCCATGAGCAGCCCCACCGCCCTGGCCATCGACTGGGGGCGCACGCGCTGGTCGGCCGCGAGGTCGCTGGTGGTCATGGCGCCGTCGCGGTCGAGCGCGCCGAGCACCGCGACCTGGCCCAGGGGGATGCGGTCCTCGTGCTTGACGCGTCGGGTGAGCTTGCCCATCGCCGTGCGCAGTTCGGCGGCGATGGCGGCGGCTTCCGAGGTGGGCATACGGCACTTTAGCCCGTCGCCCGGCGCCGCCGTGCGGCTGACCTGCACGGCTGACCTGCGCGGCTTCCTCCGGCGCGGTCCCGTACCCCCGATGGTCAGCAATGCTGTGCAGCAAAACTGAACAGCATTGCTGTAGGGTTCAGGATCGTCGGACCCAGCGCCAGCGTCGTCGCAGCCGGGGCCCGGCACCACGACAACGGGAAGGACTCCCATGTCACCCGCCTCACCCCTGTCCGCCGAACGAGCCGGTTCCGTCGGCACCGCCATCCACACCGCCATCGACACCGTCCTCGCCCGCCGCATCATCGACAGCCGGGGCAACCCCACGGTCGAGGTCGACGTCGTCCTCACCGACGGATCCCTGGGGCGCGCCGCCGTCCCCTCCGGGGCCTCCACCGGCGCCCGGGAAGCCGTGGAGCTGCGCGACGGGGACCCCGCGCGCTGGCACGGTAAGGGCGTCGACCGCGCGGTGGCCCACGTCAACGAGGAGATCGCGGCGTCCGTACGCGGACGGGACGCGACGGACCAGGCGGGTCTCGACGCCGTACTGATCGACCTCGACGGCACCCCCGCGAAGTCCCGGCTCGGCGCCAACGCGATCCTCGGCGTCTCCCTCGCCGCCGCCAAGGCCGCCGCTGCGGCCCACCGCCGGCCCCTCTACCGCCACCTCGGCGGCGCCGACGCCCACCTCCTGCCGCTGCCGATGATGAACATCGTCAACGGCGGTGCCCACGCCGACAATCCGCTGGACTTCCAGGAGTTCATGATCGCGCCCGTGGGCGCCGACACCTTCGCCGAAGCCGTCCGGATGGGCAGCGAGGTCTTCCACACGCTGCGCCGGGACCTGTTGCGCGCCGGGCACGCCACGGGCGTCGGCGACGAGGGCGGCTTCGCGCCCGCGCTGCGCACCGCCGAGGAGGCCCTCGACTTCGTGATGTCCGCCATCGAGCGCTCCGGCTACCGTCCCGGCGCCGACATCGGCCTCGTCATGGACCCGGCGTCCTCGGAGTTCTTCCGCGACGGCGTGTACGAGTACGTGGGGGAGGGGGTGCGCCGCACGCCCTCCGAGCAGGCCGACTACCTGGCGAAGCTCATCGACGCCTACCCGGTCGTCTCCATCGAGGACCCGATGGCCGAGAACGACCTGGACGGCTGGCGGGAGCTGACCGCCCGCGTCGGCGCCCGCTGCCAGCTCACCGGCGACGACGTCTTCTGCACCAACGAGACGCTGCTGCGCGAGGGCATCCGTACCGGCGTCGGCAACTCGGTCCTGGTCAAGGTCAACCAGATCGGGACCCTGACCGAGGCGCTCGCCGCCGTCGCCACGGCACACGAGGCGGGCTGGACGGCCGTCATGTCGCACCGCTCGGGCGAGACGGAGGACACCACCATCGCGGACCTGGCGGTGGCGACCGGCTGCGGTCAGATCAAGACGGGTTCGCTCTCCCGCTCCGACCGCACCGCCAAGTACAACCAACTGATCCGGATCGAGGAGGAGTTGGGCGACTCGGCACGTTTCGCGGGCCGCGCGGCGCTGCGGCAGGCCTGACCTCGCGGGCGCCCGTACGGTCCGTACGCGTCCGTACACGGTCGTGCGCGCCCGTACACGTCGTACGCGTCCGTACGGGCAAGCCCCGCTTTGATCTTCCCGCGACCGGGTAGCCGTCCGACATGGTCACCGACAACGCCGACAACGCCGACAAGGGCGACAGCGCCGACTCCCCGAGCGGCTACGTGCAGCCCGTCATCGACACCCAGGCCCTCGCCGAGCTGCTCGACGGCGAGTACGCCGAGGTCCGCCGCCTCGTCCGCACCAACCTGGTGGCGTACGCCGACGTCCTGGAGGAGGCGGAGCAGCTCGGCTTCGACGCGTTCCGCGAGCGCGTGCGCGAGATCGTCGTCGAGATGGCGGCCACCGGCCAGACCGGCATGGGGTTCCCCAAGGAGTACGGCGGTGGCGGCGACGTCGGCGCGTCGATCGCCGCGTTCGAGACGCTCGCCTTCGGCGATCTGTCGGTCCTGGTCAAGGTCGGCGTGCAGTTCGGGCTCTTCGGCGGCGCGATCCTGCAGCTCGGCACCGAGCACCACCACAAGACCTATCTGCCGGACGTGGTGACCGGGAAGCTGATGGGCTGCTTCGCGATGACCGAGACCGGCCACGGCTCCAACGTCCAGGCGCTCGGCACGGTGGCCCGGTACGACGCCGGGACCCAGGAGTTCGTCATCACCACCGGCGACGACCAGGCGCGCAAGGACTACATCGGCAACGCGGCCCGGCACGCCGAGGTGGCGGTCGTCTTCGCCCAGCTGGAGGTGGGCGGGGAACGCCGGGGGGTGCACGCCTTCGTCGTACCGATCCGCGTCGGCGGGCAGCCGGCCCCCGGCGTACGGATCGAGGACGACGGCCGCAAGATGGGCCTCAACGGCGTGGACAACGGCCGGATCTGGTTCGACGGCGTGCGCGTGCCGCGCGAGGCACTGCTCAACCGGTTCGCCGACGTCACCGCGGAGGGCGTCTACCGGAGCCCGATCGACAACCCGAACCGCCGCTTCTTCACCATGCTCGGCACCCTCGTGCAGGGCCGGGTCAGCGTCGCGGGCGGCGCCGTCAACGCCGCCAAGGTCGCCCTCGCGATCGCTACCAAGTACGCGCTCCGGCGACGGCAGTTCGAAGCGGCCTCGGACGCCGACGAGCAGGTGCTCCTCGACTACGGCATGCACCGGCGCAGGCTGCTCCCGCTCATCGCCCGCACCTATGCGCTGCACTTCGCGCAGGACATCACGCGTACCCAGCTGCACGAGGTCTTCTCGGGGATCGCGGACGACGAGCAGGCGCGGCGGGAGCTGGAGGCGCGGGCCGCCGGCATCAAGGCGCTCGGCACCTGGCACGCGACGCGGACGATCCAGGAGTGCCGCGAGGCGTGCGGCGGCGCCGGGTATCTCGCCGTCAACCGGTTCGCCGCGCTGAAGGCCGACAGCGACGTCTTCGCGACGTTCGAGGGCGACAACCACGTGCTGCTGCAACTGGTGGCCAAGGGCCTGCTCACGCACCACGCGAGCGAGTTCGAGAGCATGGACCAGCTCGGCATGGTCCGCTACGTCACGAACCTCGCCGTCGAGACGGTCATCGAGAAGTCCTCGGCCCACAAACTCCTTGAACGGGTACGGGACTTGCTGCCCGGCGGCGACGAGTGGGACCAGGAGGCGGGCCTCCTCGACTCGGAGTACCACCTCGCCATGCTCCGCTTCCGCGAGGAGCACATGCTGGCCGGCGCGGCGCGGCGGCTCAAGCGCGGGATGGACCAGAAGGGCCACCCCGGCGTCGTCTTCTCGCAGGTGCAGGACCACGTCATCGCGGTGGCCCACGCGCACGTCGAACGGCTGGTCCTAGAGGCCTTCGTGGCGAAGGTGCAGGGGCTGCCCGACGGTGACCACAAGGTCGCCCTCGGGTTGCTGTGCGACCTGTTCGCCCTCTCCACCATCGAGGCGGACCGCGCCTGGTTCATGGAGCACGGCCGGCTGACCGTGCAGCGTTCCAAGGCGATCCGCCGCGAGGTGAACGACCTCTGCGCCAAGGTCCGGCCCATCGCGGCCGAACTCGTCGACGCCTGGGGCATCCCGCGGGAGATGCTGCGCGCGCCCGACCTGGTGGGCTGAGGCGCTTCCCCCGACTCGCCGACTCACTGACTCCGTGACGTCGACTCCCTGACGTCCCGACGGTCGGCCGCTCGGAGCGGGTCAGCTGATGCGCGTGGCGACCGAGGCGGTGTTGTTGCCCGTGTTGGTCTCGCGGCTGGTGGTGCCCGCCTCGCTGCGCAGGTGGACCGTGCCTCCGCCGTAGGAGGGGCCCTTGCCCGCGATGTCCAGGCGGACGGCCGCGCCGGGCTTGAGGTCGCCCAGGTCGGCGATCAGGGAGCCGCCGGGGGTGTAGGTGGCGGAGCCCTGGCTGACCCGGTCGGCGACGTGCGTGATGCCGTTGGGGAGCGTGGTGGTCAAATTGACCTTGTTCGCCGTGCTCTTGCCGACGTTGGTGACCACGACCTGCCAGACGCGCTCCTGGTTGTGGTCGATGTGCTGCGGGCCCGTCGCGGTGACCTTGAGGTCGGCGCCGGCCTTCGGCCGGGGGTACTGGTAGTAGTCCTGGTTCCAGTGCCCGCCGATCCAGGCATCGCCGTAGTGGCCGTCGTATCCGGAGGAGGGGGCGGGCGGCTTCGGGGCGGCGGGAGCGGGGGAGGCCGGGGCGGCGGAGGCCGGGGCGGCCGAGGCGACGGCGAGGGCGGCTCCGGCGGCGACGAGAGCCGTGAGGGCGCCGGCCGTGCGCCGGGTGCGTGAGGAGGACATCCGAGCGGACCTTCCATGAGGACGGGGGATGAGGACGGGGAGGGGGGAAGCGCGCGTCGCTGAGCGCCTCTGCAACAAGAACAACACGGACATCTCGCTCCTCTTGTCACTGCAGGTCCCGTCCTTGCCGGTAGAAGGTCCCGAGAGTGCGCGGGCCTACAGGGCCTCCCTTTCGGCGGACGGCAGGTTCCCCCTGCGACGGCCGTTCAGCGCGTGTACAACCATCGGTGGCCTCCGCGTGTCTCGCAGGTGAACGTCACCCGCGCGCACGCGTCCCGACATCGCTCGCGATCGCTCGCGCCCAAGGAGGAACCGTGGGCATCCGCCGACCCGCTCTCTCGACCGCCGTGGCCGCCGCCCTGATCGGCACGCTCGGCGTACCGGCCGCCGCGTCCGCCGCAGCCGGCACGTCCGGCACGTCCGCCAAGGCCGGCGCCGTCACCGTGCGCGAGGACTTCGACGGCGACGGCCACCAGGACGTCGCCGTCGCCGCGCCCGGCGCGACGGTCGGCGGCCACGTGTGGGCCGGCTACATCACGGTCAGCTACGGCTCGGCCCAGGGCCTCGACCCGGCCCGCACCACGGTCATCACCCAGGACACCCCGGGCGTGCCCGGCGACTCGGGCGACAACCAGGTCTTCGGCTACACGCTGGTCGCCCGCGACCTCGACGGCGACGGCCTGACCGACCTGGCGGCGGTCGCCCGCGGCTACCGCCCCGACAACAACGTCAGCGGATCGGTGATCGTCCTGTGGGGCCGCACGACCGGCATCTCCGGCGAGGGCGCCGTCCGCGTCGCGGCGCCGGCGAACGCCGAGGTCGGCGACGACCTCACCGCGGGCGACTTCGACGACGACGGGCACCAGGACCTGTTCCTGCGCAACGGCGAGGACTACGACTACCACGACGTGCTCTACGGCCCCTTCACCCGGAGCGGCGCCCCCGCGCGCGAGCAGCAGGTGCAGGTGTACAGCACCGACAATTCCATCAACTCGACGGCCGCGGGCGACTTCAACGGCGACGGCATCGAGGACCTCGCGACCTTCTATGTCTACGAGAACCACGCCGAGGGCGGCAAATTGTGGCTCGGCACCAGGACCGGTCTCTCCACGGTCCCGCAGCGGCTGAACTCCGCGTCGAGCACCGCCGTCGCCGACTTCGACCGGGACGGTTACGCCGACCTCGCCACGCGGATCTTCCCGGGCGGCGACACCGAGGGCACCGAGGAGGACTTCGGCACCGTCAAGATCTACTACGGCTCGGCGTCCGGCCCCAGCCAGACCCGTACGCAGACGATCACGCAGAACACCGCGGGCGTGCCCGGCGTGAACGAGAAGGGCGACCAGTTCGGCGGCCGGCTGAGCGCGGGCGACGCGAACGGCGACGGCTACCCCGACCTGGCCGTCGGCGTCCCCGGCGAGGCGATCGGCACGAAGAAGAAGGCCGGCGCGGTCGTCCTGCTCAAGGGCGGCGGGAGCGGTCTGACCGGCAGGGGCGCGCAGGCGTTCCACCAGGACACGGCGGGCGTGCCGGGTGTCGCGGAGTCCGGCGACGTGTTCGGCGCGTCGGTACGGCTGCTCGACACGACCGGCGACGCCAAGGCGGACCTCGTCGCGGGCGCGCCGGGCGAGAACCTGGACTCCGTCGTGAACGGCGGCGCGGTGTGGCTGCTGCGGGGCGCCGCGGGCGGCCTGACGGCCACGAAGTCGACGGCGCGGAACCCGAAGGACATCGGGGCACCGGCGGCGAAGGCGCTGTTCGGCGAGAACCTGAGCGGGGACAACGGGCCGGGAACGGTGATCCCGTAGGGTTCGCGGCCTCCTCGCCGCGGGGGTGGGCGGCCCCGACGTTCACGGGGGCGGACGGTCCGGACCTTCGGGGGGTGCGCGACCCGGACGTACACGTGTGAGCAGCTCTGACGTACACGTGTGAGCAGCCCGGCGTCGCCCCCAAAACGGCCCGCATTATCTTGTCCTGATGCAGCCACAGCAGGACCACACGCCCCCGCCCCACCCGGCGCCCGCGCCCTCGACCCCGCGACCGCGCCCCCGCACCACGACGGTGGCCGTGTGGCTCGCCGCGGGACTCGTCGTCGGGGCGGGCGCGGTCGGAGCGGCGTGGGCGCTCAGTGACGACGACGTGTCACCGGAGGGCGGCACCGCCGCCGGGGACGCACGCGCCGCCTGCCAGGCGCTCGACGGCTTCGACGAGGCGAAGTACACGGCCAAGGGGCCGGCCGGCGAGATCGCCGTGGGCCGCTACAACGCGGCGGGCGCCTTCTCCGCGTCGGCCGCGGCGGGCGACGCGCGGTACAAGCCCCTGGCCCAGGCCATACGCCGCTCGCAGGAGCGGCACGCCAAGGTCTTCCGCTTCGACGCGACGGCGAAGCGGGACTTGGCCGAGGCCCGCGGGATCTGCCGAGACCTGTAGTCCCGCCGGGCGACGACCGGAGCGACGCCCGGGGCGCGAGGTGCGTGGACATCGTGAAGAATTCGCGTACGAATATCGGGGTTCGGTCACAGGAGCGCAAAACTCGGAGGGCTCACTCGGCGCTTTCGAACAGGTCGGGCGCCGACCCATGCGATGGGAGACCGATCAACGATGTTCACTCTGGTACGGAGCAGAGCGCGGACCGCCGCGCTCGCGCTCTCGGCCGTCGCGGCCCTCGCCTTCGGCACGACCGCAACAACCGGCGCGGCAGCGGCCCCTGCCCCCGCTCCCAACCCCGCTCCCGCCCCCGTTTCCGCGAAGCAGGGGCCGACCTCGGTGGCGTACGTCGAGGTGAACAACAACAGCATGCTGAACGTCGGCAAGTACACGCTCGCCAACGGCGGCGACAAGGTCTTCGACGTCGCCGTGATCTTCGCGGCGAACATCAACTACGACACCGGCAAGAAGGCGGCATACCTGCACTTCAACGAGAACGTGCAGCGCGTGCTCGACAACGCCGCCACGGAGATACGGCCGTTGCAGCAGAAGGGCATCAAGGTCGTCCTCTCGGTGCTCGGCAACCACCAGGGCGCCGGCTTCGCCAACTTCCCGTCCAAGCAGGCCGCTTCGACCTTCGCGAAGCAACTGTCGGACACCGTCTCCAAGTACAAGCTCGACGGCATCGACTTCGACGACGAGTACGCCGAGTACGGCAACAACGGCACCGGCCAGCCCAACGCCAGTTCGTTCGTGCATCTGGTGACGGCGCTGCGCGCGAACATGCCGGGCAAGATCATCAGCCTCTACAACATCGGCCCGGCCGCGTCCCGCCTCTCCTACGGCGGCGTCGACGTCTCATCCAAGTTCGACTACGCCTGGAATCCGTACTACGGCTCCTGGCAGGTCCCCGGCATCTCGCTGCCCAAGTCGAAACTGTCGCCCGCGGCCGTCGAGATCGGCGGGACGTCACAGGGCACCGTCGCCGACCTCGCCCGCCGCACCGTCGACGAGGGCTACGGCGTCTACCTGACGTACAACCTCGACGGCACCGATCGCAGCGCCGATGTCTCCGCGTTCACCAGGGAGTTGTACGGCAGTGACGCCGTCTACACCCGGTAGGGCGAGCGCACGCGGCGGCGTGCGGTAGCAATACGGAAGGTGCAGGCCGCGCTTCTGACAACGATGTCGGGGGCGCGGCCGTCTGCTGGTGTGTGTCCATCTGCGGCCGGGCGCCCGGGCGTTGACGCCCCGCAGCTCGGTCCGAGGCTACGAGTCGGGACCTATCGTCGGCGTATCCAAATCCGCATACGGGGCGGCAACACCGGGCTGCCTTGACTGGCGGTATGACTCGAACACCACCTTCGGTACGGACGGGGACCAGCGAGGTTCGCCAGGTTCGCAGGGTTCGCCGGGTTCAGGGGGCGACGGCCGTCGGCCTGGTGATCGTCGGCCTGGTGGTCGTCATGGCGGCGATCACCGCGGTCATCGGCCCCCGGCTATGGAACGCCTGGCCGCCGACGTCGTCCTCGGGCGCCTCGTCGTCCGCCTCGGACGCGTCGCTCCCCAATGCGCCGCGCGGGCAGCTCGGCGGCGGTCGGCTCGGCGCGGCCGACGGCGCCGTATCCGGCGACGTGACCGTCTTCGACGAGGGGACCCCGGCCGTGGCCCGGCTCGATCCGGAGCTGCTCACGGCGCTCCGCCGCGCCGCGACGGCCGCGAAGGACGACGGGGTCGACTTCCACGTCAACAGTGGCTGGCGCTCCCCGGCGTACCAGAACCAGCTGCTCCGCGAGGCGGTCGCGAAGTACGGGTCCAAAGAGGAGGCCGCCCGATGGGTGGCCACCCCGGAGACCTCTCCGCACGTGTCGGGCGATGCGGTCGACATCGGGCGCTCCGAGGCCACGGGCTGGCTGTCGCGGCACGGTGCCGCGTACGGGCTGTGCCAGATCTACGACAACGAGCCCTGGCACTACGAGGTGCGTACGGACGAGGTCTCGACCGAGGGCGGTTGCCCGCGCAGGTACGCCGACGCGACACACGACCCGAGGATGCGGCACTGAGCGCGGCGGCCGCCGAGATGCCCGTGACGAACCCAATCGACAGCGAACGCCAGCAATCGACAGCGAGTGACAGTGAACGAGGACGAACGATGACGCAGGTGGAGACGGCGGAGGCCGGACAGAACGGCGCGGTGGACACGGGTGCGACCCACACGGGTACGACCGACACGGGCGCGACCGACCCCGGAGCGCCAGGCACCGGAGCCGACAGGCCCCGCTCCAAGCGATGGGCGGCGCTCACCGCCCTCTCCCGGCCGGGCCCGTGGAGACGCGGCCTGGTGCTCGCGGCGCTCGCGCTCGTCCTCGGCCTGCTCATGATCCTTCACGCGCAGATCACGGACCGCCGCGGCATCGGCAGTCTGGTGGAGACGTTCCTGCCGTGGTTCGGTCTTTTCGTCCCGGTGCTGCTCGCCGCCGCGTTGTGGCGCCGCTCGGCCTCCGCGGTGATCGCGCTGCTGGTGCCGGCCGTGACGTGGCTGAGCCTCTTCGGCGGGCTGCTCGGCGACAAGTCCCACCAGGCCGGTGACCTCACCGTGGTCAGCCACAACGTCGGCGCCGAGAACCCCGACCCGGCCGGCACCGCCCGTGACCTGGCAGCCTCGGGGGCGGACGTGCTGGCCCTGGAGGAGATCAGCTCGCAGGCCCGGGGCACGTACGAGAAGGAGTTGGCGACGGCGTACCCGCACCACACGGTGCAAGGCACGGTCGGGCTGTGGAGCAAGCGGCCGCTGTCGGAGATCCGCACGGTCGACGTCGCGATGCAGGGCATGGCAGGGCCGCTGGCGGAGCACCTGACGGCCGAGGAGAGGAAGGCCACGCCCCGGGCGCTGCGGGCCACGGTGGCCACGGACCGGGGGCGGCTCGCGGTGTACGTGGCGCATCTGGGGTCCGTACGCGTGAACCCCGGGTCGGGCTTCGCGACGGGGCAGCGGGACGCCGGCGCGCGATCACTGGCGAAGACCCTGGCCGCCGAGCGGAACGAGCGGGTGGTGCTGCTCGGCGACCTGAACGGCACGATGGACGACCGCGCCTTCGACGGGGTCACCGCGCAGCTGGACTCGGCCCAGGAGAAGGCCGGGGACGGCTTCGGCTTCAGCTGGCCGGCGAAGTTCCCGATGGCGCGGATCGACCAGATCCTGGTCAGGGGAGTGGAGCCGGCGAGCTCGTGGGTGCTGCCCGCCACCGGCAGCGACCACTTGCCGGTGGCGGCCGGCCTCGACTGGTGACTCAGCTGGGCCCGGTGCCGCCGTCGCCGTTCAGTACGGCGCCGAACGCCTCGATCGTGCGGCGGCGCGCGGTGAAGAAGGCGAGCCAGCTGCCGTCCGCGTAGTGCACCCGGAAGCGGGCCATGAGCTGCAGGCGCCGACGGCGCTCCACCCGGGCGACCCAGGTGCGGGGGACCTCCCACACGGGAGCGCCGTCGTGCACCCCCACGAGGCCGACCCGCTGGTCCGTCACCCGCATCAGCAGCGCGCCGGACGTGGGCGGCATGGCCGCGGCGATGCTCTGCGCGCCGCCGGCCTCGGCTCCGTACCGGTGCATCAGATGGTCACCGAGCATGCCGCCGACCTTGCCGTGCTTGCCGTACTTGATCTTGACACCCTCGGCGCCCTTCACCGGGACGACGATGCCGTACGCGAGGAGCTGCTCGCCCGGCGCCAACTGGCTGAGGGCGGACTGCTGTTGGACGGACAGGACTTCGGTCATGACGGTGCTTCCCCGTGATTTCGTTGACTCCGACGGAAGATCGTATAGGTCGAAGTTCCCGTGGCGGACGGCGCCCCCGTCGTCCCGGTGGGCAGGAGCGGACCCCTTGACCTGGCCGTCCCCGGCGCACTAGCTTGCGGTAGCCACGGACCACCGACGCCCGGAAGGAGGCGACCAGCGGATGTACACCAGCTCTGACCTCGGTCGCCTCGCCCAGTGCACCGCCTGGGTCCCGGGCCGGATCGCGCACGGCTGCTGAACGGGCCCTGCCGCGCACGGCTGTTGCACGGCCCCGTGCCCCGCACGGCTGCTGACCGCGCCGTACCCGACTGTCGCTGAGCGAGCCGTTCCGCCGGTCACCTCCGCTGCACACCCCAGGTCCCGCCGGGTTCTCCGGGCTCCAGCAGTTCCCAGCCGGGCCACCCGGCGCTCCTAGG
The DNA here is from genome assembly GCF_042871345.1 of Streptomyces sp. NPDC005863. Classification (NCBI taxonomy): domain Bacteria; kingdom Bacillati; phylum Actinomycetota; class Actinomycetes; order Kitasatosporales; family Streptomycetaceae; genus Streptomyces; species Streptomyces sp. NPDC005863. Next base: position 129,178 of record NZ_JBIAII010000002.1, on the reverse strand, counting down.
TCCCGGTTCCTTCGGGGGCCGCTCCCACCCATCGGCACGCCGCCCTCGCGTGCCGTTCCGCGCCGCTCCCTGCCCCGCGGCGCGTCCGGACACAGAAAGTCTCCGACCTTGGTGAACAACATGAAACGACCGATCACGCACCGCATCGAAGGCCCGTCATGACAGAAGCGCGGATCACCGTCAACGGGAAAGAGACCCCCCTCTTCCCCGCCACGCCCCACACCACGGCACTGGACTTCCTGCGCGAGCGCGGCCTCACCGGCACCAAGGAGGGCTGCGCCGAGGGGGAGTGCGGCGCCTGTTCGGTCCTGGTGGCCCGGCCCGGTGTGCACAAGCCCACCGACTGGGTGGCGGTCAATGCCTGCCTGGTCCCGGCCGCCGCGCTCGACGGCCAGGAGATCGTCACCTCCGAGGGCCTCGCCACCGGCGGCGAAGCCGGCACGCCGCCCGCCCTGCACCCGGTGCAGGAGGAGATGGCGGTCCGCGGCGGTTCCCAATGCGGCTACTGCACACCGGGGTTCATCTGCAGCATGGCGGCCGAGTACTACCGCCCCACGCGCTGCGCCCACGCCGGTACGGACCAGACGCAGAACGCTGAGCAGACGGAGCACACGGAGCTCTCTGAGTTCACGGAGAACGCTCAGCACCCGGAGCAGGCGGACGCCGAACACGGGCCCAACGGCTTCGACCTGCACGCCCTCAGCGGCAACCTGTGCCGCTGCACCGGCTACCGCCCCATCCGTGACGCCGCGTTCGCCGTCGGGACGCCCGCCGATGACGACCCGCTGGCGCTCCGCCGCGAACAGGCACCGCCCGCCCCGGTCGCCACCGAGTACGCCGGGGACGACGGGGTGTTCCTGCGCACGAACACCCTCGCCGAGACCCTCCACCTGCTGCGCGAGCGGCCCGACGCGGTGATCGTCGCCGGCTCCACCGACTACGGCGTCGAGGTCAACATCCGCTCCCGCAGGGCGGATTGCGTGATCGCCGTCGACCGGCTGCCCGAACTGCGGGAGCTGCGCGTCGCGTCGGACCACATCGAGATCGGCGCCGCGCTGACGCTCACCGAGATCGAGCGCCGGCTCGACGGCGACGTACCGCTGCTCGCCGAGCTCTTCCCGCAGTTCGCGTCCCGGCTGATCCGCAACGGCGCGACCCTCGGCGGCAACCTCGGCACCGGCTCACCCATCGGTGACAGCCCGCCGGTGCTGCTCGCGCTGGAGGCGTCGGTGGTGCTCGCCGACGCCGACGGGGAGCGAGAGGTCCCGCTCGCGGAGTACTTCACCGGCTACCGGCAGAGCGTGCGCCGCCCCGGCGAGCTGATCCGCGCGGTGCGCGTCCCGCTGCCGCTGTCGAAGGTCACGGCCTTCCACAAGATCGCCAAGCGGCGCTTCGACGACATCTCCAGCGTGGCGGTGGCCTTCGCGCTCGACATCGAGGACGGCACCGTACGCAAGGCGCGCATCGGCCTCGGCGGCGTCGCCGCCACCCCGATCCGCGCCCTCGCGGCCGAGGCCGCCCTGGAGGGCGAGGCGTGGACGGCCCGGACCGCCGAAGCCGCGGCCCAGGTGCTGCGGGCCCAGGGCACACCGATGAACGACCATCGCGCCAGCGCCGGATATCGCTCCGCGATGCTGGGCCAGAGCCTGCTCAAGCTGTACGCGCAAACCACTGAGGCGGTGCCGTCATGAGCCAGTTGTCCGAGCGTCCCGAGAAGTCCGTCGTCGGTCTCCCGATGCCGCACGAGAGCGCGGTCCAGCACGTCACCGGCACCGCGCTCTACACCGACGACCTGGTGCACCGCACCAAGGACGTGCTGCACGCGTACCCGGTGCAGGTCATGAAGGCCCACGGCCGGATCACCGCGCTGCGCACCGCGCCCGCGCTGGCCGTGCCCGGCGTCGTCCGGGTGCTGACCGGCGCCGACGTGCCCGGCGTCAACGACGCAGGGATGAAGCACGACGAACCGCTCTTCCCCGACGTGGTCATGTTCCACGGCCACGCCGTCGCCTGGGTGCTCGGCGAGACCCTGGAGGCGGCACGGCTCGGCGCCGCGGCCGTCGAGGTGGAGCTCGACGAACTGCCCTCCGTGGTCACGCTGCAGGAGGCCATCGCCGCGAACAGCTTCCACGGCGCACGGCCCGTGATGGTGACCGGCGACGTCGACTCCGGGTTCGCCGACTCCGCGCACGTGTTCACCGGCGAGCTGCACTTCTCCGACCAGGAGCACTTCTACCTGGAGACGCACGCGGCGCTCGCGCACATCGACGAGGCCGAGCAGGTCTTCGTGCAGAGCAGCACCCAGCACCCCTCGGAGACCCAGGAGATCGTCGCGCACGTGCTCGGCCTGCACAGTCACGAGGTGACCGTGCAGTGTCTGCGGATGGGCGGCGGCTTCGGCGGCAAGGAGATGCAGCCGCACGGCTTCGCGGCCGTCGCCGCGCTCGGCGCCAAGCTGACGGGACGGCCGGTCCGGCTGCGGCTCAACCGCACCCAGGACCTGACCATGTCCGGCAAGCGGCACGGCTTCCACGCCGACTGGAAGATCGGCTTCGACGCCGACGGCCGCATCCGGGCCCTGGAGGCCACGCTCACCGCGGACGGCGGCTGGAGCCTTGACCTGTCCGAGCCGGTGGTGGCCCGCGCGCTGTGCCACATCGACAACACGTACTGGATCCCCAACGCCCGCGTCGCCGGCCGCATCGCCAAGACCAACAAGGTCTCCAACACCGCCTTCCGCGGCTTCGGCGGACCGCAGGGCATGCTCGTGATCGAGGACATCATGGGCCGCTGCGCCCCGCTCCTCGGCCTCGACTCCATGGAACTGCGCGAGCGCAACTTCTACGGGGAGGGCCAGGTGACGCCGTACGGGCAGCCGGTCCGCCAGCACCGGAGGATCGCCGCCGTCTGGGAGAAGGTCCAGGAGAACGCCGGCATCGCCGACCGCAGGCGCGAGATCGCCGCGTTCAACGCCGCGCACCCGCACACCAAGCGGGCGCTGGCGGTCACCGGCATCAAGTTCGGCATCTCGTTCAACCTCACCGCCTTCAACCAGGGCGGCGCGCTGGTGCTGATCTACAAGGACGGCTCGGTCCTGATCAACCACGGCGGCACCGAGATGGGCCAGGGCCTGCACACCAAGATGCTGCAGGTGGCCGCGACCACCCTGGGCATCCCGCTGCACAAGGTGCGCCTGGCCCCGACCCGTACCGACAAGGTCCCCAACACCTCGGCCACCGCGGCGAGCGCGGGCGCCGACCTCAACGGCGCCGCGGTCAAGAACGCCTGCGAGCAGCTGCGCGAGCGGCTGCTGCAGGTGGCCGCGACCCGGCTCGGGTCGAGCGCGGCGGACGTCCGCATCGTCGAGGGCGTCGCGCGCGCCCTGGGCAGCGACGCGGAGGTGGCCTGGGACGACCTGGTGCGGACCGCGTACTTCCAGCGGGTCCAGCTGTCGGCCGCCGGTTTCTACCGGACCGAGGGCTTGCACTGGGACGCGAAGACGTTCCGGGGCTCGCCGTTCAAGTACTTCTCCCACGGCGCGGCCGCGGCCGAGGTCGAGGTGGACGGCTTCACCGGCGCGTACCGCATCCGGCGCGTGGACATCGTGCACGACGTCGGCGACAGCCTGTCGCCGATGATCGACGTCGGTCAGGTCGAGGGCGGGTTCGTGCAGGGCGCCGGCTGGCTGACCCTGGAGGACCTGCGCTGGGACACCGGCGAGGGACCGAACCGCGGCCGCCTCCTGACCCAGGCCGCCAGCACCTACAAGCTGCCGAGCTTCTCGGAGATGCCCGAGGAGCTGAACGTGACGCTCCTGGAGGACGCCACCGAGGAGGGCGCGGTCTACGGCTCCAAGGCGGTCGGCGAGCCCCCGCTGATGCTGGCGTTCTCGGTACGCGAAGCGCTGCGGCAGGCGGCCGGCGCGTTCGGTCCGGCCGGGGTGAGCGTCGAACTGGCCTCGCCCGCGACACCGGAGGCGGTCTTCTGGGCGATCGAGGCGGTACGAGAGGACGGCGCCGCCCACGCGGGCGTGGCCGTCGACGGTGGCGCGGGCGCGGGCATGGGCACGGGCACGGGAGCCGGGCGGGCCGCCGACGGCACGCTCCGTACCGACGCGACAGCGTTGAACGGTGCCTGACATGACATGGATCGCCGCGGTCGCGCGGTTGCGGGCACGCCGGGAGTCCGGCGTACTGGTGACCGTCGCGACCGTGCGCGGCCACGCGCCGCGCGACGCCGGCGCGAAGCTCGTCGTCGGGCGGACGCGGACGTGGGGGTCGATCGGCGGCGGCAACGTGGAGGCCGTCGCGATCGACCGGGCCAGGGAGATGATCCAAGTGGCCAAGCCGGAGCCGGAGTTGCTGGACTTCGCCCTGAACGACAAGGTGACCAACCAGCACGGTGTGCAGTGCTGCGGCGGCACGGTATCAGTGCTGCTCGAACCGCTGCCGGTGGTACGGGCCGTCGCGGTCTTCGGCGTCGGGCACGTCGGGCTCGAACTCGCGCGCATCCTGGCGCGTCAGGACATCGACCTGCATCTGGTCGACACCCGCGCGGAGTTGCTCGCCGAGCAGCGGCTCGCGCCGCTGGCCGACGCGGTGGCGCAGGTGCACGTGCACCACACGCCGCTGCTGCCCGAGGAGGTCCTGGAGGAGCTGCCGCCCGGCACCCACGTCCTGATCATGACGCACGACCACGCCGAGGACGCCGCGCTGTGCGACGCCGCCCTGCGCACGAGCCATCTCGGCTCCATCGGCCTGATCGGGTCGGCGGCGAAGTGGGTGCGGTTCCGCAAACGGCTTGCCACGGAGGGCGGTCACGACGACGCCACCATCGACCGGATCAAGACCCCGATCGGGCTGACGGACGTGACCGGGAAGGAGCCCGCGACGATCGCCGTGAGCGTCGCCGCGGACCTGCTGCGGACCTTCGAGTCGGAGGTGTGCTGACCGGTTTGCCCGCGGGTGGGGAATGGCGTGCCGATCAGGGTGTCACGGTCCAGATCAGGCGTGACCGTCCCGCTCAGGGAGTGACCGTTCCGATCGGGTCCTGGAAAACCCTGTCCAGGGCCAGATGGGCGCCGCCGCGCGCCGCGGCGCTGAAGCCCAGGGACGACAGCATGATCTCGCAGCCGCCCGCATCGGGAGCCATGACCCGGGCGGCGAACCCGGCGCGCACCCGGTCGGTCAAGTGGTCGCCGAAGTGGGTGAAGTAACCGCCGAGGACGACGGCCCGGGGATTGAGCACATCGGCAAGCAGCGCCACACCCAAGGCGAGCCCGTCGGCGATCCGGCCGAGGGCGGCGAGGGTGGCGGCGTCACCCGCGTCGGCGCGGCGGCGCAGCACCGTCAGCCGTTCCTCCAGGTCGACGGCAGGGTCGCGGACCGGGTCGTGCGGCGGTGCGGCCCGATGGAGCAGGGCCGTCAGACCGACCATGGTCTCCCAGCAGCCGACCCGGCCGCAGACGCAGGGCGTGCCGTCCGGCGCCAGCGGCATGTGGCCGATCTCCCCGGCGAAACCGGCCGCCCCCTGCAGCAGCCGGCCGTCGGAGATGATGCCGCCGCCGACGCCCGTCTCACCGGTGATGTAGATCAGGTCGTGGATGTCGGCCGACGCGGCGACGAGATACTCGGCGACGGCCCCCAGTTTCGCGTCGTTCTCCAGCCCGATCGGCGGCGCGCCGGGGCCGAGCCGCTCGCGCAGTCCGTCGACGACGGCGACGTCCTGCCAGCCGATGTTGGGGGCGTACGAGACCACTCCGGAACCGGTCTTGATCACGCCGGGGGCCGCGACGGTCACCGCCACCGGGTCGACGCCCCGCTCACGCAGACTCGTGCACGCCTCCCCGATGGCCTCGGCCATCCGGTCGAGTATGTCGGCCGGTTCGCTGCCGCGGGCGTCCAGCGGGGCGCGGTGCCGAGCCGTGACCTCGCCGCGCAGGTCGACGGCGATCAGGCTCAGATAGGCGACGTTGATCTCGACGCCGATGCCGCAGACGGTGCGGCCGTCGATCTCCACCGTACGGCCGGGCCGGCCGACCGAACCGTGCCGCTCGGCCGCACCCTCCCGTATCAGACCGCACTCCATGAGTTCCGCGACCAGGTGGGTGATGGTGGCCTTCGGCAGTCCGGTGTCGGCCGCGATCTGGGCGCGGGGCCGGGGGCCGGCGTCACGCAGGAGACGCAGCACCAGGCTGAGGTTGGCCCGGCGCAGGGAAGCACGGTCGCCGGCGCGCGGCACCCTCGACCTGCCCAGGTCGCGTATGCCTGCGCCGCGTAGGTCTGCCTTCACCGGGGCCGCTCCTTGCCGAGGGTCGTATAGCGCGGGTGCCGTCCAAATTATGCGGGGGCGCGGGGTGGGGGAGGGGCGGGTCGGGTCGGCGAGGCGCTGTCGTGAACCTGATGCGCTGTCGTGGACCTGTGGAGTTGTCGTGAACCTGTTGACGGGCCTCCCTTTATTTTGGATCCTAGCCGAACTAATTGCTGCCGCACCGGACACCGGCACCTGCTGACACCACGGAGTCCCAACCGGCAAGCGCGGCCAGGCAATTGACCAGGTACTTCACCAGGTACCTCACAGGACGAGCTCGGCGAGGGGACCGCGGATGGACACCGGTACGGAGTGGGACCCGGCGGAGGCCCGACCCGTCCGGCGGGCGCGCTATCACCTGCGCTTCCAGCTGCGGCCCGGCGCCGACCTCGCCGACCGCGCCCGTTCGCTGGCCAAGGTGTGCGGGGAGAACGGCGTCGACGAGGTGGTGCTCCTGCTCGGCGCCGAACAGTGGCACACCGGGCACCTCGCCGGCGCGGAGGAGGCCCGGTGGTTCGCGGCCGCCGCCGAGGCCCGCGACATACTCGCCGCCGCGAGCCTGCGGGTCAGCCTCAACCCCTGGGTCACCGTCGGCCACGCCGACCGGGGCCGCATCGGCACCCTCGGCTTCGCGCCGATGGTCTCGCCCACCGGTCAACGCGCCGCCGCCCAGGCGTCCTTCGCCTGCCCCGTGTGGCGCCGCTGGCTCTTCGCGCACTACGGATTCTTCGCCGAACTCGGCTTCCGCGTGCTGTGGGTCGAGGACGACTTCCGCTTCCACAACCACGCCCCGCTCGACTGGGGCGGCGGCTTCGAGCCGCTCATGCTGCGGCGCCTCGCGTCACGCGTCGGCGAGCCGGTCACCCGGGACCAGGTGGTCGCGGCGGTCACCGCACCCGGCCCGCCCCACCCGTGGCGCGCCCAACTGCAACAGGTGTGGCACACGGCCCAACTCGAAGTCGCCGAGGGCCTGGCCGACGTGGTGCGGGAGCGCTCGGGCGGCCGCTCGCGGCTGGGTCTCATGAGTTCCCTGCCCGCCCGGCACTCCGTGGAGGGGCGCGACTGGGAGGGGCTGTTCGGCGCGCTGTCCATCGGGGGCGAGGTCACCCACCGCCCGCACTTCGCCCCGTACTCCGACACGCCCGCCCGCACCCTCGCCTCCGGGCTCTGGTCCCTCCAGGCGCAGCGCGCGCTCCGCCCCGGCCACGTGGCCTGCGAGCCGGAGATCGAGAACTGGCCGCACACCTCCTGGTCGAAGTCGGACACCCAGACCTGGTCGGAGATGGTCACCGCGCAACTCGTCGGCGCGGGCGCGCTGTTGCTCAACCTCCACCCCACGCACGCCGAGCACGCCGAGAACTTCCCGGACATCGACCAGCTGCTGCGCCGGTCCAGGCCGGCCCTGGACTGGCTGGCCCGGGAGTGCCCGGCCGCACGCCACGTCGCGGACGACGCGGCCCCGCTCGGGGTGGGTCTGCCCTGGCGGCAGGACACGGCGGCCCGGCTGCCCGCGGAGGCGGACGGGCTGGGCGGCCTGGACGGCCTGGTGGCCGACCCCGCGCGGACCGCGGACTTCCTTCTCGGTCACGGTGTGCCGGTCACCGAGCGGCCGGCTCCCGTACAGGCCGTGTTCGGGCGTCAGGTCCACGCCTTCGACGACGACGAGATACGCGCATTCCTGCGCGGCGGGCTGTTGTTGGACGGCGTGGCCGTGCACGCCCTGACCCGGCGCGGCTTCGCAGACCTGATGGGCGTACGGGTGACCGAGGTGCTCGGCCGTGACGATCCGGCGCTCCCGGGCCCGTACGCGATGGAACAGATTCTCGGCGCGGATGGCGCGGAGGGCGCGGAGGGCGCGGAGGGGGAGGGCGGTGGTGACGATGAAGCGGGCGGCGGGGGCGCGTTCCTGAGCGTGGACGTCCAGCCGGCGCTGGCCCGCGTCGTGCCCCTGGCCGGTGCCCGCGTCCTCACCCGGATCCGGACGCCCGACGGTCGTACGTGGGGCGCGGGGCGCTGCCACTTCGTCAACGCGCTGGGCGGCCGCGTCGCGACCCTGCCCGCGACGGCACCGGCCGACCTGGCGCGCGGCGACGAGAGCCGACGGCTGCTGCACGCGACGATCCGTTTCCTGGAGGGCGAGCGGCCCCAACTCCCGCTGGTGAGCGGGGCCCCGCACCTGATCCCGTACGTGACGGGGGCCGCGGACGGCGGTCACCGGCTCGCGGTGGCCAACGGCAGCGCCGACCCGGCGCGCCCCCGCATCCACCTCCCTGGCCCGACTCGTCCGCCTCACGGGGCCGGGGAAGGTCACCACGTACACGTACGGGCCACGCTGCTCGCTCCGCTCGCCGAGCCGGCCGAGGTCGAAACGACGACAAGCGAGGCCCCCGCCGAAACCACCGCAGCCGTGTCGGAGCTCAACGCCCCGCTGCCGCACCGCGGTTGGGCGGTCTTCGCGTGGTGACTGCGCGCAACGACCCCGCGCAACGACTTCGCGCCGTGACGTCGTGACGCCGTGACGTCGCGACGCGCAGGCGCGGAGCGAACCACCGTCGCGCGGACACCTCCGTCCGCCGCGACGTCCGGACCGAGAGGAGTACCCGTGTCACTCCGTTCCCGAGCAAGAACGCTCGCCGCCGTCGCGGCGGGCGCCGCCGTCCTGTTCGCTGTGGCGGCCCCCGCGCCCGCCGCGTCCGACGACCCCACGTACAAGATCACCGTCGGGCAGAAGGGACCGTGGACCCACCCCGACGACACGCCCGCCGCCACCTTCATCGACCGGGACGGGTCGTTCCACTACCAGTCCGCCCACGCCCTGTACGGCGCGCAGGACCCCCGCAAGTGGACGTTCTACTCCGGCAAGGACTTCGACACCGCCACCAGGGACGGCGCGCTCAGTGACGCGGTCGACCCCGCGAACTCCGCCGACCGCAACAACGACACCACCTGGCGGTGCGACAACAGCCCCACCGGGCGCGAGGCCACCGCGGCCGCCGACACCTCGCACTACGCGCGGAAGAACTACTGCGACCTCATGGGCGTCTGGGTCGACCCGGACACCGGCCACTGGTACGGCCTGGTCCACAACGAGTTCACCCCGCAGCCCTTCGGTGACGGCCTGCACTACGACGCGATCGACTACGCCGTCTCCCAGGACCGGGGCAAGACCTGGAAGATCAAGGACCACGTCCTGACCTCGCCCTACAGCACCGAGCGGGGCGACAACAAGGCGTTCCCGCACGACACTTACCACTACGGCAACGGCGACCCGCGGCTGTTCGTGGACACCGCGTCGGGCTACTTCTACGTCTACTACAACTCCCGTGTCATCCCCAAGGGCGGCGTCCCGGGCGGATGGACGGACGGCAGCCGGGCCCACGTGGCCCGCGCCCCGATGTCCGCCAAGCTGGCACCCGGCTCCTGGAAGAAGTGGTACGACGGCGCCTGGTCGCAGCCAGGGATCGGCGGCCTGGAGAGCAACATGGAACCGGTCGACGCCGGCCACCCCACCGGCTACACCCCCGTGGAGCACGACTACGACCCGGCCAACGACGGCTCCGTACAGGAACAGCAGGCTGCCGGTGAACTCCCGGCCAAGTCCGACCTGTTGACCATGAACATCGCGTACGACGCCCACCTCGGCAAGTACATCGGCCAGCCCGAGGCGATCGTTCAGGACAGCTCCGAACCGCAGCGCTTCTACGTCACCGACGACCTCGCCACCCAGAAGTGGAAGCTGATGAGCGACACCGGCGCGTACCGCTCGGGATCCTGGTACCGGTGGATGCTCGACTCGGTGAACAAGACCGGATCCACCATCGTCGGACGGAAGTTCCGCAGCTACTGCTCGTTCTCCTGCTCGGGCGGCGCTGACGGCGAGTACTACGAGACCACCGTCGACACCAGCGTCCCGGCCGCGCCCGTCACCACGGGCACCGCCTACACCATCAGCAACGGTACGGGCCGCGCCCTCGTCCAGTCCGCCCGCGGCAACGGCACCACCTCACGGCCGGCCGGCGGGAACTCCGCCCGGGGGCGCTGGGTCTTCGCCTCCAACGCCGACGGCTCGTACCGGATCACCAACGCTGCCACCGGACGGCTCCTGGGCGTCGACTCCACCACCGACGCGGGCCGCGCCTGGGGCGCCGAGCCGACCGTGACCGCGGCGCCCAAGTCCGGCCCCACCGTCGGCCAGCAGTGGTTCGTCGTCCCCGGCCGGAACGCCGACGGACGGGCCACGGGCACCGTGCGCCTGGTCAACCGGTACAGCGGACTGGTCATGGGCCTCTCCGGCGTCGAGGGCAGGGCCGCCGAGACCACGCCGACCCGGGCCTGGACCGACACGTCCGGCGGAAACGTCGGCGGAGGCAGGACGGCGGCCGAGCAGACCCTGCGCCTGGGACCCGTGAACTGACCGGGCTGTGTCAAGGTGCCGGACGGCCACCTGTTGGCCGTATCCGGACAACAACGGCCGTTCGGCACCTGAGTCGTGGAGCGAGCGGGATGATGCCGAGGACGCCGCCGGGCGTCGGCGCCGCCGGTCATCGGGCGGGGCCCGCACCACCGCACACCTGCCGGTTCTCGGGTCCGGTCTGTCGGGACCGCCGTCAGGGTGCGGAACCGCTGAAGGGGGAAGTCCTTTGATCCGTGCACTCTCCAGACCCTCCGTACCCTCCGTACCCTCCGTACCCTCCGTACCCTCCGGCCACTCCGGAACCGGTGGATCGTCCCGTGCCGTACGGAGGCGGCGGCTGATCTCCCTGGCCGCCGGTGGCGCCCTGGCGCTGGCCGGCGTGGTGGCGCTCCCCGCACCCGCGCAGGCCGCCTCCGGCCCCTCCGCGTACGTGGCCAACTTCAACGGTGACACCGTCTCGGTGGTCGACCCGAGCACGAACACCGTCACCGGCAGCATCACCGTCGGCAACAGCCCCGTCGGCGTGGCGGTCGATCCGGCCGGCGCGCGCGCCTACGTCACCAACTTCGACGAGGCCACCGTCTCGGCGATCGACACGGACACCAACGCCGTCACCGCGACCATCCCGGTCGGCAGCAACCCCCTCAACGTCGCGTTCACCCCGTCCGGCGGCCGCGCGTACGTCGCCAACAGCGGCGGGACCACGGTGTCGGTGATCGACACGGCGACGAACACGGTCAGCGCCAGCATCCCGGTGGGCAACGGCCCGAACGGCGTGGCCATGGCCCCGTCGGGCGCCACCGCGTACGTGACCAACAACAACGAGAACACGGTCTCGGTGATCGACACCGCGACGAACACGGTGACCGACACCGTCCCGGTGGGGTTGGCCCCCTCCGGTGTGGCGGTCAGCCCCTCCGGGGCCTTCGCCTACGTCACCAACAACGGCGGCACCACGGTGTCGGTCCTCGACACGGCGACGAAGGCGGTCAACGCCACCATCCCGGTCGGTACCGCGCCGAACGCCGTCACGTTCGACCCCGCCGGTGCCCGGGCCTACGTGGCCGACACGGGCAGCGACGACGTCAAGGTGATCAACACGGCGACCAACGCGGTGACGGCGACCGTTCCCGTCGGCGACGGTCCGGCGGGAGTCCGGGTCGACCCGTCCGGCACCGCCGTCTACGCGTCCAACGTGGGCAGCGGCACCGTCTCGGTGATCGACGCCGGGACCAACGCCGTCACGGCCACGATCGACGGGTTCACCGGCCCATACGGCGTCGCCTTCACCGGCACGCCGTCCCCGGTGGTGAAGGCGGACATCGACGTCAACCTCACCGCCCAGCCGCACCTCAGCCTCCTGGTGCCGTACGTGTCCTACACCCTCACGGCCCACAACACCGGCCCTGCCGCGGTCAGTTCGGCCACCCTCACCGCGAAGCTCCCGCGGGGCGCCACCGCCACCAACCTCGCCTCCGGGTGCACTGTGTCCGGCTCGACGGTGACGTGCACCTACGGAGCGATCGCCGACAACGCGAGCGCCAACAAGACGTTCCGCGTCCCGCTGTCGCTGCTGACCCTCGGCCCGGTCAAGGTCACCGGCCAGCGCACCGCCTCCGCCCCGACGGACCCCAGCACCGCCAACGACTCTGCGTCCGTGACCTGCACGGCCGTCTCCATCATCCTCGTCACCTGCCCCTGACCCGTCAGCCTCGTCCGTCACTTCCGTCTCGTCCGTCTCGTCCGTCCAGGCGGTGAATCCGCCCGACTGACCGCACCACAGGCCCGGCTGGGGCAGCCCCCGGCCGGGCCTGAGTGCGTGAAATCGTGGTCAGGTGGTACGCCGACGCGCCCCGACCACCCCGAACGGTGCCGGGGTCCGGGATGCCGGGCTGACCAGCACCCCCACGGCAGGGACCGCGACGCACCGCTGTCCGGGACCGGGAGAGCGCCTCGAATTGGTCTAGTCCTTACTTGATTCAGACCATTGACATGCATCTGATCACAGGGCTATTCCGTAAGCACCTCCCGTGCGTCACAGCTGAGTTGACGCCGCCTCACCTCTTGGATGGCCATGAGACGTATGCGCTCCCTCCGTGCCACTCTCACTGCGGTGGCCACCGCAGTGGCCGCTCTCGGTCTCACCGCGGTCTCCGGCGCCCCCGCCCAGGCCGCGACCCCGCTCCCCGCCCACGTCTTCGCCCCGTACTTCGAGTCGTGGACGGGCGAGAGCCCCGCCGCCCTCAGCGCCCAGTCCGGGGCCAAGCACCTGACGATGGCGTTCCTCCAGACCGCGACGAAGGGCTCCTGCACCGCCTACTGGAACGGCGACACCTCGCTGCCCGTCGCCCCCGCGTCCTTCGGCGCCGACATCAAGACGATCCAGGGGCGCGGCGGGGACGTCATCCCGTCCTTCGGCGGCTACACGGCGGACACCACGGGAACCGAGATCGCCGACAGCTGTACGGACGTCGACCAGATCGCGGCCGTCTACGAGAAGGTCGTCACGACCTACGACATCCCGCGGCTCGACATGGACATCGAGGTCGACGCCCTGGACAACGCGGCCGGCATCGACCGGCGGAACAAGGCCATCAAGAAGGTCCAGGACTGGGCCGCCGCGAGCGGCCGCAAGCTGGAGGTCTCGTACACCCTGCCGACGACGACCCGCGGCCCGGCGGCCAGCGGTCTCGCCGTGCTCAAGAACGCGGTGGCCAACGGCGCGCGGATCGACGTCGTCAACCTCATGACGTTCGACTACTACGACAACGCCTCGCACGACATGGCCGAGGACACCAAGACCGCCGCCCAGGGCCTCTACGACCAGCTCGCCAAGCTCTACCCGGGCAAGAGCGCGGCCCAGCTGTGGGGCATGATCGGCGTCACCGAGATGCCCGGCGTCGACGACTTCGGCCCGGCCGAGACGTTCACGCTCGCCGACGCCCGCGAGGTGTACGACTGGGCGGGTGCGAAGGGGATCAACATGATCTCCTTCTGGGCGCTCCAGCGCGACAACGGCGGCTGCCCCGGCGGCGCCGCGGCGGACAACTGCTCCGGCATCGAGCAGAACACCTGGGACTTCTCCCGCATCTTCGCGCCGTTCACCAGCGGCGGCACGGCGCCGAGCGACGACTTCTCGCTGACGGCCACCCCGGAGTCCGGCACGGTCAAGGCAGGCGCCTCCACGAGTGCGACGGTACGGACGTCCGTGACCGCGGGCAGTGCCCAGACCGTGAAACTCACCGTCAGCGGCGCTCCCGCCGGCGTCGCCGCCTCCCTCAGCCCCACGTCGGTGACGGCCGGAGGCACCTCGACGCTCACCGTCGCAACGACCGCGGCAGCCGTCAACGGCACGTACAAACTGGTGGTGAGCGGCGCGAGCCCGTCCGCCGCACACACGGCGACGTACACCCTGACCGTCACCGGCGGCAGCGGCAACCAGTGCACGGCGGCGCCCTGGGCCTCGGGCACGGTCTACACGGGCGGCCAGCAGGTGTCGCACAAGGGCCACACCTGGAAGGCGAAGTGGTGGACGACGGGCGAGGAGCCCGGCACCACCGGACAGTGGGGCGTCTGGCAGGACCTCGGCGCCTGCTGACCCTCGTCCCCGTGGCTGAGCGCGGGTGGTCCCCCGGGACTACCCGCGCGGCCCGATCGAAACGGGAAACCCTAGCGGCACTTGGCCCGCAGGTCGGCGATGGCGTTCTCGAAGTCGGCGAGCGACTCGAAGGCGCGGTACACGGAGGCGAACCGCATGTACGCCACCGGGTCCAGCTCGCTGAGCGGCTCCAGGACGGCCAACCCCACCTCGTGGGTGGACAGTTGGGCGCTGCCCGACGCCCGTACGTTCTCCTCCACCTGCTGGCCGAGCCGTTCGAGCATGTCCTCGGTGATGGGGCGGCCCTGGCACGCCTTGCGGACGCTGCTGACGATCTTGGTACGGCTGAACGGCTCGGTCACGCCGCTGCGTTTGACCACGAGCAGGGAGTAGGTCTCCACCGTGGTGAACCGGCGCTGGCAGTGGGTGCACTGCCGCCGGCGACGGATGGAGGTCCCGTCATCGGTCGATCGACTGTCGATGACGCGGCTGTCGGGGAGCCTGCAGAAGGGGCAGCACACCGTACGTGTCCTTTCCGATTCCCTCGGAGGGTCAGGGTGTCTTCCGGCGTCCGGCCGACCGTGAGCAGATATCCGATGATAACCGATCTGACCTGCCTCTTTACGCCAGTTCTACCGCACGCCGGATCTGCCGCACCGCGTCACCGGGGTGCGGGGCCGGGCGCCCCGACGACGCCCGGCCCCGCGCCCGCGAGGATCACGAGCCGGACAGCTCCCCGCGGAGCGTCCTGGCCGCCGCGACCATGTTCTCCAGAGCGGCGCGGGTCTCGGGCCAGCCGCGGGTCTTGAGGCCGCAGTCCGGATTCACCCAGAGCCTGTCGGCGGGGATCGCCTCAAGTCCCGTACGCAGCAAGGCCGCTGCCTCCTCGGTGCTCGGTACGCGTGGGGAGTGGATGTCGTACACGCCGGGTCCTGCCTCCCGCGGGTAGCCGTGAGCGGCGAGTTCGCGGGCGACCTGCATGTGGGAGCGGGCCGCCTCCAGGCTGATGACGTCCGCGTCGAGGTCGTCGATGGCCTGCACGATGTCGCCGAACTCGGCGTAGCACATGTGCGTGTGGATCTGCGTGTCCGGCCGCACCCCGCTGGTGCTGAGACGGAAGGATCCGGTGGCCCATTCCAGGTAGGCGGGGTGGTCCGCGGCGCGCAGCGGGAGCGTCTCGCGCAGGGCGGGCTCGTCGACCTGGATGACCGAAGTCCCGGCCGCCTCAAGGTCGTTGACCTCGTCGCGCAGGGCGAGCGCGACCTGGCGGGCGGTGTCGCCGAGCGGCTGGTCGTCGCGGACGAAGGACCAGGCGAGCATGGTGACGGGGCCGGTGAGCATGCCCTTGACGGGGCGGCTCGTCAGCGACTGCGCGTACGTCGTCCAGCGGACCGTCATCGGCTCGGGCCGTGAGATGTCGCCGGCGAGGACCGGCGGGCGGACGTAACGGGTGCCGTAGGACTGCACCCAGCCGTGCTGCGTGGCGAGGTAGCCGGTCAGCTGCTCGGCGAAGTACTGCACCATGTCGTTGCGTTCGGGCTCGCCGTGCACCAGGACGTCGATGCCCGCCTTCTCCTGGAAGGACAGGACCTCGCGGATCTCGTTCCTGATGCGCTCCTCGTATCCGTCCGTGTCGATCCGTCCGGCCCGCAGGTCGGCGCGGGCGGTGCGCAGTTCGGTGGTCTGCGGGAAGGAGCCGATGGTCGTCGTCGGAAGCAGCGGCAGACCGAGAGCGGCGCGCTGGGCAGCCGCGCGCTCCGCGTATGGCTGCGAACGGCGGGCGTCGGCGTCGGTGACCGCGGCGGTGCGGGCGCGGACGGCCGGGTCGCGGGTGAGGGCGGAACCGGCGCGGGAGGCCAGGTCGGCGCGGTTCGCGGTGAGTTCGGCCGCGATGGCGCCGGTGCCCTGCGAGAGTCCGCGCGCCAGCACCGAGATCTCCTGCGTCTTCTGCCGGGCGAAGGCGAGCCAGCGTGCGACCTGCGGATCGATGTCCCGCTCGGCGCCGGCGTCCAGCGGGACGTGCAGGAGCGAGCAGGACGCGGCGACGTCCACGCGGTCGGCGAGACCGAGGAGCGTGCCCAGCGTGGCGAGGGACTTCTCCAGATCGTTGATCCAGATGTTGCGGCCGTTGACGACGCCCGCGACAAGCCGCTTGCCCGACAACCCGCCGACGGAGGCGAGGTCGCCGAGGTTGGCGGCGGCTGTCTCGGTGAAGTCGAGGGCCAGACCGTCGACCGGCGCCTTGGCCAGGATGCCCAGCGCGTCACCGAGGCGCCCGAAGTACGAGGCGACCAACAGTTTGGGGCGGTCGGTGAGGGCCCCGAGGTCGCGGTAGGCGCGCTCGGCGGCGTTCAACTCGGCCCGCGTGCGGTCCTGGACCAGGGCGGGCTCGTCCAGCTGGACCCACTCGGCGCCCGCCGCACGCAGGTCCGCGAGCACCTCGGCGTACACGGGCAGCAGCCGGTCGATGAGCGTCAGCGGGTCGAAGTCCGCGGCCACGCCCGGCGCGGGCTTGGCGAGCAGGAGGTAGGTCACGGGGCCCACGAGGACGGGGCGTGCCGTGTGCCCGATCGCGAGGGCTTCCGTCAGCTCGGTGACCTGCTTGGCGGAGTCGGCCCGGAACACGGTGTCGGGGCCCAACTCGGGCACCAGATAGTGGTAGTTGGTGTCGAACCACTTCGTCATCTCCAGCGGCGCCACGTCCTGCGTGCCGCGCGCCATCGCGAAGTAGCCGTCGAGGGCGTCGGCCTGGACGGCCGCGCGGTGCCGCTCGGGGACAGCGCCGACCATGACACTGGTGTCGAGAGCGTGGTCGTAGTACGAGAAGTCCCCGGTCGGCACCTCGTCGATGCCGGCGTCGGCCAACTGCTGCCAGTTGGAACGGCGCAGGTCCGCCGCGGTCTCCCGGAGGGCGGCAGCGGTGGCGCGGCCCTTCCAGTACCCCTCGACGGCCTTCTTCAGTTCCCGGTTCTGACCCTGGCGGGGGTAGCCGTACACGGTGGCTCGTGCCGCCGCGGCCGCGGGCTGCGCTGTCACGGAACTCTCCTTCGCGAGATGTGTCCTGGTTCTCCCGGAGACCGGACATGGCGCGAAGGGACGACCGACCGGGCGGACCACGTCGCGGGCGGATGCCGCGCGTGCCGCTCGATATGTACGCCGACCCGCCCACGAGGTCACCGAAAGGGCCGCACGCGATCGGTCGCGTGCGGGCAACGGGCAGGTCTTCGGACTCGCGGGCACGTCGCGTGTCGGCCGGACACGGGACACCTACTGGCCGTCGCTTCCCGGACCCGGTCGGGTCCAGTGCTGTTGACGGCGGTCGTTCCCACTCACCGCTGCGGGGCAGTCCCGGATTCCCACCGGGTTCCCTCTTACGACGCATCCCGCCTGGCGGACGGGGCGAACCAGCTGCACCGCTCACCCTAGGCGCACGCCAACCGATCGCCCACCCCGGCCCGCATGTCGGAATGTGAAGCGGGTCACGAGCGTGACAGCGGCTGTGCCCAGGACCGGCTGTCAGTGGGTGGGGCTAGCGTGGGGAGAGATGAGCCCGGCGCGAGCGAACGAAGGTGGACCATGACCACATTGGAGAACCGGCCGAACACCGCACTCCTTGTCATCGACGTGCAGCAGGACGTCGTCGAGGGGAGCCACCGGCGCGACGAGGTCGTCGCGAACATCTCCGGACTCGTCGAGCGGGCGCGGCAGGAAGGGGTTCCGGTCGTCTGGGTGCAGCACTTCGACGAGGGACTCACGCGCGGGAGCGACGGCTGGCGGCTCGTCCCTGAACTCACCCCCATGGACGCCGAGCCGATCGTCGAGAAGAGCTACGGCGACGCGTTCGAGGACACCACGCTGGAGGCCGTGCTGTCACGGCTCGGGGTGGGGCGGCTCCTGGTCACGGGCGCGGAGACCGACGCGTGCATCCGCTCGACCCTCCACGGCGCGTTCGTCAGGGGGTACGACACGACGCTGGTGAGCGACGCCCATACGACGGTCGACAAGACCGCATGGGGCGCGCCGACGCCGGACTTGGTCGTCGCACACACGAACCTGTACTGGGCCCGCCAGGCGGCGCCGGGTCGGGCGGCGGGGGCGGTCGAGACCAAGAACGTCGTCTTCGACAACGCCTCCTGACGAGCCGCGCCTCCTGACGACCCGGACGCCATGGGCCGCGCCCCGGCCGCGACTCAGTGACTGCCCACGAGACCCAGGCCGGGTCCGCCGGACAGCAGCGGGCGCAGGGCCGCCTGCGCCCGCTCGAAGTAACCCGGGACCTTCGTCGCGCTCTGGGCGTACCGCACGGCGTTCGCCAACTGGGCGGCCTCCGCGGCGCCCGCGGCCTCGGCGGCCCCGGTGGCTCCGGCTGCCCCCGCGGTCTCGACCGCCGCCGCTGCGAGCGGCACCGCGGCGGGCCAGGCCATCACCACGAGCGTGACGAGCAGAGCCGCGCCGAGGCCGATGGCGAGCCACTTCTTCAGCTCCCTGCCGTCGGCGTCGTTGTCGTCCCAGTACTGTTGCATCGCGGGCAGCAGCACGAGCTGATGCTGGTTCTCCAGTTCGCGCAGGCGCCGGGCGACCCTGTTGAGCACTTCGAGGGGCGCGCCCTGCGGCAGGGGGGTGGTGTGGATCTCGTACAGCACCAGGCCGTCCTTGCCGATGCCGTCGGGACGGAACGTGGGTTTGTAGCAGATCCATTCGTACTTGACGCTGCCGGGCGCCCCCGTGGCGGCCTGGGTCGGCAGGAGCGGGTAGTACAGCTCGTGCCAGTACGGACGCCAGGTCGACCGGCGCACCTCGATCCGCGTCGGGACGCCGAGGCTCACCCGCCCGGCGCGTTGCAGGGAGAGCATCTCCTGGAGGGCCGGGTCGATGACGAAGCGTTTCAGGGTGTCCATCTTGTGCTTGAGGTCTTCGACCTCGGCGTCCTTGGCCTCGTCGACCGTGGTCACCTCGACGAGTTCGAGGAGCAGGGTCGTGCCCTCGGTCCGGACGCCGAGGATGTCCGAGCGGAGCTGCCGGCCGGACGTCTGCGTCTTGATGTTGCGCCGCAGGGCGTCGCGGCCGAACACATTGCGGTACTCACGGAGGATCCACTTGGCGAGGATCTCGGTCACACCGCGGAACCGCTTGGTGTTCAGATAGCTGATCTCGCTGATGACCTCGGAGTCCGGGTAGCGCTGCGTGTAGTACTTCGTGAAGCACTCGACCATGTAGTACTCCGCGGTGAGCCCCTCCAGGTACCGCCGCATGGCGTCGATGTTGCCGTTGGCGTCCGCGCCGACCTTGCGGGTCGGCAGCGTGCAGAAGGAGTCCAGGAGCCGGATGTCCGCCATGGCGCTCCCGCTAGCCGTTCTCGGAGAAGTCGGAGCCGACCTCGATGTCGAGGCCGCTGCACGGCGTGTACTCGAACCAGGTGCCGACGAGGTTGCCCTCCGCGTCGGTGGAGATGTCCGACGCTTCCTCCGTGCCGCCCGCCGACGAATCCGCGCCCTGGCTGGTGACGACGAACGGCGCGGTGCGCCCCGGGTTCTGGTACAGATACGGCCGGCCCCAGGGGTCGTTGAGGACCAGGTTCGGACTGGCGTCGAGCAGCACCCGCAGGCCCTGCCGGGTGCTGGGGTAGTACTCCGGCTCGATCGGCGCGCCCCGCCACTTCGGGTCCACCCGCTGTTTCGCCTTCTCGGCGTACGCCTCGAGCGCCGTGACGATGGCCTCGATCTCGCGCCATGCCCGCTGCTGGTTCACGGTGATGAGCGGCCTGGCCCGGGCGGCGACGTCGGGATTGGCGGGGGGAATGCCCGGATAGTTGGTCCGCGCGTACGCCTGGATCTCCTCGGCGATGGACATGTACGGCGGGTCCTGGGGGTCCGGTGAGCCGTCGCCGTCGATGCGGCCGGTGGACATCAGCCGGGAGAACGCGCGCTCGAACCCCGGCCGGATGGGCAGGACCACGCGCGCGGCGCCCGCCCGCAGGAACTCGCGGCGCAGCGGATCGGGGTGCCACAGCAGCCGTTTGGTCTCGGCGAGCTTCTCCGACCCCCAGAAGTACGGGTAGAAGAAGTACAGGACGTTCTCCCACTCCACCGCCTGGTGCAGGAACTTGACGAACTCGCCGAACTTCCGGATCTTCAGCCACATCTCGGCGTCGACGGGAAGGGTGGACGGATCGATGTCGTCGGTCCAGGTCGGGGTGGAGTTGGTGCCGAGCCCGGCGAGCACCGAGTCGATGGCGTCGGGCGCGGTGTCGAAGTCGCTGCCGAAGAGCCACTGCAGCGACCGCTTCATCAACTCCTCGCGTTCGGCGCGGCGCAGCGTGAGGGTGTCGTCGCGGCTCAGTTCGCCGAGGAGTTGTTCACGGCGGTCCCGCAGCCGCTGCTGCAACGTGTAGTACTGCTGCTCCGCGGCCTCGCGCAGCTTCTGCCAGGTGGCGAGCTGCCAGGCCTGATACGCCTGTTCCGTAAGCCGCAGCGTGGTGGCGAGCCGGAACCCGGCCCAGCTGATGTTGCGGTGGGTGTACTGGATGGAGAGGTGGCCGACCTTGCCGTTCAGGTGCAGGAGCTGGGACTGGTAGCGGCCCTTGAGCTCGGAGCCGACCGGGGTCGCCGTGACCTCCACGGCCTCGTCGCCGATCACGTCGAAGCGGGCCAGCGATGCGGGAGGCCAGCCGTAGTAGTTGACCTCGAACTGGATCGGCACGAGTTCGTAGCCCTCCGGCAGATCGATCTGCCAGGACTGGTACCGCGTGACGATGGCCTCGTCCTCACCGATGATGGAGGGGAACTCGTAGGTGTAGTCGGGCGGGCTGAGGTACTCCGCGGGCGGAGCGGTCACCGCCGCGCCGTAACGGGCGGCGAGCGTCATCCAGTTGGATCGGCCGATCTGGTCGATGGCGAAGGCGAACTCGTACGGGGTGGCGAGGGTCCGGTCGATCTCGGCGAGCTCCATGAGCTGGCGCCGCAGCGCGCCACCGGGGTCCGGCACCACCAGGTCGTACGTCATGCGCAGGCCGTACCGCATGAGGTCCACGCGCCACTTGCGCATGATCCGGTAGTAGTCGAGGCGCATCACGCGCGGGGAGTTGTTGGTGATCACGCGGGCCGCCTCGTCCTCGTCGCCGCGCCGCGTCTCGGTGCGGAAGGAGACCTTGTGCTCCTTGCGCGAGCGGGAGGAGGCCTTCGACGTGATCTCGGTGGCGTGTTTGTTGCTGGCCTGACGCGACTCGTGGTCGGAGGTGGAGACGCCGTAGTTGAAGGTGCTGGTGACGGAGACCGTGCCGTAGCTGCCGCTGGCCGTGACGCCGAAGTTGAGGTTGGTGTCGCGCTTGGACTCGTTGGCCGTGGACATCGCCACGTCCGTCTTCTCGGCGACGCCCTTCTCCGCGTACGTCTCCAGTTCGTCCGTGACGATCCGGGACAGCTCCTCGCTCTGGGTCGACCATTCCTTGTGGCTCACGCGTGAGGTCTCGCCCGGTGCCATCGGGATGGTCGAGACGAGCTCGCCGCGCTCGAGGCCGACCGGCTGCATCTCGATCCGCTCCAGGTGCAGCCAGCCGACCGGCTGGACGTCGGCCTCCTCGACGAAGCGGTCGACGAGCTGGCCGACTTCGCTCGCACTGGGGCGCGCGGTGGCCGGTTCCGTCTCGGCCGGCTCGGTGCCGTCCGTGCGCACGGCCGTACGCGGAGCCGCACGCACCGCCGCGACGCCCCGGCCGAGGCCGGCCAGTGTCTCGGGGGTGACATCGGCGTACAGCCGGGCGGTGTTCGCGGCGGTGGCCGGGTCGCTGTCGAGGAGGGAGGGGAGGATGGTCCGGAGCGCTTCGGCCAGTTCGGTGCTCTTGCCCGTTTCGGTGCTCTCGCCGCGCAGCCGCTCTTCCAGAGCGTCGGTCTCGGCACGGGTCAGCCCCAGTGACCGCATGAAGTTCAACTTGGCGAACACCGACATCGATGTCCCGCGCGCGGCGGCGCCCGGTTCGGAGGGCTCGGCCGGTACGGCCGACGGAACGGGCTGGGTGTAGGTCGCTTTGAGGATCGCCCGGGTGGAGTTGGTCAGTCCGGTCATGCCTGTCGTCCCCCTCGGACCGCGGCAGGGCCGCGATGTTCAGCGCGTGAAAGCGCATGACGAATCGCTGATTGGAGCGTCATCGGGTCCGTGGCCCGGCGAACTGCCGCGGCGGAGACGGAGGAGCGTGAGGCGCGCGGCGAAGAAGGGCTCGCGGAGAAAGGTGGTCGCGGAGAAGAAGTGGTCGCGGAGAAGAAGTGCTTCTCGCGGTACGCTAGCAGCTTTGACCTGTGGCTTTCGTCGCCCTGACGAGTGAACGGTTTCCGGCCGTCGGGGCGCGGTGTACGCGGGGTGCGGGGGCGTTTCCTGCCGGATTCCGGACCCCGGCTCGGACGGCGTACCGGCGCGTGTGCGTCGCCCCAACCTCAGGCCCTGGCATCTACGGGCTGTGACAGAACGAAGACCTCGCGGGAAACCGCCTGTAACTCAGTGCGGGATACAAATACTTCAGACCGCACGCACCGCACTCCTCCTGGGGGACACCATGAAGTACACCCGCGTCTCCGCTCTCGCCGCCCTCGGCCTCGCCGCCACCCTCTCGCTCACCGCCTGCAACGGCGACGACTCCGGGTCGGACGCGGCGGCCAACGGCTCCTCGTCCTCCTCCTCCTCGGGGTCCTCGTCCTCGGGGTCCGCGTCCTCGGGCAGTGGTGAGACGTCACAGGACGGCGCGAAGTCGGAGGGCGGCTCGGACTCCAAGGCCGGGGCCGGCGCCGGGAGCGGCGCGTCGAAGACCGGCAAGGTCACGTTCTGCAAGACGGCGGACCTGGCCATCGACGCCGCGGACGCCGCTCCGGACGAGTCCACGGGCCGGATCGACGTCACCATGATCAACCGGGGCTCGACCACCTGCTCGGCGACGGGCTTCGCCGGCGTCGACATCAAGGACGAGGACAACACCTCGAACCCGGTCGGCCGCGGCCACGCCCAGCCGCGCGTCACCACTCTGAAGCCCGGCGACGCCGCCGTCTTCAACCTCGCCTACGACATCGACAGCAGCGGCGACAGCCTTTCGCACCCGACCAACCTCCTGGTGACGCCCCCGAACGAGACCCACTCGGTGACCCTGAAGTGGCCCGAGGGCGCGGGAGCGATCAAGGGCGCCTACACCGACGTCGAGGTCTACCCCACGCACACCACGAACTAGGTGCGGCGCGGCGTCCCGGCCCCGACACCGGTCGAGTGGAAGAACTCGACTGGAGGAACTCGACGCCGCACCAGGTCAGTTGCCGGCAGGGAAGAGGACGGCCGCCACATGCCGGGTGTCCGCGTATTCGATGACGGACGTGATCCGGCCGGCGTGGACCGTGTAGATCCCGATGCAGCGGTTGTCGTACGTGCCGCCGTACACGGTCCGGGCCTTGGAGGTCCACTCGGCGACCACGCGGTCGCCCTCGGCGATCGTACTGACCAACTCGACCTTCGTCGTGCCGGGCACGAGGATCGGCCCCATGCTGCCCAGGAAGTCGTTGATGATCGCGTCGCGGCCCCGCCACACCTTCGATATCGGCAGATCGCCGCCCGGGTAGTGCCAGGTCGCGTCCTCGGCGAAGCTCTCGAAGATGACGTCGGCGTCGCCGTCACGAACGGCCTCGACGTAGCGGATGACGACGGCCCGCGGGTCGGTCGAGGCGGTGGGCGCGGTGATCTCGGTGGTTGCCGTGGGCTCGGTCATGGTGGGGCTCCTTCTGTGGTTTCTTGCCTTGCGGTCGCTGGATGTCTCGGCTGCTCAGGAGAGCGTGAGTACCGCCTTGCCGCGGATGCGGCGGTCCCGCAGATCGGTGAGGGCACTCGCGGTGTCGGCCCAGTCCGCGACGCGGCCGATCTCGGGGTGCAGGCGGCCTTCGGCGGTCAGCCGGACCAGAGCCGCCAAGTCGTCGCCGAGGCCGGTGTCGGCGTCGAGGTAGTGGAAGTGGCGGATGACGGCCGACTCGGGGCCGTTGAAGAAGTCGAAGAAATCGAGCGTCACCGGAGTGCGGCTGGCCTGCCCGAACCAGATGAGCGTGCCCCGCTTCGCGAGCCGCGCGAGGGCGACGGGAAGGGCCTGACCGCCGGTCGACTCCAGCACGATGTCGTACGGTCCGCGTGCGTCGGCCGGCTGGTGGACGATCCGGGCCGCACCGAGTTCGGTGAGCCGGGCCCCGCGTGCGGCGTCCCGGGTCACGGCGGTGACCTCCGCCCCTGCGGCGGCCGCGAGTTCGGTCACGTAATGGCCCACACCCCCGGACGCGCCGGTCAGCAGCACCCGTCGTCCCAGGACAGGTCCGGCCGCGCGCAGCAGCCGCAGCGCGGTGAGCCCGGCGAGCGGCAGCGCGGCGCCGTCCGTCGCGGAGACGCTGTCCGGCAGCACCGCCAGGGCGCTGGTCGGCACCGCAGCGAACTCCGCCCAGCCGCCGCCCATGGGGTGGCCGACGACGCGTGCGATGCCGGTCGGCCCGCTCCCGTCCGCGGCCGGCTGCACCACGAGCCCGGCGATGTCCTTGCCGGGCCGTTCCCCCGGCACCGGCGCCTCCAACTTGAAGGTCTCACCCCGGTTGACGGAGAAGGCCTCCACCCTCACCAGCGCCTCGTCGGGGCGCGGCGTGGGCTCGGGGACGTCGGCGAGAACGACCGGTTCGGCGGGGTCTCCGGTCGGTACGAGAGCCTTCATTTCTCTGCCTCCTTGGCGGTGTCGGCGTAAGCGCCGGTGTCGGTGCGTTGCTTGAGACCACTTCACCGGAGGAGGCACCGGCCGGGCCAACAACGACAGCGGCCGGCCGACAACGTGTGGTTGTCATATATGGTCAGCCGCATGGACCTTGACCTCGCCCTGGTCCGTGCGTTCGTCGCGACCGCCGAGACGCTGCACTTCGGGCGCGCCGCCGAACAGCTCGACACCAGCCAGCAAGCACTGTCGAAACGCATCGCACGCCTTGAATCGCTGCTCGGCGTCGGCCTGTTCGAGCGTGAGGGCGGCACGCGGTTGACCGAGGCCGGTGAGCGGTTCGAGCCGGCCGCGCGTGAGGTCCTCGCCGCGGGCACGCGCGCGATCGCGGCCGCACAGGGCGCCGGACCGACCGTACGCATCGACGTGTGGGGCCATCTCTACGCGCCGATGCGCACCGTCGCGCAGGTGGTGGAGACGCTCGACGGGGTGCGTCTGGAGCCGGGACCGGCACGTGACTGGCCGTCGGCCGCGCAGGCGCTGCTGCGGGGAGACGCAGATCTGGGCTTCGGCCGGGTGCACCCGCTCGCCGGTGGCCGCGACGCCGGCCTCGCTCAGCGGCTCGTTCGCCTGGAGCCCGTCGACGTGGTGGTCAGCGCGTCCCACCCGCTGGCCGGCGCGGACGAACTCCGCCCGGCCGATCTGCGCGACAGCACCCTGTGGTGCCCGGCCGAACTGTCCCGCCTCGACTTCCTGCAGCGTTTCGCGGACGAGTTCGGGCTCACGAGGCGCCAGGACGGCCCCAACCTCGGCCTCGACCACCTCGTCCGGCACATACGCGGCGACGCGACGTGCTTCACGCTGTTCCCCAGCGACGCGCCGTTGCCCGACCACACGGACCTGCGCTCGATCCCGCTCACCGCACCGACCCCGCTGTACGCGTGGTCACTCGCCTGGCGCGAGTCCCACCGCCACCCACAACTCGACGCCCTGCTGAGCGGGTTCACCGAAGTGGGCCGCACCCGGCGCTGGTTGGACTACGCACCGCAGCGGGACTGGCTCCCCGAAGCGGACCACGCGAAACTCGCGGGCCTGGTGGGCGGGCCAGGTGACACGGTCGATCCGTGCCGTTCAGAGGCCCAGCTCACGAACTGACAGGAGAGGCCCGCCAGATGAAGGTCCGGAAACTGGGGCGCACCGGCCCCGACGTCGCGCCCATCGGTCTCGGCTGCATGGGGATGTCGGTCGCCTACGGAGTGCCCGACGACGACGAGTCGTTCCGTACGCTCGATCTCGCCGTCGACCTCGGAGTCTCGCTTCTCGACACCGCGGACGCCTATGGCCGCGGCGCCAACGAAGAGCTCCTGGGGCGCTGGCTCCGGGAGCGTCCCGGGCACCGGGACCACGTGTCGCTGTCGACCAAGTTCGGGCTCCGCCACAACCCCGACACCGGCCGGGTGGACGAGGTCGACACCTCGGCCGCGTATGCGCGCTCCGCCTGTCACGCCTCGCTGCGCCGCCTCGGCGTGGACCATGTCGACCTGTTCTCCGTGCACCGCCGCGACCCCGCGGTGCCCATCGAGGAGACGATGGGCGCCCTCGCCGACCTGGTGCGGGAGGGCAAGGTCCGTAACGTCGGGCTCAGCGAGGTCAGCCCCGACACCCTGCGCAGGGCCCACGCCGTACACCCCGTCAGCGCCGTGCAACTCGAGTACTCGCTCTTCACCCGTGACGTGGTCGAGGGCGAGATGCTCGAGGTCTGCCGGGAGCTCGGCGTCGCAGTCGTCGCGTACTCTCCGCTCGGCAGGGCGATGCTCACCGGCAGCGTCTCGTCCCACGCGGACCTGGTCGAGAACGACAACCGCAGGCGCTGGCCGCGTTTCTCGGAGGAGAACCTGCCGAACAATCTCGCGCTCGTGGACGCGGTACGACGGGTGGCCGGCCAGATCGGCTGCACTCCCGCCCAAGCCGCACTCGCCTGGCTGCTCGCCCAGGGCGACGACATCGTGCCCATTCCCGGCACCAAACGACGGAAGTACCTGACCGAGAACGTCGCGGCCGCCGAGATCGTACTGACTGCGGACCAGAGGGACCTGCTGCGTGACGCGGTTCCCGACGGGGCGGTGGCGGGGGAGCGCTATCCGGTCCAGGCGCTCAATCGTCTCGGCCGGTAGGGGCCCGCACGGGCGTGGCCGCCGCCACGTCCGCCCCAGCAGGTTGCTCCGGCGGCGGGCCGTCGCCGCCGGGCCTCGGAGCGCCGGGGGCGCCCCTTGGCCCCCGTGACGCCACCACTCCGGCACTCACCGCCCCCACGCACGCCAGCGCCAGCCACTGCGTGACGCCCAGGTCCTCTCCCAGGACGAGGACACCCGCCAGGCCCGCGCTCGCGGGTTCCAGGCTGGCCAGGACGCTCACGGTCCGCACGGGCAGCCGCCTCAGGGCGATCAGTTCCAGGGAGTACGGGATGACGGCCGACAGCACGGCAAGTGCGGTGCCGAGCAGGAGAGTTCGGGGGTCGAGAAGTTCGGTGCCGGCATGTGTCACCCCCAGCGGGAGCGTCAGTACGGCCGCCCAACTCACCGCCAGGGCCAAGGGGCCGCCTCCCGCGCTCCGCGCTCCCGCCTTCTTGCTCAGCAAGAGGTACGCCGCCATCGAGGCCCCCGCGGCGAGGGCGAGGAGCACGCCGTACGGCGAAAAGCCCGAGCCCTGGCGGCCGTTGACG
The DNA here is from genome assembly GCF_042871345.1 of Streptomyces sp. NPDC005863. Lineage (NCBI taxonomy): Bacteria > Bacillati > Actinomycetota > Actinomycetes > Kitasatosporales > Streptomycetaceae > Streptomyces > Streptomyces sp. NPDC005863. The sequence continues at coordinate 101,430 of NZ_JBIAII010000002.1, read as the reverse complement.
CCAGGCAGGCCGTGGAAGAGGAGCACCCCGCATCCGGCCAGGACTGCCCAGCCCGCGTCACGCCGGCGGCGCGAGGTCAGCACGGCCAGGGTGATCGGTCCCAGGAGCTGGACCGCGCTGGCCAGTCCCAGGGGCAGCAGGACCAGCGCCGGGTAGATCAGGTTCATCCCTGCGATCGCCGTCCCGAAACCGAGGATCAGGGCCACCTCCCCGCGACTGCGTGGCAGCGCGGGCCGGTACAGGAGCAGCAGGAACACCGCGGCGATGCAGAGACGCAGGGAGACGGCGCCAGACGCACCGACGATGTCCGCCCGCCGTTTGCCCAGGGCCTGCCCGAATTGCAGGCTCAGTACGCTGCCGAGCATCAGCGCGGGAGCGGGAAGCTTCGTCATGCATCCAGGCTCTGTTGCGCGAACATGCACGTCCAGCAATGGATTTCGCACGAAACCCTTTAGGCTCGCCTGCATGATCGACCACCGCTTGTACGTCCTTCAGGCGCTCGCCGAGCACGGCACGGTCACCGCCACCGCCGAGGCCCTGCATCTGACGCCCTCGGCCGTCTCGCAGCAACTGCGGTTGCTGGCCCGCGATGTGGGGGCGGAACTCCTGCGGCCTGCGGGGCGGCGCGTCAGCCTGACACCGGCCGCGCACGTCGTACTCCGGCACGCCGACCGGCTCCGGGCCCAATGGGAGGCCGCCCAGGCGGAGTTGGCCGGGTGTGAGACGGACACCCGAGGAACGCTGCGGATATGCGGGGTGTCCTCGGCTCTGGCCGCGTTCGGCGCCCCGGCCGCCGCCCGGCTGCGGGAGACCCACCCGCTGGTGGAGTCCCAGATGATGGAGGAATAGAGCGCCGCGTGCTACCGCATGCTGCTCGCGGACGAGTCGGATGTGGCCCTCGTACTGCCGGGCCCCGACGCGCCACCCGTCACGGACGCCCGTTTCGAGCAGAGTCCGCTGCTGACCGACCGGCAGGATCTGCTGGTTCCCGAGGGACACCGGCTCGCCCGGCCCGAGGGGGTCGATCTCGCGGAAGCCGCAGAAGAGCCATGGATCGTGAAGAAGTCGAACAACGACACGTATCCGCTGGTGATGGCGGCATGCACGGCGGCCGGCTTCACTCCCCGCGTCGCCCATGAGGTGAAGGAGTGGTACGCGGTGTCCTTGCTCGTCGCCGAGGGCTTCGGTGTCTGTCTCATGCCGAGGATCGTGCCGCTCCCGCGCCACGCGGTCGTACGGGGTGCCGCTCCTGGGCACGTCCGTCCCCGCACGCCGGTTCCTGACCGCCGTACGGCGCGGCAGCGCGGCACACCCGGTCCTTGCGGCAGGACTGAGCGCTCTGCGGGAGGTGGCCTCTCCTCTCCGGGCGGTCGACGACGGGACGGGCGGCGCCCGACCGGCACCGCCCGAGTCGCGCGAGGGCGCGCGGGCGCCTAGACCGGACGTATGAGCAAGGACAAGAAGTTCAAGAAGGGCGACCACGTCTCCTGGAAGAGCCACGGCCAGACCGTGCCCGGGGAGGTGAAGAAGAAGATCACCGACCGTACGGAGGCCGCGGGGCGCACGGTCGACGCCTCCGCCGAAGAACCGCAGTACGAGGTGGAGAGCGAGAAGTCGGGCCGCAGCGCCGTCCACAAGCCGCAGGCCCTGCGCAAGAAGGATCATGGATCCTGAGGCACGACACGTGACGACGGACGACGGGAACGGTACGTGGACCGGTCAGCGGCGGGATCCGATCCCGTAGGGCACGAGCAGCAAGCGCTCTTCGGGTGGGCGGACACCGCCCCGGCGAGCACCGGCCCGGAGAATTCCGCCGAGGGGGGCTCCGCCGAGGGAGGCTTCCGGAACAGCCCCCAGGCGCGCCGCATGCTCGATGTGCGCGAGGTCTACGCCGAGCCCGCGGCTCTGGACTCGCCGCGCGGCCAGCAGATCCTGGCCCGTCTGCCGGGCGTGCGCGTGATCGAGGTGGGCAGCCACTGGCGTATCCCCTCCCTGCACGGCAACGACGGCAACGTCGAGCGGTGGGTCCGCGTCAAGACCGAGACGCTCGTGCTCGGGGTCAAGCAGCAGCTCGTGACGCGGCCCAACGGGCGGTCCGCCGACTGGATCGCCCCGGGGCCGTCCAACGGATGCGCGATGGCCTGCGCCTACTGCTACGTCCCGCGCCGCAAGGGTTACGCGAACCCCATCACCCTGTTCACCAACATCGAGGCGATCGTCGCCCACATCCGGCGCCATGTGCGGGCCCAGGGGCCGAAGCCGGAACCCAACCAGTGCGACCCCCACGCGTGGGTCTACGACATCGGGGAGAACGGCGACTGCTCCGTCGACGCCCTGGCCAGCGACAACACGGCGGATCTCGTCGCCGCGTTCCGCGGGATGCCGACGGCGAAGGCGTCGTTCGCCACCAAGTTCGTCAACCCCGACCTGCTCGCCCTCGACCCCCAAGGCCGTACCCGCGTGCGTTTCTCCGTCATGCCGCCCGTCGACGCCCGGCTCCTCGACATCCGCACCAGCCCGGTACCCGAGCGGATCGCCGCGGCCGCCGACTTCCTCGACGCCGGTTACGAGGTCCACTTCAACCTCTCACCCGTCGTCCTGCGCCCGGCGTGGGAGCGGGACTGGGCCGAGCTGCTCACCCATCTCGACGACGTGCTGCCCGCCCGGGTGAAGGAACAGGCGGCCGCCGAGGTCATCATGCTGACGCACAACCAGGCGCTCCACGAGGTGAACCTGGGGTGGCACCCCCGCGCCGAGGACGCGCTGTGGCAGCCGGACATCCAGGAGACGAAACGTTCGCAGAACGGCGCCCTCAACGTGCGCTACGCCCTCGACGTCAAGCAACAGTCCCTGACCCGGCTCCGCCGCCTCCTCGCGGAACATACGCCCTGGCTGCGGGTGAGGTACGCCTTCTGACCGGTCCTTGGCCTGTTCGCAGGCTCAGGGCCCCATGAATCGGGTCCGTGATCCGTGGAACACGAGCGGTGTTGGACACGTGCGTGTTGGACACGTGCGGTGTCGACGCGCGGCGGTCGCGCGCGGCGCCCGGCGAGGAGGTCACGTGACAGATGGCATGGAACGCGTGTACACCCGCATCGAACAGGAGGTCGCCGCCCGAGCCGACCGGCTCTGGGACGTGAGCCTCGCCCTGCACCGCGCACCGGAGACCGCCTACGAGGAGCACCGGGCGTCCGGGCTCCTGGCGGGAGAGCTCGAACGGGAGGGCTTCCGGGTGGAGCGCGGCGTCGCCGGACTACCGACTGCGTTCACCGCCCGTACGGGAAACGGCGTCGGGCCCGGCGAAGTTCCCGGCGTCGCGCTGCTGTTGGAGTACGACGCGCTGCCGCAGCTCGGGCACGCCTGCGGCCACAACCTGATCGCGGCGGCCGGACTCGGCGCCGCGCTGGCCGCACAGGCCGCACTCGGCGAGGTCGCCGGGACCCTGCTGGCCGTCGGCACGCCCGCGGAGGAGAGCGGCGGCGGCAAGGTCGCGGAGGTGGCGGCGGGCCTCTTCGACGGGGTGGACGCGGCGCTCATGTTCCATCCGGGTGTCCACGACTGGGCGTGGGCGCCCCTGACGGCGAGCGCGCAGGTCAGGGTCGGTTTCCACGGGCGGGCCGCGCATCCGACGGGCAACCCGACGGAGGGGCTGTGAGTGGTCCATGGCACTGCGGTTTCCCCGAAGAATCGGGGCAAAAATCGCGCCGGTCGGGTCGCTGCGGCGCGTGCCGGACGGGTGGCCCGGCGAGTCGTGGGCGCCCGGCCCGGCGGATTACGGTCACTCGGTGTGGCCGGACACCGTGTTGCGGGTGCCGTGACCGGTGACGGACGATGAGGCCGTCCGGCTTGCCGATCTGCCCGATTCATCACCTTTCACCGGGGTACCAGAGGCGACATGATCACCATTGGGGTCGAGGAAGAGTACTTGCTGCTCGATCCGGACACCTGCTTGCCGGTGCCGGTGGGGGAGCGGGTCCGTGCCGCCGCCGGACTGGGGCCCATCGCGGAGGACGGCGAGGTGCAGCCGGAGCTGCTGCAGGCCCAGGTCGAGGTCGCCACGCCCGTCTGCACCGACCTCGACGAGGTCGGCGGCCACCTGCTGCGCCTGCGGCACGCGGTCGGCACCGCGGCTGAGAAGTTCGGCTGCCGGATCGCCGCCTGTGGGGTGGCACCGTTCCGAGCGGCGTCGCCCGTGCCGGTGACGCGCGTCGCCCGTTATCTCGCCCTGCGGACCCACGCCCCGCAGCTCGTGGACGAGAACCTCGTCAACGGCATGCACGTACACGCCGCCGTGCCGGACAAGGAGACCGGCGTGGAGGTCCTCAACCGCATCCGTGTCTGGCTCCCCGTCCTCGTCGCCATGTCCGCGAACTCGCCCCTGTGGGACGGCAAGGACACCGGGTTCGCGAGCTGGCGCACGGTGGTCTTCGGCCGCTGGCCGGTCAGCGGTCCACCGCCGCACTTCGCGTCGCTCGACGACCACGACAGTCGCGTCCGTACGCTCCTGGACACCGGCTCCATCACCGATGTCGGCCAGCTGTACTGGCAGGCGAGGCTCTCCGAGCGGTACCCGACGATCGAGGTGCGGTGCGCCGACGTCCAGCTGCGCGCGGACGCGGCGGTCATGTTCGCCGGACTTGTCCGCGCACTGACCGCCACCGCGCTGCGGGAGCAGAAGGCGGGCACTCCCGCGCCCCGGTGCCCGCCCGAACTGCTCCAGGCCGCCAACTGGCACGCGGCACGGCACGGGCTCAGCGGCCTCCTCATCGACCCGGCGGGCCGGGCGCGCCGGGCCGGTGACGTGCTCTGCATGCTGCTCGACCACCTCGCTCCCGCCCTGGAGGAGGCGGGCGACACCCGCGAGGTGACGGCGCTGGTGCACCGGCTGCTGCAGGAGGGCACCCCCGCCGACCGGCAGCGCCGCGCCCTGGCCGAGGGCGGCCCGCCGGCCCTCGCGGAGCTGCTCGCGGGGGAGACGGGCGCTTCGTCGTGAGGCTTGTCGCGCAGGCCCGCGGAGGCGCGTGTTCATCCATTCGGCGGCTGTCTGCTCGCACAGCCGGGGTGGCCCACGTCGGATGGGTCCATCCGCGTCGATCCACCGCGAACGGAGACCGTACGTGTTCGACAGCACCTTGGCGCTGATGGTCCAGGGCTACGCGTGGCTGCCCGACCGGCGACGCAGGAGCGGCGGCCGGCCGGTGGCCTGCCGGCTGATGGGCAAGAGGGCGGTGGCGATCCACGGCCCCGAAGCGGTGCGGTTCTTCTACGACGAGAGCCACGTCGAACGCCGCGGCGCGCTGCCGGGGCCGCTGCTCGACACCCTCTTCGGGCGCGGGGCCGTGCACACCCTCGACGGCCGGGAACATCGGGTGCGCAAGGACTTGTTCATGTCCCTGCTCAAGGACCGCGACGGCCTCAGCTCCCTCGTGGACCACCTGGAGGTGCAGTGGGACCTCGCCCGGCAGCGGTGGTCGGGGAGCGGCCGGCTGGTGCTCTTCGACGAGGTGAGCCTGATCCTCACCCGCGCGGTGTGCGCCTGGTCCGGCGTCTCGCTCAGCGACCGCGAGGCCGAGGAGACGGCCGGTGACCTCGTGGCCATGGTCGACGGCTTCGCCTCGGCGGGGCCCCGCCATCTGCGGGCGCGCCGGGCCCGCAGACGTCAGGAGGCGCGACTCGCCCGTCGCGTGGAGAACGTCCGGAGCAAGGCGGAAGAGGCGCCCGAGGGCTCGGTGCTCGCGGCGGTGGCCGCCCACCGCGACGCCGACGGGGACCTGCTCGACCCTCGTACCGCCGCGGTCGAGGTCCTGAACGTGATCCGCCCGACGGTCGCCGTCACCTGGTTCTTCACCTTCGCCGCGCATGCCCTGCACCGCTGGCCCGAGCACCGCGCGCCGCTCGCCGAGGGCGACACGGCGTATGCGCGCGCCTTCGCCCACGAGGTCCGTCGCTTCTACCCCTTCGCGCCCTTCATCGGCGGGCTCGCCGCGCGCGACCTGCGCTGGGACGGTCACGACATCCCGGCGGGCGGCATGGTCCTGCTCGACCTCTACGGACACAACCACGACCCGCAGCTCTGGAGCGACCCCTACACCTTCGACCCGAGCCGGTTCCTGGGCCGTGAGCCGGGCCGCGACGAACTGGTGCCGCAAGGCGGCGGCGACCCGTCGACCAACCACCGCTGCCCCGGCGAGGACGTCGTACTGCGGGTCCTGGAAACCCTCGTCCCGCGACTGGCCGCGCTCCGGTACGACGTACCCGAGCAGAACCTCCACATCTCCCTGCGGCGCGTCCCGACGGCCCCGCGCAGCGGATTCGTGCTGACGCCCTTGTGAGCTCTGCGATATGGCATTACATGGGGTGGGGGTCGTCGGGACGGATCAGGGCCCGTGCCAGGTGGTCGCGGCTCTTCGCGTCGTCGGCCGCGTACTGGCGTATGAGCCCGCAGTCCCCGCAGGCCAGCGTCGTGAGGCGGACGCGTTTGCGCGAGTAGGTGTCCCTGAGCATCATCCAGATCGCGCCGCCCTGGTGCTGGTTCACCTCGACGGGGAAGACTTCCGCGGAGCCGCATTCGGGGCACTGACCCGACTTCATACCGGAGTTCATCGCCACACCCTCTCAGCAGGACCCGGTGGGAGTCACGGTGAGGGACGGCTCGGCAGGGTCGTGCCGGTGCGGTGACGACCTCGGCTTGCCGTGCGGCCTCAGGGCGCGTCCGTCGCCCCCACCGCCCTTACGTCGTCGATCTGTTGGTGGCCGCACCCCTCGGCGAGTTCCCGCAGTGCGGCGATCTCGGCGCGGTCGGCGGACAGCTTCCAGCGGAGTTTGGTGGAGATCCAGTCGGCTGTATAGGTGCAGCGGGCGTCGGCGAGCGGCGGCAGCCACTCGGCCGGGTCCTGATCGGCCTTGCTGCGCTTTGCCTTCGCCGTGACCGCGACGAGGCTGCGCTCCGCGTCCAGGTCGTTGGCGTAGTCCTCGCGCCGTTCGCCGCTCCACGCCGACGCACCCGAGTCCCACGCCTCCGCCAACGGAACCATGTGATCGATGTCGAGGCTGCGCGGTTCGGTGACCGTCTTTCCGTCGTAGTACGAGAACCAGCTGCCGCCGGTGACCTGGCAGGCCCCCTTGATGACCGGATCGGTCCTGGCCTCGGAGATCAGCACCTCGGCGCGGGTGGAGCACCCGTCGTGGTCGTCGTCCACCCAGTGCTTGAAGGCGCTGCGGACGTAGCCGTCGCGGGACTCCTCGGCGACCGGCAGCCGGCTGATCGCCGAGGCCAGGCTCACCTGCTGAGGCTGGGGCACGGCGGATGTGGCATGGGCGGCCGGGGCGGCGTGCGGAAGGAGGACGAAGGCGGCGGCCGCGAGGGCGCGCGCGGGCATGGTGAACATGGGAGCAGTGCTACCGGCTCCGCGAGGCGCGCGCCGGATACATGAGCCTGACGTCACCCTCTGGGCGGGATAGGTCGTACTGGAGAAACAACTCGCCCGCCCTGTGGTGACCGTCTCCGCGTCGAAGGTCTGGCCCCGTTGTTCGGCGGGAAGGTCCGGCCCCCAGATGCGGGCACCGTGACAGCGGAACCTGCGCCCGCTCGCCCTCCCAGAGGGCGGCCGTCTCACCGGACAGGTCCTCCGAAACGATGTGCCTGGAGGGGTCGGTGATGCGGACGGCCTCGATGAGTTCGGTCCTCTTGTGCGTACGCGGCAGCAGCATGCCGCCAGACTTCCCGATCTCGCCCTCACCGCGCCACGCAGAATGCGCCGAGCCCCGGGCGGGGGAGGGGCAGCCCGCGTCGGTTCGGCCGCGTCGCGTCGCCGCTGACGGGGCCGCCCACGCAGCCGCGCCACGAGCCGTGCCCCGTACGCCAGGCCCCGCGTCCCGCGCCCCGCATCCCGTACACAAGTTTGGCCATTCGCCCGATGCGGCGATTTCCCTCCCCGCCCTCAGGACGGGAAGCTGATCGGTGGCAGCGCCATCGGCGCCCGGGCGGCGTAGGGAGAGTCACCGTGCGGACCGCCGAACACGTCGTGTCCCGGCACCATCCCGCATTCGACGTCCCGGCCCTGCACCTGGGGCTCGGCCGGGACGACAACGTCTATCTGGTGGTCGGAGGCCAGGCGGACGGGCAGGCGGTGCGGCTCGCGCCGGACGGGTCGCGGCAGCGGTTCGGACGGGTCGGGTACGCCGCGCTGGCCATCACCGCCACCCCGGACGGCGTGATCGCGACCGCCGAGACCCACTTCCCGCACCGGATCGACTTCTGGGACGCGGAGTTCAACCGGCTCGGCAGCATCGACGACTTCACCGCCAACAACACGGACGGCTACTTCGCGCCGTCGGCCGTCGAAGCGACCGCGTCCGGCTGGTTCTACGCCATCGACCAGCACCGCCGGCAGGTGGTCCGGCTGAAGCCCGGAAACCTCGACAGGCGCATCACCCTCACCGGCCTCGAGGAGGATGCCACCTCCAAGGGAGGCCCGGTGGGCCTGCGCGTCGCCGAGGAGCTCGGGCTGCTCTGCACCGCCTGGCCCACGACGGCCGGGCGCGGACTCGTCTGCGTCTCCACGCTCGACGGGGCCCACGTACGGAGCGTCGCGGTCCGCCCCGCGGGCGTCGCCTTCGGCGGCTTCGACCTGGACGACACCGGCCGGCTCCACGTCTCGACCGGCCTGACGAACGAACCGGCCCGGCGCACCGTGACCGTCTACAACACGGTGGGCGAGCCCGAGCGCACCGTAACCCTCGCCCTTCCTCCGGACCCGTACGTGGTGCAGGACCTTCGGGTGCGTGGCCGGCAGTATTTCGTGAAGCGGAACGACCCCAAGTACCTCTTCGAGGTCTACGACTTCGCCGGCACGCTCGTACGCCGCGTCGGCGCCGACGTCGAGCGGCTCACCGTGTCGTACGAGGCGGACGAGTGGACCGCCGGGCGGAAGATGCCGCTGACGATCGCCCACGACCGGGGCCGGTGGTCCGACGACCCGCGCTTCCGGGTGTGGCTGCGGCCGCTCGGCGTACCGGAGTTCACCGAACTCCCGCTGGCCGAGGGGGCCGTGACCGCGCCCGCCGACGCGCGGGGGCTGTACCACCTGCGGGTCTGCGCCGATGTCGCCGGACGGCTCAGCAACTACGTCGCCGACGGCATCGTCGAGGTCCGCACCCCCGACACCACCAAGGGCTCGCTGTCCCTGATGACCTGCCGCATCCTCGATGGCCCCGGCGGCGCCGTGTCGTTCACCGCGCTCAACCGCTTCTCCTACGGTCGCGGCGAACCCGTCACCGTGCGCGTCGTGGCCCGCGTGGCCGACGGTACGCCCATGCCCGGCAGCGCCCACGTGCGGGTGCTGCGGGACGGGGCGGAGCTCCGGGCCGAGAACGTCACCCTGACGAACGGCCAGGGTTTTCTGGAACTCACCGGCCAGTACACCGGCACGCTGGCACCCGGACGGTACGTCGTCGACGCCGAGCAGCCGCCCGGCTTCACCGTCGCCCCGCTGCACCTGGACCTCGGACCAGGACTGGTGCGGCGGCCGGACTTCCACCTCACCTTCTACAGCGACATCTACGCCAACAACCACGCGAGCATCCCCTCCGACCCCCGCGATCTCGTCAAGAACCCGTCGACGCAGCGCCTGCCTGCCTTCGCGGACCTGCCGGACACCGTCCACGACCACGTCACCCGGGCCGAGCGCCTCGGACTCAATCTCTTCGTGGACCGCCTGGGCCTGCTGTGGCCCGCGCGGTTCAAGGACGCCGCCGCCGACGCGGAGATCGTCGACCGGCTCAAGCGGTCGAAGGCCGCCGTCCACTGGGACAAGGCGATGTTCGAGGACCCCGCCCGCCGCACCATCGCCGGCTACGGCGCCCGCAGCATGGAGGAACAGGGCGTCCTCTACGCCAACGACACCTACCTTCCGCTCAGTTGGCCCAAGAACAACGAGGGCCGCAAGCCGGAGGCGGTGGAGAGCGACCTGCTGAACGCCACCGGCAGCCTGCACACCTACGCGGCGTTCCGCGGCTGGACCTGGGGCGCCAACTGGTGGGTGGCCGCCATCGGCGCGGCCGCGGCGGCGAACCAGGACGAGCGCGAGCAGTACACCGACGCGCTGAACCTCGTCGAACAGCTCGGCGGCTGGGCGCCGATCCTCGACACCGTCTCCGACCGGTCGATCTCCCTCAAGGCCAACGCCGGGGTCCGGTTGAGCAAGGTCGTGAACGACGCCTTCCCCGGCTCGGGCCTGGTCAGCGCGATGACCGGACCCTACCGCGCGCCGCAGATCCCGCCCCAGATCGTCTTCGCCTCCGCCGACGAGGTCGACCTGCACTACCAGGGCGAGCAGCTGCAACTCCTCGGCGCCACCGCCCACATGGTCGACTTCTACCGCCGCCCGGGCAAACCGGTCTGGGGCCACCCGGAGCTCTTCAACGACGACGGCACCGGCGGCATGATCCTGCCGACCCTCCTGCAACAGGTGATGCGGGGCGCGAACGGCACCGGCATGACCGGCGACATGGGCGCGTACCACCTGGAGGGAATCGCCGTCCAGGCCGAACGCGCGGGCGGCAGCGGCGGCAGGCCGGGCGACCCCCGCTCCGGCGGCGCGGGCCGCACCTCGATGCTGCGCGCCGCGTTCGACCTGAGCGCCCGCCTCGGCCCGGCGACCGCGAACGCCCGCAGCGGCGACCGGGTCGCCATCGTCGTCTCCACCCGCATGCAACGTCTGGAGACCTCGCAGGGCTTCAGCAGCAAGTACTTCATGCGGCTCTTCGAGGCGTACACCGCCTGTCTGTACGCGCACCGCCCGGCCACCTTCGTCTTCACCGAGGAGGTCAGCGCCGACGTCCTGCGCGGCTACGACGCCGTCCTGCTCATCGGCCAGCGCACCGACCTTGACCCGCGCCTCGACGCGGCGCTGACCGAGGTGGGCCAGGGGCAGGGCGCCGTCCCCGTCTACGCCGACGACAGCTGCGTCCAGCGGTACAAGGACGCCCACCGCACCCTCGGCACCGCCTTCACCCGCGTCGAGAGCGACGAGACGCCGCAGAGCGACGACGCCTCGTACTACCGCATGCGCCGCGTCTTCCTCGACCAGGCCGCCAAGGTCACCGCCGCCCTGAAGGACGTCGTCGCACCGGTGGCCGAGTGCGACCACCCCGAGGTGCTGCTCAGCGAGTGGACCCGCGGGAACATCACCTACATCTGGGCGGTCAACAACACCCTGTTCGACTGGGAGCCCAATCTCATCTGGCGTCTTGGCCTGCTGTGCGGCCACCGCGTGCCCGTCATGGCGAAGCTCAAGGTGGCGCTGCCCGCGCTGCACCAGATCATCGACGTCCTCACGGGCGAGCGGGTGAGCGTGCTCGGCGGGGAGTTCACCGCGGATCTGCGCACCGCCCCCGCCCGGCTCCACGCCGTCGTCCCGCTGCTGCACGACCCGCTGCCGCCGCCCGCCGAGTACGCCTTCGGCCCGCACCTGCGTGACATCGCGGTCGCCGCCGACGGCCGTACCGCCGTCCTCACCGCCTTCAACTGGGACCAGAACCTCTACGGCATCGACCTCGCCACCGGCACCACCCGCTGGCGCCGCCGCCTCGGCCACCACTTCGCGTACGCCCCCACCGCCCCCGGCGACGGCTTCGCCGCACAGGGCTTCGACCTGCACAGCCCCGAGGGCCACCACCTGTACCTGCTGAACACCGACGGGTCGCCGCGGCGCCGCTTCGCCCTCTTCGGCCTGACCAAGAAGGCCACCGACTGGACCAAGGGCGAGTGGGGCCACGACTACGGCCTGACCAACTTCGCGACCGCGCCCGGCGGTTCCTGGGTCGCCACCTCCGGCGACCTCGGCCTCGCCCTGTGGGACACCACGGGCGGGGCGGCGCGCGAAAGGTGGGCGCACGAGTGGTGGAAGACCGGCGAGCGCACTCCGCTGCGGCTCCTCGCCCTCGACGACGACACCCTCATCACCTTCGCCGCGAACACGATCACCGGACTCTCCGCCGCGGACGGCCGCACCCTGTGGTCGATCGGTGTCGGCAAGGGAAGCTTTGGCGGCGGCGCCGTCAGCGGGGACCGGCGCACCGCGGTGATCTGGTCGGACGCCGACGGCGGCCGGGTGTACGTGATCCGCGGCGGCGTCCTCGTCAACACCCTGCCCACCGCCGCGAGCGAGGTCTCCGTCAGCGCCGACGGCTCGTTCCTCGCGGTCACCTGCCGCAAGCAGCTCAAGGCGTACGACCCGCTGCGCGGACTGCTGTGGACGTACACCGGGGACGACCTGCTGCGCCGCCCCCGCGTCTCCCCGGACGGCACCCGCGTCGCCGTCGGCAGCGAACTGGGCACCCTCGCCGTACTGAAGCGCGACGGCACCCCGCAGGCCGCCAAGGACCTGGGGGCGCTGCCGGTCGCCGCCTGGCTGCCCGACGGCGGGCTCCTCGTCGCGACCTGGACGGGCACGGTGCTCCGCTGCACCGCCGACCTCACCGAGCGCTGGCGGACCCGGGCGGCCCCGTCCGAGACCGACATCCGCCCCGAGCTCCTCACCCCCGACCCCGTCCCGGTGGTACGCCGCGCGGGCTGGGGCAACACCACCGCGCCCCAGGACCTGACGCCCAACCTGATCAAGACCACCTCCGCCTTCCTCGACGTACGCCTGGTCGACCCGATCCGGTACGTCGACCTCAGCAAGCAGAACGCGATCGCCCTGTTCACCGACGGGAGTGCCGACGCGCCGGCCAACCCGTGGGTGCCGTGGTCGGTCATCGGGGCCATGGGGTCCACGGCCGGGCAGGAACTGCTGTTCACCGTCGACACCTTCCGCACCCAGGTCAGACTGACCGGGGTCACCTTCGCCGAGGACCCCGCCCACCCCGACTCCTGGCTGCGCGACGTCCAACTCCAGTGGTGGGACACCAGGGCCGGGCTCTGGAAGGACGGCCCGAAGCTCCTCTCCGACGCGGGCGCCGTGCACAGCCACACCTTCGAGCCCCTGTCCTCCTCCCGCTTCCGGCTGCGCACCACCGGCGGCGGCATCTGGCCCGTCGGCAACATCCGCCTCGGCGAACTCGTCTTCCACGGCACCGTGGTGGGCAATTCCCACCGGGACGTCCTCGACGGGAAGGCCCTCGCCGTCCTCTTCGACGAGCGGGACGACGACGTGCGCGACATCATCGAGGCCAGTGCCGTGGCGGACATCCAGCTCGGCGGTGCGGCCGTCGGGACGAAGTGTCTGCGGTTGAAGCTGCCGGTGGAGCGGCACCCCACGGCCCGGACCGGCGTCGGACACGCCATGCACGACTGGGACTTCCGCATCGTGCAGAACCCGGGCGCACCGGGCGAGTACCGCTACCTCCAGTTCGCCTGGAAGGCCCGCAGTGCCGGCACCACGGGGATCAGTGTCCGGTTCGGGCCCGCGACGTCGGCTCCCATCTTCTCCGTGTCCGTCGGCGACTCGCACTGGCCACCGCAGACGTCGATGGTCGAGAAGCGGGTCGAGGGCCCCGTCCCCACGGAGTGGACGGTGGTGCGCGTCGACCTGTGGCAGATCACCGCCGGGCGGGTCAAGGTCGTCGATCAACTCGCCCTTCGCAGCAACGGCGACGGGGCGCTGTTCGACCAGATCGTCCTCGGCCGCACGGAGGCGGACCTGCCGGAGTTGCCGCTGCCTCGGTCGACGTGAGGGCGGCGCGGCTGGGTCCGGCACCACCGGCCGCGCCCGACGGGCACCACCCGGCCGCTGCCGGCGGACGCCGCCTCACTAGGGTGCGGTCCTATGACCGAGTCCGCGCTGGAGATTCTGCGTACCCGCCCCGACCTGGCGGAACTCGCCGCGTTCCCCTTCAACTTCGACCTCGACAGGGCGTACCACGTCGAAGAGGTGCACCTGGCGTCCGGCGCCTCGCTGGAGGCGATCGCCGGGGACGACACGGGCGGCACCTACTTCCTGTGCGGGGGTAGGGAGGTGCTCCACGCGTCCTCGGACGGTTACGCCTCGCTCGTCGCCGGCAGTGTGGAGGAGGCACTCGAAATCCTCATCCGGCTCCCCTGGTGGTGCGAGGACGTCTCCGCGGGCCTGACCGAGGAAGAGCTGCACGCCGCGGTCCGGGAGGGCGACGAGGAGGCGCGGTCGGAGTTCGCCCCCGATCTGGACGCCCAACGGGCCACGCTGCTGCACGGGTTGGGGCTGCCCGACCGTCCCCTCACCGAACTCGTCGCCCTCGACGAGGCGGCCACCGCGAACACCGAGCCGGACCATCTCCTGCTCAACTCCGCCGAGTTGTGCGCCTATCAGTTGGAGGAGTCCTACCGTCAACCCCTGCGCGACATCGTGCTCGGGCCGGGGCGGGCGGCCCTGGAACGGGCGCGCTCCGGTGCGCCCGACGCGTGGGAGCCGATCGCCGAAGACGTCGTGCTGTGCGAGGGCGTGCTGCGGGCGGCGGGGGAGGACCGGCAGACCCGCGATCTGCCCCTGCTGCGCTTCCTGCTGGAGCGGACATGCGCGGGCGGGGAGCGGTGGCCGGAGGGTCGGCGGCTGGCCGCCGCACTGGTGGCGGCGTACGGCCAGGAGGCGGACGTCCCGCTGCTCGGCGAGGCCACCGCCGGACAGGTCACCGACAGCACGCGGGCCGTGGAATGGGCCCGAGCGGAGGCCGCGGAACAGGACGAGTTCACCTGGATCGAGCTGGCCCGCCGACAGGGCCGGACCGAGAACGCGCGGGTCGCCCTCATCCGCATGCTGGACGACACGGGCCCGCAGGCGGACCGGCTGCGGAGACTGAGCCGCGCCCTGGAACGCCTCGGCGATCACGCACAGGCCGCCCGCGCCCAGTCCCACCTGGTCTCGCTCCAGGACACGGACGAGGACCGGGCCACCGAGGCGCACATCCTCGCCCGGCTCGAACGGCTCACTCGGTCAGCCGCCGTGCGCGGTGAGCGTGTATCCCTCCGGGCCCTCGAATGAGAACTTCGGCCCGAAGGGGCTGTCCGCCATGGGTTCGACGATCTTGACGCCGGCGGCGACGAGCTGGTCGTGGAGCTGATGGGCGTCCGCCGTCCGGAACCAGAGCACCACTCCGAGGCCCGGCTGCGCGGCATCGGTGAGGCTCACGCCGGGGAGGAGTGCGCGGACGGCGAACGGGGTCGGCCTGGTGTCGAACACGACCGCGTGCGGGGGTGACACCGCGGCTCGGCGCAGGCCGAGGTGCTCCTCGCAGAAGGCCGCTGCGGCGTCCACGTCGTGGACCTGCAGGGCGACGAAGTCGGGACCGTCGATGGCGACAGACATGTGCGTTTCCCTCATCTTGGGCGTCAGCGCAGTTCCCCGCGCAATGTCAGGACTTTGACATTGAGGTTAGGACGCGGGGAGACCTATGTCAAAATGCTGACATGAACGAGAGTGTGCCGACGGAGCCCTTCCGCCCAGCGGACGACGTCACCCATCACGTGGGCTACCTGCTCAAAAGGGCCCAGGCCGCCCTGCGCGGCGCGATGGACAAGGTCCTGCGCGAGTACGGGCTGACCGTGCCGCAGTACGCCACCCTCGAACTTCTGGCCCAGCACCCCGGCATGTCCAACGCCGACCTCGCCCGCGCCACCTTCGTCACCCGGCAGTCCGGGAACGTCGTCCTGCGGGGCCTGCAGGAGGCGGGGTTGATCGACCGCCCCGCCACCGCCGACCAGGGCAGGGCCCTGCCCGCCCACCTCACCGACGAGGGCCGGTCGCGCCTCGCCGCGGTCCAGGCCGCCGTGTACGCCGTCGAGCAGCGCATGGTCGCGGGGATGGAGCCGCGGCGCATCACGTCGCTCCTCGCCGACCTCGACCACATCGCGTCGGCCCTGGAGGGCTGATCCGGACGCCGCCGCCCCTGCGCCGGTGGGGCGGCGGTCGCTCCGATGGTTACTTCAGGCCGCGGTCCAGGGCGTTGAAGAGGACGTTGTCCGAGGTGTCTCCGGACATCTCCCAGATCATGCCGCCCAGCAGGCCCTTGGACTTGATGTACGCCGTCTTCTTCCCGATGGACCACGCGTCGTCGAAGGACCACCACTGGCCGTTCGCCCCCGTGTAGCCGTACGTGGAGACGGACTGCTCGTCGTGGTAGACGGTGAGGTTCGGGAAGGCGGCGACGAGGTTGTCGTAGCCGCGCGTGCCCGCCTCCTCCTGGAACTGGCCGGGCGCGGCGCCGTTGGCGCTCTGCCACTCGCCGTGCGCGCCGCCGTCGGCGACCTGCTGCCAGCCGCGCCCGTAGAACGGGAAGCCGATGGTCAGCTTGCGCGGCTTGACGCCCTGGTCGGTGTACACCTTCACGGCGTCGTCGACGCTGAAGTCGTTGGCGTACGGGCTCTGCGCGTCCTTGTACAGGTTGGCCTGGTGCCCCGTGCGGTTCGGTTCCCAGGAGTTGTCGCTGCCCGCGCCGTGGAAGTCGTAGCCCTGGACGTTGCCGAAGTCCAGGTACTTGAAGACCTCCTTGAGGTCCCAGCCGTCGTTGATCTTCTTGGCGTCGGCCGGGGTGAAGGCGGTGAGCAGTCGGTGGCTGCCGCCGAGCGCGTCGAGCTGCCTGCGGAACTCCGCTATCAGCGCCGTGTTGTTGGCCTTGTCGTCCGTGCTCCAGTGGTTGCCGGGGTGGCCGTCCGGCGATCCGGGCCACTCCCAGTCCAGGTCGAAGCCGTCGAAGATGCCGGCGGCGACGCCGTCACCGCCCGCGCCGTTGTACGCGGGCAGATTGCCCTTGATGTACATGTCGACGCAGGACTTGACGAACTTCTTCCGCGACTCGTCCGTCTTGGCGACGTCGGAGAAGTACTTGGAGTACGTCCAGCCGCCGAGCGAGACGACGACCTTGAGGTTCGGGTGCTTGGCCTTGAGCTTCCTCAGCTGGTTGAAGTTGCCGCGCAGCTTGCCCCAGCCGTCGTCGGCGACGCCGTCCACGGACTGCCCGGCGGGGAAGGCCCGGCCGTAGTCGGCCTCGGCGTCCCCTGCCCCGTCGCCCTGATTGGGGTCCTGGGGGTTCTGCGTGGTGCCTTTGGTGACGCCGTTGAGGCAGGTGAGGTTCTTGGGGTCGACGTTGGCGAAGGCGTAGTTGACGACGTCGAGTTTGGCCGCGGCGCCGGACGTCTCCAGGTCCCGTACGAAGTACTGGCGGCCGTAGATGCCCCACTGCACGAAGTAGCCGACCTTCGCGTAGCCGTCCTGCCCGACGGGGTCCTTGGTGGTGACGGACGCGGTGTTGCTCGCGGGCGACGCATTGTCGGCGGCGTCCCGCGCCTTGACGGTGAACGCGTACTCCGTCGCGGGCGTGAGGCCGGTGACGGTGCTGGTGAGGGTGTCGGCGGGCAGGCTCTCCACAAGGGTGCTGCCGCGATAGACGTCGTACGCGGCGACGCGCTGGTTGTCGGTGGCCGCGTCCCACGCGAGCTTCACGGTGCTCGAAGTGACCTCGCTCGTACGGAGGTTGCGGGGCGCGGTGGGTGGCACGGTGTCGGTCGCCGGGTCCACGGTGGTCGTGGTGACGGGGGCGCTCGCCTCGCCGTTGTTGCCCCGCGAGTCCTTGGCCCGGACGCTGAACTGGTAGGCGGTCGCCGGTTCCAGGCCGCGCACCGTGGCCTGCGTGGTGGCGCTGGCCGCCACGACGGTGGTGCCGCGCAGCACCTCGTACGAGGCGACGGGGAAGTCGCCCTGTGCGGCCGCCGTCCACTTCAGGGCGACCGTACGGGCGGTGGTGTCGGCGACGCTCAGTCCGGTGGGTGCCTTCGGGGGCACGGCCGCGGTGCCGTCGCACTTGTCACCGTTGATGAGACACCCGGTGGGCGCCTTGAGCTGACCACTGCCGCGGAAGGTGTAGCTGTACGGCTCGGTGTCCCGGCCCGCCGGTACGCGGGCGTTGTAGTACGCGGGCGTCACGACCACGTGCCTGCCCTTGACCTCCGCGGTGCCGTGGGTGTGGTCGCTGATGGTGACGCCGTCGGGCAGGTCGAACTCCAGGGACCAGGTGTCGACGGCGGTGTCGCCGCTGTTCTTCACGACGAACTTGCCCGTCCAGGACGAACCGCTGCCCTCGCTGACGAAGGTGGCGGTGAGCTTGGCGGCGGCGACGGCGGGGGCCGCCAACGCGGTGAGCCCGGCCAGTGCGAGTGCGAGCACGGCGAGGATCGCGATGAGGCGCCGGGGGCCGGCCGGGGCCGGGCGGCGTCTGGCTGTGGATCTGCGTGGGGACACGGCTCTCCTTGGGGAGTGCGGCCGACCTGTTGCGGTGCCGGACCTACGGGGGCGCGGTCCGGCCGTGGTCCGGACCCCCCTGCTCTGGTCCAGACCTTCTGCGGTACGGACCTCTCAGGGAACCACCGCCCGTGGGCATGTCAACGCGAGCGGAGGGTTGTCCGGGCCGTACCAATGCGGGGCGCCAGAGGCCTCTGTCGCGCTCCCGAGCCCGTAAAGGACTGGACCAATCGCCGGAAATTTTGCTTCGGCTTGACTCAGGATGTGGGGGCGCGTCGATCGCAACTGACGTGTACGGGACGGGAGTTGACGGCTACATCCACGCGGACGGCGCTCCACACTCAACGGGTGCGAGCAGAGGGCCCGTTGAGGCGGTCGACGTCGGCGGCCCGCCCCGTCGGCCTCCGGCCGTTAACGCCCTGGCCTGCGGATATTCATCGCCCACCGGGGCCTTTTGTGGTGGGCGTCACAGTGAATCCTCAGGTTCCTCGGGCATGCTTCCCGGCAACCGGACGAGGGGAGTGGCGGATGAGGCGAATACGGCTGAGGCATGGGCGCCTACGAGCGCTGCTCACCGTCGGCGCCCTGTTCTCGTGCCTCGCGCTGGCGGACAGCCACGCGCTGTCCCGCGGGGTCGCCCCGGCTGTGAACCCCGAGCCGCCGCCCGCCAAGGGTGCGCGGGTCGGCACGCTCTTCAAGGGTGGCCTGGACGGCCGGCACTTCTGCACGGCGTCCGTGGTGCACAGCAAGGGCCGCGACCTCATCGTCACCGCGGGCCACTGCCTCGGGGACGGCAAGGGCATCACCTTCGCCCCCGGCTACCACGACGGCAAGGCCCCCTACGGGGTGTGGACGATCGACCGCGTCTACGCCGACGACCACTGGACCCGAGACGAGGCAGAGGACCACGACCTCGCCTTCGCCGCCCTCGAACCGCTGCACGGCCGGCGGATCGAGGACGTGACCGGGGCCAATGTCCTGGACACCGCGGCGGGCACCGGTCACCGCGTCACCGTCACCGGCTACCCGTCCGACGAGGACGCGCCGCGCACCTGCACCAACACCGCGAGCCGCTTCCGTGCGGGCCAGCAGCGCATCAACTGCCCCGACTTCGACACCGGTACCAGCGGCAGCCCGTGGGTCACCGCCGACGGCCACTTGACCGGCGTCCTCGGCGGATACCACGGCGGCGGCGACACCCCCGACGTGTCGTACAGCGTGATCCTCCGCGTCGAGGCGGCCGCGCTCTACGCCAGGGCCACGCACGACTGACTTCGGCGGCGACTATCGGCCAGTCCGAATGGTTCCGGCCAATCGCCGATGCCGCGACAACCCTTTGTGTGTGCGGTGTGTCACACATAGCACAAACAAAAAGCCAGAAAGAACACAAGGGGGAAATATGCGACTCAGGCGTTCTGTGCTTTCGCTGGCGGCCGTGTCCGCGCTGGTGGCAGGGTCCTCTGCCGTCCTGGCGTCGCCGGCGTCCGCGGCGGCCAACACCACACCGCAGAAGGTGTGCGGCAGCAGCTACAAGACGGTCAACTCCGCGGCGGTGGGCTCGCTCGGCACCATCTACCTCACCTACAACGCGTCCAACGGCCGCAACTGTGTCGCCACCATCCGCAGCAGCCCCGGTGCGGCCGTGGACATGTCGACGTGGGTCTACGTGGCCGACACCGACCAGGGCGACTCCGACAGCGGCACCTTCACCTCGTACGCCGGCCCGGCCTCCGTCTACGGCAAGGGGCACTGCGTCGACTGGGGCGGCAGCATCAAGAACGTGTACGTCAGCGTCTACGGCTCCAACTGCGGGGCCCTGAGGGAACACCGGGTCACCGAGGTCCGCTGATCCGCACCGTCGTGCCGCGTCCGCCGCACGACCGCAGGCCCCGCGCGGGATGCTCGAAGTCCGATGCGCGGGGCCCGCGTCGTGCCAGGACGCTGATCAGCCCTTGAGGGGGCCGCCGTTGATCGCCACACGGCGGCCGTAGCGGGTCAACGGGTAGTAGTCGTACGTCGCGTGGTGCTGGACGCATCGGTTGTCCCAGAACACGAGGGTGTTCGGGGCCCAGCGGACGCGGCAGGTGAGCAGCGGGCGGTGGGTGACGAGGGCGAACAGCATGTCGAGCACCGCCCGGCTCTCGTCCTCCGAGAGCTGCGGGATGCGCGAGGTGTACGCCTGGTTCACGTACAGGATCGGGCGGTCGGTCTCGGGATGGCGGACCACGAGCGGGTGTTCGTTGACCGGGACCTCGTAGTTCGGCGGGATGGTGTAGCCGCGGAAGCTCTGCTTCCCGTCGTGCACGGCGGTCAGGCCGTCGAGGAGTCCGCGCCAGGTGGGCGAGAGCATCTCGTAGGCCAGGTGCATGTTGGCGAAGAGCGTGTCGCCGCCGCTGTCGCCCTTCGGTATCTCGGTGATGTGCAGCATCGAACCGAGGGAGGGCTCGGCGTCGGCGGTGCCGTCCGCGTGCCAGGCGTTGCCCGCGACGTTCGCGTCGGCCGCGCCGGTCTTGATCTCCAGCACGCACGGATCGCCCTCCGGCGGCGGCGGGTTGACCGGGCGCAACTCGCCGAAGTGGCCGGCGAAGCGCTTGTGCTCATCGACGGTGATCTCCTGGTCGCGGAAGACCAGGACGTGGTGGTCGAGGAAGGCCGTCCTGATCTCGGCCAACTGCGTCTCGGACAGCCGACCGAGGTGCACACCGGAGACCTCGGCGCCGATGACGGGGGTCAGGGGAGCCACGGAGATCTCCCGGTAACCCCTCGGCGGCCTGGTCGTGATGGCTTCGAGGGCATCGAGTTCGTACTGCTCCACAGCGTCCTCCTGGGGTGCGGCGGGTCGGGGTGGGGTGACGGTTGAGCAAGTGCGGGGCTGTGCACGGCAGTTCACGGCGGTTCGGGCCAGGACCGCGTAGGTCAGGAGCGGTCCGGAGGGGCCGCGGTCGCCGGGTCGCCGGCGGCGTTGATGGCGGCGTTGATCGCCTCCGCCACCGTCTCGGCGTACGGCGACTTGACCACGCCGTAGTGGTCCGTGGCCAGCACGCTCCACTTCGACGTCGCCGGCAGATGGGAACGCCAGCGGGCTCGCTGCTCTGCCGGATCGCCGAGCGCCGGAAGGCCGGAGAAGGGCCGTTCGGCCTGCCAGAGGTGGGTGGCGGTGGTATCGAGCCGCGGCACTTGGTGGGCGGCCATGCTGCGCAGGTTGGCCCGGCAGCAGCGGGCGAGCCGGTCGGCGTATGCGCGGGCCCGCTGACCCGCGGGGGTGCCATTTGTGACGCCTCCGAGCCCTGCGACGCCAGTGGCCTCAGCGGCCTGTGCGTGCCCTGTGACGCCAGTAGCCTCAGCGGCCTCTGCGTGCCCTGCGACGCCGAGTTCGGCGGCGAAGACTGTGCTCAGCTGCGCGTTGTCGTACTCCTCGAAGCCCGGGCCGCTGCCGGGCGGCGGCGGATCGACCAGGTGCAGCGAGCCGGCCGGGTGCCCGGTCGCCTCGGCCTCCGCCGCCATGTCGGCGACCACCCAGGCCCCGAAGGACCAGCCCGCCAGGTGCCAGCGCCACTCGGGTTGCGGGAAGCGGGCCCGCAGGGCGGAGACGTAGCGCCGGGCGCGTTCGCTCAGCGTCCACCCGTCGGGTTCCTCCTGCCGCAGGCCCGGGTCGGCGATCAGTACGACGGTCAGCCGCGGGTCGAGTGCGGCGACCAGGGGACGGTACGACTGGATGTCCCCGCCGACGGGATGCACCAGGCACACCACGTCGGAGCCGGAGCCGGAGTCGGAGGCGGTGCCCGTGCCCTCCTGCCACACCTCCAGGGTGATCTCGTCCGTGTCGCCCCGCTGTTCGGCCAGCAGTTCCACGATGTCGGCGAGGCTGGCCCGATGCCCGAAGGAGGCCAGGTCGAGCTCCACACCGAACTGCTCGTCGATCTTCTCGATGAGGTCCAGGAGGGTCAGGGAGTCCGCCCCCAGGTCGTACAGCGACGCATCCGGAGCGAGGTCGTCGACGTCCAGGGCGGCCCGCACCCACGCGGTCAGCAGCTCGGCGGGGTCCTCGGCCGGCCCGTCGGAGGGTGTGGCGTCCCGGCGTGGCGCGCCGGGCACCGGCCCCGCGTAGAAGGCGCGCGATCGGTCGAGTTCCGTGGTGGATACGAGCAGGTGCGGCAGGCCCAGTTCGAGCGCCCGCGCGAACGTGCGCTGGCCCTCTGCCACCGTCAGGCCGACACCGAGGTGCGCCTGGTGCCGGCTGTCGCTTCGCGGTGCGCGCAGCGCCATGCCGGTCTCCCGCCACACGTCCCAGCCGATGCCGATCCGCGCGGTGCGCCCCGCGCCGTCGCCGCCGTGCTGGGCGAAGGCGTCGAGCAGGGCGTTCGCCGCCGCGTAGTCGTACTGGCCGACGCCACCGTGCAGCGCCGACATGGACGAGCAGTAGACCGCGAACTCCGGTTGGAACTGTTCGAGGAGGAGCTCCACCAGGAGGGCGCCGCGCAGTTTCGCGGTGTGGGCGGTTCGTGCGGCGCTCGCTTCGCGCCGGGCCAGCAGCCCGCCCGCGGGCACTCCGGCGGCGTGCACCACGGAGGCCAGTCCCGTCGTACGGGCGGCGATCCGGGCCGCCACCTCCTTCGGCGGCGTGCCGGCCAGATCCGCCTCGACGAGCTCGATGCGGTCGGCCCAAAGGGTCAACTCCTCGGGCAGCCGCGGCTGTCGGGCCAGGAGCAGCACGCGCCCCTCGGCGTGCTCCAGGAGCCACGACGCGATGGCGACACCGAGGCCGCCGGTGCCACCGAGCACGAGGTGGTCGCCGCCGGTCGGGGCGGGTGCGGCTGCGGTTGCGGTTGCGGTTGCGGTTGCCGTAACTGTGGCGGGTACGCGTATGGGGTGTGCGCCGACCGCGGTGGGCGCCGTTCCCGCCCGAGCCGACGCGAGGGCCGGATCTCCACCCGCCGGTTCCTCGACCGCCGGCCCCTCAACCTCCGCTTCCTCGGCCTCCGGCCCCTCAACCTCCGGTTCCGCGATCCCCGTCGTACGCACCGGCATCATCACCTGCTCCCACCAATAGCCGCCGCGCAGCGCCAGATGGCGGGGCAGCGGTGGTGCGGAGGCCGACGTGACAAGGAGTGCGGACAGCTGCGGAGCCCAGGTGTCCGGGTCCTCGATGTCCACCCAGTGCCCGTCCGGGGCACCTTCCTGCGGCGCCACCTCCGTGACGCCCGCGAGCAGTGCCGCCTCCGGGCGGGTGACCGGGCCGACCACCGGCCGGGCCCCGCACGACAGCCACCACGGCCGTACGACCAGCTCGCGGGGCGCGTCCTGGAGGGCGCGTACCGTGGCGGCCGGCGTGTCCAGGCAGGCCCAGGCCGCCTGGTCCAGCGACTTGTCGCCGACCGGACCGTCGATGCCGAGCGCGAGCGTGTGCAGCCAGTCGACCTCCATGCAGCCCTCGTCGCCGCCCTCCTCCTCGGCGAGCGCGCGCATGACGCGCCCCAACTGGCCCGCGTCGGCGGGGTCGGCCTCGAAACGGTCATGCCCCCGGCGCTCGTAGTGCTCCGCCGCCCTGACCCACACCACCCGGCGGTGACCGGCGGCCAGCGCGGCCGGGACCGCCCCGTCCGCGGGGCCGTCGGCGACGACGACGAGCGTCCGCGCGCATGGCGACGCCGCACCCGAAGGGGCACGTCGCAGCCGGGTCCACTGAGGCTGGTGCAGCCACTCCGTCTCGGGCAGCCGATCCGGCATCGCCACGACGCTCGTCGGCTCTCGCTCTGCCTGCGCGTCGGCCGACCGTCGAGGTGCGGGTCGGGTGCTCGCGCGGGGTACGTCGTAGTCGGCGAGGTCGAATGCCGGGGCGGGGAAGTCCCACGGTGGCTGCGCCGGTCCGTCCGGCCAGGCGAGCGTGCGGCCCGCGAGCCAGGCGGCGGCGAGGTCCGTGGCCGCGTGGCCTCGGGTCCGGAGAGCGGGCTCGGGAACGGCATGCGAAGCAGATTCCGGCACGGCTGTGCGCTGTGGCGCGGATACGGCGGCCGTGCGCAGCCAGTCGATCGCGGACGCCGCGTCCTCGCAGACGGCGGCCGCCCGCAGCGGCCCCTGCGGGCGACCCGCCTGGAGGTGACGCAGGGTCTGGGCGTAGCTGCCGGGGTGCTGGGTGAGGTAGTCGGCGATGCGTTCGGCGTCCGCGGCGAGTTGGGCCTCGCTGATGCCGGAGAGGACGACCAGCGGCACGGTGGCGTTGCCCGTGCCCTGATGAGGCGACTCGGACCCGCTGACCGGCGCCTCCGGCGTGCCTAACGACCCCGGCGCCTCCACAATCACGTGTGCGTTCGTGCCGCCGATGCCGAAGCTGCTCACCGCGGCGACCCGGTCCCGGTCAGTCGGCCACGGAAGGGCCTGCGTCGGTACGTAGAAGGGGGCGGGGTCCGGGCCGATCTCCGGGTTGAGTGCGCGGAAGCCGAGCGTGGGCGGTATGCGGCCGTGGTGAACGGCCAGCACGGCCCTGATCAGGCCCACGGCGCCCGCAGCAGCGCCCAGGTGCCCGATCTGGCTCTTCACCGAGCTGAGGGCGCAATGGTCGGGCTCCGTCACCCCGAGGGCCTGACGCAGCGCGCCCGCCTCCACCGGGTCGCCGAGCCGGGTGCCGGTGCCGTGCGCCTCGACGTACGCCACATCGGCGCCCGTACGACCGCTGCGCGCCAACGCACCGCGGATCACCTCTCGCTGACCCGCGAGGGACGGCGCGCTGTAACTGAGCTTCGCCGTACCGTCGTTGTTCACCGCCGAGCCGCTCAGCACCGCGTACACCGCGTCGCCGTCGCGGCGCGCGAGGGAGAGCCGCTTGAGCACGAGCACCCCCGCGCCGCTCCCCCCGACGGTGCCACCGGCGTCGTCGCTGAAGGGCCGGCAGTGGCCGTCGGCGGAGAAGATGTGCTGCGGGCGGTAGCGGTATCCGTCGGTCAGCTCCACGTCGACCAGCACACCGCCGGCGAGCATCACGTCAGCGTCCCCCTGCCGCAGCAGGGACGCGGCCAGATGCACGGCGACGAGCGAACTGGAGCACGCCGTCTGGCTGGTGAGCGCGGGGCCGGTGAGTCCGAGGTGGAAGGCGGCCTTGGTCGCGAGGAAGTCCTTCTCGTGGTGCAGGGCCAGCTGGAAGTCGTCGGGCAGCGCGCCGCCGTCGGCGTCGGTACCGGAGCCAGAGCTGGTGCCGGTGCTGGTGCCGGTGCCGGTGCCGCGGAGCATCGCCCGGTAGTACGTGTTCTCGCCCGCGCCCGCGATCAGGCCGGTCCGCGACGCGCCGGGGTCGGCGATCCCCGCGTGGGCGAGCGCCTCGACACAGGTCATGAGCAGTTGGCGCTGCTGCGGATCCATCAGCCGGGCCTCCTGACGGCTGATGCCGAACCGCGCCGGGTCGAAGGCCAGCATCCCGTCCAACTGGCTGCGCGCGCCGACCAGTCCGTCCGGCGCGTCGAAGTACTCGATGCCGCTCCGCCCCGAGACCACCAGGTCCCAGAAGGCCGCGAGGTCCGGTGCGCCGGGCGCGCGGACGGCCATCCCGATGACGGCGACACCGTCGTCTCCGGACGCGGCGGCGGCAGCGGGGGCGGGGGCGCCGGCCCCGCCCACCTCCGTCACTGGCTCCGTACGCGCACGCCCCGTGCACGCACGCTCCGCACGCGCAAGAAACGCCGCCAAATCCCGTGGCGTGACGTACTCGAAGAGGTCCGCGACGGTGAAGCGGAGCCCGAGCCCCGCGGTGCAGCGCAGGTGGAAGCGCATCAGGCCGAGACTGGATGCGCCGGCAGCGAAGAAGGTCTGATCCGGCGCGATGGGCGCGCCGGTCACCTCCTCGAAGACGGCGACGAGTTGGGCCTCCCGCGCCGAAGGAGGCGACGGTGGCGCTGGCGCGTGGGCACGGCCCGGCGCACCCACGAGGTCCCGGCCGGGCGCGCGCAGCGCGGCGTCCCGGTCGAGCTTGCCGCTCGGCGTGCGCGGCAGTTGTTCCAGCTGACGGAAGCGTTCGACCCGGACGTGCCCGGGTAGCAGCCCGGCCAGGTGCTCCCGCAGCTCCGCCGGAGCTGGCGCATCGCCGCGGCACTGAAGGCAGGCGACCAACGAGGTCCCATCGACGGCGACGACGGCCCCGAGGACGGCGTCGTGCCCCAGCAGCGCGGCCTCGACCTGCCCCAACTCCAGGCGCTGCCCACTGAGTTTGATCTGGTCGTCCGCGCGGCCGAGGCAGTGCAGCAGGCCGTCGTGGTCGAACCGCGCGAGGTCACCGCTGCGGTAGAAGAGCCCGCCACCGGGGAGGCGGACGAACCGTTCCCGGTTCAGCGAGGTCTCGCCCAGGTAGCAGGGCTCGATCGGTGCGCCGCCGATGAGGAGTTCGCCGGTACTGCCGGGCGGCAGCGGGAGATCCGCCTCGTCGACGATCCGCAGCACCGCGCCGGCCACCGGGTGCCCGATCGCCGGACGGTCCGGCCAGTCGGCCGGGTCGCCGTCCAGGCGGAGGGCGCTGACGACGTGCGTCTCGGTCGGCCCGTAGTGGTTGAAGAGACGGGCCCCGGGCAGGCCCGCGAACCACCGGCGGATGGCCCCGGAGCACACCAACTGCTCGCCCGCAGTGACCACTTCGCGCAGCCGGGAGGGGAAACGTCCCAGGTGCACGCCGTGCTCGGCGAGCAACTGCAGCGCCACGTACGGCAGGTAGAGCCGCTCGACGCCCTCCGAGTCGAGGCGGTCGAGGAGCGCGGGGACGTCCCGCCGCAGGGCGGGGTCGATCAGCCGCAGACAACCGCCGGTGCACAGGGTTCCGAAGATCTCCTGGAAGGAGACGTCGAAGGAGAGCATGGCGAACTGCTGCGTCAGTGCCGGCGTGCCAAGACCGCCAGGACCGGCCTGCCAGTGCAACAGGTTGCACAGCGTGCGGTCGAAAACTCGCACGCCCTTGGGCCGGCCCGTCGAGCCGGAGGTGAAGAGGGTGTACAGGGGCCGGGCGCCCCGACCGGTGGGGAGCGGCGGTGCGTCGGGCCTCTCGACCCCGGCGCCGGAACTCGTTCCGGACAGCGTGACGTGCAGCCGAGGCACGCTACCGTCGCCCACCGCGTCGAAGTCCGTCCCGTCGCCCGGCGGCGGCAACAGCACGCACAACGGCTCGGTCTGGTCCAGGACTTGCCGCAACAGCGCGGGCGGATAGGAGGGGTCGAGCGGCACGGCAGTGAGATTCAGCCGGGCCAGCGCGAGGAGAGCCACGACGTGCTCGACGGACGGTTCGAGGAACAGCGCGACGTGGCACTGTTCGTCCGCGTCCGGCAGCCGCAGTGTCGCGGCCAGCTCCGCGGCGAGCGCGGCGGTGTACCCGTCGAGCGCCGCGTAGGTGACGGTCCCCGTCGCGGTCCTCAGCGCCGGCGCCGTCGGGGTGCACGCCACCTGGTGGGCGAAGCCCTCGGCGACCGTGCTCCAGAGCGGCTCGGCGGGCGCGCCCCGGCCGGGCTCGGGCAGCGAGCCGCGGTACGGCGCGACCAGCTCCGCCGGCGTGACCTCCGGGGTCTCGGACAGCGCGGCCAGGCCTTGCCGGAAGAGGCGGGCCAGCGCGGCGGCCTGGTCGGCGTCGATGCGGTCGTCGGCGTACTCCCAGAGGCACTCCAGGCCCTGGGCGCGATCGACCACCGTCAGGGTCACCGGACACTTGGCCTCGGCCGGCACCGGCCACAGCGGACGTGCGGTGCAGCCCGGCAGCGCGAGGGAGTCGTAGTCGGTGTTCTCCAGTACGAGGAGGAAGTCGAACGGCGACCCGTCCGCGGCGCCGTGCGAGCGCGCCGCCAAGACATCGGTCAGCGCCACATCCTGACGAGCCATCACCTCCCGTACGACGGCGGCGGTCCGCGCCACCTCGTCCCGTACGGTCGACCGCGGTTCCACGGAGAGTGGAAGGAGCACGGTGTTGGCGAACATGCCGACGCTGTCCGTGAACTCCCGCACGGGCCGGTGGGCGACCGGCGCCGCGACGCGGGGCCGGGTCTGGCCGGTCACGCCGTACAGCGCCCAGGCGTAGACACCGGACAGGAGCTCGAAGTGGGTCAGCCCGAGCTCGCCGCCGAGCCGGTCCAGGGTGGCCCGGTCGGTCGCGTCGAGCGTGTCGCTCAGGAGCCGGCCCGCGGCATGGCGGCCGGGGCGGGGCAGGGGAAGCGGCCGCGTTTCGGTGGCCTCCGCGTCGGTCGCGTACAGGGCGGTCAGCTCGTCGCGCTGCACCGCGTACGCGGGGCTGGCGTGCCGGCGACGCTGCCAGTCGGCGAAGTCGACAGGGGTCGGCGTTCCGGTGCCATCGGTGTCACTCGCGGCACCCGCCGCCGCCTCGGCGTACGCGGTCGACAGGTCGCGCAGCAGCACGTTCACGGACCAGCCGTCCACGGCGACGTGGTGCAGGTGCAGCAGCAACGTGCCGCCGTCCCGCGCAGGCAACCAGCACGCGCGCAGCATCCTGGGGCGTGACAGGTCGAACGGTAGGGAGAAGAAGACGTCCTGCGGATTGTGCGTTGATGCCTGATCACCCGATGAGCCGTCAGAGTACGGGCCACCGAACGGAGTTAGGTCAGCACCCGCTCCCTGAGAGGGCGTCGACACGGGGCCGGTCCACGGATCGTACGGATCACCCACCCGCTGCCGCAGGCCCTCGGCGGTCGCCTCGAAGCCGGTGCGCAGCGCCGGATGGCGCTCGACCAGTACGGAGAGGGCAGACCGCAGGGACTCCTGGCGCACCGGGCCCGTGACGGCGAAGGCCAGCCGGACGTCGTAGGCGCGGGAGTCCGGGGACCGCTGCTGCAGGAACCACAGCCGTTCCTGCTCGCCGGTGGCGGGGCCGGACATCTCGCCCGCCGCGACGACCTCCGGGAGGGCGGGCGCTTCATCGCGGAGGGCGTCGCGCACCGCGTCCGCGACGTCGGCCAGGTCGCCGTGCAGCACACGGTGGGCGGCCACCTCGCAACGCAGCCGGCGCCGGATCTCGTGCCGCAGCCGCAGCGCCTTGAGGGAGTCACCGCCGCACGCGATCCACCGGTCCCCGGGGCGCAGCCCCGACGCGCCGAGGATCTCGCCCGCGAGGTCGAGGACCACGCGTAGCGGCTCGTCCGGCACCGTCGGGGCGGTGGAAGACGGACCGCTCACGGGATCGGGCCGCCACGGTGTGCCGCCGCTCGCGCGCAGGGCGGCCTCGTCGACCTTGCCGTTGGCCGTGAGCGGCAGGGCGGGGACGCGGTAGAGGTGGTGCGGGCGCATGTAGGCGGGCAGGCCGGCAGCCAGGTGTTCCTCGAACTCGGCCCAGGACAGCCCGGGTTCGGCGACCAGGTAGGCGTGCAGCTCCGCCGGGCCGCCCCTCCTGTCGCGGCGGGCGCACACGTACACCTGCCGTACGTCCGGGTGTTCGGCGATGTGTTGCTCCACCTCGCCCGGCTCGATACGGAAGCCGCGTACCTTGACCTGCCGGTCGGCGCGTCCTACGTACGTGATGTCGCCGCCGGACGAGCCGCGGACCAGGTCGCCGGTGCGGTAGTAGCGGGTGGCCGTGCCGTCGTCGCCGGTCAGGGTCACGAATCGGCGCGCGGTCTCGTCGGGCAGATTGCGGTATCCGGCGGCCAGGCCGGTGCCGGAGAGGAGCAGTTCGGCCTCCTCGCCGGGCGCGGCCGGACGGTCGGTGCCCGGGGTCAGCAACATCACGCCGGTCTCGGGCAGTGGCCGTCCGAGGGGCACGACGGGTGCGTCGAAGTCTCGCGGAATCGGGTGGTGCAGCGCGAACGTCGTGCACTCGGTGGGCCCGTAGATGTTGTGGAGGCGGGTGCGGCTGCCGGTGTTGGCGGGGTGGCTGAGCCAGCGCCGCACGAGCGGCACGTTGAGCTGCTCGCCGCCGATCAGCAGCTCGGTGAGCCCGGCGAAGCAGCCGGGCTCCGTGTCCACCACGGCGTTGAACAGTGCCGTGGTGACGAAGGCGGTGTGTACCCGCTCCCGTCGCAGCGCCGCGGCAAGCCGTTCCGGGGACTGCACGTCCTCGTCGCCGAGTACGACACAGCAGCCGCCGGTGAGCAGCGGCGCCCACACCTCGAAGCTCAGCGCGTCGAAGGCGGGGTTCGACAGGCAGGCATAGCGGGCCCCCGGCGATTCGGGCAGGAAACCCGGGTCGGCCAGGCGCATGATGCCGGCGTCGCGCACCTCAACGCCCTTGGGACGCCCGGTGGTTCCCGAGGTGTAGAAGACGAAGGAGACCGGCGCGGGCGCGACCGGATCGGGTGCGACCGGCGCGGGGCCGTCCGACGTGCTGACCGGCGCGTCGAGCAGGGCGTCGACCGGCAGAGCCTCGACGGGCAGCGGGGCGCCCGGCATCGGGCCGGCCGGCTGTGGGGCGCCCTGCGGCGTAGTGGTCCGGGCGGCCGGGCCGGACGGGAACGTGCCGTCGTGCACCAGGAGCCGGGCGCCGGAGTCGTCGAGGATGTGCCGGAGCCGGTCGGCGGGGCTCAGCCGGTCGGCGGGGACGACCCGGGCGCCGAGCCGGAGCACGCCCAGCATCACGCAGACGAGCTGCCACGAGCGGGCGAGGCCGACGGCGACCGCGTCACCGGGGCCGATCCCGCGCGCACGCAGCCCGGCCGCGACGGCGGCGGCCGACGCGTCGACCTCGGCGTGGGTCAACGACAGCTCGCCGTCGCTGACGGCAGGGGAGTCGGGGGTCAACAGGCTCTGTTCGTGCACCGCTTGGGCCAGTCCGGCGCAACGGGATGTGGTGCGCATCAGTCCTCGGTCGTGGCAGTCGTGGCAGTCGAAGAGGTCGTAGCCGTCGTGGTCGTCGTGGCGGTCGTCATCGTCAAGTCGGTCCGAGCGGTGTCCGCGCGGCCCGGGGAGGCCGAGGCCGCGGCGCCGGGCGGGGCGAGCCGGTCCGCGATCAGCGCGGCGATCCGCGGTATCCGTTCGCCCTCCAGGACGTCCCAGTGGCCGCCGTCGACCGTCTCCACGGTGAGACCGGCGCGGGTGCGGGCGAGCCAGAACCGCCGCAGCGCCGCGCCCGCCGCCACCGGGTCGCCCCCTTCGGGGACCTCTGTCTCGGCGGCCTGTACGAGGAGCAGCGGGGCGTCGGAGATCTGCGGCACGTAGTTGCGGGCGGCCGCCCGGTTGAGGTTGTAGATCTGGAAGTACCGGTCGATCTGCGCGTCGTCGATGCCGGGGTACATGCCGTTGAAGCGGACCAGCTTGTCGCGGAACTCGGCGGCGTCGACCGGCGCGAGCCTCGTACGCTCCGCCGGGTCGTCCGTCCCGTGCGTGTCGAGCAGCACCACGGACACCCCGCGATGCCCGGCCCGCGCGAGCCGGCGTCCCATCTCGTGCGCGACGAGCCCGCCGAACGAGAGACCGCAGAGCACCAGGGTCTCGTCGGGCCCGGGGCGCAGCAGCGACAGGTAGTGCTCGGCCATCGCCTCCACGGAGCGCAGCGGCTCCTCGCCCGGGTCGATGCCCTGCGCCTGAACGCCCTGCACCCGGACGCCGTCCGGCAGAGCCGAGGCCAGCGGGAGATAGCAGAACGCGGTGCCGCCCCCCGGATGGACGCAGACCACACGCTGCCCGTCCCGGCCCGCGCAGAACTCGATGAGCCCGTTGTCGGGCGCGGCCGGTGCCTGCCCGCGCAGCCGTGCGGCGAGCTGCTCCACGGTGGGGTACTGCAGGACGTCGCGGATCGGCAGCGTCCGGCCGAACTCCTCGCGGATCAGGTGCGCCACCTTGATGGCCGAGAGCGAGGTGCCGCCCACCGCGAAGAAGTCGTCGGTGATGCCGATGTCGGGGTGGACCAGGACCTTGCGCCATATCCGGTACAGGGCCATCTCGACCCGGTCGCGTGGCGCGAGCGTGTTGACCTGGTCGGACCGTGAGGCGCGGGCGCGGTCGAGGACCTCCTTGCGGTCCAGCTTCCCGCTGCGGTTCAGCGGGAGCCGCGTGAACTCGGCGAAGAGCGCCGGGATCATGTAGTCCGGCAGCCGTTCGGCGAGGGCGGCACGCCACTGCGCGGGGGTGGACTCCGGGGCGTCGCCCCGGCCGATGCCCGCGACCAGGTGGAGCTCCCCGGCCTCGTCACGGTCGGCGAGGACCGCGGCCTCCAGGACGCCGGGCAGCTCCCGCAGGGCCGCCGCGACTTCCCCGGGCTCGATGCGGAACCCGCGCAGCTTCACCTGGTCGTCGGCGCGGCCCACGAACTCGTAGTCGCCGCCCGGCAGTCGGCGCGCCAGGTCACCGGTGCGGTAGACCCGCTCGCCCGGTACGAACGGGTCGTCGACGAAGCGCTCCTCGGTCAGGTCGGGCCGGTTGAGGTAGCCGCGGGTGACTCCCGCACCGCCGATGTACACCTCGCCGACGACCCCAGGGGGCACCAACTCGCGCCGCCGGTCCAGGAGATAGATAAGGGTGTTGTCGACCGGCCGCCCGATCGGGGAGCGCCGGTCCAGGTCCCGCGGCACGTTGTGGGTGATGCTGTAGACCGTGGTCTCGGTCGGCCCGTAGACGTAGCAGACGCGCAGGCCCGGCAGCGCCGCACACAGACGCCACAGCGCCCGTTCGGGCAACGGCTCTGCCCCGGTGGCCAGTTGGCGCAGCGCGAGTCCGGCGAGGCGGGCCTCGGGGTCCTCGTCGATCCAGCTGATGTAGGAGGCGGGCAGCCAGGCGTGGGCGATCCGGTGCTCCCGCATCCAGCCGAGCAACACCTCCGGGTCGCCGCGCAGTTCGTCGGGTACGAGGTGCAGCACACCGCCCGTGGTCAGCGGGAGGAACAGCTCGTGCACGGACGCGTCGAAGCCGATGCTCGCCCAGGCCGAGGACGGCTCCCCGGGCAGTGCGCCGTAGACGGCGAGCCAGTTCTCCAGCAGGTTGGCGATGTTGCCGTGGGTGGCGGCGACGCCCTTGGGGCGGCCGGTGGAGCCCGAGGTGTAGATGACGTAGGCGAGTTGTGACGGAGACGGCGGTTCACAGGGCGCGTCTTCGCGCACCCCTTCGGCCTCCACGTCACCCACCGACAGCCAGGGACCGGGCGGGTCCGCCACATCGCCGAGGACCAGGGCGGGCGCGGCCTCCTCGACGATGGCCCTCAGCCGCCCGTGCGGCTGGCCGGGGTCGAGGGGCAGATAGGCGGCGCCGGCCTTGAGGACGCCCCACATGCCGACGACGAACTCCGTCGTGCGGCCGCAGTGCAGGCCGACGACCTGCCCGGGCCGCACGCCCCGAGCGTGCAGGGCGTGCGCGAGGCGATTGGCCCGCCGGTCCAGCTCGGCGTAGGTCAGCCGGGTGTCGCCGCAGACCAGCGCCGGCTCGTCGGGCCGCACCCGCACCTGCTCGGCGAGGCGCTCGACGGGCCCGACGACCGGACCGGAGGTGACCCGCCCCTGCCCCTCCGACAGGAGTTGCGCGCGCTCGTCCGCGTCGAGCAGCGAGTACGCGGTGATCTCACGCTCGGGGTGCCGGGCCAACTGCTCCAATACGCGCGCGAGATACCGGCCGAACCGCTCGGCCGTGTCGTGGTCGAAGAGCGCACGGGCGTAGTCCAGGTACCCGGCGACGCCGTCGCCCTCCCGATGCAGCAGCAGCGTGAGGTCGAACTTGGCGGGCGCGTACGGGATGTCGAGAGGCTCGACGCGGGCCCCGGGCAGCTGGAGCCGGTCGTGCGGCGCGGTGCCCCACGAGAACATCGTCTGGAAGAGCGGGCTGTGGGAGAGGCTGCGCGGCGGGTTCACCGCGTGCACCACCCGCTCGAAGGGCAGATCCTGGTGGTCGAGCGCCTCGCGCAGCACCCCGCGCACCCGGCCGATCGCCTCGGCCCCGGTCGGATCGCCGGACAGATCGGCGCGCAACGCGAGGGAATTGGCGAAGAAGCCGATCAGGCCCTCGTACTCCGGCCGGAGCCGCCCCGCGACCGGGATGCCGACAACGATGTCCGACTCCCCGGAGAGCAGACCGAGAAGGATGTGCCAGCCGGTGAGGACGGCGGTGAACAGCGTGCCGTCCTGCGCGCGTGCGGCACTGCTCAACGCCTTTGTGAGCGAGGAGGAGAGCCGGACCGGTACCCGGCCCCCGTCGTGGTCCTGACGTATCGGTCGCGGCCGGTCGGTCGGGAGAGCGAGCAGCGCAGGCGCACCCGCCAACTGCTGCTGCCAGTACGCGGATTGCGCCCTGGCCTCCTCGCCCTCGACCCACACATGCTGGCGCGCGGCATGGTCGGCGAACTGCGCGGGCAGGGGCGGGAGCGGGTCCGGTTGGCCGCGCCGCAGGGCCGCGTAAAGGGTGCTCAGCTCCGTCAGGACGATCCCCATCGACAGGCCGTCGTAGATGGAGTGATGCAGCGTCAGCAGCAGCGCGTGCCGCTGCGGCGCGAGCGTGAGGAGCTGCCCCCGGGCGAGCGGCCCGGCGCCCAGGTCGAAGGGGGTCTCACACTCCTCGCGCAGCCGGGCGGCGAGGAGTTCCTCGACGTCGGGCCGGCCGGACAGGTCCTCCGAGCGCAGCGCGAAACCGCTCCCGGGCGCCGCGATCTCCTGCCGCGCCTCGCCTTCGACGGGAACGAACCGGGTGCGCAGCGTCTCGTGCCGTGCGGTCAGCGCGTCGAGGGCCCGCGCGAGCGACGTCCGGTCCAGTTCTCCCTCGATGAGGTAGGCGAGCTGCTCGTTGTACGCGGCGTGGGAGCCCTCCGCCTGGTCCAGCGCCCACAGGCGCTGCTGACCGAAGGAGGAAAGGGGTGGAGCACCGGTTTCCGGTTCGGGGGCGGAGGGGTGGCGGGGGGTGGGTGTCGCCGTCAAGGGGGCGGTCCTTCTGCCGTGAGGTGAACGGACGTTGCCGACAAGGGCCGGTCGCGGCGCCGCTGTAGCGGGCGCGGGGCGGATGGATGCCGGGCGGGGTACGGGGTGGGTACCGGGGTGGCGGAGCGAGAACGACTGGGGCGTCGGGCCACGGACCACTGGGCGGGGCCCGGGCACCGGCGCCTGCGCGTCCGGCGGTCTCTCGTGGGGGACGGGTTCTGGTGCGTGAGCGTGGGCGGCGGGGAATGCGTCGCGGGTCGTCGTCAGGCCTGATCAGAGGGTCAGTGGTCCAGCCGGCAACAATCATTGGCCTCGGTTGTTCACTGTGTCAACGGCCGCCTGTGCCCCGTTTGCTGCCCGTTTGGGCCGACCGGGCGGCGACTGGGGCATCCGGGGGCGCCGTTCGGGCATCAGCACGCGTGGGGTGGGCCGACGCGGTCTTCCTAGGGGGCCGGGGGAGTGAACCCGAGGCGTGAACTCCACACGCGTAGAGCTCCCTTGTCCCCGAAAACCCGCAACCCGCGGGCAGAATGCGGGTCATGACTGACACCGCCCGCCGCATGTTCGGGCTCCTGGAACCGATCTGCCTGGTCACCTTCCACGCCGACGAGACCAACGAGGAGCTGGCCGCGCTCGGCCACCGGACCTACTGGGACGGCTACTTCGCCAGTCGTGCCGCGCCGTTGGGGCGGGTCCCTGCCGAGGTCGTGCACGCGGCCTTCTACAGCTTCGCCGACGGCGAGGTCGCCCGGCACATCCCGAGCGCGTGGGAGACGATCCCGCCCGAGGTGTCCCTCGCCGCGCGGCAACGCGGCAGCGCGGCCTCCGTACGGCGGATTCTCGGCGACAGAATGGCCGAATCCGCGGGCCTGGTGCGCGCCGCCGACCTGACCACCAAGGCCGCGACAAGCGCGCCCACGGAGGGCCGGGTGATGTACGCCGGGATGCGCACCCTTCCGGTGCCGAGCGAGCCGGTCGCCCGGCTGTGGCACTCCGCCACCATGCTGCGCGAGCACCGCGGCGACGGTCACATCGCCGCTCTTGTCGGCGCGCGCATCGGCGGTACGGAGGCCCATGTGCTCAGCGCGCTGGACATGGGCGTGCACCCGCCCGAGTCGTTCGGGCGGATCCATCACCTGCCGAGGGAGCGGCTGGCCACGGTGATGAACGGCTTGCGCGAGCGCGGTCTCGTCGACACCGACGGCCGGTTCACCGACGCGGGCCGGGAGGCCAAGCAGCGCATCGAAGCCCTCACCGACGACCTCGCCGCCCCGCCGTTCGAAGCTCTGTCCCCCACCGAACTCGACGAGCTGATCACGGAGCTCGAACCCATCACGGCGAGGCTGGTGGCGGCCGGTTCGAAGTGACGGGTGAAGGTTGTCCGCGGGTTTCGGGGCTCAGGGCACGAGGTGACGGCAGGCAGCCAGCAGCCGGGTCAGCGGGCGGCCCGGCGGGCCCGGGCGAACTGCCAGATGGGCGGGGACCAATGGCGTGGGGTTGGTGAGGGGCCGGAAGGCGACCCGCGGTGCCGGGTGGTGCTCGGCCTGGGCGGCGTAGTAGACGGTCCAGCTCGGCTTGCCGGTGGCGACGGCGGCGAGAGTGTCCTGGTCGGTGGTGAACGCGGGGCCGAGGACGGGGGTGAAGCCCGCCTCCCGGCAGGCGTCGACGACCGCGTCGACCAGGTGCGGGTTGGTGTCACGGGATGTGATCCGCAGGGGGAGTTCGGCCAGCTCGGCCAGCTCGATCCTCTGCCGGTCGGCGAGGTGATGGCGGGCCGGCAGGGCGGCGACCAGAGTGTCCTGCCAGAGCGGGAGGAGCTCCAGGTCGGGGGTGGGGTCGGCGCCGCGGATGATGGCGGCGTCCAGCTCCCCGGTGCGGACCTGCTGGAGCCGTTTGGCTCGGGGCATGCTGATGAGTTCGACCGTCAACTGGGCGTCCTGCCGCCCCAGTTCGCCCAGGAGGTCGTCGAGGTGTGAGCCCAGTCCGGTGCTCGTGCCGAGTTTGAGGGTCGATTGCTGTTCGGCGCGCAGGTCGGCCATCGAGGCGCCCGCCGCCCGCTCGGCGTCGAGGATGGCCTGCGCGTGGGGAAGGAACGCTTCGCCGGCCCGGGTCAACGTCACGGTGCGGGTGGTGCGACGGAACAGGTCGAGCCCGAACTCGCGCTCCAGCCGCCGGATCTGCTGGCTGACGGTGGGCTGCACGATGTGCAGCCGTTCGGCGGCCCGGCCGAAGTGCAGTTCCTCGGCCACGGCCACGAAGTAACGCAGCTGGCGCAGCTCCATCTCGCCCCCCATTCGGCTTCGCCCCCCATTCATCACGATCCTTGATCACTATATGAGAGAAGCGCCCCTTGGTCGGCGTCCGCGTCCGGGCTGGAATGGCCTGCGTGGTCGAACTCCGGCGACGGCCCGCACCCCTACGGACGCGGGCGGGCAGAAGGGACGAGGCATGGCCTACGCGGCAGCGAACGGAACCAGGCTGTACTACGAGGATCACGGCTCCGGACGGCCTGTGGTGTTCCTGCACGGCCTGGGGAGCAGCGGTCGGGTCTGGGACGCCCAGGTGGCCGACCTGATGGACGACCACCGGGTCATCACCCTCGACCAGCGCGGCTGCGGCCGCTCCGAGCGGCCCGCCACCGGCTACACCATCGCGGATGCCACCCGCGACATCCTGGCGTTCCTCGATGCCCTGGATCTGGAGCAGCCGGTGCTCGTCGGATCGTCGATCGCCGGCTCGTTCGTGCTTGAGGCCGCGCTCGCGGCGCCGGACCGCATCGGCGCGATCATTCCGGTCGGCGCAGGCGTCCACCACTTCACCACGGTGCGCGATGCGGTGGACGAGCTCCTGTCGGCCCTTCGCGCCGACCGCGCCGGCACCCTGGCCGGCTTCGTCCCGCACTGGTACCGGCCCGGAACCAGTCCGGCGATGATCGACCGGACGGTGCGTCAGGTGCTCGAATCGACCTGCCTCATCGACGAATTGATCCTCGCGCAGGCCTCGTACGACCCGCGCGAGCGCCTGGCGGGCCTACGTGTGCCCACCACATTCCTCCACGGCGAGCTCGACACCGAGATCCCGCTGTCCGTCCCCGAGGAGTGCGCGCGCCTGATCCCCGGCGCCCGCCTCACGGTGGTCGAAGGCGGCGGCCACATGGCCCAGCAGGACCAGGCGCAACGCTTCAACCAGGCACTGCGCACGGCGCTGCGCACGACACTGCGCCTGCCGGACACCGACATCCCGGAACCGGACCCGGCACTCAGCTGACCGATTGCGTCAACCATGGGCCGGCACTCAGCTGACCGACACGTCAACCACGGGCCGGCGCCACGCCGCCCGGCCGGCCCGCTTCCTGCCCCGATGCAACCCACCAGCCGTTCACACCCCACCCGAAGAGAGCAGACATCGCATGACCACGAAGATCGGCATTGTCCTGGGCAGCACCCGCCCGGGCCGCCGGGGCCGCATGGTGGCCGACTGGGTCGCCAAGACCGGCGTCGAGCACCTGCCCGAGGTGCACTTCGACATTCTCGACCTGGCCGACTTCGGCCTCCCCCTCCTCGACGAACCACAGCCACCTGCCGCCGGGCAGTACAGCAAGCACCACACCCTCCGCTGGAGCGAGGCCGTCGGCGGCTACGACGGGTTCGTGTTCGTCACCCCTGAATACAACCGCTCCATCACGGGAGCCCTGAAGAACGCCATCGACTTCCTCTACGCCGAGTGGAACCACACGGCGGCCGGATGCGTCGGCTACGGCATGCAGGGCGCCACCCGCGCCGTCGAACATCTGCGGCTGATCCTGTCGGAGCTGAAGGTCGCCACGGTCCGCTCCCAGGTCTCCCTCTCCCTGTTCGGCGACTTCACCATCGAGGACCCCACCCTGCCCGGCGCGTTCACGCCCGGGTCCCACCACGCGAGGACTCTCGTCACCGTGCTGAGGGAGACCGTCGAATGGGCCGAGGCACTCCAGGAACTGCGCGCCGGAGCCCGCGCATGACGACCTCGCCATCCCTGCCCCTGACCGCCACGGCACTCGACCGGATCGCCCGGGTCATCGCGGACGGGGCGAGCGTCGTGGGCCTCGGCGAGTCCACCCGCGCCGCCCACGAGACCTTCACCGTGCGCGACCAGCTGTTCCGGAGACTGGTACGCGAACACGGTTTCCGTGCCCTGGCCGTGCAGGATACGGCCGACGCCGCACGGGCGCTCCACGCCTACGTACGGCGCGATCCCGACGGCGCCGCCTCGGCCGCCGCAGCACTGGCTACGGCCTGGGCCCCGTGGCGTACGACGGAGATGGCCGCGGCGCTGGACTGGATCCGCGCCTTCAACGACGAGCACGCGGACGACCCCGTGCACATCTTCGGCGTGAAACCACCCCAGGCTTCCCCCGCCGACTACGACGCGGTCCTCGACCATGTCCGCGTGACGTCTCCGCAGCAGCTGGCGGAGGTCACCCGTCACCTGGACCCCATCCGCACGGCGCACCAGGTCGACGAGCACGTCCAGCGCGCACGTGGCCTGCACCCCGGTCGACCCTTCGCCGACCACGCCGACGACGCGCTCGCCATCGTCGAACGGCTCGACGACGGCACCGTACTGGACCGCATGCGTCTGATCGCCGACTTCCATCGGTGCAGTGTCGCGGGAAGCGGCACGTACGCAGGCGACGCCGAGGTGTGGGGCAATACCATCCTCGAACAGCTGCGCCGCACCGGGCAGCGGGTGGCCTACTGGGACGGCGTCGCACACACCTGCGCCACCCCGGCCGCCCTGGGCCTGGCCCCAGAACGCGGCAGCCGGCCCACGGTCGGAAGCGTGCTGCGCCACCACCAAGGCGCGGCCTATGTGTCCGTCGCGATCGGTTTCCACCACGGCGAGTCGGGCGCCGTCACCGTTCCGCCGCCCGACCCCGATTGGATCGACGCGCGGCTCGCCGACGAGACCGCCCGATCAGTCTGGGTGAATCTGCGCGAGGAAGGGCAGCGCCCGCAGTGGAGAGGCCCGGCACGACTGCGTGTGATCAGCGGGGTCTACAGCACTGAGCGCGATGCCGCCGAACACCTGGCCGTCGCCGATCTGCCCAAATCGTTCGACGTCCTCATCCACATCAACCGGGTCTCCCCGGCCCAGGGGTGGGCTTCGTAGCCGGTACGGGGACGCCCGGGCGACAGGCTTCGGGCAGGTCGGCCTCGTTGGCCTGGTCGGCCTCGTTGGCCTCGCCGCGGAGCGCCGGCGCGCGGGCCGGACGGGGCGGACGGGGCGGCTGGATTCGAACCAGCGTGTTCCGGTTTTGGAGACCGGCGCGACTGCCTCTGCGCTACGGCCCCGCCCTGGTGGGGCATCCTACGGGTCCCGTGGTCGGGGTCCCAGGCCCGCGCCGTGCCCTCTCGGTCAGCGGTGCACGCTGCGTACCGCCGCCACGTCCGGCGGGACAGCGGGCGCCGCGGTCGCCGCGCTCAAGGCCGCGAGGCGTCGCTTGACGCTGGCCGCGATGCCCGCGCCGAGCACGAAGCGCGTGGGCGTGCGCGCGCCTTCGGCGGCGTCGAGGAGCCGGTGCGCCTCGCGGCTGCGTATCCCGGTGTGGGTGAGGACCAGATGGGCCAGCCGGTGCTCGCCCGACGCGAGTGACGCCGCGAGGGCGAGCGCCGCCTCGTCGTCGATGTGGTTGTCCGCCGCGCCGAGCGCCCCGGCCGCGCGTACCCTCCCGAGATCGAGCAACCGCACCCCGGCGGCCACCGACGCGGCGACAAGCCGGGCGACGGCACGCGGCCCGATGCCGTTGCTGGCGAGCGCCAGCCGTTCGAGATCGCCGTACGGGGCGCGCGCCAGGGCGTCGGCCAGCAGAAGGGCGCCCTCGTCGCCGAGTCGCGCCGCCGATACGTACAGTTCACGCACGGCGCCGTGGGCGATAAGCTCCGCGAGCGGCGCGGCACCCTCCCGCCCCAGCGGATTGCCGCCCAGATAGACCCGCTCGATCCGTCGGCCGGTGTCGGCCGCCGCGAGGAGGGCGTCGGCGAGGACCGTCAGGCCGGAGGCGTCGAGGCCGGTCTGGACGAGGTCGAGGGTGCGCAACGTCCGTGCGGAGTCGATCAGTTCGGCCGCGGCGCGGCCACCCGGCGGGCCCAGCGGATTGCGCTTCAGCCAGACCCCGGTGACGACCTGCGGCGACGCGCGCAGCTGGTCCGCTATGCGGCAGGCGCCACCTGCGGTGATGTTGTTGCAGCCGAGGTAGAGGGTCTCGACGGCGGCCCCGCTCGCCGCGCCCGTCACGTCGGCGGCCCCCATATCGCCCAGGCCGTCCGTGCCGAGCAGCAGGTGCCGTACGGGCGAGGGGTTTCGGGAGTCCCGGAGCGCCCCGGCGACGAGGGCCGCGCCCTGGGCTCCCAGCGCCTGCTTGCACAGGTCGAGGCGCCCGTCCGGCAGCACCGTGCCCGCGGTGAAGTCGATGCGCTCCCCGGCCGGACGTCCGTCCCTCAACCAGTCGAGCAGGGGCCCCAGTTCGGCAACCGGCCGCGGGATCACGCGCGGCCCCCCGGCGTCGGCGCCCACGCCACTGCTCCCGCTCCCACTCCTGCTCCCACTCCTGCTCCCACTCCTGCTCCCGCTCCCGCTCCCGCTCCCGCTCCCGCTCACCACGGTGCCTCCTCGTAGTCCTTGAGGAAGACCCCCGAGACCGGCGCGCCGGCCTCTCCGCGCACGATCGGGTCGTAGATCCGGGCCGCGCCGTCCACCACGTCGAGCGGCGTGCGGAAGCCGGCTCCCGCGATGCGGTCCTTCTTGGGCGCGGGGTTCTCGTCCGTGATCCAGCCCGTGTCGACGGCGCACATGTGCACGCCCTGGCGGGCGAGTTCGGCGGCGCTGGTGCGGGTGAGCATGTTCAGCGCCGCCTTCGCCATGTTCGTGTGCGGGTGTCCTGCCATCTTGTTGCGCACGGCGAAGCGGCCTTCGACGGCCGTGACGTTCACGATGTACGTGCGATCGCGCGGCGAGGCGAGCAGCAGGGGCAGCAGCCGGTCGCAGAGGAGGGCCGGGGCGAGCGCGTTGACCAGCTGGGTCTCCAGGACTTCGGCGGGGTCAAGGGCGCCGAGCCGGGCGGACCAGGAGTTCTCCGGGGAGGGGTCGGGCAGCAGGCCCGCCTCGTCCGCGTCGCGCAGGAGGCCGGTCTCGTCGGCGTCGCGCAGGAGGCCCGCCTCGTCCGCGTCGCGCAGGACCAGGGCGAGCGCGCCCTGCCCGGCAGCGGCCACGTCCGTCCGCATCGGCCGGAACCCGGGTGCGCTCCG
Organism: Streptomyces sp. NPDC005863; assembly: GCF_042871345.1. Taxonomy (NCBI): domain Bacteria; kingdom Bacillati; phylum Actinomycetota; class Actinomycetes; order Kitasatosporales; family Streptomycetaceae; genus Streptomyces; species Streptomyces sp. NPDC005863. The sequence continues at coordinate 59,142 of NZ_JBIAII010000002.1, read as the reverse complement.
GGCGAGCGCGGGGAGCCGGGCCGCCTCTCCGGCCGCGAGCGCGGCGTACGAGGCGGGCGGCCGCCGGATCGTCTGGGCGGCGTTGTTGACGAGGATGTCGAGCGGCTGGCCCATCTCCCGCAACTCCTCGCACAGCCCAAGGACTTGGCGTGGATCGCGCAGATCGACGGCGAGCACGGTGAGCCGGTCGAGCCAGGCCTCGCTGCCCGCGACGGCGCGGAAGCGGCGCTCGGTGTCGTGCGGGAAGCGGCTGGTGACCAGGAGCTCGGCGCCGTCCCGCAGCAGCATCAGGGCGAGCTGGAAGCCGATCTTCACACGGCCGCCGGTGAGCAGCGCGCGACGCCCGCGCAAATCCGTGGTGAGCGCGCGCCGGGCGCGGTTGTCGGCCGCGCAGTCCGGACAGAGCCGGTGATAGAAGGAGTCGACCTGTCGATACGACGCCTTGCAGACGTAACAGGGGCGCGGGCGCAGGAAGGCCCCGCCCTTGCCATCGGCGGTCAGCGGCGCGTCCTCGAGCCGGTCGCCCGCGCCGGTCGCGGTGGCGGCCATGACGGCGGCGTCGGCGGCGGAGAGTTCGGCGCCGCGCGCCTTGCGTCGGCGCAGCCGCCCGTCGCGGGCGAAGGACGCGGCGACCTGCTCGGCGCGCAACCGCACCGGGTCGTCGACCGGCAACTCCCGGAGCCGGCCGATCACGTCGTGGAAGGCCAGGAGGTCCGTCTCGCTGATCCCACCGCTCGTACCCATACGTTCCCGCCCGCGTGTCCGTGCCCTTGGCTCCGGTTGCCCCGGCCGGATCCCGCCCCGCGCGTCCGTGCCCGTGGTCCCGGCCGGGTCCCGCGCGGCCGGTCCGTTGCCCGTGGTCCCGGCCGGATTCGAACCGGCGTATCCGCCTTGAGAGGGCGGCGAGTCTGCCTCTGCTCTACAGGACCCACGCCGCACGCACCGCGCGCGACCCCCGGATGGTAGCCAGGTCAGCGCGCCGCTGTCGCATGGATTTACGAACGGTGGCCGTGCCGTGCACACTGCCGTGCACGCTGCCGTGCACACCGATCAGCCCCTCCCGGCCGTCCCGCAGGCAGCACCTGACCCAGCCGACATCGCGAACAGGCATTACTACGTGGGCTACGTGCCCTGACCGGGCGGTTCGGTCAGTTGGATCAGATCCCAGCGGTTTCCGTACAGGTCCTTGAAGACGGCGACCGTCCCGTACGGCTCGTGCCGTGGCGGCCCTTCGAAGACGACCCCGGCTGCCCGTAAACGCTCGTAGTCGCGCTCGAACGTCTCGGTGTTCAGAAACCAGTCGACACGGCCGCCGGTCTGGTTGCCGACACGGAGCTCCTGCTCACCGGAGGCGGCCCGAGCCAGGAGCACGGCCGCCTCCCTCGCTCCGGGCGGAGCCACGACCACCCAGCGCTTGGCGTCGTCGAGCCGCGTGTCCTCCCGGAGTTCGAACCCCAGGACGTCCACATAGAAGGCAATGGCTTCGTCGTAGTCACGAACGACCACGGTCACCAGTCCGAGATAGCGCATACGCCGATCCTCCACCCACCCCGACGAGCGTCAACACGGGAGTGCCTTCCGCCCCGCCACCGCTACCCGTACGTCCCCCCCCCACCCAGCACACCCCCCGCACCGCCGCCACGAGTTAGTCCCGATGCGGCTGGGCCGCGCGGTCGAGTTCCAGGGCGAAGGGCAGTACCGGGCCGTCGGGGCGGGTGACGCGGCGGGGTGGTGCGGTGAGCGTGAGTGCCTCCGCGGCGGTGCTCACGGATGACGACCAGTTGGCCCGTACGGCCCACGGAAGCGGCGAGACCGGCCCAGTCGAACGGATGCACCGTGCGCGGGTCGAAGACCTCGACGGAGATGCCGGACGCCAGCTCGTCGGCGACCGCGACGGCCTCCGGCACCAGTTGGCCGACCGCCACCACCGTGACGTCCGAACCAGGCCGCACCACGTTGCCCACGCCGAGCGGGAGCGGGCCGAGGGCGGCGAGGTCCACGTCCTCGCGGTCCGTGGAGGAGGCGGCCGGGGTGAGGACCACGAGGACCACCACCGGGTCGTCGTCCCGGATCGCCGGGTCGTCGTCCCGGATCGCCGAGACGAGCGATCCTGGGTCGGCGGACCAAACGACCAGCCGCCGGCCGCGATGTGATGGGCGAGGATCAAAAGGACGTGGTCGGTCTCGCCGGCACGAACAGACGGCATCGGACCCGGAGTTCGGGGACGAGCCCGAAGATATGGCGTGTGGCGGCATCGATGTCCTCGGTCAGCCGCGCTGGGTCGCACGTGCGGGCTCGTTCAGAGGAATGTCGCGCATGCCGCGCTGGGGCGAGAAGAACAGCCACAGCCCGCGCAGCAACCGCCGATGACGGCGATCCACAAGGTGGTCCGGACGCCGAGGAGGGTGGCGAGCCCGCCGCCGACGAGTCCGCCGACCGGCAGGGTCCCCCAGGTGATCCAGCGGGCGGCGGCGCTGACCCGGCCGAGCAGCTCCGGCGGGCAGGCGGCCTGCCGGTAACTGGTCAGCGAGATGCCCGCGACGGTCGAGGAGAAGGTCCACGAGACCCAGCCGAAACCCCTCACTCCGGCCCCGGCGCGCCGGGGCCGGTGAGAGCAGGCGGCCTGGAGTCCAACGAGACCGATCTCCCCTCGAGATCGAGGGTGTTCTTAGACTGGCGAGGTGGAGGACATCGATGCGATCGCGGCCCTGCAGGATTCGGTGCGGCGTCGCCTGTACGAGTACGTGGTGGCACAGGGCCGCGAGGTGGGCCGCAACGAGGCGGCCGAGGCGGTCGGGGTGGCGCGCACACTTGCCGCGCATCATCTGGACAAGCTGACGGAGGTCGGGCTGCTGGAGAGCGGCAGCCGCCGTCTGACGGGCCGTTCGGGGCCGGGGGCGGGCCGCCCCGCCAAGGTCTACACGCCGGCCAGGACCGAACGCTCGGTGTCGCTGCCCGCCCGCGACTACCGTACGGCCGCCGAACTGCTCGCCGAAGCCGCTGAGCAAGCGGGCCTCGACGCCCGTCTCTTCGCGACAGCGCGACGCCGGGGTGAGACCGACCGCGGATCGGCTGCGCCCTGCGCGGGCTTGGAGGAAGCCATGCAGATGCTGGCCGCGCGGGGCTACGCGCCGCACCTGGAAGAGGCCGACACCGAGGGCGCTGTCGGCGTTGACGGGACCGGTGGCCCGCACGTCGTGCGCATGCGCAACTGCCCTTTCCACGTGGTCGCCGAACGCTTCCCCCCGCTCGTCTGCGGAATGAACCTCGCACTCCTGGAGGGCCTGCTCGGCGATGGCCCTGTCACGGCCCGGATGGACGCCCGGCCGGGGGAGTGCTGCGTGGTGCTCGAAGATTCTAAAAACAATACGGATTGACATAGAAAAGCGGGCCGTGCTGGGATGAGGTCATGACCTCTCCACAACACGCCTTCCACCTGGCCGAGTTGAACGTCGTCACACTGCGCCACCCCTTCGACCACCCGCACATGGCGGACTTCGTCGAACAGCTCAACCCGATCAACGCCACCGCCGACAGCGCACCCGGCTTCGTGTGGCGGCTCGTGGCGGACGGCGAGGACGACGCCACCGGCCTGCGCCCGGCGGGCGAGGACGTCGTCGTCAACCTCTCCGTATGGCAGACACGGGAGGCCCTGTGGGAGTTCACGTACCGCAGCGGGCACCTGGAGGTGATGCGCAGGCGACGCGAGTGGTTCGACCGGCACGTCGAGGCGCACCTGGTGCTCTGGTGGGTGCCCGCGGGGCACATCCCCACCATCGAGGAGGCCTTGGACCGCCTGGCGACCTTGCGGGCCGACGGGCCCTCCGCGCGGGCGTTCACCTTCACGAACTCGTACACGGCGGCGGAGGCGGCCGCGTTTCTTCCGGCGGAGGCGGCGGTGGGCGAGCCGCGGGAGCTCGGGCGGGTTGGTTAGGGCGGGGCCCTTCGTAGCTGGAACGGGGCGGCGTTGAGTGTCGACCTGTTCCAGGAGGGGTCCGGTGGCCCCCCGTGTGACACCGGCCCGCACGCAGGACCGTACGCACCGCCGCCCGCCGCCCGCCGCCCGCCGCCCGCCGCACCGCGGCGTGAGCCGCTGTGAGCCTCTCCCGCGAAAGGGAGAACTCTCGTGTGCTGGACGCCACATGCAGCCACATGCAGCCACATGCAGCGGAGTGCTGGTGTCGGACACAATTCGCCCATGAATCTCCCAGCACAACTCACTGCTGTACCCGGCACCGACAGCCTCTACCTGTGGGAGCCCGAGGGCACAGGCCTCTGGGGCTACGCCAACTGTCTATGGGTCATATCCGGCCCCGACGCAGCAGTGATCGATACCCCTTACGACGGGCCGATGACCGAAGCGATGATTGCTGCGGCCCGGCCCCTGCTCGGCCATCGCACCGTAGGGACGGTCGTAAATACACACGCCAACGGTGATCACACGTTTGGCAACTACCTGTTCCCCGGAGCGGAGATCGTCGCTACCCGTGCGGGGCACGACCACCTTCATCACGAGCCGACGCCGCAAGAGATGCATGCGTTGGTGCACCAGTCACCATCCGAAGCCCCCCTGGGCCGGTACCTGCGTGAACATTTCAGCGTTTTCGACTTCGCCTCGGCGCAGCTCGCCGCGCCCACGCTGACTTTCTCCGGCCGCCACACGTTTTCCGTAGGGGAAGTCGAGGTGGAGCTGCATGAGGTGGGGCCCGCCCATCATGTCGGCGATCTGGTGGTCCGCATCGGCGATGTCGTGTGCACCGGCGACGTCTTCTTCCACGGTGATCACCCCTCCCATTGGGCCGGGCCCCTGCAGAACGTCATCGACGCCTGCGAGCTGGTCCTCGCCCTCGACCCTCGGGTCGTCATACCCGGGCACGGACGGCCGACGGACCAGACCGGACTCGAAGAACACCTCGTCTACCTACGCACGGTGCAGCGCGAGATCCGACTGCGTTTCGAGGCGGGACTGACCGCAGAGAAAGCGATGGAAGACCTGTCCAGCCGGCCCTTCTATCCTCACCTGGGGCTGCCCGAACGCCTTATGATCCTGATCGCGGTGGAGTACAGCCACCTCAGTGGTGACTCCTCGGCGCCGACCGTACTCAGTCTCGCCGGCCAGGCGGCCCTCTGGTCGTATCGGTAACCCCCACCCACTCATACACGGCGACACTTCGCGGTCTCTCTGCATGGAAGAGCGGTGTGTGGTCTGGCGCTGCCCGCACGGGAGTGCAGGCAGCACCAGACGGAACAGCGGTCGGGGGAGACCGCGTTCGGCTCCTGAAGCTCGTGCTCCCCTCCCCCGGGGAGGAGCGGCGCTGCAGGTCCACAGAGCAAACGACAACGGGAGACTTCGGCGCAAGAGCATTCGTGCGCTGTGCCTCCTCTGGTTCCGGCCGGTGGAATAAGTCGCCTTCTAATTCGGCTCGACGGAATGCTGCGGCCCACTAGGCCGCAGCATTCCGTCGTGGTCGCCCGTCCCATACATCGGCCCGGTGGCGGTTCCCTGCCGCGGGGGCCCCGGCCTGAAGACAAGCACGAAGAACCGGGCCCCGGGCGAGCCCAGCGGCATGGCAGCGCACATGGTGACGTCGCCTTCCTGCGAGCGGGCGTGGGAGCCGCAACAGCGGCTCAGACGTGCGGCCTCGTGAACGGGGCCGGACCATGGGTAGCGCATACGGCGGGTGTCGCCGCGCCAGGGCCGGGCGGGTGGTGCTGGTCTCCTCCGCGGTGGCGCTGCGAGGGGAGGCAGGACAGGCCAACTATGCGGCGGCCAAGGCCGCGCTGGTCGGCTTCTCCCGCTCGATGGCGCGGGAACTCGGCTCCCGCAACATCACCTTCAATGTGGTCGCGCCCGGTCTCACCCACACACAGATGTCCGATGACCTCGCCGAGGGCCAACGGGCGCGCCTCGTCAGCCAGATACCGCTGGGGCGTCTGGCACAGCCGGAGGAGATAGCCGCCACGATCGCCTTCCTCACCTCACCGCAGGCCGGCTACATCACTGGAGCCGTCATTCCCGTCGACGGCGGTGCCGGTATGGGGCACTGACTCCTTACGCGGAGCCAGGAGGAAGACAACCGGTGGCCAGATGATCCCCTCGCTGAGTTCAGGCTCGGCGAGGGGATCGGCGCGCAAGCGCCGCACTTGCGCGCCGCAACGTCGAGCCCACGTCTTGGTGGCTGTCCTGGCGCCTGCGTCGGGTAGCCGCGTACGTACGCGCACGGTGGAACGCACGACCGTCCGCCCCCTCACCCCAGCCTTGGAACTCCTCGCACTCGGGTCCGACTCTCCCCGAGCTCAGCGTCCGCTGCCCGTGTACGTCGACGACCCCAGAGCTGTTCCTCCCTGGCCATGGTCGGCCGAGAACCGAGCCCTGCACATCCGCCAGCGGGTGTCCCGGACCCGAGAAGCACGGGGCCGTTGGCGACAGCTACCCCGTCTCGTCCCGCCGAGAGCAGTGCACGGGCCGGGCCGCCGGAAGCAGACCCTCCGGGTTGGTTAGGCTTGTTGTACGCACCGTGATCGCTCTCGGACCAAGGGCGACCAACGAGGGGAGCGCACAAGTGAAGCCGGGTACACAGAACTTGGTCAGGGGGGACGCCTTGCAACAGGTTTGGCGGACGGTCGTCGAGGGTGTCACGGGCTCGATGGCCTACATAGCCGACGGACACTGGAACGTGGTGGCATACAACACCGAGTTCGAAGCTCTCTTCCCGAACGGGCGGGCCCCCGACAACATCATGCGGTGGATACTGCTGGACGATCAGGCCCGCGAAGCAACCCTGCTGAACTGGGCAGAGGACTGGGCACAGGGCGCCTGCCCAGCGCTCAGGCAGGCGGTCACCGATCACCCGGCGGACCCCGAACTCATCAACCTGGCCAGCGACGTCCGGTCCGACCCGATCGCGGGTCCCATCTACCGGGCAGCTGCGACCACACGAGCCGTACACCCCGACGGGGCGGTTCTCCAGGTGAATCACGCCGTGAACGGACCGGGCTGGGTCATGGCCACTGCCGCAAATCCCCTGCCGCACACCGACGTCCGCTTCATGATGTTGCAGTACCGGCCGGGCCCTACGCGCCCTCTGCAACCGCCCCCCTTGAGCAGGCGAACCATCTGACGGAAACCGGCGCCCCGGTTTTTATGTCCCTCCCGAAACCTGGGGACCAGACCGGGTTGTGCCATCCACGCACCAAGGCGACAACGTCCCCGCCAGGCCCTCGTGGCTCAGCTCCTCGACCAGCTCACGAGCCCGCGAGAGTGTTCGGCACCGAAAAGGACGTCGCGGAGGTGCGTACGCGGTTGTGCTGTCTTCGGGAGGTAGGAGTCGACGATCCGGATCGGTACGCTCTGCGGGCGCCTCGCGATGACGACCACACCCTGATCATTGATCTTGTGGCGGGTCGAGTTGAGTTGACGGATCCGGTGTAGGGGCGAATAGAGCCCCTCGTTGCTTTGGGCGGATGGGCGTGGTCGTCCCTGGCGCGATCACCGACAGGTGGATCATGAAAGCGTCGTACCGCAGACCATCGAGCGAAAGCGCACTCTCACTTTCCGCGACCTCGTCGCAACCGCAGCAGGAAGAGAGTGGCTAGGACGATCACCACGACGACGAACGCTACTTGCCCTCAGACCGGCAGGCCAGGGCCGCCACCAGGAGCAGCCAGCTCCATCATTGCCATCTCGCTTCCTCTCTCTTGCCAGGTGTAACGGCGCGCTATTCCAGAGGCCATAGTTCTGCGCAGCTACTCCCATGGGCATCGGAATCAAGCTCGAAACTCTTTCAGGAACGGGCCGCCAGGAGGTAAGCGGACAGCAGCAGAGCTCCACCGACGATACCGATTCCACCAGCGGCAACGCTCCACCAGTCCGTGGGATCACTCAGTGCGAATCCTTTAACGACTGCGAAGACGCAGATGGCGACACCGATCACCGAGAAAGCCAGCAGCTTTTTACCAGTCATTCACGTCACGTCCGGAAGATCGCTCGAGATCCTGCGAGGAAGTCAGCGGGAAATGTTGGAAGTTGAGCGGCCAGGTGGGCGGCCACCCCGCCGGCTTGCCCATGACGGAGTCGCCGTCGCGACGACGGAGCCGAGTGTGTCGGTGAGGTCGAAGTAGGTCTTGCCGGCCCGGGTCATGGAGTTGAGCGTGCCCCCGGGCCCACGGTTGAAGCTCGTTTCCACACCGGCAGTTCAGGGACCGGGCGGGCCGAGTGGGCCGTTGTGGAACTACGTGTCGCCCAGCTTGATGCGCTCGCTCTGATCTGTTCTGTGGAGCCGCGCTGGCCTCCGTGGGTCTTGCCGCCCACGGTGAGTTACGTCAATTGGCTGTGGGCTGATCGGTGACACGTTCGCCCCCCGGGGGGGCCTGGCCGCCGTCCGCGCCACCTCGCAGCTGCGCTCCGCGCTCGAACGCGACCAGGTCGGTACGCCCACACGCTGACCGGCCCCTGGCAGGCGCTGACGATGACCAGGACGATGAGGCCGTGCTCGTCACCCACCCTCAGTACCCACCCTCAGTAGCCCCCCTCAGTCCCCGCACCTCGCACCGCGATGGCAGGCTGTTCGGAGACATTCATGAGGAAGGCCGGTCCGAACGCAGATGAACAGCAGCAGTGCCGCGAACGCCCTGGACCGTGCCGCCGGGCACCAGCAGCGGTTCGACGCGTCGTTCGAAAAGTACTTCGCCGAACTCGCCGGCGACCTCAACGGCGCGAGGCTCGGCCGCTTCACGCCCCGGTGCCTGGAACTGCTGGCGGAGCTGTCGCTTCGCGGAGGGAAGCGGATCCGGGTCGTCCTGATGTACGAGGCGGCGCGTCTCGTCACGGAGGGGGAAGCGCCGGGGCTGCTGGAGGCCGCGTTGAGCCTTGAGCTGCTGCACAGCCACGCGCTCATCCTCGACGACATCATGGATGACTCGCCCATGCGTCGCGGCGGCCCCTCGACGTACTACGCGTGCCGCGCGGACCTCCCCGAGAACCCGCAGTCGGCGATGGGTCTTGCCATGATGGCGGGTGACCTCGCCGGCTTCCTGGCCCTGCGCGTTCTGCACCGGGCGGACCTGCCCGCCGATCGCAAGCAGGCCCTGCTCGACGTCCAGCTCGGCGTGACGACGGACACCGTCATCGGCCAGATCCTCGACCTCGAACGCGACGTCACCTCCTCGGCGGACGAGGAGCTGCTGGAGACCGTGTGCGAGTACAAGACCTCCCGGTACTCCATCCTCGCCCCGCTGCGCCTGGGTCTGCTGGCCGCGGGCGAGGAGTTGGCCGAGCACGAGGAGAGCCTGCGCCGCTACGCCGTGCCGGCCGGCATCAGCGGTCAGATGCGTGACGACTACCTCGACCTCTTCGGCGACCCGGACGTCACCGGCAAGCCCATCGGTGCGGATCTGCGGGCCGGCCGCCTCAGCTACCTGGTCCGCGATCTGCTCGCCGCCACCGACGGGGACGACCACAGCACGGTCAAGGCTGCCCTCGGGAGCCCCGACTGCACACCGCGGACCATCGACCGTATCCGCGACATCGCCTACCGGTGCGACGTGCCCAGCCGTCTGCAGTCGGCCATCGACCGCCACGCGGAAGCCGCCTCCGCCGAAGCGTCGTCCTGGCGTCGGCACTGGCGTGGCGAAGCCGTGAGCTTCTTCGAACAGCTGCCCTCGTGGAACGCGAAGAGGGCCCGGTAGCCCTTCCCTTCCCGGACGTGCTCGGCGCGGAGACGCTCACAGCGCGGTGACCACGTCCTTCAGCAGGAGCCCGGCGAGCGTGGCGAAGGTCAGTCCCGCCGCGACGTTGACCGCGGTGGCCGCCGTGGGGCCGCGCAGCAATCCCTGCCCCAGCCGTCCCGCGCACAGGCCGATGGCGCTGTCCCAGACCAGGCCCACCGCGAGGAAGATCAGTCCGAGGGTGAGCAGTTGCGGCCAGAGCGCTCCATGGTCCGGGTTGGTGAAGCGCGGCAGGAAGGCGGCGAAGAAGAGCACCGTTTTCGGGTTGAGCAGATTGGTGACCACGGCCCGGCGCAGGATGTCGCGGTCGGGCGGCGTCGCCGCGGCGCGGGCGAGGGGCTTCCGCGCGGTGGGCAATGTGCGCAACGTGCGCAAGGCGCGCAACGTGCTCACCGCGAGCCCGCCCAGGTAGAGGCCGCCCGCCAGCTCCAGCGCCATCAGTGCCAGCGGGGTGGACTGCAGCAGGACGGCGAGGCCCAGTGCCGCCGCTGTCACGTGGACGGCCATGCCCAGGGCCATCCCGGTGGCGGAGAGCAGGCCCGCCCGTGGTCCGCGCTCGACGGCGACCGCCACGATGTACGCGGCATCCGGTCCTGGAGCGATGGTCACGAGCGTGACGGCGACCAGGTAGGCCGGCAGCAGCGTGAGGTCGAGCATGGTCCCCTCCAAGGTCTGCCCGGACGGCTCCGGCTCTGCGTAACGCCGGCTCTGCGCAACGCCGCCTCATCTACGTAACGTATAGATGCCAGTTATCACGTTACTGGGAAAGAGGTTCCGCCGCAACGCGTAGGAACGGTTCAGTGCGTTACGGTAGAGGTATGGCCCGTGGAGGTAGTTCCGTCACCGTGTCCGCGCTGACTCCGGACGTACTCGTCGATCTGGTCAACGGCTGGGGCACCCGGCCCCGCCAGGAAGGCCTGCGGGCCGATGAGCCGCTGCCCTCCCTGGATTCCCTGGATTCCTCGGACTCCCTCGGCGACCTCGCGCTGCCCGGCGCGGTCCGGGACGCGCTGGACGCGGACGCCGTGGCCCGCGTGGCGGACGCGATCCATCCGGTGTTCGCCGCCGACGACGCGGCCGGCTGCGCCGACCAGCTCACCCGGCTGCTCTCCGCCGCCGGAGCGCGTCCCGTGCTAACGGCCGCGCCGGACGACACGCTGCACGCCGTCTGGTCCGTGGCTGCGCCCGACGACGCGCTGCTCGCCGCCGCCGCCGTCACGCTGCGCGCCTACCTGGCCGAGCACGGGTGGGGGCGCATCGGGTTGTGCGCGGGCGCGCACTGCGCCGATGTGTACATCGACCAGTCGCCCGGCGGCCGCCGCCGCTTCTGCTCGGTCACCTGCCAGAACCGGACTCGGGTGGCCGCCTTCCGCAGCCGCCGGGCGGCCGCCGCCGGATGACCGGATCGGCTCCCGCCCACCCGGCGCGGAGTGGGCGCCGATTCACGAACGAACTGCCCAGGTCTGGGTGGGTGATTGTCATGAGCCGGTGAGGGCCGAGCCCGTCAGTCCGCGGTGCCGAGGTCCCGTCCGTCCAGCCCCGTCCGGCCAGTCCCATCCGGCCCCGTCCGCACGGCGCTCGCCGCTCTCGGGGCAGCGAGTCAGCCCCCTCCACGCACGCTTGACGGATCCGCGTTCGCGCAGCTCAGCGCACGCGCCCCCGAGGCTTGAGCGGCAGGCCCGGCAGTTCCGGCGCGCGCAGCGGGGCCCCGTCGTAGCCCTTCACCTCGCCGAATCGTGACCCCTTCATCCAGTCCTCGCGGGCCTGTTCGATCTCCTCCTGGGTGCGGCCGACGAAGTTCCACCACATATCGGAGTCCTTCGTTGTTTGCGCAGGTTGACGCCGTGCGTGATTGCTCCTGGTCAGCAAAAGGTCAGCATCAGTCACGAGGGGTCGATCCGCGGTGGCGAAAGATTCGTTGGCTCGAGGGATGGGTTCGTTCTTCAAGGAGTGCGAGCATCCGCGGTCTCGGTGGTCGAGGTGCCCGCACCCCTACAAGATCCGTTACCGTGGGGCGGCCGGGAATCAGCTAGAGGAGTCGGGGTTTACGGATCGCGACGAGGCCATCGACCGTTTGACGGAAGTCTACAAGGAGAAGAAGGCGCCGCGTTCTGCAAAGGCGGCACGCATCCAGAAGTACGGGACGATGCGGTTCCAGGAGTACACCGAGGAGTGGAAGGCCGGGCAGCGGCACTTGGCCGCCTCATCGGTGCGGCACCTTGACTCGCTTCTGCAGCACCATCTGTATCCGGCGTTCGCCAGTCGACGAATGGGCTCCTTCGACCACAAGGTGGTTGACGGGTTCATCCGCACCATGGAGCGCAACGGCGTCGGGCTGGCTACCCAGGCCAATGCCTTCGACAAACTGCGTTCCATCCTTCTCGACGCACACCGGCTCGGCGTCTTCCCCGACAGCCCCATAGCCGGCGTCAAGCCCCCGCACTACGCCCCCGATCGGGCCGTGATTCCCTCGCGTGAGCAGTTGCGCGAGATACGAATGGCAGGTGACGACGCCTTCACGCTGATCGTCGACGTGATGAGCGGGTGTGGACTGCGTAACGGCGAAGCGTTTGCGGTCAACCTACGAAATATCGTGGCCGACGACGTGTACCGGGTCAGCGAGCAGGTGATCCTGTCCACCCGGCGGTATGGGCCGCTCAAGCACAGGGAAGCGGGGGAGTACCGCGATGTTCCCCTCCCCGCTCGGGTCAAGGAGACGATCGAACGGTATGCCGAGACACACGGAACAGTCGAGGGCTACCTGTTGCGTCAGTCGACCGACGCGAGTAGGCCATATCCGCACTGGGGCATGGATAATCAGTGGCGGCGGGTGAGAGCGGCGGGAGAAGTGGGTATTCCGGAAGGGATGGTGATTTACGGTTTCCGGCATTTCTTCGCTTCTAACTGCCTGAGCAACGGCATACCCATCACGGATGTCGCCGAGTGGATGGGGCACAAGAGTATCGATGTGACGTTCAAGATCTACCGACACTTGATGCCTGGATCGATCAGTTCAGCCGCCAAGATGCTCAACCTCTGCCTTGTCCCTTGAGTGAAGGTGTGCTTGCTATCGAGGGGCCGGCCCTGACCAAACTCCACGCCAGATCACTCCATATCGGCGATGAACTCATGGGAACTTTAAGGCGGCTTCATTTTCTAGCGTCGGTGTCCAGTCTGCTGTGCCGCGCGCTGAGCGGAGAGCCTGGCGGACGACGGTAGACGAGAGAAAAAGTATCGCGGGTCCCCCGAGTGGGTAGAGCTCGCGCTCCACAGGAGGGTAGTGCCTACGCCGCTAGGTCTAGGTCTAGGATCCGCGCGGCTCTGCTGACCGACCCCGGCATGAGATGGCGGTAAGTTTTGAAGGTAATGGCTATGTTTCTGTGTCCCATCCATTCGGCAACGTCAGTGATGGGAATGCCGTGGGTCAGGCAGTTTGATGCGAAGAAGTGCCGGAAGCTGTAGATCGACATCCCGGTGGGGATGTAAATCTGAGCGTCCCTCTTAATGCGTCGCCACTGGTTGCCGAGGCAGTAGTGCGGGAAGGCGCGGGCGGGGTCGCTCGGATGGCGAAGCAGGTATCCATTGGTCGTGCCGTGTTTGGTGGCGTACCACTCGATGGTCTCCCTGGCTCGGACTGGAAGTGGGACATCACGATATTCGTTCTTCTTGCGGTGCTTGAGTGGTGCGTATTGACCGGTCGTTTGATTGACCTGCTCGGTGACCCGGTAGACGTCGTCTGCCACGATGTTGTGGAGATTGGCGGCAGCTGCCTCACCATTCCGCAGCCCGCAGCCACTCATCAAGTCCGCGATCAACAAGAAGTGATCGTCGCCCGCAGCTCGTATCTGCCGCAACTGGTCCGGTGAGGGAATGACAGCTCGTTGCGGGTCGTATTGCGGGGCCTTTACGCCTCGGAGAGGGTTCTCTTGGAACAGACCCAAACGGTTGGCGTCAAGGAGGACCGCTTTCAGCTTGTCGAAAGCGTTGGACTGTGTAGCAGAGCCCACCCCATTTCGCTCCATGCTCTGGATGAAACCTTCTACAACCTTGTGATCGAACGTGTTCATTCGCCTGCTGCCCAACACTGGAAACAGGTGATGCTGAAGTAGGGAGTCCAGGTGCCGGAGCGAGGAAGGCCCCAAGTGACGCTGGCCAAGCCTCCAGTCGGTTGCGTACTCGTCAAATCGCATCGCTCCGTAGCTCGCGCGTTGCTGTACCTTGGCCTGCGCTTGCGGACCCCCGGCCTTCTTGTCGTTGTAAATCTCCGTCAGGCGCCCGATTGCATTTTCCTGGGTGGTGAAGCCCGACTCCTGCACCTGCTTCCCGGACATGGAACGGTATCGGATCTTATAGGTGTGTGGGCACTTTGACCACCGGGCTTGAGGGTGTTCACAATCCTTGAAGAAGGATCCCATCCCGCGAATCAGTGAACGAGGCACAGAATATTCCGATCGTTTGTGTAATGCCTGTAGGGGTGTGACGGGAGATCTTGAAAAGATTGAACGGATTAGGCTCATTGGGTGCAGTGATGGCTGAGCCAAGCCTCGACGTCGGACCTCCTAAACCGAATCTTTGCATTGGCGCCTGACCCGAATCTGTAAAGGGTGAGACCGGACCGATTGGCATTTTTATAAATCCACGATGCGGACACATTGAGGTACTCGGCTACTTCTCGCACACTCATGAATTGACCTGTCATTTTCCCTCGGGAGTCTGGTGAAAATACTTCGAAGGCCGGGCCGCACGCGATATCTCGGCGGCCACTGCAGGTCAATGGTCCGGCTCATCCCCGGTTTGGCTAACCGGGGATGCTCGGCTATGTTGCGGGCTGCCGATCTCTCCGGGGGAAAGATCGGGTTGCTGACCGAACGCCGCGTCAGCCTGCATGGCACCCGGTCGGGATCAGCTCCCGCGGTGCTTGTTTGTCACACTGTCGACGTGGTGTCCCTTCGTGTGTGGGGTTCTCCCGCGGCGCTCCCTAAGGCGATCTCTACGAATCGTCTGCAGAAGACGTCGTCTCCCCGCGAGCTTCTTGAATAACTCGGGGCGGAAGCCACGGCCAGGCTGCGGTCCTGCCGTCGTTGCCGTCGACGTGCAGGACCTTGAGGCCACAAGTGGCCGTGGCAGGCTCATGCCGCACGATCGATGAAGTCGCGAAGGACTGCACGGGGGCCCACGGCGGGACCGCGAGGCGCTGCTCTGGAAACTCGACGGCGTGTCCGGATACGACGCCCGCCTTCCCCTGACCGTGCCCGGGTCCGACCTACCCGGCTTGATCAAACACGTGGCCACTGTTGAGGCCAGGTATTTCGGCGAGGGCTTCGACCGGCCGCCCCGAACTGCTGCGCCGGTGGCAGGACCACGGCGAAGGTGCGCGCGGTGAGCAGCGTCGTGTCACCTCCGGGCCGTACCCATGCCGGATCGTCATCGGTCGCAGAGCGGTCGCCGTCCTGGACTCTCGCTTGGCCACCGCGCGCCAGTGCAACTATCTGACAGCTTCGGGCAGGTCCACCCGAGGGCTGTTTCATCAGCCTGAAGAGGTGCTCGATGCGTGCAGCTGTTCCCGATGACCTCGCACATTGAATGTGTGGCGATCCTTGAACCGGTCGAAAAGGGTGCCTGACCTGCAGTTCCTCCGAGATCTCGTAGATTTCGGCTGGTTCGGTCGACCTGTTTTCTGAAGTGCAGTGGTTCGAGCGGGCTTGACGCTCGGATGACGCTCGCAGCAGAAGCCAGGTGCCGGCAGCAGAGCACCTCCGGCAGCCGCTCCACGTCGGCAGCCGAGTAGGCCCGGTATCCGGTCGCGGTACGCGCGGACGGCTTCACGAGGCTGGTCTTGTCGTAGTGGTGCAGTGCGCGGACGCAAGGGCGAGGGCGCGTTCGGGAGACTGCCTCGGTACGCCCTCCCTCTTGCCAAGCTCGCCCTCGTTGCTTCGGCCCTCGCCGTCGAGTAACTGCTGACGCGCTGAAACGTTCCCGAAGGCGGCGAAAACCCCCGCCGGCCTCGGGTCGGGGATGGCCTTCGCCCTCGTCGGACCTGCTGCACCGGCGACACAGCGGCCCGTGACCCGGCGGAGGTGACACCCGACCTACGCCCCCAGTCCCTCGACGAGTTCCCGAGTGTGCTCGCTGAGGGCGGGGGCCGGGCGGCGGAAGGTCTCGTGGCCGGCCCCGAAGACGACGGGGAAGAGAGCCTGGACAGTGCCACCTTGCTGGGCGTCGAAGAGGCTGCGGGCGGAGACCTGTGGGTCGGACAGGAGGTCGGCGGGGCGGGTGAGGACCGGAGCCCAGGGGGCGTGGATCTCCGTGAGGCGCTGGTGCCACCAGTCGTAGTCGCGGGCCGCGAAGACGCGCACCAGAAGTGCATGGACCTGTTCCTTGGCCGCCGTGCGGTCGGTACGGCGGTCGTAGGAGGGCGTGTCCAGTTCGGGGAATTCCACGACGAGTTCGGACCTCAGGCAGTGCCAGAACTTGTCCTCGAAGGTCGCCAGGGACAGCAGCTGGCCGTCGGCCGTGACGAAGACGTCGTTGTCGCCCTGGACGAGTCCCGCCACAAGGGGGTCCTCGAGCCCGAGGAGGGGGAGGGCGAAGAGCGAGCACCAGGCCGTGATCGACTCAGTGAGCCTCCGCCAACTTGAAGTCGCAGGTCAAAGGTCTGGTATGACCGATGCTCGGGGTACTCGTGCTGGTCGTGGGCGGGAGCCCACGGAGAAGATCATCCGTCAGCGGTTGATTTCGAGGTTCGTCAGGACGAGTAGGGCGCGCAGGAGGCGGGTGGCGCGGGCGGGATCGGTGCGGAGCTTGGTGAGGATCCGCAGCACACCAGCAGTCTCGGCAGAACCATAAGTCCATGAGGCGGGTTCCGGGGGAGGTGCGAGAGCTGCTTACAGGGCGGCGTGCAGCGCAGCGGTCGGGTCGCGGTTTGCAGTTCGCCGTCGATGTCGTACGCATGAGTGGGCGCCTGCCGGACCGGACAGCCGCCCCGCTCTGTGTTTCCGCCTGTCCGCTCAGCCCTGGACGACGTTTCCTGCCTGGGATGTCTCCTGCCGCTGAGCGTTGTCGAAGGCCGCCGGCTCGCCCTCGGTCAGCTCAGAGTGCCCGCCCCCGGTGGAGGAGCTGGTGACGGAGCCGTGCACGTCTGCGCACGTGGACTGGCCGGCGGACATGACGGCGATCGCTTCGGCGGCTGTGGCATGGACCGGCAGGAGTGCGTCGACGCCGGTCATGCTGAGCATGCGCATCAGACGGTCGGGCACGGCGGCGAGGCTGAGCAAGCCGCCCGCCGCCTGGGCCGCGTGCCAGAGGCGGATGAGCGCGCTCAGGCCGGCGGAGTCGCAGAAGCCGACCTGTGCCAGGTCCAGGACCAGGCGCGGGTGCCCTCGCTGGATGATCTCCAGGGCTTCGGAGTGCAGGGTGGGCGCGGTGTGCATGTCCACCTCCCCGACGACCGTGGCGACGGCAAGGCCGGGGCGAGGGTGCTGGACGGTCAGGTGGAACGTGTCGGTCACGTCGGTCATCTCTCCTGGCCGATGTGTTCGGGTGCGGCGGCGGTGTGGGCGGTGGCGGCGACACCGCTGTCGGGTGCGGTGTGGCGGCCGGGTACGGACAGGGCCAGCAGGGCCACGTCGTCGCCGGCTCCGTCGGGCAGCGAGGACAGCAGCGTGACGGTGTCCTCGACCAGGGAGGTGGCGGTGACGGGCCCGGTGCGCTGATGGAGGAAGCCGGTCAGGCCGTCCTCGCCGAGCATGGCGCCCTGGGTGGTGCGGGCTTCGGTCAGCCCGTCGGTGTAGAGGAACAGACTCTCCCCGGCCGTCAGGGAGAAGGTGGTCTGGGCGAAGGGTGCCTGGGGGAAGGCGCCGACGAGCATGCCGCCCTTGGGGCGTACCGCCTTGACCCATACGGCGCCGCTGTCGTCGGGGCGCACGTGGTAGGCGGGCGGGTGGCCGCCGGTGGCGATGGTGACGGTGAAGCCGCTGCCTTCCCGGGGCTCGAGGAGGCCGAAGAGGGCGGTGCAAAAGCGACTGCCGGCGGTGACGTCGGTGAGCAGCATGGTGTTGAGCGCGCTCAGCACGGTGACCGGGTCCGGGTTGATCTGGGCTGCGGCGCGCAGGGTGTGGCGGGCCAGGGCGGTGACGGTCGCCGCCTCGGGGCCCTTGCCGCACACGTCGCCGAGGAAGAACGCCCACCGGCCGCCGTCGAGGGGGAAGACATCGTAGAAGTCGCCGCCCACGTCGTGGACGGAGGCGGTGCGGTAGTGGCAGGCCATCTCCAGGCCGGGCACCACGGGAAGTGCCGGGGGCAGCAGGGTGCGCTGGAGGGTGGAGGCGAACGCGGCGATGGCGGCCTTGTCCTGCTCCGCCTGCTCCCGCGCCGCCCGTTCCGCCTCGGCCCGCGCCCGTTCCGCTTCGGCGTGACGGCTTTCCGCCTCCCGCCGCTCCTGTTCGTCGCGCAGGGCGCGCAGCGCCGACAGCCGCAGCTCCATCTCGTCCAGCACGATCGCGGCGAGATCGGCCAGGGTGGCGGTGTCGTCCTCGGTGATGGAGCGCGGTCTGGTGTCCAGGACGTTGACGGTGCCCAGCCGGTGCCCCTCAGGGGTGATGATCGGTGCGGCAGCGTAGAAGCGCACTCCCATCTCACCGGCGACCAGCGGATTGTCCGCTGCCACGGGATCACGAAGTGTGTCGGGAATCACCATCGTGTCATCGCGCAAGATCGCCGAGCCGCACAGGCCCGGATCGCGGCCGATCTCCTTGACACCTTCCAGGCCGTGGGCGGCCTTGAACCAGATGCGGTCGCTGTCCACGATCGTGACCGTTGCCACCGGCACGTCGAAGAGGCGGGCGGCCATCGCCGCTACCCGGTCGAACGAGCCGTCGGGCGGCGTGTCGAGGATGTCGTAGCGGCGTACCGCCGCTATACGGGCCGCCTCCGCATCCGGGTCGGGGACCAGCTCGGGGCGACGCCTGGGAGCCGGGTCGGTGGCCGACGCATGTTGCATCATCGGCTTTCCTCTCCGTCGATGGGCTGCCGCCGTGAACGGCACGAACCGACGCAGCCTAAATCGACCACATGCCCGAACGCCAATGCCGCCGCCAACTGCTCCCCGCCACGGTGCCCCGCCCGGGGACGCGGGCACTTCGGTCTCCGTCGCGCCGTACGGCTTGATGACCCCGGCCGCACAACGGGCTTGCCTGGTCAGGATCGCCAGCGCCGCCGACCGCGGCCGGGCCTGGCCGGCTCCGGCCGTGCGGCGGCTTCCTGCCGGGCCGTGTCGTCGGCGCGGCACGTCCCGGTCATCGGCCCTCGGCACCGTGCATGGTGAGCTTCTCCCACCGCTGATCGGTGCACTTTTGCCCGCACCGCCTGCACACCTGCCGCCGCGTCTCCTGCTCAGCCGCCTGGCGCCGTTCCTCCTCCGCTTCGGCGCGGGCGGCCTGGTGGCAGTAGAGAACGTCACCGTCGGGGTTGCTGAGCTCGGCCGTCAGCGTCTGCTCGCCCGGGCGCCGCCGCGCCCGTGTCGTGCTCCTGGAGCTGGTCCAAGGGATGAAGACGACCGGCACAGTCTGGCTGTAGTCCTTCGCCGAGCGCCTTGCTGAGTTTGATGATGAGTACGACTCGTCGAGTACGGGAACAGGACGTTGGCCCAGCTCGATGCCGAGGTCACGGCCGAAGCTCAGCGTCTGGCGCATGGTCGGCCCGACCAGAAGCGACATTCGTAGCGATCGAGCCCTGAACAAGCGGTCGTCAGCAGAAGTAGGTAGCTGAAGTGTCCGGTTCTGCTCGCCGTAGTCCGGCAGCCTTCTACGATCCGGTGCATGCTGGATCCCGAGCTGCTTGAACGGATCACCGCGCGGCGTGCGGAACTGGACGAACTCGAAGAGCATCTGGTCAAACAGCTGGCGGGAGTGCGGGCCGAACGGGACGAACTCGCCGTCGCCGAACGCGTCCTCGAACGGATGACCGGGCAGCTCGCCGACGAACGCGCCCAGGCTGCGCCGATGCCCGGGCAGGTGGGCGGCCGGCCGGTGATGCTGATCCCGCACCGCGAGCCGGGAGTGGAGGAGGACGCCCTTCCGTGGGACTACCAGCGCATCATCGCCGCCGTGCGGCAGGCCGCCGGACCGGTCATGGCCCGTGAGGTCGGTGAGGTAGTCGGGGTGGACATTGGCGTGCGATCCAAGCTGGAACCGCTACGCAGCAAGCTGGTGAGACTCGTCGATCGCGGCTGGCTGCGCAAACTGCCCGACGGCCGGTTCACCACTCGCCTGTGACGAGCAACACCGCCACTCGGAGCGGCTCGGCACGGGCGTAACCGGGGCGCCTCCGGCGACCGTTGGAATTGTGTGACGAATACCGAAGAGCACGCCGAGGACACCCTCCCGCTTGTCTACCAGTGCCGTCTGCCGTTGTCCGCGAGCACCGTCAACCACCTCGCCGATCTGCTACGGCGCCACCTGAAGGCGATTCGCTCCAGGTGGCGCATCCTGCCGCCCGGGAAGATCGCGGTGATCGTCCTGGCCGTGCTGCGTCACGACCAGCGCCTGGCCGACATGGCCGGCGGCAACAACGTGTCCGAGTCCACCGTCCGCCGCTGGCGCGACGAGCTGATCGGACTGCTCGCCGCCCAGGCGCCGCGCCTAGACCGCGCTCTGAAGAAGGCCGCCAGGCAGGGTGAGGAGGTGGTTCTGATCGACGGCACCCTTATTCGCACCAAACGCCGCACCGGCAAGGCCGACCGGGGAACTACTCCGGCAAGCACCGCAGCCATGGCCTGCACTTCCTCGCCCTGACCGACGAGAACGGGCGCCTGATCTGGATATCCGCCGCCCGGCCCGGCCGCACCCACGACAACACCACAGCCCGCCACGACCACATCCTGGCCCACCTGCGCGCCGCCGGCCTCGGAGCGCTGGCCGACCTCGGCTTCCGCGGCCTGGACAACGACATCCTCGACCCCGTGATCGTCACCGGCTACATCGCCACTCGTACCCACAAGCTCACTCGAGGCGAGAAGGAGGCCAACCGTGTTCTCGCCGTCGGACGGGCACCGGTTGAGCACGGCTTCGCCCACCTCAAGAACTGGCGGATCCTCACCAAGCTCCGCACCGATCCCGCCCGCGCCACCCGCCTCCTGCGCGCCCTACTCGTCCTGACGAACCTCGAAATCAACCGCTGACGGATGATCTTCTCCGTGGGCTCCCGCCCACGACCAGCACGAGTACCCCGAGCATCGGTCATACCAGACCTTTGACCTGCGACTTCAAGTTGGCGGAGGCTCAGTGAGGGAGACGTCGATGTGCTGACCCTCGCCGTTCCCGGCCAGCGTGGCGGTCAGGGCAAGGGCGGCGTGCAGGGCGCCCGCCAGGTCGCCGAGGCGGACGCCGGGTCGGACGATGATGCCGTCGAGGCGGCCGGGGACGACGAAGAAGCCGGAGAGGCCGAGGAAGTTGAGTTCGTGGCCGGGCTTCGCGGCGTACGGTCCGGTCTGTCCGTAGCCGGTGAGGGAGCACAGGACGAGCTGCGGGTTCGTCTCGTGCAGGGTGTCGAAGCCGAGGTCGAGACGGTCGAGGGCTCCGGGGCGGAAGCTCTCGACCACGGCGTCGGCGGTGCGGACGAGCCCGAGGAAGGCACCCCGGCCCAGCGGGTGCGCAGGTCCAGGGCCACGGAGCGCTTGTTGCGGTTGAGCACCTCGAACAGGGGTGGTGCGGCGCGTAGCGGGTCGCCGCCCGCGGGATCCTCGACCTTGACGACGTCCGCCCCGAGGTCGGCCAGCATCGACGTGGCGTACGGGCCGGGCAGGAGAGGGGACAGGTAGAGGATGCGCTTGCCCGTGAGGGCCGACCAGGGTGGGGACGCGGCGGTCATGGTGGAGGACGCCTTCCGGACGGGACGGGGTGTGTTGATCAGTGGTTGAAGGCCAGGAGCTTGGCGATGCCGTTGCGCTGGATCTCCGAGGTGCCGGTGAGGACGCGGAACATGCGGATCTTGCGGAAGAGGTACTCGATCTCGTTGCCCTGCGTGAGCCCCTCCTTGCCGTGGATCTGCACGGCTTCGTCGAGGATGCGGAAGGCGGACTCGGCGACGAACAGCTTGGACATGAACGCCTCGGCGTGGACCTCGCGGCCCTCGTCCAGCGCCGCCAGCGCGTTGTACGTCATGGAGCGCGCGGCGTACAGCTCGGTGGCCATGTCGGCGACCTTGTGCTGGATGGCCTGGAGCATGAGCAGCGGCTGGCCCGCGACCTGCCGGGTCCGGGTGCGGTCGAGGGTCAGCTTGACGGCGCGGCGGGTGGCGCCGAGCACCGTGGGGCAGTGCAGAAGGCGGTTGGTGGTCACCCGGCCCAGCGCGATACGCATGCCCTTGCCCTCCTCGCCGAGCAGGTTGGCGGCAGGGACGAAGCAGTCGTCCAGGACGATGTCGCTCTCGATGTGCTCACCGGACATCGGGGTCGCGCCGTCCTCGACACGGCAGCCGGGGCTGTCGAGGTCCACGAGGAACGCGGAGAACAGCGGCTTATCGCCCTCCTCCTCACCGGTACCGGCCATGCGGGCGACGACGATCGCGAAGTCGGCGAAGGGCCCGGCGGAGGAGAACACCTTGTGACCGGTGAGGCGGTAACCGCCCCGGTCGTCGTCGCGGACGGCGACGGTGCGCATGGAGCGGACGTCGGAGCCGGCGTCGGTCTCGGTGAGGGAGAAGCAGCAGGCCCGCTCGCCGCGGATCAGCGGCAGCAGGTACGTCTTCAACTGGTGCTCGGTGGCGTGCTTGAGGATGTCGCCCGCGCGCAGCGGTCCGCCCATATCGCCCAGGACGCAGTGGGACAGGACGCGTCCGCTGGCGCCCACCTCCTCCTTAAGGGCGGCGAGCTGGGTGTACGTGAGGTTCTGGCCGCCGTACTCCGCGGGCAGGTGGATGCCGTAGAAGCCGAGTTCGCGGCTGCGGCGCCAGACCGGTTCGAGGTCGGCGCGGGAGAGGCGGGTGGCGGGCGTGATGCCGCGCTCGTGTTCGTAGTCGGCGAGTTCGCCGTCGAGGTAGTCGCGCAGGCGCTCGACCAACTCTGCGGTGTGCGGGTCGTCGTAGGTGGGAAGGAGGGAGAAGGACATCGGGGACTCCGTGGTGCGGTGGGTCAGTTGACGCGGCGGGCGGCGTTCGCCCAGTACGGTTCGCGGACGGCCTTGCGGTCGAGCTTGCCGTTGCGGTTGTGGGGGAGTTCGGTCACGAAGTCGACGGATCGGGGCTTCTTGAGGCGGTCGAGGCGGTCCGCGCAGAAGGCGATCAGGTCTTCGGCGGTGGCGCCCGCGTGCAGTACAACAACGGCCTTGACGGCCTCGCCCCACTGCTCGTCGGGCACGCCGACGACGCACGCCTCCTGGACGGCCGGATGTTCGTACAGGGCGGCCTCGACCTCGGTGCAGTAGATGTTGAAGCCGCCCGAGATGATCATGTCCTTCTTGCGGTCGACGAGGAACAGGTAGCCGTCCTCCCGCATCCACGCCAGGTCACCGGTGTGCACCCAGCCGTCGCGGAAGGTCTCGGCCGACAGCTCCGGCTCCTTCCAGTACTCCCGTACGCAGTCGGGGCCGCGCACGATGACCTCGCCGACATCGCGCGGGGCGAGCTCGTGGCCCGCCTCGTCGACGACGCGTATCTCGGTGTCGTACGTGGCCCGCCCGCACGACTGAAGCAGTTCGGCGTCTTCCCTGACCGCGTGGGCTATCTCCTCACCGCTCAGACCCGCGACCACGCTGGTGGTCTCGCCGAGGCCATAACCCTGGGCGACGACGGGTCCGAAGAACGCGACGGCGTCGCGCAGGCGCTGCGGTGAGATGGGCGCGCCGCCGATCCGCACACTCGTCAGGGAGGAGAGATCGTAGCGTTCGGCCTCCGGGTGGGCTAGGACCATGTTCGCCATGGCCGGCACCAGGAACGTGGTGGTGATGCGTTCCTTCTCCACGGCCTCCAGAAAACTCTGCGGGCTCCAGGCCGGCAGGACGTACGTCGTGGAACCGCCGAACACCCCGGCCAGCAGGCCCATTCCGGTGGCGTGTGTGATCGGGCCGCAGGCCAGAAAGCGGGTCCCGGGGCGGGGCCGGGACTCGTCAGCCATCAGCAGCTTGCGCATGTTCGCGAGACGGTTGCCGACCGTCTGGACCGCCGCCTTCAGGGCCCCGGTGGAGCCGGAGGTGAAGTTCAGGACGCACGGCTGCGCCTCGTCGACCTCAACGAGGAACGGTGCCTCGTCGCCCTCGGTGAGCAGCGTGTCGTAGGACACCTCGTCCGGACCTGACTCCTGCGGGGCATCGAGCGGGACGGGCAGGCATTCGGCGCCCGCGGAGGCGATCGCGGCAAGGGCGTCCTCGCGGTGCGCCGCATCGAAGACCAGGGCACGTACGGGGGCGTAGCGCAGGATGTGCTCGATCTCGCCGCGCCCGAGCCTGGCGTTGATCGGAGCGCGTGTCAGACCGGCCTTGTACAGGGCGAATTCGACCTCCACCAGCTCGCCGCGGTTCCACGCGAGCGACGCCACGGCATCGCCCGGGCGCAGCCCCCGGGCGGACAAGGCAGAGGCGAGGCGGTTGGCCGAGCCGTCGAGTTTGGAGAAGGTCCAGGACCGGTCGCCGCACACGAGGGCGGGGGTCTGGGGCCAGTAGCGGGCGCTGCGGGCCAGGTAGGTGCCGAGGTTCATCAAGTGACCTGCTTCCGAGCGGAAGGGGGAAAGAGCGCTGGGGTGGCATGGCAACCGGCCCCGGAAAGAAGTTGGACTACATGCTCAGTTACAGACAGGTTGTTCACTAACGTGTCAGGTGTCAAGGGTCTTTAGACTGGGCAGGCAGGCGGAGCGACGATCGAGGAGGGCCCCGGTGGCCGAGGACAGACGTACGAGACGGTCACGCCGTGCCCTGGGGGCCGCATTGGTCGAGCTGGTCCTGGAGCGCGGTTTCACCGCGCTGACGGTGGAGGACATCACCGAGCGGGCGGATGTGGCGCGCGCGACCTTCTATGCCCATTTCCGTGACAAGGAGGACCTGTTCGCCCGCGTGACGGTCGACCTCCTGGACGAGCTCGGCGAGCGGCTCGCTCCCGCCGTGGCGGACAGTGCGATCGGCTTCACGGGCAAGCCGGTTCTGGAGATGCTGCGGCACGCGCGTGAGGAGCGTGACCTGTACCGGATCGTGCTGCGTGGTGACGGGGACGGCAAACCGCTGCTGATGTTCACGGATGCCTGTGCCAAGGCGACAGCGGACGAGTTCCGCGCCCGTGCGGAACGCAACGCGGTCCAGCCGCGTATCGACCCCGATCTCCTCGCCCAGGTGTGGGTGGGCGAGCAGATCGCCGTACTTCGCTGGTGGGTCGAACAGGAATCCCCGACCCTGCCGGCGGAGGAGGTCGTACGCATGCTTCTCGACCTGGCGCTGCACGGGCGGTACTGGGCCAGCGGCTTCGAGTCGCCGGCCTGAGCGAACGGGCGCCGACGGCCCGACTACCGGCCTGCCGCACAGCCCGGCGGTCCTCATCGCAGGGTATCGGCCGTGACGGTCGGGGCCAGTCGCCGAGCGTCGCGCTCCGGCCGGATGGTGAACAGGGCGACGAGCCCGCAGGCCGCCATGACGGCGGCGGACAGCAGGAACGAACGGGTGTAGCCGACACTCTGTGAAGAGGCGGAGTCCAGCAGATGTCCGGTCAGGTAGGGGGCGATCAGTCCGGGCAAGGTGCCTGTCGCCGCGACGATGCCGAAGACCGCCCCCCGCTGAAGCGGAGGCACGACGGCGGCGGCCGTCACGTAGTGGAGGGGGAAGGCGATGGCGTGCCCGCCGAAGGCCACGGCGAGCAGCGCCAGTTGCGTCCCGCCGTCCGCGAACGGGAAGGAGGCCATCGCCAGTGCCGCGACGGTGACGGCGATGCCCTGCGGGGCGCCGCTCGCCCACCGGCGTGAGAGGCCGCGCCGGTGCAGGAGATCGAGGAGCGGGGGCACCGAGAGCAGCAGGACGAGGCTGAACGCGGAGACGGCGCTGATGAGCGTGGCAGCCCTGCCGGGGGGCATTCCGAGTTGGGTACGCAGGTAGACGGGCAGCCAGGCGTGACTCAACGCCATCGCCCAGGAGGCGCCGAACGCGCTCGCGATGCTCCCGAGCACGGTGCCGTTCAACAGCAGGCGCCGGTACGGGAGTCGCTGTCCGGTGGAAGAGCCGTGCGCGGTGCCGACGGACGGGCGGGCACTGCGGGTGAGCTCCTCGCCGTACGGCCCGTCGTGCCCCGTCCGCCACCACACCAGGCTCCAGGCCAGGCTGGCCACCGCGAGTGCCACGTATGCGGACCGCCATCCGAAGCCGGTGATCAGCCATGTCAGGACCGGTGCCGCGATCAGCGTGCCGAGCGCGGCACCGCTGATCTGCAGGGCGGAAGGCAGGCCGCGCCGGTCCTCAGGGAACCATTTGTGCAGGGCGTGCATCGACATCGGCGCCGCCGGCCCTTCGGCGGCCCCGAGTAGCATCCGCCCCGCGATCAGGGCTGGGACCGACGCCGCGAACAGCACCGGCAGTTGGGCCACCGCCCACAGGACGGCCATCGTGAAGAGCAGAACCCTGCTGGAGACCTTCGCGGAGGCGAAGCCGACGATCAGCCCGGACAGGCTGAACAGCAGCGCGAACGAACTGGAAATCAACCCGTACGCGCTGTTGCTGATGCCCAGCTCGTCCATGATCGGCACGGCCGCGAGTCCCAGGACGGCCTTGTCCGCGTAGTTGATGAGCATGAACGTCACGATCACCGCAGTGATCAGCCAGGCCCGCCGCCGGCCGAACACCGGACGCGGTGGCGCCCCGATGGCCTCGCGGGGCGGTGCGGGCGGTGACGGTTCGGCCATGGGGAACTCCTGCGGCTCGGAGGGGAAGGGCGCGGAGGGGGCGCGAACGGGCCGATCCGGAGGCGGTCGACGGTTCACGCGGAAACGCGCATGGCAGGGCGTATGGCATCGGTGTCGAGAGACTGTCTCCGCCTGCTTCTGAACAGGTTGTACGTTAACGCTGTAGTTGTTCAAGACCTCTGCGGTGATGGAGTGACTTATGACCGACCTGACGCGACTCGGTGATCTCTTGTGGACCCGCGGCTACACGGACCCGGCCTGGATCCGACGCTTCACGTCTGCGGGCCGCGAGCTCACCCCGAGCCGTCGCGTGTGGCGCGGCCCCGAGCCCGCACGGCCTCTGCCCGACCGGCCTGCTGACCTCGACGCGCTCGACATCGAGGCAGGCGGCACCACGCTCAAGCTGGAGGATCTGTTTGCGGCGGCTCAGACGGACGCGTTCCTCGTGATGCACCGCGGTGCCGTCGTCCACGAGACGTACCGGGAGGGCACCGAGGCGCGCACCCCGCACTTCAACGCCTCCGCGGCCAAGTCGTACATCGGCCTGATGGTGGCGACCCTGGCGCACCAGGGCCTCCTGGACAGGTCGGCGCCGACATCCGCCCACGTTCCCGAACTCGCCGGAACAGCCTTCGGCGACGCCACGATCGAGGACCTGCTGCACATGGGCACCCAGGTCAGTTACGCGGGCCGGCCCTTCGACAAGGCGATCGAGGCGCAGCGGTACTTCGCCGTCATCGCTCCTCGGCTGCGGCCGTTCGGCTACAACGGCCCCACCACCATTCGCGAGCACCTCTTGACCGCCCGCGCGACCGGCCGGCCGGGCATCGAGTTCCGCTACGAGAACGGCAACGTCGAGACGCTGGCCGAGGTCCTGCGCCGGGTCACGAGCCTCACCACCTCGGCGCTGCTCAGCGAGATGATCTGGTCGAAGATCGGCGCCGAGGAGGACGCCTACTACATCCTCGACGGCGACGGCGTCGAGGCGGCGTGCGGCGGATTCAGCGCCACCGCGCGCGACGTCGCCCGGCTCGGTGAGATGCTCCGTCTAGGCGGGGCGGTCGGCGACCGGCAGGTCGTGCCCGAGGAAGTGGCGACGACGATCACCAGTGGCGTCCCCGACGGCTACCCCCGTCGCGTACGGTTCCCCGCTGCACCGCGCGGCTCGTCGGCCACGCTCTCCTACCACGACCTGTGGTGGATCCCGAACGATCCGTACGGCTCCTACCTGGCCAGCGGTATCCACGGCCAGCGGCTGTTCGTCTCGCCCGGCCTCGACCTGGTCGCCGTCCACTTCGGCTCGCAGGTCATCTCCCCCGACGTGCCGGTCGCTCCGCTCGTTAAGGCGTTCCTGCGGATCGGGACCCATCTCGCACCGACTTGGTGAACTTCCTGTGAATCGGGCCGCGGTTGACAGCTGCGTTGCCGGGGATCGGAGGCATCGGCCCCGCCGTGGTGCCCGGATCTCTCAGGAAGTTCCCAGGATCTCTCCGGAGGCGATCAGGGCGGGCTGACAGCGTCGGCACCTGTTCCGATCTGCCTCGACCGACGTGGAGCGTTTGCTGTGGCCACATTCCTTTCCCGGCTGGGCCGGTTTTCCTTCCGGAGGCGCTGGCTGGTCGCGTTGCTGTGGGTGGTACTGCTCGTGGGGACGGGGGTGCTGGCCGGGAGGGCTCCCGCCCCGCCGCCGAACGACTTCTCGATGCCCGGCACGGAGGCGCAGCAGGCGTACGACCTCCTGGAGAAGAGCTTCCCGGAGCTGAAGGCCGACGGCGCCACGGCCCGAGTCGTCTTCCAGGCGCAGGACAGCAAGGTCACCGACCCGGAGGCGAAGAAGGCCATCCAGGAGACGGTCCGGGAACTCAGTGACGATCCACAGGTCGCGTGGGTCACCGACCCGTACGCGACCCGGTCGGTGAGCGCTGACGGTTCCACTGCCTATGCGCAGATCTCCTACGAGGTGCCCGCCTCCGAACTGGAGGAGAGCTCACGCACCGCGCTTCAGGACACCGTCGAGAAGGCGGGCTCGAAGGAACTGACGGTCGAGGCCGGCGGCAACGCCGTAAACGCGATCGCCGTCGGCCATTCCTCTGAGGCCCTGGGCCTGGCGGTAGCCGCTGTGGTGCTCGTCCTGACCTTCGGCTCACTGCTCGCCGCCGGACTCCCGCTGCTCACCGCTATCCTCGGCGTGGGCATCGGCGGCCTGGCGATCAAAGTGCTGGCGGAGCCGCTCGGACTCGGCTCGACCACGAGCGGTCTCGCCACCATGATCGGCCTCGCCGTCGGCATCGACTACGCACTGTTCGTGGTCTCCCGCTACCGCGCCGAACTCGCACGTGGCCGCAGCCGTAACGACGCGGCCGGGTACGCGGTCGGCACCGCGGGATCGGCGGTCGTGTTCGCGGGGCTGACCGTGGTCATCGCCCTCGCAGGGCTGGCGGTGGTGGGCATTCCGCTGCTCACGCAGATGGGCCTCGCCGCGGCCGCCACGGTCGTCATCGCGGTGCTCATTGCCGTCACGCTGATCCCCGCGCTGCTCGGGATCTGCGGCCGCCGGATCGGTCCGGCCCGCGCCAAGCGGCGTCGTGGCGAGGAACACAGCCCGAAGCCCGCCATGGGGGTGCGCTGGGCCCGGTTCGTCGTCCGGCGACCGGTCGCCGTCCTGTTGGGCGGTGTCGCGCTGCTCGGCGTGATCGCCGTGCCGGCGGCTTCGCTGGAGATGGGGCTGCCGGGCGACGAGAGCAAGCCCGCCTCGACCACGCAACGTCGCGCGTACGACAGGGTCGCCGAGGGCTTCGGCCCGGGCTACAACGGCCCGCTCACCGTGGTCGTCCAGGCAGAGGGAGGCGGCAGCGCCAAGGCAGGCGCCCGGAGCGTGGCCGAGGAGGTCCGCGAAAGGAAGGACGTCGCCGCGGTCGGACAGCCGAAACTGAGCGAGTCCGGCGACACCGCCGTTCTGAACGTCGTCCCGGCGACCGCACCGTCGAGCACCGAGACCGCCGACCTCGTGCACGCGCTGCGCGCCCCGGCACTCGCGAGCGACAACGACGCCCACGTACTGGTCGCCGGATCGACGGCGATGAACGTGGACGTCTCACAGAAACTGTCCGACGCGCTGCTTCCTTACCTGGGGCTCGTAGTCGGCCTGGCGTTCCTGCTGCTCATCGCCGTCTTCCGCTCCCTCCTCGTCCCGCTCAAGGCGGCCCTGGGATTCCTGCTCTCCGTCCTCGCCGGTCTCGGCGCGGTGGTCGCGGTGTTCCAGTGGGGGTGGTTGTCCTCGATCTTCGATGTCGCGGTACCGGGGCCGGTGATGTCGATGATGCCGATCTTCATGGTGGGTGTCGTCTTCGGACTCGCCATGGACTACGAGGTCTTCCTTGTGACCCGGATGCGCGAGGCGTACGTGCATGGGCAGTCGCCGAAGGAGTCCGTGATCAGCGGGTTCGAGCACAGCGCGCGCGTGGTGACTGCGGCGGCCGTGATCATGATCTCGGTGTTCGCCTCCTTCATGGGCAGCGACGAGCAGATGCTCAAGACCATCGGCTTCGGTCTGGCCGCCGCCGTTCTCTTCGACGCCTTCGTCGTCCGCATGGCGCTCGTCCCGGCCGTCCTGGCCCTGCTCGGCCGACGGGCGTGGCAGCTGCCCCGATGGCTGGACCGACTCGTGCCCGACCTGGATGTCGAGGGCGAGCGGCTCGAGCGGGACCAGGGCGGTCCCCCGCGTGCAGGCGTCGAAGCGTCGCCTGACGGCGGCCGGGACCTGGGGCTCGAAACCGCAGGAAGCGGCAGCGGCCACTGAGTCCGCGCCCCTGACCGAGTCCGTGCCCCGCGATTCCGCAACCGCGTCCGCGTGCCCGCGTCCACGGGACGGGGCGGCCCCTCCCGCCGCGCCGTCCCCCTCTCCCGTCCCCCCCTGCCTCGTACACAGGAGCCTGCCGATGCCCTCCGCCCCGCCGTCCCCCCGTCGTCCTGGCTCGCCCTGGCGCCACGCCCTTGAAGGAGCCCTCTCTGTCGCGACCGCCGTGCTGGCGATGACAGCCGCCGCATGGGCGGCGCTCACAGTCCTGGGCGCCGGGGCGATCGCCCCCGTGTCCCGCCTCGTGCCGACGATGGTGAGCATGACCTTCGGCGGCGGCGTCACCGTGGAGTCGGCGTCCACCGCCGAGTCCACCGAGGGCGGCGGTCCTGGCGGCGGGCTCGGCGGGCTGCTGGGGGGAGCGGGCGGTGGCGGTGAAGGTATGAGCCTCGGCTTGACCGGTGAGGTGGCGGTGACGCCACTGATGCTGACGTTCCTCGGTACGGCAGTCCTGGCGATCGGCTTCTTCCGTCCCCTGCGCCGACGGCAACGGCCTACTCCGGCGCTGCTGTGGGCCCGGTGCGGCGGCGCGCTGGTGACCACGGCCGTAGTCACCCCGATCCTGGCCGGCATGGCCCAGGGCACGGCCCGGCTGCCGGAGAGCGTGACGGACCGCTTCGGGAAGGGCGCCTCGTCCGGAGCGTTCAGCCAGTTCGGAGGTGACGGAGGTGGAGGACTCACCAAGGGCCTGTCGTCGGTGATGTTCAAGACCGATACGGTGGCGACCATCTTCTTCGGCCTGCTGTGGGTCGGCGCCGTCCTCGCCCTCGGCTGCCTCGCCGCGCGCCGTACGATCCTGCCGCGCCCCCTCGCCCTCAGCCGCCTGCGCCTGAAGTGGAACGCCGTGACCTCGACCCTGACCGGGATCGCCGCGGCGCTATGCTGCTCGGCCCTCGTCGTCGCGTTCCTGGCCGGGGCCGCCGCCTTGACCGGCCGGGACCAGGCGGCCAGAGCGGCGGGCCTGCTGCTGCTCCTCGGCCCCAACCTAATCTCCGTCCTGTTCACCGCCGGCTTCGGCACTTCCTGGCAGGTGGGCATGCACCGACTGGAGCCCGAGGGCAGCGGCATGCTCGGCGGCGCGGGGGCGGCTCAGGGTGACGCAGCGGGCACGGACAAATCCGTCGACCTCGGAGACTGGTCGGGCGTAGGCATACCGCTGTGGCTGCTCGCCATGGTCCTCGTACTGCTCCTCCTGGTGATCGCCGGATATGTGGCCTCCGCCCGAACTCCGGCCCGCACCCCGCGCGAGGACTCCGAGGCCGTGCTCGACCGTCACGCGGAGATCGCCCTGCGCACAGGCATCGTGGTGGGCATCTCGGCATTGCTGCTTCCGCTGCTCGCGCGGGGGTCGGTACGGATCGGCATCAGCCTCATGGGCAACGAGATGGGCGGCATGACCGCAGGACTGGACGGAGGCATCGGACTGTCCGCGCTGACCGGTTTCGTCCTGGCCGCCCTCGCCTCCTACGCCGGCAGCCGCCTGCACGGTCGCCGTGCCCGGTGCTCAGGTCCCGCCCCGCGGCGGTCGGGCACCGCGGGGCGCCGGGCGACAGCCGCCGGACCCGCTCGGCGGGTCCCGTCGGACACGGTGTCGTGAGCCCCATGTGATCTCCTGAGAAGCCAGTGCTGGCCCAGCCTGAGCCACTCGCCCCCAGTCCCCGGCCCGTGAAGGCGGCGATCCACACCATGGCGGTATCCGCACCTACCCCGTACTCCGTGGATCGCCCCGTTCGGTACCACCTGCTTGTCGTCGACGACGAGCCCACCGTCCGGGAACTGCTGCGCACCGCACTGAGCTACGCCGGCTTCGAGGTCGACGCCGCCACCACCGGCCAGGAAGCACTCGACCTGGCCGCGGCCCGCACCCCCGATCTCGTCCTGCTCGACGTGATGCTCCCGGACATGGACGGCTTCGAAGTGATCCGCCGCCTGCGGGCCAGGCCCCATTCACCCCTGCCCGGCCGGGGCGGCGACGTGCCCGTCCTCTTTGTCACGGCACGAGACGACCGCCAAGGCAGGCTCCACGGCCTGCGCCTCGGTGGCGACGACTACGTCACCAAACCCTTCGACCTCGAAGAACTCATAGCTCGCATCCACGCCGTACTTCGCCGCACCCAGGGCGAGCAGCCGGCCCGAATGACCGTCGGGGACCTGGCACTGGAACCTGACAGCCACCACGTCGCCCGGGCGGAACGGACCGTGCGCCTGTCCCCGACCGAGTTCCGCCTTCTGCACTTCCTCGTCGCCAACGCCGAACGGACCATGACCAAGAAGCAGATCCTGGACGCTGTTTGGGAGTACGACTTCGGCGGCGACCCCAGCATCGTCGACACGTACATCAGCTATCTGCGCCGCAAGGTCGACCGGGTGGAGCCCAAACTGATCCACACCATCCGAGGCGTGGGCTACGTGATCCGCGAGCCCCGGCCGTGAAGCGCCCGGCATGGTGGCCTACCGACAGGCGGTCGAGCAGGCTTTCCCTCCGCACCCGCCTGCTGTGCCTGTCCACCGCGCTGGTCGCGGTCGGGCTCCTCGGGACCGGCCTGATCGTCACCACGGCCCTGCGCGGCTATCTCCAGGACCGTGTCGACGACCGGCTTGTCCTCACCGGGCAGATTGCCGCCCGCCTAGCCCCGCCCGCAGGTACCGGCACCCCGCCGAGTGTGCAGGCCCTCCGCGTCCTCGGTGACACCACCGTCACCTATCTGGACGAAGAGGGCGCCGCCACCGGGGAGTTCGAGACGAGCACCGTACCCCCGGGCGGCGGCCCCGAACTCCCGTCCCTCGACCGTGCGGCCGTCCTAGCCCACGAAGGCCACCCCTTCACCGTGCCCGCGAAGCACGGCGACCACAAGTGGCGAGCCATCGCCCTCACCCAGCCCGCCCGGGTCTTCCCGCCTGAAAGGGCGGAGGGCCCGGGCAGCGTGGTCGTGGCGACCTCCCTCGACGAGGTCGACCGCACCGTCACCAAGACCCGCAACCTCTCCCTGACCGTGGGTGCCGCTCTGCTCGCGATCCTCACGGCTGCCGGCTGGTTCGCCGTCCGCTCCGGGTTGCGCCCCCTGACGCGCATCGAGGAGACTGCGACGGCGATCACCGTCGGCGACTACTCCCACCGCGTCCCCGAACTGGCCGCGCCCCACACCGAGGTGGGCCACCTGACCGCCTGCCTCAACCAGATGCTCGACCGGATCGACACCGCCTTCCAGGCCCGCGCGGAGGCCGAGGCGCGCACTCTTCGCTTCTTCGCCGACGCCGGCCACGAACTCCGCACGCCGCTCGTCGGCATCAAGGGCTACACCGACCTCTACCGCATGGGCGCCCTGCCCACCCGCGAGGATGTCGACCAGACCATGACCCGGATCGCCGCCGAATCCGAACGCCTCACCCGCCTGGTGGAGGAGATGTTCCTCTTGGCCCGCCTGGACGAGGGCGTGGTCTCCGCCCGCGAACCCGCTCTCGATCTCGAGCTCGCCCCCATGGACCTGCGCACGCTGGCCGCCGACGCCCTGCACGACGTACGGGCTCTGGACGCGACCCGCCCGCTCGCCCTGACCGGCCCCGACGGCGGAAGACCCGCCACCGCCCCGGCTGTCGCCGACGAGGCACGGCTCCGTCAGGTCGTCACCAACCTCATCGGCAACGCCGTCACCCACACCCCGCCCGGCACCCCGATTCGCATCGGCGTCGGCACCGCGGGCGACCGTGCCGTCCTCGAAGTCGCCGACGAGGGACCGGGCCTCACCCCCGCCGAGCGCGACCACGTCTTCGACCGCTTCTACCGCACCGACGACTCCCGTGCCCGGACCACCGGCGGCTCCGGCCTCGGCCTCGCCATCGCCCACGCCCTCGTCACTGTCCACGAAGGCCGGCTCACCCTCGACACCGCACCCGGCCTGGGCTGCACGTTCCGCATCGAACTCCCTCAGTCCGATGCGTCCCATCGGACAGACATAGACGGGAGGGCGTGAGGCCGGTTGTAAAGCGCCGGGCGCAGACCTGGCTGTCACGGGTGTCGGCCGACCGGCTTCTGCCCGTCGACCGGCAGGCGCGGGACGGCTTCTGGCTGTCGCGCATCCACCTCATGGTCAGAGCCCTCCACCGCGACGGAGGTGGACCGGTCGGAGGGAGAGACCACCGGCAGTTGCCGCGTCGGCGACCCCGGCGACCGAGTGGGCGTGGTCCAGCACCGGGGCGGCGACGGACGAGAGGCCGGGGTGGCCCCCTTTCAGCGCCGCGTGCCCCCGGCGCCGAGCTTCGGCCAAGGTGTCGCCGAGGAGGTGAGGGCAGTCCTGGGGCGCCGCGTTTGTGGGACACCCGCACCAGGGCCGGACTACCTCACCATGGACGGATCGGGCAGACCTCCAGGCGCCGTCCCTCGTCGTCCAGCAGGTGCCCCATTCTTTTCACGGTGCGTACGCCGAGGACGCGGTCGGTGACTTCCAGGCTCGGCAACCGGGCGCAGGCCGTCGTCTCGCGCTGCTGTACCGAGCCGATGTCGCGGACCCAGTAGGTGGCCAGCACGTTGGCGGAGCCGGTGACGGCGGCCAGCAGCCGGCACTCGGGCAGAGTGGCCAGGGTGCGGTGCAGACGGTTGACGTCGTTGGCCGTGGCGCGGCCGCGGAAGGTGATGGACACGGGCAGTCCGGACACGGCCGGGGCCATGTCGCAGCGGAACGCGATGATTCCGCTTGTGGTGAGCAGGCCGATCCGCCGCCGGACGGTGGCGGTGCTGCGTCCGGTGAGTGCGGCCAGATCCGCGAGCCGGGTGCGCCCGTCTCGCACCAGCGCGTCGAGGAGTGTGTGGTCCAGGCTCAGGTTGAAGGCGGCGCTCCCCGTTGCGTCGGGGGTGTAGGACCGTCCCAGCGCTGAGAGCTGTGACGGGTCGAGTGACCTCAGCCGCCACCGGGAGCCTTCGGCGTAGAGGGACGTGGCCAACACACATTCCACGTCGAGCACGTCGGGCAGCGGGGCGAGTTCCTCGCCGATGAACCGGTGCAGGGCCGGGAGGTCCGGCGTCAGCACGTCCAGCATGAGGTCGGTGTGTCCTGGGGCGAGCAGTTCGACGGTCACCGCCTCCGTAAGCCGTGCCACCCTGTCGGCCAGGCGCCGGCGGGCAGCGGGAGGGCACCGGAGGAAGACGAAGGCCGTGCAGCCGCTTCGGGAGAACGACGGGCCGGGCACCGCTGAGACCCAGGCCAGGCCCTGTGCGGTGAGCCGTTCCCAGCGCCGGGCCAGCGTCACCGCGGCGGCGCCGAGCAGGGGTGCGAGATCTGTCCAGGGCGCTCGGGGCTGAAGCTGCAAGGCGTGCACGAGTGCGAGATCCAGCTCGCTCACCACGACCGAATCCAACAAGAAGACCTCTTGATTTGCGAGTTTCCGTCAATCTGCTGCCCCGTTGGTTGCTCGGTCGCACCCTAGCCATCACGTCGCATTCCAGCCAAGGGAAGAGGTGAGACCGTGACGCGTGCCGTCAGCCGGGGTCGTGGACTGATCGCGACGATGATCCTCATTGTGGTCTGCAGCGGTGTCGTCCAGGGGTACCTGACTCCGCTGCTGCCCGTTGTGGGCGCCCACGTCGGTATCGGCGGCGTGGGCCAGAACAACCTGTACCTGCTGTCACAGGTCGCTTTCGCCGTGCTGACCCCGCTGCTCTCGCGCTGGGGCGACATGTGGGGGCACCGTCGACTGCTGCTGGTCGCCGTCACCATGGTGGCCGTCGGTTCACTGCTCATCGCCGCCCGGCCCACCACCGCCACACTCGCCCTCGGCATGGTGCTGCAGAGCGCGGTGGTCGGCTTCTTCCCGCTCTTGGCCGGGATCCTGCGCTCGCGTTCGCCCGAATACGGCCGTGTCGGCATGTCCGTGCTGGTCGGCGCATTGCTTCTGTCCATCGGCACCGGTGGTTTCGTGGCCGGGACACTCAGCGACGAACACGCACTCGCCGGGCTGTGGACCGCGGTCCCCTTCTGCGCCCTCGCCGTCGCCGCTGCCTTCGCCCTGCCGGCCAGCACCGCGCCACGCGCCGGCCGGTTCAATTCGCTCGCCGCCCTGCTGCTGACCGTCGGGCTCGGCGCCCTGATCCTAGTGCTGACCGAGGGCGGTTCCTGGGGCTGGACGTCAGCATCGTCGCTGCTCACGCTTCTTGCGTCTCTCGTGCTGCTGAGCGTGTGGGTGCAGGTCGAACGGCGCTCCTCGCATCCGCTGGTGGACATCGGCATGCTGAGCAACCCGCGGCTCGCGGCGGTCAGCGCGCACACGTTCTGTATCGCCTTCGGCGCCATCGGCTTCCTCGGTGCCAACGCCGTGTACCTCGGCACGGAGCCGGACGGCGAGGGCCTCGGTCTCGGCCTCGGCGCGCGGGCCATCTCCCTGGTGTCCCTGGGCATGGTCGCCGTCGGCTTCGTCGGCTCCACCCTGACGCCCCGGCTGTCCCGGGCCATCGGTGACCGTGCCGTGCTCGCGGTCGGCGGCTGCGCCGGCGCCCTCGGGTTCCTCAGCCTGTGTCTCTTCCACTCCTCGCTGCCGCAGTATCTGGTCGGTGCTTTGATCGTGGGCCTGTCCACGGGCATGTTCGAAGCCGCCACCCGATCCCTGTCGGTGGAGGTGGTCGACGAGGCCGAAACCGCGTTGTCCGTCGGCGTCAACGAGATGGCGCTTTCCCTCGGCGCGGCGATCGGCGCGGCCGTGATCGGCTCCCTGTGGGCAGGCCACACGTCGGCCGGGGGCGCCGTCACAAGGGCGGGGTACGAGTGGGCCTGGGCCGCCTGTGCCGTTGTGGCGCTCGCCGGGGCCGCGGTCGGCCTGCTCTTTCGTGAGCGGCCCACAGCGCCTGCGTCACAAGCCGGCGTCGCCGCCGCGGGGAGGGCGGCATGACCAGCACACCCACCTCCCGACGAGAACACGCCCTCGCCGTCTCCGCCGCCACCGTGCGCAAGGACCGACAGACGCTGATCGCGCTCAGCCATAGCCTGCACGCCGACCCCGAGACGGCCATGCGGGAGTACCGGTCGGCCGCGAAGATCGCGCGCATCGCCGAGGACGCCGGATTCACCGTCACCTGCGAGGTGGCCGACCTGCCGACCGCCTTCGTCGCCACCTACGGCTCGGGTGATCTGGTGATCGGCCTGTGCGCCGAGTACGACGCGCTGCCCGGCATCGGACACGCCTGCGGGCACAACGTCAACGGCGCCGCCTCGACCGGGGCGGCTCTCGCGCTCGCCTCCGTCGCCGACCTCGTCGGCATCACCGTGCAACTGATCGGCACCCCCGCCGAGGAGGACATCGGCGGCAAAGCGCTACTGCTCGAAGCGGGTGTCTTCGACGATGTGGCCGCCGCGTTCATGGTCCACGCCGCCGGCGAGGACTCCGTCGGCGGCTCCTCACTGGCCATCGGTGCCTGGGACGTCGTCTACACCGGAAAGCCGGCCCATGCCGCGCTCGCCCCCTGGGAGGGCATCAACGCCCTGGACGCCATCACCCTGGCACGCACAGCCGTCGGGCTGCTGCGCCAGCAACTGCCCCCGGGTTCCATGGTCCACGACATCGTCTTCGGGGCCGGTGACGCGGTCAACGTCATCCCCGACACGGCCCGGGCCCGCTACGAACTGCGTGCCCGCACCACCCAGGACCTCGAGCACACCCGCCGTCGGGTGCGGGCCTGCCTGGAGGCGGCTGCCCTGGCCACCGGTGCCGACCTGGAACTCGCCCCGCACGGAGCCGACTTCGCCGACCTACGCCAGGACGACTTTCTCACGGACGCCTACGTCCGGGTAGCCACAGCCCTGGGCCGCGAACCTGTCAACCGCCGAAACGAGCTCATGGCCTCCACCGACATGGGCAACGTCTCCCACCTCCTGCCCGCACTCCACCCCACCATCGGCTACGACACACAAGGCGCCCAACACCACACCGCAGCATTCGCCCGGTACGGCACCTCACCCCAGGCAGACCGGGCCGTCCTCGACGCCGCTACCGCCCTCGCCCACACCGGCGTCGAGCTGGCCACCGACCCGACCCAGCGCGAACGCTGCCTGCGGCTGCTCTCCGACAGGCAAGGGTCGGCCGTCGAACGAGAGTGACCACGGAGACCGGCGGCAAAGTGCACGTTCCCACGGCTCGGCCGCCGCCCGCCCCCTTTGCCGGGGCGGACGTTCGCGCTGGTGTGGACACTCCCCGCATGCTCGTCCCACCCCTCCCTGCCACTTCGCACCACGACCGCTCCACTGTCGACCGGGAGTACCACTCCGGTGACGAACGAGCGGGGAGGGCCGGCGAGCTCGGCGATCGCCCAGGCCAACTCTGGCGGCCCACAGTTCGCGGCCCCCCCCTTCACCCCTTCCGTCCCCGCCAGAACCAGAGCCACCCGTTCGTGTATGGGACGGCGCGGCGCCCTCCTGGGCTGCGATGCCGGCTCCGCCCGGCTGGCACACGACGCCGCGCGCGGTCTCATACCGGCGCGTCGACAGCGCTCAGCCGGCTGGACTTCCGGTCCACGGCGTAGGACTTGAGGTGGGTGACGGAGCTGTCGGGATGCGTCCGGTCGGCCGTCTTGTACCAGTCGAACTGCACTCGGTCGGCGGTGACATCGACGATTCCGCATCCGTTCGCGGAGACGTCTCCCCACGCCAGGTGCGGGTTCACCGCCAGGACGGCCTCTGCTGTCAGGCCGTCGTCGAAGGTGCCCAACGTCGGGCTGGTGACCGAGGAGACGGTGAACTGCGTGGCGCGGGGGGCTCCGTCGCCGGAGGCCGGGAGCTGCCCGGCCCACGAAGAGTGCACGTCGCCACTCAGCATCACCGTGTTGTGCGCACCGTGGTGGTCCAGAAACGTGAAGAGTTCCCGCTGTTCGGCCTGGTAGCCGTCCCATCCATCGGGGTTGGCCATGGCGGCGGGCTCGGTTTGGCCGGTGGGCATGAGCATGGGTGCGGCGACGACGGAGCTGCCGATCACATGCCAGGTGGAGCCGCCCTGTAGCCCCTGCTTGAGCCAGGCCATCTGAGAGCGACCGAGCAGCGTCCGTGACGGGTCGTTGATACCGGCGGTGTCCGTCGGCTCGACCTGTTCGGACCGGAAGCTGCGCAGATCCAGCATGGTCAGGTCGAGGAGCTTGCCGAAGTGCAGCCGTCGCTGAGTCGAATCGGCCCGGGACTGGCGTACCGGGAGCCACTCGAAGTAGGCCCTCTTGGCGGCGGCCACCCGCGCGGTCCAGGAGCCCTCGATGGCGGTGTCGTGATCCCCTGCGCCACCGGACCACATGTTGCCGCACACTTCGTGGTCGTCCCAGGTAGCGATGAACGGTGCGGCCGCGTGGAGGGCGCGCAGGTCGGGGTCGGTACGGCTCTGGCCGTACCGTGCCCGGTAGTCGGCCAGCGTGACACATTCACGCGCCGGTACCGGGGCGCGTACGTCCGTGTCCCCGGCCGCCTGCTCGTATATGTAGTCGCCCAGGTGGATGACCGCGTCCAGGTCGCGGCGGCCGGCGAGGTGACCGTAAGCGGCGTAATACCCCTGGCGGTAGCTCGCGCAGGAGACGACGCCGAACCGAACGCCGGTCATGGAGTCCGCCGCGGGCGCGGTCCGGGTGCGACCGACCGGGGATACGTGGCCCTGCACGTGGAAGCGGTAGTGATACGTGCGTGCCGGAAGCAGCCCGTCCACATCGACACGTACCGTGTGATCCCGCTGGGCATCGGCGCGCACCACACCCTCGCGTACGGTGCTCCGGAAGGCGGGATCTTCCGACATCTCCCACCGCACCTCCGTCGCCGGCCCCTTGTTCTGTCCGGGCAGGCACTCGGGTACAGGGGTGACACGCGTCCAGATGACTACACGGTCGTGCAGCGGGTCGCCGGACGCGACCCCGTGCGCAAACATCCGCCCCGCCGCGTCCTGACGGTCCGGGTCGGTGGCGGGTTGCGCCGCTGACGCCTCCGGCACGTGGGTCACGCCGGTGGCGGCGGTGCTCGAAGTGGCAACTGCGGCACGGACGAGCTGGCGGCGGCTAAGTGCAGATCCTGTCATGTAAATCGATGCTAGATCCGAAGATCCACTGCACGATGAGCCCAAGGACATTCTCATCGAGGTATAAGGCCACGTTCACGGGGGCGTCGTTGGCGCCATGCGTGAGCCGCCTCACGGTCTGGTGGTGATCGCCTCCCCCGTCGTGGGAAGGCCGTACTCCAGGCGCTGCTCGATCGCCTTTCCCAGCGTGGTCTTGGTCCGTGTTTTCGCTGACCGAAGGCCAGGGCGGTGGCCAGAGCGAGGACAAGCGACGGGCCTACAACTGGCGACCCCTTCTGGTGTGGTGGTGCGGCCCTTGAGGCCGCGCCGCCACGCGCCCAGCGACCCGCCGGGAGACAACCGTGTTCTTCGGAGGCTTCAGCACCACGCGAGGCGTACGCTTGCGCCCCGCAGGCGTCGAGTACATCAGCACCGCTTCGTCGTCCTGGCGGATCGGAGACTCCTCGGCGCGCTGTCTGGTGTCGGGGGGGGGGGCAACGGCGCGTCCTGGTCCTGGGCGCGTGCGGGGCCGCCGGCCTCGAGCTGGGCCGGCTGTCCGGCGCCGAGCTGCCGGCCGACGTCGCCTGGCGCTGGCCCGGCGTCTACGCGGTCGTCGAAGAACACCTGGCCGCATGGTCCCGCACGCCGACCCCGCAGCCACGCTTCCTGTCTACGCGACGCCCTGGCAGGGCGGGTGGGCCTGGTCCACCTCCGCCCGACTGCTTGCGCAGCTCACCAAGGCGCCCATCGACGTCCAGAGGCTCGCCTGCTCCGTCCTTGCTCCGTCGGCACCGGCCCTGGCCGGTGTGAGGACCTTCTTCACCAGCATCGAGCAGCTTGATCCAGGGAGCCGGACCGAACTCCCCGCTGACGGCAGCCGCCTCAAGACCACCGTGCAATGACGGCCCGATCCGGTCCCGGGCGAGCCGGAGCACCGGCTGCGTACCGCGTAGTCGGAGGCGGTCGCCCTGCGGGTGGACCGGGCTCCGGGCCTGTCGTGCGTCCTGTCGGGGGGACTGGACGCCCCCACCGTCGCCGTCCTGGCCGCCGACGCGCACCGCCACCAGATCCGCCACCCTGCGCCCGGGACGGTACGCGGCCGGGAGCGATGCTGCCATCGATGAGGGGGCTTGAGCGATGTGGAGCGCTGGGCCGTCAGCCACGGCCTGTATGGGGCGGGTGCCTTGGCCCGCGGCCATTTCGAAGGCGATGTGCTGCACCAGGGTCGCCGGGGTGTTCGCCGACAGCTGGAGTGCCCAGGCCGGTTGGTGGACGGTGTGGCCGCCCCAGATGGTCCAGGTGGGAAGAAGACCGTTGCCCTTCTGGGCGGCGAAGGCGTCGAACTGTATGCCGGCTTCCTGGGGGCCTGGGACCTCCCAGGTGATGTAGCGCCCGTCGATGGTGTGCTTCCATTCTGCGTCGGTGAGCGGATGGGTCGCCTCGGTGATGGCCGTCTCGGGAGCGGTGGGGGAGAGGCCGCTGTTCCAGGCGTTTTCGGTGGCTACCGCGTCGAGCAGAGCGCTCACGAGCGCGGCGGGCGTGGAGGCGGTGGCTGTGCCGTGCCACAGTCGGTCGCTGACCGGTGTCTCGTAGGCCGCGAAGGTCCATTTCGTCTCGCGGCCTTCGGCATCGTGGTCGAAGATCGCGCGCAGGGTGAGGGACTCGTGGTTGGCGACGGTCGTGGAGTCCTCCCAGGTCCTTTCCCTGTCAAGTTCAGCGTGTCTGGCGGCGAAGGTTCATGCAGGTCCCCGGTTGAGCTTCGAGCACAACATCGGTATATGACCAGCCCACCGAACCTTTCCCGCAACGCCCTTGACAGAGGGCCCCGCTCTGATGCGCGCCCGCGAGAAGCCGTCCATCGCCGTGGTCACCCCAACTGGCCCAATCGAGACCGCGAGCTGAACTTCACAGTTCACTCAGGGCTGCTGGTAGGGAGGGGGTGGCTGATTGGGAGTGTGTTGGGCGGGTGGGCAGCCAGTATGCGGCGGCTGCGGCAGTGAGGAAGGTGACCAGTCCGGCGAGGAGGGCGGTGTGTGTGAGTCCTTCGGTGAAGGACTCACGGGCTGCTGTGAGGAGGTGCTCGCGTGCGGGACTTGCCAGGTGGGGTGCGAGGGTCAGCGGGGCGAGGACGTTTTCGGTGGCTGCTTGGGCGAGGTGCGCGGGCGTATCAGTACCGGTGAGCCGGTCACTCAGCCGGTCGCTGTAGAGGGTGGCCAGGAGGGAGCCCTGTACGGCCACACCGAGGGCGGAGCCGACTTGGCGTGTGGCGTCGTTGATGGCTGAGCCGAGGCCGGCCTTTTCGCCGGGGGTGGCGCCCATGACCGTTTCCGTTGCCGCTGCGACGGTCAGTCCGGCTCCTGCGCCGGCGACGGCCTGGAAGATGATCAGGTGGTCGTAGCCGGAGGTGGCGCTTGTGGTCGCCAGAATGGCGAACGAGGCTGTGGTGATGAGCAGGCCCGTGACGATCGGGAGGCGGTTTCCCCATCGGGTTCCGAGCGGCAGGGCGGCAGCCGCTCCCAGCACGAGCCCGGCGGGGAGCGGCAGGGTCCGTAC
This sequence comes from Streptomyces sp. NPDC005863, assembly GCF_042871345.1. Classification (NCBI taxonomy): domain Bacteria; kingdom Bacillati; phylum Actinomycetota; class Actinomycetes; order Kitasatosporales; family Streptomycetaceae; genus Streptomyces; species Streptomyces sp. NPDC005863. The sequence continues at coordinate 16,141 of NZ_JBIAII010000002.1, read as the reverse complement.
CCCGGCTTGCCAGGGGGTGTAGCCCAGTACGCCCTGGAGGTAGAGGGTGACGACGAACAGCGCTCCGAAGCAGGCGAAGGACATCAGTGCCAGTGCTGTGGCGCCCATGCTGATCGATGGGATACGCAGCAGGGAGAGGGGAAGCATCGGGAACCGGGCGTGGTGCTGGCGTGCGATGAAGCCTGTGAGCAGGAGGGCCGCCGCGCCGAAGGCGGTCAGGACGGGTGCGCTGGTCCAGCCGTGCGTGGGGCTTTCGATGAAGGCCCAGACGAGTGCAAGCAGGCCGGCGGCGGACAGAACGGTGCTGGGCCAGTCGACGGGGGTGTGCGGTGCGCGTGACTCCGGTACGAGGATCAGGGCGAGCGTGATGGCGATGGCCGCGACGGGCAGGTTGATCCAGAATGCGGCGCGCCACGAGAAGTGTTCGACGAGCCAGCCGCCGAGTACCGGTCCGGTCAGTCCCCCGGCGCCGATCACTGCCGTCCACAGGGCGATCGCACGGCGCCGTAGTTCGGGCTCGGGGAAGAGCTGGTGGATGATGGACAGTGTGGCGGGCATCAGCAGGGCGGCACCGGCGCCCATGGCTCCGCGGGCCGCGATGACTTGCTCCGGTTCCTGTGCGAGGGCTCCCAGGAGTGAGGCCGTGGCGCACAGCAGGAGGCCGATGGTGAAGGCCCGGCGGCGTCCGATGCGGTCGGTCAGGGACCCGCTGGCCAGCACACTGCCGCCAAGGACGAGGGCGTAGCCGTCGATGATCCATTGGATCTGCGACATCGAGGGTTGGAGATCGGTGTGGAGGTCGGGGACGGCGACGTTCAGGACAGTCAGGTCGATGGCGAGCAGGAACAGGCCCAGGCACACGGTGAGTGTCGCGGACCAGCGGCGAACCTCACTCGTGCGTGTCACTTGATCGTTCATGGTGCCACCAGGGGGTGGCGGGCGGCGGCGTGCAGGTCCTTGCACAGCCGGCTGGTCAGGGCGCGGATCTGTTGGTCGGGGTAGTTGTGCGCGCCGGGGAAGACCCGTGGGGATACGGGCTGGGTGGTGAGGTCGTCCCAGGTGCGCAGTCGTTCCATGGGGGCGATCGGATCGTCCTGGCCGCCGTATACGGCGACGGGGAGGTCCAGCAGCGGTTCGGGCTGGTGTCGGTACTGCAGGGCAAGGAGTAGGTCCGCGAGGATCGGGGTGTAGGCGGCGGCGAGGATCCGGGGGTCCTCCAGGAGTTCGTCGGGGATGGGGCCAAGGAGCCTGGCGGCTCCTTGCCTTCCGTCCAGCAGGACTGCGGACAGTGCGGTGACGAAGGCGTCCAGGTGGGGTGCGGGCAGGGCGGAGAGTGCGAGCAGCACGGGCGGGCGGTGGCGGGCGCGGATCAGGGCACGTGTGGTCTCGTAGGCGAGCAGGGAGCCGAGACTGTGGCCGAACAGTGCGAACGGCCGGTCGTCGTCATTGTGGTGGATCAGGGTTGCTAGGGCCGTGGTGGTGTGGTGGGGGTCTGTAAGAGAGGCATGGTCGGCGAGAGCGCCGCGGCCGGGCAGCCGGACGGCCCACAGGTCTACGGATTCGGGCAGGTGCTCTGCCCAGGGGCGGTAGAAGCTGGGGCCGCCGCCTGCGGGTGGCAGGCACAGTAGTCGCAGTGCAGCGGTGGGCCGGTCGGTGAGCGAGGCCAGGGAAGGGTCGACGGCATGGGGCAGGCGCGGTGTCACGGTTTGGTGGTGTCCGTTCGGAGGGCGAGGGCCCGGGGCTGCACCGGCTTGGCGCAGCCCCGGAAGGAGTTCAGTTGCCGGTGTGGGTGCGGTTGCCCAGGCGGGCCAGGACACGGAGTGCGAGGTCGGTCAGATGGCCGGCCCCGGTCAGCTCCACCACGGGCAGGTCGCATCCGATGCTCTTGCTGATTGCGCTGGAAAGTTCAACGGCCATCAGGGAGTCGACGCCGAGCAGGTCCAGTCGACGGGAGCGGTCGATGCGCTCGGGGGTCGTCTGCAGGATGGTGGCCAGGAGTTGGGCGAGCTTGTCTTCGATCACCCGCACGGTCTCGGCGGCGCTGGTGGCGGCCAGCGTGTCCCGCCACTGATCCGCGGTGTCACTGTCACGGCGGCCTTGGAGGAGACTGGCCGTGCGGGGGGCGGTCAGGGTGGGCATCACGTGTTGCTGGAGCCTGTCCCAGTCGAAGAAGCCGACGGCCGCAGTGGCGGCGCGGTGGCTTAGCAACTCGTCCAGGCGGGTGAGTGCGTCGGCGGCGGTGAGATGGCCGAGGCCGATCGCCGTCATTTCCTCGGAGCGGCCGTTGCGGTGTACGTATCCGCTGTCGGTGATGGCTCCCCACTGGACAGCAAGGGCAGGAAGACCTGCGTTTCGGCGGTCCCGGACCAATCCTTCCAGGACGAGGTTGCCCGCGACGTAGGCCGCCTGCCCGATGTTGCCTGCCAGTGCTGCCGCGGAGCTGTAGACGACGAAGAAGTCCAGTGAGCGCTCGCGGGTGAGGGTGTCCAGGAGCAGGCCGCCGGTCATCTTGGGGGCGAGGACGGCGCGCAGGCGGTCGTCGTTCAGCTCGGCCAGGGGTGCGTCATCGAGGACCATGGCGGCGTGGATGACGCCCGCCAGCCGTCGCCCGGAGGTGTCGACGTCGTCCAGGACGCGGCGCAGTGCGCTTTCGTCACTGATGTCCGCCGCATGAACGGCTGTGTGGGTGCCACAGCCACGCAGGTGGGCCAGGAGCTGGGCGGCTTCCGGAGAGTTCTCGCCGCGGCGGCTGATCAGGGTGAGATGGCGTGCCCCCCGGGCGGCCAGGTGGCGTGCGGTCGCGGCGCCGAAGCCGCCGAGGCCGCCGCTGACGAGATAGGTGGCGTCAGGGTCCAGTACCGGCTGGTCGGCTGGGCGGCGTAGGGGTACTTCCCCGTCGAAGGTGACCACGATCTTGCCGGTGTGCCGGGAGTGCTGGAGGCTGGTGAACGCCTCGTCGATGCGGTGGGCGGGGTAGCTGCGGTAGGGCAGCGCCGTGTAGTCACCGGCGTGAACGGCCTCGGTGAGGGTGCTCAGGTGCTGGTCCATCAGGGGCGATGGCCCGCTCATCATGGGGGAAAGATCAACCCCGAAGAAGGTCAGGTTGTGCAGGAAGGGGGCCAGGGGCAGTGAACTGTCCAGGAGGAAGTCCCGCTTGCCGAGTTCGAGGAACCTGCCGTGGGGCTTGAGCAGGCCCACACTGCGCACCAGGGCTTCCCCGGCAAGCGAGTTGAGGACCACATCGACTCCCGCTCCGCCGGTGAGGTCCTTGACCTGCTCGGCGAAGCCCAGCCGACGTGAGTCCAGCACGTGTTCGACGCCCAGCAGGCGCAGCAGGTCTCGTTTGGCCGGTGTGCCGGCGGTCGCGATGACCTGGGCTCCGACGCGGCGCGCGTACTGCAGGGCTGCCAGCCCCACTCCGCCGGCAGCTCCATGGACCAGGAGCGTCTCGCCGGATGTCAGGCGGGCCAAGTGGTTCAGACTGTGGTGCACCGTGGCGAATGCCACGGGCAGTGTGCTGGCGGCTGCGAAACTCATCTCCGTGGGCAGCGCCATGACGCGGTCGGCGCGTGCGAGCGCATAGGTGCCGAAGCAGCCTTGCGCCAGCCCCGCTACGCGGTCGCCGACGGCAACGTGGGTGACGCCGGGGCCCACGGACTCGACCACTCCGGCGCATTCGAGGCCGACGTCCGCGGTGTGCGGCATGCGGCTGGACGCGACGGCCGGGACACGACCTGTGGCGATCATGATGTCGCGATAGTTCAGGGCAGCCGCAGCGACAGCGATCACGATCTCGCCGGCCTGGGGTGTGGGCACCTCGGCGTGCCGCCAGGCCAGCCGGTAATGGAGGCCGGGGTCATCCAGGGTGAGGGTGTAGCTGCTGCAACCGCTCCCGGTCACCGGCGGGGACAGGGGGCGCACAACCGTGGCGAACCGGCCGGCGGGGGTGAGCAGTACCTCGTCTTCATCCGGCCGGGCCAGCAACTCCTCCACCACACGCTCAGCGAGCTCCTCGTGCTGCCCCTCACTGCGCGCTCCCGTGAGCGCGATCCTGCGGACCGTCAGTTCCGGGTGCTCATTCGCCAGCGTGCGCGCGCCTCCCCATGCACCGCCGTACTCCGCCGCAGGCGGCACGGATACGGCGGCCTGGGTACGGGTGGCGATCAGCCACACGGTCAGGTCGCGGGTACGGGTGTGCTGTTTGCAGGCGGCACTGAGAGCCCGGAAGGCCGCGAGGTGGCGTACCGCTGCATCGGTCGCTTCGGCCGGTGACGCGGTATCACCTTCCTCAGCGAACAGAACCAGGTCGGTCGGTGGCTGCTTTGAGCACAGCAAACCCTGCCACGATGCGGTGGTGTCGTCGAGAGACGTCGTCTGGACGGCCTCGGCGGCTGCGCGGTCGCGCAGGGCAGTCACCACCGAGCTCTGTGCCGGGCCCGGGCCCTGCCGGTGGCCGGGCAGGGCGCCCACGAGCCACCGGCGGGCCGGGAGCGCCTCGATGCGGGGGGCTGTGGCGGGGAAGAGGGAGCGAGGCCGCCGGGCGGTGAGGAGGACGGAGTGGTCGCTCAGCGCGAACGACGCGGGGTCTCCCGTCTGGGCGGTGCCGGTGAACCCGCACGCGTGCAGGAAGTCCTTCCAGCGGTCGTGTGCCAACAGCGGCCCGTCGGGCCGCAGGTCACGGTCGGTCGCTGACCAGAACGTGTCCAGCAGCCCGAAGACCGGCGCGAGAGCCTCGTGACTGTGACTCTCCACTGCCAGCAGGTGTCCGCCGTCGGCCAGCAGATCCGCAACTCGGCGCAGCGTGGCAGCAAGGTCCGTCGTGGCGTGCAGGACGTTGGAGGCCACCACGATGTCGAAGGAGGAAGGGGTGAATCCCTGTTCCACGGGCTCTGATTCGAGGTCCAGAACCCGGTAGTCGACGAAGTCGTACGCGGCGAAGCGGCTCTTGGCCTGCGGGAAGAAGGCGGAGGAGACGTCGGTGAAGGTGTAGTGAGCGCGCTCGCGCGGCAGGTGAGGCAGCAGGGCGGCCGTGGTGGCGCCGGTGCCCGCGCCGACTTCGAGGATGCGCAGGGGGCGGTCCTGCGGCCAGCGGGCAATGGTGCTCGCCATCAGCGTCGCTGCGAGCCGACCGTGGTAGGCCAGAATGGGCGCGCCGTCGTAGAAGCGGTTGGCCGTGGAATCCGCTTCTGAGAACAGCAGTTCGAGAGGGTCGCTCTGCCCCCGCAGGACGCGCGCGAGATGCTGTCCGCATGCCCCGTAGGCCAGCGCCGTAGCGGCCTCACCCGGGAAATCACCGAGCAGCGCCGCGAACAGCGGCTCCGGGGCGGGCTCCTTCGCCAGGCACCAGCGGCCCGGCCCCTCACGTCGCAGCACCCCGTGCTCGGCCGCCGTGCCCAGAAGCGTACGCAGGAGCAGGGTGTACTTGGCGTCCGCGCCAGAGGCGATGAGAGCTTCCACCGATACTGCCTGCGCGCCGGGGAGCAATTCGCGTACTGCGGCTCCGGTGAAGTGCCCGGCCACCTCCATGACCCTCGTGCGGAACTCGTCGTAGGGACTCGCCGTCCACGCCGCGGTGAGCGTGGCCATCTCCTGCACGCAGGCGGCAAAGACATCCACCGGCGCGGGCAGAGGTGCCGGCCGCGCGGCCTCTCCCGGCAGGGGGGCGGCGCGCAGGACTTCGGTCAGCTGCTGGGGCTGACTCCTGCCGCCCGCCTCGAAGCGGCGCAGATGACAGCCCAGCAGTTCCAGGGCGACCGTTCCGTCGAGGTCGCTGACGGTGATGTCCCAGACGGCTTCCTGCCTGCTGACCAACCGGGCCCGCACATGAATGAGCCCCCTTGCAGGCATCGGGTGCCAGCAGCGCACCGTCTCGATGCCGGAGGGCAGGTAGGGGCAGGAGTCGTCGTTGACGGCGGCGAGCAGGGGCATACCCGCCTGCAAGGCACCGTCGAGAACAGTCGGGTGGGCTTGGTGGCCGGGGGCCGCCTCCATCGTCGCCGCGTACTCCACGAGAATCTCCCCCTCTCCGGTGTGCAACGCGGTAAGCGGCCGGAAGGCGGGGCCGTAGGGCAGACCCGCGCGGGCACAGGCGCCGTAGTGCTCCGCGGGGGACAGCAGCCCGGTCAATCGGGAGCGGATGTCGCCGAGGGCAAGGGCTTGCGGCTGGCCGCGCAGCAGACGCCGCACGCGTCCGCGTGCGTGTTCGCTCCAGTCCAGGTGCTCGCCTCTGCGGCTGCTCACTGCGAAGGCGCCATCAGAGCCCAGGCTTGTCGAGAGGTGAACGTCCATGTCCGGGTCGTCGAACGGCAGCGCCAGGGCTTTATCGAAGGTCAGGCCGGTGATCTCGGCGGGTGCTTCGAACACCTCGAAGCCGGCGGCCAGTGCCATGTCGGTGTAGGCCGCCGCCGGCCACACGACAGCTCCTTGGACGGTGTGGTCGGCCATCCACGCCAAGGCATCCGGATTGACCTGCTGGCGCCACACGGGGTTCGCGACCGGTTGGCGAGTGCCCAGGAGCGGATGCCGCACCGGGGTGGACGGCTGCTGCCCGGACTCTTCGAGCCACCAGTCCGGATGGCCGTTCCAGTGCCGTTCGCGCTGCCACGGGTAGGTCGGCAGGTCCGCCACCGCGCCCCGCAGCGGGAAGAAGACTTTCCAGTCGACCTGCGCGCCGACCGCCAGCAGACGAGTGAGCGCCGCGTCGAGGGCTGCCGGGCCGGGCTGGACGCGAGACATCGTCGCAACGACGGCGATGCGCGCGTTGTTCGCCGCCACACGACGCAGGTATCCGCTGAGTACAGGGTGCGGGCCGACTTCCACCAGGACGTCGCACTGCAGTTCTTCGTCGACCAGCACGCCGACGGCTTCCGCAAAGCGCACCGGCTCGCGCACATTGCGCCACCAGTACGCCGCATCCAGCTCCGTACCCTCCACCGAGCGCCCCGTCACGGTGGAGATCAGCGGGATACGGCACTTCGCCGGACGCAGGTCGGCCAGTGCCTCGGCCAGCGGCTCCTGAATCCTGTCCATCGCGGGGGTGTGGAAGGCGTAGTCCAGGCCCAGGTCACGGAAGAAGACGCCCTCGGCATCCAGCTGGGCACCGAGCGCTTCCAACGCTGCCGCCTCACCCGCGATCGTCACATCCTGATCCGAGTTGACGGCGGCAACCACCAAGCGCTCGGCGTACCCTTCGTCAGCAATCAGCTTCCCCGCCGCCTCCCCACCAAGACCCACCGCTGCCATCCGGCCCGCGCCCACCGTCGCCGCCTGGGCGCGGCAGCGTTCGGCAACCACCCGGCACGCCTGCGATCGAGTCAGCGCCCCCGCACAGTAGGCTGCCGCGACCTCGCCCACGCTGTGCCCCATGGCCGCTACAGGCTTGACTCCGCGCGCGGCGAGCGCTGCCACCACACCAGCCTGCACGGCGAACAGCAACGGCTGCGTCACCTCGGTCCGCTCCCAGCGCCCGGGATCCGCCGGCGTCGCAAGCTCCGCCTCCACCGACCAACCCAGCAAAGGCGCCAACTCGCGATCTACAGCCGCCACCTCGGCAGCGAAGGCCGCGTCCCCGCTCAGCAACTCGGCTCCCATGCCCACCCACTGGGCACCGTTGCCGTTGAAGACGAACGCCACGCGACCGCGCACGACCGCCTCCTCCACGGCGACTGCCGCAGCCGGCCTGCTCGAAGCGACCGAGCGCAACGCGGCCGCCGCCTCGATGGGGCCTTCGGCAAGGACGGCGATGCGTTGCTCCCGCCCAGCCCTACGGCGGCTGGCGGTGAACGCGTCATCGTAGAAGCGCTGACCGGTGCTCTCGGCGTGTTGTTGCGCCTGGTTGTCGAAGTGAGCGGCCCAGTCCTGCGCGGCGTCCCGAAGCGCCTGCGCGGTGCGGGCGGAGACCACCACCGGCAGACGGGTGCCCTGCGCGACGGACTTCCGGCCCGACGACTGGGCGGGTGCGGGGGGCGCGGCCAAGACGACATGGGCGTTAGCGCCGCCGAAGCCGAAGGAGTTGACGCCCACGACCCCCCTACCGGTCCCGGGCAGCGGCCGCGCTTTCACAACGGGTTCCAGCCCCAGAGCGGCGAAGTCGATCGCGGGGTTGTGCGGCACACCGTGCAGCGTCGGCGGGATCCTGCCCTCCCGCAGCACCAGCAACCCCTTCAGCAGGCCCGCAACACCAGCGGCCGACTCCATGTGTCCAATGTTGGATTTCACAGATCCCACCAGCAGCGGACCGCCGCTACGACCAGCGCCCAGTGCCCGCCCCAGGGCATCGCACTCGACCGGGTCACCCGCTTGAGTCCCCGTGCCGTGAGCCTCCACATACGCCACATCACCGGGTTCGATGCCCGCGCTCGCGTACACCCGCTCCAGCAACGCCGCCTGTGAACGGGCGCTGGGCAAGGCCAGACCAGCTGTCCGGCCATCGGCGTTGATGCCGCTCGCAAGGATCAACGCATGCACCCGATCCCCCTCCGCCAGCGCCGCGGACAACGGCTTCAGGAGCAGCACCCCCGCGCCTTCCGAGCGCACGTACCCGTCCGCCGACGCCGAGAACGGCCGACACCGCCCTGTCGGCGACAGCATCGAGGCACCTGAGAAACCCACGAAACCCGCGGGGCTCAGCAACACGTTCACTCCACCGGCGATCGCCAGCGGGCTCCGACCCGTGCGCAGCACCTCACACGCCTGGTGCACCGCGGTCAGGGCCGAAGAACAGGCGGTATCCACCGCGTTCGAGGGCCCCTGGAAGTCGAAGACATACGAGAGACGGTTGGCGGTATTACAGGCTGCCGAACCCCCCATGGTGTAGGGGTTGTACGTGCGCAGCCGCCGCGCCTGCAGATCGGAGTAATCGTGAGAGGAGACCCCGATCACCACAGCTGTATCGCTGCCGGCCAGCGCAGCCGGGTCGATCGCGGCGTCGTCGAACGCCTCGACCGCGCACTCCAGCAGGAGCCGCTGCTGGGGGTCGATGCGGGCGGCCTCCTTGGGAGCGATACCGAAGTAGCCGGCGTCGAACGACGCCACATCGTCGAGGAAGCCGCCCGCGGCTGTGTAGGACTTCCCCGCCCGTCCCGCGCCGGCCACGACGAAGGCTCCGGTGTCGAACCGGTCAGCGGGAACCTGCCCCACCAGATCCCGTTCCCCGTCAAGGGCCGCCCACAGACCGTTCAAGGACCGAATCCGGCCGGGAAGGCGCAGGCCGACGCCCACCACAGCCACCGCATCCCCAGACACACCACCAGCCACCGAGCAGGGAAGCGGCTCGATCGCTTGAAGTTCCACAGTCACGGCAAAGCTCCAGAAGATACGCAGCAGGGATTCACTACGAAACAGGCAGGCGGTCGCCCGTATAACGATCAAAAGCTGCACAAGTCGCGCTTGAAAATCTTGTGTCATCGTCCGCCGTGACCCCGCCACCAGGTGGAGGTCTTGACGCTCTGGGAGTCGATGATGGAGGCCGTCGGCTCGGCGGTGCGGCTCGCGGCCGCGATGCTTCAGCGAGGGTGCCCGGCTGTGGTTGCCTCACGCGCAGGAGCGCAGGCTGTATCCGGCAGGGATGCCGAGGATGGACAGCCAGGGACTCCTGGTAGTGCTCTTCTTGGGCGGGGGGACAACAAGGGCCTCGTTCGCGACGGCCTGGCGGCCCGGCGTGTGGAGCCCACCGTGCCGCCTGCCGTCCACTACCGGCTCAACGACCTCGGCCTGTGAGCGGTCCAGCAGTGACTCAGAGTGTCCGGTTCGGATGCGGTTGGGTTGGCAGCACTCGAACGGGGGAGGTGGGCTGCGACAGTGCACCGCGCAGTTGCCGGTTCTCCACGGTCAGTTGGTTGACAGCGCGGACCAGGTGAGCGACGTCGGCCCGCAGCTGGGACAGCTCCTCTGTGTCCTTGGCTCGGAGTTCCTTGAGTTTGACGATCTGTTGGCGCAGACGGATCTCGGAGTCCGGCGTCTGTCCGCGTGCCCTGACCTGCGTGTAGAAGTCGTTCTTGAGGTCGAGGTGACGCTGGGTGAGTGCGTTGCGCGGTACGCCGGCTTCCTGGGCCAGGGCGACGATCGTCAGCGCGCCGTTGGAGTGCTGCGCGGTTCCCTGCAGGATGCGGTCCATGGCCGCGCGGATCCGGTCGCGTTCGTCGGGTGTGGGGCTCATGCGGTGCCGTCCTGGAGGTTGATGCGGGTGCGGTGGTGGGCGTCGGCGAGGTCGAGCAGCCGGGCGGCGTTGTCGCGCAGGCGCTCGCCCAGCGGGCCGGGGACGTGGTCTGCCTGCTGGTCAAGCGCGGTGGCGCGGAGCCGGAGGCCGGTGGCGTGCTGGTCGGTGCGGGCGATGTTCGCGCAGGCGGGGACGCACTGGTCGAGGCTGGGGGTGTCCTTGAGGCCACGGTGGCACAGGGCCTTGTCGCGCTTGTAGACGCACATCAGCAGCGTGTGGGGATTGTCGTAGACGGCCAGGTGGGGGTTGGCGAGGATCTGGCGCGCTTGGCGGGCGGTGATGACGGTGCCGGTGTACTGGGGCGCGGTGGCGGCGGCCTTGATGGCGCGGCGGGCGGCTGGCCCGGAGATGCCGAGGCCGTCCTCGAGAGCGGCGTTCAGGTCGGCGACGGTGTCGATGGTGGCGCGGGCCGTCTCGACGTCGAGGAGGTCGTGGATGCCGTCCCGGCTGCGCGCGGCATAGCCGGCCGCTACGGAAGTCCGCAGATGGCCGTACTGAATTGCGAGCGCGACCAGGCCCCCGGGGCGGCGGGCGATGTGCCAGGCCAGGCTCCTGCGGAACCGTTCGGTACCGATCCTGCCGTGCGGGTCCGGCGGGATGACCTCGTGGACCAGGCCGCGGGCGGCGGCCTCGTGGTTGGCCCAGGTGATGAAGTCCTCCACCCGGGTGCCCAGGGTGTGCACGGTGAGAGAGCCGGTGCCGGCGCGGGTGCCGCGCAGGTCGTGGGCGTGGTGGTCGAACAGCAGCTGCCCTGGGGGAACCATGCGTTCCAGGACACGGATGGCGTTCACGACGGGGGCGATGGCCACCCAGGGGGCATCGCGGACTTCGCCCTCGGAGCGGTGGTTGCCGTCGTCGTCGCGGGCGGTCTTGTACACGGTGCTCGTGATCAAGTGCCGCCCCGTGCGCCCCGCGCTGTCTGGCTCCGGGTCGGGGCAGCATCCGCTGCGCAGTCCGGCCGCCTCGCCCGGACGCATCCCGGTCAGATAGGCGATGACGATGAAGCACGCCGTGCCCAACTGGCGCATCAGAAAGCCTGCTTCGGTGTAGTCGACGGCCTCCCTCCAAGGGGCGCCGCCGAGTGTGCCGGTGACCGAGACGCGGAGTGGGCAGGGGCCGGGGCGGTCCAGGGCGGCCTGCCGCCAGCCGTGATCACGGGTGGTGCTGTAGACCTGGCCCAGGGAGGCGCCGGTGAGCGCGGCAATGTATGCGCTGGCGATCGTGGTTCTGCCCAGCCACTGTGTGGTCGGAATCGGCAGTTGGCCGGCGTCGATGCGGTCCATGAAGGCCCGAAGAGCGGCTCGTGAGGCGGGCGTGGCGCTGTTGGCGGCAGCCTGCGCATGCAGCCGGTTGCGTTCGGCCCAGGCGGCCAGGATGTCGTCGCTGAACTCCTCGACCGTGCGGATCGCCCACACGAGCAGGGGGCCCATGGTCTGCTCGGCGATCGCCTCGGCGGCGTTCTCGCCGCCCGGAGTCGCCGGCGGCAGATAGTCGTCCACCCCCTCGGTCTCCCACGGCGGGCAGCCGATTCCACTGGGACGGCCACTGAGCTGGTCGAAGACCCACAGCCGGGTCAGCGACGACAGCACGCTGTGCACCGTGATGCGGGCCGCCCCACTGTCGCGCAGGTGACGGCCGTACTCACTCAGTACCTGGGTGGTGCAGTCGCTCAGCGTGGTGATGCCCCGGTCGGTGAGCCACACGGCGAGCCGACACCAGGTCCCGATCGTCTGGCAGAGCGCCTTGGGCGCCTGACGTGAGCGCCACGTGGGATGGCGCTCACGCAGGAACACGGCGGGCAGTTCACCGTTGATCAAGGTCCAGGCAGCCAGCCGCATCTCCTCCCGGAACGGGCCGGGGAACGTCGGCCAGTGGATGGTGCTGTGTGTGACGCCCGGGTTGGCGTTCATGGGAATCAGCGGCCAGGCCGGCGCCGCGTAGCGCGCGATGGGACCGGTGTAGCCGCCGGCGATCCGGTGGGCGGGGATGACAGGGGGGTCGGGCCCGGGAAGGACATGGACAGGGGCTGGGGTGGCCGTCACGGGTCGAGGTCTCCGTTGAGCAGCAGGGCGATGAGTTCGCGGTCGGTGTCGGTCACGTCGGCCAGGGCGCGGGTCCACACCGCGGTGCCGAGTTGGCCCTTGAGGTGTTTCAGGCGGGCGTGTCCGCCCTCCCACTGGCGGTGCCACTGGACTGGGTCCAGGGCGGTGCGCAGGTTGTCAAGTGCCTGGTGCAGGTGGGCCAGGCGGCTGTGGTGTGCGGGATGGATCCGGGCGTTGGGGCAGGCCAGGCACATCAGGAACGAGGCGCCGCAGCCGCCGCCGGGCCCGGGGTAGGGGCTGTTGTCGTAGTCATGGCAGTCGGCGGTGGCGGTCGGCTGGCCGGCCGGATCGGCTTTCTCGCGCAGTTCGAGGGCGAGCACGGTGGCGTGGGCGTGGGTCACGACGGCTTCGGCTGCCTCGGCGATGACCGGGATCGCTCTCTGGCGGACCTGGGGATCGGTCAGGGTGTAGACGCGGTCGTGGGTGGCCTGGCTGTTCTGTCCGGGTTCGCGCCGGTGCAGCGTGTTCACCGTCCGTCGCCCCCTCCGGAACGGAGAAGAGGAGAAGCCCTGCTCAGTCGCCCACTGCTTGGCTGTACGGCCGGAGATGCCGAACCCGAATACTCCGATGCCCGACTTCCGGCCGCTCTCGTCGTGCGGGTGCTCCAGTGGGGCCTTGGCGGAGCGCCAGATCAGGAAGCGGTCCGTACCGGGGCTCAGTGTGTGCACGGCCGCGCGGGCGAACACGGTGGCCTCCAGCGCCTGCGTGATGAGCCGCCCGGGGGAGGGGGCCCCGTCGTCGGTGAGATTGCGGGTCTCGAAGTACCGTCCGGCGCCCCGCTTGTGCTTCTCCAGCTCGACCCGGTAGATCCGCGAACCGTTGTCGTTGCCGTCCGGGGATGCTTGCGGCACCGTCAACCGGTTGATCACCGACAGGTTCCAGCCGTGCTCGGCCATCAGCAGCACCCCCAGCGCGACCGTCTCCATCCGGGTCAAGAACAGCCGCTGCCACGTGTGTTCGGGCCGCTCCCCGCCCAGCACCCGTGCGTAGCGGGCGAGCACCCGGCCACGCTGGCGACGCACCCGGGTGTCGTGGGGTGCCTCACCGGTCCGGGCCAGACAGTCCAGCGCCTCACCCAGCAGCCATGCCTCACTGCCGCGAGGGAACGCCCCCGACCGCCATTGGGCAAGGTGGCGGGCGTTGTCCGTGATCCGCAGATGCGCGGCACGGAACATTCGCCGCGCCGTGGTGACGAGCGCGTCGAACTCGGCCTCCTGGAAGGACACTTCCTTGACCGTGGGCTGCAGGACGCGGCGGGCGAGCGCTTGCCGTGTCGCGTCGGACAGCCGTGGATCGTCCAGCAGCAGCCCCCGCACCGTGGTGATCTGGCGGTAGCCGAACCGGGTGTTCTGCCGGCTGAGCCTCCACTGCTTCCACACCCCCGCGGTCAGCTGGTCGAGGTCGGCAACCGGTGCGTCCAGCGTGGCCAGGTACGCGGTGAAAGCCTGCAAGGGCAGCCAGAAGTACCTGCTGCTGTGATGCGAGGTCCACCGGCTTGGCACGCACCGCGCGGCGAACAGGCGGGCTAGCGACCGGCGCAAGGCATTCGTGACCGGCAGAACGCGGAAGTCGTAGACCGCGATGGCTCCCGATCGGTCTCGGTGCTCGACGACCAGGCCGTCGTCCAGCAAAACCGGTGGCCGACGCACCGGCGTTGTCGGCAAAGGGGCCGTACGCCCGCGCCGGTTCACCCTGTCGTCCGCGGGGTGACCTGCAGCTTCGCGTCGATGTCCTGGATGCCCTCGGCCTCCCGCGCCAGACGCGCGAACACCTCATCCATCTCCCGCGCCGGCCGTTCCCCTTCGCGTAACGGGGGCGCGGTGGTCAGCAGCGACCGCAGCTGAAGGTCGGCGACCGGGGCCAGATACCGCTCGCGGGTCGTCTCAAGGGACGCATGACCCAACAGGTCCTGCACCATCCGCCACGGATCCCCGTACAGCAGCCGGTAGTCCCGCCGCTCCTCCGGGCTCAGACCGAACCGCCGGTCCATCAAGTGATGCAGGATCACCAGCATGTAGAGGGCGAAGCCGTGCCGGCAGGAATGCGGCGTCGCATACGGCGCCCGGCTGCGGTGCGGGTCCAGCCGACGCTCCGGCTCCGGATCCAGCACCGCCCGGCACCGCCGGTTCGCCGCCGTGAAGACATTGTTCCACGAATGCGGCTGGAACGGCAGGCCCATCTCGTTCAGCCACAGCCACAACGGTTCCGGTCCCGCCGGGCCTTCGGTGTACAACGTCATCCGTTCGTCCGCGGTCGCCTCCGTCAGCGCGATGCGGCCCGTGACGCCCCGGCGATTGCACCAGTACACCGTCGGCTTCGGTCCCCGGCTCACCCGGGTGACCAGCCGCATCCCCGGCACGCCGTCGTAGAAGCCCCGGGCCTGCGCGGTGCGGATGGCCGCGGCGCGCGAGGAGTCGATGTAGTTCTCGATATCGCCCACCACATGAGCCTCGACGTAGTAGGTCCGGGCCCTCTTGGAACGCGTGACCGCCGCCGCGAGGCGCCCCGTGTAGTACCGGCCGCCCTCCAGACGCAGTGCCGGCACCTCGAAGGCCAACAGTGAGGCGCCCTCCAGCCTCCGCATCCCAGAAGAGGTCAACAAGCGCACGAACGCAACGTTGCGGTCCTCCAGGCGGCCCACCCAGCCCGGCGAGGGAAGACCGTCAGCGCCGTAACCGCGCAGCCCGATGTCCACCCAGAACCGGAACGCCCGAGGTGTCAGCCAGTGAACGTTGCTGCCCCGGGCGTCCTTCGCCTTCCCGTCCGGCACCTCAACGATCTGCCCATGCCGGCCGACCACGCGACGCATCGGCACCGGGTTGCGCGGCAGGAACTCGTTCCCCGGCTTCGTCGCCCACGTGTAAAGGTTCATCAGCGCGGCCAGTTCACGATTCCACTTGTTCCCGCCCACCCGCACCGGGTTCTCGGGCGACATCTGGCGCCAGAACTGGAAGTCGTCGACATCCGACTCGCCCGCCTGCGTCCAGACCTTTCCGCGCTGCCACAGAAAGCTGAGGAACAGGCAGAGGTCCGTGATGTAGTTCCGCTTCGTCTCTCTCGTGTATCCCCGGAACGGGCTACTGCGCGTGTACAGGCTGAGGAGTTCGTCGATGCGGTAGTCCGGCGCCAGCAGAATCGGGTCGCCCGGCCGGATCCCGGTTGACGCCTCGCGCTCCGCCAGGTCGGCCCACCCCGCCAGAACAGGTGCCCGCGGGGCGGCGAACGGCGCTGGCTTGGGAACCCAGAAGACACGCCACTTGCTCATCGCGCCACCCTGCCAAATCGGCTTCAACACGCCGATTCAATAGGGATCGTCCGGTACTTCTCCCATTCGCCCTGTTCCGCAAGGAACTTGTCCAGCAGAGCCTCATGGTCACCGGGGTCGGCCGTGTACACCGGCACCCGTTCTGCCGGTGCCTGCGGTTCCATGGGAGCGGTGCGGGTGGCCTTTGCGGCCGATAGGACGGCGAGGGCCTGGGCAGCCTGCTGTTCGGTGTCGGTGGCCGGTGGGTGGCCGGTGCGGACCGCATCGCCGTACAGGCGCTCGAAGTCGGCGATGGCCTCGCCTGGGGTGTCATAGGAACCGCTGACGACGCGTAGGTGGTTCTCACCATGGAGATGGACGCTGTCCGCGTGCCGGTAGGTGCCCACGGCGACGGTGGTGTGGCCGTCGTGGGCGTGCTGGTGGATGGTGAGGAACCCGGAGGCGATGTCATCGTGGATCTTCTTGTCCGCGTACTCGTCTGAGTGCACCGCCGCGTACGAAGTTATGTGCACCAGTGCTCAGGCCACGTCGGTGTCCCGCTCGATGGCCTGGAGGCGG